>NZ_AP027365.1:2400000-3600000 GCF_030295995.1 Thalassotalea hakodatensis | reverse complement strand
ACGTTATTGTTTTTTTAGCTAAGATAACGAAGTGTCACTATATCAAGTGTTTATGAATATACGTTACACCGACCGTAAAATAGGGGCGAACACAAGTGATAGTCGGTTACAACAAATTGTTTGCAACTCATACCAAAAAGCCGACAATTTGTCGGCTTTTGTTTTTGCATTTTATTTAAAGCAACTTAAAAGCTGGGTAGCATCCCTTGAGGGATAAGTGAGTTTAAATCTGCTTCAGCAATAATACCGGATGCTTCAGCAATATCCGGAGCAAAATAACGGTCTTTATCATAATAAGCGACATACTCACGTAAAATAGCTTTAGCTTGCTCGATAACAGTTGAGCTTTTCAGTGGTGCTCTAAAGTCAAGGCCTTGTGCGGCAGCAAGATACTCAACGGCAAGCACACCATTGGTGTTTTCTGCCATATCTGTAAGTCGACGTCCGGCAAAAGCTGCCATTGATACATGATCTTCTTGATTAGCAGAGGTTGGCAAACTATCAACAGATGCCGGGTGGGCAAGTGACTTGTTTTCCGATGCAAGCGCCGCTGAGGTAACTTGTGCGATCATAAAGCCAGAATTAACCCCGCCATTTTCGACTAAAAATGGTGGTAACTTACTTAAGTTTGCATCAATTAATAATGCCATTCTGCGTTCAGATAGCGAACCAATTTCTGCAATAGCGAGTGCTAAGTTATCTGCTGCCATTGCAACAGGTTCTGCGTGGAAGTTGCCAGCAGAAATAAAGTCACCTTCATTAGCAAATACTAGCGGGTTGTCAGTCACCCCATTTGCTTCCACCAACAATACGTCTGCAGCTTGGCGAATTTGTGTTAAACAAGCGCCCATGACCTGTGGCTGGCAGCGTAGAGAGTATGGGTCTTGCACTTTTTCACATTCAAAGTGAGATTGACCAATTTGAGAGTCATCACCTAACACGTGACGATATGCAGTTGCCGCATCAATTTGTCCTTGCTGCCCACGCACTTGATGTACTCTATCGTCAAATGGGGCGCGAGAGCCCAGTGCAGCTTCTACGGTCATTGAACCAATCGTTATACCCGCAGCATATAAATCTTCCGCTAAAAATAACCCTTCCAAAGCAAATGTAGTCGATGCTTGTGTGCCATTTAATAGCGCTAAACCTTCTTTAGCTGCAAGTGTAATAGGTTGTAAACCAGCAATTTCTAATCCTTCTTTAGCTGAAATTACTTGATCTTGATAAGACATTTCTCCTTCACCTAATAAAGGTAGCACCATGTGAGACAATGGTGCCAGGTCTCCAGAGGCACCAACAGAACCCTTCTTAGGTACACACGGGTAAACCTCAGCATTGAGTAATGTAATTAACGCTTGAATCACCTCTAGTCTAATGCCTGAAAAGCCACGAGCTAATGAATTAATTTTCAAGACCATCATTAAACGAACAGTAGCATCTTCCATGTATTCGCCAAAACCGGCAGAATGAGATAAAACAATAGAACGTTGTAAAAGTTCTAACTCATCTTTTTTGATGCGGGTATTTGCTAACAAGCCAAAGCCAGTGTTGATACCGTATACGACTTGATTTTTCTCTATAACTTCTTGTACTGCCGCGGCACTTTTATTGATGTTGTCAAAGGCACTTTCGTCTAATGCATACTCAATACCATCATAACGGCTTACTGCACGTAGTGCTGTTAATGTTAGCTGACCTGGCACTATGGTTAATTGATTCATGATTAAGCTCCTCTCTTACCGTTTGCGCCATCAACCATGGGTAGATCTAGGCCTTGTTCTTTTGCACAATTTATCGCAATGTCATAGCCAGCGTCAGCATGACGCATGACACCGGTACCAGGATCATTCCATAAAACACGAGCGATACGTTTTTCTGCTGCGTCTGTACCGTCAGCAACGATAACAACACCAGCATGTTGGCTAAAGCCCATGCCTACACCACCACCATGATGTAAACTTACCCAAGTAGCGCCCCCCGAAGTGGATAATAATGCGTTTAATAATGGCCAGTCTGAAACGGCATCTGAACCGTCCATCATACTCTCTGTTTCACGATTTGGAGATGCAACAGAGCCTGAATCTAAGTGATCTCGACCAATAACAACAGGGGCTTTAAGTTCACCATTTTTTACCATTTCATTGAAAGCAACAGCAAGACGAGCGCGATCTTTCAAACCAACCCAGCAGATCCTAGCGGGCAAACCTTGAAAAGCAATACGCTCTCGCGCCATATCCAACCAGTTATGTAAATGAGGGTCATTGGGAATTAATTCTTTTACTTTTTGATCTGTTTTGTAAATATCTTCAGGATCACCAGATAATGCAACCCAACGGAATGGGCCAATACCTTCACAGAATAAAGGTCGTATATAGGCAGGTACAAAACCAGGAAAATCAAAGGCATTCTTGACGCCTTCCTCAAGTGCCATTTGACGAATGTTGTTTCCGTAATCGGTAGTCGCAGCGCCTGCAGATTGCATGGCTAACATTGCTTGTACTTGAACGGCCATCGATAATTTCGCCGCTTTTACAACGGCTGCTTCATCTTTTTGACGCATTTCAGCGGCATATTCCATGCTCCAACCTTGTGGAAGATAGCCATTTAGTGGGTCATGAGCAGATGTTTGATCGGTGACAACATCAGGGGTAATGCCACGTTTAACTAATTCAGGATAAACGTCTGCTGCATTACCAACTAAGCCTACTGAGATTGCTTCGCCTTTTGCACAAGCGTTATTGATGATCGACAATGCTTCATCTAAGTCTGTTGCTTTTACATCAACATATCGAGTATTCAAGCGGAAGTCGATGCGTGATTCATCACATTCAACAACAAGCGCGGAAAAACCAGCCATGGTTGCAGCAAGCGGTTGTGCACCACCCATGCCACCTAAACCACCAGTTAATACCCATTTCCCGGTTGCATCACCATTAAAGTGCTGTTTAGCCATCGCAACAAAGGTTTCATAGGTTCCTTGAACAATCCCTTGAGAGCCGATGTAAATCCATGAACCAGCGGTCATCTGGCCATACATCATCAAGCCTTGTTTATCTAACTCATTGAAGTGCTCCCAATTGCCCCAATTAGGTACAAGATTCGAGTTTGCAATAAGCACTCTAGGTGCATCAGCATGGGTGCGAAAAACACCGACTGGTTTGCCAGATTGCACCAGTAAGGTTTCATCATCTTCAAGGCGGTCTAACGTTTCTACAATTTTGTCATAACATTGCCAATCACGAGCAGCGCGGCCAATTCCACCATACACAACTAATGATTGTGGATGTTCGGCAACTTCATCATCTAAGTTATTCATTAGCATGCGTTTTGCTGCTTCAGTTAACCAGCTTTTTGCGGTTATTTCACTGCCACGTGCAGCACGAATTTTTCGAGTAGTATCTAATCTATTGTCGATAGTCATGGTTTTTTCCAAACGATTGAGTGCGTTAAAAAGTTAAATGGCTGCCAAGGCGATATTTATCACCAGGTGCCGTTAATGTTGCTAAGCTCACTACGCCTTGACTTGACCAAGTACGACGCTTTACTTGTAAGCAAGGGGTGCTTGGTGCTATTTCGAGTAATGTGCAGTTTTCTGGTGCAGCAAGTACTGCTTCTATTTCGTGTGTTGCCTCTGTTAAAGGCGCTTCATTTGATAAATATTCATGTGGTGTAATGTTAGCGAAGTCTTGCAATAAGTATTCAGGCACTAATCGTGGGTTAACAAACCGTTGTTCGAGTTGAATAGGTTGTTTATTTTCAAGATGTAACACTTCAGAGTAGAATGCACGTTCTCCTTGTTTCATGCCTAGCAGTATTGCAAGTTCTTCGGTTACATCAACGGTGGTTAATTGAAGTTGCATTGCCTGATGTTCGTGTCCACGTTCGCCTATTTCATCAGCGATATTCCGAATTTCTAACACAGATGATTGTGATTTAAATGTAGCAACAAAAGTACCCGCACCTTGAGTACGTACTAACAAACCTTGTTCCGTTAGTTCTTGTAAAGCTCTTCTTGCGGTCATACGACTCACTGAAAATTGCTCAGCAAGTTCATTTTCTGAAGGAACTTTGCTATGTTGCTGCCAAACACCTGATTCAATATTTTGGCAGATATGCTCTTTTATGACGGTAAACTTAGCGGCTTTTGCTTGACTCATGATGGCTTCACCTAAACACTGTAAATTAATAGTAGAACTATATCTTGTATATACAATCTCATGTTTTATTGAATGGGTCAATAGTTGTATATACAAGTTTGCAATGTCTTTGTTTATTCGTTAGAGTTGCGACAATTAAAAATGTATTGTTGAGAATGTTATGAGCTTTAATGTTGCGAGTTGGCAAACCCTTTTTATCCATGTAAATATTGCCACGATGTCACAAGGTGGCGAAAACTATGGCGAAATAAAAAATGCAGCTTTGGCGATCGCACAAGGGAAAATTGCATGGCTTGGTACGATGGAAAGCTTACCTGCTTATGACGTCAATAATGTAGATGTCATCGATGGCCATGATCAATGGTTAACGCCAGGGTTAATAGACTGTCATACTCACTTGGTTTACGGCGGAAACCGTGCCAATGAATTTGAAATGCGCTTACAAGGTGCGAGTTATGAACAAATTGCTAATGCTGGCGGTGGTATTGTTTCTACCGTATCTGCAACAAGAATAGCTTCTGAAGAACAATTGCTTAATAGTGCATTACCCCGACTAAAAGCACTACATAACGAAGGTGTCACCACCGTCGAAATCAAATCGGGTTATGGTTTAGATACTGAAAATGAAATAAAAATGCTAAGGGTGGCTACAGCGCTTGCGAAGCATTTACCTGTTACCGTAAAACGCACGTTTCTTGGCGCTCATGCGTTACCTGTTGAATATAAAAACATGCCTGATGAATATGTTGAACTTGTTTGCAAAGAGATGCTGCCGAAAGTTTCACAAGAAAAGCTCGCTGATGCTGTGGATGTGTTTTGTGAACATATTGGTTTTTCTAAAGTGCAAACTGAAAAGGTTTTTCAGGCTGCTAAACAGGCGAATTTACCCGTAAAAATACATGCAGAACAGCTTTCGAATTTAGGTGGCACTGAATTAGCGGCAAGTTTTCATGCGTTATCAGCTGATCATATTGAATACTTAGACGAGCAGGGCATCAAAGCCATGAAGGAAAGTGGAATGACCGCCGTGTTATTGCCGGGGGCATTTTATTTTTTAAGAGAAACTCAACAACCACCGATAGATTTACTGCGTAAATATAATGTGCCTATGGCAATAGCGACGGACGAAAATCCAGGCTCATCACCCATAAATTCTCTGCAATTAATGTTACATATGGCTTGTACATTGTTTCGTTTAACACCAAGTGAAGCGCTTGCTGGAGTGACATGCAATGGTGCAAATGCGCTTGGCATTGCTGACTCGAAGGGGAAGCTTGAAGTTGGCTATGATGCGGATATAGCGATGTGGAATATTCAGCAACCTGCAGAGCTTTGTTATCAATATGGTGTAAACCCTTTGACATTACTTGTAAAAGCGGGGAATACTGTTCTTTCTCGCTAATTTGCGTACTAATAATACAACGATTAGTATTGTTAAGCTTACTTTTGCTCCGGCTTGCTGTTGAAAGGTGTCTATGGTGATGATTGCTAATCGTTTTATTTTGCTGTTAATGATGCTTATTTTAGCGCCTTATGCCTTTGCAGCAGACAGTTTGTTCGTTGCTACTTTCCAGTTTTTTCATCTTATTATTGCTTTAGTCGTCGGAGCACTACTCGCATTATTGTTAATGCAACTCATAGCCTACGGCAAAAGGCGTCAAATTCGTCAAACAAAACACTTAGCTACTACACAGACTTTTGCTCGAGATGCGGTCACGAATTTACCTGTAATGCAGCGTGGCTTAACAGTGCTTAAAAACGTAATAAAAGAAAAAGGCGCAAATAATATCGCGGTTATCGTTTTTAAACCGGTAAATTTTGATCAAGTGAATGATGTGCTTGGCCACCAAAACTCTGATCTAATACTGCTTCAATTTGCTTATAAAATGCAGCAAGGTTTGCAAGATAAAGCGTTATTAATCAATTTGGGGAATGATCAAAATGAGCAAATAAAATTGTGTCGTTTACAAGGGTTAGAATTTGCTGTGCTTGTTGATAAAAGTGCTTTTCAACATCCTGAAAAAATAGTTCTTGAAGATTTATGTCAAACATTAATTAATATTGTGCCTAAAGCGATAAGTGTGAAAAGTTGCTCGTTAAATTTTGAATTAATGCTAGGTATTTGTTCTGGCAACTCGCAGCATCATGCCTCAAGTATGATGACAGATGCGTGCGATGCACTATCACTTGCTGAACGCACGGGGGAAACGTTCCGCTATTATGAAACGAGTCATGCTATACATAGCAAACGTCAACTTGCTCTTATGGAAAAATTACGCCAATGTCATCAACGAGGTGAGTTAACATCACTTATTCAGCCACAAGTATCTTTCATTCAAGATAAAATCATCGGTTTTGAGATGAAACTTGATTGGCGTAAACATGTTGATGAAAAGTTATCACAAGCAGAGTTTGAACAATTAGCATCATATAGCAACGTATTATATCCATTGACTAAAATGTTATTTAGCGATGCCTTTGAAATCCTCGCATTAACCAAAGCGAATGGTATAACGGCGACGGTTTCGGTGAACTTAAGTAGTGGTGCGTTATTAGAAACTGAACTTGCTGACTTTATTGCACTGCAAGCAGAACAAAATGACATACCGTTAAACCAGCTTATTGTCGAGTTACACGAAAAGGTATTACTGAGTAATGCCTACAGAGCGCGCATGATGATAGATCAATTAAAGGCGCTCGGTGCTAACATTTCAGTAGATGAATTTTCAGGCAGCTATGAAGCGTTAAAGTATTTGCGTCGAGCATCAGTTTATCAAGTGAAAATTGATTGCAGTCATATTGATGATATAGCAGGTTATCGGGTTGATAAAACGATAGTGAATGCGTTGATAAATTTGATCAGGAAAATGGACATTTCAGTAGTAGGGAAAGGTATCGATAAATTATCATTGAAAGAAAATTTTGTCGCTATTGGTGGAGATACCGCTCAAGGAAACATTATTCACCCTGGTTTACAAAAAGAACAAATTATAGATTGGTGTGTTAGCTGGCAAAACAAAGCCAAACAGCTGGGTTAGTTAGTATCAATTAAATTGACATTACTCTATATCCAGAGGTTCAGGCGATAAAATGATACCGGTATTGTCGGCATATATATGATCATCGGGTAAAAATGTAACACTGCCAAAATTGATTGGAAGATCTGTTTCGCCATGCGCTTCGTCGCTTGCACCGACAGGTATTGCAACTAAACCTTGAATACCTAAGTCGATATCTTCTAATAAGTCGACATCTCTGACACTACCAAAACACACAATACCTTCCCAGTTGTTTTTTGCAGCAGCTTCAGCGATATAGCCATCGATCAGTGCACGTCGTGTGGAGCCGCCACCATCAATCACTAATACTTTGCCGGTGCCATCCGTTTCAACCATCTGTGAAATTAAGCCATTTGTTTCAAAACACTTAACTGTAACTACTTGACCTCCAAAAGAACTTCTACCACCGTAATTACAAAATAGAGGTTCTACTACGTCAATTACATCGGCATACAAATTACATAATTCTGAGGTGTTGTATTCCACGGGTGAGTCCTTTTGTGGTTAATGATCTTACGTTAGCGTTTAGTATACAGGGCTTACGACACTTAACAAGTCGACAACAGAAATTGCACTTGTAATCAAATGTAAAAGTCGATTTAATGCGTTAATTCAAAGTAAAGACAAATTAGGTAATAGTGTAGTGATGCCAGAGAGCACATATACGGTAGGCTTTTTGTACACGTTTCAAATGTGTACTTCATTCGTGCTGGCATTTTTTCTTTATGAATATTTTAAGGATGTTGATAAAGGTTTTGTGAAATATTGGGGGCTTGCTTTTACGGGGTTAGCGGTAAAATACCTAGCACTAGCATGTCAAAATTTCACGCCACATATTGCAGATACAGCGTGGCTTAAAGTTATCATAGCGTTTATTACGCAAATTGGCGCTTACACATTCGCGTTATTTTTTATCTTAGGGTTTTTAGCCGCACTCAAGAAGTCTCCTATTATTTTTAAGCATCAATGTTGGTTACTCGGTTTGGTGCTTACGTTTTCTTTAGCGACATCTTTTGTTTTTGCTTTTGACGTAAACGCTGCATTTAATCGTTTTTATATACGGATAAGCTTATTAGATTTCATTTTATCTGGGGTGTTTCTCGCTGTTGCTATTTTATTGATGAATAGTCAAAAACGTTTTTTAGCTGCGAAGGTGATGGTTGTTATTTGCTTACTGTTTAGCGCCCGTTATCTGATTTGTTCATTTTTGACTGTGGTGATGCTGCGTGAAAATAATTTCGCTCAGATAGAACTTATTTTTCGTTATTTTGATTTTGCTTGTTATACCCTATTGGGTGTTAATTTGATGATATGGATGCAAGGTGCTGAGAGAAGTGCTGCGGAAGTAGCGATAAATCGTGCTAAATATATGGGTAAACACGATTTGCTTACTGGTGCATTAAATCGTGAACAAGTGATTGAAAACATTCCATTAGCCATATCAACAGCAACCGATAAAAATCTCAAACTAGCAATTTATTTAATTGATTTAAAAAGGTTTAAATTTATTAATGATACCTACGGTTTGAAAATAGGAGATTTAGTGCTTGGTAAGGTTGCTAAGCGCTTAAAACAAAGTGTGTTATTACCGCAAGTGATTGGTCGAATCAGTGGTGACTCTTTTGTTTTTGCGATTGAAATAGGTGATGAAGGGCAACTAGAAAAAGCGGCTCAACATTTACATGATGTGATCTCTCGCGCTTATCGTGTTAACAACCAAGAAATACACCTTCAAGCGAGTGTTGGCTACTGCTTAGCGCCTAGTGACGGCGATGAAGCAGAAAACTTATTGCATAAAGCCAATTTAGCGCTGTTTCGCGCAGAAAATAAAAATATTCCAAGCTTACGCTATTCTGCTGGTATGCAAGCAGATGGTAGCCATTTACCTGCGGCAGAGAAAGCGATTAGATTAGGAATACAGCGAAAACAGTTTGTATTGTATTTTCAACCACAATTAAATTTAGTTTCTAACCGCATTGAAGGCGTGGAAGCGCTCGTACGTTGGCAACATCCTGAAAAGGGGTTATTGCAGCCCGATAGCTTTTTGCCAGATTTTGAGGCTCTTGGCCTGAATAGTGTACTCGATGGTTATGTGTTAGAGCTTGCTTGTCAAAAACTAGCTAACTGGTATCAAAGCTTTAAACGACGTTTAACCATTGCTGTTAATGTTAGTGCGGCTGAGTTCCAAGACCCTGCCTTAGTATCAAAAATACAAGGGTTGCTGGTTAAATATCAGGTTCCTTCAAAGTATCTTGAGTTAGAAATCACTGAAAATGTTGTGATCACAGATATAGAGTCTGCGATGGATACCATTGTCACGCTGCAAAATATGGGGATTAAAGTTTCTATTGATGACTTTGGTACAGGTTATTCCTCTTTGTCTTATTTGCGTGATCTGCCGATAGACAAAATAAAAATAGATCGTAGCTTTATTACCGATTTCGCTCGCAATGACTCTGACTTAACTATTGTTAAGTCGATGATCAAATTGTCTCATGGTTTAGGTAAACGTGTATTGGCAGAAGGGGTTGAGAATCAAGATCAACTTGCACTCTTAAGAAAACTTGGCTGTGATGCAGTGCAAGGCTTTTATATCAATCGTCCGTTGACAGAAGAAAAACTAGTCAGTCAATTTTCTCGTCGCGAATAAAATTGTACATAATTATAAAAAGCACTTACATTTTTCTCTCTTTTGCCGATAGGGTCTATACTTACCTTGAACAAGTTTTACCAATAAAGGGTTGTATATATGTTGATCAAACATAAGCTAATCGCCAATACCACAATACTTGGCTTAGCAATGGTTTTTATGCTGCTGTTAATTTCGTATACCGAGTCATCTTTAGAAAAAGATATAACAGTTGCCAGAACTATCGGAAATATTGAGGTATCCGTTTTACAACTACGACGCCATGAGAAGGATTTTCTTGCCCGTAAAGATTTAAAATATAAAGAAAAATTTGAAAATACTTATCAGAAACTCGTGAGTGATATTAATCAGCTCGAACAGTCTTTAATAGAAGAGAACCCGCCTGAAATTGGTAGTATGCGCCGTGTTATGGCGGATTATGAACAACATTTCACCAATATGCTTGAGGCTCAGCAACGTATAGGGCTTAATCCGAAAGATGGATTGTATGGTAAGTTGCGCGCTGCGGTTCATAATGTTGAGTCACTTATCGGTGATAAAGATCATCAAATGTTAAGCGTGATGTTGCAACTTCGTCGGAATGAAAAAGACTTTATGCTACGTTTAGACGATAAATATGTAACGCGATGGAACAATAATGCACAAAAGTTCACCAATTATGTTAATAGTAGCGATTTAGCTGAAAATACAAAGCAGCAAATTATTGATAGTTTAGCGGTATACCAAATTTCTTTTAAGGCGTTAACTGATGCTCAGCGTGAATTAGGTTTTAAAGCAGATTTAGGCTTGTTAGGCAAAATGCGCGCAGCCGTTCATCAAGTAGATGAAAACTTATTATCATTACTCAATACCAGTAAAGCATTGGTAGATCAACATACTGATTTTGTGGGTAAAGTGGCGGTGGCTGTTTTTTCTTTTGTTCTCCTTATTGCGGTTGCTTTCACATATTACATGAGTAAGTCTATTTTAGATGGTGTAAACAATCTGAAAAATACCATGAACCGTGTTGCTGAAACGAAAGATCTTTCCATTATTGTAGAAACCAAAGATAAAGATGAACTTTCAGAAGTTGCTCGGGTATTCAACACTATGATCGCCAGTTTCAGAAATTTAATAGTAGAAGTGAATCACTCTGTTAGTACTGTTAATACGGCAACTCGTAGTTTGTCTGAAAATATTCATCGGGCGAATGAAGGTGTTGATACGCAAGTACAACAAACGGACTTAGTGGCAACTGCGGTAACAGAAATGGTTGCAACAGTGGAAGAGATCGCAAAAAATACTCATGAGGCCGCTGACAAAGCCGAAACTACTCACGAAAATGCTCAAGCCGGAAAAACAGGTGTCGATTCGACCATAGGTCAAATAGATCATTTATCTGATACATTATTAGAGTCAGAAAATGTCGTCAAAGAACTAGCCAAAGACAGTGATACGATAGGTTCGGTATTAGATGTTATTCGTGGCATTGCTGAGCAAACAAACTTACTCGCGTTAAATGCAGCTATCGAGGCCGCTCGCGCAGGCGAACAAGGGAGAGGCTTTGCAGTAGTAGCTGATGAAGTAAGAACGTTAGCGAGTCGCACGCAAGATTCAACACAAGAAATTGAAACAATAATAAACTCGCTGCAAATGCGTACAAAAGATATTGTAACTCATATGGCTGCATGTAGAACGCAAGGACAAGAAAGTGCGGAACAAGCAGCATCAGCGGGTAAAATGCTAGTAGAGATTACTCAAGATGTTTCAACGATTATGGATATGAATACAGCCATTGCAAGTGCTATTCAGCAACAAAGCACTGTTGCTCAAGAAGTTAATGAGCACGTTGTTATGATCCGCGATGTTGCAGAAGAGGCTGGTCAAGCGGCTATCCAAAATGCACAAATGAGTGAAGAGGTATCACAACAAGCGCAAGTACTTGATAAAGAAGTTAATCAGTTTAGTGTGTAATTGGTTTTTCACTTTATTTTAATCGCATAGACGAAAAAGCCATCGAAATATTTCGATGGCTTTTGTCATTTATGAAATATGAGTTATAAAATAAAGCGACTTAAATCTTCATCCTGTATGACATTATTCAATGTTTTGTTTACGTAAGCTTCATCAATAACAACGGCTTCGCCACTACGGTCATTAGCAGAAAATGACAGCTCTTCTGTTAGGCGTTCCAACATGGTATGTAAACGACGCGCGCCAATATTTTCAGTGCTTTCATTTACTTGCCATGCCGCTTTTGCAATCGCTTGAATGCCGTCTTCGCTGAATGATAAGTCGACGCCTTCAGTGGCTAACAATGCTGTATATTGCTCGGTTAATGAGGCACTCGGTTCGGTTAAAATTCTGACAAAATCTTCAGTGGTTAACGCTTGTAACTCCACCCGTATAGGTAAACGGCCTTGTAATTCTGGTATTAAATCAGAAGGCTTTGCCATTTGGAAAGCACCTGATGCAATAAACAAAATATGATCAGTTTTTACCATACCGTGCTTTGTCGATACTGTAGAACCCTCAACTAATGGCAGTAAATCACGTTGTACACCTTCGCGTGACACATCTGGTCCTGAGCTATCACCGCGTTTACAAATTTTGTCTATCTCATCAACAAAAACAATACCGTTTTGTTCCACGGCTTCAAGGGCTTTTACCTTGATGTCTTCTTGATCAACAATTTTAGCTGCTTCTTCTTCTTGTAACGACTTAAAAGCATCTTTAATTTTTAATTTACGTTTATTGGTTTTTTCTGGCGATAAATTCTGAAACATATTTTGCAGCTGTGAAGTCATATCTTCCATGCCGGGAGGTGCCATAATTTCAACGCCCATTTGTGGTGCAGCAAGTTCTAATTCAATTTCTTTATCGTCTAACTTGCCTTCACGTAACTTTTTCCTAAATACCTGTCGTGTTGCAGTATTCTCTGAAGATTCATCATTACCGTAAGTATCGCGAGGGTTAGGTATTAACACATCAAGTATTCGTTCTTCAGCGCGTTCTTCTGCAAGGTGTTTCACCCTTGCCATTTCTTGCTCTTTGGTCATTTTGAATGCCATGTCAGCAAGGTCGCGAATGATCGTTTCTACTTCTTTACCTACGTAACCAACTTCAGTGAACTTTGTTGCTTCAACTTTGATAAAAGGCGCATTGGCTAATTTAGCTAAACGTCGTGCGATTTCTGTTTTACCAACACCAGTTGGACCAATCATTAGAATGTTTTTGGGTGTAACTTCTTGACGTAGCTCATCATTTAACTGCATACGACGCCAACGATTTCTTAACGCAATCGCTACGGCTCTTTTGGCATCTGCTTGACCAACAATGTGGCTATCTAATTCATGTACAATTTCACGTGGGGTCATATTTGACATAGATGATTCCTTTTCGCTGGTTATAGTTCGTCTAAGGTGTAACTATGATTGGTGAATACACAGATATCACCAGCGATTTTTAATGATTTTTCAACAATTTCTGAGGCGGTTAGGTCGGTATTTTCAAGTAATGCTGTTGCGGCTGATTGCGCAAAGTTTCCACCACTTCCTATTGCGATTAAATCGTGCTCTGGTTGAACAACATCACCGTTACCGGTAATGATCAAAGAAGCTGTTTCATCAGCAACCGCTAATAATGCTTCTAACTTACGTAATGCTCGGTCGCTACGCCAGTCTTTGGCTAATTCAACAGCAGCTTTTGTTAGATGACCTTGGTGCATTTCTAGTTTGCTTTCAAAGCGTTCAAACAAAGTAAATGCATCTGCGGTACCACCAGCAAAACCGGCTAATACTTTGTTGTTATACAAACGGCGTACTTTTTTGGCATTGCCTTTCATTACGGTATTACCTAAAGAAACTTGTCCGTCTCCACCGATGGCAACTTTACCGTTTCTTCTTACTGATACAATAGTCGTCACGTTAAACCTCTACAGGTGTCTGCTAAAACATACTCACCTTAATTGAATAACGGGAGTATAAATTAGCGAGTTAATTACATTGTAGATTAGATGGGTGCGCTTACGGTTTTTTCAAGATTAAGCGTACAATTAAGCGTAAACAACACGTTCAAAAGGGAAAAAAGTCTGTTTGGCTGAATTGCCTAGGACCTATTGATCTTTCGCGTTTATTTTTGCAGCAGCTTATTGGTATTTAGACAAGGTATTGCGATTAATATGTGGTTTGTTATTCCACATCAAAAAGCAATAACGATGTATCAATGACAAAAAATGCTGCCCTTTGGGTTCAACTATCGCCATAACCAAATTTGGCAGGTGCTAATGCGGTTACCACGTAATTTATGTTTGTCGCGTTCAGCATCTCGTTTTTTATCATATGGACCTAAGTACACTTTATGCCAAGTGCCATTACTACCGCTTGATGCACTAATATGAGATGACAACCCGGCAAAGGCTATGGTTGCCTTCATCTTTTCAGCTTGTTGCTGTGTTCTAAAAGAACCACATTGCATTTTCCAAGGGCCTCTGTCTTCTACAGTATACTCACCCGCATCCACTTCTTTTTCTTGTAACTGTTGAGGGTAAGCCCATTTTTCTTTTGGCGGCTCAGGTAGAGTAGTGGCCTTTTTAGTGGCGGGTTTACTATTTACTGTTGTTGTTTCTTCAGGCGTAATGTCTTTAATAGACCATAATAAATAACCAAAACCAATGCCGAATGTCAGTGCAACAACGATTAACAACTTTAATTTTGCTGTCACTACTTTTGGAGCAGGCACTTGTTGCTTTTTATAAGGATTCTTTTTATTTTTGGTACGGGAAACGTAATCTTGATGTGTCATTGGTTTACTACATGATAACTGAAACTTAAAGCGTGAATGGCTTATTGTAACTGAGCAAGTCAAAATTCAAAGTAATAATGAAAAATAATCAGTTTTATTTTGTTATTAAAGGCGGTGTTTACCAACTTAAATCTATTGGATCAACGTCAATCGACCAGCGTACTCTACTGTGACTTTCAATACTATCAATTTCAGAAAGTATCATTTGTAAAGATTGATGTAACCGTTTACGTGAGTCAGCTTGCACTAGAAGGTGATAACGATATTTACCTGCTTTTTTCTCCATCGCGGCTGGCATTGGCCCAGCAAGGTTACAAGCAAGCGATAGTTGGCTGATTTGCCGTAAAAATTGTTCAGGTAAATAGGGCGTGTTAGCTTCGGCGCGAATCAATGCCTGAAAACTATAAGGCGGTAATTTAGCCCATTTACGTTCTTGCAGACCGGTATTGGCAAACTCAGCATATCCTTGATGCACCAGTTGGTGTAATAATGGATGTTGTGGGTATTGGGTTTGAATGTATACCGTGCCAGGTTTGCTTGCGCGACCTGCGCGGCCAGCAACTTGTTCTAGTAGTTGTGCCATATGCTCAGCCGCACGATAATCAATGCTAAATAAAGCGCCGTCAATATCAAGCATAACCACTAATGTAACATCAGGAAAATGATGACCCTTTGCCAGCATTTGAGTACCAATAAGAATATGATGTTGTTTTGTCGCCACTTGTTCTAATCGTTTACTTAGTTCTCCTTTACGTCTGGTACTGTCACGGTCTATTCGTACCACACTATGGTCACTAAAGCGTTCTGTTAACCATTGTTCAACTTGTTCAGTGCCTTGTCCAACAGGGTTGATGCGAATACTGCCACAATCAGGGCATTGTTTAGGAATACGTTTTTGACTATTACAATGGTGGCAAATTAATAACCCTTGTGATTTATGCAAGGTGTAAGGACGATTGCATCGTTGACAGTCAGCCACCCAGTGGCATTCTTTACAATTTATTGCGGGTGAAAAGCCACGACGATTAATAAAAACTAATACTTGCTCATCTTTAGCGATGGTTTGACTAATTGCTTGTACGGTTGCAGGCGTTAATCCACTAGCCATTGATTGGCCATTAACATCAATTAATTTTAGCGTTGCTTGTACACTGTTACCGGGGCGCTTTGTGAGTTGGTGATAACAATATTTTTTAAGGTTAGCATTTGCCAGTGACTCAAAACTTGGGGTAGCACTGCCTAGTACGATTGGAATATTTTGCTGCCTTGCACGAATGATGGCTAAGTCACGGCCGTGATAACGAAAACTATCCTGTTGTTTAAACGAGGGGTCGTGTTCTTCATCAACGATGATCATGCCAAGCTGATTGCAGGGAGTAAAAATAGCTGAACGTGTACCTATGATTATGGCTGCGTTACCTTGCTTCGCGTGCTGCCAAGTTGCAAACCGTTCTTTATCGTTCAACCCTGAGTGGTGTAGCACAACCGGCACATTAAAACGTTGTTCAAAACGAGCAAGCATTTGCGGCGTTAAACCTATTTCGGGTACTAATACTAGCACTTGCATGTTTTCAGCAAGGATGGGCTCCATTGCTTGAAGGTAAACTTCTGTTTTTCCGCTACCGGTAATACCATGTAAAAGGTGGCATTGAAACTCAGTTTTATGCTGTGAAATTGCAGCAACAGCTACGGCCTGTTCGGTAGATAGCGACAGTTTATCTGAATTATTGATACTGTTTTCTTGCCAGTTAAATTTCGTTAGCTCTTGCTCAACGGCATGTATAAATTGCTTTTCTTCTAATGCTGTTAATTGTTGTTTGCTATAACCAAGCGTTCTTAATTCGGGCCAAGTAATGTTTTGATGTTTCGCGATTAATAATAATAACGCCGCTTGTTTCATTGCTCGCTTTTTGGTTAATTGTGCTAATAGCAGAGAAACATCGTTAGTTGATGAACGCCAAACCCTTTCTTTTTCAGGCATTGAAGGCGATATTTGCCGCAATAAAACGGGTAATGCGTGCTGAAATACTTCACCAATAGGATGTTGATAATAATGAGCACTGATGGTTAATAATTTTATCAAGTCATTAGGAATTGCATGTTCAGGGTTTACCCGAGATACAATAGATTTAAGTTTTTTAAGATCAAAAGCAATATTTTCATCGGGTTGTAATCCAATAATTACGCCGATTACTTGCCGAGAACCAAAGGGAACTAATACCTGCTCACCCACTGAAATTTTAGGGTGTTGTAAAGCTTGTGGTACCAAATAAGTAAACTGCTGGCGCAGTGGCACAGGAATCGCAACTTGTACAAGAAAACAATCAGACAAAGTGAAAAACTATTATTAATGATCAGAGACACTATTTTGCTTATTATTGGTGATGATGCCAAGCGATATATTATTTGGTTATTTTTTCACTAATACATTCTTATTTTTCTTGAATACCGACGAGTTATCAATTACTATTCGCCACCATTATTTTTTAACACGTATGGTGCTTAGCGAAATTGGTTCGACTGAGTGGCGATACGGCCCATATTTAGAGGTTTTCCATGAAAGAAGGTATCCATCCTGAGTACGTTGAAATCAAGGCACATTGTTCTTGTGGTAACGTAATCAACACTCGTTCAACGAGAGCGAAAGACATTCACCTTGACGTATGTTCAGAATGTCACCCATTTTACACTGGTAAGCAAAAAGCTGCTGAAACTGGTGGCCGCGTTGATAAATTCAACAAACGTTTTGGTGCATTAAGCAAAAAATAAGCTTAATGATGCATTTCGTTTGAGAAAAGCGCCTAGTTATGGCGCTTTTTTTATGCCTTATACCAATTAAAATAAACATTTGGTCACTTAGCGAGAGTTAAAAGGATTGAGGCACTGGTTAGTTGTTCCTGACCTAACCTAAGTAGCTTCATCCCTGAAGCGTCCTTGTTAAAATCAATAACACAGCCTATAAGCCTTTTAAACTCGCCCTTGGGAGCTCATTAGTCCCCTGATAACTTCCCTAAATAATCAAACCATAGATTGACTATAGTTAAATTATTTAGCTTGTTCTAAGCGTGCTAATGAAGCTCTAAGTTGATCAAATCTTTAATTCAATTGCTATTAAAACTTTTTCTTTTAAACCTTTTTTATTCATACTGCATCTAAATAATTAAACAGCCAACATGGAAAGAGCATTTGAGTAACTCTCAAGTTATTGACGCACAGCAACGCTTTTCTCAAGATCAAGACTTTGAGCTGGTAACACAAGCACAACGCGGAGAGCAACGCGCGTTCATTGAGTTATACCAGCGTCATCATAAACGCATCTATGCGTTGTGTTGGCGAATGATTGCTGATAAAGACAGCGCAGAAGATATTTGCCAAGAAGTATTTGTGCAAATGTGGCAAAAAATTAATCACTTTCGTGGTGATAGTAAGTTTTCTACATGGTTTCATAGTGTCGCGACAAATGTGGTGTTAAATCATCTTCGAAAGCAAAAAACATGGATACAAAAAGTATTCAGCGTGGAAGATAAATTTGTTGAAGAACAAACCGTTGCTATGTCTGATCATGTTGAAGTACATGAGTTAGATAAACACATTCAACAATTGCCAGAACGAGCGCGTATTGTGTTTGTATTATTTGCGGTAGAAGGCTATCGACACGAAGAAATTGCCAGCATGACAGGAATGGCTGTTGGATCAAGTAAAGCTCAATATCACCGAGCTAAAACATTGCTAAAAGAAGCATTAAGTGAGTAGTAGCATGAAAAAACCGATAACCGATAGCGAACTACAAACACAAGTAGCGCAATTACCGAGAGAGCGAACACCTGAGCGAGACCTTTGGCCTGGTATAGAAAAAGCCATTGCGCAACAATCAAACAATACAAGTAAACGAAAATCATTTTACCCGGTAGCTTGGGCTGCCAGTATCGTTGTTGCAGTGTTAGTGTCTTGGTTAAGTTTAACGCCGGTCACTGACGTAACTGAACAGCAAAGCCTTGCCAAAATAATGAAGCAAGACTTTGAACAACAAAAGCAACTTATGTTAACCAGCTTAGGACAACCGGATCTTACACAGTTGTCACCTACAATGAAAACCCAGCTAATTGAGCTGCAAGAAGCACAGCAGGCGATACAAAAAGCACTAGCAAAAGATGAAAATAATGGTGATTTACTTAACTTATTACGCTGGACTCAAAAACAAGAGTTAGATTTGATCAAAAAATTATACAGCCCGCAATGGCAAACAATTTAAAGGAAGGTTTATGAAAACGTTATTTTTACTGGTAGGCATATTTAGCGCTATTGTTACCTTACCTGTATTTTCAAAGAATCTAATAGATGAAACCATGTCTGGTGAAGGTGTTAGTAAAGTGTATGTTGAAAATATGCGTGGTGAAGTTGCGATAAAGGGTTGGGATAAAAATCAAGTGGTGGTAAAGGGTAAGCTTGATGAACACGCAAAAGCATTCGACTTTGATAAAAACGGTAGTGTTATTGATATAAAAGTGCGCATGAAAAATCATCATAACTCCCGAAATAATGACGGTTCTGATTTGGTTATTATGGTACCTAAACGTATGCGAGTAGAGTTTTCCGGAGTGTCTTCTGATTTTAGCTTAGAAAGTATTACGAAAGGCATCGAAGGCAAAACAGTGAGTGGAGATATCGATATTCGCGATATTGACCATCAAGTAGAAATTTCAACAGTAAGCGGCGATATTAAAAGTATTAACGTCAAAGGCAAAGTCACCATGACCACTGTCAGTGGTGAAATATCAGATAAAGCCTCAAGTGGTCGCTTGCAGCTACGCGCAGTAAGTGGCGAAATTGATACGCAATCAAATGCGACAGAAGTTGATTTAGGTGTTGTATCAGGTGATCTAACATTTAGTTTGGCAACAGTGGATGAATTAGAGCTATCGTCAGTAAGTGGTGAAATCGAAGGTGAACTAGCGCTAGCAGATAATGGCCGAGTGAAAATGTCTTCAGTGAGTGGTGACATTGCCCTTAAATTCATTGATGATGTTAATGCTACTTTTCGATTGAAAACGCATGCAGGCGGTGATTTACTTAACCATATTACCAGTGACAAAGCCGTTGAAAGTAAGTACTCACCACGTGCTAAGCTTAATTTTGAAGTGGGGAACGGTAGTGCAACGGTAAAAGCAACAACTGTTAGTGGTACTATTCGCTTATTAAAATAAGTTTACCTTGAGCGGCTCATTAGCAGTCGCTCATAATCTTCTTCGCTTATTCTTTACTTAAAACGTTCTTCTAAGCCATAATACTCGCCTTAGCTTTCAGTGAATTAAACGTTAGCAATGATCACTGATACCGATAAATCAACACAGGTGTATGAATGGCAGATCGCAAGCCAGCAAATTTTTCCAAAAACAATAAGAAGCATGACCAACTTGTCGACGAGTTAAAGGTGCCACCACATTCGCTTGAAGCCGAACAGTCTGTATTAGGCGGCTTATTGCTTGATAACGAAGCGTGGGATCGTGTTTCTGAACGTGTTGTTGCTGAAGATTTTTATAGCCGCTCTCACCGCATTGCGTTTGAAACAATTGGTTCATTGATTGAGCTTGGCGACCCTGTTGATTTGATCACGCTATCAGAAGCGTTAGAAAATGATCAAAAGCTTGATGATGCCGGTGGTTTTGTTTACCTCGCTGAAATGATGAAAAACACGCCAAGTGCAGCCAACATAACAGCCTATGCAGCCATTGTTCGAGAACGTGCAGTAACGCGTGAAATGATCGCAGTGGCTAATGAAATCGCTGAAGCCGGTTTTGATTCTCAAGGGCGCAGCAGTGCTGAACTGCTAGATTTAGCTGAAACGCGCGTGTTTCAGATTGCCGAAAAAAGGGCGAATAAATCTGAAGGCCCAGAAAACATTAATAACGTGCTAGAAAAAACTGTTGACCGTATAGAAAAACTTTATCAACAACCGCACGATGGGGTAACAGGTGTAACCACAGGCTTTTCTGATCTAGATAAAATGACCGCAGGTCTACAGCCTTCTGATCTTATAATTGTTGCTGCTCGTCCTTCAATGGGTAAAACAACTTTTGCAATGAACTTGTGTGAAACGGCGGCGATGACTTCAGATAAACCCTGTTTGATCTTTTCTCTCGAGATGCCTTCAGAACAAATCATGATGAGGATGTTGGCGTCATTAGGCCGAATAGACCAAACCAAAATACGAACTGGACAATTAAATGACGAAGATTGGGCACGTTTGTCTTCAACTATGGGGTTGTTACTTGAAAAAGGTAAAATGTTTATTGATGACTCTGCAGGTTTAACGCCGACAGAAGTTCGCTCTCGGGCGAGGCGTGTTGCGCGAGATCATGGTGGCTTAAGTATGATCATGGTCGATTACCTTCAACTTATGCGAGCACCTCAGTTTTCTGATAACCGTACCTTAGAAATAGCTGAAATTTCTCGCTCACTTAAAGCATTAGCAAAAGAATTAGAGATCCCCGTCGTTGCATTATCACAGCTGAATCGTAGTCTAGAGCAACGTTCAGACAAACGTCCTGTTAACTCAGATTTACGTGAGTCAGGCTCTATTGAGCAAGATGCCGATTTAATTATGTTTATTTATCGTGATGAGGTATATCACGATGACTCTGAATTTAAAGGGATGGCCGAAATTATCATTGGTAAACAACGTAACGGTCCAATTGGCCGAGTACCGTTAACTTTCCAAGGACAATTTTCTCGCTTTGATAATTACGCTGGCCCTCATGTATTAGAAGAAGATTAATTTAGCAATGAGTATTCGAAGCGCGACTGCATTAATTGACCTTGCCGCGTTACAACAAAACTATGCAGCGATAAAAGCACAAGCACCTAACAGCAATATTCTCGCTGTGCTGAAAGCAAACGCTTATGGCCATGGGCTAGAACGTATTGCCAAAGCGTTACCGCAGGCCGATGCTTTTGGCGTGGCACGAATCGAAGAAGCATTAGCATTAAGAACTGATGGTATAGTCAAACCCATAGTGTTGCTTGAAGGTTTTTTTACTGAGCAAGACTTACCGATTTTAGCCGTTAATAACTTACAAACGATTGTACATAACGAACAGCAACTAACGGCTATTTTAAACGCTGATTTAGATAAGCCGTTAAAAGTATGGTTAAAAGTTGATACGGGTATGCATCGTTTAGGCGTAAATCCTGAGCAATTTGAAGATTTCTATCAACAATTAACCGCGAGTGACAATGTACAAAATGATATTGTTGTGATGAGCCACTTAGGCTGTGCTGACGATACTCAAGACTCCGCCACCACCGAGCAACTTGCTCGCTTTAATCAGTTAACCGCCTCTTTTGGTAATGAAAAAAGCTTGGCAAATTCCGCGGGCATATGGGCATGGCCGGAATGCCACTTTCAATGGGTTCGCCCTGGGTTAATGTTGTACGGTGTTTCCCCAATGATCCATGATGCTAATAATAATGTTCACGACATTGTGCCGGTAATGACTTTGCAAGCGAGTTTAATTGCCATTAGAAACATTAAGGCGGGGGAAGGTGTCGGCTACGGTGCTAATTGGCGTAGTGATAAAAATACCACTATTGGTGTTATTGCCATTGGCTATGGTGACGGTTATCCACGCCATGCTGCTAATGGTACGCCAGTGTTAATAAATGATCGCCGTGTCCCCTTAGTTGGTCGTGTATCAATGGATATGATAACCGTTGACTTAGGTCAAGGGGCAAAGGATAGCGTTGGTGATGTTGCAACACTTTGGGGCGAGTCATTAAGTGTTGCAGAGGTTGCCGCGCACGCAACCACTATTCCCTACGAATTATTATGTAATATTAGTAAGCGCGTTAATTCACGCCTTAAATAGCGTGAATATCTTCACGCTTATCTAGCGAATAAACAGTTAGCGAGTGTTTTTTGAATAGCGACAATGTCGTCACCTTTTCTTAGTTCTCTACTGATTGGCGTATCGTGACCAGAAATGTAAATTTTCAAATCTGAGTCGAGATCAAAGTGGCCGGCACTTTCAATTTTAAAGTGAGTAATGGCTTTATATGGCACAGAGTGATATTCAACTTTACTACCTGTTAGACCTTGTTTATCAATTAAAATTAATCGATCACTGGTGAAAATAAATTTATCACGAATTAATTTAAATCCAAGTTCAATCGTTTCATTGTTTGCTAAAATAGGTGAGAGTTCTTCGGCTAGCTCATTTACATCAACCTGTGATGCATTGCCCATTAACCCTGATAAAAAACCCATAAAATTTCCTTGTTATTGATGATTTGTCATTAATACCATAAAACAAATTATTGCCCTTGAATAGTGGCGATGATGGTTCTTGCTTCTGCGAAATTGCGGTGCTCACCAAGATAAACTCCTTGCCAAATACCTAGGTTTAACCGTCCATTGGTAATAGGAATAGATACGCTACTACCTAATGTACTCGCTTTTATATGAGCTGGCATATCGTCGGCACCTTCGTAAGTGTGTTGATAATATGGCGCATTTTCGGGGACAAAGGTATTAAAGTGGCGTTCTAAATCTGATCTTACTGTTGTATCGGCGTTTTCATTAATGGTTAATGAAGCGGAAGTATGTTGAATGAAAAGGTGTAACAAACCACATTCAATGGCTGATATGTGCGGTAGATGGTTAATTATCTCATCGGTGATCAAATGAAACCCTCGTGATTTTGCGGGTAGCTGAAATGTTTTTTGTTGCCACATAATATTGATTACTTAAGTTCCTTAAAAGACTAACACGCCCTAATTGGGTAATACTGCAATATCTGAATGAGCCATTGTGTAGCTATGTTGAACCGATTTAATTTGTTTTTCAATAATACTTGGTAAGCACATCAAATTTAGCCACAGGAACAGGGTAATACCAATTCGCATAAATATTCGGTCATTCAGCGAGAATTAAACGCTTTAGAGGCACGGCGTTGATTGCAGAGAATGGTTATTCAGGAGAACGTGCTCCTGCGTTCTCTAATAAGCTACATCCTTGTAGCGTCCTTGTTAAAATCAACAACACAGGCTATGAATCGTTTAAACTCGCCCTTTGGGCTGACGGATCCCCATTTTTATATAACTGAACATATTTGATAATAAGCTAAAAAGTTTTCTCGACTTTTCTGTAGATAGTGATTTTTAATTTTGTGGAGTCTATGCCGAATTACTTGCTTCGCCAATGTAAGAAACGATAGAACTCTGCGGTGTTTTATCGTATTAGCCTGAAACATTATTTGCCAATTGCGCTGCTCCGCTTCAAAGCCAACAAACCAAAGTAATAGACTGGCTAAACATGCAATTAAGCACAAGGCACTCATTCGCCTTACGCCTTGTGTTTTACTAAACCGCCACGAAAAGCCATATTGTTGGCTTTTGTCATCGCGAAAGTTTTGCTCAATTTGCATCCTTTTACTGTACAACTTAATTACTTGATCACTAGTGAGTGTATTATCTGATGTTGCGAGTAACCATGGCTCATGAGCATGCCGTCGATACATGCGAGTATCTTTAGTAAAACGGCTATTCCCTTTTCGTCCTTTGTATTTTCCTTTGTACAAATGGAGAAATGCATCACATGCTGTTGGACTGTGTTGAGTAACCCTCGCTTTGCCAAGTCGAGTTGGTTGACAGCTCGCTCCCTGATGAAAGGCAGGGAGTTTTTCCCAAGTATTTTTACCTTCTAACTTACATGTCATCGTGCCTCTGAGACGGCCAATAAAGTGCCATCCTAATGAACGGACTTTAGTATACCAAGGAGTAAGAAAACCACCATCTGACAAAATATAAACGGACCGGTGTTCACCAATAACTTGAAGGAGGTTGTCTAAAAATCTGGCATTGGTTTCTGGCGTATCAAAATCTTTTAATTCAACAACCATGTTGTAAAGCACTAAAGAACGGCCGTCAACGAGTAAACTCGCTCTAAGCAGGTGGTAATCTGAACGACAACAACCACTCCAGTCCACTGCAATGGCTAAATAAGGCAAGTTGCTAATGATTGGTTTGGCCAACGAAGCGTATATTTCAACTTGTTGGTTAAACAAATGCTCGTTATTAAGAAAACGATCAACCCTTTTTATTTTATGCTTAATGTTCGCACGTCCAGCTAAGTAACGCCCCAAACTTGTTAAGGTTAATCTATCAGACGCTATAAGTGCTTCAGAGCATGCTTTAAGTGTCTTCATTCTCGCTTGATTGAAATTCGATAAGGACTTATCAAAGAAGTTATGGCAAAGTAAGGATTCAGGCATAGCATTTTACTCTTATTTTTGTTTTGGCGAACTAATAAGATCATAAAATGTTGTGCCTGTCATTTTTTGGGGATTCGTCAGCCCTTTGGGAGCGTGTTAGAGCCGCGATAATTGCGCAAAACGTGACAACTATACCTGCACACGTTTCGCTTATTCTCCCACCTCTGACATCGCTCTGAACTGACTTAATCTTTATGCGAATTGGTATAAGTTAAAAACGATTGATCACTATATCAAACGGCTATTATCGATTCATTCCCGCGAACAAACAGTCTTGGTATACTTCGATCAGACTGGCGACAAGGAACCATTGATGATGGGCACTACCAAAAAAGTTAATCGTACGATTAACTTTTTTATGGGGGTACAATAAAGCTTAGTAAGAGGGCTTATTATTTATCGAAACTGAATTCGATATACGCTTTGCCCTCTGGCGCGCTCAGCGAAATAATAACAATAGGGCCGTCTGCTTTATGGTTAATTGTATGGTTATTGCCAGACACAACCATAGGAGTTGCCATATCAAATTCGAAGCCTTTTTCGCTTAGCATTCTTTTGGCGCCACCTGTTACCATATTGGTAATTTCACCTACCAAGTCGGTAATTTCTTCATTGACCTCATCAGGTGCTTCGCCAACCATATTTTTCATGGTTGCTAATGCTAATGGAGCATCAAATGTAATGGATAATGAGCCCTTTGTTTGCTCACTCACCATACCAATTAGACCTGATACGTCGCCCATGGCTACTTCATTTTTCTTAAGCTTAGGCTTTTCTGGGGTCAATTCCATCTGAGCCATTGTTGACATTACATTTAGCATTGACGATAAAAATGGGTTAATAAACTCTACATTCATGAAGGTACTCAAAGCCTTATCAGTTCTAGTATTCTGATTTTGCACATATAATTAGTAAATGTAAATCGAGAATACCAATTGTTATTCTAAGATACTAGCAACTTTATGCTCTTTGGCAAAAGTTATGTAAACATTTACTTCAGATTCTTGAAAATTCACATTAATTACCTAGTTGCCTGTAAGTATCGACGAGTATTGCTAATTTTACCAATAATAGTATGAAAATTTTATCATTTATCTGTGAGTAACTATTATTGGCAATCCATGCAAGCACCGTGTGCTTCTACAATTTGATGATGAACCGTGAAGCCTTTTTGCCCAGCCATTTCTTTTAATGCCATATCAAAATCATTAGATTGAATTTCTTCAACTAAACCACATTTATCGCATATTAATAATTGTACAGGGTGGTTACAGTCACCAAAGTGATGACATAAAACGAATGCATTAATAGATTCAATTTTATGCACAAACCCTTGCTGGCTGAGAAAGTCTAATGCACGATAAATCGTTGCAGGCTTTGCGGCTGGGTCGGTCTCTTTAAGTTCATCAAGTAAATCATAAGCACCTACAGCTTTATTTCTATCTGCTAATAATTTAAATACTTGCTCTCTCGTTGGAGTAAACCTAACTTCTCTTTTTACACAATAGGCTTTTGCTTGCTCTAACAATTTTTCAATATTCATTGCATTATCGATATTTTCACTGTTTTAAATGAGTCTACCATAGAGAAAAAAGGTTACCCAGCGTTTCAGTGAAAACTCTTTAAATGATTGTTAATACATAGTGATTATTTTGCTTTTTCTGTAATAAGAGCCGATGTTCTTTTGTTTAACGCATATAAAAAACGTATAATTACTGCTGAAGTAGCCCGATATCTTAAGAGGCTGACATAATACTTTTATAGGCTTTTAATTTAACGTTATGATTTCTCATAAACTATCTATTGCACCCATGCTTGATTGGACCGATCGCCACTGTCGTTACTTTTATCGAACCATGTCTAAAAACGTGGTGCTGTATACGGAAATGGTGACAACGGGCGCTATTTTATTTGGTAAAGGCGATTATTTAGGGTTTAACGAAGAAGAACATCCTGTTGTTTTGCAGTTGGGTGGTAGTGACCCTAAAGCAATGACAGAATGTGCGATAATCGCCGAGCAGCAAGGTTATGATGAAATAAACATTAATGTAGGGTGCCCTTCTGACCGTGTTCAAAACGGTAAGTTTGGTGCCTGTTTGATGGCTGAACCTGCTCTAGTATCTCGCTGTGTAGAGCAAATGCAAACAGCAGTAAATATTCCTGTTACCGTGAAATCGCGCATTGGTATTGATGATCAAGATAGCTATCAGTTTTTACATCAATTTATCAGTGAGGTATCTCAAGCGGGTTGTGAACATTTTATTGTACATGCTCGTAAAGCATGGTTAAGTGGTTTAAGCCCTAAGCAAAACAGGGAAGTACCACCACTTGATTATGAGCGGGTTTACCAAATTAAACGCGACTTTTCGTCGTTAAACATTTCCATTAATGGTGGGATTAAATCTTTTCAAGAAGTAAATCAACATTTAACCCATATTGATGGGGTAATGATCGGCCGAGAGGTGTACCAAAACCCTTATTTATTGTCTCAAGCGGATCAGCAAGTTTGGCATGAAAACACTGTGGTGAAAAAACGAGCGAAAATTATTGAAGAAATGGCTGCGTATATTGATAATTATGTCGCCAATGGTGGTCGTGTATGGCATGTTGTTCGGCATATGCTTGGTTTATGCAACGGTTTACCAGGGGCAAAACAATATCGTCGTTACTTAAGTGAAAATGCTAACCGTGAAGGTGCAAATAGTCGTGTTCTACTTGAAGCGTTTGGTAAAGTGAAGGGTATTTAATGACGACAAAGTTCCGAAATCGGGAAGTGTATTCCCGTATTCGGGAAACTAATTAGGTTGTTAACTCTCAATAAAACAATAATTAGCAATTTTTTTACTAACAAATAGTGAAATTCACCAACTGGTTATGATAATTAAAAACCTGTTTCGAAAGTTAATTTTTTGTAAAAATTAACTTTCTTTATAATTCAATGGTTTATGTTTTTTTTGCTGTAATGGCACAACCTTTGTTTACTTTCTTGCATCTTACTCACTATAACCTTATTAAAGGACAAGAAGATGCTAAGTTTATTAACCATTTCTATGATCATGATGATCCCTGCTGCAGCGGTGCTTGCCTGCTCAGTTGTGATTCGGTTTTTTGAAAAAAAGCTCAATACAAGTAATCGAATATCTGTTTGTGATATTTGATTACTTGAAAGAAAAACGAATTAAATATCTTAACTAATGTGCCTTTTTCATCAAAGTGAATTATTTTTATTAAGCATAATGATTACTATCAATGTATACACATGCTTCTCTTGAGCCATTAACGACAACGCATTATTGAGTTCTTTGCTCCTCTCGGTTTTGTACTATCATCCGGCGAAACATAATACCTACTCCTGATATTTTACCTGTTAAATAACATACTTGTGCAGTTACATTATTTTTCGTGCCATTAATTAAATTGAAGCCTCCCAATGTCATCTGAACAATTGTTTTTCTATTAAGCAGCACAGATTTACTTAGTTGATAATAAAGTAGAAAGCTGTACCACATTGGCAGGCATAAAAAACGCAATGCTAAAGAATAATACCTTCTCTTTGCTCTCACCCAATTGCTAAATAATAGCGTTCATTGGTCAGAGGTATCGATAGCTATGAGGGCTCAGAACCTAGATCAAACAAGGTAATTGTCTCGGCGTACCTATTACGTGAAGAGTCTTACTCATCAGTCAAATAGTCATATTGGTCAATTAGACTAAATCGGTAGTTATATTCACTATAATTTCGTTTGACATATTATGTCGTGAATTGTTAAGGATTTAGTGATTATTTAAATATTTGTTATAAAACAAGTGGTTAAATAAATTTACGCTGTTGGCACAAGCTTTGTAATGTATAGATTAATGAAGGGTAAGTTTTTAATTTTTAGATGACACACACTCAGGAGAGCAACATGAACCGTCAACGTTTTTCATTATTATTGACTTCACTTGTTATAGGACTAACGACAATTACGAGTGTATCGGCAAATCAAAGCAGTATTGAAGATAGCGTAAATAAAGCGGTAGCAGAACAAACTAAACAAGTGTCACAGCAGATATCAAAAGCATTGAAAGATAATATTCAAGCGCAACTTAAATTAACCATCGCCTTAGCTGATAAGCCAGTTGTTCATACTGAGCAAATGATCGCTCAGGTGTCACCATCATCAAAAAGAACCATAGAAGAAGAGTAGGAGAAATACCATGGGAATGTTTTCACGATTTACAGATATTATAAATGCCAATATTAACAACATGCTAGATAAGGCAGAAGATCCAGAAAAAATGGTCAGATTAATCATTCAAGAAATGGAAGAAACACTTGTTGAAGTAAGAGCGACAGCGGCAAAACATATTGCTGAGAAAAAGTCGGTATTACGACATATTCGCCAGCTAGAAAAATCTGTTGGTAATTGGCAAGAGAAGGCTGAAACAGCAATAGCAAAAGATCGTGATGATCTTGCAAAAGCAGCCTTAGTTGAAAAACATAAAGCACAGAGTGAACAAGAAAGCTATGAACAGGAGCTTTCTCAATTAGAAGAGTTTTTAACTGCGGTACAGGAAGATAGCCAGCGTTTACAAAGTAAGTTATCAGAAGCAAAACGCAAGCAAGAAGCCTATGTGTTAAGACAAGAATCAGCAACGGTGCGATTAAAAGTAAGAGAAAGCGCACAAGTGCATAATATTGAAGATGCGATTAGCAAGTTTGAGCGATACCAGCAAAAAATTGATGACGTTGAAGCGCAAGTTGAAGCATTTGATTTAACGGCTAATCAAGATCTTGCAAGCCAAATATCAGCGCTGGAAACAGATGAACGTATTGATGAAGAAATCGCTAATTTAAAGAAGAAAACAGTCAATAGCTAATCACCACGTTGCCATGACACTTTATGTTCAAAGTGTCATGTTTACCCATTAATTAGAAGGAAAAACACATGAAATATCAACGTCAATATACACATCAGTCTACGTTATCGAAAGATCAATTGTATAAGAAAGTATCAGGTGTTTGTGCTGGTATTGCTCGACATTACGAATTTCCACGTTGGGGAGTAAGAATTGCAGCGGTTGTATCTTTATTTGCATTTCCTGTCGTTACAGCGGTTGCTTATATTTGTGCAACAATTTTACTTCCAAATCATTATTAGTCCCTGTTAAGGCAGTACTTTCAAACGATAGGAGTAGGCTATGTCATTATTTAAATCACTGTTACTTGCCATTATTGCCACGTTGTTTCTTACTTATGTTTTAGGGACCAGTTTTGTCGAATATTTTGACGTTGACGTATACATGGGAGAAGAACTTATTGAACCTTTAAAGGCGATCAGTATCTCAGCGTTAGTTGTTGTGATATTGACTCTTGTTGCCGTGGCGATAGTTGTCAGTGTGTTTGGTACGGTGATTTTTCTTGCGATGCTTGTTTTTGGTGCAGTTGCTATGGCATTACTTGGTGCCTTTTGGCCGATATTCATGATAGCCGGCGTTATTTGGTTATGTACGCGAAACAAACAACGACAATATAATTAGGATCTGTTGATCTTTCGAGATTAAATTTTGTTCGAACTAAACGCTTTTTGTTCAAGACGTGAGCAATGTCGCATGGTTATTCCATGTAAATTGCGAACAACGATGAAGAAATAGCGTTTAGCTCAACCCAAAGGGCAGCGTTTTTTGGTATTTATACGTCGTTATTGCTTTTTCATGTGGAATAACCACACATTAATCGCAATGCCTTGTCTAAATACCAATAAACTGCTGCAAAAATAAGCGCGAAAGATCAACAGGCCCTAATCTTAATTTACAAAATATGGACAAAGGATAATAAATGAAAGCGCTAATACTAATAATATGGTTTTTTTTATGCTCAGCAAGTGTTGCCTCAACAATGGAAAAAGTGGAGAAAGCATTAACTGAACAAGATATTGCGTTAGCTAAAACTGAATATTCAGCCTTGCCTGATGATGTTAAGCAAACTTTGCCTGCTAAAATAGCCAAAGGGCGTTTACTTTTATCAAATGAAGATGGAGAGCCAGCATTTGATTATTTTGAAGCATTAAAAGAACAACACGCATCAAATGCGCAAGTTAATTACTATTTTTCAGTCAGTGCAATTATTATGGCTCAACAGGCAAGTATTTTTTCAAAGTTGGGCTATGCGGAAGATTTTGTTGAATCGATAGAAAAAACATTAACCTTGAAACCTAACTATATTGAAGCACTTGATACGGCGATTGGTTTTTATTTACATGCGCCAGGTATTGCTGGTGGAGATATAGATAAAGCAACACAATATGCGAAAAAACTATTAACAATTGCACCAGTGAAAGGGTATAAGCATCTTGCGACTATTTACCGAGCCAATGAAAAACCACAAGAAGCTTACAAAACACTTGCAGAAGGATTAGTGAAATACCCTGAAAGTAGTGAATTGTACTTCTATCGTGCAATAACAAGCATGGATGATAAAGCATGGCAAAAAGCACGCGAAGACTTCAAACTTGCCGTTAAATTTGCGCAAAACGATGAAGAAAAAACGAAAGCGCTTTATCAACAAGGTAAGTTAGCAGCAGAAACTGGTGAAGAGGTAGAAGTAGGTATTCATGCCTTGCAAAATAGCCAAGTAAAAAATAGTAAGCAGTATGAGAAATGGAGCCAATTAAGGTTAGCGCAGTTATACATGCATCAGAAAAAATATGATATAGCCGAAAAAACGTTAACGAGTATAGAGTTAAACGACGAAGAAAAACTAGCAGACAAGGTAAAAGAGCTTAAAAAGAAAATTAAAAAGTTAAAGAGCTAAGTGCTACTAGCTCTTTAGAGAACGTCGTTAATTAAAAAAACGTTGCAGTATTTGCTGGCAATCGTTTGTTTTTATTAACCTTGAAAACTCTATAGCTTCTTGTTCAATTGCCTTAAGTACCTGTGGTTGTGTTGCTTGTTTAATTAAGCGTCGGCTTGTTTGAGTGGCATCTGCAGGTAGTTTCGCTATTTTTTCAGCCACTGCCAGTGCATCAGAAAGTAACGTTTCATTAGAGGTAATTTTATTAACTAAACCAATGTCGTGTGCGTATTGTCCACTAAACGTATCGCCCAATACAAGTAACTCAAAAGCTTTGTTATGACCTAACTTTAGCGGTAATAAAGTGCTTGAAGCGGCTTCTGGACAAAGCCCTAACTGACTAAACGGTAGTTTTAATTTTGCGTCTTTTGTTGCGATAACATAATCACAATGAAGCAACATAGTGGTACCAATACCAACAGCTGGGCCTGCAACTGCAGCAATCAGAGGTTTGTTGAAATGTACTAGTGCTTTGACAAATTGAAATGCAGCAAGGTCGTCATCATTAGCATGCTTAATGAAGTCAGCTAAATCGTTGCCGGCACAAAAGCAACTTTCATTGCCTTGAATGAGTACACTATTCACTTTATCGTTCGTTGCAGCTGATGCGAGTAAATCACACAATGTTAAATACATTTTTGAATTTAATGCATTTTTTTTGTCGAAGCGATTAATAGTTATGTGCAAAACATTATTTTGTAAATTTGAAAGAATTAAATTATCCATTTGAAATTAGCTTAGTTACAATGGCAGTATGAATATAATATGAGTATATAAAGGAAAGATAGCAAGCCATGAATATTAGATTTTTCACAAAGACTTGTCAGAAATGGATGTCGGTGGCATTTGCCAGTGTGTTGGTATTATTAACGCATATTGCTCATGCAGATCAAAAAGTGACGATAGAAAATGGTTATATACGAGCAACAATACCTGGTACTGATGTTTCATCTGCATATATGGTGATCAGTAACCATAGTATGAAAAATAAAAAGCTAATTGGTGCAAGCAGTGATATTAGTTCTAGAATCGAGATTCACGAGCATCAAATGTCGGATGGCATGATGAAAATGCGTCAGCTTGATGCGATCGAAATTAACATGCATGACACAGTGACATTACAGCCGTCAGGGTTACATTTAATGATTTTCGAACTTAAGGAGCCTTTAAGTGCCGGTGACAACGTTGCTTTAAGTCTGCATTTTGAAGGCGGAGAGCGTTTGGCTATTACATTACCGGTTGAAAGCATTAAACGGAAAAGCGAAAAAGCGCATCAACATAATCATCATTAGGAGTGAGTTATGAATCTTAACGTGTCAGTAAAAACCGTTACCTCCATCGTTGGCATTATTTGCCTAGCGCTTTACTTTTTGGGTGTTTATTGGAGTTTTGAGCCTGAAAAATTAGACATAAGACAAGAGGTAATCGACGCGGCAAAAACGGAAAATGTATCCCCCGTTGTTGGTTATACCACAACCACTGCGTTAATAAGAGTGACAGAAACGATTTTAAACAAGCCCGGTGGATATTTGGCTAATGATGCCTTACCGCCGTCAGTGTTTCTTGACAATATTCCTGCATGGGAATTTGGCGCGTTAGAAATGATCCGCGATATGGCGCTGGTAATGCGACAAGAGTTTAGTCGTTCTCAGTCGCAATCGGTTGAAAATACGCAATTAAAAATAGCACAGCCACAATTAAACATTGATCATACGAGCTGGGCAATGCCGAGTGCTGAAAATGAGTATCAAAAAGCCATTGATGCACTTTATATTTATCGTAAGCAACTCACTGAAGTTAACTCACAAGACGCACAATTTTATGCCAGAGCAGATAATTTACGTGATTGGTTACAAGAAGTTACTAAACGTATGGGAAGTTACTCACAACGATTAAGTGCAAGTGTTGGACGCGAACAACTTAATACTGATTTAGCGGGTGATGATGTGGCAAGTCAATCAACCTACGCAAACCAGCAAAAACATGTAAAAACAAGTTGGTGGCAAATTGATAATGAATTTTATGAAGCGCGTGGCGCAAGTTGGGTGTTATTACACTTCTTAAAAGCGATTGAAATTGATTTTAATGATGTATTAGCAAAGAAAAATGCTAAAGTGAGTTTACAACAAATTATTCGTGAATTAGAGGCAAGCCAAGAAGCTATTTGGAGTCCGATGATTCTCAATGGCGACGGATTTGGCATTTTGGCAAATCACTCTTTAGTGATGGCTAATTATATATCGCGAGCTAATGCCGCACTTATCGATTTAAATGATTTATTAAGTCAGGGATAAACCAATGAATAAATTAATAGCAACCGTTATATCAACAATAATGTTTAGCTCATCAGTACAAGCAGATGCAATTGGCGTCTACTTAGGTGGTCATATATGGGACAACGAAGCATCTGGTGTATTTGGCGAAAGTGGCGGGCAAAGAAATTTTAATCTTAAAGATGAACAACAAGGTTCATTGTTTATTGCCGTAGAACATCCATTACCCTTTATTCCCAATGCGATGATTTCGCAAACAGATTTCGCAACTAAAGGTACAACTGAATTTAATTCAGACTTTGTGTTTGATGATTATACGTTTGAAGCGAATAATCAATTAAACGCAAACTTTGATGTAAGCTATACCGACTATACCTTATATTATGAATTTTTTGATAATGGTCTGTTTTCGTTTGATCTCGGTATTACAGGGCGTGATTTTGACGGAGACGTTTCAGTCTCTGGGTTAGCTAACGTGTCTAACGATGGTACAACAACGACGACGCAAGTTACCGGCTCATTATCAACAGATGAAATAGTGCCTATGCTATATGCTTCTACCATCGTAGGTTTACCATTCACCGGAGTAAACGTATTTGCTCGAGGCAATTTTTTATCTTTGGATGATCACACGTTATATGATTATCAAGCAGGTGTTAGTTACGATGTTATTGATAATTTAGCGGTGGATGTTAGCCTAACTTTAGGTTATCGCGCTGTTAAGTTAGAGCTCGAAGACATCAATAATTTATATGCTAATATTGAATTTGAAGGCATCTTTGCTGGAGCGATTGTACATTTTTAAGTATTCGCTAATAACGTAATAACCATCTACCGCCTGCTTTGGTAGGTGGTTATCAAGTGTAAATTCTGTAATCGACATTAATCAATTACCTTTACGGCTTTTTGCTCAGACAAATAATGTTTGCCAAGCGGTATGTTGATGTTAATTGGCTAATTTTTAAAAAAATGTACAAAATCATCAAAGATTAAAATTTGTACGTGATCTTATGTTTTTTTTTCTGTATAATCCTGCGCTCCCTAACGTTACAATTTTGTTTATTAGGTTTTTCCCAAACCGTAAACAAAGGGCTCGATACTCGAAGGGGTACAGCGAAGTCTTATTGAACTGCAGCGTGAAGCTGTTTTTTAAGTAACATATTTAATATTGGGTTTTTCAAATGAAAACTTTTGTAGCTAAGCCAGAAAGCGTAGAACGCGAATGGTTTTTAGTGGACGCTGAGAATAAAACTCTTGGTCGTATCGCTACTGAAATTGCTAGCCGTTTACGCGGTAAGCACAAGCCAGAATACACGCCTCACTGTGATACAGGTGACTACATCGTAGTTGTTAACGCAGAGAAAGTAAAAGTAACTGGTAACAAAGCGAAGGGTAAAATTTACTACTCGCACACAGAATTCCCTGGTGGTTTAAAGCAAATTAGTTTTGAAAAACTAATTGAAAAAGCGCCAGAGCGTGCGATTGAATTCGCTGTTAAAGGTATGCTTCCTAAAGGACCTTTAGGTCGTGAAATGTACCGCAAGTTAAAAGTGTATGCTGGCCCTGAGCACAAGCATGCTGCACAACAACCACAACCTTTGGAGCTGTAAGCAATGGCTGATAATCAATATTACGGTACTGGTCGTCGTAAGAGCTCTACTGCTCGTGTGTTCATGAAAGCTGGTAGTGGTGCAATTACAATTAACAAGCGTGACATTACAGAATACTTTGCACGTGAAACTGCACGTATGGTTGTTCGTCAACCTATCGATGTTGCAGAAGTAGCTGAAAAGTTTGACTTTAACATTACTGTTGCCGGTGGTGGTAGTACTGGTCAAGCGGGTGCAATTCGTCACGGTATTACTCGTGCATTATTACAATATGATGAAACATTACGTAGCGAATTACGTAAAGCAGGTTTCGTTACTCGTGATGCACGTAAAGTTGAACGTAAGAAAGTTGGTTTACATAAAGCACGTAAACGTCCACAATTTTCAAAACGTTAATTTATTACGTTATGCAAAAAAACCGGCTTTTGCCGGTTTTTTTTTGCCTTAATGTTAGCTCTATCATTGATAGAGATGATGATAAATGCGTGCCCATTTAAGTTATACCAATTTGCCATGTAATTAACTTCGAAAACATCAGGTTAGTTTTAAAAACTCTCCTTAGCTTGATTTTCCCACCAGATTTGTTTGAATTCTTACAATAATACCGCTATGTTTGTATGGCGTGTTTACGCAAAAAAACTGCAAACACTTTGTGGTATTTGTAAGGAAGCAAAGATGAAACATCGCTTGAGTTTCGGGCAATTTAATCTGCTTTCTAACAATATTGTAGAAGTTGTAGTCGATGAAGGCATAGTGATGGATCTTGAAATGGTGGATGAATGTCATCATTTTATTCAATCAAGGTTTTGCAATAATTTTGCAATGCTTATTAATAAAGTTAATCACTATACTTATAGCTATGAAGCAAAACTAAGTGTTGCGTCTTATGCGCATTTAAAAGCGATAGCCTTTGTATATTATTCAAAAGAAGCACAACAAATATCGAATAATTTACAAGCATTACGTGCTATAGACAAATGGAATTGTCGTGTTTTTTCTGGGTTGGAGTTGGGGTGGCAGCAAGCCTACAATTGGTTACAGAGTGAGCTACAAACTGTAAAAATAAAAGTAGAATAAATCGTTAAAAGCGAAAGGCGACTAATTTTAGTCGCCTTTTTTCGTCGCTATTAGTGTTTTGCTAACATAGCAAAACACTTTTCAGCCGCTGCAAGTGTTTTTGCAATATCTTCATCAGAATGTGCGGTTGATAAAAAGCTTGCCTCAAATGCTGATGGCGCTAAATAAATGCCTTCTTCGAGCATTAGATGATAGAACCGTTTAAACATTTCACCATCACATGCTGTGGCCTGTGAAAAGCTTGTTATTTGCTGTTCTTCGGTAAAGAAAAAGCCAAACATTGCGCCTACGTAGTTGATAGATAACGGTATGTTATGACTATCAGCAGCAGCTTTAAACCCTTTAGCTAACGCTTCTGTATTAGCAGTAAGCTTCTCGTGCTTATTACCCTGGCTTAATTCCTGTAAAGAAGCTAAACCTGCTGCCATCGCAAGTGGGTTTCCAGAAAGCGTGCCCGCTTGATAAACTGGCCCTACTGGTGCGATGTAATCCATAATTTCTTTTTTACCACCAAAAGCACCAACTGGCATACCACCACCGATAACTTTTCCTAAAGTGGTTAAATCAGGGGTAATATTGTAATGAGCTTGAGCTCCACCTAATGCCACGCGAAAGCCTGTCATCACTTCATCGAAGATGAGTACAGATTGATATTGATCACACACAACACGTAAGCCTTCAAGGAATCCTGCAACAGGTGGAATACAATTCATATTGCCTGCAACAGGCTCTACGATAATACAAGCGATTTGATCGCCTATCTCGCTAAAGACTTGTTTAACTTGTTCTATATCGTTAAAACTCACTGTGATAGTGTGCTTAGCAAAATCTTCAGGGATCCCTGGTGAATTTGGTACGCCCATGGTTAAAGCCCCTGAACCGGCTTTAACAAGCAGTGAGTCAGCGTGGCCATGATAGCAGCCTTCAAACTTTAAAATTTTATCTCTGCCGGTAAAGCCACGGGCTAAACGAATAGCACTCATGGTTGCTTCTGTACCTGAGCTCACCATGCGTAATTGCTCCATCGAAGGAACAATTTCACGTACTTTTTCTGCCATAGTGATTTCAATTTCGGTTGGGGCACCAAAACTAAGACCATTTTCAGCAGCTTCAATAACCGCCTTTTTAATCGCAGGGTGGTTATGACCTAAAATCATCGGGCCCCATGAGCCTACGTAATCGATGTATTTTTTACCATTTGCATCAAAGATATATGCGCCATCAGCACGTTCAATAAAGCATGGTGTGCCGCCTACACCATTAAAAGCACGAACGGGAGAATTTACGCCACCAGGAATAATTTGTTTTGCATGTTCGAAAAGTTGTTCTGATTTGTTCATATCACGTCCTTAACCGGCTTTGTTGGTATACCAAGTGATCGGTTTTTCATATTTTGTTAGTGAATTTTCAACGCCAAGCGCCAATGCAAATAGTGCCATTCTTACCAGTACACCGTTCTGTGCTTGCCTAAAAATAGCGAGATTATCTAAATCATTTAGATCGGTATCTAATTCATTTGCCTCGGGTCTAGAATCTCTGGGTAATGGATGCATTATTACGGTATGTGCTTGACAATACTGTTGGTATATATCGCGATTCAAACTAAAGTGGCCGCGGTATAGATCAGCCTCGCCAGGGCTGGCAAAACGCTCTTGTTGGATACGTGTTTGGTAGATAACGTCGCAGTCAAGATTGCCTTCCACTGTATTCGTAAGGATGACTTTATGACCTGCATTTTCAAGTGTAGCAATAACGTTATCAGGCATTTGAAGTGCATCTGGTGCAATCATTGTGACAGTAATATTGTTGTAAAGGCTCAGAAGTTTAGATAACGAATGTACCGTACGGCCATGCTTTAAATCACCCATTAAGGTGATGTGTAAACCATCTAATGTGCGCCCAAAAGGTTTCATTTCAGATTCAATGGTAAATAAATCTAATAATGCTTGTGTTGGGTGTTCGTTAGCGCCGTCACCACCATTAATTACCGGCACATTACTACCAGTAGCGAATTCGCTGACTGAGTGCATTTTTGGGTGACGCATAGCGATAACATCTGAATAACCACTAATGACTCGTGCGGTATCAAATAGTGATTCACCTTTACTTAACGATGAGTTTTCTTCGCCAACGGTTTCTCGAACAAAGCCTCCAAGCAAATTAAAGGCAGTACCAAAACTAACTCGTGTTCTTGTACTAGGTTCAAAAAAGAGGTTATTAAGGATGGCGCCTTCTAATACATGACACCGTTTTTGACGCATGGCATACGGCGCCATTTGTGCAGAGACAGTTAAGATTTTTGAAATAGCTTCACGATCAAATTGTGAAACTGAAAGGATATGGCTACCTTCGAAGGTCATCATAGTCTTTCCTAAGTAATGGAATGGTGTTTACTTTACGTGCGATATACACGAAAAAAATCCGCCGAAATATAGCACATTCAATGGATATTTAGAATGAATAAACGCGTGCTTTTGTCAAAAACTAGGTTTGAGGTAAGCTAGAATAATCACGGCAAATAAAATGATTACAGGCACTTCATTAAAAATGCGATAAAAAAGACTACTTCGTTGATTTCTATTATGCTTAAAAAGGTACAACAAGCGAAAGCAATAGCCATGGTATGCCAGCAAAATGAAAACTAAGGTTATTTTAATATGTAACCAAATCGCACTGTTAAACCAAGCAGAACCGTATGAATATATTAACAATAAGCCGAATATCACCGTTAAAATAGCAAAAGGCGTAATAAAAAAGAGTAAACGTTTCTCCATCCCTTTTAATTGTTCAATCACCTGTTGATTTTTTGCTTGTGCATGATTGACGAATAAACGTGGCAAATAAAAGATACCAGCGAACCAAGCAACCATAAAACTAACATGTAAAGCTTTTAACCATAGAATTGTCATGACGTTGTATTTCCTTCGAGTAAAAATCGGCGAATTTGTGCAAAAGGCAATATGCCTAAAATTTTACTCTTGTCTTGTTGGTAAATATAAACAGCGCCCCTGCGGGCATCACTTAACGCATTATATGCTTCAGCAAGGGTTGCTCTACTATCAATAGCAATGAGCGGATGATTATCAAATGATTGCACGCTGTTATCTTCTGATACTCGCGCTTGATGCCAAATGAATAGTTCAGGCTGGTCTACTGCGCGAGAAATAAGTAATGTTTTACCTTCGTCTTTTAAGTACCGGTTGCTCAAATAATCAATATGGGTATCACTCACTAACTCGAATGTTGTGTTCATTGCAGCTAAAACACCAACACGTTGTAACGTTTTTTCTATGGGAGGTTGACGGTACAGTAAATTTTGCACTTCTAATTGCATAACGAATACACTGCGATTTTTAAAAAATTGTCCGGAGGATACACAAGCCGTTGATATAACTAACATGGCAGGCACAATCACTTCAAGTTGACCAGATAACTCCACCACCGCTAATAAAGCAGCTAAAGGCGCGTTTAACGTTGCAGCCATAAAGCCAGCCATACCCATTAAAGCATAGTCAGTGGGGAGGTGTTCACCGGGTAAAAAGGGCACAACTGCTTCTGCGGCAACAACACCTGAAATAGCACCAATAACTAAAATGGGTCCGATAATACCACCAGGAATACCTAAACCTAGCGCTGTAATGGTCATGAGCAATTTAGCTAATAACAACAGTAGTACCATCATGACAGGTTGAGAAAACTCAGTGTTAAAATGACTGAATTGAATATCTGTACTTATTGCGGCCGGAACAAAAGCACTACAAATTCCCGTAATTAATGCGGCGATAAGTAGTCTACGTTTTAAAGAGAATTGGCTTGAATAAGCGATTAAAGTGGTTAGGCTTTTATTAAAAACAGAGGCTAAAATTCCTAGAGCAATACCAAATAACATTAAAATTGGATAATGAATAACGGTTAAATCAATTTTATCGAAAAATTCATATTGATGTGCTGGGCCATATACACCTTGTGTGATCATAGAACCAACTAATGCTGCGATCATGATTGGAATGAATATGTACACTTTATATTCACGTAAAATAACTTCCATAACAAAAATAACTGCAGCAATCGGTGTGTTAAAACTAGCGGATATAGCAGCTGCGATGCCACAGGCACATAATGTTCTGACCGTGTTAAAAGGTAAATGTAATTTATTGCCAATGTAGCTACTACAAGCGGCCCCTAAATGAACCGCTGGTCCTTCACGACCAACTGAAAAGCCACTAGCAATGGCTAGAGTGCTTCCGATAAATTGATTAACCGTATTTCTTAGCGGCATCACGCCGTAAGCGACTTTTAAACGGTGGAGTACAAAAGGTATTCCGGTGCGTAAATACTGATAACCAGTCAGCATAGCGGACAATAATATAACTAATGCACCAATAATTGGTAATAGCATACGACTTACGAGGTCAGAGTTGATATAATTAGCAGACAAGACGAGGTATAGATTTTGTAGTTCTTTGATGCTAAATGTAAAAAGTATCACTATTGCAGCAGAAGCAACGCCACCTAACGCAGCAAGTAAACAAAGCTGCCAAGACGTCTTGGGTTGAGCAAGATGTTTTTTTAGCGCTAAGTTATTCATCATAGTGTGAAGCTTGTTGTTTGTTATTATTGTTGTATTTCATTGGTATCATAATACTTTTTATATGAGTTGGTTAGCAAAATTAAATTTAAATAGTATCGTAGAGCGTCTAGGCACTTTTCGATCTTCATTATTGTTACTGGCGCTAATTGTGACCTGTTTTTTTTGTGGTTACCGTATTGGAAATTTCTTTCACGGTTTTCAACAGCATACCCTTGAACAAATGCAGAAACGCTTAGATCACCTATACGAGCAGCAAGAAAATCATATTCGTCGGATCAATACCTTAGAAGTTGAATTAGAGGTTGAGCGTTTGGCAAATCAAAAGTCACAAAAGCTATTAACAACCATAGAGCAACAGCACTTTAAAGTGAAAAAAGATCTCGCGTTTTATGAAAAAGTAATGGCACCAGAAAAACAAGCTGATGGCGTAGTGATTGATCAGTTTGTGATTTCAAATACCGCAAGCGAACACCACTATCGGTTTAAAGTGGTATTGGTTCAACAGAAAGTACGAAAACGTTATGCTAAGGGCCACATTCAATTAGCACTTCATGGTAGCTTACAGAATAAACCTACTAAACTTGCATTGAGTGAAGTATCGGAAATTACCAAGGAACAATTAGGTTTCAGTTTTCAATACTTTCAAGTGATTGAAGGAGAAATAACATTACCAGAGCATTTCACAGTTGATCAAATTGTGTTGTCGGCAATATTGCCAAAAAGTAAATGGCAAGCGTACCAACGTATTGATCAAAGTTACTCATGGACTGATGTCACCGAGAAGACCGAACAATCCACGTCGCTAATACTTGATTAAATTGGTCAAGTTTACGATAATTCCCGCATATTAAAGTAAGAGTTGAAATCTATGTCAAATCCAGAAGTACCAATTAAATTTACTGATGCCGCTGCAAGTAAAGTATTGGCTTTGATCACAGAAGAAGAGAATCCAGAGCTAAAATTACGTGTTTACGTAACAGGTGGTGGTTGTTCAGGGTTTCAGTACGGCTTTACCTTTGATGAAAAAGTCAATGAAGGTGATATGACAATCGAAAAACAGGGTGTCACCATGGTTGTTGATCCAATGAGTTTACAATATTTGGTGGATGGCGAAGTCGACTATTATGAAGGCTTAGAAGGGAGTCGCTTTTTAGTGAATAATCCAAATGCAAGCACAACGTGTGGTTGTGGTTCATCATTTTCAATCTAAAGTCGCCTTTGAGTCGCCATATATTATAGCGCGTAAGAAATATTTGCCTCGTTTCTTGCGCGACAACCCCCTGTTTTTCTCTTGTCAATAAAGCTATTTACCTGTGTGCTGGCCATTTTATAATGTTAACAGCAATACGTGAAGTCAACATAAGTATTTATGTTTATTAAAACAATTTTCGTGTAGCACCAATAAGTTAATTTTTATACAAATTTTAACAATTTAGATCTTCTTTTATCATTGCGTGAATAGGCTGTTCGGTGTACTTTATCTGCGCATTATTAAAAATCATCAATTTTAGCAACCAAATCAGAATCACCTACTTTTAAAAGTAAATGGCATTGGAGTCAGCATGGCTAATCGTATTAGCAATTTTAGAACCTTCTTATCTCAACGACCCTATATTTTGGCGATTATCATTTCTATTTTGTTGATATTATGGATGTTGTCCGGACTGTTTCAGGTAAAAGTGTCGGCTGCTGAAAACGAGCAACAGCAAGAGGTAATCCCTAAAGTTAAAGTGGAAACGATGTATGCTGATGCCGTCAGTGATGCAATCGAATTATATGGTCGTACTGCTCCCGATAGAATTACCACGTTAAAAGCGGAAATTTCTGGTCAGGTTGTCAAAGTACACGCTAATAGAGGTGCTGCAGTTTCACAAGGGCAAAAAATTATTACATTGGCTAGCAATGAACTTCCTGCGCAGCTTAATCAAGCTAAAGCACTATTGGCTCAGCGAGAAATCGAATATCGCGGTATTAAAACGTTAAATGCTGATGGTTACCAAGGTGAGGTTCAACTCAGTCAGGCAGACGCTAATTTACAGGCGATAAAAGCACAGATCGCGCAACTTGAGATTGCTTTAAAAAACACCGTTATTCGGGCGCCGTTTGATGGAGTACTTAATACACGTTTTGTTGAACAAGGTGATTACTTACAAGGTGGTGATGATGTTGCCATTATTGCTGATTTAAATCCCTTGATTGTTACCGCTCATGTTACTGAAAATCAAGTCAGCAAAATAAAGGTAGGCCAACAAGCACAGGTTACCTTATTAAACAAATCTAAATTCACAGGTGATGTGCGATATATCGCAAGTTTGGCTGATGAATATACCAATACATTTAAAATTGAAGTAGCGATAAACAATGATGAAAATAAGCTATTTTCAGGGCTGAGTAGTGAAATTTCTTTAGCGTTTGAACAAGTCGAAGCGATTAAAGTATCACCAGCATTATTAGCGCTTGATGATCAAGGGAATTTGGGTGTCAAAACGGTAAATAATAATACGGTTAAATTTACACCAATTAATGTTGTTAAAAGTGAAAATGATGGCATGTGGCTTGCCGGTCTTGGTTCGCAAGCTGATGTTATTACCCTCGGGCAAGGCTTCGTTCGCGAAGGCGATCGTGTTGAAGCGGTTCATGCTGTTAGTAATAAGGAAGAATAATGCTGACTATTATTGACGGAGCCCTTACGAGAACTCGTTCAGTATTGCTTATTTTTATTTTATTGCTGATTTCTGGGGCTGTCACTTACGCAAATATTGCGAAAGAATCGAATCCTGATATTACAATTCCAATGATATATGTGTCGATGATTCACGATGGAATTTCTCCGGAAGATGCTGAAAGAATGCTAGTTCGCCCAATGGAGAAAGAGCTAAAATCTATTGCTGGCATAAAAGAAATGACAGCAGTCGCTAGTGAAGGACATGCGTCTATTACTTTGGAATTTTTAGCGGGTCTTGATCCTAAAGAAGCACTTGCAGATGTTCGTGACAAAGTAACGCTAGCTAAAGCCAAGTTGCCTTCAGAAACTGAAGAGCCAGAGGTACACGAAGTGACGATGGCTAACCAAGTGCCTGCGGTAACGGTGATATTATCAGGACCTGTTACAGAGCGTGGTTTGCTTACGTTAGCACGAGATCTAAAAGATGATATTGAAGGCATGAAAGAAGTGCTTGAAGTAGATATCGGTGGTGATCGTGAAGATATGGTTGAAATTATCGTTGATCCACTACTGCTAGAAAGCTATGGATTAGATCAAAACGATATTTTTACGTTAGTCGATCGCAATAATCGTTTAGTACCAGCAGGTACTATGGATACTGGTAAAGGGCGGTTTGCCGTTAAAGTTCCTTCAGTATTTGAATCAGTTAAAGATTTATTAGAGTTACCCATAAAGGCGGAAGGTGACAAGGTTATTACCTTTGAAGATGTTTCTACGGTAAGAAGAGCATATAAAGATCCTTCAACGTTTGCCCGCTTAAATGGTGAACGCTCAATTTCACTGGAAGTCAAAAAACGTTCGGGTGAAAATATTATCAATACTGTTAATAACGTAAAACAATTGATTGCTGAAAAAAAGCAACGTTGGCCGCAGCAAGTTGTGGTTGATTACGTAGGCGATCAGTCGGTTGACGTTAAAGACACCTTGAATGATCTACAAAATAATGTGTTATCAGCGGTATTACTCGTCGTTATCGTGGTTATTGCTGCACTTGGTGCACGCACTGCCTTGTTAGTTGGCTTAGCGATTCCAGGGGCATTTTTAACTGGAATTTTAGTACTAGCGATTTCAGGCTTAACAGTAAATATCGTTGTACTTTTTGGTCTTATTATGGCGGTAGGTATGCTCGTTGATGGCGCTATTGTTGTTACCGAGTTTGCAGATAGGGAAATGAGTGAAGGTAGATCTAAACAAGTAGCTTATGCAAACGCGGCTAAACGCATGGCTTGGCCGATTATCGCTTCAACCGCAACCACTTTGGCTGCATTTGCACCGTTAATGTTCTGGCCGGGTATGATGGGGGAGTTTATGAAATACCTCCCTATTACTTTGATAGCGGTGTTAACAGCATCACTCGCAATGGCGCTTATTTTTGTTCCTACGTTAGGCACAGTTTTGGGTAAGCCTCGCCCGATGTCAGATGAGCAAAAGCAACAAGTATTGGATAGCGAAAAAGGAGATTTTTCGCAACTAACGGGGTTCACAGCAAAATATATTGGTTTACTGTCCAAAGCGATAAAACATCCATGGAAAGTGATTATTGGCACCATCATCATGTCTGTTGTAGTGATGTTCCTTTACGGTGCTTCAGAGTTGGGCGTTGTGTTTTTTCCAGAAGTTGAGCCAAATAGTGCAACCATTGTGGTGCGCTCACATGGCGATCTCTCCGTATATGAGAAAGATGCCATTATGCGTGATATTGAACAACGCATTTTACCGATTAAAGGGATAGACACCTTATATAATTTAACGGGTGGCAATGACATAGTAGGTACCTTTCAAGTTAACTTTTTAAATTGGCAGTTACGTCGTAAAGCAGATGAAATTATTGAAAATATTCAGACCAATACTGCCGATATGGCAGGCGTTGAACTTGAAGCAAGAAAAAATGAAGATGGACCTCAAAGCGGAAAAGATGTTGTCATTGAGCTAAGTTCACGTTTTCCTGAGCAGTTAGAGCAAGCAGTAAAAGCGATACGAGGGGTGTTAGTGAATTCAGGAAAATTCACCGATCTTGAAGATACTGCGCCTAAACCGGGTATCGAGTGGCAACTTAATATTGATCGTAAAAAAGCCGCAACTTATGGCGCAGATGCCGCTTTAGTTGGTTCAACGGTACAAATGGTAACGAATGGCTTAAAGCTTGGGGAATATAGACCTGATGATGTGGATGATGAATTAGATATTCGCGTTAGGTTTCCACAAGAAAAACGCAGTATCGGGCGACTTGATTCACTACGAATAAAAACTTCTGCGGGCTTAGTGCCAGTAAGCAGTTTTGTTGAACGTGTGCCAGCGCCTAAAGTAGATACTATCAGACGTACTGATGGCAGGCGAGTGGTTACTATTCAAGCGAACTTGATCACGGGGGCTCAACTGCTTAAAGAGTTGCCTGCCTTACAAGCGAAATTACCAACATTAGGTATTGCGCCGACAGTACATATTGAGCTGAAAGGACAGAATGAAGATCAACAAGAATCACAAGCATTCTTGGTCAATGCATTTGGCGTCGCTTTATTTGTGATGGCGATTATTTTGGTTACTCAGTTTAATAGTTTCTATCAAGCGTTCTTAATTTTAAGTGCCGTGGTGTTTTCAACGGTAGGGGTATTCTTAGCGCTTGTTTTGGTACAAAAACCCTTTGGAATAGTGATGGGGGGAATAGGGGTAATTTCATTAGCGGGTATTGTGGTCAATAATAACATCGTATTAATTGATACTTATAATGTGTTGCGATCGCGAGGCATGTCAGCAACGGATGCTGTATTAAGTACCGGAGCACAGCGCCTTCGCCCTGTTATGCTAACAACTATCACCACGATTTTAGGTTTATTGCCTATGGTTATGCAAGTCAATCTAGATTTTTTTAATCGCACGGCTGTGTATGGTGCGCCTTCTACGCAATGGTGGACCCAATTGGCAACGGTAGTTGCTGGCGGTTTGGCTTTCGCCACTATTTTGACACTGGTATTAACCCCTTGTTTGCTTATGTTGCGAACTAAGAAAGGTGTATATCAATCAGCGAAGCAAAAAATGAGCCTGTTTACGCGCAATAAGCGTGAAAAAAATGCGGCCTAGACTAGGAGTTGTTGACCTTTCGAGATTAAATTTTGTTCGAACAAAACGCGAAAGATCAACAGACCCTAACCTTCAGTTATTAATTGTTCGGTGATCTGATGCATATCCAAATCTAGATCATCGGCCTTAATACCTTTAATAATAAAATCTTCCGATTGAGATAAATCAATATACTTGGTTTCAACAAAGTGATGGTGTTTTGCGCTGTAAAAAATCTTTACTTTTGGGTTTAATAAATCTTTTTCATTTTTTTCTTCAACTATCGCAACTTTACCTGAGTTTAATTCTACTAGCGTGCCTACAGGATAAATCCCCATACATTGAATAAATTTAGTCACTAAACTCGCATCTAAATGTTGTTGATCGGCTAGGTTTTTTAAAATTGCAAAGGCTTTACCATGACTGTAGCCGTCTTTGTAGCACCTTGCTGCGGTCAACGCATCAAAAATATCACATATAGCAATCATTCTTCCGTAAGTAGAAATATGATCTCCAGGAATGTTAAAAGGGTAGCCTTGGCCGTTGAGCTTTTCATGGTGTAACGCTGCGACTTCTAAACTCAATTCTGAAATGCCTGGCGTATGTTGAATAATATCGATTGAATGTGTCACGTGAGATTTCATAATACTAAATTCATCTTCAGTTAACCGACCTGGTTTATTGAGCACTTCTTCTGGGATCATAATTTTGCCCACATCATGCAAAAATGCGCCGATGGCCAGCTGTTGAATAATGCTTTTATCAAGTTTCAAAAACTTGGCGAATATTGTGATTAAGATAGAAACTGAGATCGAATGCTCTAGTAAATATTCATCTTTATTTCTGATGTTTATAATACTGGCAAGTGCGTTTGGATTCTTAAAAATTTCTTCAATGACCCTATCTGTAATCTCTGTGACAGGCGATAAATCTAATGGTCTACCTTGTGCAGCATCGTTAAACACTTTTTGTTGGATCTCTTTCGAGACTGAAAAAATTTCTTTCGCATCTTTAGCTTGAATCGTTACATGTTCATTTACGCTTTCCTGTGCAATTTCGGCCTGATCTTGTGCAAAAGTAAGTGTTTTATCGGTATCAATAACAACTTGTTGTACACCTTTTTTTAGCAAGTTTTGAATAACGCGGTCACTTTTAATATTACCTGCACTGGTTAACGTATATTGCGCGGATTGCTTTGCAATATTGACGACAAAATGACCTACTTTTAATTCAGATATGCATATTTGTTTTATCATATGTTTTCTCAACTATTTGATATTTTAATGTTGTTATGTTGAGTTTCCATTCGGCACAACATGATGGTGACATATTAAGGGTGTATTATTTATTGTAGAATAAATATCATAGAAGATAATTGTTCAACTTGGTAGAAAAAATGAAGTATTTGGGACAATCAACACGCTCTAATATTGTTATCGTGGGGGTAAAGTTTGAGTAATAAATGCGTTTAAATCTTTTTGGTGCTAAATTTGCATAGAATTAACGATGAGTGGGCTCTGTGCTATTAGTCATTCCCCAAGTCTTTAATAAATTTTTATGATTAAGGACTAAAAATTTTCTGAAAAGTGTCGATAACAAGGCATTATTGAACGTGTTTTTGACCGTTAAAGTAGGGTAGTTATGTTGCGATTATTAATCAGTTTTTTAATGTTATTCAGTGTAACGTTATTTACACATGGTGCGTCTATAAAAGCAGTACAAGTATATACGGATGACATACTTTTAGATTTAATAAAAGAAAACAAGCATTTAAGCCAAGTTGTCATAGATGAATGTCAACTTGTTCAAGATATTGAAGCTCGCGCAACTATTTCAGAAAAGCCCGCTTTTCAGTTTTTATGGGGTGACATGCTAGCTTACGGAGTATGTATAAAAAAAGATATTCCACTAGGATTGCACTATATGAGAGAGGCTGCAGATCAAGGTTTACCAGAAGCTTTAGAGCAATTAGGCCGATATTATCACGTTGGAAAGTTTATGCAGGTAGATATGAGACAGGCAATTATTTTCCTTAAAGAAGCGGCAAGCCTGCAAAATCTTAATGCTCAAATTCGTCTTGCTGAAATATACAATGCAGGCAACGGCAGTCCTCTAGACTTTCCTGAGCTCTATGCTCAACTCCATCATTCTGTAACCGATGATAAGAAAATTCATAGAAAAATATCAATATTACTGTCTGATCTTGCAGAAAAAATGCCTACGCGTGTTGTAAATATGGCCAAGCAAGGAAAATATTAAACAACTAATTTTTTGCCAAGAAAAGTACGGTCTCAATTGGTCATGATTTATTATTGATAAAAAGTGGTTAATAATTGACGTGTCTTAGGTGAAGTAAGATATAATAAAAACGTCAGTCCATTAACGAAGAAAAACGATTATTAAAGATTCAAAACCAAAAAACATTGAGCAAGAATACGAGTTTCCGGTCGCTAGCCGTGAAGAACTCTTGTCTGTTATTGAAACGTCCAATATTCCTCCTACCTTTAAAGCGTTATGTAAAAAATTAAACTATCAACGTGATGAACACATCGTTGGATTAAAACGGCGTTTGCGTGCGATGGAAAATGAAGGACAACTGATCTTTAATAAATTTAAACAGTATGCAATTCCTCCTAAAAACAGTTTATTAATTGGAAAGGTTTGTGGACATCGTGATGGGTATGGCTTTTTTACTCCAGACCAACCTGTAGAAGCAACAAAAGGTAAAGATTTATTTATTTCTTCACATGAGATGCAGCGTGTTATACACGGTGACATTGTTGAAGCTATGATCGTCGATAGAACTGACCGTAAAGGTCGACAAGAAGTTAAAATTATTGATGTGATTGAACCGCGCAAGCACGGTATTGTTGGCCGCTTTTTTGTTGAACATAATATTTTATTTGTTGTGCCAGAAGATACTAGAATTAAACAAGATATTCTGATTGATCCAAAAGAGCGCTCGACTGCAAGGCATGGGCAGATGGTGGTAGTTGATATCATTCAGCGACCCAGTAAACGTAGTAATGCCGTTGGCAAAGTATCCGAAGTATTAGGCGATTACATGGCGCCAGGTATGGAAATAGATATAGCACTACGAGCACATGATTTACCACATGAATTTCCTAGTAGTGTGCTTGAGCAAGTTAATCAGATCAATGACGAAGTGGATGAACCGGCGAAGGCTAACAGAAAAGATTTACGCAAACTTCCTTTAGTTACCATAGATGGTGAAGATGCACGAGATTTTGATGATGCAGTATATTGTCAAAAAGAACCAACCGGTGGATGGCGTTTATGGGTGGCAATTGCCGATGTAAGTTATTATGTGCGTCCAGGAAGTGCCTTAGATGATGAAGCAATAGCGCGAGGAAATTCCGTATACTTTCCTAGCCAAGTTATCCCGATGCTGCCAGAGAAACTATCGAACGGCTTATGTTCTTTAAACCCTGATGTTGATCGTTTGGCAATGGTGTGTGAAATGACGATTAATACTGAAGGGGAGTTAGCTGAAAGTACATTTTATCCCGCGGTTATTAAATCACATGCACGTTTTACGTATACGAAAGTTGCAGCAATATTAAATGATGATCAAGAACTTAGAGAGCAATATGCTGACAGAGTGCCTGAACTTGAAACACTGAATCAATTATATTTAGCGCTAAAAATAGCGCGAGAAAAAAGAGGTGCGATTGCTTTTGAAACACAAGAAACACGCTTTGTGTTTAACGAACATCGTAAAATTGAGTCTATAGAGCCTTTATTACGAAATGATGCACATAAAATTATTGAAGAGTGCATGATTCTCGCAAATGTCGCTACAGCAAACTTTGTTTTAGCGCATCAAAAACCTGGGCTATATCGCGTACATGATAAGCCTAACGATGAAAAATTTACGCATTTTGTAAACTACTTAGCGGAGCTAGGTATTACTATGCCGCTAAAAGGGGCGATGGAAGATGGGCCTGAGCCTGCTGACTACAGCGCAATTTTAGCAACAATAGAAGGCAGGCCAGAACAAGAGCTAATACAAACCATGTTACTTCGTTCGATGAAGCAGGCTGTTTATCAGCATGATAATATTGGTCATTTTGGTTTAGCGTTAGCATCATATAGCCATTTTACGTCTCCGATCAGACGTTATCCTGATTTAGTTATTCACCGTGTGATTAAAGCAATATTGCAATCGCAATCAGCTTCTGAGGCAAATGAAGGGCATCATCTTTACGAACAGCAGCAAATCGCTGAATTGGGCGAACATTGTTCTATGACAGAACGAAGAGCGGATGATGCAACGCGCGATGTTGCAGATTGGCTTAAATGTGAATTTATGCAAGATCATGTAGGAGATGTTTTTACCGGGGTAATTTCTACTGTTACTAACTTTGGCCTATTTGTCCGCTTGCATAACATTCATATCGAAGGATTAGTGCATATTACTTCTTTAGGTCATGATTTTTATCACTTTGATGATGCGCGTATGTGTTTGACGGGAGATAAAACCGGCAATAGTTTTCACGTAGGTGATGAATTGGAAGTGCAAATTGCTGCGGTAAACTTAGAAGAAAAGAAAATTGATTTAGTATTGGTGGATACCCTTAATAAGGTTGCTAAAAAACCCGTTAAGACGGCAGCAACGAAAACCAGAAAGCGCAAATTACAAAAAAATGTTGATAAACAAAACTCACCAGCAACATCGAAAAAACAATCAAAAGCAAGCCAGAAAAAAAACAACAATAATAAGAAATCACGTCCTGGTAAAAATGCGAGAAAGAAAACAAAAGGTTAAATGATAAAATGGCTAAACATGACGAATTGGCTTTTGGTATTCATGCTGTAACAGCACTAATTGAAAACCAACCGGAACGCTTTAAAGAATTATTTCTATTAAAAGGTCGTGATGACCAACGATTATCTACAATTGTTAATTTATCAAGAAAGTATGGCATTCCTACGCAAGTAGTACAGAGAAAGGTGCTTGACGATAAAGCGAAAGGTGAGCAACACCAAGGTGTACTGGCAAGAATAACTCCAGAGAAACAGTTGTCAGAAGCTGATTTAGATGATGTGTTATTCGCTGCTGAACGTAAAAATGAATTACCTTTTTTACTGATTTTAGATGGCGTGACTGATCCGCATAATTTAGGTGCATGCTTACGTAATGCCGATGCCGCAGGGGTGCAGGCGATTATTGTCCCTAAAGATAACGCGGCACGAATAAGCGCCACCGTACGAAAAGTTGCGGTTGGCGCAGCTGAAACTGTACCGTTGATTCAAGTGACTAACTTAGCCAGAACCATGAAGTCTTTACAGCAACAAGGTATCTGGTTGGTCGGCACCGCAGGCGAAACTGATTGTTCCTTATATGATGATGTAAAACTAGATGGCCCAATGGCACTTGTCATGGGGGCAGAAGGTAAAGGTATGCGTAGATTGACTAAAGAAAATTGCGATCAACTTGTTAAGCTGCCAATGGCTGGGAATGTTTCAAGTTTAAATGTGTCAGTGGCAACAGGTATTTGTTTATTTGAAATTGTTCGTCAGCGTCAAGCCAAAATGCTGCAAAAATAAACGCGAAAGGTCAACAGACCCTAAATAAATAGCTACGCTGTTCATTTATTTTGTTTATTATAATACCCATTAGATTAATAACTTAAACCGTTGATCTAGTGGGCGCACATTGCTGCAGTAACATCACCATTAACGATAGTTAAAAAGGGGTAAACTTATACTTAACATACTTATTTACCTTGTTGTATTATTGCTAAGTACTTTAACCTATGCACAATTCAATGAAGATAACCTAATAAAGCTTGCTGTCTCTAATGTTACGAAAGGACCAGCGGCGCAAATTGGTATCAGGTTAAATCAGGGAGCAGAGGTTTATTTTCAGAAAGTAAATCATCAGAATGAACTTCCAGGCTATCGTATTGAAATGACACATCGAAATGATAGTTATGAACCGTTCAATACGCTTAAAAATACGCAATATTTTCTACAGCAAGGTGATTTTTTTGCTTTCTTTAATTATGTAGGTACACCGACAACTGCAGCTATTCTCGAGACCATTAAAAATAATAAGTTACCATTTTTAACCCCTTTTACCGGTGCATATTTTCTTCGAAAGCCAGCAATTAAAAATATTTTTACCTTGCGAGCTAGCTATTATCAAGAAGTAAAGGCGCAACTTGATTACCTTATAAATACCAGAGGATTTAAAAATATCGGTTTATTGATCCAAGCGGATGATTTTGGCTATGCGGTCGAGAAAGGTTATAAGAAAATTATGGAAAGCTATCATGTCACGCCTACGATAACGGCAAGATATCGAAGAAATACCGAAGATATACAAACTGCATTAATGTTGTTGCGTAAACACAAAGTTGAAGCGGTCGCTTTTGTGGGAACATATAAACCATTGTCAACATTAATTAACCAAGCGTATGAGCAAGATTTTACGCCATTTTTTTCAAGTGTATCCTTTATTTCAAGTGCTGACTTATTCCCATTACTTAAATACCACAGTGATGTATTGATCACTGAAGTCTTTCCCGATCCAAAAGATTGCAAAAAAGCATATTGTCGTCAATTTGTTGAAGACATGAACGCTGCTGGTTATTCTGACTTGGATCGTATTCAATTAGAAGGGTATATGAATGGCTATTTATTTACTCAAGTAGCTAAGCAATGCATCAACACTATGACTCCAACTTGCTTTTTGAATGAAATACAAAATTTTTCATCGCAACAGCTTGATATTAAAATTGAATTTTCACCGTTAGAACATCAGGGCCTTAACAACGTTTACTTAAACATCTATTCACCTGTTAGACAGTAAAATGCTTACCGCGTCGGTGATTAAATAATCACTAAATAAGCTTGCCTTTATCGGTTGTTTTACCTACAATACGCGACCTTAAATCAGCCTGAACATATTTTTGTTCCTTGCCTCAATACTGGTGCTTTGGGCTGAGCCAGCTAAGAGGCTACAACCGTAAGGAGCTCGTAATGCGTCATTACGAAATCGTATTTATGGTTCACCCTGATCAGAGTGAACAAGTGTCTGGTATGATCCAGCGCTATACTGACTTGATCAACGCCGCTGAAGGTAAAATCCACCGTCTTGAAGACTGGGGTCGCCGTCAGTTAGCATACCCAATCAACAAACTGCATAAAGCACACTACGTTTTAATTAACGTTGAAGCGCCGCAATCAGTTATTGATGAATTAGAAACTTCTTTCCGTTATAACGACGTTGTTATTCGTAACATGATCATGCGTACTAAAGGCGCGGTAACTGAAGCATCACCTATGGCTGTTGCTAAAGATGACCGTCGCGAAGTGAAGAAAGAGGTTACTGAAGCGCCAGCTGCTAAAGTTGAAGAAAAAACTGAAGAAGCTGCAAGCGAAGAATAAGTAATCTGTGGTTGATAATCACTTAGTGTTAGTTGGGGAACTGGTGAAAAAACCTAGTTTTTCAACAAGTCCTGCAGGTATAGAGCATTGCCAATTTTCAATTGATCATCGCTCAATGCAACAAGAAGCTGGCTTAAATCGTCAAGCGTTTGTTCGAATACAGGTAGTGGCAACAGGTGAATTAACCCACATAACGCGTGAGTTCATTGCAAGAGATGTAGTTAAAGTGACTGGTTTTATCAACCGTCATGAATCAAGAAATGGTAACCCAATTCTCGTACTGCATGCCTCGCAAATAGAAAAGATAAATTAGGAGAAATCCATGTCTCGTTTTTTTAGACGTCGTAAGTTTTGCCGCTTTTCAGCGGAAGGCGCTAGCGAAATTGATTATAAAGATATCGCTACGTTAAAAAATTATATCACTGAAAGTGGTAAAATCGTTCCTAGCCGTATCACTGGTACAAGTGCTAAATATCAACGTCAACTTGGTCGTGCGATCAAGCGTGCTCGTTACTTAGCATTATTACCGTATACTGATTTACACAAGTAACCTAATAAGGGGTTTTGAAAATGGAAGTAATTCTTCTTGATAAAATCGCCAAATTAGGCGGCCTTGGTGACAAGGTAACTGTTAAGTCTGGTTATGCACGTAACTTCTTATTACCTCAAGGTAAAGCTGTTTTCGCATCTAAAGCAAACGTTGAGCACTTTGAAGCTCGTCGTGCTGATTTAGAAAAGAAATTAGCGGATGACTTAGCTGCTGCAGAAGCACGTGCTGCTAAATTAGTAGAACTTGCTGAAGTAACAATCGCTTCTAAAGCTGGTGACGAAGGTAAATTATTCGGTTCAATTGGTACTCGTGACATCGCTGATGCGATCACTGAAGCGGGTGTTGAAGTTGTTAAAGCTGAAGTACGTTTACCACACGGTTCAATCCGTGAAACAGGTGAGTTCGATATCGCTATTCACTTGCACACAGATGTAGATTCAAGCATTAAAGTTGTTGTTATCGCTGAAGCGTAATTACAACTTAGCTTTATATGAAAACGCTGTAACTTAGGTTACAGCGTTTTTTTTTACTTTTATTTTAGCCAATCAGTGTTGATTGCATAATTTTAGCTACACTTTGATTAGAATCTACAAACACATCAAGGTTAATGGTCAAGCTAACATCATCTTCACCAGTGGTATTATTGTCTTTATTGTACCTGATAACAGTTATTATCACTGGGGCATCGCTATTACTTTGGTTTAATAATCAAATATTACTTGCGAGCTTGCTCACGATCGTTCTTTTGGCGCTCATCGTTACTATCTATCTTCTTCATAAAAAAGTCATACCCAAATATAAAAGATATCTCGTTGTAGAAAATTGGGCGTACTTAGCCAATATCTGCCATGAGTATCAAGATTTAGTTGGGCAAGACGTTATTGCTCGAATGGTAAACCGATTAGTCACTAAAGGTCGTGATGTTGATAATATTGACAGCATGATTGATAAAGGTATTAGAAGTAAAATATTACTCGATGAAGATACTGGGCTTGGCAATAGAGAATTTTTTGATCATCGTCTTGATGCGTTACTTAAAGAAGAAGGAATACAAGGAGCTGTTTACTTTATTCATTTTAATGAAGGCGAACTTGTTTATACGCTTCATGGTAGAACAGCGGTAACGCAAATTTTTAATCAGGTGATCGCCAGTATTAATATGTTGCTACATAAATTATCGGGTTGTTATTTAACACGCAGAGGTACCTATGAACTTGCGTTAATAGCGCCAGGTGTTTATATCACTGAAGCAGAACAATTAGCGCAACGCATGATCAAAACCTTATCAAGTATAGCCTTACCGATAGGCGTAGAACGAGATTCTTTTGTGCATATCGGTGTAAGCTATTTTTCTCAAGCTGAGAATAGCTATCAAATTAAATCTGAAGCTGATATGGCGCTACGATCAGCGCAATTACAAGGCCCTTCTCAATGGTTTATGTTTGAACCTGGTGAGGTGGAGCATGTGCGTGCTAAAGGTTCATTACAATGGCGTACTTTTTTGGAAAAAGCCATTGCAAGAAATGCCTTTGTGTTATTTTTTCAGCCCGTACTTGCTGCAACCAACGAAAAATCTTTACATCATGAAGTATTGGCCAAAGTGCGTGATGAAGACGGGCAATTGATTAACGCACGCGTCTTTTTACCAATGGCAGTGAAAAGTGGTGTGATTAAAGAGGTTGATTTTTTAGTGTTATCACAAATCTGCCGTTTATTGAATTACGATCGACATTTAACTGAAAGTTGTAGTTTAAATTTATCGATTGAGAGCTTGTTATCGAAAAACTTGCTCGGCAAGTTTAAAGAAATTCTTGTTCGCTATCCAAGCATATCATCACAATTGATTGTAGAGATATCAGAATATCATTTGGTTAATGAGTATTTACGGCTAAAGCCTGTATTATCACAGTTACAGTCACTTGGGATCCGGTTATTTATTGACAAGGTTGGACAATATATTGAAAGTGTTGATTACTTAAAGGAATGTCCAATCAGTGCGATAAAGCTTCATGCCAGTATTGTTATTAATATCCATCAGCGTTCTGAAAATCAAATTTTCGTCAAAAGTTTAGTAAAAATCTGCCAATCTCAACAAGTTGACATTTACGCCTTTGGTGTCGAATGCGCTGAAGAGTGGCGAACGTTAAAAAAATTAGGCGTGAACGGCGGACAAGGACACTACTTTACTGAGCCTATGTCGCAGGTGGCAAAAGCCATTCATCAGCCTTAATTTTTTTTTGCTCAATAAGTCCGTGTAAACCTTGTAGTCCGCCTGTATGTAATATCACAATACGGTGGCCAGCAGGGAAAAAGCCTTGCTCGATCAAGGTTAATAGCGCTAAGATCATTTTTCCTGAATAAATGGGCTCTAACGGTAATTGCGTTAACTGGCTAAATTCACACATTTTTGATAAATCTTCAGCACAAAATTTTGCATACCCTCCACCATGAAAATTCGTGAATAGTTGCCAGTTTTGTGCGTTGCAATGATGTGACTGCAGCAGTGATTGAATGTGTTCATGTAAATACTCTGCTTGTTTTAATACCGCAATACCGAGAATATTATGTTGTTGTTTGTCCCCTGCAATTATTCCTGAAATCGTGCCTGCACTTCCAACTGGGGTAATAATCGTATCAAATTCAACTTGGCTATTTAGCTCATCACATAACTCACTGACACCTTTTAAAGCAAGAGAATTACTGCCACCCTCAGGAATAATAAAATGGTCTGGGTAACGTGCTTTTAAGTCTGCTAAGTAGGTTTCATCGTGGCGTAACTTATAGGTTTTTCGATCAATAAAATCTAAAGTCATACCCCATTGCTTGGCCTGCGTCAGCGTTGTATTGGTTTCATAATGCTGTTCACCACGTACCATGCCAATTGCATGTATTTGTTGTTGCTGACAAGCATAAGCGAGTGCATGAAGATGGTTTGAATATCCGCCACCAAAACTGAGAGTGCCACGATAACCTAAAGATTTTGCGTGCTGTAAATTATAGTATAACTTCCGCCATTTATTGCCCGACACAACGGGGTGAATAAGATCATCGCGTTTTACGTAAACAGTCAGTTTATGTTTTGTGAATAACGGATGTTCAATGGCTTGAACAGGAGAAGGTAAATTAGCAGAAGATTTCATGATGACGATAAGTATATACTTTGTTGGTGTGGTTGCGGGCTATTTCACAACATTTAGACAGACTATAAATGTTTAATAATGAAATATTAACTAAAAAACTTGCGGATATATACGAATAAGTGATAATGAAAAACATGCCGACTCTTATAAACAACAATAATATCAATTAAATGTCACTAGCGTCACGGATTCAACAAGTATTTAAACCTCACGGTTCAAGCAATATCGTTGGGCTTAGTCTACAACAGCGCTCTATTCATCTATGTTCTTTAGATCATAGTCTTAATGCGCGTTGTAAGTTAATGGAACTAACAGATGGCGATTTCAATGCGGCATTTACTCGTGTGCATCAAAAATATAAACCAAGTGGTCAGTGCCATTTAGTTTTGTCTTCGAAACATAACCAAGTGGTACAAATTGATAAACCTGCTTTGCCAGAAGAAGAAATCAACAGTGCGTTAAAATGGCAAATCAAAGATTTAGTGTCAATTCCTCCAGAGAATATGGTGATTGACTATTTTGATGCACCTAAAACGTCAAATGACAGTGATAAAATACATGTGATTTGTGCGGCGAAAGATATGCTAGCAACGTGGTTAACATCATTGAATACTCAACAACTTAGTGTCGCATCAATTACTATTGAAGAGTTTGCCTTTGCTGCTTTAATGCCGAATATTGATGACGCTAAAATTCTATTATGCCAACAACCTAATGAAGATATGTTATTGCTCATTGTTAAACAAGGACGATTATACTTTCAAAGACGACTTCGAGGTATGGCGCAAATTGGTGAGAAAACAGAACAAGAACTTAGCTTTGGTACGATTGACTCATTGAGTTTAGAAATTCAGCGTTCTATGGATTACTTTGAGCGACAAATGAAACAAGCACCAATAAAAAGTATTGAGGTGTTAGTGCCCATTGAAAACGAAGCTTATTTAGCCCGGTGTTTAGCTGAAAATGCTAATGTTGCGGTCAATTTATTTACTATGCCAGAAGGTTTTGAACCATATCGTACCTATGCGGCGAGTTTAGGAGCGACACGTATTCAAGCTATGTCTGAGGTTGTCGATGGCTAAGTATTCGATAAATTTATTACAACCTGAACTTATTGCTAAACAGCCTACGTTGACGTTAGCGCGTGTCGTATCCTTATGGGTGTTTGTATTTATTGCCATGCTTTTGTGGCTAACGTGGTCGCACTATCAGCTTAATGACAGTAAAAAGCAAGTAGCGAAATCAACATTAGCAAAAGAAGCTTTAGTTACTCAGCAAATGACGCTCGAAAGTCAAGTAGCATCAAACAAAGCTGATACAGCCCTGGTAGAACAATTAGCAACCGTTAAATTACTGTTTAAAAATAAACAATTATTGCATCAGCAGTTGACGGATACCTCTTCCACACATGCTGCTGGATTTTCTGCGGCAATGACTGAGTTATCGCAATATCATCATCGTGATATTAGCTTAAAGCAGGTGACAATTTCAGGGGATTATATTCGCTTTTCCGGGGTAGCAAATACGCCAGAAAGTGTACCTTTGTGGTTAGCTGCGTTTGAGCAATCAACGTTTCTTTCTGGACATGTTTTTAGTCATTTCACCTTACAAGAAAATGATCAAAAGCTAACGGAGTTTGTCATAAGTTCTCGTCAACAGACAGGCAAGGAGCAATAAGATGAAGCAACGTTGGCAAATATATGCTGATAAGTTCTTGCAGATCACACCCCGAGAACAATACTTGATCATCCTAACTGGCTTGATTGCGATTATCTTCATTATATTTAGTATGTTCATTGACGATAATTTACTACAAATTGAAAAGCTTACTAAACAGCATCAACAAAATGTAGCTGATATTCAATCAACACAAATGACGGTTGATGTGCTTGCTGAGGCATTAAAGACAGATCCTAATGATGCGATCCGCAAACAGCTGAGCCAATATCAATTACAAATGAGTGAAGTTGATCAACAGCTTAGTTTATTAGCGTCAGATCTTATTAACCCCATTCAAATGCGGCATGCACTTATTGATCTATTGTCATCAAAAAAAGCTGTTTCGTTAACATCGTTCGATGTTTTTGCCGCAGAGCCTATGGAGTTAACTCCTGAAACTGAAAAGAAAAACGTTGCTGAACAACCTTTACCAGTACAATCATTATCATTGTATAAACATGGTGTTAAATTAACATTATCCGGAGATTATTTCGCACTAAAAGACTATATAGCAGCTTTAGAAAAACTGAAATGGAAGTTCTTCTGGCAAACATTTGATTATCAGTTAATGGCGTACCCTAAGGGTGAATTAACAATAACGATGTATAGCTTAAGCACGAATAAGGAGTTTTTAGGTGTATAAAGTATTGTTAAGTTTAGTGCTCGTTTCTTTTGTTAGCCTTGGGCAATCTACTGACCCAACAAAACCACTATTAAAGCAAGAAGTTGCCAGTGAACAACAGCAAGCTAACGCTGAACTTGTGCTTCAAAGCATTGTGCAATCAGGTAAACAATTTAACGTTGTTATTAATGGTACCTTGTTAAAACAAGGTGATAAGCTAAATCAATACCGATTGACTAAGGTTACACCGCGTTACGTATTACTTTCGTCTGATGAGAAAAATATAAAGCTGTCATTGTTCTCGTCCGTTGTCGACAATTCAAAGAAAAAAGATAATTAACTATGAATCAGCCTTCAAAAAGTATGTTACTAGGTGCAATGACAATCTTCTTAGCGAGTTGTCAATCTGTTCCACCACAACCCAAACATATTACCGACGAATTAGATAAAGCAATTGCTTCTGCAGAGAATACTAAAGCACCTAAACCCCTTGCGAGTCTTCCATCGGCGGTGCAGCAAGACTTAATGCAACAGAGTATGAATCAAGCAAGGCAAGGCTTATTATCTGAGAAGCGATTAGATATTGGTGCGAGTGGTGTTGATGCGCAAGCATTTTTTGCCGCGTTGGTAGAAGATTCTAGTTATAGTGTTGCTGTGCATCCAGGCGTGACAGGAGCAATTACCTTAAATTTAAAAGATGTCACACTGAATGAAGCGCTCGATGTTGTAGAGCAATTATATGGTTATGAAATTCACCAAACAGGCCAAGTTATTCAGATTTACCCGGCAGGTATCCGTACTGAAACAATACCATTAGATTATTTGTTCATTACTCGCGGTGGTTTTTCTACCATGAGTGTTAATTCAGGTGGTGTTGGTAATGCTGATAGTAATAACGGTGGTCAAAATAATGGCAACAATAACTCGAACAACAATAACCGACAAAATCAAAATGGTAACGGTGGTCAAAATAATCAATCGGCACAAATGAATGTTAATGGTACCAACGTATACACTGAGAATAAATCAGATTTTTGGAAAGAACTTGAAGAAAATTTAGAAAATTTAATTGGTGCAAGTGACAACTCAGAAAGCTCAGTGGTGGTATCTCCCCAGTCAGGTTTAGTGACAGTGCGAGCATACCCGAAAGATATCAAAGCAATTAAGCGCTTTTTAACCGGTACGCAAGAATTATTGCGCCGACAAGTGATTATTGAAGCAAAAATATTGGAAGTCACCTTAAATGATGATTACCAACAAGGGATAGAATGGGAAAGTATCCTTGGTAGCTTACATCGTGGTTTTAACGAAACCGCAATTGGTTTTAGTACTACTGGAAATATCGAAGGTAATGCTATTTCAAACACTATCGGTGGTGTTACTGGCATTAGCTTCTTTAAGAACACTGATTTTTCAGGGGTATTACGATTGCTATCGACACAAGGGAATGTACAAGTGCTTTCTAGCCCTCGTATTACGGCAACGAATAACCAAAAGGCGGTGATAAAAGTTGGTGATGATGAGTTTTTTGTCACTGAAGTTTCATCAACGACTACAACCGGTACTGCTACCACCACCACGCCAGAAATAGAATTAACGCCCTTTTTCTCAGGAATAGCGCTAGACGTTACACCGCAAATAGATGCTAATGGCGAAGTTATTCTTCATGTTCACCCTTCGGTGACAACAGTACAAGAGAAAACAAAAACCATACGCTTAGATGGTCAAGATTATGTGTTACCTCTGGCGCAAAGTAGCGTTAGAGAATCAGATACTGTCGTTAGGGCAAAATCAGGTGAAATTATCGTTATTGGTGGTCTTATAGAAACTACTAAAATTGATATGGAGTCTAAAACGCCGTTACTAGGTGATATTCCATTGATGGGTGAACTGTTTAAAAGCAAAAGTCAAAGTACTCAGAAGAAAGAGCTGGTACTGATGTTGAAACCGATAGTGACTGGTCAAGATACTTGGAAAAGCCAATTAGAAGATGCTCGACAATTATTGAAACAATGGTTTCCTGAAGAAGACACGCAATAAGCGCCTTAGGCATTTATATGTATCTTTATCATTTTGGTTTGCGTGAATTACCGTTTACCCTAACCCCAAATACCAACTTTTATTTGGGGATTGCACCGCACTATGAAGCCTTTGAAGTATTGCTGACAGCGTTAAAGACAGGTGAAGGTTTCATCAAGGTTATTGGTGAGGTTGGTACAGGAAAAACACTGCTATGTCGTAAGTTATTGAATGAAATACCAGAGCATTTTGTAACAGCTTATATACCTAACCCTTACTTACAACCAGATGAGCTTCGACGAGCAGTCGCGGTAGAGTTAGGTGTTAAACAAGCTCAAAGAATGTCGGTGCAACTGTTAACGCAACGTATTCAGGAACGACTTCTCACATTACACAGTCAAGGTCATTCAGTGGTACTAATTTTGGATGAAGCACAGGCGTTGCCGGCTGAAAGCTTAGAAGCATTAAGGCTTTTTACCAACTTAGAAACAGAAACACGAAAATTACTGCAAGTGGTGTTATTTGCGCAACCTGAACTTGATCAGCGATTAAATGAAACAAGGTTTAGACAATTAAAGCAACGCATCACTTTTTCATATGGTTTACGAGCTATGACTGGTGAAGAAGTTGCACAGTATATTGATCATCGTATGCATATTGCTGGCTATAAAGGTGCGCAGTTGTTTGATAAAAATTTATGTCAACAGATCGCAAAAGTTACAGAAGGCATTCCGAGGCTAGTCAATATCTTATGCCATAAAATGCTGATGTTAAGCTATGGACAAGGAACCTACCAATTGACTAAAACACATCTTAAACTTGCCGTAAAAGATACAGAAGCAACAGTTGAAAAAGCAGTAAGGGTTAATGGCTGGTTTGCTAGCGGTGTGCTATTGAGTATGTTATTGATAGGGTGGTACTTCCTTGGAGAAATACTGTGAGTGTAATTAACCAAATGCTAAAAGATTTAGATCAGCGCCAAGGTGATGAATCAATAAATAACGAAAGGCAGCACATATTTGCTACTCAACGTCAGCCAAAAAAAACATGGTTACTTATACTGCTTAGTTTGGTTTTAATTAATGTTTTTACCTTAATTATTTGGTGGCAATACCAAGAAAATCAACAATTAAAAGCTCAGCAAAATATAACTTCAACGGCTAACATTGCAAGTGAACAGCTTGAACATCAAGTAAAGTCACCGGCGGCCAGCATTAAGGAGTCTTCCCTTCAACGTTCGATTGATACTGAACGCCAAAATACGGTAGTTAAACAGTCTGTAAATCGAGTTGATGAAAATATAAGTTCGCAGGTTACCGAACAACAAAACGAAAACCAACAAATTGCTTTATCAATACAGAAAAATGTGCCATCGAACAATAGCAATGAACAGGTACACAGGCAGCAACCTACAACAACTAACAATACAGTTAAGCAACAAGAGAATGATACGGCTCAACAACACGTGAGCTCAAAAACTGACAGTAAACCAACACTTTCAATTGCACGTAAACAGTTAACGCCGAAAGAACTCGTTGATCAAAAAACAAATGCAGCTCAACAAGCCATAGAACGAAGTGAGATCAAACAAGCGGAACAACTTCTAGAAGAAATTTTATTAATACAACCAACACATCATTCAAGCAGAAAACAGCTTGCTGCACTCTGGTTTGGCCGACAAGATTATCGTGCGGCTTTAAATGTGTTGTTTCAAGGGATTTCACTCGCACCGCAAAACCCTGATTTTAGGATAATGCAAGCACGTATTTATATTAAGCAAGGCATGCTTTCAAATGCTATTGCAAGTTTGCTGCCGCTTGCCAAAGTCGATAATGTTGAATTTCAATCGCTTTTGGCATCGTTAACTCAGCAAGTGGGCGATCATAAAAAATCCGCAGCAGCGTATTTACGCCTTACTCAACTACAGCCTGCTCAAGGAAAATGGTGGCTAGGATATGCCGTTGCATTAGATAGCCAAGGCGAATTTAACTTAGCGAAAAGTGCGTACCGTCAAACTCAACAAACGAATGATATATCTGAAAGTACTCGTCAGTTTATTCGTCAACGACTGACAGAGATAGGAGAATAACACTATGGCTGCCCCTAAATTAAAAATGCGACTTGGTGATTTGCTTGTTCATGAGCATATCATTACTAATGAACAATTAATGCAAGCACTAAATAGTCAAAAATCAACGGGTAGAAAACTTGGTGATACCTTAATTGAATTAGGTTATTTAGGAGAACGACAGCTATTAGAGTTTCTTGCACAACAACTTGATGTGCCATTTTTAGATATTAGTCAGCGTAGAATTCCGACTGAAGTCGCAAAATTATTACCAGAAGTACATGCCCGACGTTTAAGAGCACTCATCATTGAAGATCAAGGTGATGCAGTACTTGTAGGCATGAGTGATCCAGCTGATTTAGGTGGTTTAGATCAACTTGAAGATATGCTTTCGCCACGCCGAATAAAACTTGCGGTAGTGATGGAATCTCAACTCTATCAAGCTTTTGATGGCTTATATCGCCGTACAGCAGATATAGAATCTTTCGCTAGCCAATTAGAAGAAGAATACGATCAATCTTCTGAATTTGATTTAACGACTTCGTTTGTCGATGAGGGCGGTGACGCAACCGTAGGGAAGTTATTACAATCAGTATTTGAAGATGCCGTGCAAATGCGTGCATCAGATATCCATATAGAGCCGGATGAAAACCTTTTACGTATTCGCCAACGTATTGATGGTGTGTTGCAAGAAAATGTATTAAAAGAAAATAAAATAGCCTCAGCCATGGTATTACGGTTGAAACTCATGGCAGGGTTAGATATTTCAGAAAAACGTTTACCGCAAGATGGCCGTTTCAATTTAAAAATTAAAGGGCACAGTATTGATGTGCGTATGTCGACAATGCCGGTGCAACATGGCGAGTCAGTGGTTATGCGTTTGTTAGATCAATCAGCAGGTTTACTGTCGCTTGATGAAACGGGTATGCCTGCTGAGCTAGTTGCACGGGTACGACATCAAATAACCCGTCCGCACGGCATGGTGTTGGTTACTGGCCCCACAGGTAGCGGTAAAACAACTACATTATATGGTGCGTTAAGTGAACTAAACCAGTCATCTAAAAAAATAATCACGGTTGAAGATCCCGTAGAATATCGTTTACCACGTATTAATCAGGTACAAGTTAACAGTAAAATAAATTTAAGCTTTTCAGGGGTGTTGCGTACGGCATTACGCCAAGATCCTGATATTATCATGGTGGGTGAGATGCGTGATCATGAAACCGTTGAAATTGGTTTACGAGGCGCATTAACAGGTCACTTGGTACTATCAACTTTACATACTAATGATGCTATAACTAGCGCATTAAGATTGATAGATATGGGCGCAGCAGGTTTTTTAGTGGGTAGCTCTTTACGTGCGATTATTGCCCAGCGGTTGGTACGACGCGTATGTGAAAGTTGTGCAAGTGAGCATGAACCAACCAGCCAAGAAAAAATGTGGTTATCCCACTTAGCAGGACAGAAAGCCACACAAGCAAGTTATAAACAAGGGACAGGTTGCCAATCGTGTCAATATACAGGCTATAAAGGCAGAATTGGTGTATTTGAATTGTTAGAAATGAATGAACCGATGATGGCGGCATTAAAAAGAGATGATGCTGAAATGTTTACTGAGCAAGCAAAAGCACACCCTAGGTTTATTCCTTTAGCGATGGCTGCTTTTGATTATGCCGCCCAAGGAATAACGACCGTTGAAGAAGTGTTACGCCTTGTTGAAATGGTTGATGTGAGCGAGTAACAAGATATGGCGGCATTTGATTATATTGGTAGAAATAGCAGCGGCACCCAGGTAAAGGGGTCAATTGAAGCCGCTAATGCTACGGCTGTAGCCGAGCAGCTAAATCGCCAGCAAATAATTCCAATCGCCATTGAGCCAAGTAAAAACAAATCAGGTGATGCCAATAATCAGTTGGATTTGGCGCAAATATTTGGTTCTTCACCTGTATCGTTAGATGATTTGATCGTGTTTTGTCGCCAGATGTATGCCTTAGTTCGTTCAGGGGTTCCCATTTTACGTGCTATCAATGGCATGGCAGATTCCAGCACGAACAAACAGTTAAAAAAAGCGTTAGTCGAGATAGCATCACAGTTAGAAGGGGGGTATGCGCTTTCTTCTGCGTTAAACCATCACCCGAGAATTTTTACGCCACTGTTTATTTCTTTGGTTCACGTAGGTGAAAATACCGGACAACTTGAACAAGCCTTTGCGAAATTAGCCAGTTATTTTGAACGTGAACAAGAGACGAGAAAACGCATTAAAACGGCCTTACGTTATCCGTCTTTTGTGATCATTGCGATTGTTATTGCCATTGTTATTTTAAATATTTTTGTTATTCCAACCTTTGCTGATATGTTTTCTAAGTTAGGTGCCGAGTTACCTTGGGCAACTAAAGCGTTAATTAATAGTTCAGCTTTTTTCTTAACATATTGGCCGCATATGCTCATTGTGTGTGTGCTTGGCTTTTTTGGCACGCGAAGTTATTTAAAAACCACTGATGGCCAATATCGCTGGGATCGTATCAAAACTCGCTTGCCAATTGTTGGCTCTATTATTGAACGTTCGATACTTGCACGCTTTTCACATAGTTTTGCCATTGTACTAAAAGCTGGTGTGCCGATGACTACAGGTCTATCCTTAGTATCAGAAGCTGTTGATAACAGCTATATGGGTAAGAAAATAGTTGCAATGCGTACCGCAATCGAGAGTGGAGAAAGTTTACTGCGTTCAGCAATAGCGAGTGAGTTGTTTACCCCGTTAGTATTACAGATGGTCGCTGTTGGTGAAGAAACTGGCCGAGTTGATGAGCTATTGCAAGAGGTAGCGGAATATTATGAACGTGAAGTTGATTACGAATTAAGTACGTTAACCGCTAAAATCGAACCTATTTTGATAGCGGTTGTTGCGGCCATGGTACTCATTTTAGCTTTAGGTATATTTACACCAATGTGGGATATGATGTCTGCGTTTAAGGGGTAAAAATGACACAGCAAGAGCAGGCAAATAGCCGAGAAAAATCACTCAGTGAAAATATTATTATTATTACGTTAGTGGCTTGCTTAATGTCAGTATTTATTTATTATTTCTTTAAGCAAGAACAACGCTTTACTAAAGTTAGCTTTGAAACCGCAGCATCAACGTTTTCCACTAGAGTAATGTCGATAAGAGCGCAATGGTTTATGGAAAATCAACCAAGTGTTGTTACTATTAAGAAAGAAGATATGACGATTTCTGTAAATGGGAAAGGCTGGGTTGACTTTCAGCAGGTTAACAATAATTGTGGCAAGATTTGGCAAGTTGTTATGCAATCACCGTTAACTTTTATGAACCAACCTGTCGCTGCTATTGAAAGGTTTAGAGAAAAGCCGACCTTACAAAGAAGTTGTCGGTATCAACTTGCTAGCGGAGAATACTTTGACTATGCCCTGCAAACAGGTACAGTGAGTCAGGTAATGGTAATAAAATAAAAAGGCGTCAATGTTAATAATCATTAGTAAATATAAACCAGTGACTTATTAGTTAAAACGTTGTTAGAATAATTTTAAGATCTTAATTGAGGTTGTGTCATATGAAAAAGCAATCAGGTTTCACATTGATTGAACTGGTTATCGTTGTTGTAATTTTGGGTTTTCTTGCGGTAACAGCAATACCTAAGTTTTTAGATTTAACCGATCGTGCTAAAGAAGCCAATATTGAAGGTATGGCCGGCGGCTTTGCAACGGGTATATCGCTGGCGAGAGCGCAATGGGAAGCGTTAGGTCGAGAACAAGATACTGGTGGCCGTAATGTCGTGAGTTATGACGGAACAGAAGTGCTATTAACCACAGAAGCTGCCGGTATTCGCCCTGGTTATGTGGTGGGTTCTACGGCTGTGAGCAATGATGGTGCAAGTCTAGGTGGTGGTTTTGATGCTGCAAATTGTGTTGACGTTTGGAACAGTATTTTACAGCAACCACCTAAAGTAACGGATGTTCCTGGTACCTTAAATAGCGACACTAGTATGCAATATTATGTAGCAAAAACCGGTACAGGTGCTGCAAGTACGTGTTTTTATTACTTGAAAGAAACCATTGCGAAAGACACTAATGGCGATTACGATGTTACTAACATCAATAGCGTTGCGAACTACTTTACATATCAACCCGCAAACAGTGCGGTTGCAATAACAATAAATAATTAATAATCGTTCGGGGATTTACTATGAAAAAATTATCAAATGTTAAAGGTTTTACCTTAATCGAACTTGTTGTGGTGATTGTCATTTTAGGTATTTTAGCAGCGACAGCCGCGCCTAAATTTATCGACCTAACTGGGGATGCAAAAGCGTCAGTGATGCAAGGTGTACAAGGCTCGATTAATTCGGCTGCTGATTTAGCTCATGCAAAAGCATTGGTTGAAGGTGAAACCTCAAGTAGCGCGTCTATTTCAATGGCTGGCGAAACGGTCAACCTTGCATTTGGATGGCCAACCAATGCATCAATTGTTGACTTAATTGATATTGATGAGTCAGTAAGTTTTGCTGCGGGGGCATTTTTTCATTTAGAGTCAAATGATCAAGCAAATTGTCGTGTGACTTATAACAATAACTTAACAAATATCAATGGTCGCCCTGAAATAACCGCGGTTGATTTAGATGCGTGTTAAGCGGTAATTGTATGCATTTAAACCGAGCGTTAACGCTCGGTTTTTTATACCAATAAAGCAATTAGTATTTATGATTCATTATAATTTTTAGCTGTGATAGACCAGTTGTTAACTAATGGGTAGGTCGCTTTTGCTTCTTGTAGTACACGTTGATAGTTTTTTTCATCTCCACTAATTTGATAACAAAATAAAAGCTGTTCATATAATGCTTTTCTCGGTTTTCGCTTTACTCTTTTTTCCGCCCAGCTAGCAAAGGCTGCTATTTTTTGAATGTCTTTATGCTTTACGCCTGAATACAGCATATTATGAAAGACAAGCGCCTCAATTTTACTTCGCCAAGGTAGTGGATTAATAATTGCTGCTAACTTATCTAACGTTTGCACCGAAGATTTTTGGTATTGCGTGACAATATAATTGGTGTGTAGTGTGGTTAGTAAAAAAGTTGTTGAGATCACTGTAATCAGTATTGCCGTTAATTTTGCGCTGCTATGCCATATTACTGTATAGGCTTTGTAACCGTTACGCTTAAAGGAGGATATAGCTCTACCTTCATTAGTGGTAATTGCGGTATCTGTTAGTAGTTTTTTAGAAACATACACAATGAGCATTGCAAATACTAACAAATGAGGCGTCGAGCTATAAAAAGGTAGCTCTGTTTGCGTATGCAAAGCAATAGGCATTAACAGCCCTAAACAAGCAACGGCTTGATAGGTGTTTTTACTGCTAACCATTAATCGAACAAATAAGCCTATCAATAATAAAAACCCAATCAGTGGTATAACACCGCCTTCAACAATCCATAACAGTGGCTCATTATGCGGATGGCTTAGATTAATTAAGGGTTCAGCTATTGCTGGCTGTTCTTTTTTTAATTGGTTGTGAAAGTCGAGGTATTCGCGCTCAAAGTGGCCATATCCAATTCCTGTTAACGGCTCAGTGAGCCAGAGTTTTAAACTAACGCTGTAAATAGTTTCTCTGACATTAACGCTGCGTTGTTCATCCTTTATATAACTGGGTTCATCAGTGTGCTTATTGATATAAAGCGTCGTCAGTACAGCCACAGCGATAACAACATAGCAAGCCAACGTACGTTTAATTGAACGTTTTATGAGTAAGGGGGTAATACAAATGAGCGCAGTCATTGCGCCGTATCTGCCCGTTAATGATAATAAATCGGTCAGTAAAACCGTAAAAATTGCGAGTAGAATTAAAAGTAGTACGAGCCATTTTTTTGCTAATAATTGCCGTGTTGCCATGAAATAACAGCAGATAGCGAAACCCGTTGCGATAAAACTTGCCATGACATTCGGCTGATAAAATAGACCATAAACACGATTACGTTGAGGATCAAAATGAAGTGGCGCAAAATATTCAGTGAGACTTAATTGAAAGAGTCCAACCGCGGCTTGAATGCTAACAGCTAATAAAATTAACCCTAAAAGTAAATGCTTTTTGTTCCGCCAAATATCAAATTGATGCAGCGCAATAATAAAAGCGATAGCAACACAAGCACCTAAAAATCGGGGAATGGCAAAGTCACGGTAATCTGCACCATAAAAGAAAGGTATCAATAAACACAATAAAACCGCTAATAAACTATATTCAAACCATGATATGGCAAATGTTTTCTCAGTAGACGCTTTAAATAACGCTAAAGCTATGGTTAACAGCATGCAAAGCCACGCTAACACATTGAATGAATAGGCTAAACCACTACCACCGGACGTCTCCATAATAAATGGCATACCAATAACAAAATAACCGAACAATAAGAAAAACGAGATTTGGTTAAAGCGAGCCATAAGGTGAAGAGTTAAGTTGCGTTAAACGCAGATTAAGTAGAAAGTGATTTTATTTCAACTTTTTAACGATTTTTACCCAAGAGTTGTATTTATTGAAGAATATTCATTATGATTGAAGTGTTATAGAAAGTTGATAGCAATACACTTGGGGTTACACACTAATGCATAAAAACGGCTTTACCTTAATAGAATTGATTGTGGTGATCATTGTCGTTGGTATTTTAGCGTCAATTGCTGTGCCTAAGTATATCGACTTTTCCGGTAATGCAAAAACAACAACCCTAGAAGCGATAAAGGCTTCGATTGAAGGAGGGATGGCACGAGTACATGGAAAGTCAGTGGTTGCAGGTAATCACCAATTACCGTTTGCACCGAATGCAAATACTGCATTAGCATTCCCGCGCGTAACCCTCGATGGTCAAATGGTTGCGGTGAGTTATGGTTATCCACTTGGCTCAGATAGTGAATGGCAAAAAATAATTACCTATGATCGCGATGAGTTTACACACACTGCCACTACTGATAGTACTCGGTTTATCATTTATCCAAAAGGTCAAGCAGTACCTAATAACATTAATGAAGACTGTATCGTGTTTTATCTAGCGGCTACCGATACATCTAAAGCTAAAGTGGGCATGAACCCTTGCCCATGATAACGACTCCACATCGCCCGTTACAAGGGTTTACCACCATTGAAATGGTCGTAACTATTATTATTTTAGCGATTGTTGCGGTAACGATTGTACCTAAATGGTTTACTAGCAACGGTTATGAAGAAATGACCTATCAAGATGAAATCATCACAACCTTGCGTGCTGTGCAAATGCGCGCAATGCAACAAGCAACGGATGAACATTGCCATACGGTAAAAGTGCAAGCGAAAACTATTGGGTTATTAGCAACAGATCTTAGTACCTCGAATAATTGTCATGCGAGTAATTGGCAGGATGATGCACGATATGACTTAACCAAAGAAGATGGCCCTACGAGTGTTCAAATAGATGCAAATCATGAGGTAGCTTTTAGCGGAGCAGATATTCAATTTGATAAGATGGGACGGCCGAACAATTGTACCGCACCTTGTGAAATACAGATACAAGGCAGCGAAAAAACCGTAAAAGTATTGGTAAATATAGAAGGCTTTATTTATGAAGGTTAAGAGTAAAGGCTTTACGTTAATCGAAACCATTGTTGGTATGGTGGTGCTTTCTATTTCATTTGCCGTTTTAACTAGTTTATTATACCCCGCGACTGAGCAAAGTGCGAGTGTATTGCATCAAATACGAGGTGCTGAATTAGCACAATCAATGCTCAATGAAATTCAGCAAAAAGCATTCGATGAAAATAGCGATAAGTCTGGAGGCCGATTACGCTGTGGTGAAACAGGTATTGCTGCATGCAGCACAAGCATGGGAAATGAAGAAGCTAATGAACGTAAGCAATTTGATGATGTAGATGATTACCATGGGCTAATTTATAACGTCGGTGAAATTGAAGATTCTCAAGAAAATGCTCTTGATTATTTAGGCTATACCTTATCGGTCAAAGTAGGCAATGATAGTGACTATAATGGTGCTACTTATGAAGAAGGTGATACTGATGATAATCGCAATACGGCAAAACTTATCACGGTGACTGTAACAACGCCAACAGGTTACGAACTTACGTTTTCAACCTACCGGACAAACCACTGATGTTCTCTCAAAGCTCTATACGTCAAGCGCATGGTTTTACCTTGATTGAGTTAATTACGGTTATTGTAATCCTGGGGATATTGGCGGTAGGTGTTAGTAACTTTTTGCAATTTGGCAGTAATATTTACGCCGAATCTACTGCTCGAGATAAGTTAGTTAGTGGTGCGCGATTTGCAATTGAACGACTAAATAGAGAAGTGCGACAAGCATTACCAAACTCTTTACGTGTGACAAATGCTGGTAGCTCAACGTGCTTAACCTTCATGCCGATATGGGGCGTAACGACTTATATTGATATTCCTGTATCGCCAGAGTCACCAAAAAACGCTATAGAAGTTGTACCATTTGAAGTGAGAGATATTGCAAACGCAGATAAAGTGATTGTGTACCCTACACATCAATCAGATACGAATGTAGCTTCTGGTAAAGTACAAAGCTTCACTACCATTGATGACTCAATAATACCCTGGCGGGTAAACTTTGCTACTAACGTGATATTTAATACAGATTCACCCACTAAGCGCGTTTATTTTATTGGCAATAACACTCAAATTTGCTTAACAAGCACAGGTACTTTACAGCGTAATAGTGTGACAATCGCTGAAGGTATAGACACAGCATCGTCAATTATTGAAGTGATACCAGCAAGTTTACAACGAAACGCGTTAGTGCGTATTTCGCTGTTATTTAAAGAAAATGATGAACAAGCATTGTTTAGTAATGAGATACAGGTGCCAAATGTTCCATAGCGTATCAGGAAAAAATACAATGAATAGAAAGCAACTACGAGGCAGTGCGCTTGTGATCGCTATTTTCGTTATTGTTGTCATGAGTTTACTTGGCGTAGCATTAGTAAAAATGCTACGCACAAGTAGCAATACCGTGGTTTATGAAGTGCTTGGCACTCGCGCTTTTCATGCTGCTCAAACAGGTATGCAATGGCAACTAAATAAACTCTTCCCATTAAACAACCCTGCACAACGTTGCACATCTTTTGGGCCTGCGCCACGGATTGATTCTGTCGATGGTTTTCAAAATTGCCAAGTGATAAATACAACGTGTGAAGACAATATTGAAGTTTCTGGTGTGCGTTATTACCGATTAACTAGCACGGGAAGCTGCGCTGTTGATGATGTTGTGACATCTCGAACGATAGAAGTACAGGCACGTAGTTTATAACACTCCTGTAACACAATATTGTAGGATTTCTTTACAGTATTAAATTTTTCACCGTTAAATTTTTCATCAATATATTGAAAATAATGAAAAATATATTATTGGCATGTAATTTGATTGTAAAAACTCAAGATTACACGTTTTGTGAGTCTTCTCATTAAATAGAGGTGGTATTAATGAAAAGTTTTTTTAGCCTAATATTATTATCGATATGTTTAACTAGTGCTTCACAGGCAACGCTGATCACTAATTTAACGCAGTCTGAACTTGATAGTCATGATTATACTAACGCGGTCGATCAGTTATCATCAGCCTCTGAAAATATTCACTATGTTTCAGCAAATGGGTGGGATTATGCATGGGTTTCACCAGTAAATGCAGAAACTTGGGGAACAAACACATTATACGCGCCTGAAGTTCAACAAAACTGGACGTATGCTACGTTAGAACAATTGGTGTTTATTCATCAGGTATTAACTTTAGATGCTTTTACCATTAAAGATGCTCAGGGAAATGCGACAGGTTATATCCACGCTGTAGAGTATTTTAATTCCGTTTTTACTGGTCTGAATCAGAATATATTAGATCAAGACGTTGTCACTACAAGTGATTTCCTTATTGGTATAATTGCCAGTGAGCGAAACGAAGCGGGGCTAATTCCTTTTTATCTTGATTTTGCTGATACCTTTTATGTAAGGGAATCGTTAGTTGACACCCCATCAGCTGATGTACCTGAACCAGCGTCATTACTTTTAATTGCGCTAGGTCTTGTTTTTATAGTGTCTCGTAAGTTAGTACGTTACTAGATTGATTACCGCTTTTACACATAACGATGTTGTTTATGAGAACATTGTTATTCGTAACCCGATGTTTCATGAAAATCTTCCCCGCACATGCGGGGTTTTTTCTTTTTGTATTGCTGTCGCAATTGAAATTAATATTATTTTTATAAATACAAGCTGTTACTTGTCAATTCGATAACATCAGAGTACCTTTTAACTAATCATGTGCGAAACCGTGTCAAGGAACATATGTATATTAAGGTATTTGCTGCTACCATTTTGTTATGTTGTTCAGTGGTTGCTAATGCAATAGATTGTTCAGAGATCTTTCCTCAGCAAGATCATTCATTTGCTGTGAACGGCAGTAAACAATTTTTTTCGTATGGTGATGATAGTGAATGTAATAGCAATAAGTGCAAGAGCGTTACTATACCGACCTTTACCCCCCCTTCTGTAACCGGTTTACCCAATAACGGCGCGTTTAATCTAACCACCGTAACCGATGGGGTTTATTATTATTCTAGTTGGGGACTTACTGACAGTGAAGGGCTGACATTTTCTGGAGCAGGTACAGCGGTTATTTACATTGACGGAAACGCGACAATTCCTGTTGGTTCTGAAGTTAACTTATCAGGAGTACCAAGCAATATTTTAATTGTTGTAACTGGAGCCTTAACGATTGCCGACGATGTCAAAATTAATGCGAATATTTATGTGGCTGGTTCTGCTGTAATAGGAAGTTTGGGTGGGAATGACTTTGATATTAATGGCGCTATTTCAGTTGGTGGAGCGCTAGCGGTATATGGTGAAGGTGAATTTGATTTTGATGCTGAAGATATAACCGATATGGATACACATGGTTTATGTGTCAATACTAAACCTTTTGACTTTTCTTGTAATTCAACATTTGTCGATGGTTTAACGAGCCACACAAATAATGGCCAAATACATTTTTATCGTGATAGTAAAATTATCAATAATCCTGATAACCTTCTCGCTACAGCAAGGATTATGCATTCAAGTAATAATTCTTCTTGTGATATCTATGGGCAATGTTCAGCTTCAGGTTCACCAACCACTAAAATTGTCGAGTCTCGATTTAAAACAACATCAAGTAGCCGAGATTTCAGTGTCTCACGAAATAGTACGAGAACTATCAATGGCAATAACTTTGAAGAAGTCGAAATAGAAAGAGATGGCACGTTAAACTTTTCATCTAACTATTCTGAATATCGCATTGAAACACTATCATTAAAAGCTAACGCTACTTTGCGCTTGACGCCAGGTGATTATTGGATTGAAGAGTTAACCTATTCAGGCGTTGCTCTTAATTTTGAAGTGATTGGCAGTGGCTTAGTACGTCTGTTTTTTAAAGATGGTGATGGAAATAATAATGCGCTGGAGTTACCAAGAAATACTACGATAAATCAGGGGGGGAATGCGAGTGAATTTCATATTTATGCCTATCAAGGCGTAAAGTTAAACCGTAACGTTAATCTGACTGCGCTCTTATATGCCATTGAAGATATTGAAATTGAAAGGAGCGCCACTATTTTAGGCGCAATTTCGGGTGATAATATTGAATTGAAGCGAGACTCTTTTGTTACTTACAGTTGTGGCTCAACAGCACAACCAAAAGAAGTGTTGCATTTAAAAATGGAAGAGCCAACGTGGCAAGGTGGCACTGGCTTAGTTACTGACAGTATTAATGGCATCAACGGTACTGCTTATAATGGCGCTAATACCGTTGGTAATGCGTCATGTCGATATGGTGAGTTTGATGGACGTAACGATCACGTTGAAATTCCCCACAACGACCTATTAAACGGTTCTTCAACCTTAACTTATGCTGCTTATTTTAGGGCGAATAGTTGGAATGGTACTACACAAATAATGGCCAAATCAGTACACGGCGGTGGATCTGGTAGAGCACAAATGGGTATTTTTTCTGAAAGAGGTGTTTTAAAGGGGCGGGCCGAAACGGTTAATGGTAGGCATGAAATTACGTCGTCATTACCTGCAATATTAGGTGATTGGGTACATGTTGCTTTGGTATTTGATGGTTCAAGTTTAAAGCTATATCAAGACGGTGTCGTTGTTGCTAGTAAATCTTTCTCTGCGACAACATTAGTTCAAACCAATGACCCATTAGCGATCAGTAAACGGGTAGGTACCAATCAATATTTCTTCCATGGTCTTATTGATGATATTCATGTTTTTCAAAATGCATTATCTGCCGCAGAAGTACAAACGCTTATTGATAACAACCCGAGTTGTCCACTGACCGATGTGGATCATTACTTAATCACGCACAGTGGAACAGGATTAACATGTGAACCGGAGCCCATCACAATAAAAGCATGTACCAATAGCTTTGGCGCAAATTGTGTAGAATCGAGCAATATTGTCAATGTAGATCTTGTTGCTACAGGTAGTTCACATGCCGTGACTCAAACGGTCAGTTTTATTGGCAGCACCACGGTTGATTTACCTTTTCAAGTCGCAGAGACGGCGACGTTATCAATTAATAATGCCAGTATTGCAGCTAGCAACGGATACGTATGTAATAGTAATAATCCAAATGATTGTGAAATCACGTTTAGTAACGCGGGCTTTAAAATTACCGGCTTCAATAACATTGAAGTTGCTGGCGAGCCAATGCTTTCTGCTGGAAACTCGAGAATCTTTATTCAAGCAGTGAAAGATAATAAAGGGGTATGCCAAGGATATTTTGATACCCCAGGCGTTAGAGATATTGATTTCGCCATGAAAGCTATCACGCCAAATACAACCAATGGCACGCAGGACTACGCCATGGGCAATAGCATAATACCGAAGTACAACGGTGCAACGCCCAGTCAATATACATCGGTCAGTTTAACGTTTGATGTGAACTCGCAAGCGCAATTGCCGAATAACCTCTATGATGATGCAGGTGAAATTGCGTTATATGCCAAGCACACTATTCCCGCTACTGTAGACAACCCTGCAATCACGCTTGTTGGAGACAGTGATGTTTTTTATGTAAGGCCTTATGCGTTTTTAATTTCAGCCTTTACTTCTTCCGGAAATAGCCTAGATAACACAAGCGATACTGGGGGAAGTATTCAAAAAGCGGGTGAAGCGTTTAATTTATCGATAAAAGCCGTGAATAAATCAGGTGATGTGACAAAGAATTTTAACAAAAATGTTGAGTTGGCGTTACAACGCACAGCGCCATTTAGCGAAGGTGATGAGGGAGTATTGGTTGCTAAAAGTGTATTAGGGTTAGTGTCAAATACCCTCGCAGAAAATTATACCGGTGTCACGGTGCCTTTTTCTCAAGGGGAATACAATAGCACAGTCAATGATCAAGGTGCGGCATACAGTGAAGTAGGATTAATTAAATTGTTTGCTCGTGAAGTACAAAATGCCAATAACAACAATAATCATGCGCAAGGCCAGTCGGCTATCGGGCGATTTGTGCCGGCGCAGTTTGCGATGATCAGTAGTGGTGTAGATAATTTTTGTAATGCTATGACATATATGTCTCAACCAGAAATTAAATTCAATTATCAGATAGAGGCGCAAAATTCAAAAGGTGTTAAAACTGAAAATTATCTTAAAACTAGCAATTTTGACTTTATTAAGGCGAATATTACTTTTGTTGCTGAAAATGCCAATGTAACGGATTTAACAACGCGATTAGCTGACTTTAAAGGCAGTTGGCAATCAGGTGTTTATGAAAATGATGACGATCATTTAGGTGATGACCTTGGTAAATTTAATCGACTAACAACTATCGATGGTCCCTATGAACAACTTCGGTACGGTATTAAGCTTGTTGATCCTGAAGGCAGTGAATTACTAAGTTTAGATATGTTATCGAATGCGGGTAACTTTACCGCGAAAGCATTGGCAATCGATGTTAGTGAAATGCTTTATGGTCGATGGGTCATGGATAATGCTTATGGTCCAGAAACCGAAGACTTACCCGTTGCAATGACGGTTGAATATTTTAATGGTGGTAAGTTTATGACCAATACAAGTGATAGCTGTACGACTCCGTCATTAAATAGAACGCCTAACGATAAAGTTGCTTCTGGTGCAATTTTTAGTGGTGGCTTAGGGGAAGGACAATATCGATTGTTTGATGAAGATAATTCAGATGGATTAACAGCTTCAGATGTTGAAGCGGCAACTTCAGGTGCTTTTGCCGCGGGACACTTTATTGAACAGCCAAGCCGATTTACTTTCAGCGCCCCCAGAAATGGTGAACAAGGTGTATTACGGTTTGAATATGAAGTGCCTGCATGGTTAAAATACGATTGGCAAGATAATGGCAATAACGATGATAACCCTGCAGCGTTATTAAATTTTGGTCTATTTCGTGGTAACGATCGGGTAATTTCGTGGCGAGAAATTCAAAAATAACCGCTTTTTGACATTTTCATGAAAAAAGTTGCAAAAAAACGTGTTTTTTTCATCATTGAGGCATCACATCTAGTACATACTGGGGTATGATTACCGACAATTAGCAAAATAATTGAAGTACGCTATGGCAGGCATGTTGTAGTCAAGTAGCAAGGACATTTAGACCTTATGTTTAAAAAATTAAGAGGCATGTTTTCAAACGATTTATCAATCGATTTAGGAACAGCAAATACACTCATTTATGTTAAAGAACAAGGCATCGTACTTAACGAGCCATCCGTAGTTGCTATTCGTCAAGACAGAGCCGGTGGTTCAAAAAGTGTTGCCGCAGTGGGAACCGCTGCAAAACAAATGTTAGGTCGTACGCCTGGTAATATTGAGGCTATTCGTCCGATGAAAGACGGCGTAATCGCTAACTTTTTCGTGACTGAAAAAATGTTGCAATACTTTATCAAGCAAGTACACAGCAATAATTTTTTACGTCCTAGTCCACGTGTATTAGTGTGTGTGCCTTGTGGTTCAACACAAGTGGAACGCCGTGCTATTCGTGAGTCTGCACTTGGTGCTGGTGCGCGTGAAGTTTATCTTATTGATGAACCAATGGCAGCAGCTATTGGTGCTGGCATGCCTGTTTCTGAAGCAACAGGTTCAATGGTGGTAGATATCGGTGGTGGTACTACCGAAGTGGGTATTATTTCATTAAATGGTGTGGTGTATTCGTCATCAGTACGCATTGGTGGTGATAAGTTTGACGATGCGATCATAAATTATGTGCGTCGTAACTTTGGTAGTTTAATTGGTGAAGCAACGGCTGAACGCATTAAGCACGAAATAGGCTCTGCATATCCAGGCGAAGAGCTAATTGAAATAGAGGTACGTGGTCGTAACTTAGCTGAGGGGGTTCCGCGTAGTTTCACGCTTAATAGCAATGAAATTCTAGAAGCTTTACAAGAGCCGTTAACCGGTATTGTTAGCGCAATCATGGTAGCGTTAGAGCAATCTCCGCCAGAATTAGCGTCTGATATTTCAGAGCGCGGTATGGTATTAACCGGCGGTGGAGCCTTATTGAAAGACTTAGATCGTTTATTAATGGAAGAAACAGGTATTCCTGTTGTTGTTGCTGATGATCCTCTAACTTGTGTTGCACGAGGTGGTGGTAAAGCCTTAGAAATGATTGATATGCATGGTGGCGACTTGTTTGCCTACGAATAATAACGAGCTTTATGCTTGTTATGACACTTTATGAATTCGTTAGAAGTACTCTTTGGTAACAATCAATATCGTGCTTTTTTCTCATGTTAAAGTGTATTGTAGGCGCATAAATTGACGCCAGATGGCTTAAGTAATTTACATTATGCGCGATTAAATTTAATAAAAAAGAGAAACTATATTCTCGATGAATCCTATATTCAAACATGGACCTTCTCCACAGCACCGGCTAGTTCTGGTGCTGTTTTGTTCTGCGCTATTGATATTTTTTGACCATAAAATGAATAGTTTCGAGTTTGTGCGTGGCTATTTACAGTCTATGGTAAGTCCATTGCAATACTTAGCTACAACCCCTAAACAAGCGATTGATTGGGCAGTAGAGAATTTAACTACCAGACAGCATTTGATAGAAGAAAATCAACGACTTAAATCAAATGAATTGCAATTTCAAGAGCAGGCAATGCAACTTAATATTCTTAAGCAAGAAAATGATAGGTTACGTTCGTTGTTGTCATCTCCTGTGCGCAAAGATGCTAAGAAAATGGTGGCTGAGATTTTATCCGTCGATAGCGACCCTTATTCTCACCAAGTGGTTATTAACCGAGGCGCTAACGATGGTGTGTTTGAAGGACAAGCCATTATTGATGAAAAGGGTATTGTTGGCCAAATATTACATGTTGGTACTATTACAAGTCGGGTATTATTAATAACAGATGTTACTCATGCTGTGCCGGTGCGAAACCGTAGAAACGGTATACGTATGGTAGCCAACGGTACAGGTACTATTGATCGATTAGTGCATAATTTTGTGCCACACAGCACAGATGTGTTAGTAGGTGACTTACTGGTAACATCAGGCCTTGGCGGTAAATACCCAGAAGGTTATCCAGTTGCTAAAGTTGTAGCCGTTAAAATGGATGAATCTAGACCATTTGCACAGGTTCAAAGTGAGCCAGTTGCGCAAATAAATCGACTACGTTATGTCTTACTTTTATGGCCAGAAAAACCAACACCAATATTTTCAAGTAAAGATGCATTAACAGTAGCGCCGGAGAGTGAAAATGCTGGCTCATAACGGTATTATTATTCTATTAACTTTATTAGTAGCGATAGTCGGTTCTATTATGCCGCTACCATTAAACGTTGATGCCTTTAGACCTGATTGGGTGTTGGTAGTCTTACTTTATTGGACCTTAGCATTACCAAGCCGAGTAAATGTGATCACAGCTTGGTTAATGGGTTTTCTACTTGATGTACTTTTAGGGTCGGTACTAGGGGTACATGCGGCAGCAATGGCATTATGTGTGTATATTGTTGCAGGAAACTTTCAAAAAATTCGTAACTTTTCAGTTTGGCAGCAAGCACTTATTGTTGGTGTACTATCAGCTTTATATCACTTGTTGGTGTTTTGGTTTCAACGCTTTTTAACGGATATTATCTTTTTACCAAGCTACTTATATCCAGTGATCACCACAATCATTTTATGGCCGTGGGCTTTTTTATTATTACGAAAAATACGCCGGCATTTTGGTATTAAATAACAGGAGTGTGCATGTCACAACTGTACTCATTGATTTTAGCCTCGCAATCTCCACGACGAAAAGCATTTCTTTCGCAATTAGGCTATCAATTTGAAAGTATTAGCCCAGATATTGATGAATCGTTAAAAGCGCAAGAAACACCTGATGATTATGTAGCACGTTTAGCGTTAGAAAAAGCACAATGTATTGCTAATCAATTTGCCGATACAACGGTTGTTATTGGTTCTGATACTTGTGTTGTTTACCAACAACGTATTTTAGGAAAGCCAGAAAATCTACAACAATGCAGGGAATATTTGATGTTACTGTCAGGAAATACTCATCAAGTATACACAGGCGTGGCGGTTGTTCAGCAAGCGTTAAGCAAAACATCAGTAGTTTGTACTCATGTGGAGTTTGATGAGATATCTGATGCCGAAATAAACGCTTATTGGCGCAGTGGGGAACCTAAAGATAAAGCAGGTGGCTATGGTATTCAGGGAATAGGCGGTCAATTTGTTAAGGCAATCAATGGCAGTTATTCTTCAGTTGTTGGCTTACCGTTATCTGAAACCAAACAACTTTTAACACAGTTTAATATCTTTACCCCCTTCAATCGCACGACTACCAAATAAAGGAAGTTAAATGGCCGGTGAATTACTGATCAATGTAACCCCCAGTGAAACGCGTGTAGCGCTTATCGAAAATGGTGTGCTTCAAGAAGTGCATGTTGAACGGGAAGCTAAGCGTGGTCTCGTTGGTAATATTTATCTTGGCAAAGTGATTAGAGTGCTACCAGGCATGCAAGCAGCTTTTGTTGATATTAATCTGGATAAAGCTGCCTTTTTACATGCTTCAGATATTAATTCTTCATTGATCCTTAACGAAGAAAGTAATGGCGACCAAGTGCCTGATATTAGAAGCTTAGTGCATGAAGGCCAGCATATCGTTGTACAAGTTGTAAAAGATCCATTGGGAACAAAAGGGGCTCGATTAACGACTGATATTACAGTAGCAGCACGTTATTTGGTTTTAATGCCAAATGCTAGTCATGCAGGTATTTCCCAGCGAATTGAAGATGTAGAAGAGCGAAAACGACTGCGTGAAATAGTACAACCTTATTGTGAAGATGATCACGGCTTTATTGTACGTACAGCCGCAGAAGGAGCGGGTGAAAAAGAATTACAACACGATGCAGAGTTCCTATGCCGTGTTTGGGCAAAAGTGATGGAACGTAAAAAACGCAAACAAACTAAAGTTGCTATCTATCAAGATTTACCACTCGCGTTTAGAGTTATTCGTGACTTTGTCGGGATTTCGTTAGAGCGCATTCGAGTTGATTCTAAACTAACCTTTGATCAACTGGGTGAATTTACGCAAGAGTTTGTGCCAGAACTTACGCCGGTAATGGAATATTACCCTGGCGAACGTCCGATTTTTGACTTGTTTGATGTTGAGAATGAAATTCAGCGCGCCTTACATCGAAAAATTGAATTGAAATCTGGTGGCTATTTAATTATTGACCAAACGGAAGCGATGACCACCATTGATATCAATACTGGCGCCTTTGTTGGGCATCGAAATTTAGAAGAAACAATTTTTAATACTAACATTGAAGCAACACAAGCCATCGCCAGACAATTAAGATTACGGAACTTAGGTGGGATCATTATTGTCGACTTTATAGACATGCATAATGAAGATCACCAAAGACGTGTGTTGCATAGTTTAGATGTAGCGATGGCTCGCGATAATGTGAAATATAGTCTTTCAGACTTTTCGGCTTTAGGGCTTGTTGAAATGACTCGCAAAAGAACCCGTGAAAGCTTAGAGCATATTTTATGCGGAGAGTGCCCAGTTTGCGATGGTCGTGGCTATTTAAAAACGGTTGAAACCGTCTGTTTTGAAATACTACGTGAAATTGTTCGAGTTAATCGTGCGTATGATGCCGATAAGTTTATTGTTTATGCGTCAACAGCAGTTAGCGAGTCGTTAGTGAACGATGAATTTCATAATCTTGCTGAGCTTGAAGTTTTTATCGGCAAGCAAATTAAAGTGCAAACTGAGATCATGTATAATCAGGAACAATTTGATGTCGTCATGATGTGATTATGCGTGATAAATCTTCATGTTAAACATGGGGTGTTACCAACAAAACAAGGAGTGACGTTGGCGTTAAGCAAGGATATCGTAAAAATTACCTACAGAGGTGAATGAATTTAGATGATGAGAGTATCGAAGGTTTCCAATCGTTGGTTAAACCGAGCATACAAAATATTGGCTATTTTATTAGTCATATTTGCTGTGCTGATAAGCTCGTTACGTCTATTTTTGCCTTACGCCCATAATTATCGTCAGCATTTACAAGATTATATTAATAATACTTATAATAGCCATATTGTTATCGGTAATTTAAATATGGGCTGGTTGAGCTCAGGGCCCAGCTTAATTGCTGAAAATGTAAGTGTTTTGCAAACTGAAGGTGCTGAAATTTATATTGAAGCATTTGATGTCAGTGTCGATTTTTGGCGAAGTATAAAGCAGCGTAATATTGTCACTAAAGATCTATCATTAAATGGGGTCAGAGTACTTTTTGATCAGCAAGCGTTTGCCAATAATTCTACAAGCAATACTAAACTAGTAAAAAATGCATCAAGGCTTTTTTTGAAGCAAATAAACCGTTTTTCTGTACAAAATAGCCAAATAATCTACCGTGATGAGAAAGGTGAAAGAACGTTCTTAATCAATGAACTGTATTGGGCAAATAATGGGTTGTCGCATAAAGCGAAAGGAAAGGTGGTGTTAGACGGACTAACCTCGAATACCCTACAGTTTAATATGGCTATTCGTGGTGAGAAGCTTCGTGACATGCAAGGTAAGCTTTATTTACAAGCGAACCAACTCAATATTACCCCTTGGTTAGACAAAGTCTTCGCCATTGAAGATGAAAATACCCATGCATCGATCAATTTTGATGCATGGTTAGACATTAAAAATGGTAAAGCTGATCAATTACAAGTGTCGTTAGGTGACAATCAAATCGCTTGGCAACATCAAAATGCGATAAAAACCTTGAATATTACACAAGGGCAATTGGTGTTTGATAATCTATCAACAACTGAAATGCTTCATGTGTATTCTAACAACATTTTAATTCGCACCGATGAGCAACAGTGGCAGCCATTCGTGGTTGATGTAAAACGCAATAATGGCGGTTTAATCGGCAGTATTTCTCAGTTAGATATTGGTGGCGTCAATGATTTATTACCGTTATTTATTGAACAAAAAGAAATACGTTCAACACTTGAAGCGATAAGCCCGAATGGACAAATAACGCAAATTGTCTTTCAGCAGTCAAAAGACGAATTAAAAGCAACAGCGAACTTCTCTCAATTTCAATCACAATTCAGCGAAGGGATCCCTGCTATTTTTGGGCTTTCTGGTGAGGTTGTTTTCCATAACGATACGATGAAAGTGGCACTAGATGGTCAACAAGGAATCGTTGACTTTGCAGAGCATTTTGAAGCGCCAATTACTTTTGAACGGCTATTAGGGAATGTTGTAATAAGGAAACAGGCAGAACAATGGAAAATATCTTCTACTGATCTGGTGCTTGATTCGTCAAAGATAAAAATGAATGCCGCTCTGGGAATCACTGTTTCGCCAGATAAAGACACTGAGATGTCGTTAGTTGCTAATGCTTCTGGGCTTAATGTCGTTGATGCGCCTTCATTATATCCATCATTATTGATGGGTGAGAATTTGGTTGGCTACTTAAACAGTGCGCTTAAAAAAGGTACCGTTTCACAAGCGAAAATATTATTTAATGGGCCATTGGCAAAATTTCCGTTTGATCATAATGAAGGTATTTTTAACGTAAACGCTGAGCTTGAAAATGCCAGTTTTATCTTCAATGAAAACTGGCCTGCCATTCAACATTTTGCGGCAAATTTAAATTTCACCAATAATAAAATGTTGATCACAGGAAGATCTGGTACGTTAAATGGGTTGGATGTTACCGGAGTTACGGCTTCAATAGATTCTTTATCACATGATCAAGTGTTAAACGTTGCTGCCAATATCGCACAAGCAGACCCTGCTTTAGTGACGAACCTGATGCTAACGAGCCCTCTCGATGAAAGTGTTGGCGCAGTATTGGAGCAGGTGAATGTTAAGCAAAATATCGCGGCAACATTTTCACTTTCTTTACCGCTTAATGATGTTGATGCGATCGTTGCAAAAGGTAATATTAGATTTAATGATAATGACGTAGCGCTGAAATCACCGGAAATGCTATTTAGTGGCTTAAATGGGCAGTTGACGTTTGAAAATGAAAAAATTAATACAAAAGGTTTAACAGCAAATTGGCGAGGCATGCCGCTATCGTTTGAAGTAACAGGGATTCAGAACCCTCTACATTATGAAACCGAAATAAATATCACTGCTTTATGGCCAGAAAACGCATGGTTAGCGCAATTACCTACACTGATGAAACCGTATGGTGAAGGTCTATTAGCGTGGCAAGGGCAATTAGTGTTAAATAACTTTGATGATGGTGAATTTAACTATCACTTAACCGTTGATTCAACTTTAGAAGGAACAACCCTCAATTTACCTACCCCGTTTAACAAAAGGGAGCAAGAAATCACTAAGAGTAAAGTGATTGTCAATGGTGATTTGGAAGAGTCAACTATTGATGCAATGATCGGTGATCAATTGGCCTTTTATGGCAAACTAAATCATCAACAAATCAACTTCAATCAGTCACATTTGATTTTAGGCGATGAACCTATGTCACTACCTAAGACAGGATTCCACGTGACAACCGCATTAGCTTCGGCCAGCGTTCACGAATGGCAACCATTTATTACCGACTTATTAACGAGTATAGACTTATTGAATACCGAAAATGATGAGCAAAATAGCCCCTTATTACCTTCACCCGATATTATTCGCGGGAATATTGCGCAGGTAGATTTATATGGTGAAGAACTTAACGGTGTTTCTTTTGATTTAGCCGATCAAACGAGCTGGTGGCAACTCACGATAACCAGCAAGGAAGCTCGAGGAGAAGTCAGAATATTTCCTGAGCTACTGGCACAGGGTATCGATATTAATGCTGATTATATTCGAATTGCGCCTGAAAAAGCGTTATTCAATACCGAAGAATCAAATGTAACGGAACAGTTTGCTAAAGAAAATATTATTGATAACACAGATGAGCATTTAAACCAGAAAATTTTCGAAAACATGCCACCAATTCGCTTTTCTTGTGGTGAGTGTCAATACGCTAATTTATCTTTTGGAAAAGTCGATTTTTTATTAAATCGAATTAGTGATGGTAAATTGGTCATTGAGAATTTTGTTGCCAAAAGAAAAGGTAACCAGTTGGCATTTGATGCGAGTTGGGAACTACAAGGCGAACATTCGATTACTGATATCATTGGACGCTTTAATAGCAACGATATTGAAAGAGAATTTGAGCGTTTAGGTCTATCATCAACCGTAGCTGACAGCGGTTTGGAAGCTTCTTTTGCCGTTAATTGGTTAGGTGGGCCGCATAATTTTGCCGTGAGTAATTTTAATGGGGATATTAAAGCCGAACTTGACGAAGGAGTGTTAAAGGAAGTTCCTGATCAAGCAAGAGCCTTTTCAATACTTAGCTTACAATCGTTAGTAAGAAAGTTAAGGTTCGACTTTCGTGATATGTTTTCTGATGGCATGTTTTATAGTGAAATAAAGGGTGATTATCATATTAAAGATGGTATTGTTTATACTAAGAATACTTTTATGAAAGGGGCTGCAGGTGATTTAAGCGTTAAAGGTAATACGGATTTAACGACTCAAAAATTAGATTATCGCATGTCATATCAGCCTAATGTAACCTCAAGTCTTCCTGCTATCGCGTGGATTGCAACGTTGAACCCTGTGACGTTTTTAGCTGGTGTGGCGATAGATGGTGTGATCACCTCTCAAGTACCCGTTGAGTACCAGTTTGCGTTAACGGGTGATATTGCTAAGCCAAACTTTGAACAGATAAATAAAAAGACTAAACACATAAGTGTTGGACAAGATTCTCCTCCTCAAATTGTTGAAAATTTACCAGAGATAACACCTGAGCAAAAAATTGAAGGTGTACTGAACCCAGAAACAGGGCTGATAGAGCCAGTCAAAAAAGATCAAATGGAACGACCAAATGGTTAATATATCTGCGATTCAATTAACAACAGCACCAGATGTTGCAACAAATTTAACGGTTATTGAGCAACAACTGAGTACATTAACAGCTAATACTAATCAACAACATATAGTGGTGTTACCAGAATGCTGTTTATATTTTGGTGGTAAAGATTCTCAGCAACTCGCTTTAGCAGCGCAAACTTGTCATGATGATGCCTTAAGAGTGGCTTTAGCAGCGTTAGCTAAAAAGTATGAAGTATGTTTAATTGCAGGCAGTGTACCTTTGTATCAAGCAAAGGAAGATAAATTTACTAATAGTTGTTGTGTGTTTAACGCTGCTGGTCATGAAGTGGCTCAATACGATAAGTTACATTTATTTGATGTTGAAGTTCAAGACAGTGAAAGACACTATGTAGAGTCAAAATATACCTTAGCGGGTGATAAGGTGGTAACTGTAGATATAGCAGGTATCACTGTTGGGCTGACTATTTGTTATGATCTTCGTTTTCCTGAGTTATTTAGACAATTGCGAAATAAAGGTGCACAAGTTATTACTGTACCGAGTGCATTCACTAAAGTAACTGGCGAAGCACATTGGCATGCATTGTTACGCGCACGTGCGATAGAAAATCAAGTGTATATTGTTGCGGCAGGCCAATATGGCACGCACAACAATGGTAGAGAAACATATGGACATAGTATAATTATTGATCCATGGGGAGAAATTATTGAACAGCTTCCTGAAGGTATTGGGCATATTATGGCGCAAATAGATACCTCAAAAATTACACAGGTAAGAAAAGCAATACCTGTTCAAACTCACAACAAATTTACAACGAAGTTAATCAATCATGAATGAAGTTGAACAAGATTTATTAGGTAAAGGCCAAATAGATCAAGGTTTTATAACCGATATATTATCTGGTATTAATCAGACTAACATTGACCTTGCTGATTTATATTTTCAATCAAGCGCCCATGAATCTTGGCTACTAGAAGATGGCGTTGTTAAAGAAGGCTCCTATAATATTGAACGAGGAGTAGGCGTAAGAGCGGTTTCAGGAGAAAAAACTGGCTTCTCATACTCCGATGATATTTCAGCTCAAGCGATTATAAAAGCTGCTGATGCCGCCAAAGGCATCGTCAAAGCTGAACAATCTGGAAAAATTAAAGTATTTAATAAGCAACCGGTTGTGCAAATTTATAGCGATATAGACCCGTTGGGTAGTTTGACTCAAGAACAAAAGATTACCTTGTTACATGAAGTTGAAGCACATGCTAGACAACAAGATGAACGTGTAAAGCAGGTTATTGTCAGCTTATCTGGGGTTTATGAAAAAATATTAGTTGCCGCAAATGATGGCACATATGCCACTGATATTCGTCCGCTAGTTCGGTTAAATTGTTCAGTACTTGTTGAAAGTGAGGGTAAACGTGAACGCGGTAGTGCTGGTGGTGGCGCGCGAACAGATTACAGTTATTTCTTCGACGTTCAGAGTGATCAACCACGCTACCTTCAATATGCACAGGAAGCGGTTAGGCAAGCTTTAGTTAATTTAGTAGCGATTGACTCCCCAGCTGGTACATTGCCTGTTGTGTTAGGAGCAGGCTGGCCGGGCGTTTTATTGCATGAAGCTGTTGGTCACGGTTTAGAAGGTGACTTCAACCGTAAGGGATCATCTGCATTTTCTGGCAAAATCGGTCAACAAGTAACCTCTGAGCACTGTACTATTGTTGATGACGGCACTTTGGCTAATCGCCGAGGTTCTTTGAATATTGATGATGAAGGTGTGCCGGCACAATACAACACCTTGATCGAAAAGGGTGTTTTAAAAGGATATATGCAAGATAAGCATAATGCTGCATTAATGGGTGTAAAAGCTACAGGGAATGGACGTCGTGAATCTTACGCGCATTTACCGATGCCGCGGATGACAAACACTTATATGCTTGCAGGAGATCATTCACCTACTGATATTATAAAGTCCGTTAAAAAAGGCATATATGCCCCACACTTTGCGGGGGGGCAAGTTGATATTACCTCGGGTAAATTTGTGTTTACTAGTTCAGAAGCCTATTTAATCGAAGATGGTGTGATCACTTCGCCAATTAAAGGGGCAACGTTAATTGGTAGCGGACCTGAAGCGATGAAAAAAGTCAGTATGGTAGGGAATGATCTCGAATTAGACCCCGGAATTGGCGTGTGCGGCAAAGATGGGCAAAGCGTCCCCGTTGGTGTAGGACAACCAACCCTTAAAGTAGATGAAATGACCATAGGCGGCACGCAATAACCGAATCACTTTTTTAAGAAGGCGCTGAAAGGCGCTTTTTTTTGTATTAAACCGTCATAAATTTATATTGCTGCGTATGAATTATTAATAATTGGGAAATTTGCTTTTTCAGCCTCTACTTTGATTGCAGCTTGGTTTGTAATGTTATATTATCACGGCCATGAAGTTGAGCATGTGCCTTTTTAAAAAATTTAAACACGTATCAATGAGTGCCTTTTTGTCACTTATTATGCTGTTGTCTTTTGCTACCCATAGCCATGATACTTCTACAGAACTTCAAGCTTTTGAACAATTAGATTGCAAGCTTTGTCAGCAAAAGGCTGATCCTGTATATCGCCCGATAACAATTGTCTATACGAATATTGGCCTATTTTCGGCGCCTCGTATTCATTCCTACGTAATGCTCGCTGCACTACCAACGTATGTAAAACCATTGCAACGTGCACCGCCTACATCTTAGTGCTCACTTATTTTTAAACAACACTTATTTTAATTAAATTTTTGATTGAACGAGCATCGTCTTACGCCGAGGTTTATGCCTTGTGCCATGATGACGTAAGCACATATCGTTCATATACTCATAAATGTACAGGAATATTATGAAATTTATCCCCGTAGTGACGTTATTAACGTTATCGTCAGCATCCTCTATTGTTTTTGCCGCGCAACAAGTCTCAGGCATCGTAAAAAATGCAAGTGGTGAACCGATTCAATACGCTAAAGTTGCTATTGTAAACAGTAAAAAAGTGGTTCTAACGGATGAATTTGGTAGGTTTAGCTTTACAGGGATAGAGTCAAACGATGTTGAATTACATGTTAGTGCGAAAAATTTTGCTCATCAGAATCAAAAAATCGCACTGTCATCTGACAACCGAACAAAAATTAACTTCTCATTAAAACCCAGTGTGATGGAAGTAGTTGATGTGCATGCAACGCCATTACATTCTTCTACCATTGAATCTGCATTGCCTGTTAATGTTATTGCTAGTGATGAATTACGTACAAAACAAGCATCAACGTTAGGCGAAACGTTAAAAAATGAAGTGGGTGTGCATTCTACTTATTTTGGCCCAGTTTCTAGTAGCCCAATTATCCGTGGATTAGATGGCCCTCGCGTTTTAATCACACAAAATGGTTTAGATGTGGGTGATGCCTCTCGCGTTGGTCCAGATCATGTGGTGTCGACGGAATCTGCTACCGCACAACAAATTGAAGTATTACGTGGTCCAGCAACGTTATTTTATGGCAGTGGTGCCATTGGTGGCGTTGTTAACGTGGTCGATAACCGTGTACCAAAACACCTCGGCGATGAATTTAGCTATTTAGCAAAACACAACACAGTGGCATCAGAAGACGAGCTGAGTTTAATGGCTAATACTTCTGTCGGTAATATGGCGTTTCATGTTGATGGTTTTTGGCGGGATGGTGATGATTACAAAATACCAGGTTATGCAGAGCTGGAGCACGACGAAGATCATGATGAACATGATGAAGAGCACGATCATGAAGAGGAACATGAAGAGCATGCGCAAGAAAAAGGTATTTTAGCTAATAGTGCTTCTAAGTCTTCTGGCTTTACCATTGGTACAAGTTTTATTCTTGATGAAGGGTTTATTGGCTTTTCATACGGAAAAAGCAATCGTGAGTACGGAATACCAGGGCACAGCCATGGAGAAGAGCATAATGAACACGAAGAAGAGCACGACCATGATCATGAAGAAGATCATGATGCTCACGAAGAAAATGTTTGGGGTGATTTAACCCAAGAACGTTTACAGTTTTTAAGTGAATTGAACTTCAATAAAGGCATTGTTAATAAAGTTGCGAGCAAATTATCTTATACAGACTATCAGCATAAAGAAATTGAGGGCGATGAAATCGGCACTGTTTTTAACAGTGAGATGTTAGAGGCTCGCTTTGATATCTTCCATAATGAAATGTTTGGCTGGAAAGGTGCTTGGACCCTTCATTATAAAACCAATGACTTTGAAGCTATTGGTGCGGAAGCTTTTACACCGCCATCAGAAACAAACTCTGTTGCATTAGCTTGGTTAGAGGAGCGTCATTTTAATGATCTTCTCGTACAGCTTGGTGTGCGTATAGAGCATGTAGAAGTTAGCGCACATAATGATGAATCGCATGACGAAGATGAACATGATGGTGAGCACCATCACGATGAAAACGAATTAACATCTCAAGATTTTACGCCAGTAAGTTTGTCAGCAGGTTTCGTTTGGGATTATCAGCCAGGATATAACATTGGCTTATCATTAGCCTATTCGCAACGAGCACCTTCTGCAGCAGAGTTATTTTCAAATGGGCCGCATATAGGGACTAATACGTTTGAAAAGGGGGCGATTTACTCATTGCATAATGATCACTTCCATATCGAACAAGAGGGTATTGAACTAGAAACGGCAACGAACATAGATTTAACGTGGCGTAAATTTGAAGGTGATTTAGGCTTCGTGCTTGGGGCGTTTTATAATCAGGTTGATGATTATTTTTATCAAACCAATACGGGTCTTTTTGTTGAAACACATCACGAACATGGTGATCATGAAGAAGAGCATGATGAACACGAAGATGAGCACCATGAAGGTGAAGAAGATCATCACGAAGAATTTTCAGATGAAGGTTTGCCTGTTTATGTGTATCAACAACGCGATGTGGAAATGTATGGTGTTGAGGCTGAGGTGATTTATCAATGGACATCAAACCTTCGCTCAAATGTGTATGCAGACTATACGCGCGCTAAATTGAAATCAGGTGGCAACTTACCGCGTATACCGCCAATGCGAATTGGTGCAACCATAGATTATACGGCGCAAAATTATAGTGCCCAATTGTCTGTTAATCATTATTTTGATCAAGATGATATTTCACAATACGAAGAAGAAACAAAAGGTTACACGTTAGTTGATGCCCATGTTAATTATTATTTAGATGGTATTGGCGATGATTTCGTCTTATTTGTTAAGGGTAACAACCTTACCGATGAAGAGGCGCGTGTACATACATCATTTTTAAAGAATGTCGCACCTTTGCCGGGGCGAGGTATTGAGTTAGGAATTCGAGGCAGTTTTTAAGAAACTTTCCTAAGAGGTACCGCGAGTAATGTAGAAAAACGTCGACTTCATTACTCGCGTATTGTTCAAAAAGAGCCTAACAAAGACAAACATTAAGTATGGTAAGCATCAAACCTTAATGTTTATGCATAATCAAAGGTTAAAGGTAAGCCTCTAAGTAGAGCCGCTTACCTTGCTAAGCGAGGTGAATGCCACTTTCTGAGAGGGTGATTTTTCCTTGCTTTAATAAGTTTCCAACGGCAGCTTTATAGGTTTTTTTACTCACACCAAACGTTTTTGAAATTTCTGCAGGCGTACTTTTGTCATGTAATTGACAATAGCCATCATGTTGCTCAAGATAATTCAATAACTGCGTGTTAAAGTCGACCACTTTGCCTTTGCCAGCACGCGACAAGCTGAGATCTAATCGGCCATCTTCACGCACGTTTTTGATAAATGCTTTTAGCTTTTGACCGACTCTCAAAGGTTTAAAAATTTCATTTTGATACAGCAATCCCCAATGTTTGTGGTTGATTATGGCTTTAAAACCTAAATCAGTTTTCCCACCTATAACAATGTCAACTTCTTGCCACTGTTGATAGTCTGCTGGCCATATATCTAAAAATTTATCTAATTTACTTGATGCTACTAATCGACCTGTCGTTTCATCAACAAAAACGTACACTAAATAAGACTTTCCTTGCTCCATTTTTCGATATTGTAAATTGAACGGCACTAGCAAGTCTTTAGGTAATCCCCAATCTAAAAATGCGCCTAATTTATTGGTTTGTTTTACCCGTAAATATGCAAATTGTTCAGCTTGAACAAAAGGTTTACTGGTTGTTGCCGTTACTTGCTCGCTCGCATCGCGATATAAAAATACCTCAACCGTAGATTGCTCATCTTGTAAAGTGGGTACTTGTTTGTTGGGTAAGAAAAGCTGTCCGAAGGTTTGCCCATCAAGCACTAACCCTTTATCCGACTTTTCTAAAATTGTTAATTGATTAAATTGACCAAGTGAAGCCATAAATACCTGCAGCGACGATTGAAAACACATTCGTTAGTATACCTGACTCCTCACATTAAGGCTTGGAAATCACCGTAGATTTTGCAGAAATATATTCGCTATGACGTAAATGTAATAAATCAGCAATACGTCTAATAGTATGCTCTTCAATGGCATCGATATGATCATCGGCGTTTGCTAATTGCCACAGTAATGCAATTATTTTTATTTTATCTTCTGGTTGATAATGATGATTAACAATAGATGTGAATCGATGGAAGTCATTGGCGTGTTCACATAATTCAATTGCTTGATTAATTAAAGAGTCTGCCGAGGTTTCATCAAGTGAAAATTTCTCTTTTACCAACTTGGATAATTGCGTTTGTTCTTGATGGTTCATTAAACCATCAGCTCTGATCACTTCACAAAGCAATACCGTACATGCAAGCTCTATTGTGATGGTTTCTTCAATCGCAGAATCATCATCTTGTTGTATTGATGTTAAAAAAGCAGAGATTTTATCAAACATACTATGGTCCTCTTTTAAATTCCCTTCCTATGTTAAGAGTATTCATAATGATAACAAGAGAAGAGTGTAATTAATTGTTAGCTTTATTAATCGATATGAACCCTACACAAGTATTTTATGCTTTTGTTAATAACAACTGTCTATGAAGGTTGAGTTTTTGTTTTAACTTTTAAGTAGCTGTTTTACAATGAGGCTAATTAAAATGACAGCGTTGTCTTTTTTGGTGCGAAAAATAGGAATAATATGACTCAACAAGTAGCGGGGGTGCAGCCACCCAAGAAAAAACGGTTATTATCGATAGATGCATTACGTGGTTTTGACATGTTTTGGATTTTAGGCGGTGAAAAGCTGTTTTTAGCCTTTTTTGTGATCACTGGTTGGTCTTTCTTTCATTTTTGGGCAAAGCAAATGGAGCACTCAACTTGGCACGGCTTCACTGCTTATGATCTTATTTTTCCATTGTTCATCTTTTTATCCGGCGTTAGTTTAGGCATTGCGGCAAAACCGTTGTCAACTTATCCTCCAGAAAAGGCTAAAGCAACCCTACGTCAAGGGATCAAACGGTTAGCGTTATTATTGTTATTTGGAGTGATATACAACCATGCTTGGGGTCGAGGCTTACCGGTAAATATTGACGACGTTCGCTTTGCAAGTGTATTAGGTCGTATTGGCATTTCATGGTTTGTTGCTGCGTTACTGGTTTGGTATGTCAGTGAAAAAACTCAATGGTTTGTTGCTGTTGGCATTCTTATCGGTTATTGGTTGCTTTTAGCGTTCGTCACTTTAGGCGGTTATGGCGGTGGTAACTTCACTGCAGATGGTGCAATTAATGTTTGGTTTGATCAACATTTACTACCGGGAACTACGTATCGAAATTTACCATTAGACCCAGAAGGATTATTGTCAAATGTTACCTCTATCGTGAATGCCTTGATAGGTGTGTTTGTTGGTCGCTTTATGATTAAAAATATTCAGCAGCCGAAGAAGCTTGTAGTAACACTATTGGTGATTGGGTGTGGTTGTATTGCGTTAGGTTATCTATGGGATTTAGTGTTTCCAATCAATAAAACCTTATGGACAAGTTCGTTTGTGTTAGTGACTACTGGCTACAGCATTTTATTACTCACCTTATTTTATTTACTCATTGATGTGATTGGCTTAACAACATGGGCTAAGTTCTTTGCGGTAATAGGCACAAATTCGATCATTGTTTATCTAGCATCGAGTTTAATTAATTGGAAATACACGAGCACAAGCCTTTTTGGTGGTTTGATTAAAGCTGCTCCTGCCGGTTGGCAAGATGTGATCTTGTTCGGTGGCATGCTTCTTATACAATGGTTGATACTCTATTGGTTATATTGTCGAAAAATTTTTATAAAAGTTTAATATTTAGTTAAATTCACCACATTGAAAAAAGAGCGTTTATAACGCTCTTTTTTATTGAATAAAAATTAATCCTGTTCTTGTTTTTAACTTATTGTTTTATTTGTATAAATAATTAAATTTGTGTTTTTGATTATCTACCAGTAGAAACGGCGCGATCTTTGTAACAAGCATTTACAACTTTTATAATCGTACTTTTGTGTAATTCGTTATCATAGTGACATTGACATAAAAACTACGTCTAACATCATTCATGGGGAAATCGCGGTGACTCGAAAAAAACAAATAATACTTCCGATTGTCATCTTACTAGTTGGGGCAGTGATCTTTTTCGCTTTATCAAGTATGAAAAAGCCACCAGAGGAAAAACCTAAAGTTGATAATACACCTATTGTTGCGGTAGAAGAGATCTCTGTAGCACCTTTAACCTTAACGGTTGAATCCTACGGTGTGGTAACACCAAAATATGAAATTGAATTAGTGGCACAAGTTAGCGGTCAAATCGTTGAACTTTCTGATAAATTTGTTCGCGGAGGCTTTGTTACTAAAGGGCAGATTCTTGCACGTATTGATCCCAGTGATTACCAAGCAGCGTTAATCGATGCACAAGCTAATTTAGCCTCAGCAACAGCGTCATTACAAGAGGAAGTGGCACGCGGAAAAGTGGCTGAAGAAGAATGGAAACGTATTCAAAATGCTTCACCTACAGCGCTTAGTCTCCGTAAACCACAATTAGCTCAGGAAAAAGCACGAGTCAAAGCTGCAAAAGCAAGTGTTTTGCGTGCTGAAAGAAACCTTGAACGCACCTACTTAAAAGCACCGTTTGATGCCATGATTGAATCTCGCCATATAGGCCTAGGAGCGTTTGTTGCTACGGGCAGTAATATTGGCAAAATGTTAGGCACTGAAACGGCTGAAATACGATTGCCAGTTGCGGATAACCAACTACAATTTTTAGTTAATCAAGGTGAAGCGGCAACAGTCAACTTAGAAGGTGAATTTTCGGGCCAAAAACAAGTTTGGCAAGCTAGTATCGCACGAGGTGAAGGAGTCATTGATGATACCAGTAGAATGAGCTATCTAGTTGCTGAAGTTGTTGACCCTTATGGCTTAAAAGCGACATCAGACGTCATTCCGCTTCGTTTTGGTTCTTATGTAAATGCTAAAGTATTAGGCAAAGAATTAGCGATGGCAACATCAGTACCAAGACATTTAGTCAACAAAGATCGTGTTGCGCTACTAAACCAAGATTCAACATTAACGTTTGCAAATATTGAAATTGTTAGTCAAGACGGCTCAAACGTGATCGTTTCAAGCGGCTTAAAAACCGGTGACCGCATGATAATTTCAGCATTAGACTACCCTATTGAAGGAATGAAATTGTCTTTAGCGGGTGAGGATGTTGATTTACCAGAAACTGATGTTAACGAAGACGCGCAAATCGCAAGCGTTAAGGATTAGATAATGGATGATACTAATAAAGGCTTAATTGCTTGGTTTACGCGTAATAGCGTAGCGGCTAATTTGTTAATGGCATTCATCATTATCGGTGGGCTATTAACAACATTAACCATTAACAAACAAATGTTCCCTCAAGTTAAAATTAACTGGATAGAGTTTAGTGCACCATATCCTGGTGCTGCACCACAAGAAGTGGAAGAAGGGATCACAATAAAAATTGAAGAAGCGTTAGAAACAGTTCAAGGACTAGAGCGGGTTATCACCTATTCAAATCGTAACTTTTCGCGCGGCTATTTTCGTGTTGATGAAAGTTACGACCCTCAAGTGGTATTAGAAGAAGTAAAGTCAGCGATTGATTCGATACCGAGCTTTCCTGATGGTATGGAACGCCCTAAAGTTGAACGAATAAAGTTTCGTCAAGAAGTACTTTATATCGCGCTTTATGGTGACTTATCCAGCGCTGAATTAAAAGAGTTAGGCCGCAGTATTCATGATGAAATCCAACAACTACCCAGCGTTAATATTTCTGAATTTTATGGCGGTTTAGGGTACGAAATATCCATTGAAGTGAGTAAGGACAAATTAAGAGAGTACGGCTTAAGTTTCAATGATGTTGCACGTGCTGTCAGAGGCCAGTCGCGTAACATGTCAGCAGGACAAATTCGCGCTGAAAATGGTTACATTAATTTACGTGTTGAAAATCAAGCATATCGCGGACATGAATTTGAGCGTATTCCTGTTTTAACGTTATCTGACGGCACCAAAGTAATGCTTGGTGATATCGCAACGATAAATGATGGTTTCCAAGAAGGCATTCAATACTCTAAATTTAATGGCATGAATTCAGCGACCTTCTTTATTGGCGCGGCTGATAATCAAAGTATTACTAACGTCGCAAAAGTTATTCATAAATACATTGATCAAAAGCAAGAGCAATTACCTGCAGGAGTAAAACTAGAGCCTTGGGTTGATTTAACGTATTACCTACAAGGCCGTTTAGACATGATGTTAGAAAACATGTTCAGTGGCGCTATCTTAGTTTTCTTGATGTTGGCATTATTTTTAAGAATGCGTTTAGCCTTTTGGGTAATGATGGGCTTACCAGTATGTTTCTTAGGAACTATCCTTGTTATGCCGATGGAGTTTGTCAATGTAACAATTAACATCACCAGTTTGTTTGCCTTTATATTGGTGCTAGGGATCGTGGTCGATGATGCTATTGTTATGGGAGAAAGTGCACACACTGAAATGGAAGAAAAAGGCCACACCACGGAAAATGTTATTCGCGGTGTTAGACGTGTAGCCATGCCGGCTACTTTCGGTGTACTCACAACAATCGCGGTATTTGTTCCTTTTGTATTGGGAGATGGCCCTGCATCAGCGTTTAATAAGTCTATAGGTTTCGTCGTTATTTTTTGTTTATTATTTTCATTAGTGGAATCTAAACTGATTTTACCGGCGCATTTAGCCAATATGAAAGTGAAGAAATTTAACGCTAAGAACCCTATAGATAGAGCTCGTCGTTGGATTGATACCAAGTTATCAACCTTTATTGAGACGGTATATCGTCCATCATTAGAAAAGTTTTTAGGGTATAGATATGCTGTATTAGCGGTATTCTTTGCTGTAATTTTATTAAGTGCAGGGTTGTTTTCAGGTGGGTTTGTACGTTTTGTTGGTCAACCAAAAATTCCGCACGATTTCCCACGAATATCTGTAGAGATGAATGTTGACTCTTCAGAAAAAGCAACATTAAACACGTTATTACGTATAGAAGATATTCTGACAACTGTTGATAAGAAAATTATATCTGAGCATGGTAACGCGATGATTGCAGATATGAATGTTCGATTAAACGGACGAACTCGTGGTGAAATTACAGTAAAGCTGGTAGAGCCTGAGTTACGTGCGATGGATACTTTCGAACTAGCAGAATTATGGCGTGCTGCAATACCAACGATGCCGGGCGTTAAGTCCTTTGCAATTGATGACAATTTATTTGGCAGTGGTCGTGAAGATGGTGACATTAGCTTCCGTTTAGAAAGCCAGAGTGATGAACAATTGCTTGCCGCAGCTGAGGAATTAAAAGCGAAGCTTAATTCATTAAAAGGTGTAGGCGATGTGAATGATAGTCGTCAAACGAGTGCGAAAGAGGTTCAGTTTACCTTAAAACCACTTGCTCACAGTATGGGGTTAAGCTTGCAAGATATTGCTTCACAGGTAAGTTATAGTTTCTATGGCTTAGAAGCACAACGTATTTTGCGTGATACTGAAGAAGTTAAAGTGATGGTGCGTTATCCATTAGCAGAGCGTAATTCTGTGGGACAAGTGGAAGATGTGATGATTCAAGCATCAAATGGTGCTGAATTACCGTTGTCAGAATTAGCAGATATTTCCGTTAAGCAAGGGGTGACCAGTATACGACGTGAAAATGGAAATCGTACTATAAACGTGTGGGCGAGTGTTGACGCTGATCAAGTTGAACCATTTAAAGTTGCGAACGATATTCGAGAAAACTTTATTCCACAGTTAAAACGTAAATACCCACAACTCAACTCTGAGTTAACAGGACGTATCCAAGAGGAAATGGATAGCTTTATCGATCAACTGAAAGGGTTTGTTATTTCAATGTTAGTGGTGTATTCGTTATTGGCTATCCCATTAAAGTCTTATTCTCAACCCATTATGATCATGATTGTTATACCGTTTGGTGTAATCGGTTCAACCTTTGGTCACCTGATGTTAGGGATGGACCTTAACGCATTATCGTTATTTGGTATCATTGCCGCCGCAGGTGTAGTAGTTAATGATTCTTTGGTTATGGTTGATTATGTCAATAATTCACGTAGACAAGGAATTCCACTGAAGGAAGCGGTGGTTCATGCCGGTACAAAACGTTTTAGAGCGATTATGCTGACATCTATCACTACGTTTATTGGTTTAGTTCCGATCGTATTCTTTGAAACAAGTATGCAGGCGCAAATTGTTATTCCAATGGCTGTATCGTTATCATTTGGTGTTCTGTTTGCCACGGTAGTAACACTTATATTAATACCGACGTTATATGTGGTTTTTGAAGATTTGAAACGCTTAATACGTCGTAAAAAGTCAATAGATTCTGAAGATATTACTTCAAAGCTTTCAGTAGAAGCGGTGAAAAACTCTTAACGATACATACGTGACTAATTCGTTATAGGTAAAGTTAAAGTCGGCGCTAAGCCGGCTTTTTGCTTTCTATCACCAAGGTATTTTTTGAGCGGTTAATGGTTTTACGTATCTAAAGGACAGCAACTATCTAACTTTTCTACGGCATTCCCATTTAATTATGAGGAATAGCCTTATTATACCAATTGAATTAAAGATCTGATCAACGTAGAACTTCATTAGCGCGCTTATAACTCTCGCTAAGTGACCCAATGTTTATTTCAATTGTATTACATAAGTTCAGCCTTGGACTAACACCAAAAAAGTGTACGGCAAAGATCATTACACCCTACTACAGTAAGTCGACGTTATTCGAGACGATAACCTTATTTCTACCCTGTGCTTTTGCGGTATATAGCGCAACATCAGCTCTTTCAATAAGCTCTGCTATTGTTTCGTTTTCTTTTTGGGCTAGGCCAAAGCTTGCGGTAATTTTAATGTTTTGAACAAAATTATGTTCTGCAATGAGCTGTCGTAAATCTTCTGCCAATTCATTGGCTTCCAGTACTTTAGTGTTCGGACAAATTAACAGGAATTCTTCGCCGCCCCATCGAGCAAGAAAGTCAGACGTTCGACAGTTTTCACTAATAAGTTTTACAAAATCTTTTAAGATAATGTCACCAATATTGTGTCCGTACCGATCATTCAGTGGTTTAAAATGGTCGATATCGATAAACATCAATGACATAATTTTTATTTCATTGGTAAAAATGTGTTCTATACCTTTGCGGTTTAGTGCGCCAGTTAAGGGATCTCTTTCAGCTAAATCTTTTAATTCTTGAGATTCCACGTTCAATAATCTATTCAGTTGTTTTAGTTCAAAAGCACGCCGTTCGGCAGTTTTTAATTTAGCTTTAGAGCGGTATAAATTCATAATGAGGCCAATTATTGCAGTGAAAATCCACATAGCAATAATGAAACTAAACACTTGCTTATTAGTAAATACCTTACCAGTAAACTCAATTTTTTCGATTTCTATCTGGTAATGGCCAGGTGAAATACTATTGCCTGTGGAAACCTCTACAACGAGAACTTGGTCAAATTCAGGACTGGCGTATTCAATTGGGATTTCATTCTCATATAGCCACCAGGTAGCTACTTGCATGGCATTTAAGGGAATTTTTACTGGGTATGGATTGTTGTTTGGCCAATATTCTATGCCGTTATACTTCCAAGTACTATCTTTCTTTGGTGATGAGTAGTTTGGGTTAAAGGTACGTAATTGAAAGCGAAAACTGGCGGTATTTTCGCCAACGTATTTTGCATAAACATGTGCCGAACTGTAGCTTGATAAATCAACAGGTTGTTCAGGAATATTTTGAGCATTTACACCAACTGAAAAAGTAACTTCGCAAAACGGCCAAGCGTAGTCAGATTCTATAATGTGACAGTCGAGTAAGTATTTATCCCCTCTAGTGTATAGTTTTGCGGTTGATTTACCGCCAGAAGTAAGGTCGCTAACAGCATAAGTTTGATACGGAGATTTTGTATCTAGAGTGAATATTTTATTTAATGAAAAACTATGTAAACCAATCACAACAAAGGTTAAGGAGATAAGAGCAAGTATAATTATGTTGTCGAATTTTTCAGTTTGCATCATTAAACTTTCTGGCTAAAAATTAAAACTTCCTTATAGAAATTGACGTTAAAGTCCATACTGTGTGGGGTTAAGTTTACGCATAAATTGCACATTTAAACAACTGTTTTTGATTTTTTGTTTAGTTTATTTGTAACTATATTAATTCACTATACTCAAGTATGATTATAGATAACCTGAGCTCAGGTTAATACAGTATAATTAGGTGGCGTTAACAATCATGAGAAGGTGTTTTGATTGAAAGATAAATATCGCATTCGTATTCCAAGCTCTATTTTAATATGTTTATTGCTTGTTATTTTTACACGTGTTGTTGTAGCAAAAATGGAAGTTGGTGCCGATCAGCGTCATACAAAAAATGATTACGTGTTAATGGATGAAGATATATATCGGGACCCATGGTCAGCCTATCAAACTCTGCTACAACACCAACCCTCTGAAGTTGAAGAACAGCATTACCAATGGTGGTTAATACGTAAAGCACAGTCAGAAAACTTACTGTATTTTTATGAAAAATTTGAACAAACGTTAACGACATTAAAACCCCTATTATCTGAGCAAAATAATCCTGCAATTAACGCATATTTTTATTATTTTTCTGGTTTAATCGAGCAGCGAAAAGGGAACTATAAACAAGCAAGAAGCTTGTTTAACCGTGGAATGACCTTGGCAAAAGGTATTGAGTTAAATCAGGTTTATATAAGAGCAAAGCAAGAACTTGCGTATACTTACAGTTTAGCCGACTTATACGACACTTCATTGAAAGACTTACAAGAAGCCTTTGTTGAGGCTTTTGCGATGGAAGATCATTTCTTAATTGCGACAATTAATGAAACTTACGGCGCAATTTATGGGTATATGAGCCAATATCAAAAATCAATTGAATATTATCAAAAGGCTTTAGATACTTATGAACGGTTAGGGTATCAAGCACATGTCGCTGAAGCGATATATGGCTTGGCTACGACGTTTAGATACTGGAAAAAATATGACCAAGCCATTTCGCTTTTTAAACGTTACCAAAAGAAAGTTAATTATACGCCTAACGAACATCTTTCCTACTTTTCTGCTTATGGATTAGGTATGAGCTTTGCTGAAAAGGGGGATTGTCAGCAGGCACTTAGTTATATTGAACAAGCATTTAATTTAAATGGTCTTGATGATTATGATGCGGAACTTTATAAGCGTAAAGCGAGTTGTCATATTCAAAGGGGAGAGCTTGAACACGCCGAAAGATCAATAGAATCTTCCGAAGCTATTTTTGCAACAATGCCTGAATTAACAAATACGGCATGGCAACTTGAAAATCAGAAAATTCGTGGGCATCTGGCCTTTGCTCGCGAAGATTATAAGCAAGCATATCAACTGATAACATCTTATTATCAAGCATATAGCCAAGTATTAATCAATAACTCTACCAGCAGAGTCAATAATATTAGAGCGTCTCTCGAACTAGAGCGGCAAGAAGTTGAAAAAGCTTTGTCTAAACAGCGGCAAAAGGCATCGACCTTAGCAAATAAAAATAGGGAGCAAAAAGCGCTGCAGCAAAGTTATTTCATTGTGTTTTTAATCACCTTACTGACTATTGTAACTGTTGTTTTAACATACCAATTCAAGAACAATCGTAGAATAACAGCATTAACAAGAGTAGATGCATTAACTGGGCTCTATAATCGACGCTTTTGTTTTGAATCGTTAGAAGTTTTATTGGCGAAAACAAAAGTTGATAAAGGTGCTTTTACGATCATACTGTTTGATATTGATGATTTCAAAGCCGTTAATGATGTATATGGCCACCCAGTGGGCGATCAAGTATTGATTGAAGTTGCGCAGATAGCACGTGAAAGTTCTCGCCCAGGGGATATTGTAGCTCGGATTGGTGGGGAAGAGTTTATGTGTATTTTGCCACGTACAGATAATGAACAAGGTGTGAATGTGGCGGAAAGAATTCGTCAAAACGTTGCTGCTTTCATTTTTAATGATGAAAAAAATCAAGGTCTTAATATCACAGCTAGCTTCGGTGTTTGTACTTCAACTAAACCTGAGGTTCATGCAAAAACATTATATGCAATGGCAGATAAAGCGCTTTATCAGGCTAAACTATCAGGTAAAAACAGTGTTAAAGATGGTAGTAGTAATGAATTATAAAAATTCCTTTTGATGTGTTTTTTTAGCTTAATTAAACCTTCATATTTACCAAAAAGAAAAATAATTATGAATATATAAACTAACTCTTGCTTTTGACTTTTCATGAGGTTCATTAACGCAACCAATACAGGAATTGTGGTTATAGTGTTGTGGGTCGAGTAGGATTAACAGGGAAGTTAATTGGAAACACGGCAGGAAGTATTTTTAGCATCCTTAAAATGGATGTATTAGTGATTAAGACTGAATAAGACAGACACAATGATAAAGTAGGGGGTTATCATTGTGACGCGTAAATCATACCGTTAAGTGATACAAACTCCCTAATAGAGAGATAGATCAAAGCGCTAGATCAATGACCATTTCCTTTAGTTCTTCTTTGGAAATTGAATTATCATGATTTGTGTCAAACCGTTTAAAAATACTTTCACACATTCTAATACCTTTATCTTGTAAAAGTACGTCAATTAATTCAACAAATTCACTTCTGCTGATCTCACCATCTTTGTCTTCATCAAAGACTTCAAATAATTCGTCTACCCACTGATTTAAATCCATCAGGTGTCCTTAAATTCAATTACATCTAACTAGACTTTATCGCTAATTGGAGCCGATGTGAATGTTTATTTTAATTTTTCATCTCTTTAAATAACAAATGTTTGAATAGTGCACAATTTATTAAAACCCAATACGAACACTATGATATTAAACTCATCAACCAGTTAACAGATAAGAGAAAAGATGCTGAGTATCGAATATACAACTAGTTGTGCTTATTTCATATTGTTAGGGTCTGTTGATCTTTCGAGATTAAATGTTGTTCGAACTAAACGCTTTTTGTCATTTATACGTCGTTATTGCTTTTTTATGTGGAATAACCACATATTCATCGCAATGCCTTGTCTAAAGACCAATAAACTGGTGCAAAGATAAACGCGAAAGATAAACAGGCCCTAGTCACTTAAATTAATATTGAATAATGCTTGTAAAATCCATTTAAGTTATTTACAGTGATATACTGTATACAATATATTTATATGTGGACTAGCTTATAAGTAATTGTTATACAGTTAATCTCTCAGGTTTAAGCATTAAGAGGGCTCCCCTATTGCCTTCTTAATGCTTACTTTTACCAAGCCGCAATCTTCGTGCGGCTTTTTTTCTTATTGATCTATGGCAGAGCATTGTTGCACAGGTTGATAGCGGTCTGGCTGGGAACTGATGAAACATTCATCGAGCATTGAACAATAACAAATGGATATTTTCAGTTCGCTTCTCGCCTTATCAAGGGCTTGCCAAAAAGGGTAATTGTCAGGAGTTTGATCAAGAGTGATATGATGAAGAGTATCATTGCCTGCAATAATGGCATTATGTAAAGGAGAAGTGATTAAACCACTTTGGTGAAGGGAGAGAGGTTCAACATTTTTAGGTAAACAACAGTCCTGTAATAAAGAGCTTAAATTCATATAACGTTTATTTTTGTAGCCGTAAGTAACGTATTTTATGATCGCTGGTCCAACGCCAGCATTCTTTATATTCATTGATATTTTAGCTTTTTCAGCATTGATATCATAATTCCCAGAATCGATTTGTATTAACGGCATCGTCATTGCTTTTACCTGTTTATTTGCTGCTTCAGCTTGAATATATGTCGCATAAAATGAAGCTGCAGAAATAAAAATTGCGCACACGGCTAGAAAAATACTCAAGCTTTCACTGGTGAAAAGCTTAGATTTGAGCTGAGGTGTTAGCTGATCAACTATGCGGGCTGGTTGTTGTGCTTTATCGGTCTCTTTGATTACATTTCTTTTATTTTTCACTTGGATAATCTCTTCTTATTAGGATGTTTTACGCGCTAATATAAATTTCTTACATTTTTTGTAATAAAACAATTATAGCTAAGACTAACTGCCTAAGTTTTTAGAAGGAATAACAAAATGACAGTACCTTGGAAAAGTATTGCGGTGATGGGCTTAGTTACAGTATCTAGCTTATCGAAAGCCAGCGATGAAAAATTATCATTAAATGATTGCCACCTTGAGGGAATTACCCAGTTAGTGCAATGTGGCAAACTTGAAGTACCTGAAAATTATAATCATAAAACGGGTGAAACCATATCAATTAATTTTGCGGTACTGCCAGCCATTGATAATAGTCAGAAAAATGAACCTTTAATGTTTTTGGCAGGGGGCCCCGGTCAAGCAGCAGTAAGTTTAGCTGGTGGATTATATAAAGCCTTTAACGAAGTTAGAAAAACCCGCGATTTAATCTTAGTTGATCAACGTGGTACGGGGGAATCAAACCCGCTTCAATGTGAAAATGCAGAGCAGCTTGATCCATATACCAATTTACCTTCTGACTTTTCTGTTAAAGAAATAAAACAATGCTTAACGCAACTAGAAGGCGACTTATCGCAATATAACTCTGAAAATGCCATTCGAGACTTTGAAGCTGTTCGTGCTGCATTAGGCCACGAAAAAATAGCGATATACGGTGGCTCTTATGGTACTCGTGCAGGCCTGGTTTATATGCGTATGTTCCCTGACTCTTTAACCTCCGTTATTTTAGACAGTGTTGGCCCAATCGAAGTACCTATCGGTTTATTCGGTAAAAGTGCAGAGCGTTCGTTTAATATGCTTCTTGAAAATTGTCGCGCTGAAGAAAGTTGCCAAAATGCTTATCCAAATCTAGCACAAGAATTTGAACAAGTGAAAGCAGAGCTTGCTAAACAGCCAGTTACTGTTTCGCTACCTCATCCAAGATTAGGTACGCCAATGTCGATGAAGGTTGATGAACAAAAGTTTGTGTCTACTATTTTTTCTCAACTTTATTCTGTCGAAATGCGTTCATTAGTTCCGTTGATTATACATCAGGCATCGCTCGGTAATTATGCACCTCTAGCTGGTCTAACTGCTGCTGGTGATATTGGCGAAGGGATGTTTCTTGGCTTAACGTTTAATATTCTTTGTAATGAAGATGTGCCCAGAGTTACTGACTCGATGTGGCAAGCGGATGCCGAGAATACCTTTAATGGCAATATTGGACAATACGGGTTAAAGCTTGCGTGTCCATTGTGGCCAACGTATCAAGTATCAACAGACTTTTCATTACCTGTAAATGCTGATATTCCTACGTTAATTATTTCTGGAGATTTAGATCCTGTTACTCCGCCAAGTAATGCTGAATATTCAGATAAAACTTTGCCAAACAGTAAACACATTATCATACCAAACAGCTCACATACACCAGGGGTTCAACCTTGCGCTATGGGAATGATCAGTGAATTTTTAACAACCCAAAACCCAAATGATCTTGATGACTCTTGTCTTACAGATATTCCAGCAGAATCATTTATGACCAGCTTAAACGGCGGAGTGTAAGGAAATATTATGATAGAAGTACATGAACTACATAAAACTTTTAAATCTAAAAAGCAGTCTGTTACCGCGTTAGATGGTTTATCATTCCAGGCAAATGATGGTGAAATTACGGGTATTTTAGGTCCTAATGGCGCAGGTAAAACGACTTGTTTACGTACATTGTATGGTTTGCTTGCTGCAGATCAGGGTTATGCAAAAATTGATGGAGTAACAGTGACGGAAAACCCGTTACAAGCTAGAGCAAAGCTTGGCATATTTCCTGATAAATTTGGTTTGTATGAACGTTTAACTGCTTATGAACAAATTGATTACTTCGCGAGTTTACATGGTATGCACGGTGAGCAAAAAAAGCTGGCGATAGAGAAAATTCTAACAGATCTTGATATGCAAGAACTGGCACATCGTAAATCGGCGGGATTCTCTCAAGGTCAGCGGATGAAAGTAACCCTTGCTCAGGCGCTAGTGCATCAGCCGCAGAACTTTGTATTAGATGAGCCCACCCGTGGACTAGATGTAATGAGTACACGTGTGCTACGCACTTATCTTAATAAGTTTAAAGAAAAAGGTCATTGTATTTTGTTTTCATCTCATGTGATGCAAGAAGTTGCAGCGCTATGTGATCGCGTGGTTATTGTTGCGAATGGCAAATTAGCCGCCCAAGGTACGCCTCAAGAGTTATGTGATTTAGCGGGTGAAACGCTATTAGAAGAAGCCTTTGTAAAATTAATCGGCTCAGACGAAGGGGTAGCAGCATGATCCAGTTTAAAGCATTATTAATAAAAGAATTAAAAGAAGCATTTCGTGACAAACGTGCTTTAATGGTTGCATTAAGTATGGGTTTACTTATGCCTGTGTTTATTATGGTTTTTTCAAAGTTTGCCATCAATGAGGCGGTTGATAATCCGCCAATATATGTGAAAATTACTGGGGCTGAATATGCACCAAAATTGATGAAATCGTTTACCGATAATAATATTCTTCCTTTTGCAGAAGTACCCGAGGATAAAAAACGCCAGTGGGATGAATATAATGTTGAATTGATCATCCCTGATAACTTCGCTGACAACTTGCGTGAAGGTCACCCAATAGATTTAATTCTACGCGCTGACTATAGTGAAAAATCGTTGAATGCACCAATACGTCGTATTAAGGATGAAGTACGTCAACATTCATTAAGCATCGGTTATAAACGTTTATTAGTCCGTGGTATCGACGTAAAATTATTGCGACCTATTAATTTACAAGAGCAAGATACCTCGGCACCAACAAGTAATGCGGTGATTATTACCCTAATGTTAGGTTTATATCTAATGATGGGGGCATTTGTCTCTGGTCAATCAATTTCTGTTGATTCAAGTGCCGGTGAGCGTGAACGAAATGTGCTAGAGCTATTATTATGTCAACCCGTTGAAACATATAAAATAGTGTTAGCTAAATTGATTTGTTCAAGTTTAATCGCCACAATTTCTGTGACCCTAATGTTGAGCTTAACCACGGTATCAGTAAGCTTTGTTGATTTAGCAAAAATCGGAGCAACGTTCAGCTTAGATGTTTCAACATTTATAGCGTTACTTATGCTACTGATTCCCTTATGTTTCTTAGCATCATCATTACAGTTGTTTTTTGCTTTTCAAGCAAAATCTTTTAAAGAAGCGCAATCAACCGTAGCAATGCTTATTATGGTTCCTGCTATGGTTCCGTTAGCGATGATGATGATGGACAACAAACCGGCATGGGTTGAATGGGCACCAATTTCCGCACAATCTATACTGATGGAAGATTTGTTTAAAGGTTTACCTGTGGATTGGAGTGCGCTTTTGGTTAGCACTGCTGCAACACTCGCCTTGACTGCTGCATTAGTGGTAGGAATGTCGATACGCTTGAAGTCTGAAAAAGTAATTATGTCTTTAAGTTAAATGGTAGTTGGTGATCTGTGAATAAAACGTTAAAATTGCCCGCATTAAAACAAGATTGCTTTTTAACAGCAACAGATGGGAATTCTTACGTTTTGGATCATCAACAAACTTTTACGCAGTGGATGACGGAGCACGAAAAGTTGCTTCGTCATATTATCACGGGTTTTGAAGCTAAGCCGGCTTTACAAGATGAACTTTTTCAAGAAATTGCTTTAAATATATGGCGAGCATTACCCTCGTTTAGGCATGACTCGGCCGTTAAAACCTTTGTTGCACGAATTGCACATAATGTATTAGCAACACATGTTGCTAAAGCCGTTCGTACGGTAAAGGCTGATCACGATCTTAGTGATATGCCGCAAGAGATAGAAAAAGATCATCAACAACCAACACCCTTTCAGTCTTTAGATCAACAACAGCGTCAGCAAAAATTAGCGCAGGCTATTCGTCAATTAAAATTGGATCAACAGCAGGTAATAACGCTTGCTTTAGAAGGGATGAGTTACCAAGAGATTGCAGACGTACTATCTGTTAGTACAAATTTAGTGGGAGTTAGGCTACAACGCGCTAAAGCATCATTGAGTAAGATACTCGGAGCACACTCATAATGACTGCAAATAACAATGAACCTGATAACAACATGAATCAAGATAACGATACTGACACTTCATTTATTGATGAACAATGGCAGGAATTGGCGAAAGATTGGCAGCAGCAACCAACAGAAAAAGCTGATATTAAAAAGCTACTTAAAGAAACAAAACGAAGAACACGTAAAGCGAAATGCTTATTCTGGGGAAATGTGGTTGCAACCATAGGGCTTTTATTTGGCGCAATGTATGGCACATTGATTGAAGACTCTTGGGAAAGATCATTTCTGAGTTACATGTGGGGCAGCTTCGTACTTTCGGTTGTTTTCTGTTATTACGAATATAAGATCAGACAAACAGCCTGGCAACAAATCAATGATAGCCCAGAAAATGCGATTAATAATGCGATAAAAGGTATTGAGTCCTCATTAAGCTATATTCGTTTAACGAAGTGGTCTTGTATACCCTTTGGGCTATTAGCTAACTTTTTTGTTTATGAAACGGCAATTAATGCGGAAAAACCGGCAACGAACGGTTTAATTACTATTAATATACTTATAATTCTTATGTTTGCTATTACTCATTGGTTTGGACTAAAACGCCAAAAAGAGCTTAAAGCAATGATTGCCAAAACAAAGAATAATTAACCGCTTTTGTTGGTTAGGCCATATTAAATTCGGTTTTAATTCTTTAATCCTGAATTTAATATGTTGTTCTTTGGTTTTTTATTCGATATATTACTTCAATAGCGAATATGATCTCGCAAAAGAAAACTTTTACCGCATATAGCACAAAGAGCAATCGATATATTTCATTAAAAAATGAAATAACTGCATCGGGTTTTTGCGTATACTTTAGCGCCTGATTCAGGCAAAATATGCGGCAATTAATTTAGACAACCCTCCAGCAAATGCCTCGTATAGTGCAAGGCCATGATGCTGAGAACTTGAGGTAAAAACATGCTTACTCGTGATATGAATATTGCTGACTTTGATGCTGAACTATGGCAATCAATGACTGACGAAACGACTCGTCAAGAAGAGCACATCGAACTCATTGCTTCTGAAAACTACTGTAGCCCTCGTGTACTTGAGGCACAAGGTTCTCAGTTAACTAATAAATATGCTGAAGGCTACCCGGGTAAACGTTACTACGGTGGCTGTGAATTTGTAGATAAAGCTGAAGCACTTGCTATTGAACGTGCGAAAGCATTATTTGGTGCTGATTATGCCAATGTGCAACCGCACGCTGGCTCTCAAGCAAATGCTGCTGTATTTCAAGCACTTGTAACGCCTGGCGGGAAAGTTCTTGGTATGAGCTTGGCGCATGGTGGTCATTTAACACATGGTGCACACGTAAACTTTTCTGGTAAATCTTATGAAGCGATTCAATATGGTTTAGACCCTGAAACCGGTGATATTGACTACGCCGAAATGGAACGTTTAGCACAAGAACATAAGCCGGAAATGATCATCGGAGGTTTTTCTGCATTCTCTGGAGTGGTTGATTGGGCGCGTATGCGTAAAATCGCTGATAGCATCGGTGCTTACTTTATGGTTGATATGGCGCACGTTGCAGGCTTAGTGGCTGCAGGCCTTTATCCAAACCCTGTTCCACATGCTCACGTTGTAACAACGACAACGCATAAAACATTGGCTGGTCCTCGCGGTGGTTTAATTGTTGCTGGTTGTGGCGACGAAGCTATTTATAAGAAATTAAATTCAGCCGTATTTCCTGGTGGTCAAGGTGGCCCATTAATGCATGTTATTGCAGCTAAAGCAGTTGCCTTTAAAGAAGCATTAGAGCCTGAATTTAAAGTGTATCAACAACAAGTGCTTGATAACGCTAAAGCGATGGTAGCAGTGTTACAGGAACGCGGTTACAAAGTTGTTTCGAATGGTACTGAAAACCATTTATTATTATTAGATTTAATTGATAAAGATATCACCGGTAAAGATGCTGATGCGGCGTTAGGTCGTGCACACATTACTGTGAATAAAAACTCGGTACCCAATGATCCACGTTCTCCTTTTGTTACTTCAGGCTTACGCTTAGGCACACCGGCAATTACTCGTCGTGGCTTTGGTGTAGAAGAAACTAAAGCATTAACAGGCTGGATCTGTGACATTCTTGATGATATCAATAATGAAGCAACGATAACTACGGTACAGGAAAAAGTGAAAGAGCTTTGTGCTCGTTTGCCGGTTTATGCCTAGCTAACCTCTGTTTAAGATCGGTGGACAGATAAAACTCTGTACGCCTAAGTAGATTAAAGCCCAAAGGAAACTTTGGGCTTTTTAGTATTTGTCAGTTACTTCACGCATAAATTCCTTTAAAATAACCTCATCTTTGTAAATAGTAGGAACAGGCATGTATTGCCCATTTTGTACGGCGACTGAAACTAAAGTGATAGATTCTCGTCTAGTGGCAGATGGCCACCAAATCAGGCGACGTAGAGAATGTATTGCTTGCTTAGAACGCTTTACTACGTTTGAAATGGCTGAACTTGTTATGCCTCGTATAATCAAGCGAGATGGTTCAAGAGAGCCGTATCATGAGGAAAAGCTCCGCTCTGGTTTAATGCGTGCTTTAGAAAAGCGTCCTGTCAGTGTCGAACAAACTGAAAAAGCAATTAATCGACTAAAATCCAAACTTCGCGCAACGGGTGAACGTGAAGTTTCAAGTGAAATGTTGGGTAATCTAATTATGGAGCAGTTGAAAAAGCTTGATAAGGTTGCTTATGTTCGCTTTGCATCTGTGTACCGTTCTTTTGAAGATATTCGCGAATTTGGCGAAGAAATTGCTCGGTTAGGTGGTGATAACTAAGATGAGCTGTAACACTTTTACCCTTGATGATCACCGTTACATGGCAAGAGCGATAGCACTTGCTAAAAAAGGGTTATATACCGTTTCACCTAATCCACGCGTAGGTTGTGTGTTGGTGAAAGATGGCAAGGTGGTTGGTGAAGGTTGGCATCAACAAGCAGGTTCTGCACATGCTGAAGTTAACGCATTGGCGCAGGCCGAAGAACAGGCAAAAGGCGCAACAGCGTATGTTACTTTAGAGCCTTGCTCACATTACGGTAAAACACCACCTTGTGCTAAGGGGTTAATAGACGCTGGTGTTGTCAAAGTAATTGCTGCTATGGTTGATCCAAACCCACAAGTATCTGGTAATGGTTTATCAATGTTAACGCAAGCAGGCATTGAAACAGCTTCTGGGTTACTTGAAGCTGATGCTCAAGCACTTAACGTGGGCTTTATTGCGTTGATGACTCAACAAAAGCCTTATGTTCGTTGTAAGCTTGCAGCCAGTTTAGATGGGAAAACAGCGATGTCTTCGGGTGAAAGTAAATGGATCACCTCTCGTGAAGCTCGCTGCGATGTACAACAGCTTAGAGCACAAAGTTGTGCGGTAATTAGTGGTGCCGATTCTATCTTGCATGATAACGCACGCATGACCGTACGTTGGTCAGAACTGGGCGATATTAAACAACATTATGCAGAACAAGAAGTTCGACAACCTGTTCGCGTGGTCATCGACTCGCAAAACCGCTTAACCCCAGATCTTGCACTTTTTGAAACTACATCACCCGTGTTGATATTAACGGCTCGACTTGAAAATACGCATCAATGGCCACATTTCGTAGAACATATTTGTGTTAAGCAATCACAATGTGGTCACTATATTGATTTAACCGCAGCGTTGAAAGTATTAGCGGATAAAGGCTTAAATGACGTGTTAATCGAGTCGGGTATGGAATTAGCGGGCGCATTCATTGAACAAAACTTAGTTGATGAATTAATTCTATATCAAGCGCCCAAGTTACTTGGCCATGCTGGGAAAGGTTTGGTGAATTTTTCTCATATTGATAGGTTAACACAAGCAAAATCATTACACATTCAAGATGTTACTCGAGTAGGTGGCGATATAAAGATTGTTGCACACTTTACTCATGACAAGGTAAAAGTAGAGAACTAGCATGTTTACTGGAATTATTGAAGCTGTCGGCACGATCAAGCAAATACAAGTAGGGTCGCATGGTGCTCGAATTGTTATCGCGACAGGCGTATTAGATATGTCAGATGTAAAGCTTGGCGACTCAATAGCAACCAATGGTATTTGTCTAACTGTGATTGCTTTTGATAGCACAAGTTTTAGTGCCGATGTCTCTACAGAAACACTCTCACGTACCGGATTTGCTCATTATAAAGTGAACCAACAGGTAAATTTAGAAAAAGCCATGTTACCTACAACACGGTTTGGCGGCCATATTGTTTCTGGACATGTTGATGCTGTTGTTTGTATCACACAAATCAATAGAGTTGGAAACAGTATCGATTATTGGTTAGAAATGACTGATGATATAGCACCCTATATTGCGGAAAAAGGTTCAATTACTATCGATGGTGTAAGCTTAACGGTCAACTCAGTAGATACAACATCCTTTAGATTGACTATTGTTCCACACACGTCGAACCAAACTATTATGCCAAGCTATCAGATAGGTAGTCAGGTAAATATTGAAGTAGATGTAATGGCACGTTACATCGAACGTTTATTGTTAAAAAAACAAGACAACAACACACAAACACTTGGCGTGACAGAATCGTTGTTACGTCAAAGTGGTTTTATTAAAAATTAAGAGGCTGTCATGAATTTACATACTCCGCAGGAGCTAATTGACGATATTAAACAGGGAAAAATGGTCATCCTAATGGATGACGAAGATCGCGAAAATGAAGGTGACTTCATCATGGCAGCGGAACTTGTTACGCCTGAAGCCATTAATTTTATGGCAACACACGGTCGTGGTTTAATTTGTATGCCAATGACCATCGAACGCTGTAAAAAATTAAACCTGCCTTTAATGGTCAGTAAAAATGATGCACAGTTTTCAACGAATTTTACGGTTTCAATTGAAGCGGCAGAAGGAGTTACAACGGGAATTTCAGCCGCAGACCGTGCTAAGACTGTATTAGCTGCAGTTTCTAAAGAAGCAAATCAGCACTCTATCGTACAGCCGGGACATATTTTCCCTTTGATGGCGAAAGATGGCGGAGTGCTTAATCGAGCAGGACATACAGAAGCTGGTGTTGATTTGGCAAGGTTAGCAGGATTAGAACCTGCTTCTGTGATTGTGGAAATCCTTAATGAAGATGGCACAATGGCCCGCCGCCCTGATTTAGAAGTAATTGCTGAACGCCATGGCATTAAAATGGGAACAATTGCCGACCTTATTGAATATCGTAATGCTAACGAAACAACGATTGAGCGCGTGTCACAATGTAAACTGCCTACCGCTTTCGGCGAGTTCGAACTTACTGTTTTTAAAGATACTATTGACGGCCAAGCGCATTTTGCATTAACTAAAGGTGCAATCGAGCACGAAACCCCCACTTTAGTGCGTGTACACTTAGAAAATACCTTTAGAGACTTATTGTTTAGTCAACGTGAAAGTGTTGCTAAGTGGCCGATTGGTGATGCATTAGCCCGAATAGGTAAAGAAGGTGGCGTATTAGTGTTGCTGGGTAAGCACGAGTCGCCTGACGAGCTAATCACGCAAGTAAAAAAATACGCTAAGCTTGATGCTGGCGAAGAAGTAAAAGAAGTGCAGCGTCATATTGGATCACGAAATGTTGGTGTTGGTTCACAAATTTTGGCTAACTTAGGTGTAGGTAAAATGCGCTTATTAAGCTCACAAGTAAAATATCATTCACTATCAGGTTTTGGTTTAGAAGTTGTGGAATATATTAATGAAGAATAGCGTTATTGATTCTGATTGTTAACGCGTACTATATGGACGCCTTTTGTTGCTCAGCGGCTAACAAAAGGCGTTTTTTTATCGTCAAGATAATGTGCGTGGTAATATTGCTTTAAGCGTATTTTTTCTTCCCCTTCGTACCAACGTAAACGCGGTGCTAAATAATTAGGTTGTTTAGCTTCTTGTGATAACAACTGGTTAATGCGATGAGTAACTTGTTTTCCCCAATCATTATCTGAACATGCAAAGTGTACAGGTAAATAGTTACTTGATGAGAGTTCATCTAATGAGATCGTTGAATAATTACTTGAAAGCCTAAGCATATGTTTAGCGTAATTTATCACGGGCGGGTACTCTATTAACATGTCGAAACGGCGACGAAAAAACATACGTATTAGACTGTTATAGTTATTTTGCCAAACAACACGGTTATCTGATAAATGTACAGCTAGAATATCATTAATGACCCCTGGGTAGCGTTGCGTGGCGACACCTATCCTTGTATCACTAGCTTTGAGTATAGAGACTAAAGAAACAGAAGGTTGATACTTTAAACTGGGAAAGTCATCTTGATGATAAATAAGTTGATGGGGTAATAAAAAGCTGTTTGTGTTTGATAGTAATGCGGGGGTATTAGACAGTGCAGAAGGTGAGCATACTTTGGTTTTTTTGGTAAATTCTCGGCGCAAGCGTTGTGTATTCATCACCACTTTTTTATGGTGGTACGATGGCATTTGCAAGATTATTTGATCAAGCAAACTATCGTAAATTCCTTGGCCTTTATCGGGCCCTTGTAAAATATAAAAAGGTGGCCAATCGACTATTCGCCATGTAATGGTTTCTTTGGCTTGCGCACAAGCATGAAAAAACGTTAATACGATGCCGGTAAGAAAAAGTTTATTAAGCAATACAACAACTTATTTTTTATATACTATCGTAAATGATGTAACCATACGCTATCAGAGCGTTTGGTTACATTCAACATTTGATTAACAAAATGAGGTTTTATTTTAATTGAACCGGATCTCGTCTGTGTTGTGTTGCTTGTTCGTAACTGTATGCTGCTTCTATTAATGTACCTTCTTGTAAAAATCCTCCAATGAACGATATACCCACCGGTAAATGCTTAACAAAGCCCATAGGAACGGTAATATGTGGATAACCAGCTATTGCAGGAGCGCTTGAAGCAGCACCAAGATAATGGTCTCCGTTTACATGATCAATTTTCCAAGCAGGACCTGTTGTTGGAGCAACTAAAAGATCTAATTTGTGATCGTTTAACAACTTGTCTATGCCATCTTTTTGTGTCGCTTGTTTAGCACTTTTTAATGCCGTGAGATAATCTTGTGCAGTTAATGCCGCTTTTGATTGGGCCATTTGCATTATTTCTTGAGCAAAATGTGGCATCACTTTTTCAGCATTTTTTTGGTTAAACTCAATGATCGCCTCCAGTGATTTGGGTAATCCTTCTGCTGTATTTGCTAAGTATGTGTTTAGATCTGCCTTAAACTCATAGAGTAACACTTCAAATTCATTGCCACCCCATGTATCTTTAGTTTCAAAAGTAATATCATCGATGATAATTGCGCCTTGGGCACGAAGATCTTTTATTGCTTGTTCGAAGGTACTATCTAATTGATTGTGATACCCCATTAAATTTCTAACTACACCTATTCGTTTGCCAGCCAAACCGTCTTTTTTAAGATGCTGTACATAATCGACAGTCGATGCAACGGGTGCAGGGTCGTGTTTATCAATAGCCGTCATAGCGCTTAGCATAATAACGGCATCGCTTACTGTTTGTGCCATTGGGCCAGCGGTATCTTGGCTATGTGCAATAGGAATTATGCCACTGCGGCTCACCGTACCAAGTGTAGGTTTGATGCCGACAATACCGTTAATTGCAGCTGGGCAGGTGACAGAACCATCGGTTTCAGTACCAACGGCTAACACAGCAAAATCTGCGGCAATAGCGACACCTGATCCTGAACTTGAGCCACATGGACTACGTGTTATATCGTGAGCATTTTTAGTCTGACCATACATACTGCTCCAGCCACTAGATGAAGACGTAGAGCGGAAGTTTGCCCATTCGCTAAGGTTAGTTTTACCAAGAATAATCGCGCCAGCCTTGAGCAATTGCTTGACTAAAAATGCATTATTGGCTGGAAAATTTTCTTTAAGTGCTAATGACCCTGCGCTATTTGACATATCGTCTGTGGTATCAATATTATCTTTTAATAACACAGGAATACCGTGAAGAGGGCCGGTTAATCCATGTTGTTTAAATTGCTCATCTAAAACTTTTGCACGGGTAAGGGCGTGTGGGTTAATTTGAGAAACGGCATTAAGGGCTGCGCCTTGTTTATCGTGTTGTTTGATACGTGCTAAATAATGCTTAACCAATTGCTCGCTAGTAAGTGTTCCTTGTTTAAACTGTTGGTGAATGGTGGTAATTTTTGTCTCTGTGGTAGGTAGGGTATTCGTATTTGCTTGCGTAGATAATATCTGACCAAGCAAAAACAGCATGATAGTGAGTATGCGCATAGTGATCCTTAATTATTATTTTTTGTTTTTATAACGTAGCGCAGAACTTATTGTCCAGAAAATTGAAAAATTAAGTAAACGAAAAAAGTGGCAACTGTGCAGCAAGGGTTACAAAAAAACGTTGTGCTTTACTGTTATATCGGATGATTTGAGCACAACGTTTTAAACTTGTTAATCGAGAAAAGCATTAACTTTAGCGATTATTCCTTTTGAGTCTAAGCCAAGTTCTTGATGAATTTCGTTTTGCGTACCGTGTTTAATAAACTGATCAGGTAAGCCAATATTTAAAATACTCACTTGAACTTTTTTGCTGAGTAAGTACTCATTAACTGCTGAACCAGCACCACCCGAAATGGCGTTGTCTTCTATCGTGACTATTACATCATGTTGTTGTGCAATTGTTTCGAGCAGTGTTTCATCTAATGGTTTTACAAAACGCATATCAACAAGTGTTGCATTAAAATGTGTTGCTGCAACGTTAGCTTCTGTCAGCATGGTACCAAAATTAAGAAAAGCGACTTTATCACCTTGGCTGATAAGTTTCGCTTTACCTATCTCAATGGTTTCGGTTAATGCAGGTAATTCAACACCAATAGCGTTACCTCTAGGGTAACGAACTGCCGCTGGTTGATTGGCTTTATGACCGGTTGTTAGCATTAATTGGCATTCACGTTCATCTGATGGTGTCATGATGATTAAATTAGGAATACAGCGCATAAAACTAAGATCAAATGCTCCTTGGTGTGTAGGACCATCTGCGCCAACAATACCAGCTCTATCTATGGCAAATAATACTGGCAAATTTTGTATTGCGATATCGTGGATCAATTGATCATAACCACGTTGAAGAAAACTGGAATAAATGGCTACAATCGCGTTATTACCACCAATGGCAAGCCCAGCAGCAAACGTGACAGCATGCTGCTCTGCAATGGCAACATCGTAATACTTTTCAGGAAAACGCTGGCTAAACTCAACCATACCTGAACCTTCACGCATAGCTGGCGTTATAGCTGCTAGTTTTTCATCCACTTCTGCCATTCTGCATAGCCAATCGCCAAAAATTTTCGAATAAGTAGGTAAGCTTGGCGGACTTTTTGGTAACCCTGTTTCAGATGGATTAAATTTTGGTACAGCATGATACTTTATTGGATCTTGCTCTGCTGCTTGGAAGCCTTTACCTTTTTTAGTGGCAATATGTAGTATTTGCGGCCCTTTAAGGTTGCGCATGTTACTAATAGTATTCACTAAGCCGGTAACGTCATGACCGTCAATTGGGCCAATATAATTAAACCCTAACTCTTCAAAAAAAGTGCTGGGCACGACCATACCTTTTAAGTGCTCTTCAGCGCGACTTGCGAGTTCTTTAATGGGGGGAATATTATTTAATAAGCGTTTACTGCCTTCTCTAAATCCCGTGTAAAAGCTACCCGATAACATTTTCGCTAAATGATTATTTAACGCGCCAACATTTTCAGAAATCGACATTTCATTGTCGTTTAAAATCACCAACATATCTTTGTGAATATCACCAGCATGGTTTAATGCTTCAAAGGCCATTCCTGCCGTCATGGCACCATCACCTATGACAGCCACAACTTTTCTATTTTTTCCTTCTTTTTCTGCGGCAACGGCTAATCCTAGTGCGGCTGAAATTGAAGTACTTGAATGACCAACACTAAGCACATCATATTCACTTTCTTCACGCCAAGGAAAAGGGTGAAGACCATCTTTTTGACGAATAGTATGGAGCTGATCACGCCTGCCAGTAAGAATTTTATGAGGATATGCTTGATGGCCTACATCCCAAATTAAATGATCAAAAGGCGTATTGTAAACATAGTGCAAAGCAACCGTTAATTCTATTGTGCCGAGGCCAGATGCAAAATGACCACTACTTTTGCTGACAGAGTTAAGCAAATAGCGACGTAACTCATCACTGGCATTTGGTAATTGATCGGGCGATAACTTACGCAAATTATCGGGCGTATCAATTTTTGAGAGTAGCGGGTAATCGTTTAGATTTATCGTCATAGTTGTTCGTTTTAATAGAACCTAGCTCGTTCGTTGAATTATAAATGTCGCAAAGTCTGACAAATTTTGAGTATTGTAAGGCAATCTACGCAAAGCTTGAAGTGATTGTTGAAACAAGTCGTCTGCTTTTTGTTGCGCACCTTGTAAACCCAATAATGAAGGGTAGGTACTCTTGTTTGCTTCTAGGTCAGATCCTGTTGGCTTTCCAAGCTCTTCTTCACTAGAGGTAATATCAATAATATCATCGCGTACTTGATAAGCTAAGCCAACATGCTGTGCATATTCTTTTAGTGCCTGTTTTTCATCGGTTGTAACATTAGGTGCACATTCCGCTGCCATTAACACGGCAGCTTGCAATAAAGCGCCGGTTTTTAAATGATGTAGTTGTTCAAGTGCGGCCAACGTAATACAGCTATCAGTTGCTGAAAGATCTAAAGCTTGGCCACCGCACATGCCTTGATAGCCAGCCGCATCAACCAGTAATTTCATTAAGGTTAATTGTTTTCTTTTTACTTGTTCTGAAAAAGGGTGGTTTACTAAAATATCAAACGCAAGTGTTTGTAGACTATCGCCGGCAAGAATCGCGGTAGCCTCATCGAAAGCTTTATGACATGTTGGTTTACCGCGACGTAAATCATCGTCATCCATGGCAGGTAAGTCATCATGTAATAATGAATAGGCGTGAATGCACTCAATTGCTGCAGCAACTCCATCAATATCTTCTATTGATGCGCCAAGAGACTCACCTGTAATGTAAGCAAGAAATGGCCGCATACGCTTACCGCCAATGAGTAAACCGTAGCGCATGGCATCATGTAATTGTTGGTCATTAACGGCAATATTGTCTAATGCGTTTATAAGGTATTGATCAATACGTTGTTGGTATTGGGGTAATCCTAACAAGTGTTGCACTGGCTATAGCTCGTTTGATTCAAATGTTTCTAATGCTGACTTTTCTTGTCGTTGCATCAAAATTTGCACTTTTTGTTCAGCGTCTTTCAGTTTTTCTTGGCTAACTTGGCTTAATGCTAAGCCGCGTTCAAATAAGGTCATTGAGTCTTCTAGATTCAATTCGCCTTTTTCAAGTTGATCGACAATTGTTTCAAGCTCTTTTAACGCTTCTTCAAAACTTAAGTTCTCAATTTTTTTACGTGCCATGATCTCGCTCAAACCGCGCCTTTTTATAAGTAACGCGCAAGATACCTTAGCTGTGCGCTTTGTTCAACTGAGCAACTAAATTACTTTCAATGAAATAAAGTGAAAATATTTGTTAAGTTATTGACAATATGGGCGATAATATAAGTATTCTCGTGATAGATTATAATGCAGTCGCGAATTAATACGCCTTAGGTTATTATCATTATCGGGCTAGCAATTTAGCAACATTTTTTCGGAGGCTTGTGTGGATTTAGCTACGCTACTAGGAATTTTAGGTGCCATTGGGTTCGTGGTCATGGCCATGGTATTGGGCGGCGACATCAATATGTTTATTGATACCCAATCCATACTTATCGTATTTTGTGGCTCTACTTTTGTTGTACTTGCGAATTATAACCTTGGCCAATTCTTTGGTATTGGCAAGATTATGGGCAAGGCCTTTATGTTTAAGATTGAAAAGCCTGATGAGTTAATCGAAAAGTCGGTTGAAATGGCTGATGCTGCTCGAAAAGGTGGCTTTTTAGCTTTAGAAGAAGCTGAAATATCCAATGCCTTTATGCAAAAAGGTGTTGATATGCTGGTTGATGGCCACGACGCTGATGTGGTTAGAGGTACACTGCAAAAAGATATTAACTTAACAACAGAGCGACATGAAACCGGTATAGGAATGCTGTCGGCATTAGCCGAAATTGCACCAGCAATGGGTATGATTGGTACCTTAATTGGTCTGGTTGCGATGCTTTCAAATATGGATGATCCTAAAGCGATTGGCCCAGCAATGGCGGTTGCATTATTAACTACTCTTTATGGTGCTTTTTTGGCTAATGTCATTGCTATACCTATCGCGAATAAATTAAAGCTACGTATGGCAGAAGAAAAACTCAACCAAGAACTTATTTTAGACGCTGTGCTTGGCATTCAAGACGGGCAAAATCCGCGCGTAATTGAAGGGTTGTTGAAAAACTACCTTGCTGAAAGTAAACGAGCCGTTAATACAACAGAAGAGTAGGGAGCTAGCATATGGCAAATCCTCCTGAGTGTAAATGTCCACCACCTGGCCTACCGCCATGGATGGGTACCTTTGCCGATCTTATGTCATTATTGATGTGCTTCTTTGTTTTATTATTATCTTTTTCTGAAATGGACGTGCTGAAGTTTAAGCAAATTGCAGGGTCAATGAAATTTGCTTTTGGGGTACAAAATAAAATTGAAGTAAAAGATATTCCCAAAGGCACCAGTATTATTGCGCAAGAATTTAGGCCTGGTAAACCTGAGCCCACGCCTATTGAGGTGATCCAACAACAAACAGTCGAAATGACCCAACAAATGTTAGAATTTCAGGCGGGTGATGAAACTTCTGCTGGTGGTCGCCAAGAACAGCGTGGTACTGAACGGGGCGGGCAATCACAAAGTACGGCTGATGAAATGTCAGCGCAGGCGCGACAAAAAGCCAGTGATGAGTTAGAACAGGCATCACAAGAACAAGTAAATGAACTGGTTAAAAAAATTGCAGATCAACTTGAGCAGCAAATACAAGACGGCGCTATTGAGTTAGAGCAGTTAGGACAACAGATTATTATTCGTATCAGAGAAAACGGTTCTTTCCCCTCTGGTTCTGCTTTTTTACAGCCTCAGTTTCGTCCTATTATTCAAGAGATTGGCGAGTTATTAAATACAGTGCCAGGTGAAATTATGGTATCTGGTCATACGGATAATCGCGGTATTAGTTCTGAGTTATTCAGCTCAAATTGGGATTTATCAAGCAAGCGAGCAGTAGCCATTGCGCATGAGCTAGTTAACGTTGATGGCTTTGATCCTTCAAGAATGATTGTCGCAGGGCATGCTGATGCGAAACCGTTAGTGCCTAATAACAACGCGCTTAATCGTCGCCGTAATCGCCGGGTTGAAATTGCGATTAATCAAGGCAAAGCAAAAGAAACAGAGCCAGTGTCGATTATTTCTAGTGAGTCACAATAGTCAAAGTACTAGCTCAACACCCCAATTCAAAAGGATCGCTTAGCGATCCTTTTTTTTCGCACATTTATCTTGCTTGATGTATAATCCGCGCCACCAAAATTCCGGATAAGTTGTTATGAGATTTATTATTAAGCTTCAGGCTGAAATTGCGATTAAAAGTAGACCTGTACGTAAACGTTTCACTAAGATTTTAGAATCAAATATAAAAAACGTTTTACGTCGCGTAGATGAGCAGGTTACGTCAAAAATTAATTGGGACAGTATTGAAGTAAATAGTAAAAATAACTCTGTAGAAAATCGCGAAAAATTAGTGAACGCATTAACGTGTATTCCTGGGGTTGCGATGATCATTGAAGTGCAACAACGTGAATTTACCGATTTACATGACATCTTTGAAAAAACACTTGAAGTACACGGCAAACATATTGAAAACAAAACTTTTTGTGTACGTGTAAAACGTACCGGAGAACATGATTTTTCTTCACTACAAGCTGAGCAATATGTTGGCGGCGGGCTTAATCAAGCAGTTGACTCTGCAAAAGTACAACTGAAAAAACCTGATGTAACCGTTCGGTTAGAAATCAAGCATAAAGATTTGTTTATTGTCACTGAACGTCATAAAGGCTTGGGCGGGTTTCCAATTGCAACTCAAGAAGATGTTCTTTCGTTAATGTCTGGTGGATTTGATTCAGGTGTTTCAAGTTATCAAATGATCAAAAAAGGCGCACGTACCCATTACTGCTTTTTTAATCTAGGTGGCTCGGCGCACGAAGTAGGTGTGAAAGAAGTAAGCCATTTTCTGTGGAATAAATTCGGAGCATCACATCGAGTAAAGTTTTTTGCAGTTGATTTTGAACCTGTTGTTGCCGAAATTTTAGAAAACATTGAAAACGGTCAAATGGGCGTAATTTTAAAGCGTATGATGATGCGCGCGGCTGCAAAAATTGCTGAAAAACGTGGTATACAAGCGCTTGTTACCGGTGAAGCATTAGGGCAAGTTTCTAGTCAAACCTTGACTAATTTAAATGTCATTGATCGTGTGACTGACACATTAATATTACGTCCGTTAGCTGCTTATGATAAACAAGATATTATCGATATTGCACGCGCAATTGGCACCGAAGATTTTGCTAAAACTATTCCTGAATATTGTGGTGTGATTTCTAAAAAGCCAACAGTTAAAGCGGTACTATCGAAAATAGAAGCGGAAGAAGAAAATTTTGATTTTTCCATTCTTGATCGGGTTGTTGAAGAAACTCGAATTTTTGACATAAAAGACATAGGTGAGCAAACCGAGCAAGAAATTCATGCCGTTGAAGAAGTATCTGAGCTAGGTGACGGTGCTATTGTATTAGATATTCGAAGCCCAGAAGAAGAAGACGAGCGCCCGCTTGAAATAGAGCATGTAACCGTGCAACATTTACCGTTTTTTAAATTAGCCACCCAATTTGGTGACTTAGATCAAACCAAACAATATTATTTGTATTGTGAACAAGGAGTAATGAGCAAGTTACAGGCTCTATACTTGATTGATATTGGCTTTGAAAACGTTAAGGTTTACCGGCCTTAACAAGTAAAACTATCAATTAGTATGCTTGGCTGACTTGTTGATACAGTGACAAGTTATTTGGTACTTCTAGTTGATGTTGCTTTGCCAACTCTACAATATAGCCATTGATATGTTCAATTTCAGTGGCTTTATTTTGTTGAAAATCCGCTCGCATTGAGGAACAATTGTTAGCAGTAATTGATGCAACCTTAAGCACATTGTTGATCAATTGCTGCAATTCTAGTTTGATATTTTCCGCCGCAGCGACTTGCGTAATTTCATAACAAATTTTATTTATTAACGCTTGGTACTGTGGCTTGAGTAATTCACCGTTATCAATATTATTGAGTGCAGTAATGGGGTTTATTACGCAATTGATGGCTAATTTTATCCATTGATGATAAGCAATATTATCCTGCCAAATTACACTCGGTAAGGCTTGATTCAATATAGTTGTTGGTGTTTGATGTTCTGCTTTTGTTACCTGTTGCAACTTACCTAGTTGGCTTTGACCTTTACCTGTATGGGTGATAGCAAAGTTATCCGTTTTTTTGCTGCCATGGGTAGTAAGCAAGGTAAGGACAGTTTGCTTAGCTAGTACAGCATGAATATCGCTTGGTGCAATAATGCCGTTATGGCATAAAATGACCGTTGCTTTTTCATTTAAGTAAGCTTGATACTGCTTTAATGCAGGTAAAATATCATAAGCCTTTAAACACAAGAGTACGATATCTGCAAGTTGAAGTTGTTCTTTATTTATGATGTTAAGTGGTATCACCGATAACTGATTATCGTAGGTGGTCAGTGACATATTAGTGTCAGTAATAACTGCACGTTGTGAACATAATAATGCTGGGGAATGCTTAGTGATAACTAAGTGTGAATACCATAATAAACCGATTGCACCTTGTCCTATTACGACTATTTTCATCAACGTACTCGCTGGAAATACATTAACTTGATCCACTTTAATGCGACAAAGGTTAAAATACCGACGGTGTCGGCAATAAAATCACTTAGCTCAGGGTTTCTGAAACCTAAATACCATTGCCCAATTTCTGTAAGTGCAGCATAACAAATTAATGCGATAGATAATGTGATCAAAGGAAAACGGCAAGCACTATTTAGAAACCAAGTTAATAGAAAAAATCCTAGCATATGACCAATAGAGTCGATATCAGTTCCCCGGTTAATAATAGCCTCTAAATCTTTGGCGAGTAGGCTTACACTAGCGATTATAAAGATAAAAACAAATAAAATAAGCAAAAGCTTTTGGCTGTTCATTTTGTATGATTATGATTTGTCGTGCGAAAATTACATCATATCATGAGAGGTGAATAAAAAAATGCCATGGATATTGGTTTTTAGCAATTATAGATTTTGTTATGATGCCATTAACGATGATTAAATGAGAAAATATTATGCCATCAATGGATATTGTATCTGAGATTAATATAGAAGAAGTACGTAATGCCTCTGAAAATGCTACAAGAGAGTTAAGCACACGTTTTGATTTTAGAGACGTTGAAGCGAGCTTTGAATGGAAAAGCCCAAATGTGGTGGTAACTGCAGAAGGTGATTTTCAAATTAAACAATTAGTTGATATGTTACGTAATCAATTAACGAAACGTAACGTTGACCCACAATCAATGTCTGTGGGAACTCCTGAGTTTTCAGGGAAAAAATGCTCGGCGACCTGTAGCTTCAAAGAAGGCATTGATCAACCTACAGCGAAAAAAATCGTTAAAGCGATAAAAGATAGTAAGCTAAAAGTGCAGGCTGCAATTCAAGGTGAGCAGGTACGTGTTACCGGTAAGAAACGTGATGACTTACAAGCTGTAATGAAGTTAGTAAGAGAACAAGAATTAGAACAATCTTTTCAATTTACCAACTTTCGCGATTAATCCAGAAATTTCTATCTAACCTGAGCTCGGGTTATCTAATAGCGCTTATTTTAAATCAGTATAAATAAGCGCTAATTATCTGCCGCTGTTGAAAAAATAATCTATTTGGTATCGTCTACTTTACAGCTGTTCAGAGATTCTGAATAAATAATCCTTAATATTGAACTTAAAAAGCTGTTTTTATTGGCTGAGATTAAGTAAATTAATCCGAAGTCTAGGGCTTATTAGTTTTTAGTGTGTTTTTTTACCGAAACAATCTTTGTATGATTTTATTTTGTCACTGACATTTTAAGTAGAAATTGTGAACTAAAGTACAGATTAGATTATAAGAACATAAACGATCAGTTTGCATGTTTAACTTAATGCACTCTACTGTTTCGTTCTTAAGATTAAGTATGCAAGTTTTATTACGCAAACTGCATATTTAATGGTTGTAAATTAATATCATCAATAGTTAATACGCCCTAATTATGAATATATAAATAACAATAAAGAAAGGTTTTCATGGCTACGTCTCGAGGAGAGTTCAGCTCTCGTATTGGTTTTATTATGGCTGCTGCTGGCTCAGCAGTAGGATTAGGGAATATTTGGGGATTTCCAACTCAAACAGCAAGTAACGGCGGCGCAGCTTTTGTTTTTGTGTATCTGATTTTAGCATTTTGTTTAGCTTACCCTGCGTTTATGGCGGAATTGTTAATTGGCCGTTATGGCCAAGCGAATGCAGTCACTTCATTGCAAAAAATGTCGCGTACGAAAGGTCACAAACAGTTTGCCTTTATTGTTGGTTTTGGTGGGGTGGTTTGTGCAGCGCTTATTTTAAGCTTTTATGGCATTATTGCCGGCTGGATGATGTCTTATGCAATAGAGCCAGTCGCTCATTTTATTGGTGCAGGAAACAGTGCTGAATGGGTGGTCTCGCAATCTTTGACACGGAACATTCTGTTTACAGCTTGCTTCATGTTTTTAACCATTTTTGTTATTAGGCGCGGCGTTGAAGATGGCATAGAGAAATGGTCAAAGCGCCTGATGCCATTATTAATCGGTTTACTGGTTTTACTGATAGGCTATGTTTTTACCTTAGAAGGCGCTAGTGAAGGACTCAATGCGTATTTAAACCCTGATTTTAGTCGTGTGTTAGATCCAGGGCTTTTGATCAGTGCAATGGGGCAAGCCTTTTTCTCGTTATCACTTGGTACCAGTGTGATGGTGATATATGGTTCATATATTTCTAAGAAAGAAAATTTAGTTTCGTTAGGCGCACAGGTAACGTTAATAGATGTGAGTATTGCGTTCTTAGCAGGATTATTAATTATTCCAGCGATGTATGTTGCACAAGCACAAGGTGTTGCTATTTTTGCTGATGATGGCAGCCTAATATCAGGTTCAGGATTGGTGTTTGCTGTGTTGCCGGCACTTTTTGATACCATGGGAAGTATGGGGTTAATGGTTGGTTTTGCTTTTTTTGTACTGATGTCAGTTGCTGCATTAACATCGAGCATTTCAATGCTAGAGGGGCCAGTATCATACGTTGTTGAGCGACATAACATTGAACGTAAAAAAGCGACAACGTTTATTGGTATTCTGATTTTCTTAATGAGTGTTGGTATTATTAGCCAATTAAACGTAATGCTAGATTTTGTTGCAACTCTTGCCACAGAGTACGGTCAGCCTATTATCGCGATGCTTTGTTGTGTATTTGTCGGTTGGATTTGGCACCGAAATGACATACTGAAAGAAATTCAATCAGGTAATGAAAAAGTTGAGCACTCAATTTTTTGGAAAATTTGGCCTTGGTATACTAAGTTTGTTTGTCCTACGGCGATTGCAATCGTATTTATACATTCTCTACGTTAATAAAAGGCGCTATGCGCCTTTTATTTTATCCATAAACAAATTCAGTCACTTGCTGAACAGAAGCTGCACCTACTTTTCGATCAACAAGCTCTCCATCATTTAATAAAAGTAAAGTAGGTATACCTCGTACGCCATATTGCGCCATTAACTCGGGTGCTTCATCAGCATTTACTTTAACTATTTTTAACGCTGAATTTTCATTAGCAACCTGCTCAAGTACTGGTGCAATCATTTTACAAGGACCACACCATGGGGCATAAAAATCTACTAGCACTTTACCTTTGAATGTTAACACTTGTTGTTGAAAATCTTCGGATGTGATTTCTTTCACACTGCTCATGCTCTTTCCTGTTTATATAGCGATAAATGAAGGAAAGAGTATATTTCACTTGATATTGTTTTATTAGTTGGCTTTAATAGAATTAATTGTTCTATTTATGAGATAAAAGTGCAAAATAAACGGAATTCACTAGAGCTAGATAATTATCGTTTTTTTGTCGCGATTGTTGAAGCTGGTTCGTTAACGAAAGCGTCTGCTGAACTTGGTATCCCAAAATCAAAATTAAGTCGACGGTTGGCTCAATTAGAGCAGCAGTTGGGTAGCCAATTGTTGATTCGAACTACTCGTACAATAACACTCACAGAATCTGGTCATTTATTATATCAACAGTGCCAACCGCATGTGGCAGCGCTAACTGATGTAGAACAGTTTATTTATGATAGTCATCATCAGATAAAAGGCGTATTAAAGTTATTACTCCCGTTAGAATTTTTCAACCAAGTTATTGGTGAATTAATGACAACATTTGCAACGCAATATTCTGAACTACAAATTCAATGTCAGCATTATACGGGGATAACTCCACCGTATGATCATCAATTTGATTTAGTGTTTGTTTTGCATGAAGACTCCCTACCAAACTCAAATTGGATCAGCAAAAGTTTATTAAGTTTTTCTCAATCCATCTATGTCAGTGAACGGGATAATTCTGTATCGGTGAATGAGATAGCACAACTTAATAATATTGATGCTATTCTTGCTGACGGTTCAGAAACATGGTTACTTCGAGAACATGGAAAAGTGACTGAATTAAATCCGAAACCTGTCATGATGCTAGCGAGTCCTGAAATGCGGGCAAAAGCATGTGAACAGGGGATTGGTGTCATCAAGCTGCCTGACTACATTGGTAAACGAATAACAGGTATTAAAACGTTGAACTACCCTGTGCCAATTGTTGCTCAACAATTATCAGTACTCTATCACAGTAGGAATATTCCCCTTAAAACACGCATTTTTTTAGATTTTTTCCAAAGTAAAATTGGCTGTCTTTCTTCATGACTATGATTAGGGTCTGTTGATCTTTCGCTTTAGTTTGCAACAGTTTATGGGTATTTAGACAAGACATTGCTCACGCCTTGATTATAAAGCGTTTAGTTCGAACAACATTGAATCTCGAAAGATCAACAGACCCTAATAACAATTGAAACTATTGTTTAAATACATTTGAAATTATCTTCACTTTTGTTATTTATGATATACTTGTGATTAACATTTAGACTCTATTTCTCTGTACTTTGAATAATTCAAACAACCAAGGACGACTGCTTGAAAAACGTTTTTAAAATAGCTTTATTCATCTGTATCACTGCTCACTTTTCTGCGCAAAGTCAGCAAACAGCTTTATCTGTTGTTAACGTAGTCGGTGAAAACTTACCGCCGTTTACTTTGCCTGATGGCTCTGGGCAGCAATTTGATGTGGTTCGCGCTATTTTTGAACCATTAAATTTGTCAGTTGCAATTGAAGTGTATCCATATAAGCGGGCTGTTGCTTTAGTTGAGCGCGGCGATGCTGATATGATGATTGGTATGTTAAAAGATGATAATTATCAATTGAGTTATTCGGCATACCCCCATGATGTTGATATATTAATAGCTATATTTAAAGAAAATAATTTTGATAATTGGCAAGGTATTTCAAGCTTGAAAGGTAAAAGTGTCACCATGATTGCTGGTTTGTCTAAACCTTTTAAGGCTTACCTTCCAGAGGTTGAATTTGATATGTCAGAAGTGGGGACTCGTGAACAGGCAATTAATAAACTAAGGCATTCCCGTACTGATTACATGATCGATTCTGAAGGTTCATATCTTACTGAAATGACTGAAAATGCCTCTGCGATTAATTTTGTTACTAAACCAGTCGGTGTTTTACAAATCCATGTTGCCTTTGCCAACACCGCTCGTGGACAAAAACTAAAGGCGCTCTGGGATAAACATTTTATCGACTTTATACAAAGTAATAAAGCAGAGAAAATATATCGAAAATGGCACCTTTTGAGAGAGTACAAGAATACGAAGCGCTTTTTTGCCCAGCAGTTAAAATAGCACCGTTAATATTTTTTAGGCCATGGAAGTTGCCAAGGATCGCTAATAGCATCGATAGCAGATAAACAATGATCTGTTAAAAAATGCTCACCTGAATCTGGTGCTACTTGATATCGATACTGTTGCTCATTGAGAGTAAACGATAAACCAAAAGCATGAAGATACCCCCTATCGGCTGTAGATTTAGCGTAATACGTGTCTCCTAGAATAGGGCTACCAATGCTTGAAAGTGCTACCCGAATTTGATGCGTTTTTCCTGTTAATGGTTTTATCAAAAATAATCTCGACTGAGGTGTCAGTGAATAACTGAAAAATTGTGATTTGGCAGGATTATGCATTGAGCGAGTTAATTTCCACATGCCACGACGGCTTTTCTCCATATCACCAGCGATTAACCCTTGTTTTTTCTTGGGCTTTTTATCGGAAATCGCAAGATAAAATTTAATAACCTCTTTACGCTCAAACAGTTGTTGGAACGTCTGCGCAGTTAATTTGTTTTTTGCAAAAATAAGTAAACCTGAAGTTATTTTATCTAACCTATGCACAGGATAAAGATGTTCTAATTTTACATGCTGTTTTACAAGACTGTGTAAGCCTAATTCATTGCCTTCATCATGAAAACTAACATTTGCAGCTTTATTAATGATAATAAAGTCTTGTTGCTCATCGACAATCGTAAATGGCTTCATTAGAAATTTAAGCCTATCAGTGTATAGATAATCAAAGTAAGGCTACCTGCCGTTAGGGCATAAGGTAATTGTGTTTTTACATGCTCGTAGTGATCACAACCACTTGCAATAGAAGCAACAACGGTGGTGTCTGATATTGGTGAGGCGTGATCTCCAAAAATACCACCGCCTAAAACTGCCGCGACAAGAAACTCGATAGGTAAGCCAGTTTGTTGCGCTAACGGAACTGCGATCGGCACTAAAATAGCAAATGTACCCCACGAAGTACCTGTAGCAAACGCCATAAACCCGGCAGCGAGGAATAGAATTGGCGCAATAAAATATAGCGGAACTTCAACGTTAAGCAATTGGCTGACATATATACCCGTGCCTAGCGATTTTATTGCATCGCCAAAGGCGAAAGAAAGTATCAAAATTGCTACGGCAGGAGCCATATGTTTGATGCCTAGTAAGGCATGTTTAGCGATATTTTTCCAAGACATTACACCGTAGATTTTGATCATGGTAATTAAAATAATCACCGCACTTACGATCGCCCAAAAAACAGAAAAGGAACCTGAACCTTGACGCATATCACCGTTACCGGTAAACCAAAGCAAAGATAGAGTAATGGTTAATAAAGATAACAATGGCAACCACATAATGATGGCAGGAGATATTTTCTGTTTTTCTACTGTTTGTTGATCAATGATGCGTGATTTAGCGTATTTAAGTGGTCCGAAAGTTCTGCCGCTTGCTGCCGTATAATAGGCAAATAATACGGCAATGATCGCGTAAAAGTTATAACTAATCGTACCGACGAGTATACCAACAGGATCGTTGAGTTGGTGGCCATCAAGTAGACCAAGAACATATGCCCCCCAACCATTTATTAAAAAGAGGATACTGATAGGGGCACAAGTTGAATCGATTAAGTAAGCTAACCTAGCACGGCTCAGTTTGTATTTATCAAACAAAGTTTGGCTTGCCATTCCAGCAGTAAAAATACTTAAATTAGTATCAGTAAAAATACTCGTGCCAACAAAGGTAGGCAGTAATGCAGCTTGTTTTGAATTTTTGACTAAATTCACTTTTGCTAAAGAATCAATAAAGCCATTAACGGCACCTGATTGGTTCATTAATGTAACCAGTGCACCAATAAGCAAACTAAAACTTATGATATATATGTTGCCAATTGAATCAAACACGCCAGCTAAACCGTACGCTGTACTTGTTACGCCATTGATTGGGTGCCAGTTTTCAATCATGATAAAGCATAAAGCAATACCGCAGAATAATGCTAATAAGGCATTTTTACGCCAGATAGCGATAATAATGGCGACAATGGGGGGAAGTAAGCTAAGTGGACTGTCTTGCATGAGATTACAACGATTATTATTTTGCGACCAACTTTACCTTATGTTGCTATTATTAGAAACAGTAGAAGGAATATTTGCCAGAAGTTTGCCGCCAATTGGAATTTAATGAGTAAACATGCGGTCATGGTATCTAGCTTGAATAACGACTTTGGTATAAACGTTTTTACAAAAGCTATCACAGCAGAATATAACAAACGGATTATTTTATTTAACAATTACTAAATAAGCATTGAAAAGCAATCTTTTAGCCATACATCTTTATGCAGAAATCGCTCGATGCAACAGGACCCATTTTGACACTATCTTTTCAACAGAAAATAAACGTTCTTAGCGAGGAACGGAATAAAGCTGCGCTAACAGACATTGGGCGGGGCATCGAACGCGAAGGATTAAGGGTACTCGCTGAAGGCAAGCTCTCGCAGCATGGTCATTATCAAGCATTAGGCTCCGCCCTTACTCATCCAAATATCACCACCGACTATGCAGAAAGCTTATTGGAGTTTATTACCCCAGTAAGTCACTCTGTAGAACAAACAATTGCGCAATTAAAAGATATTCAGAAATATACGTTTTCAAATATTAATGGTGAGCTTATTTGGCCGACGAGTATGCCTTGCTTTGTTGACGACGAAGAAAATATCGCCTTAGCGTATTTTGGCCAGTCTAACATCGGTAAAATGAAAACCGTATATCGACAAGGCTTAAAAAACAGGTATGGCAGCATGATGCAAGTTATTGCAGGCATACATTTTAATTTTTCATTTCCTAAATCGTTTTGGCAATTATTTAAAACGACAGAAAGCTCGTCAATGAATGAGCAAGATTATATTTCAGCGGGTTATTTTGCTTTATTAAGAAACTATAAACGCTATTGTTGGTTGATCCCTTATCTGTACGGAAGTTCTCCGGCAATATGTCCGTCTTTTTTACAAGGCAAAAAAACAACGTTGCCCTTTAAAAAATCCGAGAGTGGTTACATCTATCTAGAACATGCAACCAGTTTACGCATGAGTGATCTTGGTTATACCAATAGTGAACAGTCGGCATTAAGGATTTGTTACAACAATATTGATGATTATATTTCAGGCGTGCAAGAAGCGATAAGTTTAAGCTCAGATAAATTTGCAGAAATAGGCATAAAAGTTGATGGCAATTATCAGCAGTTAAATGCCAATGTATTGCAAATTGAAAACGAGTTGTATGCGCCTGTGCGGCCAAAACAAGTTGCCCAATCTGGCGAAAAACCTTCTCAAGCGTTAAGTCGTCGTGGGGTTGAATACGTGGAAGTTCGGGCGCTTGATGTAAATCCATTTGTCGATACTGGCATCAGTGAACAGCAAATTTATTTTCTTGATATATTTCTTACCTTTTGTGCGCTTAAAGAAAGCCCTGTGCCACTTTGTGAAATGCAAAAAGTCTGTGATAACAACATGGATGATGTCGTGATGCGTGGTAGAGATCCTGCGCTGTTACTCGACAATAGCGGCGAAAAAGTATCGTTGAAGGCATGGGGGAGGGAACTTTTTGCTGAAATGCAGCAAGTTGCAGCGTTACTTGATGATGCCCACAATACTGCTAAGTATCAACAAGCGTTAGCGATTGAGTTCGATAAGATTAATGATCCTGAAAAAACGCCTTCGGCTAAATTACTGAAAATTGTGCAAGATAATCAGCAAAGTTTAACGGAGTTTACCCTACAGCAAGCAATCAGTTATCGTGAAGATGCGTTAAAACGAGATTATCAATATTATGATGAAGCTTATTTTAATGAACAAGCTGATAAATCAATTGCTCAACAAAAAAGTATTGAACAAAGTGATACATTAACATTCGATGAATTTTTAACACAATATTTTGCACAATAATTTTTGGTACAGAGATTTAAAGGAGCTTCAATGCTCCTTTTTTTGGGCAAAAAAAAAGCGCGTTAAGGTAACGCGCCTTAAATACAAAGAAAGCAGTCCAGGGAGGTGTTTTGCTCTCATAACATGAGACATGCTCGTTCTTTTAAAGTTCAATTTTTATTCAATTAGTATTAATAAATATCTATTGATGCGATTAAAAGTTGTATAAGTCTTTAATAAACATAAAAAAACGCGTTAATAAAAAATTAACGCGCGAATCGTTCATGAAACATAAGGGAATAACACCTTCATTTTGTAGGAGTACTAAATAACGATTAAGTTCAAAAAACAAACAAAAAAAAGCGCATTAATATAAATGCGCAAACTAAACATGAAACACTAAGGGAATATCACTTCTTAAAAGATTGGAGTGGAAAAAAATAATAAAGTTCAAAATTTAGATAAAAAAAAGCGCATTAAAAAATGCGCTTGTAAGATGTTCAAGGGAAACACAATATGAAAGTCTTGTAATATAAGAGTGGTGTGTTTTAAAAAAGTTCAAAGAAAAATAAATTTTTTTTCATTTTGGTAATGTAATGTTTTTCTGGCATTATAAAAGCGTGAAAAACGTAGTTATGTGGCCTTATGAATAAAATACCTGTTTTAATTTTTGTTATACTTTCAACGTTGTTATTAAGTAGCTGCGCTACACCACCCCCCAAAAACCCAGAGAATTTGTGCGAGATATTTAGAGAGCATCGTGATTGGTACTTTGCTGCTAAAGACGCTCGTGATCGATGGGGAACTCCTATTCATGTTCCTATGAGCATGATGTATCAAGAAAGTTCGTTTAGAAATGATGCCTTGCCACCAAGAGATTATTTACTCGGTTTTATACCTTGGGGCAGAGTAAGTACTGCTTACGGCTATTCACAGGCCAAAACGATGACTTGGAAAGACTATATTAGAGAGACTGGTAACTCAGGTGCTGATCGTGATGATTTTGACGACGCTGTTGACTTTATGGCGTGGTTTATTTTTAAAACAAATAAAATTAATCGTGTGTCAAAGTGGGATGGTTATAACCAGTATTTAAATTACCATGAAGGCTGGGGTGGTTTTCAAAGAAAATCTTATGTAAAAAAGCAGTGGCTAGTGAAAGTAGCAAGAAAGGTTGATAACCGTGCTCGACGTTACAGTGGACAATTAAAATCATGCGAAGCCGAGCTAAATGAAAGCAGTTTATGGCGTTGGTTGTTTGGTTAACAAGATGGCATAGCTCAACGTTTCACCGCCCTTTGGATAACTTTTAGACGAAGGGTTTGTTTTCTCGCCATCTACCGTTTTATTTATCGAAAAATAAGTGTTTTGGACGTAAACATATTAAGGTTTTCTCTTGTTATAAATAGGTAAAATTTACAAGATTTAATACCGAGTATTTCGTAGAAACGTACAAATATTTAACAATCTTATCACTTACCTAAAACTGTAATGACTGTAGCATTTTTCTTGCCAAAGGCGTTATTTTTATTGAAAATTGCTGCAAGTGCTCGTCGGGTATGGTTTTAAAAAAAATGTTAAAAAAACTTCATTTTTTTCATAAATAAATATTGCAAAAACGAAGTCCTCATTCCCTATGGCTTTGCATTTGTTTTCCACAGAAATTGTGGAAATGTTAATTACCGTAAATGTCTGTGGATAACTTTGTGTTTAACTTTATGAGCGGTTTCTTTCAGATGATAGAAAGTAATATAACTGAAGGTTAATTATATCGACTAAATTTATTCAAATGTGCGAGCATCAACAAAAATAGTTTAAGCGGTTTTTTGCTTTCAGTAGAGTTATTCAAGAGTCCTTAACTAAAACCTAAAACCTAAAACCTAAAACCAATGAGGTTTGTTGTCTGTGTAGCGTTATGAACTAGTCCGTTTAGGTTAACAATTCTATTTCATTCAGCTTAAAAAAAGCTAATCGGTAACACACTGATGATGATTAGAGACTGTTAATTTTTCGGGTTTAGTTCGAACAAAATTTAATCTCGAAAAACCAATAGACCCTAGTTTCTGTGCTCAGGTTTTTGCTGGTAGAACTCTGGCATAATACGAACTGTTTTGATCATATTATCGGTAACATCAACAATCTCAAGTGGATAGCCTGAAATTCTTACACTGAGTTTTGCTTCAGGAATGTCTTCTAAATACTCTAACACTAAACCGTTTAAGGTTTTAGGGCCATCGGTTGGGAAGTGCCAATTCATTTCTTTATTTATATCACGTACCGTAGCGCTACCGTCGACTAAATAACTACCATCAGGTTGAATATGCACTTCTTCTGAAGGTGCTGGTTCTTTAGTTGTGGTAAAATCACCTACAATTTCTTCAAGAATATCTTCTAAAGTGACTAATCCTTGAATGTCACCATATTCATCTACAACCAATCCAAGTCTTTCTTTGGCATGTTGAAATTTTAAAATTTGCACACTTAATGTGGTACCTTCAGGAATAAAGTAAAGTTCTCTAACTGCCCTAAGTAAAGTGGCTTTAGTAAACTGGTTTTTTGATAGTAGCTTTAATGCATCGCGCATGTGAATGTAGCCCACCACATCGTCGATGGTATCTCTATATAGTAAAACACGAGTGTGTGTGGCTTGGGTTAATTGTTTTTGAATTTTTTTCCAATCTTCATTTATGTCAATGCCAACGAGTTCACTGCGTGGGATCATAATGTCTTCAACAGTTACTTTTTCTAAATCTAAAATGCTCACCAACATGCTTTGATCGCGTTCAGCTAACAAGGCACCAGATTCATTCACTACAGTGCGGAGTTCTTCTGAACTTAAGCTATGTAATTCTCGTTCTTCACGACTCACACCTAATAAGGTAAGAATGCCATTGGTGATCCAATTTACAGCGACTACGATTGGGTAAAAGACTTTCAATAAAAAGGATAAGATAACGGAACTAGGAAATGCTACTTTTTCAGGATAAAGAGCGGCAAGTGTTTTTGGCGTAACTTCTGCAAAAATTAATACCACAAGTGTTAAGATAATAGTCGCTGCTAGAACACCAGCAACATCACCTAAAAAGCGAATCCCTATAATGGTGGCTATAGCAGAGGCAGCTATGTTGACTAAGTTGTTACCAATTAAAATTAGACCAATCAGTTGATCGGGGCGTTTTAATAGCTTACCTACGCGTTTAGCGCCTTTATGTTTCTGTTTTTCTAAATGCTTAAGCTTATATCTGTTTAACGACATCATGCCGGTTTCTGAGCCAGAAAAATATGCAGATATAAGAATAAGTAAGCCTAAAATGAGAAAGAGCGTACTGGTTGAGATGGTATCCAATTATGGGTCCTAAATTGCCAAAAACATGTGCTTTATCAAGCCGAATGCTAGTTATACCTTAAATACTAAGATAATAGAAATTCTTTCACAAAACGACTACCAAAATACGCGAGAGTGAGTAGCGTCGTCGCTGAAATAATTAACATAAGTACGCGGTGTCCTCGCCAGCCCTGTTTGAAATGACCCCACAAAGTAAAACAGTAGAGGAGTAACGCAAGCAATGACAATACTGTTTTATGCGCATTATTTGCCAAAAAGTCTTGTAAAAAGATAACGCCGACAAGCTGACTTACTACTAATCCTAGTGTGCCAATCGCTAAAATTGCAAATAATTGTCCCTCAACTTGCATTAACGGTGGTAAGTGGTTTACCGCTAATAAATTTTTATCTTTTAATTTCATATTGATATAGGTGACTTGGAAGGCAAATAACATCGCAATAATTAAAATACAGTATGCGATTAACGCTAAAATAACATGGCTAGCAACTGCAAAATCTGTTGTGATTAAAGGTATATTGCTTTTATGCGGAATAAACAATGAGGTTAATTGCCATAAGCCAGCGAATACATAGACAACAGGTAAAAGTAAATTTACTTTATATTTAAGTGCTAGCGCAGTGATCGACAAGCAAATAATCAGTGTTACTAATGAAATAACGTTCGGCAGCGCAAAATTTACACTTTGTTCTGAAAACAAAAAATGCCCGGTAGATAACGTATGACTAATAATCGCGATAGAACCAATAAACAATACTTTAACAATGTTTGGTCCTTTTGGATGAAATAAACGAACAACGACTGCTATAGATGCCATGATATAGCAAACAAAAGCGATTAAGCTGAAAATTGATGAAAAATCCAAATATCTATTCCTTTAAAAATAACACGTGAATACGAGTGAATAAACCTTACGATGAATAAAACACAAGTTAATTAATGTAGTCTTTATTTTTTTAATCTAACACTGAATCATCAGCAATAAACTGTTGCAAAAAATAGCTTAAAGTTCAACTGACTTTAGGCATTTTGCTGCAAAGTGTACACGTTATTGATGTAACCGGTATTGTTGATTTAGCCTATAAATAGTCAACGAAGCCATCATAATCAAATTAACCTTAGCATGCTACGTTTATCTAAGTCTTATCTTAACCTGCTAAATCGTTTGCTTTATTCAGCCAATTATGTCGATTATTTGTGTCGTCAACAGACCTTATACCAATTCGCATAAAGATTAAGTCAGTTCAGAGCGATGTCAGAGGTGGGAGAATAAGTGAAACGTGTGCAGGTATAGTTGTTCTACATCAAACACGTTTTGCGCAATTATCGCGTCTCTAACACGCTCCCAAAGGACGAGTTTAAACGCTTCATAGCCTGTGTTGTTGATTTTGAAAAGGACGCTACAAGGATGTAGCTTATTATACCAACTCTATTAAATATTTAGCCAACTTAGCACTTCATTAGCGCGCTTAGAACAAGCTAAATAATTTAAGCATAGTCGCTCTATGGTTCGATTATTTAGGGAAGTTATCAGGGCGCTAATGAGTTCCCAAGGGCGAGTTTAAAAGGGTTATAGACTGTGTTATTGATTTTAACAAGGACGCTACAAGGATGTAGCTTATTAGAGAACGCAGGAGCACGTTCTCCTGAATAACCATTCTTTGCAATCAATGCCTTGCCTCTAACCCTTTTATTTCTCGCTAAGTGGCTAAATACTTAATTGAGTTGGTATTAGAGAACGTAGGAGCACGTTCTCCTGAATAACCATTCTCTGCAATCAACGCCGTGCCTCTAAAGCGTTTAATTCTCGCTGAATGACCGAATATTTATGCGAATTGGTATTAGTAGGCGCTAGAGAATCTCAGGTTAATATTGAAAAATAAATCCTTGCCTCCATTTTATACTTTCGCTTCTTAACCTCACAGGTATAATGTGGGTAAGTTTTCTCTTTATCGCAATTGGTCAGAGTAATACATGTTTGAGAATTTATCAGATCGCTTAACGAAATCCCTTAAGAACATTAGTGGTCGTGGCAGACTTACTGAAGACAACATCAAAGACACCTTACGAGAAGTACGTATGGCGCTTTTAGAGGCTGATGTTGCTTTACCCGTAGTACGTGACTTTATTGCTAAAGTGAAAGAGAGCGCAGTAGGACAAGATGTTTCTAAAAGTTTAACCCCAGGGCAAGTATTCGTAAAAATTGTTCAAAAAGAACTTGAAAGTGCGATGGGTGAAGTCAATGAAACTCTCAATTTAAAAGCTACACCGCCTGCTGTTGTATTAATGGCTGGTTTACAAGGTGCGGGTAAAACAACCTCTGTTGCTAAATTGTCGAAATATTTGAAAGAAAGAGAAAAGAAAAAGGTGCTTGTTGTCAGCGCTGATGTTTATCGACCTGCTGCAATAAAACAATTAGAAACGCTTGCTGGCGAAGTAGGGGTTGAGTTCTTTCCAAGTGATATCAAACAGAAGCCGGTTGACATAGCAAACGCTGCGATAAACCATGCCAAAAAACATTATTTTGATGTATTAATTGTTGATACCGCAGGTCGATTGCATATTGACAGTGACATGATGGATGAAATAAAAGCATTACATGCGGCAATTTCACCGGTTGAAACTCTGTTTACTGTTGATGCAATGACAGGTCAAGATGCTGCGAACACCGCCAAAGCATTTAATGATGCATTAGCATTAACCGGTGTGATACTCACTAAAACTGACGGTGATGCTCGCGGTGGTGCTGCCTTATCAATTAGGCATATTACTGGTAAACCTATCAAGTTCATGGGTGTTGGTGAAAAAATTGAAGCCCTAGAGCCCTTTCATCCAGATCGTATTGCTTCACGAATTTTGGGTATGGGGGATGTTTTATCACTTATTGAAGAAGTAGAGCAAAAAGTTGATCGTAAACAAGCCGAAAAATTGGCTAAAAAGGTTAAATCAGGTAAAGGGTTTTCATTAGAAGACTTCCGTGACCAGTTAGTACAAATGAAAAGCATGGGCGGCATGATGGGCTTAGTAGATAAGTTGCCTGGAATGGGGAACATTTCCGATCAAATGAAAGGACAAATGGACGATAAAGTCACGGTGCGAATGGAAGCCATTATAAATTCCATGACACCGAAAGAACGCGAACGTCCTGAGATTATTAAAGGTTCTCGAAAACGTCGTATAGCAGCAGGTTCGGGCACGCAAATTCAAGACGTGAATAAATTGCTTAAACAGTTTACCCAAATGCAAAAAATGATGAAAAAAATGTCAGGCAAAGGTGGCATGCAAAAAATGATGCGTTCAATGAAAGGTATGATGCCGCCGGGTGGCGGCGGTGGTATGGGCGGTTTCGGTGGTTTTGGCCGTTAAGGCCCTATCTGACAAAGCAGAGCTACTTTTTACATACTAACCATTTAGCGGTCTCTTGTTTTTTTTACTTTTTTGAGTAAACTTAAAGAACTAAATAACAAATGGACGTGTCAGTATGTATTGTAAAAGTATTTTGTTTTTATCATTATTTGTGTTGCTCATTTTCACTGGCTGTGCGAATAAAAATATCGCTTATCAAACGATGCCTGTGGATAATGTCGTTGAAAAAGCTCAGCAAAAAGAACTGTTTTTTTGGGTAGAGACAGAATTTTCTATTCATTCGACAAGTCGTGGTGTTAGTCAGAAAAAAGGCTATTGGCATCTGATGTCTAATAACGGGACTAACTCCCGACTCACTGTTGCTATTAATCCTTCCTTGGTAAAGCAATTAAAAGATGAATACCAAGTAGATAATCTTGCTAGCTTAGAAGGAAGGCTAATTAAAATTAAGGGTATGGTGGAGCCTTATACCGTCTGTATTGTGGCGAAAGGTTGTAAAATAAAAGGTGCGAAAGGCGAACGGCCATTTGCTGTAACGGTCGGATACATTGAAGCAGAGAGTATCGAACGTTTAACTATCATTTAGTATTTAACCGTAGAAATGTACGGAGCACCGTCCTCATTTGTATCTTAAAAGTGTTTGGACAGTGCTACTGTATGTGATTTAACATTACATAGTAATTTTTGCCTGCTTTTCTTATTTTTAATCCTTTTTTTGCTTTATTCAAAGTGTCTTGTAAATTCCTGTTTCAGAGCGATTTATCTATTAATTTGAGCATCATTTTTAACTTGTTAAGAAAAGATGTAGTTCTGATTAATCAGCCATTTGTTTTTAAATAGCTATAAACTTGCTTTCTAGCTGAAAAAGCGTAGAATACGCGAGCTTTTCTGCCTCATTTTGTGGCGGAAAGTGTCTGGAAATTCGTTTTAACATTAATATATAGAGGACGATATGGTTACCATTCGTTTAGCCCGTGGCGGCGCAAAAAAGCGTCCATTCTATCAGATAGTTGTTGCAGATAGCCGTAACTCTCGCGATGGTCGTTTCATCGAGAAGATTGGTTTCTTCAACCCTTCAGCACAAGGTCAAGCGGAAAAATTGCGCTTAGATCTTGATCGTATCAACCACTGGGTTGGTCAAGGCGCTGGTTTATCTGATCGTGTGGCAAAGCTTGTAAAAGATGCTCAAGCTGCAGCATAAGATAAGTGGATAGACATGACTGAAGTAACAAGTAATGAACAAATCGTTGTTGGCAAGATAGGCGCAGTCTATGGTGTCAAGGGCTGGTTGAAAGTTCATTCTTTTACCGAAGAGCAAGAAGCTATCCTCGACTATTTTCCTTGGTCGTTAAAATTAGGAAATAAAGTACAAACAGTCGAAGTGACTGATTGGCGAAAGCACAATAAAGGGTTAGTGGTTAAAATTGACAATATTGATGATCGCGATGTTGCACAAACATTAGTGAGTTCAGAAATATTTGTTGATAAGACCATGTTACCTGAGCTACCCGATGGGGAGTTTTATTGGCGTGACCTAATCGGCATGACCGTTGTGACTGACAAAGGTTATGATTTAGGCGAAGTTTCTGATTTATTGGAAACAGGCTCTAACGATGTACTGGTTGTAAAAGCAAACCGAAATGATGGCTTTGGTAAGAAAGAGCGGTTAATTCCGTATCTTGAAGATCAGGTAGTTAAGTCGGTATGTATTGAAAATAAACAAATTTGTGTTGACTGGGATCCAGGTTTTTAACTCGTGAGTGATAGCAAATTATGGATAGGGGTCATTAGCCTTTTTCCAGAAATGTTTGAAGCAATAACCGAGTATGGGGTGACAGGCCGCGCGATACGTAATGGGTTAATTGAATTTCATACGTGGAATCCAAGAGACTTTACCCATGATAAACACCGTACTGTAGATGACCGACCTTATGGCGGTGGTCCAGGGATGTTAATGATGGTTGAACCATTGCGTGAAGCTATAGAAGCTGCAAAAGTTGAAGCAGATAACTCTGTCTCAGCAAGTGGTGGAAGCCGTGCAAAGGTTATTTATTTGTCACCACAAGGACGTAAACTTGATCAAACTGGTGTAAGTGAATTAGCACAACATGACCGACTGATTTTTATTGCAGGACGTTATGAAGGCATAGATGAACGACTGATTGAATCACATGTTGATGAAGAATGGTCGGTTGGAGATTATGTATTAAGTGGCGGAGAATTACCCGCGATGAACATGATCGATGCCATAGCTCGCTTTGTGCCGGGTGTATTAGGACATCAGCAATCTGCAGAACAAGATTCGTTTTCAGATGGCTTACTTGATTGTCCACATTACACAAGGCCAGAGGTATTAGATGGTAAGTCGGTACCTAAAGTATTGCTTAGTGGTAATCACGAACACATAAGACAGTGGCGTCAATTAATGTCTTTAGAGAGAACTTGGCACAGACGACCTGAACTTTTAACTGACCTAGCTCTGACGGCTGAACAGAAGAAATTGCTTGAGAAAATTAAGCAAACCTCTGTTGAAGATCGTGAATCCTAGGAAAAGGTATGATTATGAGCAATATTATTAAAGCTCTTGAACAAGAGCAAATGAAGCAAGATGTACCAGCATACGCACCAGGCGATACTGTTGTAGTACAAGTAAAAGTTAAAGAAGGTGATAAAGAGCGTCTTCAAGCGTTTGAAGGTGTTGTTATTGCTGTTAAAAACCGTGGCTTACATTCTGCCTTCACCGTGCGTAAAATCTCTAGCGGTGTAGGTGTTGAGCGTGTATTCCAGACACATAGCCCGTTAATCGATTCAATCGAAGTTAAACGTCGCGGTGATGTTCGTCAAGCTAAACTTTACTACTTACGTGAGCGTTCAGGTCGTTCTGCGCGTATCAAAGAGAAGTTGGCGAAGAAATAATGATTGCGTAAGCAATTCATTCTTCAGCTTGACTGAAATAAAGAAAACCCGCTTGGTAAACCAAGCGGGTTTTTTTGTATTTTTTGATTATCCATTTCTTTACATACTTTGTGTTCTTTATTGTTATACCAATTCTATTAAATATTTAGCCAACTTAGCACTTCATTAGCGCGCTTAGAACAAACTAAATAATTTAAGCATAGTCGCTCTATGGTTCGATTATTTAGGGAAGTTATCAGGACGCTAATGAGTTCCCAAGGGCGAGTTTAAAAGGGTTATAGACTGCGTTATTGATTTTAACAAGGACGCTACAAGGATGTAGCTTATTAGAGAACGCAGGAGCACGCTCTTCTGAATAACCATTCTTTGCAATCAATGCCTTGCCTCTAACCCTTTTATTTCTCGCTAAGTGACCAAATATTTAATTGAGTTGGTATTATTCTGATTTAAAAAGTAGAACAACAGCAAAAACTACCTCGACAAATACCTACTTTAATCACACTAAAAACAGAGATCTGTCAGCGTATTGGGTATTCAAAAAATTAAACAGGAGCTTCTATTTTATTATTACTCGCTCTTTGTCGTAATTTAATCGTTTAACAGAAGAGCCAGAGTAATCATACTCTATATATGCTATACCATTGTCGACTCTATTGGTGAGTTTACCTTGTGTATCGAGGAATTCTATTTTGATTACTTTATTGTTATCGTTGTAATAGTGTTTTACGGAATGGTAACCTCTTCTTTTATGTTTTACTGGCTTTTTATTGTCATCATAATAAGACAATGACGTCCTGTTTCTTCCATGAGCATCATATGTTAGTACATAGCCTGAGTACCCTAAGTTTTGGATGATTTTTTTAAAGCCTGAGTGATCGTGGTTAAATCGAGACGTCATGTTGCCATGATCATCATATGTTGCAATACTATTTAACCAACCGTAAGCATTGTGAATTTGATTGCCAAGCTCATCTAAGTAGTATTCTCGTGTTGTATTGCCGTACTGGTCATGTTCCATCACTCCAGTGGCAACATTCGGTCCATTGCCTTTAGCTCTATTTTCTTTTGCGTCATAGACATTCCAAGAATACATGAAGCCATATTTGTTATATGTAAGTTTATCTTGCGCTGCATTCATGTTGTTTTGCGTTAATGTTTTACAATCTTTGCCATAGTTTTCCATCATGGCTAAATACCCTCTCTGATCATAATGAAGTTTAAGGCAATAGAATGGAAAGCCTGGTCTTATCTCCGCTGGTAATCCCTGTTCATTGAATCGTTGTTCAATAACTGTTCCTTTAGCATCTATAGTCCACTGATACTCATAAATATTCCAATTACTTGAGGTTCTATTGCCATTTTTATCTTCAAAATATAGTGAGGTACGTTCACCTTTGTTATTCAACTCAAAAACTTCTTTATAGGCGCCGTTACTCAAGGCTGGTTTACCAAGTTCATCAAAAAATGTTCTTATTTCTTTACCTTCTTTAAACTGAATTTTTATATGGGGGGCATGAGTAACAACATTTTTGTTAATGTTTAAAGGAACCGTTTTACCGTGTTGTAAAAATTTAACTTCAATAACTCTATCTAAACTATCGTATGTTAATAAGTAATGTTTTCTCCCTGTAGCGAGCTTTTCAGAGATAGGAAAAATTCCCTTTAAATCTGCGAACGGTGTTTCTCTAAATGGAAGTTGACTGTACCTTTTTTGATAAGTCTCATTTAATTTAAAATCGTTCGCAAATGATTGCAGTGATGCCAATGTAATCATCGTCGATATTAATAACTTTCTAAAATTCATGTTAATTCCTGTAGGTCAATTGAAACATTACAACGATAATGAAAGTTGGTAAACTCGCCAGTTAATTAGAGTTAATAAAGGTTAATCTTGGTTATGGTTAGTTTTGATCACGTTTCCTATCGTATTCATTACGAGGATACTTCCGTTGAATTGCAGCCATTAAATTTTAAATTGCTAAGATTACTATGGGATAATGCTAACCAAGTCGTTGGTGTGAACGAGATACTTGAAGCTGTATGGGGCTCAAGGAGTGTTAGTTCGGATACTATTAAGCAAAGGGTATTTCTGTTACGCAAAGTTATACAAGCAGAGGGAATTTGCGATTTTGAAATAAAATCAATCAGAGGAGAAGGTTATAAACTGATAACTCATTATAGCGCTCCAGATTCTTTAGAAAATCGCCCCAATACCGAGCAAATGGATGTGCCAAAAGTTGGTATTAACATCTTATCACCACGATTGATTTTACTTTTTACCTGTTTCGCTATTTTTATTAGCGTATTTATTTGGCAGAAAAAACTTGAAACACAAACAGGCCAAAATAATCGATTAGCTCTTTGGCTTTATACTGATAATCAAGCAACTAAGGATAGTTTAGTTAAAGTTAGGAGATTGTTAACTGATAGGGTAGTGAAGTCGCAAAAATATGATATTCAGATTGTATTAAGTGAGTTTGATCAAGCATTAAGCATCCCTCAACAAGCAAGAACTCACAGGATCGGATTGTTAGTGTTTTTAGCGTTGGAAGATAACACTACTGTTAATGCGCGCATTCTCGAACCTAAAACTGCAACTATTTTATCAAGCTATCAAATACAAATAGATCGTGTTACTCAAGAACTCAATGGACAAGAGCAACTGATTGAGGCTGTATTGTCTTTATTTAACTCAGGAAAGCTAGTGCTGACTAAAGATATGCTAGTAAATGCAGATCACCCCATTTGGGGGGAGCTTGTTCAAATCGCTTCCAAGAATAATTAACTAAAATTTACCTAAGTTAACGTTTATTAACTCGTTAGATTCTCCTTTTTAGCATACGTTAAAACAAAAATAGGAGAGTGATATGAGTAAGTTTGTTGTTATTTTTGTCTTGGTATTTTCGGTATGTTTTTCTTGTTCCAGTTTTAGCTTTGTCAACAAGATAGAGCACACAGTTGGTTTGTCTCTTGAACAATTGCGAACATTATCTGGCGTAGCTGGGTTTTCTATGGCGGCAATTAAAGATAGTGAAGTAGTTTATTCCGTTAATTCGGGGTATTGGGATAAGGCGTTATCACGACCTGTAAATTCAAATACAAGATTTCGACTGGCAAGCGTTTCAAAATTAGTTGCAGCGTCTTTGTTTGCTGATTTAATACAACAACAATTAATAAAAAAATCCGACTCATTAAAAACACTCTTGCCTCAATTGCCTGAAAAATATCATAAAATAACGATTGAGCAATTGATGAGACACACCTCTGGCATACCACATTACCAGGCGGTAGATGCTTGTTGTTGGGAAACACATTATATTTCAGCGACTGAAAGTTTAGCGGTATTAAAAAATAGAGATCTGCTGTTTGATCCAGGCAGTCAGTACCATTATTCGAGTTTTGGTTACACAATTTTAGGTGCTGTTTTTGAAAAAGTAACCGGAACTACTTTAGTTGATGGTATTGAGGGCTTTATAAATCGAGTGTCTGGTCGGGTAACACCAATAGTTGAAGATATAACAAAACGAGATCCGCACCGTTCAAATTTGTTTACTTTAACACGCGGAAAACCTGCATCGACACCTTTTGATGATAAAACGTATACTGCGCTTGGGGGAGGGCTTTCATCAACAGCAACAGACTTAGCACTGTTGGCCGATAGAATTGTTAATGGTAACTATTTTTCTGATGAAATAAAGTCACTTATGTTTCAGCCAAACTATCACGACGTTTCACCTAAAAATAAGATGTATAATGTCGGTTTTGGATGGCGAGTTGGAAAAGATTTTGATGGACATACAGTCTATCACCATGCAGGAGTTACACTCGGAGCGCGTTCTTTTTTAGTTGTATATCCCGAACAAAACCTAACACTCGCTTTTTTATCAAACACTAGCTGGGTTTCTCAAATGGAAACTAATGGCTTTGCTTTAGCTAAGCTTATTCGTGCGAACACTTACCTTAAATCAGGTGTTGAACCTTTTGAAAAACAGCAGTTGAAAGGGACGTTTAATGGCAAAGAAATGAATGGCGAAATATCCTGTACAGGATCAAAGTGCGTTTTTGAAGATAATTCTGGGTTACTTTCAAATTGGTTAAATAAATATAACCATGTTAATAGTAGAAAAAGCGCTCAGAACGCTAATAAATGGCCCGTATATCGAGTACCTGATGGCATGCTTTTAGTCACTTCAATAGGCTTGGTCTTTCTTTCAAAGGAGCAGCAAACTTGGGGTGGCAACATTGGTAGTAAGAATAGAATTGAGTTGACTGGGTTACAGAGTCGTAACAATAACTGATATATCGATATAGCGCACTTTATTTAGCCTCAACTCAAAGGTATAAAAAACTTTGTTTAAACTAAGTTCTGGTTTATTCCTGTTGCGAAATGAATCATTAAGTTTAGTCATCGTTAAACCTTTCACGAAACTTTAGTTACTAAATAATATAAAAATAACAAAAGGAAAGTAATGAGCTTAATGAAATACTATTTTTTGTTTTTGTTTCTTATTGGCAGTGTTTCACCCAGTAAAGCTAGTGAACTGCACGATAAACTGACAAAAATTACCAATGCTTATATAGAACAGGACATGTTTCAAGGAAATGTCTTAGTGGCAATTGATCAGCAAGTTGTTGCATTTGTAAGTTCCGCCAAATTACCTCAGTCGGCAAGGTTTGAAATTGGCTCTATAGCAAAACAATTTACAACAGCGCTAATGTATCTTTTGAAAGAGAAGCGACTTGTTGATTTCAACCAACCGATCAGTGGTTACATCAAAGAGTTTTCAGATTATCCCGTTGGTAGCGTAACAATACAAGAGTTGCTAGAGCATAGAAGTGGATTGCCAAGAGATTTTGTAACGTTAGCTGAACGAGATATAACGCGTGATTTGACAAGTTTACAAAGGTTAAAGCGACTAAAGCATATATCTGTCTCGCAAACTAAAACAAAACGTTATTCCAATGCTGGATTTGCACTTCTTTCACTTGTTATTGAAGCGGTGGCTCAGAAACCCTTTGCTCAGGTGCTTGAAAGTAAAATTACAAAGCCTTTAGCCTTATCTGATACCGGTGTTATTTCAAGGCAAAATTTAAGGTCGTTAGTGCAAGGTACCAACCGGCTTAATGACCAATTAGTAATATTGCCGTCTGCACCGCAAAACTATGCAATTGGCCATGGTGCTATGTATTCATCGGTTTTTGATTTATACCAGTGGCAACGAGCGTTAATCAAGGGCGAAATAGTGTCAAAGAAAAGTTTTGCGCAAATGATAGAGCACAATCATGGTTTATTTAAATACTCATATAACTGGCCGAGTAACAAAGGGGCTAATGGACGAGCGATAACCCATGGTGGCTCTAATGAAGGATTTGTTGCGAATGTTTCGACGTATCTAAATCATGAGCTCATTGTCGTTATATTGTCTAATGAAAAACCCGCTTATGTTAGTGCTTTGTATAATCAGCTTGCTAATGCAGTTTTAGGTATGGATGAGCCGTTGCCTTATGAAAATTTACTTAAACAATTCACACAACAAGTCATCTCTAAAGAGATGAGCAATGCATTAGCAGTGTTTCGTGCAGCACAAAGTGCTCAACGGTGGGATCTGCCAAGTGCAGTACAATTGAATCAAAGTGGTTATTTATATCTGACCCATGGTCGGCTGGCGGAAGCCGAAGCATTGTTTTCTTTTTTAACGCAAGTCTATCCTGACTATAAAAATGGTTGGGATAGTTATGCTGAGGCATTAACGGCAAATAACAAGCCTAAAGAAGCGAAAAAAATAAGAACGCAATATTTACACTAATCTGAAGTAATGGATAAATAGAGACAGACGAGCTTTTGCAAACATAAAATCATACATTGAAATGTTACGCTTGAAATTGTCACGCGGTATGTGACTTTCACACCTATAAATGAGGCGTTAGTACCACATGTCACAATGAAGCGGTTAATGTGATAGGTTAGCATGGAGAATACTTTATCAACTTACTACCGTTTTCTTCGTGAGGAGCTATTTTAAATGTTCTCAATACAGCTATTTAGTTCAAGGCGAAAAAATATGAATCGATATTGTATAGGCGTTTTGATTTGTGTGATCTTTATCTGTTCTAACGTACAAAGAACCCACGCCAAAGAACCATCACAGCTTTTAACTCAGTCGATTGTGTCAGGGTTTAAATCGCACTGGGTTGTAGCCATTGGTGAAAATCATAGGCATCAAGAGTTGCATCAGCTCCTATTAAAATCATTAGCATCTCCAATAGTGATGAATTCAGTACGAGTAATTGTCGTTGAATTTGGTAACCAACGATATCAAAAGCAGGTTGATCGTTATTTATCTGGCGAGTCAAATGATATAACTCCAGTTTACGAGGCTTTGAGAAATACAATTATCTCACCGAATAGACTTTGGGAATCACCAGTTTATCTGGCATTTTTTAAGAAAATCAGAGACATTAATCAACAGTCAAAGTCACATCAATACCGCATTGTATTAGGAGATACTCCTGTTGATTGGAGCCGAATTCAAAACAAAAATCAATTGAAACCATTTTACGAACGTTCCGCTCATATGGCAAAAATGATTGAAAAATATGGTTATGATCAAGGAAAGAAAGTGTTATTTCTTGCTGGTGGCCTGCATACGACAAAGAAAAATATTGTTCGTAAAAGTGAGTACGGCTTTGATATTGCGGAACTCAGTGTTACATCACGGTTGATGCAAAAGTACCCAGAGTCGGTTTATGTCATCCGCTCAATTGCTAAAACAAAACTTGCAAAACAGTATACGGAAAACAGGGCTTTTCCAGCCATAGTTGATCTGCAAGCGTCACCAATAGGCCAGCTTCCCGCTAACCAATTTTCGTCTTTAAAAAACAGAGATGGTTCTTCGTTTAATGGGTTTAGAGAAGCTAAGCTTAAAGACACTGCCGACTTTATTATCTATTGGGGAAACAAAGCTCATATTAACTTTGTTAGAGAAGATGAGCTGTATAAAAACTCAAAAGATTATGTAGCCGAGTTAAATAGACGAAGTTTGATTGTAAGAGGAAGTCCATTGACCAACCAATAAAGTGACCAAAAGTACTCTGCAAGTGAACTTTATTTCAATCGGCAGCGACTATTACATAGAGAACAAAAATACACAGACACCGTGATGCAGAATAATAAAAAGTTTCTTCCGTTAATAATTGTTTCAATAGCTTTGTTTTATAGCCAAATTTCAATTGCCTCATTTCACCAGGCGTTGCCACTTGGTCAATATAAAGTAGGGTTTAAGCTGTTTCATGAATATGATAAACGTCGCTCTTTTGCACCCAAATATGACTATTTTGGCGAAGAAACTTTTTCTCCCATTGGTCGACCAATGCAAGTGGCGATGTGGTATCCAGGGAAAAGTATTGCTGATAAAAAGCCGCTAAAATATCGAGACTTCACTGCTTTTACTTCCTCAGAAGTGGACTTTGCTAGGCAAGCTAAAGGTGAACGAGAGCAACACATTAATAGCCTGTTGAACTCATTACCTGACAGAGCAAAGGCTGGATATATCAAGTTTTGGCAACAACTCACTAGAAGTTATTTTAATATAGAAGTTGCGGGAGATAACTTTCCTGTGGTGTTGTATGCACCTCCAATGAATTCATCAGTGCATGATAATGCTTTGTTGTGTGAATACTTGGCAAGTCATGGTTATATTGTTGTTTCTGTTGCTGCAAAAGGTGAATTCACGCGTTTACAGCAACAGTTAGTGAATGCTGCACAAGTACAAGCGTTAGATTTAGCTTATCTGTGGGAGTTTTCTCAACGATTTACGCGTAATAAAAAAGTCGCGGTAATTGGCTATAGTTTAGGTGGGCTGTCAAATCTCATATTTGCTAACAAAAATAAAGACGTTGATGCGGTTGTCTCTTTAGATAGCTCAATAATGTCTCAAGGATGGTTGGAAGATGTGCAAACCACTTCATATTACCAGCCGTCTGAGCTTACTGCTAAACTGTTAATGATCAGTAAAAACATGCATCAACCATCGATAAACCCTGCCGATTTTTATCAACAAGTCATTTTCGCTGATAAGTGGCTGATACGCTATGATCATAATACTCATTATTACTTTTCTTCAGAGCAACTACTGTTAAGAATGCAGTTTGATCAATTCTCAGCTGACGATAAGAAAGCGATTATTGATTTTTACGCTGATATGAGTCGTTACGTCTTGGAGTTTTTAGATTTTTCGCTTTTAGGTAAGGGAGATGTAGTTGCGCATGAACAACAGGCTATTAAGCATAGTTTTGAACAGGTAAAAGCTAACAAGCAGCCGTTGTTGCCGGAATCTATTACGGGTTTGATCATAAAGAAGGGCTACCAATATGTCAGGCCTATCCTGCAGGATATCAAAAGCTATATGCCTGATTATATTGGGCGTTTAAGTTGGCGTAATCTCAATACTACCGCACGGGAGTTAGTACAACGTGGGCGTGTTGATGAAGCGATTTCAACACTTGAATTATCACTTGAAGCCTTTCCTCATTGGTATCAGACTCACGTCATGTTAGCAGACTTGATGCTACAAAAAGGTATGAAAAAACAAGCAGTAACACACTATCAATCAGCATTGAAAGACCATCCAACTCACCAGGCGAGTATCGATGCGTTAACGGCATTGGGTATTGATTACTTGGTTTATAAACAACGATTCATACCGGATGAAGAACTTGATAAATACATTGGAAAGTATATTGTTGATGAACAGCGTTTTCGAAAAATCTATCGAGAAAATGGCAGTTTATTTTTGTTTTCAAATTATTGGGATAAGCCGCTTAAACTGTGGCCATATGAAAACAATCTTTTCTTAATCGAAAGTGACGACGGCCAATCTAATATGCAAATATTATTTCAATTTAATGAAGACGGTACAGTTGCTTCGTTAAAAACCAGAGGGTTAAACTCTGGCAGAATAGGCGATGTAAATGTGAAAGAATGAGGCTAATAGGGCTGATATTTGATTGTTTGATTCTCGAACAATATTAGGTAACTGTCAGATAGGCTGTTAGCTTAGTAGTAATTACTGTGAGAACTTTTGATGAAACCTTATTGTAACAGGTAACGCTCATATTGATTCGTTCACAAAAGCGATTGTTACATTCGTCACAAAAGACACGCGTTCAACAAAGGATAGGTTATGGTATCTGAAATCATATCCATTCCCTGGAAGATGATTACTTGACCATAGAAGTTAGGAACTAGCTTCTATGGTTTTTTTATGTCTGTAGGGATGACTATTTCAACGTTTAAACCATGAGGCTCATTAATGTTCATATTGAGTTGATAATCATGGCAGTAAAATAATTCAAGACGTTGCTTTATGTTGGATAGGCCTATGCCTTTACTAGAGTGTATAGCATCTAAAGAGGTTAATGGGCCATTGTCACTTACCGATAAGTATAAATGACTGTTGTTGAGCTGTGCTGTTATCGTTAATACCGATTGGCTTTTTGAGGTGTTTAATGCGTGTTTGATAACATTTTCTATTAACGGTTGAATTAAAAAGTTTGGTACTAGAGTTTGCAGGCTGTTTGGATCAACCTGCCAAACGACTTTTAAACGATCGCCAAACCTTATGCTTTCAATTTCTAAGTATTTTTCCATGACACTGAGATCTTGTTGCAAAGTAACACGATCGGTTGGTGAATTATCTAAAGAAAATCGTAAAAACGTGGCTAGTTTGGCCAACATATCACTAGTTTTTTCACCGTCCCCTCTCATTGCAAGGTTGGAAGCTGCATTAAGTGAATTAAACAAAAAATGAGGATTGAGTTGATACCTAAGTAGTTCTAATTTTGCTTTGTCATGATCTGCTTGGATTTTCAATATCCGTTTGTTTTGTTCAATGGATTTAATATGGAAATTGACACCACTATAAAATGCAGACCAAACTAAGAATACTAGTAATGAGCTCGAGTAATAGAGAAAAATTGCACTAAAAGGGATGTCATTATTAATCCACTTCGTGTACACATCTGGATATAAAAAGTACCAAATATATAATTTTTTACTAACGGTCCAAAGTAATGCTAACACGTTACATGAAATAAAAGCGATTGTTAGAAATGCAAAGAAATTTTTTTGTTCTAACTTTTGATAGATTGCTCTGAGTACCAGAGAAAGTAAAAAACCGGTAAAGCCAAACAAGGTAAAAGTAATTGCCGTATCTAATGTAGCGGTAAAATCTTCATGATTAAAAAAAACGTTGTCCCAAATGAAAGTGGTTGAATAGACAAACCAACCGCACGCTTGAAAAATCCAATACAGCTGAGTTTTACTATAATTACGATATAAATATTCGACGTTATTTAAAGTCATTAGTGTATTCCTAGTGCTTTAAATAATTCATGTTTAAAGTTACTACTAATTTTTACTTCATCGCCATTCTTCATGATCAAACTGGAATACCGACCAAGCTCGCTGTCTACTTTACTTATATAATCGATATTGACGATAGCTGAGCGATGAACTCGGAAAAAATTTTTTTTCGAGAGCTTTTTTTCAATGCTTGTTAATGTTTCTCGATGCAATAGCATGCGGTCGGCAAAATAGAGTTCGAGGTAATTAGATGCGCCTTTAATCCATATAATGTCGTTCACATCGACTATTTTTACTTCTCCAATCGACTTAATCGCCAATTTACTTGAATGGACGTCTTGTTTTGTATCGCTACTAAGGTGATTTTCAAACTTATGCATTAATCGCTTTAATTTGTCATTTTCATAGGGTTTAAGAAGGTAACCAAAGGCATTAATATCGAATGCATCCACTGCGTATTCAGAGTAAGCGGTTGAAAATATCCATTGGGTAGCAATAAGACTAGATAATGCTTTTGCGAGCTCCATACCGCTACCAGCAATGATATTGATATCCATAAAACAAACATCAGGTTCGTGCTCTATTAATGCTTGTTTTGCTTCCTCATATTCGCTGCAACGACTAAGGACTTGCCAACCTGGACGTTTTTCAATCTCTCTGGTTAAACGCTCAAGCGCCATTTCTTCATCATCAACAACAATACAACTAATCATGAGGCCTACCTAATTACTTAATCTGTTAACATAATAATGTGATAAAAAAATAATATCTCTTCTGTTGGTATGAATTACACATAATTGATGACAAAAACAACGTTAGGTGTTTTTTTATTGAAGGTTTCGTAATAGAGAATTGCTATACACCTCGTTATTTTTCTATTGTTAATCAAAAAAGTACAATGATGAACTTTTAATGTCGATAGCCATTTAAGGTTACATAAATAAACTTTATCACGCCGATTTACGCTTTTATCCCTTTCTACACTTAAGGATAGTCACAGTTGTTACCTTTGAGTGTGGCAGTTTTGTACTGCTTTTATAAAAATAGAATAACAGTCAAGGGAGTTCTAAATGAAATATATTATTTCAAAGTCGTTTAATCGCTCTATTACAGCATTAGCTGTTGCGATGTCACTTGGAGTGACAATGCCAGCAATGGCAAATGAAGGCAGTATTCGGGGTACATCATTAAACCAAGCGGGTAATGTTTTATCGAACGTAACGGTAACGATTAAAAACTTAACAACAGGCCTTACACGTACCGTCACAACTGATAGTCAGGGGAACTACCGTTTTCCACTTTTGCCTTCCGGAACGTATAGTTTAGAAGCGAAAAAAGATGGTTTTATAGTGTTACAGCAAGATAATTTACGCGTTGCGGCAGCAGGCTCAAGAACGGTCAACCTTACGCTAGAAAGCGGTGATATCGAAAAAATCACTGTATCTGGCGCTGCGGTATCAGCAATTGATGTGGCATCCAGTGAATCTCAACTGATAGTAGATATTGAATATTTAAATAAAGTGCCTGTCGCGCGTGATGTCACTTCTGTTGCATTATTAGCACCAGGAACTATTTCAGGTGATGATGATTTTGGTAACTTAGCATCATTTGGTGGTTCATCTGTTGGTGAAAACGTGTATTACGTTAATGGTATTAATACAACGAACTTCCGTAATGGTTTAGGCGGTTCTGAACTGCCATTTGAAATGTATGAATCATTTGAAGTAAAAACGGGCGGATATTCAGCCGAATTTGGCCGTTCTACTGGTGGTGTGGTAAATGCGGTAACCAAATCTGGTAGCAATGAATTTAAATTTGGAGCTAGTGCCTTCTATGAACCCGCTAGTTTACGGGAAACTCAACCGGACGTGTTTCGAACTGACCCCGACGACATTGAGGCTGTTGGCTCAGAATACTATATTGTTAATAAGAAGGATAACATTGGCTCGACAAACGTTAATTTATGGGCGAGTGGTGCAATTATTAAAGATAAACTTTTCTTCTTTGGCTTAATTAATCAAGAAAGAAGAGATTCTGATTATGCCACTAGTGGTTCTATTTATGATCGCGAAGCGAACGACACGCTTTACGCCTTGAAGTTAGATTGGTATATCACCGATGACCATATTGTTGAGTTTACTGGCTGGGATAATAGTTCTGACTTAGAAAGTACTAAGAATTTATATAACCCAGATACGGATACTACCGGTGAATGGTATGGCGATTATATTTTAGAACGCGGTGGAAAAACCTGGGGTTTAAAATACACCGGTATTTTATCGGATGATTTTACCGTAACTGCGCAATATTCAATCAATGAAGCAAGCTATTCAAACTTAAATGCTGGTGATAGCCCATTAGGGGATAAGCCTGCCATTTATGAACGTTATAGTGGTCGTGAATTTGGCTCATACGGTTTATTCAATCCTTCAGTACAAAAAGACAAACGTACAGCTTACCGTTTAGACTTTGATTGGTATATTCATGATGATCATACACTGCGCTTCGGTATTGACTATGAAAATATGGAAGCTGAAGAAAACACTCAACGTGCGGGAGGGGTAGCTTGGCGTTATGAAGGTTGTGATACCGATTTGCTTTCGCAAGGGCAGCTAGACTGTACAGATGTACGAAGAGAGTTTTACGTCAATGTCGGTGATTTTGAAACAAAATCAGCTGCCTTTTATATCGAAGATAAGTGGCAAATTAATGATGACTTAGTGGCAACCATAGGTTTGCGTAATGAGTCATTTGAAAACTATAACAAAGCAGGCCTTAAGTTTGTTGATGTTACTAATCAGTGGGCACCGCGTGTAGGTATTAGTTGGGATGTCGAGGGTGATGGCAACAGTAAACTGTTTGCAAACTATGGACAGTACTATTTACCCGTTGCTACCAATACTAACGTACGTTTAGCTGGTGATGAACTCTATGTTCGACAATACTTTGAAGTAGAAAGTATTAATGCTGACTTTACGCCTAACTTAGTTGAAGGTTCTGGTGGGCCTGTCACTACATTTAGTGATGGTAATTTGATGAATACCGCGGAAACAGTCAATGCCGATTTAGATCCTATGTATCAAAATGAATTTATATTGGGTTATCAACGTGTGATTGACGATTCATGGAGCTTTGGTATTAAAGGCACATATCGCGATTTAGCCAGTTCACTAGAAGATATAGCCATTGATAAAGGGTTTAACGATTTTCTACTTGCTCAAGATCCTGATGGGCCGGGTTGTACTCGTTGTGCAGGTTTTGGATATTATGTATTAACCAATCCAGGAAATGATGTAACGATTACAACAGATCCAGATGGCAGTGGTAGCTTTTATAGCGAAGAAACTTTTACGATTCCTTCAGATGTGCTCGGTTATCCGAAGGCCGAACGCCAATATGCTGCGGTTGATTTTACTTTAAATCGAGCGTGGGACGATAAGTGGATGTATAGCTTTACTTATACGTGGTCTCATTCTTGGGGTAATAATGAAGGTTTTGTTCGTTCAGATAATGACCAAGACGACTCTGGCTTAACAACTAACTACGACCAACCAGGCTTAGTAGACGGTGCAAGTGGTAATTTACCCAACGATAGACGACATGTGGTTAAAATGACCGGTGCTTATAATGTCATTGAAGATCTAAACGTTGGTTTTAACTTTAATTGGTCTCAAGGCCGCCCATTAAATTCGTTTGGCTTTCATCCAACGGATGCTTTTGCATCACAGTATCAAGATGAGTCATTCGTTAAAGATGGACAGTTAGTTTCTCGTGGTTCACAAGGTCGTACGCCTAATATCTGGAGTTTAGATTTATCAGCAAGTTATGACATGTATTTTGATGATAACAAAGTTACATTCCGTGCTGATATTTTTAATGTCACTAATAATGACAAAGCAACCCAGTTAAATGAATCTAACGAACGTTATGGTTACACTGATTATGAATTCGGTGGCTATCGTGGTGAACCTAACCCAACTTACGGTTTAGCAACTGACTTCCAAAGACCACGCTATGTGCGTTTTAGCGTTAATGCTGAATTTTAAGCAAAGCTATTGATTGTTTAATAAACATTAAACGAACGAGTTAAAAGGTCTGTGTTGTATTCACAGGCCTTTTCTTTTTCATAGACCTTTATTTTAAGTGCTTGCTATACGCAACGAACTTTTTTTGATTAGCGCTAATCAGTTTCATCCCCGAAAATGTTAAATGCCACCCTTATATAGATTCATTTATCCATTAAACCGCGAATTGTCACTAATTGAAGGTAAAGTTCAATATATAAGTTAAGCTAAAGTGGGAGAGGTAAATGATAACTTGTTTTATTATTGATGATGAACCTCATGCAAGAGAGAGAATACGCCGAGTCATCGAACACAGGTTTGGCTGGCAAGTTATCGGTCAAGCGGCAGTTTACGATGACGCTAAATCACTGTTTTTAGATCGCCAACCTAATGTTTGTTTTGTTGACGTTAATATTATTGGTGGTAACGGAATATCACTGATCAAAGAATTAAAATATGCAGTGATGTGTAAATGGGTCATCATGTCTGCTCACAGTGAGTTTGCAATTGATGGCTATAACGCGGAAGTAGAGGATTACTTATTAAAGCCGATTGATAACTTAAGGTTAGAGAAGTTATTGCTTAAATTAGAGTCATATTATGCGAACAATTTATATCACCAGTCACAAAGCGAACAACCTAATTTAGGGTAATGGTAAGTCGTAACGGATATTACTTTAAATAAAAATATGCTCAAGAGGAAGCCACTTATTAACTTACATTGGGAACTTAAATATGAAGTTATGGTTATTATTCTTTATTGTATTTAGCCAATTTACACTAGCGGAAAATATCTTGAAAAGAACAAGCTTTTTAGGCTTTGTACCTGAAAGTACACAATCTGGAGAAGTTGTTGTTCATCAACTCCATCCTCAAGGAACAGCACATGCGTTGGGACTAAGAGTGGGTGATAAATTAATAAGTATTAATGGTAATGTTATAAGTGACTTTTCAAATTTGCTTACTGAGCTTGGGAAAATTTATGAAGGCGATACAATAACGCTCTCAATTTCGCGTGATACATCCTCTTTAATACTAGAGGCAAAGGCTCAAGGAAAACCAAAGGAGAAAGGCAAAGGCTATCAAGTTAATTATGGAGAATTTTCTTGGCAACATGAAACTATCCGTACAATCACATATTTACCAGAAAAGCCAAGGCAAGATGGTGCTGCAGTTTTGTTTATACAAGGTTATACATGTAGCTCTATTGATTATGGCATGTTGCCAGATATGAGCTTAAATCAATTGCTTGGTCAATTTGCCCAATCAGGGTTTACTGTGATGAAAATGGAAAAACCTGGGGTAGGTGATAGTGAAGGCCAACTGGACTGTCAGTTATATGACTTCGTTACTGAAAATAAAGCTTTCTTAGCAGGGTTATCGCACTTAAAGACAAAGAATGGAGTTAGCGCGAAAAATGTATTTGTGTTTGGTCACTCGTTAGGCGTATTGCATTCCGCCATTATTGCAGAACAAGGTTTAGCGAAAGGAGTGATTGGATATGGAGGCGTCTTTAAACCTTGGATAGAATACTTACATGATATTTATGAAAAGCAATCAGTCTTGTATTGGGGGGTAACTAAAGAGCAGGCTAAAAAAAATGTTAAACTAATGTCTCCTTTTTTGACAAAATGGCTAGACTCAGATCTTTCTTGGCAAGAAGTAATCGCGAGTAAAGTTGCCAAACGAGTTATAGATGCAGAATTGATTGCTATTAACAAAGAGCTTATTATGAATCGCCATTATAACTTTTTTCGCAGTATCAACCGCTTTAACTTTGCTGCTCTTTGGCAAAAATCTAAATCACATGGATTAATGTTACACGGAATGTATGATATTCAGGCGATTGATGGTAAATGGGCTAAAAATATTGTTTCACTCCTCAACCAAAATGAAGGTGTGACAGGGCAAGAGCTGACTTTTGAACGCACAGATCATTCCATGCTAAAGTTTATTAACAGCTCTGATTTAATGAAGTTTACTCGGAGAGAAGTCACAGATGTTGGAAAGTTTAATCAAAAAATTGCCTCATCTTCAATTAGCTGGATGAAAAGCATTCTTAGTTTATAGTTAACTTTTACTTATCAATGATTTTTAACGAAAACCATACTTAATTTATATAACAGCATGAACTGTCAATCGTAGTCGAGATTTTAAAATTTAATAAAGTCGATGGTGTTATTACATGCTTTTTCAATATAAACCTACGTTGAAGAAAATCAACGTAGGTTTTAGTTGCTACTTGGCGATCAGATAGTTTTCTAACCAGCGTTCCTGCTCCCAAAGTACATGTAAAATACTTTCACGTGCTCTGTAGCCGTGTCCTTCATATGGCAACATCACTAATCTAGCATCCTTACCTAAACCTGTTAACGCATTGTACATACGTTCAGATTGCATCGGGAAAGTACCTGAGTTTGGATCTTCTTTTCCGTGGATCATGAGCATAGGTTCGTTAATTTTTTCAGCATGAAAAAACGGCGACATCGTGGCGTAAACATGTTGTCCTTCCCAGAAATTACGTTCTTCACCTTGGAAACCAAACGGTGTGAGTGAACGGTTGTATGCGCCACTGCGTGCAATGCCTGTTTTAAATAAATCGCTGTGGGCTAATAAGTTAGCGACCATAAATGCACCATATGAGTGACCTGCAATGGCAATGTTATTTTTGTCTGCAACGCCTTTTTTAACTAATACATCAACTGCAGCTTTTGCACTTGAAACCAACTGCTTACGGAACGTATCGTTTGGTTCTTTGCCCTCTATACCAACAATCGGCATTTTCGGATCGTCAAATATGGCGATACCTTTTGCTAAATAAGGCATTGGGCCCCAATAACCAATGTAGGTAAATTCGTAGGGAGATTCTCGTACTTGTGACGCTACACTTTTATCTTTATATTCAAGAGGATATGCCCACATTAAAACAGGTAATGTACCGTCAGATTTTTTATAACCCGGTGGAAGGTATAACGTACCACTAAGTTCAACACCATCGTCGCGGGTATATTTAACGAGTTCTTTTTTGACATTGGTAAAAGTCGGGTAGGGGTGCGGAAAATCAGAAAATTGCGTAATAGATTGTTTCGTTAGATCGCGAATAAAGAAGTTAGGCTGCTCAGTTTTAGATTCTCTGATGGTGATCAGCTTTGTGCCAGCGTCGTCCAATACACCACGAACACGTTCATAATAAGGTGCTTCACTGTGCCATAAACGTTCTTTTTTCTGGGTATTGATATCGTATCTATCTAGAAAAGGAATGTTACCTTGCTCTGAAGCGCCAATACCAGTAAGAAATAAATAACGGCTATCTTGAATAGACAAAGTGTATCTACCAAAGGCGTTTTGTTTTTGAACTACGTTACCTGGGTCATTATAAGCGTCATTATAAGAACGATCTTCAAAGGTAATGCGATCTTTATCGGCATTATTTGGGTTCACGATGAATGTACGTACTTTACGATCACTGAAACGCCAATCAGAAAGCATAGCTATTTTATCATTACCCCAAGTAATACCGCTGTATCGGCGATCTAATTTTGCAAATAAAGCAGGGCTTTCAGTAAATGGTGCTGCTTGAGTATAGATGAAGTCATGAAATTCAACATCTGCTTTCATTGAGCCTTTGTCTTGTGCTTCAGCCCATACTAAGGTTGCTGGTTTATCATCACGCCATGAAAGCGAGCGTTTACCAGTGCGAACACTATCAAAGCCTTGAGGAATATTTTCAGCAAGCGGTTGGCGAACAATTTCTTTAATTAACATACCGTTAGTGTCAATAACTTGCCAAGAAGTCGCGAAGCGTGAATAAGGTACTAAATAAGAAAACGGTTGCTGAATATGTCCAACAAGTAAATGCTTCGCATCAGGCGATGCTCTAAACCCTCGAATTAAGGCCGGTTTACCTACCTTAGTCATATCACCTTTTAGTGAGACTTTGACTAACTGCCCTAACCCATAATATTTAAACAGTGCTTTGTCATGCGGTGTTGCCAATAAATTTTGGTAAGTCCGGGCTGGCGCTTTTTCTCCTGTGGTTTGAGACACAATAGGGATTGCGCTAGCAGCACTGTCTTGAGGCGCATCAACATTAATGTTGATCGCTTTATTGGCGATAATAGCTGAGCTATCAGGTAACCAACGGTATGGTCTCGAGGTGATCACTGAGTTTAACGCTAAGTTATCTACTTTTTGTAAGGTGTCAGTATTTATTGAGTAAATAAATAAGTTTGCTTCTTTCGCTTGTTCAATAAAAAAAGCAAGGTGTTCGCTATTCGGTGACCATGACGGTGATAAAATTCTACCCTTAGGCAGGTTGTCTATTGATATTTTTTTATCGGTTTTTAAATGCTGAAATGCTATAGACAGATACTTTGAGCGAGGGCGAGCGCGTGAGAAGTTATCAGGGTTTAGTTTAATACCGGCCAATTTTAATTCTGGTTTGGCTAGCTCATCCAAAGAAGCGATTCGTTGTCTTTCAAAAAATGCCATCCATTGCTTATCAGGAGACAACCTTGTACTAGGCGCTAGCTTAGCATCAACGATTGAAGCAATTGGCTTTGAAGGTATTTGGTAACCATCATCTGCTAACGGCGATGTTGCTAAAGGGAGCATAATACTACCTGCAAGAAAAGCGATTATATTGTTATTCATTGTTATTGTCCTTGTGGAATAAGTCATGTGTATATAGGTTTTAAACCGATAAACACTGCCACAATAGTTTGGCGAAAATTACTGACTGTTGCAAAAGCTACCTGAGGAAAAGTGTTAAAAGATATGTCTGAATGTATAAAGTTGTTTAAAAATATCTTCTGTGTACAGCGAATTGGTATAACTTATGTTAATAACAGTGTTCTTATAACGTCGTCATGCCATTATGTGAATGAAAAACTTGATTATTGATAGCCTTTAATTACACACTAAGTAAAAAGTAGCGCTAGGTACCTTATGCAAACAGTCATGCAAGATGCGACTCTACAAATTGAACCTCAAGGGTTTTCAAAACAAAATCAGCAGTTTTGGATGTTACAGCTTAGCGGTTGGATAGGCTATGCTATTGTGGTTTTTATCGCTATTATTCGGCCGCAATTTGATGATCCGCACTTTAATTTATCAGGGCAGATATTAAACTTAGGTATCGAAATTCTCAGTGGTTTCGTACTGAGTTATGTCTCCTGGCTTGTTATCCAAAGAACAGTACATCTTCCTTTAAAGAAAACCCTAACCATTAGTTTTGGCACGGCAGCGTTACTAGGCATTATTTATAACGTGATAAAACTCGCTTCTTATAAAACGGTGGTATACCACCAAGTGTGGTATGAAAAATGGAATATGCTTGAATTTGGTGGCTGGTTTTTATTTTCACTTTCTACGATGTTTATTTGGACGGCAATATTTTTCATTATGCTGTACAACAATAAGCTACAAAAAGAGCATGAAATGTTGTTACGCGCACAAACCTCAGCAAAAGAGTCACAATTACAAATGTTACGCTATCAGCTAAACCCGCATTTTATGTTTAATACCATGAATGCTATTTCTACGTTGATATACAAAAAAGATAACGATACCGCAGGTGAAATGTTAGATAAACTTTGCACTTTCTTTCGGTACTCTCTTGATCAAAAAACGCAAGTAGAAAGTACTTTAGTAAAAGAGGTTGAATTATTGGCATTATATCTTTCGATTGAAAAAGTACGCTTTGGTGAGCGCTTAAGCGTGATTTTTGATGTTGATAACGGTGCAAACTGTGCCAGAGTACCCGCTTTATTTTTGCAACCGATTGTTGAGAACGCGATAAAGTATGGAATAGAAAGTCAGAAAAAACATGGCATAATTACCATTAATGCAAAAGCAGCAGATGACAAACTTATTGTCAGTGTTGAAGATCAAGGTTGTGGTGATACGCGTGAAGCAACCCCTGGCTTTGGTATCGGTTTACCGAATACAAAAGAGCGATTAGCGACAATGTTTAATGAAGAAAGCCAAATTTCAATTAAACAAAGCTCTGCAGGGACGAGTGTAAAAATTGTCATGCCCTTTCAAAAAGTAACTGTAAATGACGAATAAGAAAATTACTGCAGTCATCGTTGATGATGAGCCCTTGGCGATAGAAGGGTTGAAATTACGTTTAGAAGCGATTGAAGATATCAACGTCATTGGTGAGGCAACCGATGGGGATGAAGCGATAAAGCTGTGTCAACGTTGCCAACCTGACGTACTGTTTATTGACTTGAAGCTTCCAGGCATTAATGGATTAGAAGTTGTACAACTTATACAAGCCGATATTATGCCACTTGTAGTGTTTGTAAGTGCTTACAGTGAGTATGCGCTTGATGCTTTTGAACTAAATGCGATTGATTACATTTTAAAGCCTGCCAATGTAGGTAGGCTGAAAAAAACAGTAGAACGGATCCGTGAGCGCCTTACGCCGCAACAGCGTGACCTAGAGAAATTTAGACTATTAAAGGCGCTAGGTGAAAGTTCAGGTTTACAAATTACAGAGCTAGAAGAGTGGCTTGAAGCTGGTAATCAGAAATTGCCTTATCATTATCGACAAGAGTTAGTGATTAAAAATGATAAAAACGAAAAAGTGTTTGTGCCTGTAAAGAATATTCGGTGGATAGACGCTGCTGGTGATTACATGTGTATTCATACTTCTCAGGAAAATTTTATTGTACGCATTACCATGAAAAAGCTTGAGAATGAATTAGACAGCAATATGTTTCAACGCATTCATAAATCCACGTTAGTTAACATTAACTGTGTAAAAAGTATTCAAACCCTCAAGAATAATGAAAGCCTACTAGACTTGGGTGATGAGGTGAAATTAAAAGTAAGTCGCAACTTTAGTGAGGCTGTGAATAATATTATTAACGCGAGGGCTAAGCAGTAATACTAAGCAATACCCACCATTAAAATAGATAGAATTCATTTATGGCAGAAGATAATGAGTAAACGTTAGGCTTTTCTCGTTAAGTTTTAGTTTGTCGGAGTAGTTGTTAGTTGGTACTGGTAAATGTCGCCTTCAACGGGTCTGAGTTTCACCCATAAGATAACTTTTTCGTCAGGGATCACGGCATATTGGTGGATAAAGTTATCGGGTAGCGCCATTAATAAAGTTGCCTGTTTATCGGTGATTGAGTACTGCCAAATACCAGAGTTTGCACGATAAAAATAAATATCATCGTCAATGAGTTGCCAGTTTAACCAATTTAATAAACTAAAATCTTTGATCAGCAGTTGTTCTTCTTGGCTATCAATACTTTTTGACCACAAGCCATCGAGAGAATATTTACTGAAGTAGAGTGTATTATTTAAAACACGGCCACTATAACCACCACTGTGTGTCATTTGCCGATGCTCTTTATTAATACGATCAAATAGCCATAGTTGCCACTGGCCTGACTTATTACTGCTATAAATAATCTTGTCTGTTTGATTTGCGTAATAATTGCTGACATAGCTATTGTGTTGCTTGGTAAATAATTGGCTTATTGATTTTTTATTAAGGTCTATTTCATAGCTAGCGCCTAAATTAGTTAATAAAATATTGTCGCCATCAGGCGATAACTCGTAGCGAGTAAACTGCAACTCAAAGGGAAGTTCAATATCGAGCAATGTTGGTTCGTTGTTTTCTATTTGCCAAAAATGGTGGTTTTTGTAACGTGTTGATAATATTAACTCATTACCGTTTGCGCTTCTTGGTAGCAACTCTACTCCGGCACTTTGTTGCCAAATGTGTTGAGTGTTATCATCAATGTTGTAGCGCATTATGTCGCTAGTGACTTGTTTACTGCTGAGTAATAAATAGTGATTTTGATCTATAGTAGCAACAGCTAATGAATTTATGTCGATTTCGAGCTGTTTGATTACGTTAAGTTCTTGAGTATCGAGTAAGTAATGATAAAGCGTTGATCTATCTGCCAGAATGATGCTGTTAGTTTGCGGCGACCAAGCTAAGCTTGTTATTCGTTTATTGATCGTGTGTTTTTCTTCTGATGAATCAGTGTGATGCACAATTAATTCAGTTTGATTTTCATTTAAATATCTTAGTATTGCCAATTGTTGAGTATCAGGATTATGAGCAAAATTAAAATCACCTTTTAGATTGTTGTTACTTTTTGGATTACTAACCTGCATTAATCTATGTGTTGCTACATCGTAATTAAAAATTTGATAAGGATGAGATTTACTTAATCGCTTATTAAAATAAAAGTGCGAGCTGTCTTTCCATGCCAATTTACTGGGTACGTCATCACAATTAAAAAGGTGTTCAACTTTCTGGTTTTCTATATTAAAAACATTAAATGAGCATGTCAGATCATTTTTTTGAGCAAAAAGAACGGCATCACCTTTAGCGTTTATTGCCGCCCGTGCATTGTTAAGAATTGCTTGCTTTTTATGAGTATTGGTATCGTATATATAAACCTGTTGAGGGTCATCTTCCGCTTGGTGATGAAAGAGAATTTTATTACCGGTGGCTGTTGTAGAAATATCATATTCCCACCCTTTTAAACCTATTAAAGGGTCGTTGAGCAAGGTGGTAACCAAAGCGCTTTGTTGTTGATATTTAGGATAGAAAAACCAGCTTAATAACGCGATTATTATACTAGCAAGAATAGTTATCACTAATGTTGATGGTAGTAACGTTTTGTTTATCTGATTTTTTTCAGATGGCTGGCGGTCATCGCTGATAGCATTATTAATGCTGTGGTACCTTGTGTTTTCAATTAGTTCGGTTTGAGCGACTAGACGATAACCCTGAGTTGGTACCGTTTCAATAACACTTTCTGTGGTGAGCGCTAAAAAATGATTTCTTAATAATGAAACCGTACGATTGATCGCACCATCACCTACTACGCGATTATTCCACACAAGAGCGATTAATTGATCTCGGGTAACTATCTCACCAGGTGCATCTAATAACGTAGTGAGTAAAGTAAACACCTTTGGTTCTAATTTTCGGCTGCCATTTACGTGTGAAAGTGTACGTTGTTTAGCGTCAAAGATAACGTCAGCAATTCTAACCTTCATTCTCTATCATCTTGAAATAACGATATATTTTTAAACATAACATAAAAGTAATAAAAACATAAGCAACTTATGTGTTGTTGTTTTTTCTTCAATGGTTAGCTATGGGCAACATTAACGAGGAGAAAAACAATGCAATCTAAATTTGTATTACCACTCAGTATAATTTTCATTAGCTTAATAATGATTGGCTGTAATGGAACCAACAATGATAATGACCCTTTACCACCAACTGATAATAATGGGGTCGTTAAATCATCGATTAATGGGCGAGATTATTACTTATCACCGCCTAATGAGGGGATAGAGCCAAATAAAGCCTATAAATTACTGTTAGCATTTCATGGTTCAGGTGGTAGTGCTAAGGGTATGCAAGCAATGACCAAGTTGGCAACATTTTCCAAAGATTATATTGTTGTATATCCGCAATCAAAAGTTGAAGAATGGAACGAAGGTTGTGACTGTAATAAACCACATCGCTTGGGTATTAATGATCTGGCTTTTGTCGAAGATGTTGTCACTGATGTGAAACAAAAATTTAATATTATTAACGAAGAATTATATGCCGTTGGTTATTCTCAAGGTGGCTTGTTTACGCAAAATTTAATGTGTAACAGTAACCTACAGTTTAAAGGCCTCGTTTCTGTTGCTTCACCTATGTCAGAGCAATTATCATTATCGTGCCAGGTTCAACATTCTACTAATTACATGATGGTTCATGGAACGGCTGACAAAACGCTGCCATATCAAGGTTTAGTACATAGTAATTTTGGACTTATCGGAAGTGAACTAGCAATCGATTTGATTGCTAAGCAGAATGGTATTGATACAGAGAGAGAAATCGTTGAGCAAGAGGGTATTCAAGAACACGTATACCAGAATGACACCAATATTAATAAACTGGTCGCTATACAGTCAGGACAACATTCATGGCAGTTCAGCGATTTTGATACTTCGATTGAAGTGATTGATTTTTTTGATTCAGTCAGTGACAAACAGTTAGATAGTTTTTCAAGCGTATATCGTGTTGAGCAATCACAGCAAGAAGAATTAGTTCATGTACGTAGCATGGGATTAGAACATACCGGTCCCGCCGTTATTTTACTGTCAGGGTTTAATAAAAATTATCATAGTGACAGTGCGTGGTTTGCATTATTGCAACCATTAATTGCTAAAACACATCGAGTGCACGTTATCGAGCGTTTTGGTAATGGTTTTAGTAGTGATATAGCACAACCTTCTTATTCGTCATTTGTTGGTGCGCTGGATAAAACGTTGCTCGCGTTAAATGAAGAGCGCATTGTGATGTTGAGCTTTTCTAGCAGTAATATTCTTGCTCACTTGTGGCAACAAATGCCGGATAAAACCAGCCAAAGCGAGCTAATGGGAATGTTATGGGTAGATCCAGATATTTTACTGCCACATTCAATCAGCTTTTATCAGGATTGGCCTGTCACTTGGTATCGTGGCTTGGGTGATGAATTGCTCAACTATATTAGTGCAGGAAAAATGACGGCGAGTTCAGCAGACAAGCTCAGTAAAGAAAGGCTGACGGTTGAGACATTGATACCCGCGAAGTACAGTGAGCTAATGGATTGGCAATATTTTGATTTAATTAGCCAAAATCGTTTAAAGATTAATAAACAAATAACACGAGCGAAAGAAATTATGAATTACCATGATGATCTTGAGCTGGTTAGACAAAGCAATATATCAACAGCTGTTCCTATTAGTGTTATTGATACTGACTTTGAACAAAATGAAATTGATAATGCTGAACCTGAGTATATTGATGGCCTAATAAAATGGCAAAGTGAAGGTAGTCAATGGAGTCAGCAGTTGAGTGAACAATCATTAGGGCAATATATTCCTCTCACTAATAGTGACCACATGGCGGTGTTTCAGCGCCCAGATGAAATTGTAAATGCGATAAATTTTTTAATCCAATAAAAGCAGTTTGATTATATTGATGTCAACTTCGCACTCTGCTCGATGTTAAGGAGCATCGGGCAAGTTTAGCGCTCACTTGTCACCGGCTCCTTTTATTATTGTATTTTTCAGTTTCAGTAATTAAGCATTCTTTTGGACTATTTTGTAGAAACTGCGAGTTTTGATGGGTCGTCAGTTTTTATAAATACGCCTTTGTATACATTTTCGCCACTTTCATTAATTGAAAAGTTACCGAAAGAAAAGTTAGAGTCAAAATCACCGAATGATTCAAGTTGTTTTTTATTTGATTTATTTTCAAAAATAAAGGTTACAGCGCAAACTTTACCTGCACATGAATACTTTTCATTATAATGAGTAAAATCTAGCGAGTTAGTCAAGTAGTGCTGAATTTTCATTTCACGCTCGAATGCTTGTTTAGACTCCTTTATAGAGTCCAATTTTTCCACAAGCAATGAAAAGTCATTATTTATTAATGATTTAAATATAGCTTTCTGTTGAACTACTTCAGAATCATCTAAATAAACCGAATCCACTGTAATGTTTGACCTGAACTTTTCCTGATTAAGAAACTTTTTATAAGACTTATCACCCTCGTGGGCATCTGTTTCTGCTACAGTATTTTTGACAAGCGTTTCTTTTTTTTGTGTAGCTTTTTTCTCTTTCAGTGAAGGATGTTTCGAAGGATTCAATAAATCAGGGGGAGTACTTGATTTTAACGCTGGTGTGTCAGTGCTGATATTATTCTCGTTAGCAATAGTTACATCATTATTGACTTTTTGACTGTAATAATAAAAAGTACCAATAAATAAAATTACAAGACATATAAATATAGCTGTATACGATCCTTTATACATTAATGAATCTCCTTAAAATAAGGGAGTAAAACAATCTCTCCCTGAAATGCTAAACTATTAATCTATAACACAATGTAGTCGACCACCTTCAGTGCATGACATGTAAACCATATCACCTTCTATTTCTACGACCATACTTCCACTAGAACATTTACATGTTTGAGCCATAGCGATCGTATTAGCAGAAAAAAGTAGTATTGATATTGCTAGAAATGTTTTTTTCATAATTTATCCTTAAATTTATAAAAAACAAAAAAACGTATATAAAAATAAAAACTTTGTCAAGGACATTTGACAAAGTTTTTATTTTTATATACGCGAGCTAATTAAGTTTTGAGAAATTAGAATATTTTGAATTAATTAGCCAAAATCGTTTGAATATTAATAAGCAGCTAACGCGCGCTAAAGAGATTATGAATTACCATGATGGTCTTGAGCTGGTTAGACAAAGCAATATGTCAACAGCTGTTCCTATTAGTGTTATTGATACTGACTTTGAACAAAATGAAATTGATAATGCTGAACCTGAGTATATTGATGGCCTAATAAAATAGCAAAGTGAAGGTAGTCAATGGAGTCAGCAGTTGAGTGAACAATCATTAGGGCAATATATTCCTCTCACTAATAGTGATCATATGGCGGTGTTTCAGCGCCCAGATGAAATTGTAAATGCGATACATTTTTTAACGCAATAACATCAGTTTGATTATATTGATGTCAACTTCGCACTATGGTCGTAGTACTCTTTATAAGTAGAATTGAAAAATTTGAAAAAGACGGAATTCTCTAGCAAAATATTGAATTCCGTCTGTGGCATTCAGCCTCAGTTAATTTTAGGGACGTTACGTTACTCACTACTTTAATATTGATGAGGGATAATCATGAAAATAAACACGATTTTGTTCGCTCTAGTTACGTCATTGCCTTTCACCGCGCTAGGTGAACTTGTTGATAAAAATGGTAATGTACTTTCACAGCCTGATTTAGCAAAACTTTCTAACATTATGGGCGTGTCGATGATGAGCACTAAAAGTGACATCGATAACATGATCGCCACTAAAGGTAAAAACTGGCAATGTCAGCGATTGGATATACCTAAAAATACAAGGGGACACTCAACTACCTTTGCTCGTTGGGAAAGAACATGTACTTATCAGAACCCATCTAACCTTATGCAATCACAGAGATTTGTCGTTAAAGCTGTTGGTAATACGATTTATCATCTATCGTTTGAAGATCGCGTATTCGATGTGGTTAGTCTTGATGAGTGGCAAAAGCAACCTGCCCAGCTCAAAGCCGCTTATGGTGCAAGTATTGATCAAGCTCAGGTAGAAGTATTGAAAACACAAGACACTTCATCGAAGATGGCATATAAAGAAATTGATTCAGGGTTGAAAGTGTCAAGAAAAAACTATTGTTTCGGTAGACCGTTTAATGTTGTTGCATCTACCAATGTGATTAAGCAAACGAATGTTACCACAGCACAGTTTATCGCTGAGTTTGCTGGCTATAATGCCCATTGCCCTGAAAAATTTCGAAAAAGAAATAAAAGGTAAATAAGATAAGAAAAGAGTGAAAAAGGGTCGGTAACCTGCTCCTCTTATTTGTTTAATATGCTTACGCCAAGTCGTTGTCGTTGGAAATGACTTTACTTTACCAGCACTGGTGTTAGGTCATATAAGACGTTTTTTATTCTATATAACGCCTTGTTTATTAGAGCGTGTTGATCTTTCATGTTTACTTTTGCCGCAATTTGTTTGGTATTTATACAAGGCAACACTTGCGCCGTGTAGTTATTCTACTCCAGTCAAGGGTTAACACAGTAGAAATGCCAAACAGATACAGCCGGAAGGGTTCAACTAAACGCCTCCTGCTCTTTGTTACTTGAATTAACCATAGAATGACTATGCAATAATCCAAGTGCCGCGATCAGAAGGCGTTTAATTTGAACAAAACTTAAACAGCAAAGTTCAACACGCTCTAAAATTATCAATTACAACATCACCTTCATTGGCTGCCTTTGCAGCCTTGTTTGAAATTTTTGCCTTAAGGGAGTGTTACAGCTCTCTGTGGTCGCCGTGTTTACGCTTTCAATGACTAGGATACTTCCATTTTTGATAAGCGTATTTCATCTTAACCGATTAATTCCTTTTGATTAATATTACGCTGTTCAATACATGTTGTAATACTGTCCCATGTTGTCGTAAAAATATCTCCTTTCATCGCAACAACCTAATTAACTCGCAAATTAATCCCATGATAGCGCATTTCTATTGTGGCTATTTCTTGCCTATTCCACTATTAGTGTTGATTAGTGCGTACTAATCAACAGCCTAAATTAGCAAAGTCATGTGACTGCAAGATAAATAAAAACAAAGTCACTAAATTGGTGGGGGAGACGTTCGGTTTACTATGCTAAATAGATACACGAATGAAAAGCCTGCTTTGTCTAACGTGGAAATGACAATATGATTACAACGATAAGAACATTAAAAACATTGCTTGCAAGTACAGCTGCAGCAGCCTTAATAGGTTGCGGTGGTGGTGCAGAAACAAGCACCACTTCAACCAGTGTTGAACCGACACAACCCGTTTCAGATTGGGAAATGGTCTGGAATGATGAATTTGATACTGGTGCCATTGATAGTCAAAAGTGGAACCATGAAGTTAACTGTGTTGGTGGTGGTAATAACGAGAAGCAATGTTATACCGACAATCCAGAAAACTCTTACATTGAAGACGGTATTTTACATATCGTCGCTTTACCTGCTGAAGAAAGTGCTGACTTACCATATACATCAGCACGGTTAAATACTAAGTATAAAGGTGATTTTAAATACGGTCGTTTTGAAGTTCGAGCAAAGCTACCGAGCGGGCAAGGTAGTTGGCCAGCGTTTTGGATGTTACCCACAGATGAATTTTATGGTGGTTGGCCAAAATCCGGTGAAATAGACATTATGGAAGCGGTTAATTTAAAAGTAACTAATGCTGATGGTGAAGTAGAAAACAATGTGCATGGCACACTTCATTATGGTAAAGATTGGCCAGACAATAGCTCTAGCGGTAGGGCGTATCAATTACCTGCGGGTGTAAATCCTGCTGATGACTTTCATACCTATGCGATAGAATGGCAAGAAGGTGAAATTCGTTGGTATGTTGATGATTACTTATATCAAACACAGCGACGTTCAACGGTAAGGTATAATAGTAAAGATGAGCCAGTTGGTTTATCTCATCGGGGTTGGTTTACTGAGTTTTTTGATCAAGGTAGTGGTGAGTTAACAACACATTGGGATAATTCGCCGTTTGATCAAGAATTTCACTTATTACTCAACTTAGCTGTTGGTGGTGATTGGCCAGAGAATGTCAATAATTTAGGTATTGATGCGTCAGCGTTTGCGGATGGTCAACATTTTGAGATTGATTATGTACGTGTGTTTCAATGTCAACAAAACCCAGACACTGGCAAAGGTTGTGAAACGGTTCGTGGTGGTTATGACAGTTTAGATGATGCACTTGAGGAGGGTGAGGCGCCAATTCCGTCGCCGCCTTCTACAGGAGTACCGCAAAATTTAACTATTTTTGATGGCACTGCGAATGTAAATTGGCCCGCATGGGATTGCTGTGGTGGTTCAACACCTATGATTGTTGAAGATGCTGATCAAGGTGATGTGATGGAATTTATGGTAGGGGCAACACCAACAGTAAATGGCTTTACTTCACGTGAAGAATTTATTACCGATCCTGCTGGTAAACCATCACCCTTTGATGCCAGCCCTATTGTAGAAAACGGCACACTTAGCTTTATGATGAAAGCCGTATCATTACCAAATACTGCTGATGCACCTTGGTTGTTGAAAGTTGAAAGCCAAGGCGCTAGTACTGCTGCTGAAATTTCTCTTTCAGAAAGTGAAGAAGGCGTAGCACCTGCTGCAGGACAATGGCAAACGTATACCTTTTCGTTAAAAACACTTGCTGATGCTGGCCTAGATGTAAGTGCAATTGATGTTGTTATGATTTTTCCTGCCTGGGGAAGTGGCGAAGGAGCGGTGTACCGTGTCTCAAATTTAACTATCGGTGCAGAAATCTCAGCGCCATCATTCACAGTGTTTAGTGATGAAGCAAAAGCAAGTTGGCCGTTATGGGATTGCTGCGGTGGTTCAACGCCTTTGGTCGTGATTGATGAAGATGATGCTCATGGTGCTGTCGCTGAATTTTCTATCGGTGCTACGCCGACCGTAATGGGTTTTGCGTCGCGTGCTGAGTTTATAACGACACCTGATGTTGAACCTGAACCGTTTGATGCCAGTGCTATTTTATCTAACGGCGTTATTCAATTTGATATGAAAGTGACTTCTGCACCAAATGTAGCTGATGCTGCGTGGATTTTCAAAGTAGAAAGTGATAACGCATCAACTGCGGCAGAAGTCGAATTATCTACCAGCGTTGAAGGTGTGGTACCTACAACAGGTCAATGGCAAACATATACTTTTAACTTGGCGGACTTAGCCAATGCAGGGTTAGATGTTAGCGCAATTGATGTGTTGATGATTTTTCCTGCCTGGGGGAGTGGTGAAGGCGCGATATATCGTGTCGATAATGTGAAAATGTACGATCCTAATGCGACATCTGGCTTTAGTGGCCATGTACTTTTCGCTGATCAAGCTTTAGAGCAGTGGTCAATTTGGGACTGCTGTGGCGGTACAACACCAACCGTTGAAAATGATGATACTGAACATGGCTTAACGGCAGAATTTGTTATTGGTTCAACACCGACTGTTATGGGCATTATGGCTGACGACGATGTGTACTTAGATGCGTCAAGTTTGTTGCTAAACGGTGTGGTGCAATTTGAAATGAAAGTAGAGTCCGCGCCTAACGATAGTAGCGCGGCGTGGCTGTTTAAAATAGAAGCAGGAGATACTACAACGGCTGTTGAACTTGAACTGACAGCAAGCCAAGAGGGTGTCGCACCCGTTGTTGGTCAATGGCAAACCTATACGTTTTCACTTCAAGATTTATTCGATGCAGGGCTTGATATTAGTCAAATTGACGTGATCATGGTTTTCCCTGCATGGGGCAGTGGTGAAGGTGCAGTATATCGTTTGGATAATGTCATGATTTATGACCCTAGCAGTGTCCCGCAAGCACAAACACAAACAATATCATTGACATCAAATTCGCTTTATTACCGTGCAACAAATGAACATGATTTGTTGCCTTCATTTACCTTTGAGTTACTTGACGTTATTAGCGCAACCCCAGTTGTTTTCGCTAATCACACAATGTTGTTATCGCTAGATCTAGCGATAACAACAAGTGATAAGCAGCACTTGCAACGAGCTGTAAAAACGTCGTAACGCTTGGACATTAACGATTTGATTGTTTAAGCATAATCAAATCAATAAAAATTATTGAATAAGTAGGTAAAAATGAACATTACAAATTTTACAAAGTCACCAATCGCACTTGCACTAACCGCTATGTTAACGACAACAACTAGTCCAATAGTGTTCGCGCAAGATGCTGCTTCAAAAAGCAATGAAGTAGAAATTATTGAAGTTAAAGGTATTAAAGGCAGCTTAACACGTGCAATGAATGTTAAACGTGATATGTCGGGCGTTGTGGACGCTATTTCAGCAGAAGAAATGGGTAAATTTCCAGACACTAATTTAGCCGAATCATTACAACGTATAACGGGGGTATCTGTTAGTCGAAGTAATGGTGAAGGTAGTCAAATTACGGTACGGGGTTTTGGTCCTGACTTTAACTTGATCACCTTAAATGGTCGTCAAATGCCGGGTACGGGTAATACTCGTTCTTATAGTTTAGAAAACCTTGCCTCAGACGGTGTGTCAGCACTTGAAGTTTACAAAACAGCACGGGCTGAAAATCCCAGTGGTGGTTTAGGTGCAACGGTAAATATTGTCACCCGTAAGCCGTTGGCAAGTCCTGGAGAGCGTTATAGTCTTTCAGCGAAAGCAATTCACGATAGTTCAAACGAAGAAGGCAGTGATGTTACACCAGAATTTTCAGCCTTATATTCCAATACGTTTTTAGATGACACATTAGGGGTCGCATTTTCCTTTACACATCATGAACGTGACTTTCAAAAACAACTGGCTAACATTCAAGGGTGGCAAGCAAATGTTGCATTACCAACAAATTTAGATGACGACAAGGTGGTCGATCCACGTGCGATTGATGATGAAGGAAATCGCATTGGAAATCACTTCTTTCCGCGCGATATGAACTACGGTATTGAAAACGTAGAACGCGATAGAACCAACAGTCATGTCGTTGTGCAATATATGCCAATCGATGTATTGATTGTCTCTTTAGATTATACACGCACCGAAGCGACAACGGGTACTAACTCAATCGGCTGGGGGTTATGGAATGATTACGGCGGTAATATTAATGCTTACGAAATTGATGACAACGGTACCGTTGTCTATGCCGACATTAGCGGTAATGATGGCTCTTATACCGCATCACGAGGCACCACTGATGTAGAAGAGGAGTCAATTGGGGTAAATTTTGATTGGCAAATCACTGACACGCTCAATTTGGTGCTTGATTACCATGACTCATCTAGCGATATAGATAATGGCGGTGATGAAGGGTTAGGTAGTTTTGGCTCCCTAGTGTTGGGCTCAGATCAGTTAACCACGAAAACCTATGATTATCGCAATGGTGATATCCCGCTTGCACAAATCTATTGGAATAACGGTACAACAGAACTCGCGCCAGGTGAAATAGATTCACACTTTAGCCAATTTATCCATGCGCCAGGTAAGTCTGAAATTGAACAAGTGCAGTTACATGGTACATGGGAAAATGACGTATTTGATATTCCACTCGTACAAGTGAAATTTGGTGGCGCGTATACCGATCAAACCATGGGTGGCTCTAATGCATGGAGTGGATTGATTGGAGGCTTCTTGTTTAACCCATCTTGGCCTGAAATGTTTCCTGATGGCATGTTTGTACGCAATAGCACGGATAACTTTCTGGATGCGTTTAGTAGTGGCGGCGCTAATTTAACGCCTAACTATTATTACACCTTTGATTTTGACGAAGTGGTTGCTCGCTCAGAAGCATTCCTAACCAATGAAGTGCTTGGTGGCGATGATTACTTTGCCACGACTGCTTACCATGATATGGGTACGATTACTCAAGGCTCGGTAAAAGAAGAAACCCAAAGTATTTATTTACAGTCTCAATGGGAATTTGATGTTGCTGAATTTCCGGTACAAGTAAATATTGGCGTTCGTTATGAAGAAACCGAAGTGACTAGCCATGTGTTACAGCCTGTACCAACCACTGTCTGGTGGAAGGGAGGGAGTGAATGGCATACGCAATACCTACCGGGCGATTCAAATTTTTTAGAGCAAACTGGTGAACATGATGTGTTCTTACCTATGATCGATGTAAAAGTTGATTTGACTGACGAACTAGTCGGTCGTGTGTCATGGGGTAAAACCATTACACGCGCACCTTTAGGCGATTTAGCCGGCGGTAGAAGTTTATCTGGCAGTCCAAAAATTGGCTCGCGAAATGGTGGCGAAGGAAATACCAATTTAATGCCATTTGAGTCAACTAACTTTGATCTAAGCCTTGAGTATTATTACGGTGAGGCCAGTTATGCCTCTGTGGGTTACTTCCGTAAAGAGGTGGAAAACTTTATTGGTAGCCAAATCGTCTCAACAACCATTGAAGGTTTTCACGACATTTATTTAGGCCCACGCTGGAATCAAGCGGTAGCTGATATTGAATCGCGTGGCGAGCAAGCAACGAATGACGCTATTTTTGCTGAAATACAAGCCAATGGTTCGCCATTAAATGACCAAGGTTATTTAACACCTTCATCAGAGGATCCGCTAATTTCTTGGGATATTCGTCGACCTTTTAATGCGCCTGATACGAAAACGGTAGATGGCGTTGAACTTGCTTTCCAGCATTTATTTGGTGAAAGCGGCTTTGGCTTGGGCATCAATGGCACAATTGTCGATGGTGATGTTGAGTTTGACGTGAATAGTTTAGCCCAGCAAACCCCGTTAACAGGTCTAAGCGATTCGGCAAATTTTCAGGCTTTCTACGAGAAACATGGCTTGTCTGTTAAAGCAACGTATGCTTGGCGAGACGAGTACTTAATTGGTGTTGGGCAAAATGAAGGCTCTTCCGATAACCCTCCACAGTTTGCAAAAGCTTTTGGCCAATGGGACTTAAGCGTCAATTATGACATCGATGAGCAAACAACCGTCTTTTTTGAAGGCATTAATATTAATAACGAAACGGAACAAGGTTTTGGCCGTTATGAAGAGCAGTTCTTATTTGCTCGTCAGTATGGCCCTCGTTATGTAGTCGGTGTTCGATATAGCTTTCAATAGGGGGGTGGTTGTTCGGTGGAGGGCCTCCGCCGAACTTTTTTATTGTACGAGAAGTCCTCGTGAATTTTTGAAAATTCTTTGATAACAACAGATGAAGGAGTGCTTTATGGCTGAGTTTTCGGTATCAGCAAAGCCTGTAACAGAGCAATTACCACCACAAGATACGAGTAACAACACTTGGGCATTGTGTTCTCTTACTACATTATTTTTTATGTGGGGTTTTATAACTTGTTTAAATGATATTTTAATTCCTTATTTAAAGGGCGCATTTGAACTGTCTTACACTCAAGCTATGCTGATCCAGTTTTGCTTTTTTAGTGCCTATTTCATTGTGTCGATTCCTGCGGGAAATTTAGTGGCAAGAATTGGTTATCAAAAAGGGATTGTTACCGGATTAAGTATAGCTGCATGTGGTTGTTTATTATTTTATCCCGCAGCGTCAATGGAAGTGTATTTATTATTTTTAATTGCGTTGTTTGTGTTGGCCGCAGGGATCACTATATTACAAGTATCAGCAAATCCTTTTGTTAGCGTATTAGGGCCGGTTAAAACCGCACCGTCGCGGTTAACCATGACCCAAGCGTTTAATTCGTTAGGCACGACATTAGCCCCATTTTTTGGCGCATACCTTATTTTTTCTGGCGCAGAGATAACCCCAGAGTCTGGATCTTCTGCTGTACAGTTGCCTTACTTATTACTTGCGGCTGCGTTGCTTTTACTGGCGGGAATTTTTGCAAAATTAACTTTGCCGAATTTAGGAACGGTTAAACAAAACACTGCAAATTATGCTGATGCCCTTAAATTTTCGCACCTCAAACTAGGTGCCATTGCTATTTTCCTTTATGTCGGTGCTGAAGTGGCGATTGGCAGTTTTCTTGTGAGTTATTTAAACGATCCAACTATTGCTGGTTTAACGGAAGCTGAAGCCTCGCGTTTAATTGCCTATTACTGGGGTGGCGCCATGATTGGCCGCTTTGTTGGTGCCATTGTGATGCAACACATTAGCGCGGGTAAAGTACTTGCCTTTAATGCTGTTGCTGCCATTGTACTCTTATTGTTAACTATTTTTTCTTCTGGAGACATCGCAAAATGGTCAGTGCTGGCCATTGGGCTGTTTAATTCCATTATGTTTCCAACCATTTTTAGTCTTGCTATTAGCGGATTAGGACAGCATGCAAGCCGAGGTTCTGGCGTGTTATGTCTCGCTATTGTTGGAGGCGCCATTGTACCGTTACTGCAAGGAGTGATGGCTGATGCTATAGGTTTACAGTTAGCATTCTTCTTACCATTGCTTTGTTATATCTACATTGCTTTTTATGGTGTTAAGGGCTCAGTGCCTACTCAAGTTGAAGGAGTTAAGGAATAATGATGAATGTGTTATTAAAATCTTGTGTGGCGCTGTCATGCATTAGTTTGCTTGGTGCTTGCCAACAAGCGTATAAAACTGAGCAACAACAATATGTTGATAAAGGTAAAGCTGCTGAAGTTTGGCCTGAAATTGTTTCTGACGTTAAACAAAACCCTATTATAGAAAAAAAAGTTGAAGCACTATTGTCAAAAATGACGCTCGAACAAAAAGTCGCGCAAATGATCCAGCCGGAAATAAGAGATATCAGTGTTGAAGATATGCGTCGTTATGGCTTTGGTTCATATTTAAATGGTGGTGGCTCTTTTCCCAATAATGAAAAACACTCAACTCCGCAAGATTGGATCGTATTAGCAGAAAAAATGTACCAAGCATCGATTGATGACAGCATTGATGGAATTGCTATTCCAACAATGTGGGGTACTGATGCCGTACATGGGCACAACAACGTAATAGGCGCGACGTTATTTCCTCATAATATCGGCTTGGGTGCAGCGAATAACCCTGCATTGATCGAGAAAATTGCACAAATAACCGCGACTGAAGTGATGGTAACAGGGATTGATTGGGTATTTGCGCCTACCGTAGCAACGGTGAGGGATGATCGATGGGGAAGAACTTATGAAGGCTACTCTGAAGATCCTGATATCGTTAAAAAATACGCATATGCCATTGTTAAAGGGCTGCAAGGTCATGCTGGAAAAGATTTCTTAGGTGATGATCGCGTGATCAGTACGGTTAAGCATTTTATTGGTGATGGTGGTACGGTTGGTGGTGATGATCAAGGTAATAATATTGCCACTGAACAAGAGCTGTTTGATATTCATGGCCAAGGCTATGTTGGTGGCCTTACGGCTGGTGCTCAATCAGTCATGGCGTCATTCAACAGCTGGCATGGGAAAAAACTGCATGGTCATAAATACTTACTCACCAATGTGTTAAAAGAGCAAATGGGCTTCGATGGTTTTGTGGTTGGAGATTGGAATGGCCATGGCCAAATTGAAGGCTGTACCAATGATAATTGCCCTCAAGCGGTTAATGCTGGCTTAGATATTTATATGGTGCCTACCGATGCTTGGAAGCCGTTATTGGAAAACACCATTAAACAAGTTAAAGAAGGTGTGATAGCGCATTCAAGAGTTGATGATGCGGTACGTAGAATTTTGCGGGTAAAATTTAGAGCGGGTTTATTTGATAAACCTAGTCCTAAAAATCGTTTATTTTCTGGTAAAACAGCATTAATTGGTCAGCAGTCACATCGCCTTGTTGCTCAGCAAGCAGTAAGAGAGTCATTGGTACTACTTAAAAATAAAGGCAATATTTTACCACTTAAACCTAGCCAACATATTTTAGTTGCAGGCGATGGCGCAGATAACATAGGTAAGCAATCAGGTGGTTGGACGATCACTTGGCAAGGAACAAACAACACCAATGAAGATTTTCCCGGCGGAAGTTCGATTTATCAAGGAATTAAATCGCAGGTAACAAAAGCCGGTGGAAGCGTTGAGCTAAATGTGCAAGGTGAATTTAGTCAAAAGCCGGATGTTGCCGTTGTTGTTTTCGGCGAAGAACCTTATGCAGAAGGACATGGCGATCGTTCAAATTTAGACTATCAGCGCGGCATAAAAAGTGATTTAGCGTTACTGAAAAAGCTAAAAGCACAAAATATTCCGGTCGTCTCTTTGTTTATTAGTGGGCGTCCGATGTGGGTAAATGCAGAGCTTAATGCAAGTGATGCTTTTGTCGCCGTATGGTTACCAGGCTCAGAAGGTAAAGCTGTTGCTGATGTGTTGCTCACCGACGATAAAGGACAAGTTCAGTATGATTTTAAGGGCAAGCTTTCGTTCTCTTGGCCGAAATCAGCTGATCAGCTAGTTAATCGTTTTGATGAGGATAACGAACCACTACTACCTTATGGATTTGGCTTACGCTATGGTGAAGAAAGCTTACTTTCAGATAACTTAAATGAACAATCGGCTAAGGTCAGCGCTGATCAAAGCTATGTTAATTTATTTAATGGACAAGTATCTAAGTTATGGCAATTAAACTTAATAGATGGTGATGATCAGAAAGTTATTAACTCTAGTACTGCGTCATTGACTCATGTTACCTACCGTACTATTGATCGTAACGTGCAAGAAGATGCTTTTACCTTAACGAGTAGCGACGCTACATCTGCAGGTCTTTCAATGACAACCGGTAATGGTTTTCGAGAAGATTTAACCGCCGCACATGAAGCCGGTAATTACCTTGTGATATCAATGCGCCGAAATAGCGGAGAGATAAAGAGCGCTAAGGTTCAATTAAGTTGTGAAAGCATTGGCGACGAGCGAGGTAGTTGCTCTGGCAACGTCAAGATCGATAAAACGCTTAATCATTTACCGTTAAATACATGGAAGAATATAGCTATTCCTTTAGAATGTTTTGCAGAACAAGGGGTTAAATTTAGCCAGATTGTTTCCCCTTTTGCTCTGTTAGTCGCTGGTAGTAATAGTCTATCAATTAGCAATATTGATTACCGTTCGATAAAAGAAACAGATCAAGCAGTTAGTTGTCAGTAATTGTTAATTAGGCGCTTTATGATAAAGCCATAAAGCGCTTCCTCCTTAAAACATTAACCCCTACAACTTGACTCTTCGATTTTACCTCATTTAAATAGGTTCATTCACACAACAAATGACAGCGTTGTCAATTGTGCTCAACGGTGATAATGTAAGCATAGGGCGACCTATTTTGTTTATCGTGTATTCAGCGCTATTCGACTTTAGTTGAGTATGCGAAACGATTTACATGCTATATGATGTTGCCACTTATAAAAAATACAATTGTTACTAATGGCGAAGGCGGTTAGTAGAAAGCAAGAATATCTCAAGTTATATTTACGAAGGACTTATCATGCAAGAACTAAAGAGTCGTTATCCTGTATCTGCCAGTGCCAAGGCACATACGCATATTGATACAGAAACCTACGAGAGAATGTATCAACAATCAATCGACCAACCAGATGAATTTTGGGCAGAGCAAGCTAATCAATTCCTTGATTGGTCAAAACCGTTTGATACGGTAAGCAAAGTTGACTTGAAATCGGGCGATATAACATGGTTTGAAGGTGGCAAGCTGAATGTCAGCTATAACTGTATCGATAGACACCTTGCCACAAAGGCAAATGATGTGGCGATTATATGGGAAGGGGATAACCCCGAAGAAGATTTAAAAGTTACCTATCAAGAATTGCATGATCATGTCTGTCGTTTTGCAAATTTATTAAAAGCACGCGGTGTCGAAAAAGGTGATCGTGTGTGCATTTATATGCCAATGATCCCTGAAGTTGGCTACGCAATGCTTGCTTGTGCACGCATTGGTGCTGTTCACTCTGTTGTGTTTGGTGGTTTTTCAACTGAATCTATTCGCGCTCGTATTGATGATGCTGATTGTAAAGTTGTGGTAACTGCAGATGAAAGCTTACGCGGTGGCCGTGTTATTCCATTAAAAGCTAATGTCGATGCAGCCATTGCAGATTGCCCTAACGTACATTCAGTCATTGTTGTTGAACGTACGGGCGGTGATGTTGCTTACAATGATGCAATTGATGTTAAGTATCAGGCTGCCGTAGCTGATCTAGCAGCAGTATGTGAGCCAGAAGAAATGGATGCCGAAGATCCGCTGTTTATTCTTTACACTTCGGGTTCAACAGGTACGCCAAAAGGGGTATTACATACCTGCGGCGGGTATTCATTGTACGCAGCAATGACACATAAATATGTGTTTGATTATAAAGATGGTGAAATTTATTGGTGTACAGCTGATGCTGGCTGGATCACTGGCCATTCATATATTTTCTACGGACCTTTAGCAAATGGTGCAACTACTCTTGTCTTTGAAGGTGTACCAACCTACCCAGATGCTGGAAGATTTTGGCAAGTATGTGAAAAACACAAGGTAAATATTTTTTATACCGCACCAACGGCAATTCGCGCCTTAATGAGTGTAGGTGATGATTATGTGACTAAATATGATTTATCTGATTTGCGTCTATTGGGCACCGTAGGTGAACCAATTAACCCAGAAGCTTGGCATTGGTATTATGAAGTGGTTGGAAAATCTAATTGTCCCATTGTTGACACCTGGTGGCAAACTGAAACTGGCGGGATATTGATCACTTCATTACCTGGCGCGGTTGATATGAAACCAGGTGCTGCAGGAAAACCATTCTTTGGTGTAAAACCTGCACTATTTGATAAAGACGGTAATACCCTTGAAGGTGAAAACCAAGGCTTATTAGTGATGACGGGCAGCTGGCCGGGGCAATTACGTAGTGTTTATGGCAATCATGAACGCTTCATTGATACCTATTTGAGTCAGTATCCAGGTAACTATTTTACCGGTGATGGTGCCAAACGTGATGAAGATGGCTTTTATTGGATAACAGGTCGTGTTGATGATGTTTTGAATGTTTCTGGGCACCGTTTAGGCACAGCAGAAATTGAAAGTGCATTAGTACTTCATCCTGCAGTAGCCGAAGCGGCGGTTGTTGGTTATCCACATGAAGTGAAAGGGCAAGGGGTATATGCCTATGTAACACTTATGGCCAGTGCTACTGAAACTCCTGAACTTAACAAAGAGCTTATTGAATTTGTTGCTAATGAGTTAGGTCGTTTTGCTAAACCAGATTATATTCAGTGGGCACCGGGTTTACCTAAAACCCGTTCCGGCAAAATTATGCGTCGTATCTTACGTAAAATTGCCGAAAATGATATTGGAACGTTAGGCGATACTTCAACATTGGCTGATCCAGCTGTTGTTGATAATCTAATAGATAATCGTATTGTTCATGGTTAATTGTGTATCGTATGAACTAAAGCGTCTTAAGGGCGCTTTTTTTTGCTTAAAATTAAGTTTGAAAATGAGAAATAGATTGCCAGATAAAAAATAACGTGTAAGAATATCATTACAAATTGAGTAAATAAAACTTTACAGTTGTACATGTAATGATTTTGAATATAATTTGCCTTTATTATTCTTGGTCTTTCTATTGCTAAACACTCTGTTTAGCACATATGTATTATTCTTATAAAACTCGCTGTTAAAATTATCTGGAACATAAAATGTCTGAACTAAAATCGAATGCGATAAGCCCACAAGGGTCTCTAAACAATATACATGTCAATGCCGAAGAAGTGTTATTAACGCCTGAGCAGCTTCGCGAAGAATTGCCGCTGTCAACAAAGGGCCGAGAATTTATCATTAATGCACGACAAGATATTTCTAATATCATTCATAAAAAAGATCATCGTTTTCTCGTGATCAGTGGTCCTTGCTCTATCCATGACGTTGAAGCTGCTAAAGAATATGCTCAACAGCTAAAAACACTGCATGATCAATATAAAGATACCTTATATATTGTGATGCGTGTTTACTTTGAAAAACCAAGGACAACGGTAGGTTGGAAAGGCCTGATTAATGATCCACATATGAATGGTTCATTCGATGTAGAAAATGGCTTAAGAAAAGCACGTGAACTATTGTTATATCTAACGGATTTAGGTTTACCTTTGGCAACTGAAGCACTAGATCCAATAAGCCCCCAGTATTTAGCGGAACTTTTTAGCTGGTCTGCCATTGGTGCTAGAACGACTGAATCGCAAACACATCGCGAAATGGCAAGCGGTTTATCAATGCCAATAGGCTTTAAAAACGGTACAAATGGTAGTTTAGATGTGGCAATTAATGCGATGCAATCTGCTGCATCAGCACATCGTTTCATGGGAATAAACCAGCAAGGGCAAGTTGCCTTAATTACAACATCGGGTAACCCTGATGGTCATGTTATTTTACGAGGTGGTAAGAAACCGAATTATCAAGCAGATGATATAGCGCTTTGTGAACAGCAATTAGCAAAACATCACTTAGAACCAGGTATCGTTGTAGACTGTTCTCACGGTAATTCAAACAAAGATTATCGTCGTCAACCTATTGTCGCTGATGATGTGGTTGAACAAATTGTTAATGGCAATAAATCTATTATTGGTATTATGCTTGAAAGTCATTTAAATGAAGGTAATCAAAGCGCAAATTTACCAAAAACGGAACTACAATATGGTGTTTCAGTGACTGATGCATGTATTGATTTTAGTACGACAAAAGCATTGCTTATGCGAAGTGTTGATCAATTAGCCACTGTTTTAAAAACGAGAATTCAATAAAGTATAGTTATGGATAAACCAGACATCACTGTTGAGCTTACGGCTTTACGAGACCAAATAGACGAGGTAGATAGCCAATTAGTTGAGCTTCTTGCAAAGCGTCGTACGATTACCAGTAAGGTTGGTGCGCTGAAAAGCCAAGTAGGCATGCCAATTTATGCGCCTGATCGAGAAACTCAGCTGTTGATGAAACGTCGAGAGCAAGCTGAGCAAGCGGGCGTTTGTCCTGAGCTTATAGAAGATATTCTTCGTCGATTAATGCGAGATTCTTATCGAAGCCAAGATGCCAGTGGTTACCGCTGTGTAAACCTTGATTGCAGAAAAGTAGTCGTCATTGGTGGGGCTGGACAACTTGGTGCAGTATTTGTTGATTTGTTCACTCGCTCTCATTACGCGGTGGAAATACTGGAGCATGACGATTGGCCTAGAAGTAAAGAGATACTTGCTGACGCTAGTTTAGTGATAGTTTCAGTGCCAATAAGGTTAACCACCAACATTATTGGACAGTTATCCCAACTGCCTGATGATTGTATTTTAGCGGATTTTACCAGTGTAAAAGCATCGCCATTGTTTGAAATGATGAAGGTGCATAATGGGCCTGTGGTTGGTTTACATCCTATGTTTGGTCCAGATGTTTCTGGTTTGATTAAACAAACTATTATTGCATGTGAAGGTCGTTCACCAGATAAATATCAATGGTTATTAGAACAGTTCACTGTTTGGGGAGCTAAAATTCATGCCGTTAGTGCCCATCAACACGATGATGCCATGTCGATGGTACAAGTAATGAGACATTTTTCTACTATTGCTTATGGCTATCATTTAATGGCTGAAGGCGCTGAAATATCTCAATTGGTAGAGATGAGTTCACCTATTTACCGTCTAGAGTTGATTATGGTAGGGCGATTGTTTGCGCAAAATCCTATTTTATATACGGATATTATTTTTTCAAACCGTGAAAATGTTGCCATGATGAAGCGTTTTGCTTATCGTTTTCTTGAATTATTAGAAGATGTAGAAATGGGCGATAAAACCGCTTTTGTCAGCATGTTTAATCAGGTTTCTGATTGGTTTGGTGATTATGCAGAAACCTTTTTACATGAAAGTAAAGCCATGTTATTAAAAGCAAACGAATTAAAAAAACATTGATATAACATGAAAAAACAATTTTTGAGCTGTTGTTTAAGCATTGGTTTGTTAGCAGGTTGTGCCTTAAATGATACAGAGCAGATGGCAGAGGGCGATATATCACGCCAACAGTTACTGTCTTCTCAAGTGCAATTTTCTAATGGTTACCACCAATTTCACCTTAGTGAGGAAGAAACGGCATTAATACGGGAATGGCCCGATAGTACTCACTTTGATGTTTATTTTGGTACATGGTGCCATGATAGTGAACGCGAAGTGCCGAAGTTATTGAAAATTATGGACGTAAATAAAGCGTTTTCGTATCAGTTGATCGCGTTAAATTATCAAAAAACAGAAGCAAAAGGACGAGCTAAAAAAGCGGGAGTGCAGTTTACACCAACGATTGTTATTTATGTAGATGACCAAGAAATCGGTAGAATTATTGAGCGTTCAAGAAAATCATTAGTGGATGATATAGATAAGATGATAAAAAAACACAACGCCTAGGCGTTGTGTTTTTTGTTACTCTTCGTCGTCTGATTTAAACAAACAATGCTTGGTATAATCGGCAGCTTCGTTAGCTGTCCAATCTCCTTTGGGTTTTTCTTTCATCGCTTCACACCATGCTTTAGAGCCCACTTCAGGGGCACAAGCAACTAGTAATATTGAAGTGCATATTACAGCAATTACTTTAGTCATTTAGTTTGTCCTTTTATACCAATAGAAATAAATAATGTTTAAAATCGAAAAGCAATGCCGATGACGACATTTGCTTCAAACCAAAGGTTATCTTCAAATTGTGCATGGCAGCTTTCAGCTTGGCAAAATATATTATCGTCTTCATCAACTAAGCTTGCATAACCTCTAAGCTCAGTAAAAAACGATAGATTATCTGAAAACTCGTAGCGAGTACCTAAAGCAAGTGTTGCTGAAGGATAGAGCTCATTGTTTTGTTCAGTTTCAAATGCTGCGCCACCTAAACCAAGAGATACGGTTGTTGTGTAGTTTTCTTGCTTAAAAAGCGCAATACCATTGAAGTGACCATATAAAATGTCGAGTGATTGCTGGCTTTGATCATACTCGCTAATGAAGTCATGTTTAACGTGGTTAAAAAGTACTTGCCCCATACCGGTTGGTGAATCAAACCAAGCGATTCCTAAACCATAATTGATACCGTCATCAATGGTAATAGTTTCGCTATTGTTGAAGCCGTTCAAATCGGGCGCCCAAGATTGACCCACATGAGCACTAAATTCCCACTCTGAAGCCTTAACGGAATTGTTCACCATTATCAAAGAAACAATGATTATCATTATTAAAATACTGTGTTTCATTGCAGCAATCTCTCAGTAACGTTGTTAATTAAATAATTCAGATAATTTTTCTTTCGCTTTTTCTTTGATTTTTTCTTTTGCTTTGTCTTTGAGTTTCTCTTTTTGTACTTTTTTGGTGTGACGCCAAATTTCAGACAACGCTTCTTTAATAATAACACTCCCTAATTGGCTCGCAGGCAACCCTTGTTCACCACCAATATTGGTTAAGGTAATATCTGGTAATGTTGCTTGATGTTCTTTATTACCTAATGCTGATAAATCCATTGATAACGCAGTGCCTGCTAAAATAACCTTTTTAATCGCTATTTTGGGCTCAGCTTTCGTGCTTGGCGCTTCTTCTGCTTGTGATTTAGGTAAGTTTTTTCCGATAGTATCGATTAACTCTTTGATGTTAGCATTTCCTTCCTTGGTGAACTCTACAAATGCTTCAGGTTTTTGAATAACGATAGCATCTAAAACAATAGGTTCTTCAATCAGACTTTCAATATTAATATCGAGAGTGATTTCGTCTAAAGTGAATGCATTTGGGTAGTTGTATTGGCTAGGGTTAGGTAGATTTAAACCATAAATGCTGCCTGCACCTTTGGCTAATTGAATGTCGACTTGATTAACGGTCACATTTTGTTCTGTTACCTGATGCCCAACAGTTTCAATTTGTGTTTTGACATATTCATTTAGTGAGCCACCAGCAATAAACCATAATGCTCCGCCGCAAAGAAGTAGAATTACTACAATAATTGAAGAAATAACTTTCACTTAATCCATCCTGTTAGTTTCGTGATATGGTTTTTCTTAGTATATCGGGAATTTTACTAAATGTTTGCACTTCTCTGAAATTTCTTCATAAATTTATTACGTATGAAGACTATTGAGTATTTATTGCGATATGTTTAGCGGCTTGAATAGTCGTTTTTACGTGACATGTTAACGTGAAATTCACACGCTAACATGTAACATTACCTACGAGAATATCTATGAACTGGTGTTTAGCGCACTGCTAGGTACACTGGTTGGATTAATATGTTCGATAGGGTAACAACCGAGTACTTTGATAAAATTTGTGATTGACGTTAACGATCTTATCGCCTCTTGCATGGTAATTTGCTTTAGGTTTGCTTCTACATCAATATAAAACATTTCTTCCCAAGGGCGACCTTGAATCGGCCTTGACTCTAGTTTACACATGTTAATACCGGCATTTTTGAGGATCACTAAACACTCAACTAATGCGCCAGGTTTTTGTCCTGTAGCAAGAATAAAAGTGGTTTTTGCAGGAATTTGCTCCGCAACTTCTATTGGCTTTCTTGCGACTAAAATAAAGCGACTATGGTTTTCTGATTGATTAGCGATTGCTTTTTCTAGTGCATGCAAATTGTACAGTTTACCACCTTCTTCACTGCCTATAACAGCAACAGTTGGATCTTGTAATTCATTTGCTTTTGCCATGGCTTCTGCAGTGCTTTCGCAATATTCAATGCGCATGCCACTTTGTTTATCAAGAAAGTTACTACATTGTGCGAAAGGTTGGCCGTGGGCGTAAATCGTTTTGATATTGCTAAGGCTGGTATTAACTGCAGTAAGTAAACAATGTTCAATTGGCTGGGTAATTTCACCAACAATTGAAAGGTTAGTGTGTTGCAATAAGTCGTAAACTTGATTGATACCGCCTGAACTTGTATTTTCGATTGGCAGCATTCCGTAGTCTGCGTGTCCTGATTCAACCTGTTGTAAAATTTCACTAAAGCTTTGGCAACCATGTTCGATAATTTTTTCTGCTCTTCTCGAAAAGTAACGGTGACTGGCTAAATAGCTATACGAACCTTTGTTGCCTAAAAAAGCCACACTCACTGCTGGCATTTCAATGTTAGGGTTAGCAAGTGTTTGTAAATAAGCCTGTTGATTTAACACTGAATCTTCAATGATGGTTTGAAAAACGCTGGTAACATAGTGGGCATCAAGGCCATATTCTCTACCTTGCTTAATTAGGCGAACGAGCAAATCTTGCTCGCGTTGTTGGTCACGGACAGGTCTAATTTGATGCGCTTTGCTTTTAGCAACATTTAGCGTAAGTGAACGGCGTTTTGCAAATAACGCAAGTAATTCTTGATCAAGTTGCGTTATGTGTTCTCTGATTTTATTAAGATCTAATTCTTCGCTTACGGACATAAGGGGTGTTTCCAACGTTACTAATAATAAAGATTCTTCTTGGCATAAAAAAACCTCCGCTTGGGAGGTTTATCGCTAATTCTGTACGACAACAACTCTCCCTAGTGCTGGGTTCTAAAAAAGATAAAGATAAAAGAGAGTGTTATATTGTTCATCGGTTTACTTTAGCTAGCACGCCGGTGTTTTTCAACAATTTATTTATACCTATTTGACATCAACCGTTTGTACTTTGCTATATAAGCCAGCTTTTGGCATGCATTACGGTAAACACTGCCACACAATGGTTAACGCGCACAATAAACTAATACCCCAAATAATACTACGCAACGTACTAATATTAGCCAAATAGAGAATGTGATAAAAGATGCGCGCAACAATATGGGCTATAGCAAGTTGCTGAATGAGTTCGCCAGTATGGTTAGTTGCGATCGCTAAAATAACCGCAGGCGCAAAAATAATGACAGACTCGAAGGCATTTTGGTGAGCTGCTAATGCGCGAGCACCAAACCCGGTTAATTTTGCTTGTTGGCTTCTTGGGGCCTTGTTGTTGTAGCCTCCAAGTTTGTGCATCGCAATTGCAACAGGTAATTTAGCAATATACGGCAACAATAGGGCAATGAGTAAACAGCTGATGAGAAGAGTCATGTTGGTTCCTAATAACTTAGCAAGGTTAGTGTATATTTAGTTTTTCCAGGTAAAAATGGGGATGTCTTACCGTCCAGCCAATCTTGATGTCCTACTGCAAAATAAGGGCTCCAAGGATGGCTTGCTTGACTCGTGGGCATATGAAAAATACCATGCTCTTCATAGCCTGGTGATACTACCATACGCTGAGAAGCTCCAAAGTGAGCACTTTGTACTCTTGGCATATAACTATCACCCGGCATGGGTGTTGTTGGCATTGATAACCAACTCGAGAGCAGTGGTAAGCCTTTCGCTAACGGGTGTTGTATCGCAGCTGTATTTTGTTGCCCCCACGTTGCGCTAGTAAGGTCTTGATCTTTCGTTAGCGTTTGAAAGGTTAGCTCAAATGCCAAGATAAAAGTTTGCTGCCACTCTTCATCTGGCAACCATAAGAAGTTATTCGGTTGTTGGGTGACTAATTGCCATAGCGGTATTTCTAATTGATGGCGGATGGAACGAATGTCAAAAGACTTATCAATGTTTTCCATGTTAGCTGCTAATTGACTAAATACGCGATCACGGAGCGCTAAACGAAAGTTTCTGATCAAACGATAGCTTACTGAATCGACACTTGCCGATAGTTCGGTTTCTGCGAGTAATAAGGTTTTTGCTTCTTGCCAATCAGGGTATTGCTCAATGATATCGGTGGTTAATACCTGATCGATAATAAATTCATGCCAACGATCTAAAAATACAGCGTTATCATCAAGTGCAATATCCAGTAGTGTTGTTTCATCGAAAGAGTTTTCTGCAAATAAGCGTTGTGAAATTTGTTTCGCACGTGCACCTAGTGCGTAACCGCCGTTGCCTAGTTTTTTCAGCATATCTCCGCCAACAACACGGGCATTTGCCGTCCATAATCGTTGTGTTTTTGGGTTATAAATGCTGGGGTAATCTGTGGCTGGCAAATATCCATTCCATTGATACTTACCCTTCGCCCACGATACAGGTGTTTCACCAAAGGGTTTATTTCGTTTAGGGATCTTTCCTATTATTGTCCAGCCAATGTTACCGTTTTTATCCCCAATAACCATATTTTGTGCTGGAATACCGGTATTTGCTGCAACGGTAAATGCTTGTTTTACCGTTGCAGCCGATTCTAATTTCAATAAGCCTAAATTCACTGCCGTCGAGTCGTGTGCTGTCCAGCGATAAGCAAGTAATTGACCTAAATGGTTTTTACCAATAACAGGTCCCCAAATAGTTTCTTGAAGTTGTACTTCTTCTGAAAGTTGTTGCTTAATTGCTACCATTTGTGTGGTGTTGATAAAAGGTTTAAAACCTTCTGGTGTGAGGTACTCAGTGTTTTGCTCATTGGTTTCTAATACGATCACATCACTAAAGTCGCCATAACTATTGGTGAAACCCCATGAAATATGACCGTTACTGCCTGAAACCATGGTAGGGGTGCCGGGCAGTGTAATGCCAGTTATATCGGTTGTAGCATTATTGTCTTGATATATAAACCGGGCACGATACCAAGTGTTAGGAATACGTAACGTTAAATGCATGTCGTTAGCGACAATAGCACTACCTGTTTGAGATAAAGCGCCTGAAACTGCCCAATTATTAGAGCCAGGTAATGCTTCGGTGTGTTTGTGTGTATTAAAAGCATCAACTAACGTTAATACTAAAGAATGGGTGTTCTTTGATGGAGTTGTTGAAGATGTTGCACTAGGCCAAGGTGTGTCTGGTAGTGGTGCTGGTTGATATGAAGTGCCATCTAATGCGGCGTCCCAAACACTGCCTTTGGGGTTTAAAAATTGATATACCTTGTCATTTAACAACGTTTGCAATAATCCTAGTGTTCTTTCTCGCTTTCCATCTTTATGTTGTAAATCTAAATACATAGAAAAGACCGCTAAAATACTGTCTTCTGGGCGCCACTCAACTGGTCGCTGTTGTAACAATAAATATTCGAATGGGTAAGCTTTTAAACGTCTTAAACCTTCGTTTACACCTGTAGTGTAGGCATCAAGTATTATCTTTTCGTAAGGTGAAAGCTGTTGAACGATATCTTCTGCACGTTGACGAAACCGATGGATCCGAACTGATTTGTCATAGGAAAGTGCAGTGGCACCAAATAAACTTGATAATTCACCCGCGGCGTTTCTTCGTAAAGTGTCCATTTGAAAGAAGCGCTCTTGGGCATGTAAAAAGCCGGTAGCAAGCGCTAGATCTTGCCTATTATCTGCTGTGATGGTTGCCACACCGTTACTGTCGCGCTCTATCATAACGCTTTTTTCTAAGCCAAATAATGTTGTTTTACCTTCAAGTTGTGGTAATGAGCCATCTATTTGGCTGTATAGCCATGTTGCTGCCATCGAAATGATTAATAACAGTAGAAGTAAGCCGGCAGCGAGAGATTTTTTTACGCGATTCATCAGTAGGTAAATAAAGGTAAATGTCTTATAAATTTAGAGTACCTGAAATGTGAGAAAGGAACAATGTACGATACTTACTTCGCCTTAACTGGGCTGAGTTGTTGATGGAAGTGCGCAGTAATAAGAAAAAACTCCGTGATATAACAGTTTGATAAATAAAAAAGCTTACCGTTTCAGTTGATTGGCTAATTTCTTATCCCGAGTTCAGGTTAAATACAGCGGTTAGATCGTGAGATTATAGAACGCTGTAAAAACGAGCGATTGTCTTTGTAAAAAAAGTGTTAGCCGAAAGCTAAAAACAATGTAATAATCATAGATAGTGCAAGGACATGGCATTTCGCCAATCGCAATTCTTTTTTCGGTCAGTTGTTCAATCGTTTATCAAACAAGATGTTTTTGCTTGACCATGTTTGTTTATAGTGCAACACATCTAGATTGATGTGTGGGCGTATTTTAGTAGAGAATAAAAATGTCACAAACACATTCACGTTATATCCAAGTTGGCGATTGGTATTTTGAAATCAAAGCCGTTCGTGCATTGAAAGTTGATGAGTATGGTGAGCCATATCAAGCTATTGCAAATTGTAATATTAATGGCAATAAAATGTACATTGATGGTTTATTGAATAAAGATGATGATGAGTTTTCTAAGCATGACTTTAAAAGCTTTTATCAATTTGCTCAAAAAATTGGCTTAGATGAAATTTCATATCACCGCTTCCAAAATGGCGAATCGGTTCATAAAGAAATACTTGTTGCACCAGAGAAACAAGTAACGGCTTCAAAAACTGTCAAGAAAAACCCTCAAGAAGAAGTCAAGCCTGATGTTGTACCTATGCGTTTGGTCAAATAATATCGTAACCATTTTCGTGTAGTGTGAAGGTTGTTTCACAACTGAAACGCATGTCATTAAAACTTACAAATAGCGAATTGCTATCTTAGCGTAGCGTTGGTAACGTTAAATTACGCTCGTTAATGAATGAAAACTCATGTCTATTGTTAGTCCATGGAAGCACGACTTTCCAGTTTATCTATCACACGCACACCCTAATCTTTGTTATTTAGATTCTGCCGCCACATGCTTAACTCCAAAACATGTCGCTGATGCGGTGTTTCACTATCAATGTTATGCCCATGCAAATAGTCATAAAGGCTTATATCAGCTGAGTGCCAGTGTGACTGAAAGAGTCGAACAAGCTCGCGAGAAAGTCGCACATTTTATTGGAGCACAAAGTGGCGAGAATATCTCGTTTAATCATGGTACCACTGATGCTATTAATATGGTGGCATATAGCTTTGTTGAACCTTTGCTTATCGAAAAACAAGATGGCGACCAAGCTAATATAGTGATCAGTGCAGCTGAACATCATGCTAATTTACTGCCTTGGCAACGTTTAGCTCAACAATACAATGTTGAGTTGCGAATTGCGCCTTTGAACAAAGATGGCACAATCAATCAAGCAAACTTATCCGCATTGCTTGATAGCGATACAAAATTATTGGCAATTACACATTGCTCTAATGTACTTGGGTTGATGAATCCGGTATCTAATATTTGTCGTATTGCTCGTAATAAAGGTATACCAACGTTAATTGATGGTGCACAAGCCATTTGTAAAGGGTCAGTCAATGTCAGTGAAATCGATTGTGATTTTTATGTATTCTCAGCCCATAAAATTTATGGTCCAACAGGCTGTGGCGTTTTATACGCAAAAGGAAACCTTTTTGATAACATGCGCCCGTATCAATTAGGAGGCGGGGTAATTGAGTCAGTAAGTTATCAACAAAGTCGTTTTATTGCTGGTCCGCTCAAATTTGAACCGGGATCTCATAATGTTGCTGCGATTGTTGGCTTAATTGAAGCGATTGATTACATGGCGGACATTTCATGGCATGATGTTAATCAATATATTGATAACTTAGCAGGATATTTGCATTCAGAGCTTGAAAAATTACCCTTTTATCAACCGCTGATAAAGCGATGTGCCACCGATGTCGAGGAGAAAATTCCTACTTTGGTAAGTTTTCAAGTTAAAAAAGTACATTGCCATGATATTGCCAGCTTACTTGATAATGATGGCATTGCAATTCGTGCAGGCCATCACTGCGCGCAACCGTTACATCAAACATTGGGTGTTAACGCAAGTATACGCGCGTCATTAGGGTTGTATAATGATGTCTCAGATATTGATAAATTAGTGGCTAGTTTAACAACGGCACATAAAATGATGGCACTTTAATGTTGGAGTTATGCACTTGGCTTTAACCAAAAAACAGCATGTAGATCACACTAAATCTCAGCACCAGTTGTATCAAACTGCTTTACTTGCTCATCATAAACACCCTGTTGGCTTTGAGTTGGCAATTAATGCAGATGCTTCATATGAAGGTGTGAACCCCGCTTGCGGTGATGAAATTACGGTGAGTTGTGAAATCAAGCATCAAGGTGAATTATCAGTGATTAAGGCCATTGCCTTTCATGGGGATAGCTGTGCTATTTGTCGAGCATCTGCATCTATTATGTGTCAAGAAGCACAAGGGATAACTTTAGTTGAGGCTATGCTAATGGCTCAGCAGTTAACAGGGGCATTATCTACGAACATCTCAATGATAGGGGAGCTTGCAGAGCAGTTTTCGCCACTATTGATGATTCAACAGTTTCCCGTTAGAAAACAATGTGCATTACTGCCTTGGAATACCTTAATGGAAACACTAAAATGTTTGCAAGACCAGCCTTAAAGGGTTAACACATGCAAGAAAACTGGTTACAAATTGTAGGCAATTTTTCAACTGAGCAAGACTATGTATTAGCGACCATCGTCGCTACCAAGGGTTCAACGTATCGAAAAACAGGCACCATGATGTTAATTTCTGCGCAAGGACAATGTACAGGTTTATTAAGTGGCGGCTGTTTAGAGGCTGATATTGCTTTACACGCTCAAGAGGTGTTAAGAGAAAATCATACAAAACTACTTACGTATGATTTAAAAGCTGATGCTGACTTATTATGGGGTCTAGGATTAGGGTGTGACGGTGCTATTGATATTTATCTACAACCACTAACGAAAATAAATAACCATCTTAATTTCGTATCATTACTCAAGGCTGTGCAGCAAAGGCAATCAGGATATTATTGTCAGCAAGTGGAAGATAAAAGTGCAGGGATGGCTGAATTTATTACGGCTAGCAACGATTTTGATCATGATAATATTCAGCGCGAATTACCCGAAGGAGATTGGCTGATCACACCGGTTACACCGGTATTTTCTTTATTAGTGTGTGGGGCTGGTCCTGATGTAGCACCGTTAGTTACTATGATTGAGCAATTGGGTTGGCGAGTAACTTTACAAGATCATCGACAAGCATATTTAGACCAACCAGCATTTGCGCACTGTTTTGCCAAGCGTAAATTACGACCAGAACAATCAAATGCTGGTGACTATCAGGGGTTTGATGCTGTTGTTGTGATGACTCATAATTTAAATAATGATGGTGAGATACTTAAGCATGCGTTAGCGGCTAATATTGGCTATATTGGTTTATTAGGTCCCGCAGGTCGGCGAGATAAGCTACTTAATGCGTTGTCGTTAACGGCATCTGATGTACAACAACAAGTTTTTGCTCCTATTGGGCTAAATATAGGGGGACGAAGTCCACAAGCCATCGCGTTGTCAATTTGTGCTGAAATTCAGCAGTTTATTAGTCATCAATTTCAGTCGAGTCAGATAAAGTCATGGCGTATTCAACAATAGAAAGTGAGCTGGCTGTAATCGTATTAGCGGCCGGTAGTTCATCAAGGCTGGGTCAGCCAAAACAATTAGTTGAAGTGCAAGGAAATAAGCTCATTGCAAGGCAGTGTGAGCTTGCGCTAACACTCACTAATAATGTGCTGGTAGTTGTGGGTTGTTATGCAGAAAAAGTCAGTGATGCGGTCAATCACTTACCCGTTAATGTGGTGAATAATCCAAATTGGCAACAAGGTATGGGAAGTTCAATAGCAGCAGGGATTAATGCGTTGCCTTCAACGGTGAAGGGGGTAATGTTACTGTTGGTTGATCAATGGCAGTTAACAGCTGCAGATTTAGCGTTAACCAAACAAACGTGGCAACAAGCATCGAACAGTATCATTTGTGCGCGCGGTAAAAGTGGTGCATTTTCGCCGCCAATTATTTTTCCCCGTGATTACTTTAAGCAACTTAAACACATACCACCAGATTCTGGCGCTAAGGCGATTGTAAATCAACATGGCGATAATGTTATTTCTTTATCATTAGAAGCAGCATTTGCAGATTTAGATACACCAGAGCAACTTCAACACTGTTTACGTTATTTTCAGACTATGAATTCTGATCTAGCTTGATAAAATAGCGAAAACTTAATTATTTTTGAGAACATCATGTCTTCATTACAAGATCAACTATTAAAAGCCGGCCTTGCCACCAAACAAAGTGCGCGTAAAGCAAACACGGAAAGACGGAAAAAGAAAAAGCAGCAAAAAAGTGGGCAGCAAGTTGAAGCTAGCTTACAAGAGAAAGTGCAGCAAGATTTAGCTAAGCAACAACAAGAAAAACAAATAAAAGATTCAGCATTAAATGCCCAACGTCAACAGGCATTAAAAGAAAAAGAAGATAAGCTGAGAATTGTACAAATTTTACAGCATCATCAAGTAACAGGCGTCGATGGTGAGAAAGTATATAACTATACTTTTAACAATAAAATTAAAAAAATGCATTTAGATAACACAAGTTATGATGCCTTAGTTAATGGGCGTTTAGCTTTGTGTGGTGTTGACGAAATAACGTATTTAGTGACCTCTGAAACTGCTGACAAAGTGGCTGCATTAGCTCCAGATGTGTTGTTGGTGCAAAACGATAAAGTTACCAGTGATGTTGATGAAGACGACCCGTACGCTGAATATCAAATTCCAGATGATTTAATGTGGTAGCGAATATATTTTACTAAAGTCAGGTCTAATAATATGCGAATGAACTCATTGGCTAGTTCATTCGTAGTAATGTATTTATATTCATTGGTATTATTGAGGCAAGGCAGGTTATGAAAAAATCGATTAGCAGCGCCGTTAATCTTCCGGAGCATAGTGTTACAGATGAGAATGTTTATTTAGCGCGTCGTACTATGCTAAAGCAGCTTGGCTTCGTAGGTGCTACGGGTTTATTAGCAACGCCTTCTCACGCATCAGCACTTGATTGGTTTTCAAGTAATAAAGATACAGCACAATTTAAAACAACCCCGTTAACTTTCAAAAAAGGAGCGCCTTTAGATGAAACGTTAACGCCAGAAGCAAAAGTCACTTCTCATAATAATTTTTATGAATTTGGCACCAGTAAATCAGATCCAGTAGAAAATGCTCAACAGCTACAGGTTAACCCTTGGCAACTTCGAATAGAAGGCGAGTGTGAAAAACCGATTACCTTAGATTATGATCAGCTGTTATCAATGTTTACGTTGCAAGAACGTATATACCGGTTTCGTTGTGTAGAAGCATGGTCCATGGTGATCCCTTGGATAGGCTTTCCGCTTGCTGATTTGTTGAAAAAAGTGCAACCAACATCAAAAGCGAAGTTTGTTGCCTTTCAAACGTTATATGATCCTAAGCAAATGCCTGGTCAGGCAAGTCGTCGTATGGGTGGCGGTATTGATTACCCTTACGTTGAAGGGTTGAGAATTGATGAAGCCGTTAACGATTTAACGTTGTTATCGGTAGGGCTTTACGGAAAAACATTACCGCCGCAAAATGGCGCGCCGATTCGCTTAGTAGTGCCTTGGAAGTATGGCTTTAAAAGTATCAAATCAATCGTTAGCATTCGTTTGGTTGAAAAAATGCCGCCAACAACCTGGAATATTTTGGCGCCAAATGAATATGGCTTCTACGCTAATGTTAACCCTAACGTTGATCATCCTCGCTGGAGCCAAGCTAGCGAACGGCGATTAACTACCGGAGGCTTGTTTGCTCGAAATCGCATAGAGACTTTGCCATTTAATGGCTATGGTGAGCAAGTTGCTGAACTATATCGAAATATGAACTTAACAAAACACTTTTAAAGGTTGTTATGAGAAGAGATACACTTACGTTAAAGGTGTTGATTCACGCGATAAGTTTAACATTATTAATCAATGTCTATTATATGGCCATCACAGATCAGCTGGGTGCAGATCCTGTCGAGTACGTGTTACATTTTACCGGTATTGGCGCATTAAATTTACTAATACTAAGCTTAGCCGTTACGCCATTAACAAAGTACATCAAGAAGCCTTTTTTGATGCAAAATAGGCGATTAATTGGTTTATATGCTTTTCTATATGCACTATGCCATGTGTTGAGTTTTTGGGCATTTGAAATTCAATTTAACCTTGCGCTATTTTTTGAAGAGATTATTGAACGACCATACATCACATTAGGTATGGTAGCGTTTATCATCCTAGTGCTGTTAGCTATCACCTCATGGTCAGTGGTTAAAAAGCGTATGGGAAGGCGCTGGCAAAAACTGCATAATTGGGTTTACCTCGCTATCTTACTTGGGGGGATACACTTTTATTGGTCGGTGAAAGCTAGTGTAACTGAACCGGTTATTTACGGAGTGATTATCACTATTTTACTCTTTTTAAGGAAGCGTAAATTCTTAAACTCTTAATAGCAAATAACATTTGATATTGTAATTTCAATCAATTCTTCTTGTCTACACATCTTGTGTTGGTTACTTATCGTTAAAATTAAACATCTTGTCGCACTTTGATACAATTGCGAAAAAATGCACTTGTCGAAAGCTTCACTACGTAATAATGTTATGGTGATAAAAATATAACGATAAATTTACAAATGTTAGTTAATAACATTTTTTGTTCAGGAACCTCACATGCAAAAATTTATACCTTCGGTATTAGTTGCTGCTATTTCAGTGTCTTTGACGGCGTGTATTCAGTCAGAAAAACAAGATGAAAAAGTAGAGATTAATAAAAATCCATATCCGAGCACTTATCAAGTGCTTCCTCAGCAAACAACCATTATTCGCAATGCTACCGTATTAACGGGCACTGGAGAGCGTTTAGATAATGCAGATGTACTCATGCTTGATGGGAAAATTAGCCAAGTAGGTGCTTCGCTTTCTGCAGATGGTGCTGTCATTATCGATGCGAAAGGTAAATGGGTAACACCTGGTGTTATCGATGTACATTCGCACTTGGGGGTATATCCAAGCCCTTCAGCTGAGTCACATTCTGACGGCAACGAAGCAACACAACCAAATACCTCTGAAGTATGGGCTGAACACAGTGTTTGGCCGCAAGATCCTGGTTTTAATAGGGCTCGTGCAGGTGGTATTACGACCTTACAAATTTTACCAGGTTCGGCAAATTTATTTGGTGGGCGAGGGGTTACCTTACGTAATGTACCTAGTCACACTATGCAAGGGATGAAATTTCCAGATGCGCCTTATGGTTTAAAAATGGCTTGTGGTGAAAATCCAAAACGTGTTTACGGTTCGAAAAAAGTTTCCCCTGCCACACGAATGGGTAACATGGCTGGTTACCGTATGGCTTGGGCCGAGGCCGTAGAATATAAACGCGCATGGGATAAATATGAAGCAGACTATGCTGAAGGTAAAAACTCAGAAGCACCCGCTAGAGATATTGAACTTGATACGCTAAAAGGTGTGCTTGATGGCGAGATAAAAATTCATAACCATTGCTACAAAGCGGAAGAAATGGCGATGATGATCGATCTCTCAAAAGAGTTTGGTTACCACGCAGGTACATTCCACCATGCTATAGAAGCTTACAAGATTGCGGATACACTTGCTGAGAATGGTAATTGTGCAGCAATGTGGCCAGATTGGTGGGGCTTTAAAATGGAAGCTTACGACATGATCCAAGAAAATGTTGCCGTGGTTGATAGTAAAGCCAATTCGTGTGCGGTTGTACATTCAGATTCAGCGACTACCATTCAACGTTTAAACCAAGAAGCCGGTAAAGTGATGTATCGTGCCAATGAAAATGGCTTTGATATTAAGCCAAAAGATGCGATCACTTGGATCACCGCCAATGCAGCAAAATCACTTGGTATTGAAGATAAAACAGGTAGTTTAGCATCAGGTAAGAGTGCTGATGTGGTGATCTGGAATAGCAACCCGTTTAGTGTTTATGCCCAAGCGGAACAAGTATTTATTGATGGCGCAAAGGTTTATGACCGTTTTGATGATAAATATCAAGCCGTTAGTGATTTTTCATTAGGCCAGCAGTAAGGAGAATGACCATGAAATTATTTAAAGCTTCGTTATTAACGTTAGCACTTACTAGCACTGCCTCAGCATATGCAGAGAGCATTGCTGTAACTAACGCAACGATTCATACCATGACAGAACAAGGAGTGTTAACGAACGCTACTGTTGTTTTTGATGAAGGAGTGATCACTGCGATTAATCCTGAAACTGTTAATGCTGATACCTCTATAGATGCTGGCGGTAAAACACTGACACCAGGATTTATCGGTTCAATGAACCAGCTTGGTTTAGTTGAAGTATCGGCGGTGTCTAGCACGCGCGATTCTAGCGAGAAAAAAGCAAACATAACCTTTGATGCTAGTGCGGCATTTAACCCGAAATCTACGGTTATTCCTTATACACGAAAAGGTGGAATTACAACCAATATATCGGTTCCTCGTGGTGGCGATGATATGTTTAAAGGCCAGGCATTCTTCGCTGACTTATCGGGTGAATTTGATAGCATACGTATGACTGATGTTGCCGTCATTGTTGACTTAGGTGCAAAGCGTAAAGGCTCTCGTGCCATGGAAATTCAAAAACTTCGTCATAAATTACAAGATACGAAAGAGGCATTATCGAAAGCGAAAAAGGATAAAAAAGACGCGAAAAAGCCAAAGCGTGCCGACCAAGCAATTAATGCGTTATTAGCCGGTGAAAAACCGATGATAGCCTATGTTGATCGTGCAACAGATATTCTCGCTTTACTCGCGCTTAAAAAAGAGTTTTCGCTCGATTTAGTGATTGCGGGTGCTGGTGATGCCGTTAGTGTTGCTGATGAAATTGCGCAGGCAGAAGTGCCGGTTATTATGGGGGCAATTAACAACTTGCCTAGCTTTGATGCACTGCACCGCACTTTAGCAAGTGCAAGTACTTTGTTTGATGCTGGTGTTAATGTTGCTTATTCGGTAAGTGGTGATACACATAATCTATACATGCTTCGTTTTGATGCGGGAATTTCTGTAGCAAACGGCGTTTCAAAAGAAAATGCTTTAAAAGCAGTCACGGCTAACGTTGCAGATGCGTTCAATATTGATGCTGGTCGTATTGCGGTTGGGAAAAAAGCAGACCTAGTATTATGGAGCGGTGACCCATTTGAATTAAGCACACGTGTTGAACAAATGTGGATTGATGGTGTAGAAACATCTACATTGAGCCGTCAAGACGCACTACGTGATCGTTACACGGCTGAAACGAATATGCCTAGAGCATACGTGAAGTAATTAGTGTTATACGTGTGCTAACTGCCACGTAATATATTATTAAGGCCAGACAAATTTGTCTGGCTTTTTTTGTATGCACTGAATACTTTTATACTTTCTTCCATTCTATGCTTTGATACACTTAAACTTTAACACTTAATTAGGTATATCTTGTGAGCCTTACGCTTTTAAAATCAACTGACTACGCAAGCATTAGCCAACAACAACTTGCTAACGAACACGCTATATTACTGATTGAACATCCTTTGTGTCAGGCAAAAGTCAGTGTTTATGGTGGTCATGTACTTAGTTGGCAGCCAACCAATCAACGTCCCGTTCTTTGGTTAAGTGATAAAGCTGAATATCAAGCAGGAAAAGCGATTAGAGGGGGGATTCCTATTTGTTGGCCATGGTTCGGGCCCTTGATAGATGAACAAGGCAATAATCTAGGAAATCATGGCTTTGCACGAACCAGTGATTGGCAAGTAAGCTCTTGTTCGATTACTCAAGAAGCTATTACGCTAGTGTTAAGTATTAAAGGAGAAAATAGACATTCAGCGTGGCAACACTCGTTTGAGGTTGAACAAACCCTAATTTTTTCAAAAGGTTTATATCAGCAATTATCGATCAAAAATACCGGAGAGTTACCGTTAAAATTTGGCCATGCCTTACATAGCTATTTTGCTGTTAGCAATCCTAAAAATGTGCATCTTCCTCAGCTTAAAGGAGTACATTTTGATGATAAAATTACTGGCAAGAAACAACAAATAGACGAGTTAGTGAATTGTGTGGGCCCACTTGATCGTATTTATTATGATAATACTGAGCAGTTGATCAAAGACACCGGTTGGCAACGTACCATAAAAGTAACCAGTAATGATTGCCAACAATGGGTTGTTTGGAATCCAGGTAGAGAGATAGCGGCGACCATGGCAGATGTACATCAAGGTGGTGAAACTGAATATGTCTGCCTCGAGGCAGCAAACACTCAGTGGGTGTCAATTGAGGCTGGCCAATCTCAGGCGGTAAGCCAACAGATAGAAATTATTTAACGTATTCAGTACGATTTCGACCTTTAGATTTCGCTTGATAAAGCGCGGTATCAGCTAGCTGTATTAAGTTATCGAGTGATTGATTACCACTGTTTTTATGGCAAAGGCCAAAACTTATTGTGATGTTAAATGATTGACTCATACTTGAATGACTAAAGGCGTTATTTGCAATGCTTTCGCGCATGCGTTCAATAATTTCAATCGCTTGTTCTGATGAGATATCGGGGAGGATCATAACAAATTCTTCTCCTCCCCAGCGGCCACAGATATCTTCATTTCGTAAACAAGCTTCAAGTTTGCGGGCAACTTCTTGCAAAGCAGCATCACCAACAACGTGACCATATTGATCATTTATTTCTTTGAAATGGTCAATATCGGCGATCACCACACAAATATTATCGTGCTCGCAAGATAACTCTTCGTATTTCCATGTTAAGTAACTGCGATTAGGAAGCTTAGTGAGAAAGTCTGTTTCTGAACTCTCAACTAATCTTTTTTTGAAATAATCAACAACGCCAATGAAGATTGAATATAACACGATAATAATCAGTAAAAATATACCGATTCGAGTCAAAAATAGTGTCCAGTATTCTTGTTGTTCAGAAGCGGGTGGCGAAATGATAAACATACGCCAATTTAAAGCAGGTAAAGGCATTTGAGAAATTACTCTGTTACCATCGGAGTAAGCAATAATTGAATTAGCAAGTTGTTTTCCACCGTTTTTTATCATCTGTTGATACCAGTCAAGATCGTTAACATGAACGATTTCGTCTTGACGGTGGTGGCTTTCAGTTTTCATTAAATGATTAGATGATAGTGTTACTTCATTTTGTTCGTTTACAAAAATTAATTCAAAGCCGAAGCGCTCTCTATATTCAGAAAAAGCTTCAGCAAAATGGTCGAGATCTATCGCAACACCGGCAAAACCGAGAAACTCATCTTGTGCGTTAAACAGCTTAATATCAAAAAATAGGTGCGGATCTTCAGCTTTACCTATGTCAGCAAACTGCGTGTATTCTTGCGCTTTTAAACGGTGATACCATTCTGCTTTATCGCTTGATAAAGAAAGTACTTCGCCGTTAGAGTCAATATCAATATCATGCTTTTCAAGTGCAAGAAAAGTAACAACATTATGCCTTATAGACATGGTGCGTAAATAAGTCAGTAAACGGTTCTTACTGACTTGCTCTTGATCAATTAAATCAATTAATAAAGGGTCATTAGCAATAAAAAATGCAGTATTCAGCGGTCGAATAATTTCAGTGTTAACGATTGAAAATAACGGGATAATTGATTGATATTGGTTTTTGTTATAACTGTTTATCACCTCTTTAAAAGTGAAATAAGAAGTGAGTAATAAAGTGATAATGGTAAATAAGAATAGTGCAGACAAGTATCTTTCAAATTTGCGCATAAACTTCATGGCGGTTGTTAACTCATATTACACGTAAATGTTGATTAATTAAGTATTGAGTAAATGCGGTTTTCAAATAAAAACCTCTAGGTAAGGTCATAAATGGTTTTCCTTCATAGTCATATGCTTTTGTTTTCGCGCTGCTGTTGGCAGCTTTTGGCCTTAATTGTAACACTTGACCATGTTTACCATTAATTTTTTCGACTTCCCCTAACACTATCATATCGGTGAGTTCTTGCCAGTCTTGTGCCATTAACTGTTCTTCGTAATCACTCGGACACCATAAAAAAGGTGTGCATACAATACGTTCAGCCACAGGAATTTCTCGCTCAGCAATAACAGGAACCCACAATACTTTGGTTAGTTTATGCTTTAAATGACTATTTTGCCATGTATTACCAACTAAACCTGTGAGTGGGGCAACGCAAACAAAGGTAGTTTCTAAAGGTTTTGCTTGTTGATTGATTGGAATAGATTTTAGCTCAATGCCTAATTCAGTAAAGTCGGGTTCAGGTTTTGAACCCGCACTAGCGCCTAATGCATGTTCTAATAGCAAACCCACCCAACCTTTTTCTTTAGTCAAATTTGAAGGTACTGCAATACCATATTGTTGAGCAATTTCACCTAATGATAGCCCTGCAATACGTTGGGCACGTGCAAGTAATTCTTCTTCTGTTTTTGGGGGATTAGGTTTTTGCATAATAATAAGTGTCATTTATTTACTTATTATTATCTGAAAGAGCAGCAATTGCCGCAAGACATATCTGGAAATTTAACATTCGTTGATTTTTCTATTTGCTCATCGAACTTTATTGTGGAAGAATCAGTTTATAGTGAAATTTTTCTAGGAAGTCCTGTGATAGATGCCGAAGGCTATCGAGCCAATGTCGGCATAGTTATAATTAATGACAGGGGACAAGTATTTTGGGCACGACGTTTTGGTCAGCATTCATGGCAATTTCCTCAGGGGGGAGTTGATGAAGGCGAAACACCAGAGCAAACCATGTATCGTGAGTTATATGAAGAAGTCGGTTTAAAGCCAGAACATGTTAAGTTGATGGCTACGACAAAACATTGGTTGCGTTATAAGTTACCCAAGCGCTTGATCCGACATGAAAGCAAACCTGTTTGTATAGGTCAAAAACAGAAGTGGTTTTTACTCAAACTCACTGCGAAAGAGTCTGCGGTTGAGTTAGAGCACTCAAATCACCCTGAGTTTGACGATTGGCGCTGGGTAAGTTATTGGTACCCTGTAAGGCAAGTAGTTGCATTTAAACGAGACGTTTATCGTAAAGTGATGAAAGAATTCTCTAACACAACGTTTGCAATTCCTCGTCGAAAGCGTCGAAATTAGTTATAACTATGTATGAATTGAAATAGCTCACTTTTGATCCAGTGGGCTATTTTTCTTTTTAGGGGTATTATTTGTTCGTATATTTTGTCGGTGGCGTTAATGGCTGATTGGAGTAATACCCAGCAATGCCCATTCATAACCGTAGGAGTATAAGCGTTTCAGATGTTAACCAGTTTACGTAAAATAGTACTGGAGTTTAGCCAAGATAGTGCACTTGATAGTGCGCTAACGCGTATTGTCACGCAAATAAAAACGGTGATGCGCACTGACTGTTGCTCAATATATTTGGCGGATCATCAAAAACAACACTTTATTTTAATGGCCACTGATGGTCTTGCTCAAGAGTCGTTAGGACAAACAACATTAGGCTTTAGCGAAGGGCTTATTGGTTTGGTTGCCCAACGTGAAGAACCTCTAAATATCGCTAATGCTCGTCAACACCCGCATTTTGTGCATGCTCCAGCCGTGAAAGAAGATAAGTTCAATGCTTTTTTAGGCACACCCATTATTCATCAACGCAAAGTGTTAGGCGTTATTTCTATTCAACAAGAACAAGCACGCTATTTTACAGAAACGGAAGAAGCCTTTATTGTTACTCTTGCTGCACAAATTGCCACCGCAATAGCCAGTGCAGAAGCAACAGATATACTGACTAAGCAGCAAGGCAATAGCCAATGGGTTTCCTCAATTAAAGGGGTTGCAGGCTCTTCAGGTGTTGCGATGGCACCCATCTTTTCGATGCAACCTAATATTGAACTTCGTAGTGTCTCTTTGAAGCAAACTCATGATGTAGTTCACGAGCAGCAACGTTTTTTGAAGGCTGTTAAGTCAACGCGTGCTGACTTTGAACGGATGACGAAAGAGCTTGCTCGTAGCATTGCAGATAATAGCTTAGATATCTTTGATATGTATAAACAGCTATTGGATAACGCAAATCTTGGTAAAGAAGTCAGTGAAAAAATCGCTCAAGGTTGGACTGCTGAAAGTGCTCTAAGGCTAGTAATAGACGGTTACGTAGTTCAGTTTGAGGGTTTAGATGATGATTATCTTCGAGAGCGTGCGAGTGATATTAAAGACTTAGGTAATCGTATTTTATACAACTTAAAGGTATTAAACACAACCGTACAAGCGGTGCCTGAATCCTTTATTTTAGTGGCAGAAGATGTGACTGCAGCGTTAGTTGCTGAATATCAGCATTTGGGATTAAAAGGCATTGTTTCCCTGCAAGGTTCAAATAATTCACATGCTGCCATTCTAGCACGAGCATTAGCAATTCCTGCTGTAATGGGAGTAAACCGTATCCCATTAGAGAAAATTGACCAATCAATGTGCATTATTGATGGCTATACTGGTGAACTTTTCGTTGCGCCCAATGATGCGCTCATAAGAGAATATGAGCATTTAATTGCTGAAGAAACAGCGCTTACCGCTAAAGTAAAAGAAGTTGAAGGTTTACCTGCTGAAACGCCAGATGGTAAAACGATAGCTGTGTTATTAAATGCAGGCTTATCTTCAGGATTTGAACATACTAAAACGACTGGTGTTGATGGTATTGGCTTATATCGCACTGAAATTCCGTTTATGAATAAAAGCTGCTTTCCTTCTGAGGTTGAGCAAACAGTATTATATCAGCAAGTTTTACAAGCTTTCTCTGGGCAAGTAGTCACCATGCGTACGTTAGATGTAGGTGGTGATAAAGCTTTACCTTATTTTCCTATCATTGAAGATAACCCATTTCTTGGCTGGCGAGGTATTCGTATTACCCTTGATCATCCTGAAATATTTTTATTGCAAGTGCGAGCTATGTTACGCGCTAACGCTAACATTGGTAATTTAGAAATTATGTTACCGATGATTTCGAGCATAGTGGAGGTTGATGAAGCAATACGATTGATTAATCAGGCTTATTATGAGCTCTCTGCTGAGCTTGAGTTTGAACAAGGTAAATCATTACCTAAACCTAAAATAGGTATTATGATTGAAGTACCCAGTGTTATTTTTCAATTAGGTGAACTAGCACAGAAGGTGGACTTTTTTTCTGTCGGCAGCAATGATTTAACACAATATTTACTCGCGGTTGATCGAAATAATGCACGTGTTGCAAATTTATATAATTCATATCATCCATCGGTGTTAAAAGCATTAAATATGATAGCTCAAGAATCTCAGCGTTTTATGGTACCATTAAGCTTGTGTGGAGAATTAGCAAGTGAACCAGCCGGCGCTTTATTATTGCTCGCAATGGGCTATGATAAAATAAGTATGAACTCACATAATGTTGCACGAATAACATGGGTTATTCGTCATGTAGAGTATAAAACTGCAAAAGCAATATTATCAAAAGCTCTTACTTTTTCCGATACCCAACAGGTTATTGATTACCTTAATGAACAACTTGAACTATTGAACTTGGGTGGTTTTGTTCGCGCTGGTATGTAGTCTTGCTTTTATTGTTGTTTTCTTCGTTGCCTTCGTGCCTATTATTGGAAATCAAACATGTTTATAAATGTCGTTATTTCTTGTGCTTTATTAGGATGTATTGCAGGCTTTCTAGCAGGATTACTTGGCATAGGTGGTGGCTTAGTCATTGTACCTGCCTTGGTGTATTTATTGCCGTTACTAGGTGTAAATGCAGAGTTAGTGATGCCTATCGCTATCGCAACATCTTTAGCATCAATTGTTTTTACTTCTGCATCAGCAAGCTTTGCTCATCATAAAAATAGTAACATTCCTTGGCCGCTGGCCAGACAACTTATGGTAATGATAGCTTTAGGCGCCATATCAGGAGCCTATGTGGCTGATTCACTTTCTACAGAGGTTTTAACCTATATTTTTGCTACTGCGGTTATTATTTTGGCCTCTTACATGTTGTTTTCTATAAAAGTACAAAAGAGCAAACCTTTACCTGGTGATCATACTATTCGTGCTATGGGGTTCGGTACTGGATGCATTTCTAGCATGATGGGTATAGCCGGTGGTGCTATATTAGTGCCTTTATTAAGTTATTATTCGGTGTCTATCCGTCATGCTATTGGCACAGCAACGGTATGTGGTTTAGTGGTAGCTTTATTTGGCGCCGCGGGCTTTATCATCACGGGGTTAGATCAACCAAATTTACCGCATTGGAGTTTAGGTTATATTTATTTACCTGCTTTGTTAGGTATTGTATTAACGTCTTCATTATTTGCGCCTTATGGGGTGAGGCTAGCGGGTAAATTACCCGTTCGTTATTTACAACGAATGTTTGCTGGCTTTTTAATTCTCGTGGCGATAAGAATGATTTTTCGTTAAAAAATAGCGTACAATCTCCATAAATAGTGGAACATTAACTAGAGTCATAAACAGTCATGAAACAATATTTAGCGTTATGTAAAAACATTATCGAACAAGGGCAGTGGGTAACGAATGAGCGCACAGGTAAAAAGTGCTTAACGTTGATCAACGCAGATTTAGAGTACGATGTGGCTGGTAATAAATTTCCGCTAATTACAACACGAAAAAGTTTTTATAAAGCCGCCATCGCTGAATTGCTTGGTTATTTACGTGGTTACAGTAATGCTGCACAATTTCGTGAAATAGGCTGTAACACCTGGAACGCCAATGCAAATGATAATGACGCCTGGTTGAATAACCCTTATCGCAAAGGTGAAGATGATATGGGTAGGGTTTATGGTGTGCAAGGACGTGCATGGCAAAAGCCTGACGGTACCCCGTTAGATCAGCTTAAAAAAGTGGTTGATAACCTTGCTAACGGTATTGATGATCGTGGTGAAATTATTACCTTTTATAATCCTGGAGAATTTGATTTAGGTTGTTTACGCCCTTGTATGCATACTCACACCTTTTCTTTGTTAGGTGATACGCTTTATTTAACCAGTTACCAACGTTCGTGCGATGTGCCGCTGGGTTTAAATTTCAATCAAGTTCAAGTATTTACCTTTTTAGCGTTAATGGCACAAATTACTGGTCATAAACCTGGTAAGGCTTACCATAAAATAGTCAATGCGCATATTTATGAAGATCAACTGCCGTTACTACGTGACGTACAATTAACCAGAGAACCGTTTGCTTCACCGCAGCTTGAAATTAATCCTGATATTAAATCGTTAAAAGATTTGGAAACATGGGTAACAACGGACGACTTTACGGTTAAAGGCTATCAACATCATGAAGCCATTGCTTATCCTTTTAGTGTTTAGCGGTTAAACGCCCTCTATTTCTCATTCCTTTCACTGAAAATACAATGTTGGCGATACATAAGGCATTTTAATGCGCTAAATGCCTAGCCAACATTTATACAAGCTTTTTACAATGTTTTTAAATTGCCACCTTTAATTGTCCATTCTACCTTTGACCCTATCTTCTGAATATGGATTACCGTATTGATTTCTGATGATGAGAAACCAGTATTGCAATCAAGTGTATGAAGATTTTTCTGTCAGATTTCATATTAAATGTTTTTCAGGAGATAAGAGCAGCTGACTTGAGTTTACGGTATTCAAAACTACTAATGTCGGCTTAATTAACCGCTCATTCTCATGGTGAGATTGAGCAAATTAACAACCCAGTGTTATTTATTAGACAATGCTGGATACATGGAGCGTAATATTATGCGTGAATTAAACGTAAATGAAATTGAAAAAGTAGATGGCGGTGTTAGAGGTTTAGGTTGGGGAGCGGTTGGTGCATATTTATATGAGTCAGTAGGCGGAGCAAAAGGAATTAATGATCATCTTAGGAAATCTTGGGCTTCAGCTTCAGCAAGCGCCCGTTATTATTACCGTAAGTTGTTCTAGTAGATTAACCCTTCAACTTAAAATTGAGGGGATTAATAGAATAAGGTGTTTGAATATTTAGTATCTCTTTGTATGTTGATTTTAGCCGTGTACTTCGATGAGAAAGTTACCGTTTTAAGAAAAGCAGATATTGTGTTTTTTTCTTATATATTGGGAGTCTTGCTAAGTTTTATTGCCGCTCTATTTTTGCCTTTTGCATATTCTTTTTTTTAAGAAGGGCAGTTGATTGCTTTAAAAAGATCATATGGAATTATTATCGGCTTATTTTTATTCAATTAGAGACTTAAAATTAGTACGGTTAATGATATACAGAAAATGAGTATTAGTTTTACCAGCGGCAGTGCAGGTATGGTATTCAAACAACTTTAAATCTAATCGACAATGTATTCACAATTTTGACAACAGAAGTAATAATGAATAGTACACAAACCAAGAACTCATTGACGAGTTTATTTAATACATCACTTTGGTTATTAGTTTTATTAATTTTAACGCCAACTGTACTTAGTATTTTTTTTGATGTTTATTTTGGTATCCAACAAGGGGATAACTATTCTCCTGAAGCTTTTTATGATTGGGTTAATAGTATTCCTGTTTTATTAAAATTGTCGCTAATGGCATCATTAATAAATATATACATCTTGGTTAAGGCAACAAATGAAAACAATTGGACGAAACGATTAGATTACTGGGCTGTTCATTCAATTAATCGCCAAGAGTTAATGAAATGGTTAGCTGTTGTTTTTATTTTTGTGTGTGTATCAACATTACTGGGTGTTGTACTAAATCTAACAACTGAAAATTTTATGCTTGATGTGCAAGCCGCTAATAATAGTTTAGCTATGTTTGTGCTTATTATCGCCACTACTTCTTTTGTTTCCCCCATTATTGAAGAGTTAATCTTTCGTGGTTGGTTTTATAGCAAAATAAAGCAGACTAAACTAGGGGATATTGGAGCATTAGTCATTACAACGTTTATCTTTACTGCTATTCATACGCAATATGACAATGTGTCCACTTTAATTTATATTTTCTTTTTAGGTTTATTGTTAGGCTTTGTTCGTTATAAAACCCAAAATACTAGCTATACGATTGTAATTCATATATTGCTTAATAGTTTGGTTATCATTGAATTATTTTACTTTTAATTATCTTACTCTTTCACTAGGGGGTGTTGATCTTTCGAGATTAAATGTTGTTGAACCCAAAGGGCAGCGTTTTTTGTCATTTATACGTCGTTATTGCTTTTTCATGTGGAATAACCACACGTTAATCGCAATGCCTTGTCTAAATACTATTAAACTGCTGCAAAAATAAACGTGAAAAATCAACAGGCACTAAGTCACTTTGTTTAAAACATGAAAACATCACTTGAACAAAAGTTAGGGCGATTTCTTAGGAGGCTTTGTGAAATACACATTTGATTTTAGAGGTGAAAAGTATACCTTACTATGTCCACTTCCCTTAAACTGAGACAGACATAATTAGAGTTTTCTGTAATGATTAATGCAGGAGACGACTATGAAAAAATCACGCTATACAGAATCTCAGATCATCGCAGTATTAAAAGAAGTTGATGCTGGTAGAAAAGTCGAGGAAGTGTGCCGTCAACACGGTATCAGTAGTGCAACCTATTACAACTGGAAGTCCAAATACGGTGGGATGGAAGCCTCTGACGTCAAACGGTTGAAGGAGCTGGAAGAAGAAAACGCCAAGCTTAAAAAGATGTTTGCGGATGTCAGTCTAGAAAATCATGCGATTAAGGAGCTTTTCGCAAAAAAGGGCTGGTGACAGCGGATAAACGAGAATGCGTCAGCGTAATGGTTGGTGCGGGGCTAAGTATCGTAAGGGCTTGTCTGTTTGTTGGCATTGGCCGTTCGACCTTTTATCGCCCTGAACGAGACTGGCGTAAAGCAGATGCTGCTGTCATTGATGCTATCAATGCCGTACTTGAAAAGTCGCCACGAGCAGGCTTCTGGAAGTGTTTTGGCCGAATGCGCTTCAAAGGCTTTCCGTTCAACCATAAGCGCGTTTATCGCGTGTATTGCCAGATGGGGTTGAATCTAAAACGAAGAACTAAACGTGTGCTACCCAAGCGAATTGCTCAGCCTTTAGAAGTGCAGGAGCAAGCCAACCACCAATGGGCGCTCGATTTTATGCATGACACATTGTATTGCGGTAAACGATTCAGAACGTTGAATGTGGTGGACGAAGGAACGCGAGAGTGCCTCGCTATAGAAGTGGACACCTCGTTGCCCGCTGGCCGTGTAGTTCGCGTGTTAGAGCAGTTAAAAGATGAGCGTGGGTTGCCCAAACAGTTGCGTGTAGACAATGGCCCAGAACTTATCTCTGCGACACTAACAGATTGGTGTGAGATCCATAATATTGAACTGATATATATCCAGCCAGGTAAGCCACAGCAAAATGGCTTTGTTGAACGCTTTAACGGTTCATTCCGCAGAGAGTTTCTTGATGCCTACTTGTTTGAGAATCTCAGCCAAGTGCGAGATATGGCTTGGTTCTGGCGATTGGATTATAACGAAGAAAGAACACATGAGAGTCTGGGTAACCTGCCGCCGGCAGCTTACCGAGAAAAACTGGAAAATTCTAATTTAGAACTGTGTCATTAATGGGGAAGTGGACAACTAAATTTTTGGTTTAGCGATGTTTCTATTATTCTACTATGTCGCGGTAAAGAAATATTTAGAGTGAATCGCGATAATAACATCATAAAAATAAAAGAAAAATTTTCAATTATGACAGATGATGGTGAACTAGTTATCGATACAACTTCAAAAATGTTTAAGGTAGAAATCAAAATAACTGATGATGAAAATAATGTAATTCCTATGGAAAAATCAACAATCAGTATATTCAACTTTTTAAGAAGTATTAATGTATCTTGGGATTTATCGTTTAAGAATAAGTGGGCGCTCATTGGCTTTATTGCCGAATTGTTTGGCGTTTTTCTCGCAATTTGGTTATTTCGAGAGGGTGATTTTATTGAAGGCTACCTGGTTTTATTATTTTCCATTATTGGTCTTGTGAAGTTCACACCTAAACGTTTGAGAAGTTAACGGGGCGGCTCTAACAGTAAGTATTAACAGGTCTTGAAATATACTGCCAGCACCATGTAGCCATTGCTTACCCTTTTAGTGTTTAGCGGTTAAACGTTCTCTATTTCTCATTCATTTGACTGAAGATACAATGTTGACAATATATGAGGCATTTTAATGCGCTAAATGCCTAGCCAACATTTATACAAGCTTTTTACAATGTTTTTAAATTGCCACCTTTAGTTGTCCATTCTACCTTTGACTCTATCTTCTGAATATGGATTACCGTACTGATTTCTGATGATGAGAAACCAGTATTGCAATCAAGTGTATGAAGATTTTTCTGTCAGATTTCATATTAAATGTTTTTCAGGAAATAAAAGCGGCTGCCTTTAGTGAACGTTCGCGTAAGAAAGTAAAGTCTGCCTTATTAATCGCTCGTATTCATAGTGAGGTTGAGCGAATTAACAAACCAGTGTTATTTATTAGACAATGCTGGATTCATGGAGCGTAATATTATGCGAAAATTAAACGTAAATGAAATTGAACAAGTAGATGGTGGTTGTGCTAAATATTGTTGGGGCGAAGCAACAATGGAAGGGTTTGTTGGTGCAGTCTCTTCTGGTGCTCGCTTTGGTCTTGGTGGGGCTGCGCTAGGAGCTGCTGCATACGCTTTAAAAATTATGTGGTTTTAAATGAAAAATATTACTCTAGTAACTATCGTAAAAATATTATTACTATTATTTATATTGGTAATATCATACGCTTTGTATGATAAATACGTAGGATTTAAAAGTGGGATATTAGAATTTATCTCTTACTTTTTAATAACAGCGGTTGTACTAGAGTTATATAGGCGACTCAACAAGAAATAGTAGTCGCTTTACAACATAGCCCCGTCAAACTAAATAAGTTTTCGGGGCCATGAGTAAATTAAATACAAAGGCTTTATAATGTCAATAGAAATGAGTTTTGCATGGAGACTAAGGGTTTTAAAACAAAAGCGCTGCAAGAGGTGTGGGCTGTACTATGCAAAGTCATTAAAACAATGCAACCACTGCTCAGCTTTTAATGATGATCAGTTAGCTGCATTTAAAGAGCAACACCAACAAAAACAAGAAGGGAACAACATAATTGGAGTTTGTTTTTTCTTTATTGTGTTAATCATTACTTTACTCTTACTCTCAAGTTTCTTTTACTAGAAATTATGCTACTGCGTTTCCTAAGAAGCCCGTCAATATCATTAATGTTTCAATGTGCCTATAATAATAAAAAATTTCATATGATTATTCTTCATCTAAACTTTTTCAATCTACAGGTTAAGTATAATTAGCGGCGGCAGTTCTTCCAGTGGAATATCCGATAGAGCAAAAAAAGAAAAGGCATTTCAAGCTTGCATTGAGAAAGATTATGGAAAAGCATATAAATTAGCAAGTGATCTAAGCCCTCTTTCATATACCGCGCTTGCATTAGAAAGATTAGGCCCAACTATAAAGGAAATGCTGATTCAAAAAGGCTCCCGGAATTTATATGGAGCCCAAAAACAGTTTGAAACAGATCAAAACTGCGAGCGCTTTAAAGGTTTTTTGCGAACAAATGGTTTTATTGGCTTCTTTTCTATGGGGTTTTAAATGGGGGCAAATGCCTACTGTAGAGCTATAACGGGGTAATATCATGATTTTCAGGTTACCAAGTTTTTTTTGGGGTGTCTTTTTTATATATTCAGAGAGCATTGGCCTTAACTTTTTTAATGTGGAGCAAGGTTATACTTTTAGTCACATTGGAGCCATTGCCATAGGTATTTACCTCATACTTTATGCGCTGAATGTAAACTTTTTAAAGTGGTTTAAGTTGTCAAAATAACCTTTTAAACTAGCATTTTTACTAAGCAAAGACTTAAAGCTTTGAACATTTCAAGCTGGTTTCACCAAAACTTTATTGTTGGCGATCACTGAGGAATTTTAATTTGCTACAAGTGAAGGGTCGAAAAGTGATGGATTAGGTTTTGCACTATGCAACTAAATTTTTGGTTTAGTGATGTTTCTATTATTCTACTTTGTCGCGATAAAGAAAGTCTTGGAAAGATCTTTTTAATCATCACTAATGCAAGCTTATCACTCTAATTGTTTAAATGGGAGATTATTAAAAATTATTGGGAACAGGTCTTCATCGTGCGTGTGAGAATAAGCTGAATTCTTAATGATAAAGGTGGCGAACCCCCTGTGCAATGAATATTATATAATAAATTACGATAACTTTTGCCTGCTACAAGCGTTTCTAACTGATTTGTATTCAAAGCGACAAGTTTAACTAATGCTCATTAAATAAATATCGATAAACGTTGATGAAAGCACTACACGCATTAAAATAGTGTGCTATTTTTAAATGGATTAACAATTATTTATAGGGCGTAACAAATGGGAACAGAGAATGCGTTGTACACCATCCTTGTTGAAAAAATTAAACAAAAATCACTTGTACTACCGACGCTGCCAGAAGTTGCATTAAGGGTAAGAGAAGCGGCAGATGATCCGCAAATTAACCTAGGAGATATGAGCGATATAATTGCACACGATCCTGCTCTGTCAATGGGCATGTTGAAAGTCGCAAACAGTGCCATATTAGGTCGAGGGGTAAAAGTCGAGACCGTCAATCAAGCTGTCACTCGTATTGGTTTGAGACAAATAAAAAGTGTTGCAACAGCTATGGCGTTAGAGCAGGTGTTTGTTTCTGAAAATGAAATTGTTTCTTTATACTTGAAAAAATCGTGGGCTAAAACGATCGAGGTCGCATCAGTTGCTATGGTTTTGATGACATTTTATCAACGCGATCATAAGCACAGCCCTTTGACATTAGACACTCTTACCTTAGCTGCGCTTATTCATAGCATTGGTGTGCTACCCATATTAACGGAAGCTGAGAATCACCCTGATGTGTTCGCCAATCCAACATTTTTGCAACAAGCAATTATTAAGCTTTCAAATAAAATAGGTGCTGAAATAACCATTGCGTGGGGGTTATCACAAGAATTTACCGATATTGTACTCAATTGGAGTGATTTAACGGTATTACCCGCAGAAGTACATTATTTAGATTTTATCCGTGCAGGCGCAATTTATAATGGCATTTTCAAAAATGAATCGACACAAGAGGTATTATTAAAAAGTTATGTTGCCAAAGGAATATTACCTGATATTGATTTTATGTCGTCAGATGAGTTTAAAGACATGTATCAGGATGTTAAGAATATGTTTAGTTAAAAAGACGATTTTCGCCTTTTTAACTAAACATTAATTAACAAATTAACTCTCTAGGTAATCTGTTGTTTTACAATTAAATTCATGCAGTAAATCGCCAATAAAACGGTTAATTTCTCCGGCCATTAATGCAAAATCTGCATCAAGGCGTGCTACTACGTCATCTTTGTCGATATCTTCATTTTGTTCATGTAATACATCAAAGAATTTTAAACGCTTTATAGCGAAATCATCACAGAGGATACAAGATAAAGCGTCATCCCAAACAAGCTCTAATTTAACAGCAAACTTTTCGGCATCTAAATGGCTTTTCATTTCATCGCTTGTTAAATCTTGGTTTTTAACACGCACTATCGCTCCATCATCACCTAACCCGTGTAGTTCTGCTTCTGTCCCTAATTCAAATGACTCTCCAAGATTGTTTTCAGTTAACCAATCTGTCATTAACTCATCCGGCGCTTTTTCAGGAGATACGCTGGTGACAGGTAAAGTGCCTAACACTTTACGAAGTAACGCTAAAAAGTCTTCCGCTTTAGCGCGACTACTTGAATTGATTACAATGATATTGTGCTCTGCATTGACATAGCCGTGAGTGTCTGTAACACGGGAAAAGGCTCTTGGTAGTAATTCAAAAATGATGTCTTCTTTAAATTGTTCTTTTTCTTTTTTTGTTGCACTGCGACCGTGCTCGTTTTCTAGCAAGGCCATTTTCTCTTCTAACATTTCTTTGATCACCGGGGCAGGTAAAATCTTTTCCTCTTTACGTGCACACAATAGGTGATTGCCATTGACCGAATGCACTACTGAGTCACCATGTTTTCCTAAGGCGTTAACCCAGCCAAAGTGTGACATTTCAGTTGATGCACAAGGAGTAAATAAATGTTCATTTAGATGTTTGATCAAGTCTTGCTCTGACCACTCGAAAGGACGCGTAAAAGCGAAAAAGTATAAATTTTTAAACCACATTGAAAACTCTCGTGGGCGATAATTCGCCTTTTATTTTTGAAAGGGCGTTATCTTATACCAATTAACATGATTAATTAATCATTAGTTTATGTTTGAAAAGTTATTGAACTACAAATAGCAAAAGAAGGGATCACTGCATATCAGTAAAATTAATGGTGAAGGTTAATCCATGGCCTTTTTGTGATTCAGCGTGAATGGTACCGTTGAGGGTGTCTGTGACAAGGTTATGCACAATATGAGTACCTAATCCAGTGCCACCTTTTCCTGCTTTTGTGGTGAAAAAAGGGTCGAATAGCAAGGGTAATTGGGTTTCGGGTACACCAACACCATTGTCTTGGTAAATAATTTCTACATCTTTGTTGTTCATATGAACATCTATGTTAATTTCTCCTCGATTGATACCATCAAATCCATGAATAATTGAGTTGATGATTAAGTTAGTGAAAATCTGTGATATTGCGCCTGCATGGCAATATACGTCTAAGTTTTCAGGGCAATTTACTTTTATTCTATGGTTGGTTTTCTTGAGTTTAGGGTGCAGTGATTGAATAATTTCATCAAGATATTTTGCTACGTTTATTTGTCTGATCTTATCACTGGTTTGATCTACTGCGACTTGTTTGTAGCTGGAAATTAATTCAGAAGCGCGATTAAGGTTGTTAATTAATAAGGCAACGCTTTGCCCGGCATTTTGAGTAAAGTCTTCAAGGCTACGTTTGCTTAGTTTTTGTTCTTCAATGTCGTTGTTTAACTCGGTGAGAAGGTCAGCAAGGTAACTGACAGAAGTAATACTTACGCCAATAGGTGTGTTTATCTCGTGAGATACTTCTGCTGACAGAGCACCTAATACTGCCATTTTCTCTGATTCAAGCAAACGGCCTTGTGCTTTATTTAATTCATTGATAGAGCTTTTGAGTTCTTTATTAGTATCAATAAGGGTTTTTTCAGTGATGCTTCGACGTTTATTTTCTTCTTTTAATTGGCTTTGTTGAGTAAGTAATTCACGCTGTTGGCGTTCCATTTTTAACATGGTGGTACTTAATGAAGATGTCTTGCGAGCTACTTCTTGCTCTAACATTAAATTTTGCTCGTCGAGTTTTCGGTTTGAAGCAATTATCTCGTTCTGTGCCTGGGCAAGTTCCTCTTTATACTTTGCCAGTTCAGATAACAAATTATTGTAGGCGTTTTGTAAGACACTTAATTCATTTTGTTCATAATTAACCATGTGGATTTTCGACGCTTCTGGGTCGTCCATATCAAACTGGTTAATTTGCTCGGTAAGTTCGTTGAGAGGGTTCGTTAACAATTGAGAAAAGGCAAAGGAAAACAATAACATTAATGCCGCTGTTTTCACCATTGCATTACCAATAAGAAAGTAAATACCCACTTCTATCCGATTAAAGATAACTTGGTTACTTGAGAGTAAAGTTACTGAACCAACTTTAGTGGTACGGCCTGAAAACTCAAAAATTAAGGGAAATGAGTGGCCAAACAAGCTGTCAGAAAAGGCGTTAATATTTAAATAGTCAGCTTTTCTTATTTGTGTATCGGAAAGTGATGCATTGGCACCAAGTTGCGTAATTACTTGATTGTTTTCATCGGTAACTTTTATACCTTTTATCATTGGAATAGCCACAAGGCCTTCTGCAATATCAATGGCTTGTTGTGTATTAAGTTCCCATACTGCTCTAGTTAAACTACTTGAGAACGTTTTTTCTAAGGTTTGTAATTCATCATTAATATGCTTTTTGGTATTGATATATTCGGCGCCAATTTGCACACATGTGACTAGAAAGGTTAAGACAAAATAAAAAGACAAAACTCTAGTAAGCAATTTGCGAGAGATACTTGTTATTTTCATTTTATCTTCTATTTGAACAATACCTAATTTGATTGTAGCTATTTTATCGTTTGATTAAAGTGTTTTTTAAAAAAATAGTAAATTTATTCTATTATTTTTCTTATTTTTCTTGGAGATAGACTATAGTTTTTATAATGCAGCTTGAACGGTTTGTCATCAAGTTGAAATAAATTGTACACAAAAGTGACGCAATAAATTCATTTTAATGTAAAAAAAAAGTCATATTGTCACAAAAGTGTCATTTAATTTAGGCACAATGTGCGGCAAATATACTCAATATACATTTGAAAGGGTGATCTCATGAAACGTTATTATAATTCTCTTGCCATTGCTGTGTTTTCCGCAATATCAGCACCGAGTGTTGCAGATGGCATAGATATATATGGTAAAGCCAATGTAACTGTGCAATCTTCCGATGAAGGTGAAGGATCTTTTACTGAGGTAAAAAGTAACAATTCACGCATTGGCTTTAAGGGGGAACAAGCACTTTCAGATGGGTTGACTGTTGTTTACAAAGCAGAATTCGGTGTTGACTTAGATGGTGATAGTGCAAAAGGAGACAGTATTACCGATCGAAATCAGTATATAGGCTTAAAAGGCAACTTTGGTGAGGTGTTAATTGGCAAAAATGATACGCTATTAAAGCAATCTCAGGGAAAAGTTGATGTTTTTAGTGATTTAAACGCTGATATTAAGGCGTTATGGAAAGGTGAGAATCGCGTTTCTGACAGTATCACTTATAAAACGAAAAAATTTAGTGGTTTTCAATTGGGGATGACGTATGTGGTTGAAGACAGTGTTGATGGTGAAGATGCCAGTTCAATTGCGTTAATGTATGGTGATAAAGCTTTAAAAAAATCTACATTTTATGCTGCGTTAGCCTTTGATTCAGAGATGGCTGGTTACGATGTTACCCGTGCTGTCATTTCAGGGAAGTTAGGTGGTTTTATCCTTGGTGCAATTGCTCAAACACAAGAAAACGTTAGTTCAGGACAAGAGATGGACGGCTTCCTTTTATCAGGGAAATACAATATTGATAATTGGGTGTTAAAAGGACAGTTTCAAACCGCAAAATTTGATGGTGGTGATGACAAGTCTGGTATTACAGTAGGTGCAGATTATAAATTTGCTAAAAATATTAAAGCATTTGGTTTTTATACAACATTTGATATGGATAGTGGTGCAGATGAAGACTACTTGGGAATTGGGCTTGAATATAATTTTTAAAAATTAGGGCGTGTTTGTTTCCGCAGTAAGCTGTTCTTAAGGAACGTTTTATTCATACAAAACTTGTATTCGATCAACGCCCTTACAATTTTTTGTGCAATAAATGTATTGAGTTTCTCTGTAAATAAGCGGCTGAATAGTCGCTTTTTTCTTGTGTTGTCGTGTAACATCGGCAATGATGAAATAAAATTTCACTTATGTCATAAAATTGTCATAAAATCTTATCACAATGTTCATTAGATATTGTCACATGCCTAATGGGAAGTTTAATACATGAACAGACAAATTTTGGTCGTCGAAGACGAAGCACCAATCAGGGAAATGATCACTTTCGTGTTAGAACAAAATGGTTTTAATGCTATTGAAGCTGAAGATTTTGACCAAGCAAAAGAAAAAGTGGTAGAGCCATACCCGGATTTAATTTTATTAGATTGGATGTTACCTGGCGGCTCAGGCGTTAAATTAGCAAAAATGTTGAAACAGAATGAATATACGCGTTCAATTCCCATTATTATGTTAACGGCACGCGCCGACGAGGAAGACAAAGTCAGAGGGTTTGATGTTGGCGTGGATGATTACGTAACAAAACCTTTTTCACCCAAAGAGTTGATTGCTCGCATTAAGGCTGTGATACGCCGAGTGGCGCCAACGGCACTTGAAGAAGCCATTGAATTTCATGGCATGAAGCTTGACCCCGTTGCTCATCGAGTATCGATAAATGACAGTAATATTGATTTAGGCCCTACAGAGTTTAGGTTGTTACACTTTTTCATGACTCATCCAGAGCGTGTATATAGTCGTGAACAATTATTGGATAATGTATGGGGTACAAATGTTTATGTTGAAGATCGCACTGTTGATGTTCATATTAGACGTTTACGAAAAGCAATTACTGGTGCGGGTCATGAAGATTTTATTCAAACAGTACGCGGCTCAGGTTATCGGTTCTCAGGTAAAATTAAAGCGAGTGTTTAATTAAGCCTTATGTATTCTAGTTTTTCAGCTAAAGCAATTTTCGCTCGCCTTTTCTTTGCTTTAGCTTTGAGTTTTTTCATTGGCTACCTTTTTGGTTACGCCTTTATACTTGTCGCGTTTTTAGCTATTGCATTGTTAACGTGGCAATATCATCACTTATTTAAACTTATGCGCTGGCTTTGGGTTAGTAAAAGTTTATCTCCACCTATTTCTCAAGGGCTTTGGGGGCAAGTGTACGATGGTTTATACCGTGTTATTCGCAAACACAGAACTAAGCAAAAGCGCCTAAATGAAAAAATCCGACAGTTTAGGGATGGCGCAGAAGCATTACCTGACGCAGCATTGGTACTGTCAGCTGACTTAACTATTTTATGGGGCAATAAAAAAGCGCAACGTATTTTAGGTGTTCGCTGGCCAGGAGATGTTGGGCAGCGCATTGATAACCTCATACGCTTTCCAGAATTTTCTCGCTACCTTGATGAAGAAAACTTCGACGTACCGTGTCATATCCCATCTCCGGCGAATGCCGAACTCATGATTGAATTACGTCTGATGGCTTATGGTACAGATCAGGTACTTTTTTTGGCTAGAGATATTAGTAAAATTCATCGCTTAGAAGAAATGCGTCGTGATTTTGTTGCTAATGTCTCCCACGAATTAAAAACCCCATTAACCGTCATGCGCGGTTATGTTGAAATGGTACAAGTTACAGATAACGCATTAGATCCATACTGGCAGAAAGTATTTACCACGATGGAAACGCAAGTATCTCGAATGGATAGGTTAGTAGAGCAATTATTGATTCTGTCTCGCGTTGAGGTAAGTACCGAAGAAGAAGAGAAGTATTTTGTTGATATGCCAAAACTAATTTTTGCATTGATCGAAGATGCTAAATGGTTAAATCAAGAAAAAGCGCACAAAATCACCAGTGATATTGATACTAACTTAGCAATTGAAGGTATCGATAATGAAATTAAAAGTGCTTGCTCTAATTTAATTTCTAATGCCATCGCATATACGCCAACTGGTGGTGAAATTCATATTACCTGGGCTAAAGACGGTCATAAAGCTAAATTCGCTGTCAAAGATAATGGCCCTGGTATTCGACCTGAACACGTTAATCGAATTACCGAACGCTTTTTCCGTGTTGATAAATCTCGTTCGAGAAATACTGGTGGTTCAGGGCTAGGTTTAGCAATTGTTAAGCATGTACTTAACCATCACCATGCAGAGTTGGCGATAAATAGCCAATGGGGTAAGGGCAGTGAATTTATCATATATTTCGAACCAAAAGCTATTCGGAAAATACCTTGATGAACTGATCAAGTAAACTATCCGCAAGTCACTCTTAACGATCGTTTTTTATGAACGCTGAGAAATTATCATGGAAATTCTTTATATGACGAAAATATTAAAGGTGTCATATAAGTGTCACAAACTTTAAATATAATTGTCATATTAGCTTTATATAGTGTTCACAATTATTCGATATATAAATACTCTCATTGGAGAAAATTATGAATTTTAAACGAGCGTTTAGTGCGATTAGTCTAGCAAGTGTTATGAGCTTTTCTGCATTAGCAATTGACAAAGACCTACCAGAGTACAAAAAAGTTAGTGGTATTTCAGGTAACTTATCTTCTGTAGGTTCAGACACATTAGCGAACATGATGACTTTTTGGGCGGAAGAATTTAAGCGTACTTACCCAAATGTAAATATACAAATTCAAGCGGCTGGTTCGTCAACTGCGCCACCGGCATTAACTGAAGGTACCTCAAATTTAGGCCCAATGAGTCGTAAAATGAAGTCTCGTGAAATTGAAGCCTTTGAAAAGCGATATAGTTATAAACCTGTAGCGGTGAGAGTGGCTATTGATGCTTTAGCAGTGTTTGTGCATAAAGACAATCCGATAAAAGGTTTACGCATTGATCAAGTTGATGCTGTGTTTTCCAATAACCGTAAATGTGGTGCGCAAGAAAACGCTGATCGCTGGGGTGATTTAGGTTTAACAGGTGAATGGTCTGGTAAAGATATTCAGCTTTATGGTCGTAACTCAGTATCAGGTACATACGGATACTTTAAGAAAAAAGCATTATGTAAAGGTGATTTTAAGAACAGTGTAAATGAACAGCCTGGATCTGCATCTGTTGTTCAATCGGTTTCTGCTTCATTAAATGGTATTGGCTATTCAGGTATCGGTTATAAAACATCTGGTGTTCGTGCGTTGCCATTAGCGAAAAAAGGGAATAACTTTGTTGAAGCAACAATGGAAAATGCCATTAACAAAAAATACCCACTTTCTCGCTTTTTATATGTTTATGTTAACAAACATCCTAATAAGCCTTTATCGCCAATGGATGCAGAATTTTTGAAAATGATATTATCAAAATCAGGACAAAAAATTGTGGAAAAAGATGGTTACATTCCATTGCCAGCATCGGTTGTTGAAAAAGAATTTAAAAAGCTTGGCTTAATGTAAATATTGTTTCATTTGTTCAGGTTTGATTATGATATGAAAAGGCTCTTGATAGAGCCTTTTTACTTTGTAACTTTCAGAAACCCTACATCGTATAATAAAATATTTATGCGAATTGGTATAATATCAGTTCACAGGTAAAAAAGTGTTGGTGTTTCTCGCATTAAAGTGAAAATAAACTCAATATTTATTTGATTGGACAATTAACGTAACATTAATCGCCTCTAAAATTTGTTGTTCATAAAATAGTTCAGTGCTAATAATTGGACGATCTATTAACCATTGCTTATCTAAATATACCTCAAACCGATTATTGATTCCGTTGACCTTAAGGTTAAGGTCTGCTTGAGTATAGCGTTGTTGGTTAAGTAACACGCTAAAGCGTAAAATAACACACAGTTTATGAAGCGTTTGATGTGTTAAAGTGTATTCGGTTGTAACGTTATAAGGTGAAATTTTTTTTCGTTGGTTACCCACTAACCAAGCTAATGCGTATTGTTGCTCTTGATTGAAGCCGGCCATATCCGCTTGTTCGATAATATACTTACCGTGTTTCTGATAACTTGAAGCGTTAATGTCTACCCCTAATTCATGAAGTTGTGCTGCAAAAGTGAGTAACTCTAAATAAATCGGTGCGGTTAATTGCCATGATTCGGCCACCTGTTGATAAATATCAACAGCTTGTGACTTAACGTTTTCTGCCTGATGAAAATCAATATTAAAACGTGAAATAAAGCTTTCAACAGTGCGCTGTCTAACATTGTTATGCTTTAAATTTTCTAGTTGTTCGAATAATACACCTTCGCGAAGGGCATATTGGCAATAGCCTAATGTTTTTATGTCAAAGCAACGCATGATTGCGAGTAAAATAGCTACACCGGAGCAGAGCACATTGCGTCGAGTTTCTTTTAGTGTAGGTAGGTCTATTTCGTCAAAGTGCTGAAAGGTGAGTAAAGTCGCCTTAAGGTTTTCAACATCTTCCAGTGTGATTTCACGGGAAATCTCTTGTTCAGCATTAATGATTTTAGCGATGGCTTTTATGGTGCCTGATGTACCAATAGCGTGTTGCCAACCCGTATTCGCGAAGCGTTTTATGATACTATCAACTTGATGAGAGGCGCTTCTTATTGCTCGCTCAAATGCCTGTTGTGAAATAACATGATCGGAAAAAAAAGCTTGTTGGTAACTCACGCAACCGAGTTGTAAACTGTCTAGTGTTTTTATCTGGTACGCTTGACCGATTATACACTCTGTACTACCACCACCAATATCAATCACTAATTGCTGTTCGTTAGTTTGTCTGTGATGTGCTACACCCTGATAAATTAACCGTGCTTCTTCATGGCCTGAAATAATTTCAATGGTAAATGGGAAAATGCGCTTTGCAGCGGTTAAGAACTGTTCTGCATTGGTTGCTTGCCGCAAGGTATAGGTGGCAACCGCTCGAAAGTTATCTGGAGTGATATGTTGTGAACTGGTGGCTAGTTTCTCTAAAGCGTTTATGCCTCTAGCAATAGCTTTGCTAGATAACGTGAAAGTATTATCAAGCCCTTGAGCGAGTTGTACTCGGTACTTTTCAGCATGCAAAATTTGAATCTGTTGGTTTACATGTCGAGCTAAGACAAAGTGAAAACTATTAGAGCCTATGTCTAATGCCGCTAAGTATTGTTCGTGTTGTGTGTGCACATTGTGAGTCATTAGAGCCTTATTTATCAGTGTTCTGCAATGCTATTCGTTCATTACTTTCCTGTTCTGCTAAGTAATTATAGATAAGAATCTGTGATCTAATCGGCTGTTTGTTGCCTTGCGGTACGTAAGTGTTGTCTTGATGTTCGTTAATCAGTCTCGCTTTCTGATTATCTTTTAACTGAATGTCGAGAATTTCAATGATACGTTTTTTCAGAACAGGGTCATATATCGGACAAGCAACTTCTACCCGTTGATCGATATTACGTTCCATCCAATCAGCAGAACTGATATAAAGGCTTTTAACACCGTTATTATGAAATAACATGATGCGAGGGTGTTCTAAAAACCTATCGACAATGGATATAACATGAATATTCTTACTCATGCCTTTTTTACCAGGGATTAATGAGCACATTCCACGCACAATAATCTTAATAATTACGCCAGCATTGCTGGCATTATAGAGTTTATTAATCAAACCAATATCTACTAAGTTATTAACCTTTAAAGTGATAGTTGCTTTTTTATTATGTTTTGCGTGTTCAATTTCATTATCAATTAGTTGATAAATACGACGTCGTGACGTTAAAGGGGAAACAATTAAATGATTGAAACGAAAACGCTTATAGCTGTGGGCGATAAATGAAAATACGTTATCAACTTCTTGTGTGATTTCCTTATGGTGAGTAAATAAGGAAAAGTCAGTGTAAATGCGCGCATTTTTTTCATGAAAATTACCTGTACCGATATGTGCATACCGTACTATTTTATCATTTTCAATACGCGTAATAAGGCATAGTTTTGAATGAATTTTAAGCGTATCAATGCCAAACTCTACATTAATGCCGGCGTCTTTCATTCTGTGAGCCCAGGTAATATTAGTTTGTTCATCAAACCTTGCTCTTAACTCTACAACTACCGTCACTTGTTTTCCGTTTTTTACTGCCTCCATTAATGAGTGAATAATTTCAGACTTTTTTGCTACTCGGTAAATGTTAATTTTAATGGTTTTCACCAGTGGATCATAAGATGCTTTTCTGACAAATTCGGTGAAATGTCTGAATTTGTAATAAGGGTAATACACTAAGATATCTTGAGCACGAATAGCATCAAAAGATAAATTTTTATGTACTAAACCTGTGGCATCTAATGCAGGTAGCTCTTGATTTTCTAATTCTGGGCCACCAAGGTTAGGAAAGGCAATAAAATCTTTATAATGACGATACCTAACGCCTGGAATTAAATCGTTAATGTCTTTTATTTTTAACGCCTTTCTCAGGTATTTTAGCATGTAATCAGGCATATTCTTGTCGTAGCCTAAGCGAACAGGTTCAGCGGTTAACCGTTGTTTTAACCCTTTTGACATTTTATCAAGTAAGCTTTGGTCAAGTTCATCATTTAAATCATATTCGGCATCACGGGTAAGCTTAAGTGAATATGCTTCGATTGATGTGTAGTTGATGATCCCATCAAATACATCATCTAAAAAAAAATGTACGACATCATCAAGCATCACAACACGCTGTAAATTTTTGTGATTTTCTTTGGGTAAAATAATGAAGCGATCAACTTCTGAACGAGGAATTTCGATTAAAGCATATTGCACATCGTCAGTTTGCTTGAGAGCAACAAGAAAATATATCCCGTCATCGTCAAGACAACTTACTAACTGAGTGTTTGAATTAATAAAGATAGGCGTAATAAAGCGCACTATATGATTATGATAAAACGTCGTGATAAAACGTTTTTCTTCAGGAGTTAAATGAATATTAAAGGCGGTTGAGTTTTCTTCGTTGAACAGTAACTCGATATTATGTTCTTTTAATTGCGCAAATGCATGTTGCGCATAAAGGCGAAACTTTTCTGTTAATTGACTGACAGAATGATTTATTTCACTTAATAACTGTTTTAAATACAGGTATTGAGCGGAATCTTTATCACCTTCATTTGTTGCGCGCTCTAATAAAAGTTTTCGTCTTAATTTTGCTACACGAACTCGGAAAAACTCGTCAAGATTAGCCGAGTAAATGGCTAAAAACCGTATACGCTCAATTAAGGGCACTTGTTCATCGCCTGCTTCTTGTAAAACACGCTCGTTAAACGATAGCCAACTTAGTTCTTTGTCGAAAAATAACTCTTTATCAATCATTTACTAAAATTTTATTGAATATTATTAAGAGTATAGCTAGGAATTATGACAGAAATGAGAAAGTTGACATATTTCTGTCATAGAATATTAAGCGTCATCATAATAATGAAAACGAAGTTAATTTATTATCGTCTTAGCGAGAAACATCCACCATTAAATCATCAGCGGTACTTTCTAATGCGGTAATAAGTTCATCAACCTTATGAGGGGCAACATCAATGCTTACTTTTGCTTTAAATAAAGCTACACCAGTGTGGGCCGCGGCTTCATGTGCACTCACTAATTTTAATAAATTTCCACCTTGTTGATGAACAACAGAGGCTATATCTTGCACGATACCCGAGCGATCATTAGCCGTTAACTCTAAGACAATACTTGCTTGCGATGCAGAGTGTAGGTGTGTTTGTTCGATAATACATTTTATATTTGGAATGCTATGAATTTTATCTATAAGTGCGGTGGTCTGTGCTTCTGTTACTGCAATTTCAACAACACCTGAAAAGAAGCCTGATAAGTGATGTAAGCTACTCGTTTGCCAGTTGCCATCATGTTGCTTTACTACGTCAGATAAAGTGTCGACTAATCCTGGGCGATCAGGGCAAATAAAGGAAAGAATAAGTTGATTCATCATGCGTCCTTCTGAGTGAAATAAAGCGTTAATCGATAAATGTACGAGTTAATTGTGAAAGTTCTTTATGTAGTTGGCTATCATCTCCTAAGTTGAGTTCGACTAAACGTCGAAGGTGAGTAACACTATCAATATCAATAGCATTACAACGCAAACCGACTTCCTCTGACTCAACGTGAACAATAGCAACATGCATGCTCACAGGGGTTTCATTCAGGTTAAAATGGAGTACACCTAATTTATTCAAAATATCATCTTGTGTTTTTGGTGCGCTGACTAAGGCACCGTTTAACGAGATATCATGAATGTTAACGGCGTATGTTTTTTCGTCTACTTCAAGTTGAGCATCTATCGAGAACAATATGCGTGTAAATTGACGTCTGTTTTCCATTGAGCAAGTAAAATGAATGAACTGATACATTTAGCATAGCGTCATTTATAAAAAAAGCACCTTAAATATTCATTAAGATGCTTTTTAAGTTAAAGACTAGTCACCAGTTACTTACTGATTCGTTTGTACTTAATACGATGTGGCTCAGCAGCTTCTTTTCCTAAGGTTTTCTTCAACCATTCTTCGTAATCTGTATAGTTACCTTCATAAAAGTTCACCTGACCTTCATCACGGTAGTCGATAATATGCGTTGCGATACGATCAAGGAACCAGCGGTCATGAGAAATAACCATTGCACAACCTGGAAACTCAAGCAATGCTTCTTCAAGTGCTCGTAATGTTTCAACATCAAGGTCGTTGGTAGGCTCATCAAGTAATAATAAATTACCACCAGTTTTCACTAGTTTAGCTAAGTGTACGCGGTTTCGTTCACCACCTGATAAATCACCAACAAATTTTTGCTGATCGTTACCTTTAAAGTTAAAGCGTGAACAATAAGCACGGCTAGGGATTTCATAATTGCCAACAGTAAGAGTATCATGACCTTCTGATATTTCTTCGTACACGGTAGCTTTAGGGTTCATGTCATCACGAAATTGATCAACACTAGCTAGTTTTACTGTATCACCTAATTCAACCGTACCAGAATCTGGTTGCTCAGTTTCTGATAACATTTTGAAAAGCGTTGACTTACCAGCACCGTTAGCTCCGATAATACCAACAATAGCTCCTTTTGGAATACTAAAGCTTAAATTATCAATAAGTACGCGGTCACCAAACGATTTAGTTAAGTTATTAACGTCTAATACTTTATCACCTAATCGAGGCCCTGGTGGAATATATAGTTCGTTAGTTTCATTGCGTTTTTGATGTTCTTGATTATTTAGCTCTTCAAAACGTGCCATCCGGGCTTTACTTTTTGCTTGACGGCCTTTAGGGTTTGAACGCACCCACTCAAGCTCATGTTTAATGGTTTTTTGTAAAGCATTTTCTGTTCGTTTTTCTTGCTCTAAACGAGCGTCTTTTTGTTCAAGCCACGAAGAGTAATTACCTTCCCATGGAATACCATGACCACGATCAAGTTCTAAGATCCAACCGGCCACATTATCTAAGAAATAACGGTCATGGGTAATGGCAACCACAGTGCCGGCATAATCATGTAAGAAGCGCTCCAACCATGCGACCGATTCAGCATCTAAATGGTTAGTGGGTTCATCAAGTAATAACATATCTGGCTTAGAAAGTAATAAGCGACAAAGTGCAACACGACGACGCTCACCACCAGAAAGAACCTTGATTTTTTGATCCCAATCGGGTAAACGAAGCGCATCTGCTGCACGTTCTAAAACGTTATCAATGTTATGACCATCTTGTGCATTAATGATGTTTTCTAATTCACCTTGTTCTTTGGCTAATGCGTCAAAATCGGCATCTGGTTCGGCGTATTCAGCATATACTTGGTCAAGACGGGCAATCGCGTTTTTTACTTCAGCAACAGATTCCTCAACAATCTCTCGAACAGTTTTTGCTTCGTCTAACGCGGGTTCTTGCGGCAAATAACCAATGTTAGTACCTGCTAAAGCCGTTGCTTCACCTTCAAACTCAGTATCAACACCAGCCATAATGCGTAGTAAAGTAGATTTACCAGCGCCATTTAAGCCAAGTACGCCAATTTTTGCTCCAGGAAAGAAAGAAAGCGAAATATCTTTTAAAATTGTACGTTTAGGTGGCACCACTTTGCTTACGCGGTGCATCGACATAATAAATTTGTCGGGTAATGGTTGTGCCATTAAAAAACCTTTAGTTTTGAAAACAGAATGATGTCGATATTTTAGGTGAATATCATCAACAATCAATGGTTGTTATAAATATATTCTTGAATAATTTTTTCATTACACCTTTGTTACTTTTGGTTGTTATTTAGGTTGCAGCTCGCAAAGATTTTAATTTATGCTATTGCTTATTAAAGGCTAAATGCTAAATAACAGTGATGGCGACCGTATGGATTGGTGGGAGAAGTTCTCAGAGCGAGCAACAATAGATGATATAGATCGTTATCGTAAAAAATCGATTTTTTACTTTATTAGTTTCTTTGGTGCCGCAGTTATTTTGTATTTTTCTGCAAAAAGTTATCAATCTTACGATGTTACTTTATCTGTCATTCTGTTGTTTGGTGCAGTGCTTATCTCAGTAAATGCAGTGTTGGCTATTTTGCTGAAAAAGGATGATATTCATTACTATTTTGCCGTTGCTTGTGTGCTAATTATGTTATTAGGTGTGGTGTACACAGGAGGCTACAAAAATACCGCGCTGTATTGGCTTTATCCTATGCCGCTTATCTTTTTTGTCTTACTAGGGGTGAAAATAGGGGGCGTAATAAATTTTTTATTTTATATCGCTTTACTTATATTATTGCACCCGTCAGTTTCAATACCTGCGTCTTACGAACCTGCTGAAACTTCTCGTTTTTTTATTTCTTTTGCTTTGATGAATTTTATCAGCTTTATTGCGGATTATTTTCGTCACCAAAGCCATAGTAAGCTAGCTAAAATTAGTCATGCTAAATTAAGACAAGCCTATACCGACAGTTTGACAAAGTTGCCTAATAGACGATTTTTGTCTTCTGTGTTGACCGATCGTTTTATGAAAAATAGTGAGTATTTCCCTTTGTCTTTAGTGAATATAGACATCGATCATTTTAAAGCAATTAATGATACGTATGGTCATCAGGTTGGCGATGACGTGTTAAAAAGCTTTGCTGCTTTATGCACTGAAAATATTAGAAAAGATGATGTGATTGTTCGTACTGGTGGCGAAGAATTTTTGCTTTTTTTTGTGAGTACCACAAAAGATCAAGGCGCTGCATTAGCGGAGAAATTAAGAGAACTTATCGCCGGAAATTCAATACATATGGGTGGACAAGAATTTACGGTGACAGCAAGCTTTGGCGTAGCAGAGTGCCATCGATTTGAAGCACTAGATCATGCATTGAAAATTGCAGATAAACGTATGTATTTGGCTAAGCAGTGGGGGCGAAATCAAGTTGTTTCACAAGAGCCCGAGTAATTTTGTGATGTGCTTTAGCTAAATGGGTTGATCGCGTACACTTAGCCTTAATTAACTAATTATGTAACCAATGGTAGTGATCTGTGCGTTTATTTCAGTGTGATTTTAATGATAGTTTTGTTCAGCAATTACCGGCAGATCCTGAATCAGAAAATTTTTGCCGTACTGTAACACAAGCGGCATATTCTTTTGTTGCACCAACAACCACCGCTAATCCTTCATTGATTGCGTTAAATTCGGTATTAGCTGACGAATTAACGCTTAATGTTAGTGATGAAATAAAACTTGCGGAGGTATTAACCGGTAATTCTTTATTGGCAGGCACAACACCTTATGCGATGAATTATGGCGGCCATCAGTTTGGGCATTGGGCTGGGCAGTTAGGTGATGGAAGAGCGATTAACCTGGGCCAACTTAACGTACCTGAAATTGGTCTTAAAACGCTCCAGTTAAAAGGGGCCGGTAGCACGCCATACTCTCGTCGAGCCGATGGCTTGGCTGTATTACGATCGTCAATAAGAGAATATTTGTGCTCTGAAGCGATGTATCATTTAGGTGTTCCCACAACAAGAGCGTTGAGTTTATGCCTAACAGGTGACTTAGTAACTCGTGATATGTTCTATGATGGTCACCCGAAAGAAGAGCTTGGTGCAATTGTCTGCCGCGTATCATCAAGTTTTCTTCGCTTTGGCAGCTTTCAATTACCAGCTTCGCGTGGTGATATTTCGTTATTAAAACAACTGCTTGATTATACAATTACGACACATTTTCCTCATCTTGGTGAACCTAATAAAACCAGCTATTTAGCTTGGTTTGAGCAAGTGGCTGATGAAACTTGTCAGCTAATGGTGCACTGGATGCGTGTTGGCTTTGTTCATGGCGTGATGAATACTGATAATATGTCAATGCTAAGTGAAACTATAGATTATGGTCCTTACGGTTGGATTGATAACTTTGATTTAAACTGGACTCCAAACACAACAGACGCACAAGGTAAGCGTTATTGCTTTGGTGCTCAACCTGAAATAGCGCAATGGAACTTGTTTCAACTAGCGAATGCAATTTACCCTTTGATTGACGATGCAGAGCCACTTAATACAGTATTGTCGAAGTTTGCCAAGCAATATGAACAGCGTTGGCGGCAAATGATGGCGGATAAACTAGGTTTTGAACAACTGGATAACGACGCTGATCCCGCATTATTTATTGCGTTAGAAAAACTAATGACTGATACAAATGCAGATATGACGATTTTCTATCGCTTATTGGCAATATTGCCAGATAAACCTGCTCTTTGGTTAGAACATTTGGATGATTGCTTTTATGATTTGTTATCGAAAACACAACAAGAACAGTGGCAGCAGTGGCTGACAGTTTACGTTCAACGCCTCACTCACAACACGATATCTAGTGAAGAGAAAGCGTCTAGAATGAATCAAGTTAACCCGAAGTATGTTTTGCGTAACTATTTAGCACAACAAGTGATTGAACAAGCTGAAAAAGGTGATTATACCGCACTTCATCAGTTGTATGAGGTATTAAAACGGCCTTACCAAGAACAACCTGAAGCTGCTCACTTTGCAGGAAAGCGCCCAGATTGGGCAAAGCATAAAGCAGGCTGTTCTATGTTGTCATGTAGTTCTTAAGTATCAAAATTATGATTGATGTGCTTGTTGTAATTTATTGCGGTATTGCAAAGCGATAATTTTTACAATATCTCGCCATGACAAGATGCCCACAGGTCGGAAATGCTCATCCACAATAGGTAAACATGAAATTCTGTTGTCATAAAAAAGTAACACGGCTTCGTTAAGTGTCGTGTTTGTTGTCGCTGTCACCAACTCTCTACTCATAAAAAGATGCACTTTTTGATGTAATAAAGAAGTATCGCGTGGTGTTTCTTTTCGCGTATTTATGTGTGGGCTTAATTGTTTGTATAAATCTCGATCGGTGAATACACCAACAAGCTCTTTACCGTTTAAGATTAAGATATGATGAATAGGGTGTTGATCAAAAGCGATCTTCGCTTTTGCTAAGTCATCGTCGATGTCTAAGCTGATAATATTTTTTGACATTAATTTTTCAATGCTACTCATCACTTCCCCTAAAATCATAAAATACTTGTTGTTAGTAACATATCAAAGCAAATTATTTTAACAATAGCCATGATGTTTTTGTCATAAATTTATCCAATCATTAAACGATATTGTTGCTTGTCACAAATTTGTCACAAAAGTGTCTTATAATCGCTGCAATTAAGATTTTCTATTGACCAAAAGGTACCTTTAGTGACAATAGCATTGAAATCAGTTGGCACTCGACAACTGAAAAACTCGTTAGCGCGATGGTTGATCACCCTAGGTGGTATCAGTGTGCTTTTTACCCTAGTGCTCATTTTTCTGTATTTATTATACGTAATTAAACCTGTTTTTGAATCAGCGAAAATAGAACAAGTTCAGACGTTTACGATAGCATCAGGCGATAAAGCGTTAGCCATTGGTATTGATGAATTGCAAGAACTTGCTTATACCATTAATCAGCAAGGGCAGGTTGAATACTATGCGTTAACTGATAATGAGAAAAAAACACGTTCACCTGTATATTCATTGTCTGTATCAGAACATCCGATAAAGAACGTTATTGATGTAGGCGCTGAAAATAAATTAATACTTGATGTACAAGGTAACGTGCAATTGGTTTCACCTGGCTTTCAAGCAACGTTTGGTGACGGCTCTCGTGACATTATTCCAAATCTAACTTACCCGCTGGGTGAAGATTTTATTGCTGTTGATGAACAACAAGCGTCGTTTACTCATTTGTCGTTTGCGATGAATGACGAACGTGCTGTCTTTGTTGGTTTTACAGAAGATAATCGTCTGATAAAAACATCACTCATTGCCGAAGATGATTTTAACTACGATCCAGCACATGAGATTGAATATCAAACCGTTACTCTTGATACTCGAAAAGTAGATCAAGTACTCGTGACGCCTGATTTAGCAATGGCGTTTGTGCGTAGTGGCGACCAAGTGTTAGTGTTTGATCTTACTTATGATGATGACGTACCATTAAAAGCCACCATTATTCCGCAACTTGAACAATCAAGAAGTAAACCATTACATTTATCTTCAATGGCGTTGCTATCTGGCGGTAGCTCGGTATTACTGGGTGATAGCGCAGGTACTGTTAGTCAATGGTTTGAAGTTGCTGGTGAAGACGGTCGTGAATTTAAACAAATTCGTACATTTTCAGCGAGTGTTGACGAGCCAGTTAGTCAAATAATCACAGAGCAATATCGAAAAAGTTTTTATTCACTCACCTCATCAGGCGACGTGGGCGCTTTTTACACGACGAGTGATAACGATTTATGGCGCGGGCAATTAAGTAAAACCATGCCAGATGAATTCATCATTTCACCTCGTGCTGATGGTTTATTATTGTTAAAAGATAATACATTTTCACTTTTTTCAGTTGAAAACGAACATCCTGAAGTAACCTGGCATGCCTTATGGCAACAAGTATGGTACGAGGGATATCCCGAACCAGAATATATTTGGCAGTCAACCTCTGGTTCAGATGATTTCGAAGCAAAGTTCTCATTAGTACCTATCTCGTTTGGTACCATTAAAGCTGCAATGTATGCGATGTTATTTGCAGTACCTGTAGCGTTAGCCGCAGCAATTTATACTGCTTATTTTATGACGTCGGAAATGCGTAAAAAAGTAAAACCTACCATTGAAATTATGGAGGCATTACCAACAGTAATTTTGGGTTTTTTGGCAGGGCTCTGGTTAGCACCAATTGTAGAAAATAACTTGCCAGCGATTGGTTTAATGTTATTACTGCTGCCTATCACGGTTTTTCTTACAGCATTTTCTTGGTTTAAGTTACCACGGAAAATTAAAAATGTGCTGCCGGATACCCTAGCGCCCCTAATTCTTATACCTGTACTTTGTTTGGCGGCTTATTTTGCCTTTTCATTATCGCCTTGGATGGAAGACGTATTTTTTGGTGGCGATGTTAGACAGTTTATCACCAATGATTTAGGCATCTCATTTGATCAACGAAATGCATTGGTTGTTGGCATCGCAATGGGCTTTGCAGTTATTCCTACCATCTTTTCGATGGCTGAAGACGCTATTTTCAGTGTGCCAAAACATTTAACAAGTGGTTCCCTAGCATTAGGTGCAACTCCTTGGCAAACTTTAATAAAAGTGGTGCTACTTACTGCAAGCCCAGGCATTTTTTCAGCGGTTATGATGGGCTTAGGACGAGCCGTAGGGGAAACAATGATTGTATTAATGGCCACCGGCAATACGCCGATTGTTGATTGGAGTATTTTTCAGGGGATGCGTACACTATCGGCAAATATTGCCGTTGAAATGCCAGAATCTGAAGTTGGCAGCTCTCATTATCGTATTCTGTTCTTAGCTGCTTTCGTTTTGTTTATATTTACATTTATTTTTAACACGTTAGCTGAGTTCGTTCGTCAGCGATTGCGTGAAAAATATAGCTCGTTGTAAGGTAGGGTATCGAGATGAATAATTGGTTTAAATCAGGCTCTCCTTGGATTTGGCTTTCTGCGGGTGGTGTTAGTATTAGTTTAATTTCCGTTGTTGGGTTGTTGTACTTAATTGCTTCGCATGGTCTGTCATATTTCTGGCCATCAACGTTGTATCAGTTTGATATGGTTAATCAGCAAGGGAAAGCACATACGGTTATTGGTGAAATTTATGATCGAGAAAAAATTCCAGTTAAGCAATTAGCACACATGGATTTGGCGTTAGGTGATCAAGAATATCTTGAGCGCTATCTAGTGAAAACCGGTAACCGTGAATTAGTAAGTTTGGATTTTCGCTGGATTTTAGTGCCTGAAATTAAAAAAACGTCGACACCGAAAGACCTAGTGGTAATTGAGCGTAGAACAAACGGTAATTTTTATGGTTTTATCGAAAGTCTACATTTAGACGGTGAAGAAGTATCACTTGACAAAATGGATGAATTGTTAGCGCGTGTTACAGTGTTTCAATCTGAAATTGAACATTTACAAAAAAGCGATATTGGTGCCATCAATTATCAAATTGAACGTTTACGTTTACAAGAACGTAAATACCGACTGCAAGAGAAATTAACACCAGAGAAAGAGCAAGAAATAAAAGCGAAAGTTGCTTCGCTACGAAATGATTACCTCGTGCTTGAGAAAGAGTTAATGGCGTTACGTGCAAAGGTTGCTCGTGATCATATCAAAGTACGTGCAATGGATGGTCAAGTTGTCACCATAAATTTTGAACACATTCTAAAGGTTGAAGCGAATAACCAGTATAGTTTCTTAGAAAAGCTAGCGACGTTTTTTAGTAAAATTGGTAGCTTTATCGTTGACGATCCACGAGAAGCTAATACGGAGGGTGGCGTATTTCCCGCAATCTTTGGTACGGTGCTCATGGTATTGTTAATGACCGTAATTGTTTCGCCATTAGGTGTCGTTGCAGCGATTTATTTGCATGAATATGCCGGAAAGAATGCGTTGACTAAGTTATTACGAATAGCGGTGATCAACTTAGCAGGGGTGCCTTCAATCGTGTATGGGGTATTTGGTTTAGGCTTCTTTGTTTATATGGTTGGTGGCTCACTTGATCAATTATTTTATCCGGAAACATTGCCTAGCCCAACGTTTGGAACCCCTGGCGTATTATGGTCAGCACTTACCTTAGCAATCTTAACATTACCTGTGGTGATTGTTTCAACTGAAGAAGGTTTAGCACGTATTCCATCTGCCATGCGTCATGGTAGTTTGGCCCTTGGCGCGACAAAAGCAGAAACCCTTTGGCGGATTATTTTACCGATTGCCAGCCCTGCCATTATGACCGGTATTATTTTAGCTATAGCACGTGCTGCAGGTGAAGTTGCGCCTTTAATGTTAGTTGGGGTAGTTAAAATGGCGCCTAATCTGCCGCTTGATGGGAACTTCCCATTCTTACACTTAGATCGTAAGTTTATGCATTTAGGCTTCCACATTTATGATGTTGGTTTTCAAAGCCCTAATGTTGAAGCAGCAAGACCGTTGGTTTATGCCACTGCGTTATTGTTGGTCACCATTATTGTTGCGTTGAACATGACCGCTGTTTCAATTCGTAATAGGTTACGTGAAAAATATCGCATGTTAGAGCATTAAGGAAAGCTTCCTAAATAGCTTTAAGAGGAAGTACGCTTCCAGTTGCAAAATTATTGAATTTAAAGAGAATATTATGATTACAGTTAGCCCGCAGAACATTTTAGATAGTCACAATAAGTTAGACTTAACTAATTTGTCTCCAGAGCAAAAAGCGCTCGATATTCATAACTTAAATTTGTTTTATGGTGAGAAGCAGGCTTTGCAAAATATCACCATGGCAATTCCAAAAGGGCAAGTTACTGCGTTTATTGGACCAAGTGGTTGTGGTAAATCTACATTATTGCGTTGCATTAATAGAATGAATGATTTGGTCGATAGCTGTCATATTGAAGGCGAAATAAATCTTCATGGCCAAAATATTTATGATAAACATGTAGATGTTGCTGCATTGCGTCGTAAAGTAGGCATGGTATTTCAACGACCTAATCCATTTCCAAAAAGTATTTATGAAAATGTTGTATATGGCCTGCGCATCACAGGTGAAAACAACCGAAGAGTATTAGATGAGGCGGTTGAAACGTCATTAAAAGCCGCTGCACTTTGGAACGAAGTTAAAGATCGCCTACATGACAGTGCTCTTGGCCTTTCTGGTGGTCAACAACAACGTTTGGTCATTGCAAGAGCCATTGCAATTCAGCCTGAAGTATTATTATTGGATGAACCTACATCAGCGCTTGATCCGATTTCAACGTTAACGATTGAAGAACTTATAAACGACTTAAAACAGCAATTTACCGTGGTAATAGTGACTCACAATATGCAACAAGCTGCACGTGTTTCAGACCAAACCGCGTTTATGTATATGGGCGACTTAATTGAATATAGCGATACAAATACGCTATTTACAACGCCTGTGAAAAAGAAAACTGAAGACTATATTACTGGACGATACGGATAATTTGACGGATTGATAGGAGAATACTTGTGGATAATTTAAATATTGGTCGTCATATATCGGGCCAGTTTAATGAAGATTTAGAGCGTGTGATTAATCACGTGATGCAAATGGGTGGCTTAGTTGAAAAACAGCTTAGCGATGCGTTGACCTCGGTACACGAGTCAGATGAAGATCTTGCGAAAGTTGTACATCAAAGTGATTATAAAATTAATAATCTTGAAGTCAGTATTGACGATGAATGTACACGCATTATAGCAAAAAGGCAGCCAGCAGCTGGTGATTTACGATTAATTATGGCGATTGTTAAAACAATTGCTGATCTTGAACGTATCGGTGACGAGGCTGAAAAAATAGCGGAAGTGACACTACAAAGCTTAAGCAGTGAACATCGCGGTTTATTGATGAATCTCGATAATTTAGGTCGTAAGGTATTGGAAGTGCTGCAAAAAACTTTAGATGCGTTTACCAGAATGGATGTTGAAGCTGCAATTAAGACGCATGGTAGCGATGATACTATTGATCGTGAATATGAGGCGCTAATGCGCCAGTTGATGACCTACATGATGGAAGAACCGCGTTCAATTCCTCAAATCATGACCGTTATCTGGTCTGCTCGTGCACTAGAGCGCATTGGGGATCGATGCCAGAATATTTGTGAATACATCATTTATTTTGTTAAAGGTAAAGTGGTGCGTCATACATCTATAGAAGATGTGAAGAAGTTATAAAAGCGTAAGAAAGCATTCACACTAGCAACCAAGTAATTTTTGTGTTTTGATAGCAACTGTTTGAATTGTCGACTATCTTATAGCTAATAAAAAGCGTAGTCATCTATCATATGCGGATTACCTATTAACTTTGACGTTAAAGACTATTGTATTTAGCGTCAAATGCGTTAATATCCGCGCCGTCGAATAATAAAGAGCAGATTTGCTTCTGGAAAAGTTTATGGCCAGTAATTCAATCTTGGGTGTTTTTGCAAAATCACCTTTGAAACCATTAGAAAAACACATTCGAAAAGTTTCGAAATGTTCAAATCACTTAATTCCTTTTTTTGCCGCAGTTGTTGAAAATGATTGGTCAACAGCAGGTAAAATCCGCACAAAAATCTCAAAACTTGAACACGACGCCGATGAGCTTAAACGTCAATTGCGTTTAGAGTTACCTGGTGGGCTGTTCATGCCTGTTGATCGTGCTGACTTATTAGAGCTGTTAACCCAGCAAGATAAGATTGCTAATAAAGCGAAAGATATTGCAGGCCGTATTATAGGCCGAAAACTCGAAATACCTGCTGAATTACAACAAGAGTTTACTCAGTATGTTGAACGTTGTATTGATGCAATTGATAAAGCGGCCGAAGCAATTAATGAGTTAGATAGCTTGTTAGAAACGGGCTTTAAAGGACGTGAAGTAGATATAGTTGAGAAAATGATCCTCCAACTTGATGAAATAGAAGATGATACGGACTTATTACAAATTTCTATTCGAAAAAATTTATTAGCAATTGAAGACAATTTGAAACCGGTAGATGTTATGTTCTTATATCAAATTATTGAATGGGTTGGTGACTTAGCTGACTTAGCAGAACGAGTTGGCGCTCGTTTAGAAATTTTACTCGCAAGAAAATAGGATTAATCATGGATATTTTAGCTTCACATGGTTCAATCCTTGTAATGATCGCAGCCATTGTTGGCTTCTTTATGGCCTGGGGTATTGGTGCTAACGATGTTGCCAATGCAATGGGTACTTCAGTTGGTTCAAAGGCGCTTACGATTAAGCAAGCCATTATTATCGCGATGATTTTTGAATTCGCTGGTGCATATTTAGCAGGTGGTGAGGTAACGTCAACGATTCGTAAAGGTATTATCGATCCAAGTTATTTTGCTGCTATACCAGAACAACTCGTATTCGGGATGATTTCAGCCTTATTAGCCGCCGCGACTTGGTTGCTAATTGCCTCTATCCTCGGTTGGCCAGTTTCTACTACACACTCTATTGTAGGGGCTATTATTGGTTTCGCAGCAATTGGCGTAAGCCCTGAGACCGTTGCTTGGGGTAAAGTTCTTGGCATTGTTGGTAGCTGGGTGATCACACCATTAATCTCCGGTGTTATTGCATTTCTTATTTTTAATAGTGCACAAAAACTCATTTTTGATACCGACAAACCCTTAGATAACGCTAAACGATATGTACCTTTTTATATGTTCTTAGCCGGCTTTGTATTGTCATTAGTCACGATTAAGAAAGGTTTAAAACATATTGGTTTAGATAATATTGATCTTGGCGTTGTTAATTTTGAATTAGATGGCGCAGGTGGTTATTATTTAGCAATAATAGTTGCTGCTATTGTTGCTGTTATCGGTAAATATTTTATTACTCGATTACGATTTGAACAAGACGCAGATAAGTCTGCCCATTACGCCAATGTAGAAAAAGTTTTTGCAACCTTAATGGTCGTGACTGCATGTTGTATGGCTTTCGCTCATGGATCAAATGATGTTGCAAATGCTATTGGCCCACTTGCCGCAGTTGTTAGTATTATTGATAATGGCGGTGAAATTGTGAAAAAATCGCCATTGGTATGGTGGATTTTACCTCTAGGTGGTTTAGGGATTGTTGCAGGTTTAGCAATATTTGGTCATCGTGTTATCGCTACCATTGGTAAAGGGATCACTCATTTAACACCAAGTCGTGGTTTTGCTGCGGAACTTGCGGCAGCTTGTACCGTTGTAATCGCTTCAGGTGCTGGTTTACCTATTTCGACGACACAAACGCTTGTAGGTGCGGTATTAGGTGTGGGTATGGCTCGAGGTATTGCTGCAATCAATTTAAATGTAGTACGTAATATTGTGGTCTCATGGGTTATCACTTTACCAGTAGGCGCGGGTCTATCGATAATCATTTTCTGGACGTTACAAAGCGTTTTTACCTAATTCAGCGTATAACGTTAAAAATAAAAAATGCCAGCATTGCTGGCATTTTTTTGGCTGTTTTTTTTATTTATCTGTTCGGTTGGTCACTTCTATTAAGTGATAACCAAATTGGGTTTTTATGGGTCCTTGAACCGTATGTAACTCGGCAGTAAATACCACATCGTCAAACTCTTTCACCATTTGCCCTCGGCTAAATGAACCTAGCGCTCCACCCTGTAGCTTAGACGGACAGTTGGAATGTTGCTCTGCGAGTAAGCCAAAATCAGCACCTGAGGCTAATTCAGTTTTTAACTGCTGACAATGTTGCTCATCATTAACCAAGATATGGCGTGCTGAAGCTGTGATCATGTTATTCCCTTAATATTTGAAACATACTAGCAATAACACTACCGTATTTTTATGTTGAGTAAAATAACTTTTATTTAAGACAATGTATTAATCTAATAGTGTTATAAAGCATGTTAAGGTTTTGAATAAAAAGATTTTTATTTTAATTTTTTGATAGTAGTTATGAGAAGTTATAAAAAAATTGTAGATATTTAAAACTATTTGATCTCTGATCACGACTTACTAAATAACAAAAGAAAAAATTCAAATAATAATAGGAATTTGCGTGTTCGAACGAAGCGATGAAACGCTAGTAAAGCAAGCGCTAAAGGGGAAGAAAGCTGCCTGGATAACCTTGGTAAAGCGCTATGAAAAAGCCTTGTTTAACTATGCCCTACGCATGGTTAACAATCGTGAGGATGCGCTTGATTTGATGCAGGATGTCTTTGTCGCGGTGTTCCGGAACTTATCTTCTTTTAGAGGAGAGAGTCCTTTTAAAGGGTGGATGTTTAAAATTGCACATTATCGTTGTATGGAGTTTTATCGCCGTAAAAAACCAACGCAATCTTTAGATGATGCGCCTGAACAAGAAGATATTGACGAACAAGCTTGCCCTGAAAAACAGATGACATTGAATCAACAACAGTTAGATATAAAGCAGGCATTGGAAAAACTACCTGTTAATCAAAAAGTAGTGATTGAATTAAAGTTTTTTCAACATGCAACTTTTGATGATATAGCCTATCAATTGGGGATTTCAATCAATACAGCAAAATCTAGACTTTATAGTGGTTTAGATAAATTGAAAGATTATGTGGAGTTAGATTATGTCTAAAAATACTGACATCGAACCTGATGAGGCGCCATTAGATACTCAATTTAGCGAATGGTTAATGGATAAAAGCTCAGGCACAGCAAGGCGTAATAGAAGCGATTTAAAACAAGATGATGTATGGGAACAGCGTGTACAGGTCGCTGAGAAAATCGAACATTATGCCGATATAACCTCAGATGAACCTGTACCAAACTGGGATCGTTCAACAAGCTTTGAAACAGACAGAAAGCCTTGGTGGCAATGGCAAGGGTTACCAGCAATGTCATTTGTATTCTCATTATTTGCAGTATCGTTGGTTTTTTTGAATGCAGAAGTGGTCGTGAAAGATCAGGGCATTACAGTTAGTTTTGCAGGTAGTAACCAAGCAGCAATGACAAAAAATGTTGAAGCATTACTCGAACAAAAATTACAAAACTTTGCAAATGAACAGCAAGTGGTATTAGCGAATTATGCGGCTGATATTAACGGTAAACAGCAAGAAAGTAATATTCAACTTGCAAGTTATATCATGGGGGTTTCACGTAAAGAGCGTAAAGAGGACATGAATGATTTTATCAAATATATCAATGATCAACGACAAGATGATCAATTACACCAACAATTAACATTTAAACGATTTGCTGAAACGATGCTTTATCAGGGCGCGAGTGCTCCATCTGCAAAAGATAATGTAACTACAGCTAACTGGATCACAGAGGAGTAATTCATGAAAAAGTACGCAACTACGGCTTTATGTGCCGCACTACCAGCTTTTATGTCAATGACTGTATTGGCGTCATCTACAGATGAGTTTGTTGCTATGCATAAGCAATTGGCGATAATGAGCAAGATTATTAAATCAGCCTCAACACAAGAACACAACGGAAAAACAATCGCAATTAACGGGGTTGAAACTACCTATCTTAAAGGACAAGGCGTTTTGTTTTCCATTAGCTCAAGCACATTTCGAAGCCATTGGGGGAATGTAGGATTTAGTTTTAATTTGCCTGACGGCGTACCAATGCCTCCTCGAGCACCAATACCACCTTTACCAGCAGTAGAAGATATTGAATTTAATGGACTTATTGATGTTGAGATAGAACAAAAAGTTGCAGAAGCGATGGAAAGCGCCGCCAGTGACTATGAACAAGCTATGGAAGCAATGCATGAAAATCACGAAAGTTACCGCGATTTAAGGGAAAGACGTCGTGATACTACGTATGAGCTTCGAGAGATAGAGCGAGAGTTAAGAGATCATGAGTTCCAATTACGCAGAGCAGATAAGGAATCAAAAGCTGAATTGCAATCAGCCGTAAAATCATTACAGGCTCAAAAAGACAAACTAAAAAGTTTAATGAAGTCATTAGAAAAGCAAGACAAGGAAGTAAGAAAAGCACAGCTTGTTAAACAAGCAGAACGTGAAAAAGAGCGTATTGCCTACTATCAGTCTTTGTCTTATTCACTGGCAGAAACGTTTTGTTTATATGGTAACGGCTTAAAAGCAGTACCAAACAATGAAAATGTCAATTTGCTGATTAAATCAGGCGGTGAAAAACAAGGGAATCGCTATAAAGACAGCGTTATTGTGTTCAGTAAAAAAGACATTCGTGCCTGCGCTGGCGACGATATTAATTCTAAGCAATTATTGGCGAAGTCTAAACGCTATCAATTTTAAAGCTCGTTAAAGAAAGGGTCCATTGATAGTGACAATGGACCCTTTCTTATTGCTCTAATGCATCAAATACCAATGAAATAATTTTATATAGGTTTTTTTGTTCAAATTGAATAGTCGACTCGGTATCTACCCGATGTACTAAAACAAAATCTGAACCAGGGTAAACCGCTAACATATGAACGCCAACACCTGTATGGTAAAACGCTTTGTTTGGTCTTTTATCATTTGCGTTAATCACATACCAAAGCAGGCCGTAGCCAAAGTCCATAAAAGGGTTTGTCACTGAATAAGATGTTGTGCTTTTCGTAATCCACTCTTTAGAAATAATTTGTTCATTATTCCAAATACCGTTTCTTTCATACAATTGCCCAAAAAGTGCCATATCATATGCTGACATTCGAAAATGATATGCAGGAAATTTTGATTTTTCGTGTTCATATTGATAAAAGCCATCGACAGTTAACTCGGCAATATTCGTATTTTCATTAATAGTGATATATTGTCCCCTATAGTCATGCATATTTAAGGGTTTAGCAATTTCTCGATAAAAGGCAGAATAGATATTATCGCCAGTTAATTTTTCAAAAATAGCACCCGCAACATTAAAATCCCAATTATTGTAAATAAATTTTTCTCCAGGTGAAAAAGCACCTCGTTTAGGCATATTCGTTAGCATAGAGTTTGATGTTGCGGCGGAAGGAAGGTAAATGCCTGAGCGACTTTTTAAAAGTTGTTGGATTGTTGCGCTTTTTTCTAAGTCTGTAAGTGGAATAATATCGTCTATTTCAAGCGAATCGAGTGTAGTATCAAGTTTGATTATGCCACGATCGACATAAATGCCGAATAAAGCATTCAACATGGGTTTCCTGATAGAGTGAATGGTATGTTTTTTGTGAATATCGCCAAATTCAAATACCACTTTACCTTTGCTCATTAATACTAAGGAGGAAGTATTTGATGTTTTGAGAAACTCGTTCAATTTTTGCAGCTTTTGCGGAGTAAACGTTGCTAAATTTTGTGTTGGTACAGGAGTCGCTTTTTTAATATCAAGTGAGTTATTCAAGGGTTGTAATGCATAAGTGTATGCATGACTAAATGTCGAGATTAATGCTAAACAGGTTAGGGTGATATATAAATTCATAAATATCCTTTATTATTATTATGTATTAAACATAATAAATTTAATAAGTTAGCACAAGACTTTATCGTGTTTTGGTTGTTTAACTAAATCAACTTTAATAACAAGGTAATGTGATAATGGATGAGTTGTTTTTGCTGTGTGGGTTAGTGTCTAACCTGAGCTCAGGTTATCTAGTGGCCATAAGCTTTTTTAATAGCATAATTGTGTGCTTTGTAGCCGCCCTATCAGTTTTGGGAGATTATATGTTAAAACAAAGGGGTTGAATTCAATGTTCTTTATTTTCAATATGATGAGAAATAAAATGTACTATAGAAAAGTTAGGAATGTAAAGGATTTTACAGTGACTTTATCATTAACCTTCAATAGGTAAGGCTTCTTTATTTTTGCGCTTATCAGCAAATTGATATTTAGGTGTATCGTCGAAATAAGAAAGGAATACATGTAACTTATCGTTAATAATGGTTGTTAACTCATAAAGCTCATTTTTCTTTTTGGCACAACGTGCAAGTTGGGAGTGTTTGGTATTATTAGTGAGTAATGTTGAGTAATGTTGGGTAGATGTAAACAGTGAAGAATAATTAGTCCCTTGTGACATTACTTGCGGTGCAAAAAATATATAATTTGCTTGAGTTTTTGTTAAATTTTCAGAATCGATATTTGTTCTTGGTCCAGCGCTTATACTTCCTGTTCCTAATAAAAGTATGCAGATGGTACTTTTGATTAGTGTTTGTTTAGCCAATGATTTCATTGTCTCACCCTCTCACCAAATTTATCGCGCAATTAACACTTTGCTAACTTTTGCATTTACTCGTTATTACATTTTTACTTTAATTGTAATAACGAGTAAATGCGAATGCTTTGGGATAAGCGGTCGAAATTTTGAGATTAATCGTTGTTCCCATTGAATTATTGGTTCATTACGCGATTAAGCTGACTGCTTTGTCGGTCTTATTCAAACGCTTAACTTTTAATCGGTAAGCATGTAATAAAGGTTCAGTATAACCATTTGGTTGTTCTTCAGCTTCAAAGACAAGGGCTTTAGCGGCATTGAATGCCACATTTGATGAAAGATCTTGGCACATGGGCTGATAAGCAGGATCATTACTGTTTTGTTGATCTACTATTTTTGCCATTTTTTTGAAACTATTTTCTACATCTTCAGCATGGCAGATCCCATGCTTTAACCAGTTAGCCACATGTTGGCTTGAAATACGGAGGGTCGCCCGATCTTCCATTAACCCAACATTATTAATATCTGGTACTTTTGAACATCCTATACCTTGATCCACCCATCTAACTACATAGCCAAGAATACCTTGAATATTATTATCGAGTTCATCGGAGATTTCTTGTTTACTCCAATTGGTACCTTTAGCTAAAGGTACCGAAAGCATGTGATCTAAGCTTGCAGGAACACGTATTGAAAGTTGCTCTCTTATTTTAAAGACATCAACTTGGTGGTAATGCAAGGCATGTAACGTGGCAGCTGTTGGTGATGGTACCCAAGCGGTGTTTGCACCGGCATTAACATGGGCTATTTTGCTGTTTAACATATCAGCCATATTATCAGGTATCGGCCACATGCCTTTTCCTATTTGTGCTTTTTTAGATAAGCCGCACTGTAAGCCTATATCAACATTGCTATTTTCATATGCGCTAATCCAAGGGGTATCTTTGATGGCACTTTTTCTTTCCATCGCACCGCACGCCATAGAAGTATGTATTTCATCTCCGGTGCGATCTAAAAAGCCAGTATTAATAAACACTACGCGTTCTTTTGCGGCAAAAATACACGCTTTTAAATTAACGCTAGTACGGCGTTCCTCATCCATAATCCCCATTTTTAGGGTGTTTTTTGCTAAACCTAATGCACGTTCAACACGGCTAAATAAGGCTACTGAAAAGGCAACTTCTTCTGGGCCATGCATTTTTGGTTTAACAATATAGATAGATTTTTTAGTGCTGTTGGTTAATTGGTTGTTACCTAGAATATCGTAAAGGGCAATAGTAGCCGTGATCATTGCATCAAGAATTCCCTCATAAACAGGCGTTCCTTGTTGTGTAATAATAGCGTCGTTTGTCATTAAGTGGCCAACATTGCGAATAAACATTAAACTGCGTCCACTTAAACTGAAACTGTTGCCTTCTGGGGTTTTATAACATTTGTCGCTGGCCATTTTGCGGACAAAATGCTGGTTGTTTTTGGTCACTTTTGTCGACAGCTTTCCTTGATTAAGTCCTAACCAGTTGCGATACGCCGAAACTTTATCTTCAGCATCGACTGTTGCTACAGAGTCTTCACAGTCCATAATTGTTGTTAATGCTGACTCTAAAGTAATGTCGCTAATACCGGCTAGATCTCTTGCTGCAATTTCACTGTTTGCGTTAAAGTTAACTTCAAAGCGTAAACCGTTGTGTTCAAATAACAAGCAACTAGGTTCAGTCAGTTCACCTTGAAATCCTAACAATTGAGAGGGGTTATATAATCGAACGGTTTTTTGATCAGCAAGGGTAATAATTAACTCATTATCAACATATTGATAACTCACGGCCTGTTGATGAGAACCAGTGGTTAATGGCAACGCATTATCTAGAAAGTCTCTCCCATAACTAATCACTTGTTGTCCCCGCACGGGGTTATATTCCTGGGTTCTTCTATAGCCTTCTTGATCAGCGATAGCATCAGTGCCATATAACGCGTCATACAAACTTCCCCAACGTGCATTTACCGCATTGAGTGCGAATCGTGCGTTGGTAATAGGCACGACAAGTTGTGGTCCTGCCATTTGTGCTAATTCATCATCTACATTTTCAGTCGTAATATGAAAGTTTTCTACCTTAGGCACTATATAACCGATGTTTTCAAGGAACGCTTTATAGCTTTCAATGTTATTTACATCATTACTAGGTTGTTCGTGCCAAGCAGTAATCGCTTGTTGTAAATCGGCTCTAGTTTGTAGTAACGCAGCATTGACAGGGGATAAATCTTCAATAATGGCAGCAAATTGCTGCCAAAAGTCAGCTGTTTTTATCGGCAAATCAACTAACACTTCGTGCTCTACAAATTCGTAAAGACATGTTGATACTTGTAATCCTGCTATATGCGTGCGTTCAGACATGATGATTCCTCGTCATTATTCGTTGTGATCAAAGTAACAACATCAAAAAGAAAGTTTTCAGGGGTGTTGTCAATTCAGTGTCAGCATGAATGTATCAGTTAACAAGGGTTATTCAATAGCATAAAAGTCTATGCGAAGTTTTTAGTAAAAATATACAATAAGATCTAAGGTTTGTTTTTCTATTTAATTTATTGATTTTAAATAAAAATTTATTTCATTCGCTATTTGCTCAGAATCAAAAAGCACAAGTATTGTCTTTTGTGATAACAGATATTCATGATGTGAATGTATGTTTTTAAATAGCAATCTTTGATGAATGTATGATGTAAAATATTATGTTATTAGCAATACGTTAGTTAAGCATTATCATTAATTGATGGATGATCGCGGGTGAAATAATGGCTGTGATAGTAGCCGATATAATCAGGGCTAAAGAACCATAGGCAGCATGTTGAAATGATAGTTGACTAATGGTGGCAGTGCCTAAAACATGACTCGCAGCTCCTACAGCAATACCTTGTGCTTTATGAGATTTTACACCAATTAATTGTAACCAAGGCACACCCATTATTGCCCCAAATAAACCTGCAAGTATTATCGCAAATGCAGTAATTGCCTGATTGCCATTTAATTGTTCAGTAATGGCTAGCGCAATCGGGGTAGTTATTGATTTTAAAGCTATGGAGACAGAAATGCCGTACTCTTTGGTGATAAGATAAGTGGATGAAAAGCTAATAATAACAACGAGTGAAGCGGAAATAGTGAGTAATAGAGTGATACTTTTCCATTGGCTTCTCATGCTGTGCAACTGCTGATAAAGTGGATAACCAAGAGCGACTACTGCAGGCTGCAATAACCACGTTATTACTTGACTATTAGTTTGATAGGTTTGATAGTCAATCTGTAGCCACATCAGCAGTGTAATAATCGTAATTACTGAAAACAACATAGGATTTAACCACACCTGATTTAACCGATGTTGCAGTTTCACAAAGCCTTGATAAATCAAGATGGTTACCAGACAAAAAAACAATATAGAACTAAAAAATACCATGTTAACGTGCTTTTTTATTTTCTTGTTGTTGTACTGTCCATCCGACAAAGGTAAGCAGTAACCAGGTGCTAACAAAGGTAATGATAACCAAAGTAATACCATGTGACTTTACTATGTCATAGTGTTCAATAATGCCTACACCAGCAGGTACAAAACAGACGCCCATGTTTTTTAAAGTCCAACTGATACTATTTGCTACCGTTTTATCATCTATTAGCCTGTAATGTAACGATATGGTAAATAGTATCATTCCGTAAAGACTAGGGGGTAAGCCACCAATGGCAAAATGAATTCCGTAACCTGTAAATAAACAGGCTAAGATGGCAATAAGTGAATATAATGGCGCAGGCATAATGGTTAACGATCATTACCGTGTTCATTTGCTGCTTCAATCACTAGCTGCCTGAACCATATATGACTTGCATCATGATGCAGTAAAGGGCTCCATATCATTTTTAGCTCAATATCTGGAATGTCAAAAGGGGGTTTTAAAATGGTGTAATTCGCATCATCTTTATGAAGCATGGCTGCCTTAGTAGGTAATGTTGCAACTAAGCCATCTTCAAAAGCGAGTTGCATTGCCACATGATAACTACGCGTAAAAACCTTTATATCTCGCTTTTTACCTAAACGCGCTAATGCCTCGTCAACCCACCCTAGTTTTTGCACATCTTTTGGATCCATACCAACACCTACACCAAAACCGGTTTTAGATACCCAAACATGCTTTGAAGCTAAGTAGCTGTTTAAGTTGAATTTAGTAACAACTTCATTATCTGCACTTAATAAACATGAAAATTCGTCGCGCCAAATAGTTTTTTGATGAAATGATTGTGGTAGTTCATCAAACCGGTTGATTGCCATATCAATTTTGCCCGCTTCAACATCATGAAAGTTAACGTCGCTAGGGGTCATAATATCGATTGTCACATTAGGTGCTATGCGATTTACTTTTCGAAGTAAAACTGGCAAGAGGGTAGAAGCGGCGTAATCGCTTGCCATTAATCGAAACACGCGTTGACTGGTTTTCTCGTTAAACTCTTCCTCACCTTGTAATGCTTCTTCTAATTCAAGTAGAATCTTTCTGATCATCGGTGAAAGTGCTCTAGCACGTTCAGTTGGTACCATTCCATCAGATGTTCTTACTAAGATTGGATCATTAAACAATGTGCGTAAACGCTTCAAACCATTGCTCATAGCAGGCTGAGTAATGTTTAGTTGACCTGCGGCCCTAGTCACATTTTTCTCTCGAAGCAAAACGTCTAGATAGATAAGTAAGTTAAGATCAATTTTTGAAATATTCATCTGATTAATAGCTTATATCATTTAAATAAATAAGCTTTATGTCATTAATAGAATGGCAAATCAACTAGATTTTAGTCTAACTTTCTTCTTTTTAGGTTTTATTGTATTTGAATATGAAAGTCTACATAAACTAGCTATTTGTTATTTAATGTAAAAATGTCTAAATATTTTTTGATATTTTTTATGTGAATAGTGATGATAAAAATTATATATTATATCTATGATTGGTGGTTGGCTTACTCTTTTTGTTGTTCAGTATGACAAGTTACAGCATGAGTTACATATTGTGATTGTCTTATTTTAAATCGCTAGGAGAGAGTAATGACCACATATCGTCAACAAGTTGAAAACGCTAAGTCATCAATTAAACAGCAGCATAATTGGCAATCAATTGATGCTGAGTCAGTAGCGCGTATGCGTTTGCAGAATCGATTCAAAACTGGGCTCGATATTGCTAAGTACACAGCAGCAATTATGCGTAAAGATATGGATGCCTACGATAAAGATGCTAGTTTATATACACAATCGTTAGGTTGCTGGCATGGCTTTATTGGTCAACAAAAAATGATTTCAATTAAAAAGCACTTTCAATCGACGGAGCGTCGTTATTTATACCTTTCTGGTTGGATGATTGCAGCACTTCGTTCAGAGTTTGGTCCGTTACCCGATCAATCAATGCATGAAAAAACGTCGGTTCCTATGCTTATTGAAGAACTTTATACGTTTCTTCGTCAAGCAGATGCAAGAGAATTAGGTGGTTTATTTAGAGAACTAGATGCAGCTAAAGAAAGTGGTGATGATGTTAAATTGAATACTGTACAACAACAAATTGAGCAACATCAAACGCATGTCGTACCGATTATTGCTGATATAGATGCCGGCTTTGGTAATGCTGAAGCAACATATTTATTGGCAAAGCAAATGATTGAAGCGGGAGCATGTTGTATTCAAATTGAAAACCAAGTATCTGATGAAAAACAATGTGGACATCAAGATGGAAAAGTAACTGTGCCACATGCAGATTTTTTAGCAAAAATAAATGCAGTTAGATACGCTTTTATGGAGCTAGGCGTTGATGATGGTGTTATTGTTGCTCGTACCGATTCATTAGGTGCTGGTTTAACAAAACAAATTGCCGTAACAGAAAAACCAGGTGATTTAGGTGACCAATACAACAGCTTTTTAGATTGTGAACAAATTGGCGAAGAAGATATTTCTAACGGTGATGTGTTATTAAAACAAGAGGGTAAGCTGATGCGCCCGAAACGTCTTGCGAGTAACTTATTCCAATTTAAACCAGGTACTGGCGAGCAACGATGTATTTTAGATTGCATCACCTCACTACAAAATGGTGCTGATTTAATTTGGATTGAAACAGAAAAGCCGCACATTGGTCAGATTGGAAGTATGGTAGACGAAATTCGTAAAGCGGTGCCTAATGCAAAACTTGTTTATAACAATTCACCTTCATTTAACTGGACATTAAACTTTCGCCAACAAGTGTTTGACGCAATGAAAGAAGCTGGTAAAGATGTGTCGAGTTATGATCGTGAGCGTTTAATGAGTGTTGATTATGACAACACAGAGTTAGCCATCACTGCAGATGAAAAAATTAGAACATTCCAACAAGATGCTGCGCGTGAAGCTGGAATATTTCACCATTTAATTACGTTACCAACATATCATACCGCTGCTTTATCAACCGATAACCTAGCGAAAGAATACTTTGGTGAGCAGGGAATGCTTGGTTATGTGTTGAATGTTCAGCGTCAAGAAATTCGTCAAGACATTGCCTGTGTTAAACATCAAAATATGGCAGGCTCAGATATGGGTGATGATCATAAAGAATATTTTGCTGGGGATGCTGCGCTAAAAGCTGGCGGTAAAGACAATACCATGAATCAGTTTGCTAATATTGCATAAGCACATTTTTAATCATATAGAGTTTTTATTCATGTGACGTTAACAATCCCGTTTAAAACGGGATTTTTTGTGCTTAAAAAAGTTATTCTTTGAATGTGATACTCATTTTATTGACTGCTGCAATATCAGTGATGGAAGTAGAATTACGCAAGTGTTTATCTAGCCTGTTAGCTCTTTTATAAGCGCCATGTTTGCGAGCGAATTCTGTCACATCACTGCCATTACATACTAAACCGTTCGCGATAGTTTTGTCAGCCAGATGATAGTATTTCAAGGTACGGTTAAAATTCAGTAAATTACCTTTCATTGTTGATTTGCAAAGTGCAATTAATGACTTTTCTAAATAACTATCCATTGATGCAGCTTGCACCTGACTAAGTAGCAGCGTAAAAAGTCCTACAGAAGTAATGCTAAGTGTGATTAATTATGTTTTCATCATTTTTTCCATTATGTACAAGGTTTAAAACAAAGGAGTATTCCTTAATAATGGCAAAAATGATTACAGAATGTATACATTAAATAATTTAGCACTGTAAAAGTTTATGCAATAAAGTTCAGCGTGGTTTTATAAGTAGAGTTATGTTTTTTATCGTTTTTAATTTATATTTGACCGTTTTTATTCTAGCTTGACTCATAGACTTTTACATCCTCTTTCAACGGTGAAATTTTTTTATTATTTTCTGCACTTTATTGCACGTTTAATTGCGATATATTTTTCAATTTTTATATTTCTGATTGCATTTTTTTATAAATAACGTATCTTTACTGTGTAAATGTACAGTTTTGTTATTTCACTAATATTTAGTGAATGTATTGTTAAATTTTACCTGTTAAATAAGGGAAACTAATGGCCGTTGAAAGTCGATTTGTTGTCATAAGACAAGGTGTGGAGGTTGAAACATTCATGGATAAAAAAGCCGCTGATGAATACGACAAAATGTTAGACATGGCGGATAATCTTGCCGAAATGTTGAACCAAGTACCAGTTAAATTAACCGATGCCGATAAAGAAGAATTAAGCGTTTATTTGGCAAAACATCGTGAAGATGTGTTGATTGCATTGCAAGCGAAAAAACCAAAGACTGCACAAAAAGTGGCGACCAAAAAAGAAAAGAGCTCTGAGCCTAAAGTAACTGCTGATAAAAAAGCAAAAAGTACTGATGAAGCCGCATAAATACAATATCTTTAATTGGCTGTATTTTGAGCAATACTAATACGATGACAAGTTCAACGGGATTGAACTTTCAACTGTTACGTTGTCATCGGCGTAAACGTATTGCTTTACAGGTTAAGAACAAAGACATTATTGTTAAAGCACCTTATGATGTTCCCTTAAAGTATATCGAAAACCTTGTGGTGCTCAAAAAACAATGGATTGAAAATATTCAAAGTAAGCAACAGTTGGCAAAAGAATATCAAAATCAACTTTCACGTCATGGCCAAGTGTGGTTTTTCGGAAAGTTAACGCCACTCATTATTAAAGAGGACAAAAGATCACTTGTTGCTGTCGAAAATAATCAAATTGTTGTCACGTTATCTACCCGAAAAACATTGTCAGATACCACTGAGAGTTTGCGAATTAAAAAGTCACTAGAAGGTTGGTTTAAACAACAGGCTGAGCTGATTTTAACTGATAAAGTTAGATGTTTTAGTCGGCAAACAAACTTATTACCAAAAAATCTCCATATTAGGCAATATAAAGCTCGCTGGGGATGTTGTGATAATCGAGGCCATATCAAACTTAATTATTTATTGATGATGTTACCTGAGTCAGTGATTGATTACGTGATCACTCATGAGCTATGCCATTTGAAATTCTTAAACCATAGTGTTGATTTTTGGAATTTAGTTGAATCCTTTTTGCCTGATTACAGAGCAGAAAAGCGATGGCTTAAAGAACATCAGCATTATTTAACATGGACGACATACTAAATAGCATACATTTATTCTATCTAATTTATAGAAAATTTATCCCCAAAACATGCTGCTTTCACTGCTTTTTTCGAATTACAGTCACCTCATTATTTTCGTTTAAAAAAGTCAACTTACTGATTGGCATAAATATTGTTTAATTAATGTTGATAATTTATACATATTTGACGTGACATTTTTTTGACAACTTAAAGGAGGTTGATGATGAAAGCATTTAATGAACTTTGGAAAACAGCGATAATCTATTTAGTGTCAGCGAGTATTTCATTATGGGTGATCATGTTAATCACAGGCTAGTAAACGCTGATAAAATAAATATAAAGTATGAGTCTAGTAAAATAAATAATTATTAGAAATTGGCGCTCTGTGGTAAACCTTTACTCGCGTATTTTTTAACTGAATTGCAACATTAATGCAGCAGGGCACAATATCTTTGATATGTAGGAAATCTACTCATTTACTTTTTTTGATAATACACACGATTAAAAAAATAAAAGCTCACATGATCATGGGATAAAATACTAAGTATTTTTAACTGGTTAGCTCATATATGCCGTTAAATACAACAATTAATACTATATTTGTGCAAAAAAAAATTAAAATTTAACCGTTTATTCATTAACAGCACGTTAAAATTAAGGTAAATTAAAGGTACAAAAATAATAATGTTATAAGGTTTCTCTTTTCATGAGCCTGTCTGTACTTATCTGTGACGACTCTAACCTAGCGCGAAAGCAAGTGTTACGAAGCTTACCTGAAACACTTGCTGCGAATGCTCAAATTGCTACTAATGGTGTTGAAGCGTTAAAAATTCTACGCTCAAATAATATTGACGTTTTGTTTCTTGACCTGACAATGCCTGAAATTGACGGCGTAGGCGTATTGCAGGGTATTCAAAAAATGGGAGTCACACCAATCGTTTTTGTGATTTCCGCTGATATTCAGCCTGAAATGCAAAGCAAAGTGTTAGAGTTAGGTGCGAAAGCATTTATCCGCAAACCGGTAAAATCTGAAGTGTTATTACAGCACCTCAAGGAAAATGGTTTAGTATGACCCATTTCGATTTAACTGAAGATCAACAAGATTGTCTACAAGAAATTATAAATGTTGCAATGGGGCAAGCAAGTGATCAACTTGCGCGTTATTTGGATACTTTTGTATACCTGAAAGTGCCTAGTATAGAACAAGTCAGTTCTAAACATATCTCTGATGCGCTTAACGTTGAAGATCAAGCCGCAGCGGTAGTTAGCCAAGGATTTTTTGGTTACGAAGGTATACGCGGTGAGGCTTTACTGGTTTATCAACCAAAAGATTCGGATCGTTTAGCAGATCTGCTTGGTTATGATCCTGACGAATTAACGCTTGAAGAGCAAATTATTGATCTAAGTTCAATACTCACAACAACGTTTCTCAATGTTTTTGCGAGTCAGATTAATAATCAAATGTCATACAGTGCTCCGCGTTTCTTACCGTCAAGTAAATCAGCGTTTTCTGAACATATCGAGCAACAATCTTTTAACTGGGATCTTGCACTTAAAGTTAAAATATCGTATCAAGTAACCGATTATTCTTTCAATTGTGACATGATTTTACTGATCCCTGAATCGGCGATCATTAATATTGCACAAGTGATAGACCGTATTTTGGAAGAGTACTAATGCGTATTCCTGACATAGGAAGAACAATCGCTGAGCAAATTAATACTGGGGTCATTGTTGTTGATCTTGAATGTAATATTGTTGAGTTTAATCGCTTTATGCAAGTACATGCGAATAAATCACTTGAGCAAGTGATTGGTTGTAGTATTTTTGATGTTTTTCCTGAATTGCCAACGCGCTGGTTTAATCGAAAACTTAGTAGTGTTAGCTCATTAAATTCACCGGGATTTTGCTCTTGGGAGCAACGGCATCATTTATTTGAATTACCTCATCATCGTCCCATTACAACAGATAGCCACTTTATGGCACAAAACTGTACCTTTATTCCTATCGAAGACAATAATAGCGTTGAGTATGTTTGTATTCTTATTGAAGATGCTACTGATGTCGCGCATTATCAAGGAAAATTAAACAAAGCACTGGAAGAATTAGCAAAAGCTAATCGTATTGATGGCTTGACGCAAATATTTAATCGCAAGCATTGGGAAGAGTGCCTTGAGAAAGAATTTTCACGTGCTCGCAGGTATGATCATGATTTAGCGTTAATCATGTTTGATTTAGATCATTTTAAACGTTTGAATGACAATTTTGGTCATCAATGCGGTGATAAAGTTTTAATAGAAACGGCACAGCGTGTGAAAGCATTATTGCGCTCATGTGATCTTTTTGGTCGTTATGGCGGTGAAGAATTTGCGGTTATTTTGCCCGAAACTGAAGTAAGTGGAGCGTTAGATGTTGCGGAGCGAATACGTGCTGAATTAGAAAAACAAGTGTTTGTTTTTCAAGATAAAGAGTTAACAGTAACCACAAGTGTTGGTGTTGCGAGTATTCAGCCAAGCGATACACGCTATGAAAATCTCATTGCAAATACTGATGCTGCATTATATAAAGCTAAAGCATTGGGCCGTAATCAAACATATCAATATAAAGTTAACCATTTAAGTAACGCTGTTTGACCTACCTAAAAATGTAATAAATATACATTTTTAGTTTTAGTTTATTCATAAATCGTCTAGTTCTATTCAATTTAGTAGTTGACAGAAAATGACATTTTTGGCATTTTACCTAGCATGAAATCTATTACACGCACTATTACCATTATTACCACTACCACCCTGTTAGGGATGGTGGTCGACGGCTAACGTGTAAAAGAAAGTATTTTATCAAAGCCCGTGACCACAAAGGTTCCGGGCTTTTTTCGTTTTTAGGGGAAGTAAACATGCGCGTGTTAAAATTTGGCGGTTCATCATTAGCAACAGCAGAACGTTTTGTTCAAGTGGCTGATATTATCAAGAACCAGAGCAAGGAATCTTCGGTAGCAGTTGTTGTTTCTGCACCACAAGGTGTTACTAATCATTTAGTGGCGATGGCTGAAAATATTAGCGATGAAAATACATTACAAAGTGATTTAAAACATTTTTCTGCAGCGATTGAAACCATAGTTGAAGGACTAAGTGCAACGTTACCACAATTTAATAAAACACATGCAGAACAAGCGTTAGCGAATTGGGAGCATCAGCTTAGTCGTTATTTGCAAGGGGCAACAATGTTGTCTTATTGTCCAGATCATATACGCGCAATTATTATCAGTGTGGGTGAACGAATGAGTGTTGCTATTCTAGATTCTGTATTAGCAACGTTAGATTTTGATGTTAGTTTAATCGAGCCTGAAAAATTCCTACATACTAATGATGCTTACCTGAATGCGTTAGCAGATTTAGTTTTGTGTAAAGACAGATTTCAACAATACTATCCATCGCTCAATCGTGTTGCTTTAATGCCAGGGTTTATTGGCGTAAATAGCCAAAATCAAGTCACCACTTTAGGTCGCAATGGTTCTGATTATTCGGCAGCTGTGCTTGCTGTATGTGCACAGGCTGAATGTTGTGAAATATGGACCGACGTTAATGGTGTTTATAATGCAGACCCTCGTCTGATTAAAGATGCGCGATTACTTGATTATTTATCTTATCAGGAAGCGATGGAGTTATCGTATTTTGGTGCAAGTGTACTTCATCCTAAAACGATTGGACCAATTGCACAATTTCACATTCCTTGCTTGATCAAAAATACCGGAAATCCAAAAGCGCCAGGAACATTGATTGCGAATGAAAATGATCAGAAAAAACAAGTTAAAGCAATTTCTAATTTAGACGATTTAACCATGGTGAATGTGTCAGGCCCTGGCATGAAAGGTATGGTTGGTATGGCTAGTCGAGTTTTTGCTACCATGAGTCGTGAAAAGATATCTATCGTATTGATCAGCCAATCATCGAGCGAATATTGTATTAGTTTTTGTATTTATACAGCAGATGCAAAGCAAGCGGAACAAAGCTTGAAACAAGAGTTTGAATTAGAATTACTTAACGGTTTATTAGAGCCCGTTGCATTACAGCATGAACTGTCCATTGTTTCTTTAGTGGGTGATGGCATGCATCACCAACAAGGCGTAGCAGCCAAGTTTTTCTCTTCATTAGCTCAAGCACGCGTTAATGTAGTGGCCATTGCACAAGATTCTTCTGAACGTAGTATTTCTGTGGTCATTGAAAATCGTAAATGCACCGATGCATTAAAAGTGTGTCACCAGAACTTTTTCTCACACAAACCGACTATTGATGTATTTTTAGTTGGCTGTGGTGTGGTTGGTAGCGAATTAATTGCACAAATCGCGCGTCAACAACCTAAATTAAAAGCACAAAATATTTCATTACGTGTTTATGGTATCGCAAATAGTAAAGGCATGGTGTTTGATCAAGAAGGCATTAATCTTGAAAGCTGGCAGGCTTGTTTAGGGAAAGATGCTGTGGCAGTTACGGCAGAAAATGTGAAGCGCTTTGTTCGCGATAATCATTTAATAAATCCTGTACTGGTTGATTCAACGTCTAATGAAGCGCTTGCTATGAGTTACGTTGACTTTATTAAAGAAGGCTTTCATGTGGTAACACCTAATAAAAAAGCGAATACTGATACATGGGAATATTATCAAGCCATAAGACAAGCAACCCAAGAGACTAATCGTCGTTTTCTTTATGAAACAACAGTTGGTGCGGGCTTACCAGTAATTGATACTTTGCAAAGCCTAATCAAGGCAGGTGACGAATTATTGCAGTTTGAAGGTGTTCTATCAGGTTCTCTGTCCTATATTTTTGGTAAATTAGATGAAGGAATGACGTTGTCGCAAGCAACAGCTATTGCTAAAGAGAATGGCTTTACAGAACCTGATCCTCGTGATGATTTAAGTGGCATGGATGTGGCAAGAAAGCTACTTATTATGGCGCGAGAGGCTGGCATGCAATTAGAGCTATCAGACATTAAAGTGGATTCGGTACTCGGTGAAACATTTGATGCAAGTGGCGATGTTGCAACCTTTATGACGAATTTATCACAACTTGACGGTGTGATTGCTGAACGTGTAAATAACGCTAAACAGGAAGGAAAAGTGTTGCGTTATATCGGTAATATTATTGACGGGAAGTGCCAAGTATCCATTGAAGCGGTTGGTGCAGAACATCCTTTATATAGCATTAAAGATGGTGAAAATGCCTTAGCTATTCATAGCCGTTATTATCAGCCATTACCGTTCGTACTTCGTGGTTATGGTGCTGGTGCGGCAGTTACTGCAGCGGGTGTATTTGGTGACTTATTAAGAACATTAGCATGGGAGCAACAGCACTAATGAGCGTTTCAGTTTTTGCGCCAGCTTCAATTGGGAATATGAGTGTTGGTTTTGATGTATTAGGTGTAGCTGTAAAACCTGTTGATGGCACTTTACTTGGCGACGTAGTGACTGTTGAGGCGAGCCCAGAGAACAGTTTAACAGTAGAAGGGGCGTTTGCGAACAAGTTACCACAAGATCCAAAAGAGAATATTGTTTGGGATTGCTTGCAGCTTTTCAATGAAACCTTGCTACAGTCTGGACAAAAACCTGTAACCGTCAACATGATATTGGAAAAGAAAATGCCAGTAGGTAGTGGGCTTGGTTCAAGTGCTTGCTCGGTAGTTGCAGCATTGGAAGCATTGAATTACTTTTATAAGGTAACAAGTGAGTTTCAATTTAGTAAAGCTGTGATGTTGAAACTAATGGGGCGTATGGAGGCACAAATTAGTGGTAGTTTGCATTATGATAATGTAGCGCCATGTTATTATGGTGGTATACAACTGATGGTGCCAGATGACGATGTGATTTGCCAAACACTCCCACAATTTGATGATTGCTATTATGTTATGGCATACCCCGGGATTGAGGTTTCAACGAAAGCGGCCCGTGAAGTATTACCAACATCATATTCACGTAAAGATGTGATTACTTTTGGACAAAATTTAGCTACCTTTGTTGATGCTTGCCACCGAGGTAATAAAGCAATGGCATTTTCAGTTGTTAATGATGTTATCGCACAGCCATATCGTCAGCATTTATTACCGGGGTTTGAACAAGCGTGCACTCACTTACGTGAGCAAGGTTGTCTAGCGGTTGGTATTTCAGGTTCTGGCCCAACATTATTTTGTGTGACCGACAACGAACAAAAAGCCAATGACTTTGCTAATTGGCTAACAGAACATTATTTACAAACATTAAGTACAGGGCAAAGTGAGGGATTCGTTCATGTTTGCCGTGTCGATAATCAAGGTGCTTGCCCAATAAATAAGTAGGCGAGCAGCAATATTACGTTTTTAGTAGGATAACAATTTTGAATTTTTATAACCTTAAAGAAAATGATGAACAGGTAAGTTTTGCCGGTGCAGTTAAACAAGGCCTAGGGAAGAACCAAGGCTTATTTTTCCCTGAAAATATTCCAGCATTAGATAACATTGAACAGTTATTAGCATTACCTATGGTAGAGCGAAGCGTGCAAGTGCTCTATCCCTTTGTACAAGATGATTTAACGAAAGCACAATTAACAGAAATAGTGACTGATGCCTTTAATTTTCCTGCACAAATACAGCCTATCAGTGAAAACCGCGCAATTTTAGAGTTATTTCATGGCCCAACTTTAGCCTTTAAAGATTTTGGTGCCCGTTTTATGGCGCGCTGTCTTCAAACCTTTAGTGGCGATAAAAAACTCACTATTCTAACCGCAACATCAGGTGATACAGGTGCTGCGGTAGCACATGCCTTTCATGGCATTGAAAATATTCGCGTGGTTATTTTATACCCGAAAGGCAAAATAAGCTTGTTGCAAGAAAAAATGTTTACTACGTTAGGTGGTAATATAGAAACGATTGCTATCGAAGGTGATTTCGATGATTGTCAGGCATTAGTGAAACAGTCTTTTGATGATCAAGAGTTGAAAGAGACTATCGGCTTAAACTCTGCAAATTCAATTAACATCAGTCGTTTATTAGCACAAGTGTGTTATTACTTTGAAGCGGTTGCACAACTATATCGCCAACAAGGTAAAACAGCGCTTCAAGATTTAGTATTTTCTGTACCTAGTGGTAATTTTGGTAATTTAACCGCGGGGTTATTTGCTAAAGCAATGGGGTTACCCATTAAACGTTTTATTGCTGCAACCAATGCTAATGATACAGTACCGCGTTATTTAAAAACCGGTGAGTGGTCGCCAAATCAAACAGTTGCCACTATGTCTAATGCGATGGATGTGAGTAACCCAAATAACTGGCCACGGGTTGAGCACATGCTCAAGTCAGGTATAGTGCCAGAAGATAGTGTGAGTTCGTTTGCAATAGATGAAGAGCAAACACAAATGACGATGTTATCACTTTCTAAGCTTGGCTACATTAGTGAACCACACGCAGCGGTTGCTTATAAAGCGTTGCAATATAGTGCAAGTGATGAAGAATTTGGTGTGTTTTTAGGTACAGCGCATCCTGCTAAGTTTAAGGATGTGGTTGAAAGCATGTTAGGTCAACCCATTGGGTTACCGAAAGAGTTAGCGGATTGCGCAACCGAAACCATTTTATCTAGCGAACAAAGTACTGAATTTTCAGCATTACGTAAGTATTTACTCGATAAGGCATAAGATAGCGAATACCTCTTTTGCCTTTTATAAACAAAAAGCCAACATTCTGTTGGCTTTTTAGAAAAATTTTCTTGATATTCATTGATAAAATAAACATTTTTTCTTTAAGAGCAAGGTTTGATAGGAAAAATGAATTAATAATCAAAAATGTCGGGCTATGTTAGTTTTGTATTGCAAGTTAATGGTCTTTGTTGGTTTTTAATTGCTAAATTTTAGTCGTTTTGTAGAATGTTTTTAGTGAAAGAGCTTTGGAACATTTATGTCAACAGAACACTATTTCTCCCCTTTTCGTAAACACGTTATTGGGCACAAATTAACCCACTCAATCAACGGTCAATCATTGCCAATTATTTATGCAGATTGGACGGCAAGTGGTAGGTTATATCAGCCGATAGAAACCTATATAACGCAAATACTTGGGCCTTATGTCGCCAATACTCATACCGAAACTAATTTAACCGGTGGTGTGATGACACATGCCTACCATGAGGCACAATCGGTGATCAAAAAACATGTAAATGCATGTAAAAATGATATTTTGATCACAGCTGAAGCAGGTATGACTGGTGTTATTAATAAATTTCAACGGATCTTAAATTTACGTATACCTGAACGAATGAAAGATCAAATATCGTTCAATGAACAAGACAGACCTGTTGTTTTTATCACGCATATGGAACATCACTCTAACCAAACTTCCTGGTATGAATGCGATGTAACCTTGGAAATAGTTCAACCTAACGAAAAGGGCTTACCTTCGTTAGAGCATCTTGAAGAGTTGCTTGAACAATATGCTGATCGTAAACATAAGATTGGTTCATTTACTGCGTGTTCCAACGTTACTGGTATTAAAACCCCTTATCATCAAATGGCGGAAATTATGCATGAGCATGGTGGTGTATGTTTTGTCGATTTTGCTTGCTCTGCGCCGTATGTTGATATTGATATGCACCCTGCAAACCCGAAACAAACCTTAGATGCTATTTATTTCTCTCCACATAAATTTCTAGGGGGACCTGGTAGCTCAGGTGTTTTACTGTTTAATAAAGCGCTATACAAAAATAAAGTGCCAGATCATCCTGGTGGCGGTACGGTAACGTGGACTAATCCGTGGGGAGAGCACAGTTTTTTCACGGATATTGAAATGCGCGAAGATGGTGGTACACCGGGTTTTCTTCAGTGTATAAGAACAGCGTTAGCGATCAAAGTGAAAGACGAAATGGGCGTTGATAACATCACTGCGCGTGAACAATGGATCACCAATTATGTGATGGATAATTTAGCAAAACTTGAACAAGTGGTTATGCTTGAACCGAGCATTCGAGACCGACTATCGATTGTGTCATTCTATGTTAAAGGTGCCCATTATAATTTAGTCGTGAGACTACTAAACGATAAGTTTGGAGTACAAACACGAGGTGGTTGTTCTTGTGCTGGTACATACGGGCATATTTTATTAAATGTTGATCACGACACTTCATCGAAAATTACTGAACAAATTGATCTTGGTGATTATGCTGAAAAGCCAGGTTGGATCAGAGCATCGTTTCATCCAACGATGACAGATAAAGAAGTTGCTTTTGTCGTTGATGCCATTAAACAAGTAAGTGAAAATATTGAAAGTTGGCGTAAAAATTATCGATTTAATCCCGCTTCCGGTGATTTTGAGCATACAAAGCAAGCTGTGAGTATGCCAACCCTAGCAAGCTTTAATGCTCAACAAGTCGCTGAAAGTTCAGAAAAGAAAACCTCATTTTTTAGACGGATTTTTCAAGCGTCTTGATCAAAAGAGATCAGCATTTCGGCGGCGGAACAATGACAATCGTTATTACAAACAGGGCACATATAACCCTGTTTGCTTAATTCGTTCCATCTGTCTGGGTGTTTTTTTATTAAGACGCCACCGCACTTAGTAAAGTATTTTACCGCGCTATTTCCGGGGCTTTGCATCCATAGATGGCTGACACCCGCTTTAGCGCCTTGCTGTTTAACAGCATCAATAGAAAGTGTTAGTAACTTACTACCGATGCCGTAACCTCGATAGTGCTCATCAACCGTATTACATTTAAAATAACAAACGCTAGCTTGTTCACTTGGCCAATCTTCAGGTGTACACCATTGATCAAGTTGCCATTGTAGAGGTGAAAAGGTAATACGAAAACCCACGAGTATGTCTTCATCATAGGCAACAAAATGACTATTGATGTTATTTTTGATGCCCTGATTGAACCATTTCAGTGCACTGGTTTGATCCATGTAACCTTCACCATGTACGTGGGTAGCCAAACGGATCACCTGTGTGAAGTCATCAGGTGTCATTTCACGGTAAATTATGGTCTTTTTTTGCATTAAATATTCATTATTCATCAGAGTTAAGGTAAGTTTACCAAAGAATTATCACAATCAGCTACCTTCACATTAGTTAATATTATGTATGATCCTTTGTTTCACCAATCTCCTGGTTGCGGCGAACGCTATCCTGATAGCTACTGGGCGAATATTTCAGGGCAAGCGCCAAAAAATTTAGGTCCTTTAGAAGCCAATATTGACGTTGATGTTGCCATTATTGGTGCTGGCTATACTGGTATGTCTTGTGCGCTTCATTTGGCAGAAGAATATGGCATTAAAGCAACTATATTAGAAGCAAACCAAAGTGCTTGGGGATGCAGCGGTAGAAATGCCGGTTTTATCTTAAAAACTTCAGGTAGAAAACCTTTTGCTCAAATGCAACAGCAATGGGGCGAAGAGGTAATGCGAGCTATTTATCAAGAAATGGCCGAAGGTGCTGAGCGTGTACAACACCTGATTTCCCGGGGTATTGACTGTGATGTACAACCTGCAGGCTATTTAAAAGTCGCCCATAAAGCCAATAAATTAGCAGACTTAATAGCAGCAGCTGCATTGCAAAAAAAGATGTTTGGTTATCAAGTGGAAATATTGTCGAAACAAGAAGTACGTCAACAATATATGAATGATCATAACGCATTTGGAGCTATTCGTTACCGTGATGGATTTGGTTTGAACCCGTTAAAATTAGCGTGGGGTTATCAAAAACTTGCTGTTGATGCTGGCACTGATATGTATTGCAACACGCCTGTTACAGAAAGTAGGCAATCAGCAAAGGGTTTTGAATTGACTACACCGTCAGCGGTGGTAAAAGCTAAAAAAGTGGTGCTTGCCACCAATGGTTATACTCCTCAAGGCTTTATGCCTACGGTGAATAACCGCTACTTGCCTGTGCTTTCTCAAATTATCGTTACTGAACCACTGACAGAGCAGCAGCTTTTAGATAGTGGCATTAAAACAAATCAAGTAGTCATGGATACTAGAGCATTAAAATACTATTACCGCAAATTACCAGATAACCGTATTTTATTTGGTGGCCGTGGTGCTATTTCTGGAAAATCTGCCAATGATCCGTATTATGCAAATCGATTGCTAACGGTGTTAAAAAGTAGCTTTCCAGCGCTGGAAACTTTGCGTACTGCTTACGCGTGGTCAGGATGGATTTGCATGTCGTTAGATGACATTCCACATATTTATCAAAACAATGAACAAAACTTGTTCTACAGCATGGGCTATTGTGGAGCAGGTGTTTCGTTTTCCTCACAAGCTGGAAAACGACTAGCTGATAAAGTGGCCGGAGCGCAAGTGCCAAATATTCCACTTTACACTTCGCCGTTACCGAAATTTCCATTTGCCCCATTACGAAGGGTGGGGCAGTGGGGCTATTTTCAGTATGGAAAGGTCAAAGATAGATGGTTATAAATAAACGAATATTACAGTGGCTAACCTTCAACTCGGTTAGTGTTTTTACCTTGAGTGAAATCAGTAATATTTAATGCAATCAGATCTAATAGTCGTTGCTGAGACTCTTTGCTTGCCCAAGCGATGTGTGCCGTTATTTTTAAATTAGTCGGTTGCTGTAGTAATAATGGGTGATCCGGTGCTGGGGGTTCTTGTTGTAAAACATCTAAAATAGCGTAGGCGATCTCTTTTTGTGTTAACGCTTGTAAAAGATCTACCTCATTGATAACACCGCCTCTTGCTGTATTCACTAACACTGCTGTTGTTTTCATTAACGAAAAAGTGTGACGATCAAATAATTGATCAGTGTCTTTGGTTAACGGACAGTGAAGGCTAACAATATCCGCTTGTTGTAAAGCTACTTCAAATGCAACACGACCATCTCTTATTTTTGAAGCGTTAGGGCGTTCAGCAATCAGTACTTTCATACCAAACGCTTTGGCAATAGTAGCTACCGCTTGACCTAAGTTACCGTAACCAATAATCGCAATATATTTGTTTGCCAATTCTTCACTGCCAGGACCATGTACACAAAAGCTAGGGCTTTTGGGCCATTCTCCTTGTTCAACAATCTGTTGGTGTAACGTTGGACAACTAAAGTACGTTAATAATTGAGCAAATACATATTGGCTAACAGAAGGTGTTGAGTAACCGCTAACATTTGTGACAGCAATGCCTAACCGCTTAGCGGCGTTAAGGTCTACATTATTAACACCTGTTGCTGCGATACAAATTAAGCGTAACTTGGGGAGTTTAGCGAGCGTCATTTCTGACAGTAATACTTTATTAGTAATGATTACGTTAGCATTTTTGCAACGCTCAATAATTTGATCTTCTCGTGTTAAATCGTAAGCTTTAAAATCTGCTACTTGGTGTTCAATATTGATTGTTGATACTTGATTAACAAAAGTTTTTCTGTCTAAAAATACACAATTCATTTCAGTTACCCTGGTCTGCCATCTATGCGTTGTTGAATAAGGTAAGGTATGTAGCGATATAAGAAAAGTAAAAAACTTGCGCAAGCAAACCCTGTTGCTAACCAATAAAATGTAGGGGTCATCGCAGGCGCTAAAATGGGTAAAATTGCACGAGTGAAAGCGGCGATAAAAATGAGTAAAAAACTGAATTTTATAAGTTTTCCTACTACAAGTGGTCTACCAGTATGGCCAAGTGAAACACGCGCAATCATCGCAAGTATTACACCGTTTATTCCACCAATTGTTAATAAATGCCAAAGGTGGTTGGTAGGGAATAGGTTAAATAAGTAAGATAAACCTAGTAATAGCAGGGCCATCCATATACAGAATAAAGCTAAATGTAGTGACCACAACAGTGGAATTTTAAAAGTAACCCAAGGGCGCCATCTCGTTATTCTATAAGCTTGAAGTGTGCCTGCAATAACAAAAAGCATCCCAAATTTTTGCTGACTCAGGTTTAAAATTGGGCTGATAAAATACAAAATGAAAATAGTGAATAACGTGATATTTGCGCTAATTTCAAGCCAAGGTAAGTTCGCTACTTTTTCTGTTTTACTACCATTTGCGGTAAACATCGGAGTTACTCTGCCGCCAATGATAGAAATTAGCATTGTGATCAACATAATACCGGCGTAGCCAGATAATTGTACACTAGTGTTATCACCTTGATAAAAAGCGAGATGCATTTGTCCATTCACCAAGGTGAACATTAACAGCAAAGGAACGAAGAAGAGATTTCGTTTTTGTTTTACGGCAATAATTGGTTTAGCCAACATGTAGGCCGCTACAGGTAAAAAACTCAAATCAATAATGGTGATCATTATATGCGGCAGGTATGTCGGTAATAATAATGCAATGCGGCCAGCTAACCATAAAATGATAAGCCAAAATAACGCGTTCCCATGTACGCTTCTAATGCCTGTCCAGGTTTGCACTGCTGTTAACAAAAATCCAGCAATAATAGCAGCAGCGAAGCCAAAGATCATTTCATGAATATGCCACCAATAACCACTTGCAAAAGGTTGGAGGTTAATTTTTCCGTAAAAAATCAATAACCATAGTGTCAGAGCTATAATGGCAAAAGCAGGGCCAAGTAGAAAAAAAGGACGAAAACCTAACCTTAAAATGGGCGGTAACTTTTCTTCTTGTGCTAAATCGGTAATTTGCATCATATTCGGTACCTTAGAGGGCGATGAAGGTGAGTATATCGCATGCTATTTGTTAGACTTTGTTTTAAATCAATACGGCGGTAATTACTTTACGTTGTGGGCTTTTCTAATTCGTATAACGTTTCGCTGATATGATCTATTTTCTCGTTAATAATGTGCTGTGCGTCATATAAACCCTGATTATAAAAATAACTACCGAAATTGTCGCCGATAAAATCAAGTAAAAAATCAGCATCGAATTGGCCTAATTCAATAGAGAGTTCTTGTTCAAAATAATGTTGTAACTTGTTAATAAGTTGGTGTTTTACGTCCTCAGACAAGGTAATGTTAGCCATCTTTACATTCGCGATTATGTTGTTTGTTGTATATGATACCAAGCCCAACTAATAAGTGCTCTATTAGCAACGTTTTATCGTTAATAGGTAAGGCATTAATTGCAAATCATGGTATTAATCTATACTTAACTTTAACGGAAAAAGTATGTCAAAACACTTTTTTGGAAAACTAACCAATTTATGGCACACAGATTGTCAATTTTGTCGTCGTGCGCGATTGATCTTTATTTGGTTAATTGTCATGTTATTGGTCGACTTTTATTGGTTCCATTTGATTTTTTAGTACAAACAACGAGAGGGCATTATGGGACTTCGCTGGACAGATTCACTCGATATTGCGCTTGATTTGATGGAGCAGCATCCAGAAGTGGATCCTTACAAAATACACTTTACTGACTTACGTGAATGGGTTTTAGCGCTTGAAAACTTTGATGATAACCCAAACCATTGCGGTGAAAGGGTATTAGAAGCGATTCAATTAGCATGGATGGACGAAATGTAATTAAACGCTCAAGCGGTTAGCGTACTCAATGTATGCTAATTATATTGTCGCGATTGTTTAGTGTGAAAAGATCTTTACCGACGAAACTATATAAGGTCTTTTTTTTCTCTATTTTTAACAATTTATCCAGTGCTCGGGTTTGTTGAACGCGTTAGTTCGACTATAATCAGGCGCTATAGCTTATGCTTAAATTAAGTCTTATCGCAACCAACTGGCGCAAATAATACACACTTATGACAACAAACAAACAACGCCCTCTATATATTCCCTATTCAGGCCCTAATTTATTAGAAACCCCTTTACTTAATAAGGGGTCTGCTTTTTCTCGTGAAGAACGTAAACAATTCAATTTAACTGGTTTATTACCTCCGTCGTACGAAACGATTGATGAACAAGTTGAACGTTGCTATATGCAATATAGTAGTTTCCGCACTAATTTAAATAAGCATATATACCTGCGTGCAATACATGACAAAAATGAAACCTTGTTCTTTAAGCTAGTGCAAGCACATTTAGCGGAAATGATGCCGATAATCTATACACCGACAGTAGGTGATGCCTGTGAAAAGTTCTCTGACATTTATCGCAGCAATCGTGGCTTGTTTATTTCATATGAAGATCGTCATGACATTGACGATATATTACGCAACGCGACTAAAAATAAAGTTAAAATAATTGTAGTCACTGACGGTGAGCGTATTCTTGGCCTTGGTGATCAAGGTATCGGAGGTATGGGGATTCCTATTGGTAAACTTTCTTTATATACCGCTTGTGGTGGTATTAGTCCTGCGTATTGTTTACCTGTGATGCTCGATGTGGGCACAAACAATGAAAAATTACTTAATGATCCAATGTATATGGGGACACGTAAGCCACGCATTGATCAACAAGCATATGATGAATTTGTCGATCTGTTTGTTCAGGCAGTAAAACGTCGCTGGCCACACGTCATGTTGCAGTTTGAAGATTTTGCACAGCCTAATGCTATGCCGCTGCTAAATCGTTATAAAGATCAAATATGTTGTTTTAATGATGATATCCAAGGCACAGCATCAGTAACCGTTGGTACTTTACTCGCGGCTTGCCGGATAAAAGGCGGGCAGTTATCAAAGCAAAAAGTGGTATTCGTTGGCGCGGGTTCCGCCGGGTGTGGTATTGCAGAACAGATAATTGCACAAATGATCAGTGAAGGAGCAGCGCCTGCACAAGCACGCAGTCAAGTGTATATGATTGATCGCCACGGTCTGGTAACCCAAGGTATGGGGGGCCTTAGAGACTTTCAAGAAAAGCTTGGTCAGCAGAGGTCAGCTATTGCTTCGTGGAAAATCGCTGGTGAATATGCAACGCTACAAGAAACGGTTGAACAAGCACAACCTGACATTTTAATTGGTGTATCTGGTGTTGCTGGCTTATTTACTGAACACGTGATAAAAGCCATGACAGTATATAATGACAAACCGATAATTTTTCCACTAAGTAACCCCGTTCGACAAGTAGAAGCAACACCTGAACAGGTCATTAATTGGACAGAAGGGAAAGCAATTGTGGCTACTGGTAGCCCGTTTGAGCCTGTCGAGCATAAGGGGGATATTTTCCCTGTTGCACAATGCAATAACAGTTATATTTTTCCGGGATTAGGTCTTGCTGTTGTAGCCGCAAATATTAATCGGATCACAGACGAAATGTTAATGGTTGCTAGTAAGACACTAGCAAAAGCTTCACCTTTGGCAAATACTGGTAAAGGTGAATTGTTGCCACCATTAACTGAGATCGCCAATTTGAGTAAAGAAATAGCTTTTGCTGTTGCGCAGGTAGCATTTGACCAAGATTTAGCATTGCGTATTGATGATGACGCGTTAACAGCCAAAATAGAACGTAATTTTTGGCAGCCGGCTTATCGACAATATCGTCGTTGTAGCCTGTAAGTCTTGAGCATACTTGAAGCAGCTCTTTGATGACAATGGGCTGTTTCTTTAAATTGATAATGGGTTTTTATGTTCGAAACGTTTTAACTTCCTTCGGTTCTCGTCTTGGCTATATGTCTAAATTGAGACTAGAATATGGCCAAAATTGATACCACAAAGCTAAACTCCCCCTATTTAAAACAATCTTTATTCCTAGGTAGGCATTTGCTAACAATTGGTCTATAATCGCGCCAAAATTTATATTCTAGTTCAAAAATTGAGGGCTTATCATGGCTATCGAACGTACTTTTTCTATCGTAAAACCTGATGCAGTAGCAAAAAATGTTATTGGTCAAATCTACAACCGCTTTGAAACTGCTGGCTTAACTATTATTGCTTCAAAAATGGTTCATCTTTCTAAAGAACAAGCTGAAGGCTTCTATGCTGAGCACAGCGAACGTCCTTTCTTTGGTGCTTTAGTTGAATTCATGACTTCTGGCCCAGTGATGGTTCAAGTACTTGAAGGTGAAGGTGCAGTATTAAAAAATCGTGAAATCATGGGTGCTACTAATCCTGCTGAAGCATTAGCAGGTACTTTACGTGCAGATTATGCAAACTCTATCGACGAAAATGCTGTTCACGGCTCAGACGCTGTAGAATCAGCGGCTCGCGAAATCGCGTATTTCTTCTCTGATGACGAGATTTGCGCACGCACTCGTTAATTTTCATTAAACACAGGCTTTAACGGTAGTTAATTGTTGATAACCTTGTTCTATTCGAGCAGTGATATCGTTATTAAAAAATTGTTAAGCGCTTAGTTTAATTGATAAAAGACAATAAAAGGGTTTTATCGGTATTCGGTAAAATCCTTTTGTTTTGTTAGATGATTAGCATAAGTTCTTGCTGCGCATAGACGAATAGCTAATTTATGCTAGTTATCTTAATTGTCTCTTTTGTTGAAAAAGTGTACAATTTTGCCCCTTGAATTTTGTAGTATTGAGAGTTTTTTAATATGAGTGAAGCCGCAACCATTGTTCAACCAACTATGACGAAAGTTAATTTATTAAACTTTGACCATCAAGGGTTGCGTGAGTATTTCGCTTCAATCGGCGAAAAACCGTTCCGTGCTGATCAAGTCATGAAATGGATGTACCATTTTGGGTACGACGATTTTGAACAAATGACAAATTTGAATAAAAAATTGCGTGAAAAATTATCGCGTAACTGTGAAATTCAAGCGCCAGAAATCTCGCAAAAACAAGTATCAACTGATGGCACCATAAAGTACGCGTTAAAGTTAGAGGGTGGTCAAGAAGTTGAAACGGTTTGGATCCCTGAAAATAATCGTGCAACCTTATGCGTTTCTTCACAAGTAGGTTGTGCCTTAGAGTGTACTTTTTGTTCAACAGCTCAGCAGGGTTTTAATCGTAATTTATCCGTCGCTGAAATTATTGGCCAAGTCTGGCGCGTTGCGAATGATATTGGTGCAACTCGTATTGCTGGTAAGCGACCAATCACTAACATAGTGATGATGGGGATGGGTGAACCATTATTAAACATGAAAAACTTACTGCCAGCGCTTGATAACATGTTAAACGATCTAGGTTATGGTTTATCTAAACGTCGTGTAACTGTGAGTACATCAGGCGTTGTTCCTGCACTTGCTATGTTAAAAGAAAAAATTGACTGTGCCTTGGCTATTTCAATACACGCACCAAATGATGAATTACGAAACGAACTAGTGCCAATCAATAAAAAATATCCACTACAAGACTTTCTAGCAGCATCTCGTCAATATATCGATGGCTCAAAAGCACAAAAAGCAGTGACCGTTGAGTATGTGATGATACAAGAAGTGAATGACTCTACAGAACATGCACATGAACTCGCTCATGCATTGAAAGACACTCCAAGTAAGGTCAACTTAATTCCTTTTAATCCTTACCCAGGTTCGCCGTATCAACGTTCAAGTAATTCACGTATTGATAGATTTGACAAAGTGTTACAAAGTTATGGTTATACCGTGATCACAAGGCGCACGCGAGGTGATGATATTGATGCCGCGTGTGGACAGCTTGCCGGCGAGGTTTTAGACCGTACAAAACGTACTGCAGCCATCGCAGAACACGCAAATGAAAAAAAACAGGTGAAAGCTGAACAAATTTCAGTGAAAATAGTCTGATAACAATAATGCTTGTGTCGGTATATATGGATAATTTTCTGAGAACAATGACTTGTTTGATCATCTTTTTAGGTTTAACGGGCTGTGTCACCCAAACTTATGAAAATGATAAAAACACGCCCGTGATACAAAATGAATCATCGAACAATGAAATTGCGATGACCAGAATATCATTAGGGCTTGGCTATTTAAAAATGGGTAATACCACGCAGGCTAAACTTAATTTAGAAAAAGCAAAACGTTCAGCGCCTAAACTTGTTCAAGTACATACTGCCTTTGCTCATTATTATGATACTGTTGGTGAGCCAAAACTAGCAACTCAAGCTTACGAGAAAGCGTTATCAATTAATAGTGATGACCCAGATACATTGAATAATTACGGTGTCTTTCTTTGTAAACAAGAGAAATATGCACTTGCTGAACAGAAAATGTTAAAGGCTATTGCCGTTCCTACGTATTTATTAGTGGCAAAAAGTTATGAAAATTTGGCATTATGTCAACTTGACGCGGATGCGTTTGACAAGGCCGAACATTATTTACATAAATCAATTCAGCACAGTCCAAGTAATGCCTCTACGATTTTACACATGATGCGCTTACAATATGCAAAGGGCGATTATCAATTAGCTGAGCAGTACTTAAAAAGGTATGAGAAAGCCACCCGACGTTTTATGCCAGAAGCGTTAGCATTAGCGTTTAAAACCTATCAGAAACAAAATAAAGCGGGTGTTGCCAAAAATTACGCGAGTATGTTAGTGAAAATGTTTCCGCAATCATTCCAAGCAAAGCAATTTTTACTCAATGGGCTTGATCATACAGAAGCTGACGAGTTAGCTGAAAAATACCAATTATTAACAAAGCCATTACTTCTGAATAAAAAGAAAAAGCGTGTGGTTAAGCTATCACCTAAAGGGTATAGTGCTGAGTCAAAAAATGTAAACGCGAAAAAACGTAATAATACTAAAAAATTTGCGCGTGATAGAAGTAAAACGGATGAAAAAACTGTTCAGTCAGTAAGCCATGTAGATAGTAAAAAAGCAGAAAACAAGGTGACACTGTCGAATGAGAGTATCACGACAAATGAAAAAAAATCGTCAATCCCTCAACACATTGTGAAAAAGGGTGACACGTTATTCTCCATTACGGTGAAATATAATATTCACATGAAAGCGTTAGAACGCTGGAATAACTTTTCTCGAAATCAATCAATTAAGATAGGTGATGTTATTTTACTTGCTGATCCTAAGAAGTAACAACCATTAAATGACCAACATGACGACAAACGAACATTTAGAAATACAAACTGAAGAACCAAAAACTTTAGGCCCAGGAGAAATGCTTGCTCAAGCACGCAAAAAAATGGGGTTAAGTGAATTGGATGTTGCGGAACGATTGAACTTCAGGAAAGCTTTAGTTGGTGAAATAGAACAAGATATTTTTGACGCGTCATTGCCTGCCACCTTCAACCGTGGCTATTTAAAAAGCTATGCTAAGCTGGTTAATCTTCCTGAAAAAGAAGTGTTAGCAAGCTATGAAACACTTAATATTGGTTCTACGCAAGATAAGCAAGGCACATTCATGCAAAGTTTTTCGAAGGAAACTGAAAAACAAGCAGAAAATAGCAGACTGATGTGGCTAACGTATTTGATCCTTGCGGCACTTGTTGGTTCAAGTGTGATTTGGTGGATACAAGATGCGAAACAAAGCCAGAAAACAGCAGTTGTTGACACAACATCTAGTACAGAAGAGCAATCCAGTTCCATTGAGCAACCAATATTAACAACAGTAGATGTTGACGAACAAACCGAAAATAAAATTATTGATGAAACGAACATAGCGCCTCTATCGGAAACCTTAAAAGCGACGACTGAAAACAAGATAACAACTCAGGCAAGTTCAGAACAATCATCAACTGAAGTACTTCAACAAGCTGATAATGCTATCTCTAATGATGTACCATTAACTAACGATTCCGTAACGGAAAAGAGTATAGCCAGTACCGGTGTTGCAGAACCTAACGAACAGTTATCTCTAACATCTTCAAATGAACCACTAACGTCTGCCCAATTTACTTTTTCAGGCGATTGCTGGGTCAATATCTATGACGCAACAGGCGAACGTGTGGCATGGGGTATTAAAAAAACGGGCTATGTTATGAATATATCAGGGCAGGCACCGTTTAAAGTTACTTTAGGAAAGCCAGAATTGGTGACGATTGCTTTTCAAGGTGACAATATTGATATGTCGCAATTTTCCCGTGGCAACATTGCGAAATTTACCTTGCCACTCGATGCAGAAAATCAAGCAGAGTAAACGAATTTATTATGTTTAAAGAATCCCCTATTATTCGTCGAAAATCACGCCAGATTATGGTTGGTAATGTACCTGTTGGTGGTGATGCACCTATAGCCGTTCAGTCTATGACTAATACATTAACCACTGATGTTGCTGCTACGGTAAAACAAATAAAAGCGTTAGAAGCTGTTGGCGCTGACATCGTAAGGGTAAGTGTACCTACTATGGATGCAGCAGAAGCTTTTAGAGAAATTAAACAACAAGTATCTGTGCCGTTAGTGACTGATATTCATTTTGACTATCGTATTGCACTCAAAGTGGCGGAATATGGCGCAGATTGTTTACGTATTAACCCTGGAAATATCGGCCGTGAAGATCGTGTTAGAGCAGTAGTAGAATCTGCACGCGATAAAGGTATTTCAATTCGTATTGGAGTTAACGGGGGCTCGTTAGAAAAAGATATTCAAGAAAAATATACAGAACCTACCGCTGAAGCATTACTTGAATCAGCGATGCGTCATGTTGATATTCTCGACCGTTTAAACTTCCATGATTTTAAGGTCAGCGTTAAAGCTTCCGATGTTTTTTTAGCTGTTGGCTCGTATCGGTTATTAGCAAAACAAATCGATAACCCATTACATCTTGGTATTACTGAAGCTGGCGGTTTGCGAGCGGGTGCGGTTAAGTCATCAGTTGGGCTAGGGTTGTTATTATCTGAAGGTATTGGCGATACTTTACGCGTGTCTTTGGCTGCAGATCCTGTAGAAGAAGTGAAAGTAGGTTTTGATATTTTAAAATCATTAAAACTACGTAGCCGTGGTATCAATTTTATTGCTTGTCCAAGTTGCTCTCGTCAAGAATTTGATGTGATCAGTACTGTTAATGAGTTAGAGCAACGTGTTGAAGATATTATGACACCGATGGATGTTTCGATTATTGGTTGTATCGTTAATGGCCCTGGCGAAGCAACGGTTTCAGATTTAGGCTTAACCGGTAGCAGTAAAAAGAGTGGCTTTTATTTAGATGGTATCAGGCAAAAAGAGCGCTTTGATAACAACCAATTGGTTGATCAACTTGAACAACGCATACGCGCAAAAGCAAAGTTAATGGATCAAGCCAATAAAATTGCGGTCAAAGAGATCGACAATTAAGTTCGGTAGTTTACGTTTATCGCTAAACTGCCTATAATGCGCGCTGCATTTTACATTTCCAATAGCAAAAAGAGAGCCTTCTAGGTGAGTAAAACAATTCAGGCTGTTCGTGGTATGAACGACTGCCTTCCTTCAGAAACGAATATTTGGCAGATGGTTGAATCAGTCTTACGCCGTGTTGCCAGTAACTATGGTTTCGCCGAAATTCGTATGCCAATTGTCGAATCTACCGCACTTTTCAAACGCTCAATCGGCGAAGTCACCGATATCGTTGAAAAAGAAATGTACACTTTTGATGATCGTAATGGTGACAGTTTAACGCTGCGTCCTGAGGGGACTGCTTGTTGTGTACGAGCGGGTAATCAACATGGTCTGCTTTATAATCAAGAGCAACGCTTATGGTATATGGGGCCGATGTTTCGTCATGAGCGTCCGCAAAAAGGTCGCTATCGTCAATTCCATCAATTTGGCTTAGAAGCCTTTGGTATAGCAACACCTGATATTGATGCTGAAGTTATTTCATTAACTTATCGACTTTGGAAGGAACTTGGCATCGATGAGTTTGTCACACTAGAATTGAATTCGTTAGGATCTAACGAAGAGCGCGCTGCGTATCGCGATGCATTAGTGACCTTTTTATCTGAAAAAGAAGATTTATTGGATGATGACTCAAAAAGGCGTATGCATACTAACCCGTTGCGAGTATTAGACAGTAAAAATCCTGACGTACAAAAAGCGTTAGAAGGAGCACCTAAATTAGCTGACTATTTCGGTGAAGAGTCAACTAAACACTTTGAGGGTGTATGCCAACGTTTAGACGCCGCAGGCATTAACTATGTACTTAATGATAAACTGGTACGTGGTTTAGATTATTACAATCGTACTGTATTTGAATGGACAACAGATAGCTTGGGCGCACAAGGAACAATCTGTGCCGGTGGTCGTTACGATGGCTTAGTTGAACAATTAGGCGGCAAGGCAACACCTGGTTTTGGATTCGCGTTAGGTATTGAACGATTAGTGTTAATGTTAACGAGTTTAGATAAAGTGCAAAATGTAAGGCCACAAGTTGATGCCTATGTGATCAGCTTAGGCGAAGGTATAGACATTAAAGCTACAGCACTTGCCGAACAATGGCGAGATGAAGTCCCACAAACGCGTATACAAACACATTGTGGTGGCGGTAATATGAAAAAACAAATTAAGCGTGCTGATAAGTCAGGCGCTCAGGTTGCGCTTATTTTAGGTGAAGATGAGCTGGTTAATCAGCAAGTCACGGTAAAATATTTACGTGGTCAACAAGAACAACAACAAATGGCATTTGATCAAGTGCCAGCGTTATTAAAAAGTTTACTTTAAAGGAATCGTTGTGGATATACATCAAACAGAAGAACAACAAGTTGAACAACTTAAAAGAATTTGGAATGAATATGGTAATGCCATCATTGCTGGCTTAGTGTTGGGTTTTTCTGGCTTCATAGGTTATGGCTATTACAAAGATAATAAGTTAAGCCAAGAGATAGAAGTTTCTGAAAATTACCAGCAAGTGATCACTTTATTAGAACAAGATGATGAGGCGTTTCAAACACGTGGTCAGGACTTTATCAAAAATAACAGTGGAACAAGTTACGCTAGCTTAACCGCACTTGCTTTAGCAAAAGATTCTGCTGAACACAAAGACTGGGCACAAGTTGAAACGTATTTAAATCAAGCGATTGAAAATACTACCAACAAAGCAATGCAAGCATTAGCTAAATTACGCTTAGCGCGTGTTCAACTTGAAACTAAACAAATTGAATTAGCGTTGAAAACGTTAAATGGTGAATTTCCTGAAGCGTTTAACGCCGAGCGTGAAGAAATTAAAGGTGATGCCTATGTTTTAAATGGTGATAAGGCAAAAGCTCGCACGGCTTATCAGGCAGCATTAGACGCAAGCTCAGCAGGTACTAACCCTGTATTACAAATGAAGTTTGATAACCTAGCAGAGCAAATTGTTCTACCTAAATAACCTTGCTTTTTTACATAACGCGTGATTAAACGGAGCCATTAGTGCTAAAAATAACAAACGTATTACGACATAAAACATTGCTTATTGGCTGTTTATTAACAGGCTTAATGGCATGTTCTTCCACTGATGATGAAATAGATCCAAATGAACCAGTGGAGCTAACAGAAATTACCGAACGATTTGAAGTTGATGTGGTTTGGGAAGAGAGCATTGGTGGTGTAGGTAAGTATTTTTCACGTATTACTCCTCTTGTCGCCTATGACAAGCTTTATAGCGCAAGCCGAGAAGGTGAAGTTTATGCAATGGATCCAGCTACCGGTAAAGAGCTATGGCGTACAGATTTGCGGAAAGAAGGTGAAGGCGGATTTTTCTCTAGTAAGCCAACAGCGTATCTTAATGGTGGTCCAACTGCAGCAATGAATAAAGTCTTCATTGGTAGTGAAAATGGCGATATCTATGCATTAGATGCAGAAACAGGTGAGTTAAGCTGGCACAGTAAAGTGAAAGGTGAAGTGTTAGCCGCACCAGGTTTCGATGCTGGCGTACTTGTTGTAAATACGGCATCAGGCGTTGTTAAGGCGTTTAACGCCACTGATGGTGAAACACTATGGCAAATAGAGCAAGATGTGCCACCATTAACACTTAGGGGTACCAGCTCACCAGCATTAGCTGCTGGTGGTGCAGTTGTTGGTGCGCCAAATGGTAGTTTAACCGTATACTTATTAGAAAATGGTCAACAAGGATGGACATCAGAAATAGGCGAAGCAACGGGTTCAACAGAGTTAGACCGTGTTGTTGATATTGATTCAAGCCCTATAATTTATGGTGATAAAGCCTATAGTATTTCTGCTCGCGGTAACTTAGCGTCAGTAGATTTACGAAGTGGAAGAGTGCTATGGAAGCGTCAATATTCTTCTTACCGTGACCTTGAAATTAGTGGTAATACGATTTACTTAACTGATGTTAAAGGCCATGTTTATGCGATTGATCGCGTAAACGGCACAGAGAAATGGAGTCAACTTGCGCTCACTAACCGTAATGTTACAGGGCCAAAAGAATTCGATAACTACATTGTTGTGGGTGACTTTGAAGGCTATTTACATTGGTTAGATAAAGAGTCAGGCGATATTGTTGCTCGTCATCATGTTGATGGCAGTGGTGTATATGCAACACCGACGACAGATGGAAATTTACTTTTTGTCCTGTCAAAAGATGGTGATCTACAGGCGATTAAAAAGCCTTAGTCCCATTTAAAGTGCTAAGATTAAAGCGGCTCTGCAATGTTTGCAGGGCCGCTGTTGTTTATTAAATAGAAAATTTTGAGGTAATCATGCTTCCTGTTGTTGCGCTTGTAGGGCGTCCTAATGTTGGAAAATCAACTTTGTTTAACCGCTTAACGCGTAGTCGTGATGCATTAGTTGCTGACTATCCAGGCTTAACGCGAGATAGACAGTACGGTCAAGCAGAGGTTGAAGAGCACCCTTTCATTGTTATTGATACGGGTGGTATTCACGGCAATGAAGAAGGCATTGATGCTTTAATGGCTGAGCAATCTTTAATGGCTATTGAAGAAGCAGATGCGGTGTTATTTATGGTAGATGCCCGTGCTGGTTTAACATCAGCTGATCAAGGTATTGCTGATTACCTGCGAAAACAGAATAAAAAAGTCTTTCTTGTTGCCAATAAAATAGATGGTATTGACGCTGATTCAGCGGTTGCTGAATTTTATCAATTAGCACTAGGAGAGGTGCATCAGATTGCCGCTGCTCATGGTCGTGGAGTGACACAGTTATTAACGCTGGCATTAACACCTCATATTGAAGCGCTAGGTGAAACTCAAAATGACGATGACAATGAACCGTTATCTGAGGAAGCATTAATTGATCAAGCACCCGATGAAAACGACACGATAAAGTTAGCGATTATTGGCAAACCGAATGTTGGTAAATCAACATTAACGAACCGTATTTTAGGCGAAGAACGGGTGGTGGTTTATGATATGCCCGGCACAACCCGAGATAGCGTTTATATTCCAATGGAACGCAACGGCAGAGAGTACACCCTAATTGATACAGCGGGTATTCGTCGTCGTAAAAATGTGACAGATGTTGTTGAAAAATACTCCGTGATCAAAACACTTCGAGCCATTGAAGATGCTAACGTATGTTTGCTCGTGATTGATGCCCAAGAAGGTATTTCTGATCAAGATTTAAGTTTGCTTGGTTTTATTCTTGAGGCTGGGCGTTCATTAGTGGTGGCGGTAAACAAATGGGATGGACTCGATGAGAGCGTTAAAGATCGTATCCATAAAGAATTAGATCGTCGCTTAGGCTTCATTGATTTTGCACGTATTCATTTTATTTCTGCGCTGCATGGAACCGGTGTTGGGCATTTATATGAATCAGTTGAAGAAGCATTTGTGTCTGCAACGAAACGTATTTCGACGTCAATGGTGACAAAAGTATTAGATATGGCAGTGTTTGATCATCAACCACCTATGCATAATGGTCGCCGTATCCGATTAAAATATGCGCATGCCGGTGGTTACAATCCACCCATCATCGTGATACATGGTAATCAGGCGAAATTTTTACCGCAATCTTATAAACGTTATTTAATGAATTATTATCGTAAATCATTAAAAATTATGGGAACGCCGATAAAAATTGAGTTTAGAGAAACATCGAACCCGTTTGCTGGTAAGAAAAAGCTTTCTTACAGTGAACAAAAGAAGTTAGCGCGTAAAACACAAGGCTACAAAACTTCAGAGTAACAATATAGCGTGATAAATTAATATTATTTCTGTGTGCTAATACGTTGCATTACAACGTATTTTTAGCTAATTTTATAACTATTATTTATCACGACTATAAAAACATGCCTTCGTCGCCAACCAAAATAGAAACGGTAGATCGGCTTAATCGCAATTTAGGCTTACTACTTGCCGGCTCTTTAGTTACGATTGATATTGCCACGCCGGCCGGTCAAAAAGGTAAATTTAGAACAACGTTCATCGGCTATTTACCTAAAAAATACGTGCTCGTTCAATTTCCTGATAAAAATAAACTCGGCAGTTTTAGTCAGTTTTTAACGCAAGGTGTTGCAGTTACTGTGCGAGGGTTGATTGAAGGGCACGAAGGCTCAGTTGCTGCATTTGTGAGTACGGTGAAACAAACGTTACAAATACCCTCTAAAATTATGGTGTTAGATTTTCCGCGTTCATTAAGTGTTCAAAGTTTACGTAAATCTATTCGAATTGACACCGATATTGTTTCTAAAGTGTTCGTCGAAGGTCAATATTGGCAAGGGTTGATCACTGATCTTTCGCTATCAGGTTGCCAAATACTGATTAAAAATGGCGAAAAGCTTAATATGACCAAAGATAAATCTATCAGTGTGATCATAGAAAACTTTCAAGATCTTAATAATTTAAAACTACCAGGTACTATGTGCGCCATTAAACCTGTACTTAATGGCGTTTCCATTGGCGTAAAATTTAATGAAAATGCGCGTGAGTTAGTGATAAAGTTACTTCATCATGTCATCACGCTAGAAGTTTAGTTGTCTTCAACGGAAGTGACTGTCGCAGCAAAGGTACCGTCAGACAGTTGTACTTCAACACTCTTACCAATATCAACTTGCTTTACAGACTTAACAATACCCATTGTCGTTCGTGTCACGCTGTAGCCTCTTGCTATGGTTGCTAATGGGCTTACTAATTGTAATTGTTCAATGCATTTAACAAATTTTTGCTGTTTACGTTGATGACTAAAGTTTATCGCCTTAATTAAACGTGTTTGCAATGATTCTGAATGCTGCTGTTGTCTGATGATATTTTGTTGAATAGGCAACTGTGCAAATCGCTGATTAACCAATTTACTCGGTAAAGAAAGCCGTGCTAACTGGTTAAGTTGTGCGGTAGTTAATCTGTTTGCGAGTTCATCTGCTCGTTGTTGTTGCGTGACAATGTGTTGTTCAGGATGAACACGATCAAGACGATGAGTTATGTTTGTAAGTTGCTGATGCCATTTTTCAGTGGTGATTGATAATTGTCGAATTAATCGTTGCTTCAATTGTAGGGCTTTATCGAGCGTATCAGCGGTATTCTTTGACGCTATTTCTGCAGCTGCAGAAGGAGTAGCCGCTCTAACATCGGCGACATAGTCAGCTAATGTAGTGTCAATTTCATGGCCTACAGCACTAATGATTGGTATTTTGCTTTGGTAAATGGCTTCTACGACGATTTCTTCGTTAAACGACCATAAATCTTCCAGAGAGCCGCCACCGCGACCAACAATGAGTGCATCGCATTCTCTTCGAAGATTCGCTTGCTCAATGGCAGCTGCAATATCATGCTTTGCGTCTTTACCTTGTACCAATGCAGGGTAAATAATAACGTGGGTTTGCGGGCTTCTGCGTTGTAATACCGATAGAATATCTTTAATCGCTGCACCTGTTGGTGATGTTACTACACCAATCGTATTAATATGATCTGGTAATGCTTGTTTGTTGTGCGTTGAAAAATAGCCTTGAGCATTTAATGTCACTTTTAATTTTTCAAATTGCTGTTGGAGTAAACCGTCACCAGCATCATCCATTTGATCGATGATTAATTGAAAGTCACCGCGAGGTTCATATAGTGAAACACGAGCACGTACAAGAACTTGTTGGCCATTTATCGGCTTATTACGTACTTTATTATTGTTACCTTTAAACATGGCACATCTTACTTGTGCTTTACTATCTTTTAACGATAAATACCAGTGGCCAGAGGCAGCAGCAACAAAATTTGATATTTCGCCTGTCAGCCATACGGTACTCATTTCACTTTCTAAAAGGTACTTTACTTTCTTCGTCAGTTCGCTAATTTTTAAAATATACTGTTGGCTCATAAGGAAACAAAATTAGGATAAGGATCATTTATGCCAGCCATTATAAGTTTTTCTGTAAAATAGTAAAAATTAAGTTTACCTGACAGGCGAAAACGGTTAAAATTCTGCCGCAATATTTCCTCCCTAGCCACTTTAATTAGAGAGATGTTGCGATGCTACGAATTGCTCAAGAAGCACTAACTTTTGATGATGTTCTACTTGTACCTGCCCACTCAACGGTACTGCCTCATACGGCCGAATTGAAAACCAAATTAACCCGAAAAATTGAATTAAATGTACCTATGGTTTCTGCATCGATGGATACAGTGACCGAAGCGCGTCTAGCGATTACGTTAGCGCAAGAAGGGGGGCTAGGTTTTATTCATAAAAATATGACCATCGCTGAGCAAGCTAAAAACGTTTCTACTGTGAAAAAGTTTGAAAGCGGGATAGTAACTGATCCTGTTACAGTTAGCCCAACTGCTTCTATTGAATCTGTGATGATGTTAGCTGATGAACTTGGCTTTTCTGGTTTTCCTGTTGTGGATGACGCTAATAACCTTGTTGGTATTGTAACCGGTCGTGACTTACGTTTTGAAACGGACCTATCAAAGCCAGTATCGGCGTTAATGACTGAAAAAGAACGGCTAGTAACGGTAAAAGAAGGTGCTAAGCGAGAAGAGATTTTAGGCTTAATGCATGAGCATCGCATTGAAAAAACCTTAATGGTTGATGATGCATTTAAATTAACAGGTCTTATTACTGTTAAAGATTATCAAAAAGCTGAAAGTAAGCCGAATGCATGTAAAGACGCATTAGGTCGTTTGCGTGTTGGCGCTGCAGTAGGCGTTGGTGCAGGTACTGATGAACGTATTGATGCATTAGTTGCTGCGGGTGTTGATGTGTTATTGATTGATACTTCACATGGACATTCTCAAGGCGTACTTGATCGCGTAAAAGAAACCCGTGATAAATACCCTGATTTACAAATTGTTGCTGGTAACGTGGCAACAGGCGAAGGTGCAAAAGCGTTAGTTGATGCTGGAGTTGATGCCGTCAAAGTAGGGATTGGCCCAGGTTCAATTTGTACAACACGCATTGTTACCGGTGTAGGTGTACCGCAATTAACAGCAATATCCAATGCTGTAGATGCTATTAAAGGAACTGGTGTACCTGTGATTGCTGATGGCGGAATTCGCTTTTCGGGTGATATTGCAAAAGCATTAGTTGCAGGTGCGCATTGTGTCATGGTTGGTAGTATGTTTGCTGGTACTGAAGAGTCACCAGGCGAGGTAGAACTTTACCAAGGGCGTTATTACAAATCTTATCGCGGTATGGGATCTTTAGGCGCTATGTCGCAAAAAGAAGGATCAAGTGACCGTTATTTTCAAAAATCTGATGGAGAAGCTGATAAATTAGTACCAGAAGGTATTGAAGGTCGGGTTGCTTATAAAGGCCCAGTTTCAGCGATTATTCATCAGCAAATGGGGGGCTTACGCTCTTCAATGGGGCTTACAGGTTCAGCTACAATAGAAGAAATGCGTACTAAACCTCAATTTATGAAAATAACAGCTGCAGGCATGGGTGAATCTCATGTGCATGATGTTGCCATCACTAAAGAAGCGCCTAATTATAGAATGGGCTAATGTGCATACGTTTAATCGCTTTAGTGTTTTAGTAAAACATTAATGCATTAAATGTTGTTAGTTATTTTACAGGCTGATTTTTTAAATCAGCCTGTTACTTTTAAACTTATAAAAGGTTTTGATATGACCAAAGATATCCATGATTCACGAATACTTATTCTAGATTTTGGCTCGCAATATACTCAATTAATCGCACGACGTGTACGTGAAATCGGTGTGTATTGTGAGTTATGGGCGTGGGATGTAACTGAAGAACAAATCAAAGAGTTTAATCCAAGTGGTATCATTTTAGCTGGTGGCCCTGAATCTGTTACTGAACTAGACTCACCAAGAGCACCTGAATATGTATTTAACGCAGGAGTGCCACTATTTGGTATCTGTTATGGCATGCAAACCATGGCTGAACAGTTAGGTGGTGGCGTTCATGGTTCAGAGCATAAAGAATTTGGCTATGCAGCAGTGGAAGTTATTGCAGAGTCTCGCTTGTTTACCAATATTGAAGATCGTATTGCAGATAACGGCAAAGCATTATTAGATGTGTGGATGAGTCACGGAGATAAAGTTTCGGCGATTCCACCAGGTTTTAAAACGCTTGCGCAAACACCAAGTTGTAAATTTGCAGCGATGGCCAATGAAGAAAAGCAATTCTATGGTGTACAATTTCACCCTGAAGTTACCCATACCAAGCAAGGTATGCGTATTTTAGAACATTTCATTGTTGATATTTGTGGCTGTGAAAAACTTTGGACGCCAAGTTCAATTATTGAAGATGCAATAGACAAAATTAAAGAACAAGTGGGTGATGACGAGGTAATTCTCGGCCTTTCTGGTGGCGTTGATTCATCAGTGGTTGCGATGCTAATTCACCGCGCTATTGGTGATAAACTAACGTGTGTTTTTGTTGATAATGGCTTGCTTCGCCTGAACGAAGGGCAACAAGTGATGGATATGTTTGGTGATCACTTTGGGCTAAACATTTTACATATTAATGCTGAAGATCGATTTTTAAACCGATTAAAAGGTGAAGCAGACCCTGAAGCTAAACGTAAAATTATTGGCAATGTATTTATTGATGTTTTCGATGAAGAAGCAAGTAAACTTGCGAATGCTAAGTGGTTAGCACAAGGCACTATTTATCCTGATGTCATTGAATCTGCAGCGTCAAAAACCGGTAAAGCGCATGTGATCAAGTCTCACCACAATGTGGGGGGCTTACCAGAAGACATGGAATTAGGGTTAGTTGAGCCATTACGAGAACTTTTTAAAGATGAAGTGCGTAAAATTGGTTTAGAATTAGGGCTACCTTACGACATGCTTTATCGTCACCCGTTCCCAGGCCCAGGTTTAGGTGTACGTATACTTGGTGAAGTGAAAAAAGAATACGCTGATTTACTTCGTCGTGCGGATGCCATTTTCATCGAAGAATTACATAAACATGATTTATACAACAAGGTAAGCCAAGCATTTACGGTATTCTTACCGGTTCGTTCAGTTGGTGTTATGGGCGATGGTCGTAAATATGATTGGGTGGTAAGTTTGCGCGCCGTTGAAACAATTGATTTTATGACTGCACACTGGGCACATTTACCATACGACTTCTTAGGATTAGTGTCTAACCGCATTATTAATGAAATTGATGGTATATCACGTGTCGTTTACGATATTTCAGGAAAACCACCAGCCACGATTGAGTGGGAATAACACTTAGTAACGTTTAAGTTGTAGAAAAAACCAGTGATAGTTCACTGGTTTTTTGTTTAAATAGTGTTCAGCGGTATGTTTAGCGTCATTTTGTGAAAGGGAAATTAAATAATGAAAAATCTAATACTTTGCTTATCATTAACACTATTTAGCTTATCTGTTTTTGCGTTTTCTGATTATCCAGAGGGGTGCGAAAATTTCACGTTAGAAGTGGAACCAATGTGGATACCTCAAATGCCCAAATACCCAGAAAAGGCATTGAAATCAGGTGTTGAAGGTTGTGTATTATTAACATTTGCTGTTACTACTTATGGCAGTGTAAAGGATGTATCAGTTGTTCATGAATTCCCTAAAGGAAAAGGTTTTGCCGAACAGGCTAAAAAAGCAATGTCACGTACCAAATATAAGCCTTTAGTTAAAAATGGCGAACCGCAAGTACAAGAAAATGTACAATATCAGTTCTCATTTCGTGATGGCGTTGTTCATAAATCCGAGTAAATGTTAAGCTGAGTATGCTATTTATACCAATTCGCATAAATATTCGGTCATTCAGCGAGAATTAAACGCTTTAGAGGCACGGCGTTGATTGCAGAGAATGGTTATTCAGGAGAACGTGCTCCTGCGTTCTCTAATAAGCTACATCCTTGTAGCGTCCTTGTTAAAATCAACAACACAGGCTATGAAGCGTTTAAACTCGCCATTTGGGAGCGTGTTAGAGGCGCGATAATTGCGCAAAACGTGTTTGGTGTAGAAGAACTATACCTGCACACGTTTCGCTTATTCTCCCACCTCTGACGTCGCTCTGAACTGACTTAATCTTTATGCGAATTGGTATTATTTATGATTATTCAAGCGCTTCCTAAGCATGCAGATGCAATAGCATCTATTTATAATCATTATATAAAACATACTATGGTTACCTTTGAAACTGAGCCGGTAAGTGCTGAGGATATGATTTGCCGCATGCGAGATTGCGCTAAAGCGGAGCTTCCTTGGTTCGTTGCTATTGAGAATGAGCAAGTGATTGGGTATGCGTACGCGAGCAAATGGAAGGGGCGTTGTGCATACCAGTACTCAGTGGAAGCAACTGTCTATCTATCTCCTTCTGTTGTTAGTAAAGGATGGGGAACAAAATTATATCAAAGTTTATTGTCGCAATTAGCGGGTAAAAATTTGCATGCAGTTATCTGCGGTATTGCATTACCTAATAAAGCGAGTGTTGCTTTGCATGAAAAATTAGGGATGGAAAAAGTAGCGCATTTTAAACAGGTTGGCCGTAAGTTTGATCAATGGATAGACGTAGGTTATTGGCAACGACTACTAAATCATGAAGATGAGATGCATTAAGTCAGGTTAAAAATAGGGCATAACAAAAACTCACATTTATTGACAAAGCAACAACAGTTCACCGCAAGAATAAAACACTCACACTGCGTAAACTTCTTGGCATATTTCACTTTATGACCAAACTACCATGGACAAAAAATTACCTATTAACCTTTTCACCGTAGGTATTTGCTTGCAATTACCCTTGTTATCCATTGCTGAGGAACTAAGTCAGCAAGTCACTAATGACGCTATCGAAAAAATAGAAGTTAAAGGCAGGAGAAATCAACCTAATACACAACTCAGTGCGGAGACTGAAAAACTATTAGCGATAGCAGGAATAGCGCATGACCCGCTTAATTCAGTGTATAGCTTACCAGGGGTTGTCTATGCGGGCGGTGACGACGGTGGTGAGCCTGCCGTAAGAGGGTCTTCGCCCGATGATAATGCATTTTATATTGATGACTTACCTGCGGGGTATATTTTTCATTTATTTGGCGATAGCATTTTTAATGAAAATGTCGTTCGCGACTTTAAACTGCACCCCGCAGCATTTAATAGCCAATACGGTAATGCGACGGGTGGTGTTTTTGATGTGCAATTACGTGATCCTAAACAGCAAGATATTGAAACGATTGTTGATCTAAGTTTTTTAAAAACAGGGGTCATGGTTGAAGGTGGCGTAACGGAAGATCAAGCCTTTTATTTTTCTTATCGCCGCAGTTTAATGCATTTATTCTTACCCGAGGGTGACGAAGAAGATGGCTATACTATCTTTAAAGCACCAGTCAGTGACGATTATCAAGGTAAATATCAATGGTTAGTTGGCAGTGACCACAAGGTGACTTTTACTGTCAATGGTGCCAGTGACGTTGGTGGTATTAATATTTCTGCTGCATCTGAACAAGGTCGGGTTGATCCAGATTCTATTGGTGATTTAAAGCTGAAAACGCGTTTTGATAGCCAAGGCATCTCTTGGCAGTACTTTGGTGATGGCGGTAAAATTATGCAATTAGTTTTTGGTCATAATCAGGAAAAAATTGAAGAATTTTATGGCGAAGGCCAGTTTATTGATATTGATAAAGAACAGTATGATTTAAGGTTTCAGTATCAACTTGAATGGTTTAAAAATCATACGTTAATACTTGGCAGTGATCTACAACACAAGGTGTTTAATTATCGTTTTGATGCGATCCCCTATTACTGCACTGATCATGATCAAGACTGTGAGAGTAAAAAAGGTGAGAGAATTCAAGATGAAGATAAACTAACTAATAATACTACCGCGTTTTACGTTAATGATAAGTGGTATATCAATCATGCTTGGCAATTGGAGGTAGGGCTCAGAGCTGAACGGAATGATTACACAGAGCAATCATTTTTACATCATCGCTTAGCGCTTAACTGGTTTGCGTCCGATGCAATAACGATTGGGTTAAAGCAAGGTTCGTATAGTCGTTTTCCTGATATTGAAACAGTATTAAAAAAGATAGGTAATCCTGCTTTAGACTCACCTAAAGCTCAACATTATGCCCTCAGCGTTGAATATCAAGTGAATGATCTTTGGCAAAGCTCGATCGAACTCTATTATAAGGATCTTAAAGACTTACCCAGATCTCTCGATGAAGATGATGCCAATGTTGAGCTACACTATAGCAATGACATGTCGGGTAGTGCTAAGGGGATTGAATGGGTACTAAAAAGAGAGTTAGCCGATGATTGGTATGGTTGGGCTTCAATCAGTTGGTCTAAAAGTGATAGAACGGATGACTTTACCAATCGCACAACCGAATATTATTTAGACACCCCTTTGCTAGCTAACGTTGTCGCCAACTATCAATACAATGAGCGTTGGGATTTTGGTGTCAGGTTAACGGTTCGTAGTGGCCAAAAATATACGCCAATTATTGGGCTTAGAGAAAACCCAGACTATCCCACACATTTTTTACCTACTTACGGTGATTTAAACAGTGAAACACTACCGACTTATCATCGCTTAGATTTACAAGCGAATTATAAAACACGTTATTGGGGACACGAAGCACAATGGACATTTGCACTGCTTAATGCGACAAATAGTGATAACTTCTCTGGTTACTATTATGCGCCCGATGGCAACGAAACACTAACGGATTACAACATTGAAGGTGAAGAAGGTATGGGGATGTTTCCTTCTATAGGTCTGAAAATGACGTTCTAGCGACAAGAGGTAGTGTTTGGTAAGTTGAATTATATCTATACAGGCTCATTATTAAAATTAATAGGATTATCCTGAAAGATACAAAATGACTTTTCAGGATAATACAGATGTGAAAGCATGTCATTCGATGCACCATAATAGATTGGTTCTCTTATAAACATGAAGTGCTATGAATTACAGTAATGCTATTAGTAAATTAAATACATCGATTAATTGATAATCTTGAATTTAACAGGAAGATAAGAATTAATGGTTATCACCCCCTATTTACAGTTCTTTATAGATGTCTTTACAAATAAATAGAGAAATAAGAGCGCTTAATATTGCGGACTTTTTAGTTATCACTTAATGTAATGGCGTTAACAATAATAATAAATAGTGAATAGCAGTGATTAATAAAAATAATAAAGGCTTTACTTTAATAGAGTTAGTGGTGGTAATCGTTATTTTAGGTGTGTTAGCAGCGACTGCTGCACCAAAATTTGTTGATTTGTCAAAAGATGCTGATGAAGCAGTTTTTACCAGTATGGCTGCTTCTTTCAAAAGTGGTGTGAACCAAGTACATATAGCTTGGTTGATCCGTGGTAATAACCAAGCAGTGCAAGATTTTATCACTATTTCTGATCCATTAGCTGGTGGCGACTTAAGTGTCAACAGTGCCGGTTACCCCGCTGATACGCGGGGCGTAAGTTTAACATTAAACAGTGAAAATGATTGTTTGGATGTGTGGAGAGCAGTATTAGATTCTCAAGATGCACTAGTTGCAGGAAACGACTCTAGTGATTTTGAAGCAACGTATAATGGTGGTAATTCCTGTACGTATATTTACACTAAAATGCCCAATTTTACCGTAAATTACAATTCAAATACCGGTGATATTGTGATTAATAATTAGGATCTGTTGAACTTTAGCGTTTGTTTTATAATTGTTGTTCGCAATTTACATAAAATAACCATGCGACATTGCTCACGTATTGTACAAAATGTTTAATCACGAAAGATCAACAGATCTAATCCTTTGCTATTTTACAACAAAGGCAATGTTACTTACACTTTTTTACTAAACGTGTACTTTCTTAACACAGACTCATCATAAAGCCGTGCTTATAATTGAATTTCTTTTAACTATGATGAAGATTATTTATGTATAAATATATATTTTTAAGCATGCTTTTTGTGATGATGTCTGGTTGTGCAACACCAGGTGTTGATCGAGCGGAGCAACAAAAACTCATTCAAGAATTTTATGCCTCAGTGGTTGATGTTACACCGGTAACATTATCTTCTAATGTTGGAACAGGTGTATTAGTTGGTGCTGGTGTAGGGATACTGGATGAATCAGATGGTAATAGCGAAGACATGATTGCTGCCGGAATTGCTGGCGCATTAATTGGTGGTTTGTTTACCGCTATTACTGAAGGAAGTGATGAAGCCTTTGAGTACTCTCTATTTAACGCCGAACGCGGAAGTTTTACCCTTATTCAAAAAGAACATCTTATCGATGCGAGATGTGTCAAAGTGAGAGTTGCAGATATTGCAACGATAAACGTTGTTGATAGTGCATTTTGTACCGCCTAGGGTGAGTTGATGGCGAAAGTCATTTTCAGTTCGTCGCACAGTTTTTTGCGAATGTTCATGAGATGTATACATTGCTTTTAAGCTTAATGTTAAATGGGTTAATGTTTGACAGTTACTTGCTCAAAAGATATGGTTTAATATTACGATATTGTTCGTATTTCTCGTTTCTGTAACGATTAATAGCCACGGAATATACTGTGATAAATAACGATAACAATAATTGAACAAGGATCATGTGAACGATGAAAAAATTAACGTTTGTGCGCTTAGTCGTACTGTTTTCTTTTCTACCATTAAGTATTATCAACGCTCAACCGGTTAAAACATCTGCGTTGTTAAATGAAAGCTCTTCTCAGCCAACAGCCGTTGATTCTTTAAAGAAAAAAGCGGTGAGAATAAACGCTTTAATGAGTGATTATCATGCATTGCGTGAACTAAATGGCAGTGTGCTAGTCGCCAAAAATGGCAAGATTATTTTTGAAAAAGGTTTTGGTAAAGCAAATTTTGAATGGGGGATAAAAAACGATCCCAACACAAAATTTCGTATTGGCTCTTTAACAAAGCAGTTTACTGCAACACTGATTATGCAGTTAGTTGAAAAAGGTTCCGTTGATTTACACGCGCCTATCAGCCAATACTTAACGTATTACCGAAAAGATATTGCTGACAAAGTTACGATACATCAATTACTTAATCATACTTCTGGTATTCCAAGCTATACCAGTAAAGAGAACTTTAGAAATAAAGTCAGTAGAAACTCTTATCAGGTTGAAAGTTTTATTCAGCAGCATTGCAGTGATGATTTAGCATTCGAACCAGGCAGTAAGTTTCAATATAGTAATTCAGGCTACTTTATTTTAGGCGCCATCATAGAAGTCGTAACAGGAGAGACTTTTGCAGAGTCGTTAGATAAGCACATTTTACTGCCATTAAAAATGCATGATACTGGCTACGATAATGGACAAGAAATTTTAACCAATAAAGCGCAAGGTTATGAAAAGCTATTAGAAGGTTATCAGCATGCCGATTATCTTGATATGTCGATCCCTTATGCTGCCGGTTCAATGTATTCAACAACGCGTGATTTATTAAAGTGGGATAATGCCCTTCATGAGGGGACGGTAGTAAGTACACCGTTACAAAAGAAGATGTATGAAGATACAAGTGATCGGAATTATGGCTATGGTTGGATGATTGAGCACCTGCCAGCAGAAAAATTCGGCAAAGCAAAGTCTATTGTAAAACACGGCGGTGGTATTAATGGGTTTAATGCTTTTATTACGCGGGTGATTGAAGATAAATATTTAGTGATCATATTAAATAATGCCGGTGGCGCCCCGATGACAGCAATGACGGAAGGTATCCTAAATATTCTCTACAATAAACCGGTTGCACCTGCACAGCAACACCCAATGTATGCACTTTTTCAACAATATAAAAAAGGTGGTATTAAGGCGCTAGAACAGCAGCAAGAGTTACGTAAGCAGCAGGGTGAAAGCATCAGTGAACGTCATCTGAATTCATTAGGTTACTTATTAATTAGCTCGAAACGATTAGGTGACGCTATTAACATATTTACCTTTAATACCCGTATACACCCAACATCTGCAAACGCCTATGACAGCCTTGCTGAGGCGTACTACCTTAATGAACAACACGACAAAGCTATTGAATTTTATCAAACCTCACTGTCATTTGATGCAAGTAATGACAATGCTAAACAGATGATCGAAAAAATATCAGTTTTGTAATAAATATTAAAAGCACAAAGGAGCCAGCAGTGAAAGTATACGGAGACAGTCAATCAGGTAATTGCTATAAAGTGAAGTTGCTGTTATCACTGCTTGCGATTGAGCATCAATGGGTTCATGTTGATATTCTTAGCGGCGAATCTCACACCACCGCTTTTCTCAATAAAAACCCTACGGGTAAAATACCACTATTAGCGCTCGACGATGGGCGCTTTATTGCTGAATCAAATGCAATCATCAATTTTCTAGCGGCGGGAAGTGAACTACTTTCATCAGATCCTTATCAATATGCGAAAATCCAACAATGGCAGTTCTTTGAACAATACAGTCATGAGCCTTATATTGCAGTGGCAAGGTTTATTGCAAAATACCTAGGTTTACCAGCAGACCGTAAAGCAGAGTATCTTGCTAAACAAGAAGGTGGACATAAAGCGCTTGCCGTAATGGAACAACAATTATTGCAAAGCTCATTTATAACGGGGGATAAAATCACCACTGCTGACATCGCACTATATGGCTATACGCACGTTGCTGATGAAGGAGGATTTGATCTCTACAGATATCCCGCTATCATACAGTGGCTTAAACGAATTCAGTCTTTACCTAATTATATTGCGATGTAATAAAAGCCAACGGTTAAATAACGTATTTATTACCTTGATATGTTGGCTATCAAACCATGTTTAGTCGCGAATAAGCGTTGTTAAACTGAAAGATATGACTGTTTAAACCTTGTTATCTTGATATTTACCTGAACGGAGCTAATAAATACCAATGCGCTTACACCCTATTTTAGTTCAGTTATTCATCTTGAGCTTTCTACTGACTAGCACAGTGTTCGCTCAACAAGCTGAGACCATTGATAAAAAAGTCAATGAGCTAGAACAACCCCTTTATAGCCCGTTTATTGAGCGGTACATGCTTGATGAACTCAAATCATTGCGCCAAGAACAACAAGCATTAAAAGCTGAAATGATCGATAAAGTTGCCAATGCAAAGCTAGAGTCATCTGATCGAGCACTGCGTTATACCGCTGATACTACAAACAACATTTTTTATATCATTACTGCGGCCGCATCTATCTTAGTGTTATTAGGGTGGAAGTCGATTAACGATATCAAAGTACACATGGAATCAAGTACAACGAAAAGAATAGAAAAGTTGACTTTAGAATATGAGAAACGTCTCAACGCTTTGGAAGATACGATTAAAGAACGTTCTAATCAAATTGTTACTGCACAAAAAGAGTTATCAGATAGTAACTTAGTGCATTCACTTTGGATGCGAGCGGGTTTAGAGAAAAGTGATCAAGAGAAGATGAATATTTATGATCAAATACTTGAGCTAAGCCCCCACGACGTAGAAGCATTAACCTACAAAGCTGACATATTACTTGATATGAACGATGATTCTTGGGCTATATCGTTGGTGAATCAAGCGTTAGAGATTGACAGTGAATATGCCTTTGCCTATTGGCAGCGAGCCTGTGCAAAAGCGAAACTAGAACAAAAAAATGAAGCAATAGAAGACATTAAACAAGCCATTGATTTATCTCCACCTTTAAGAGAAGAATTAATGGGGGAAATGTACTTTGAAAGTTTAAAAGATGACGAAGCGTTTATCGCTTTAGCAGAGCTATAGTAGTTATGTGCTAGTTCGCTATAAATAGCGAAGAGCCGTGATGTTTAGGAGAAGTAAATGGCGAAATATCGCGCTGTGGTGAGTTGGCAAAAACAGGCAGATGAAGCTTATATCGATAATAAATATAGTCGTGGCCATACTTGGTCATTTGAAGGAGGGGTGAGTGTACCTGCTTCTTCCTCGCCACATATTGTGCCGCTTCCGTATTCTGTCGCTGAGAATGTTGATCCAGAGGAAGCTTTCGTTGCGTCATTATCGAGCTGCCATATGCTATTTTTTCTCGCGATGGCAGCGAAAAAACGCTATGTGGTTGCTAGTTATCAAGATAATGCATATGGTGAAATGGCAGAAAGTGCCGGTAAAATGATGATGACTCGAGTTACGTTAGTACCTGATGTTGTTTTTACTGGTGCACGCATGCCTTCATCTGAGGTTATCGAAAAGTTACATCACCTGGCTCATGAACAGTGTTTTATCGCAAACTCCGTGAAAACTGAAATAGTTGTTGAAATTCCTCGTTAATATCGGAAATATAATGACAAGTATTGATAGCTGGTATGTTGTTGATTTAGGTGATGCAAATATTGCAGACTTGCTACTTGAACGTTTTAAAAATCAATTAGAAAAAACATATCAATTAGCTAATAGTATCATACCAATGGCCGCATTTTATCGATATGAATCGACAGACCTACACTGTCATACCATGCTTTATTTAACGGCCAGTTTTCAAAAAATAGCTAAGTTACCGAATGCCCAACGATGTAAAGCACCTGATATTCAAGGTTTGCAGTTTATTGCTGGTGATGTAAAGCTCAGTGATTAAGATAGTTAATAAGGAATTTATTTTGCAAAAAAATAGTAACGGTGCATTTATACTTGGCGTTTTTATTTGTATAGGATTAATTACTTTAGGTTACTTTCTTTCATCTGCTGCAATTACGTATAAACAATATGAACGCAGCGTAAAGGTAAAAGGTTTAGCAGAACGTGAGTTGAGTGCAGATGTTGTTATTTGGCCAATTCAATTTGCCGTTGCTAATAATAACCTTGAACATTTATATCGTGACATAGAGCAAAATGCCGAAAAAATAAAAACGTTCATAACTAAACGTGGTATCAATGCCAATGAAATGAGTTTATCAGCACCTGCTATTACAGATAAATCAGCACAACAATATGGAAATAATTCTGTGGCGACTTTTCGCTATACTGCGATACAAACGGTGACGGTTTACTCAACTAATATAGAATCAGTACGGCAATTACAAAGCGCCTTGTCAGAGCTCGGTAAACAAGGAATTGTGTTCACGGGGGGGAATTACCAATCTCGTACAGAATACTTATTTACGCGTTTAAATGACATAAAGCCAGACATGATTGAAGAAGCAACTAGAAATGCACGGGAAGTGGCAGAAAAGTTCGCGTTAGACTCTAACAGTCAATTAGGAAAAATTAAACGCGCTTCACAAGGGCAGTTTAGTATTAGCAGTAGAGATACAAACAACCCTCATATTAAAAGAATACGCGTTGTATCTACTCTTGAATATTACTTATCGGACTAATGGTTTAATAATTAATGATCACCTTACGATCTTTTAGACAAAATGATAGTGACTTATTGGTTAACTATTTAAATAATTCACATGTTACACAATATATTACCAGTGCAATTCCACAACCCTATACTGAGCAAGATGCACAGTGGTGGATTTCCCACAGTCAACAGTCAAATCTTATTAAAGCTATTGAATATCAAGGTGAGTTTGTCGGTTGTATTTCAGCACAACGGGGAGACTTTGAATATTACCGCAGTGCAGAGTTAGGTTACTGGGTTGCTCAAAAATTCTGGGGAAAGGGCATTGCAACAACTACCGTTCAAGATTTTAACCAATGGCTATTTACGACAACCGATATTCAACGACTACAGGTTTCTGTGGTGTCATTGAACAAAGCATCTAGTCGAGTGTTAGCTAAGAATAACTTTACTTGTGAAGGAATGCGTAAACATGTTTCTTACAAAAAGGGTCAGTTCTTTGATGAAGAGTTATGGTCATTATTAAAAAGTGGCAAAGAACGTTAAGCTGCTTATAAGACTACATTTGTGTGCAAATAATCTACATTTTATTGAGTGTTGGCTGGTTATAGTGCTATGTTGTAGTTATAGAAATAAATAATAACAAAAGCACATCAAAACTACAGAGGGATAGGGTATGTCTAAAAAAAGTAAAAGTGGTTATTTATTTATCTTAAGTGGCGTTTTATTTTTATTTGCAGGGTTATTAGGCGATCAGTTGTCTTTCTATGGTGTTGCCATAATGTTTGCTATTTTAGGGGCTGTGACTATCGCTAAAAATAAGCCATCCGTTGATTCTCAACAAGAATAACCTTTTCAATTGGAAGTGATTTTACGTTCAATCGAGTAAATGTTCAGGCGCTCGCTAAGTTTTACACCAGCATTACTTTGATGTGAGTGGCTTTAAACTTTGGTACTTGGCATGATTAGTAATCCTCGTGTCATCTTCCGCTACCATTGAGTCATTTTATCGAAAATGTAAACAACGTCCATCCCATTACTAAGGGAAGATCAATTATATGTCATCGCATTTTTTTATTTGCTCAAAACCTAACAACGATTATGATGCATGCACTTTTCGTTAACAAACTACATAAATATGATTGAAAGAATGGAAACGGGCGCCCGTATGAGCCGGATAGTTAAGCATAACGGTACTATTTATCTGTGCGGCCAAGTATGTAAAGATGCAAGTGATAATATTGCCGGTCAAACAACGACGATGCTGGAAAAAGTAGAAGCGTTATTAGCACAAGCTGGCAGCTCAAAAGAGCATATGCTTTCGGCAACAATATATTTAAAAACGATGGACGATTTTGCTGCAATGAATGAGGTTTGGGATGCTTGGGTACCAGCAGGTCATGCGCCCGCTAGAGCATGTGTGCAAGCACCAATGGCACGAGATGTTTTATTAGTTGAAATATCGGTGATTGCAGCGGAATGTAATTAAGGAGTGATAAATGGCAGCAACATGGCAATATAAAACGTTGAGATTCGATAAGAAACAATTTATTTCTGGCAGATTAGATTTGTCATTGCTTGACGATAAGTTAAATGCTTACGGTGAAATGGGTTGGGAACTGGTTAGCCTTGATACGAATTCATCAGTATTTGGCACTGATATCGCCGCAGTTGCTGTTTTTAAACGATTAACTACATAAGTGATAAGTAATTGACTAAGCCCAATAATTAATTGGGCTTGTTATTTTAATCACGCATAATTTAAATGTTAATTATGCGATAGTGCATGGCTTAATGCTCATGATCACAACTGCCTTCTGCATGAACATGACCATGTTCAAGTTCTTCAGCTGTAGCATCTCGTACTTCGATAATTTCAACATCAAATTTTAAATCAATACCTGCAAGTGGGTGATTACCATCCACAGTAATTTCTTCATCTTGTACATCAACAACAATAACTGTTTGTTCGCCTTCGTCTGTAGTGGCACGCAATTGGCTACCAACATCTAAATCTTCAATTCCTTGGAAAAGCGATTTAGGCACCGTTTGTACAAAGCCATCGTGACGTTCGCCGTAGGCATTTTCTGCTGTAACCTCTACTTCAAATTTATCACCGGCTTGATGATCTGTCAGTGCTTCTTCCAGGCCTGGGATCAAATAACCTGTGCCGTGGATAACCGCTAAAGGTTGGTGATCGTAAGAGCTGTCAATAAGCGTATCTTCGCTGTCAGAAACGGCGTAATGTAACATGACGACTTTGTTAGGGGCTATTTTCATAATAATTCCTAGATTTGAGGTTATTGATTTTCAAGCGTGTATGGCAGAGCCATTATTGAGAGTTGGCACGATTGAGGAGATTTAAGTCTGTGATTAGTAGAGTCTTCAGTATCACTTGCTAGAACTGCTTGGACGTATAGTTCACCGTTATCAGCAAGATAATAACTGATAACGTCTCCAGCTTTACGCCAGTTTTCGCCTAATTGCTTTTCAACAACTAATGGCGTTGAAAGTTCATCACAATTACCGGTTAACGCGAACATTGCTTTTTTATTCCTACCTAGATATTGCATTCGAGCAACAGTTTCTTGGCCTAAATAACAACCTTTGGTAAAACTAATACCATGAATGGCTTGCATGTTCAGCATTTGTGGCACATATTCTTGTTCAGATTCAACCAAGTTAGGTACGCCTTGGCTGATTTCTAATAAAGACCATACATCTTGTGAAAGCGTTGGTATCGAAAGAGAGTCAATGCTGTTGTTAACGGTTTCTTTTTCACCAACAAGCACGTAACGTGGAATATCCCCATCAATATAAAGCAGGGTAATATTGTGCTCCGTTATTGCAGGACAATTAATGTCAGGCACCTGAGAGAATGATTTATTTAAGTGATTAGCTGCTTGTGTGCCACAAACTGCCGCAAAACTGACATGCGCTTGTTCAATATCGACTTTAGCGAATACACTAAATTTTTGTAGCTCGGTTAACGATTGCGTTAACGTACTGATTGGTTGTAGCAATAATAACGCTTGTTGGTGTGAAAATAAGCGAAAACATGAGAGTACTTTACCTTTCGCGGTACAGTGAGCGCCATGTAACAACTTATTTTCCACTAATGATTCTACATCGCAGGTAACTTGGCCTTGTAAATATTTAATTTGTTCTTCGCCTGATATGCTGATAGCGGCAACGCTACGTAACGGTAAAGTAAAAACGTCAGGTAAAGCAGATAAACTTGGTTTCATATGCGTTATGTGATCTGTCATGATGTAATGAATTTGATAGTCTAATGATGACATAAATAAGGGCATTTGTATAAGAGACAAGCCAATAAATTCACGGTAAATCTATCTTTTTTACGTTAGGTATTTTATCTGAACATTAGGTGTTGTTTAAGAGTAAGCCCAACTCATCAAATGAAAGAAAACTAACGATATAATTCGCTTAACATAAGTAGAAGTTGGTAAAGTGAATTTGCTATAATGTGGCTAATGTCGTATTAAGGTAAAAAAAATGTCAGAACCTGTAAATAAAGCTAGACTTAAATGGGCATGTCGTAGAGGTATGCTAGAGTTAGATGTATTGTTTATGCCTTTTGTAGATGAAGCCTATGATGCACTTACAGAAGATAAAAAACGGATTTTTGAACGCTTATTAACTTGCCAAGATCCAGAGTTGTTTGCGTGGTTTATGGGACACGAGGAATGTGAAGACCCACAATTCAACGAAATGGTGCAATTTATACTTAATAGAGTCAAAGTATAGAATACGAATTAAACACTCTTTAATACTCAGCCGTCTGAGCAATGTAGCTATTAGCTTATTTTTTCTATTGTTGGTCATTGTAATATTGATACCTTATTCAATAAGCTGTCAATATGCTTTACTAATGAGTGGTTTATTGTATTTCGGCAGTTTGAGTGTACGTAAAAACATCTCGACAAATTATGTCGTTAACTTGGATAGTTTAGGGCTTGCTGCTGTTAACCAGCAAAGGGCACAGCCAATCGTACAAGGAAGTCGAATTGGCTGGTTAGGCTGTTGGTTGTATTTAGCACCCGTAGATGATGTTCGAAAACAACCAACGAAATTATTTATTTTCAAAGACAGTGTCAGCAAGCAAGATTATGCGCGCCTTTGCCGACACATCCTTAGGTTTCAAAAGAATAATTTACAGGACGTAACTCGGTAACCTGTGCTTTTGGTAACATTTCTGGATAATCAAGGGTGTAATGTAACCCTCTACTTTCTTTTCTCGTCATTGCACATTTAATGATGAGTTCCGCAACTTGAACTAAATTTCGTAATTCAAGTAAATTATTACTCACGCGAAAGTGACGATAATATTCGTCAATTTCTTTTTGTAATAACTCAACACGATGTAATGCGCGTTCGAGGCGTTTTGTGGTGCGCACTATACCTACGTAATCCCACATAAATAACCTTAATTCATGCCAGTTATGCTGTATAACGACTTCTTCATCTGAGTCGATAACGCGACTTTCATCCCAAGGGGGTAAAGCATGATAACCCTGTTTGTGATCTAATGTTTGCTCTATATCTTTTGCAGCCGCTCGCGCAAACACTAAACATTCAAGTAACGAGTTACTCGCCATTCTATTAGCACCATGTAAACCGGTATAGGCTACTTCGCCAATCGCATAAAGGTTGTTAACATCAGTTTGCCCTTGTTGATTTATCATCACACCACCACAGGTGTAATGTGCCGCAGGTACTATTGGGATTGGGCTATTTGTCATGTCGATACCCAATGACATGGTTTTTTCGTATATGGTTGGAAAATGCTGCTTAATAAATTCAGGTGATTTATGGCTGATATCTAGATACATACAATCAGCACCTAAGCGTTTCATTTCAAAATCGATAGCACGCGCCACAATGTCACGCGGCGCTAATTCTGCACGTTCGTCAAAACTAGGCATAAATCTGCTACCATCAGGGCGTCTTAATATTGCCCCTTCACCGCGTAACGCTTCAGTGATCAAAAAATTACCTGCTTCAGGGTGGAATAAACAGGTAGGATGAAATTGATTAAATTCCATATTAGCCACTCGGCATCCTGCTCGCCATGCCATAGCGATACCATCGCCACTGGCAATATCAGGGTTAGAAGTATATTGGTATACTTTTGATGCACCACCGGTCGCTAAAATGACTTTTTTTGCATAAATACCTTCTACTTTTTCGGCATTACGATTCCAAACATAGGCGCCTATGCATGGCTTATTTGATTGTTTGTGATCTCGTACTAAATCAATTGCGTTATAGCGTTCAAAAATACGAATACGATTATGTCGCTTTACACGTTCAATTAACGTAGTTTGTACCGCTTGACCCGTTGCATCAGCTGCATGAAGTATACGGCGATGGCTGTGTCCGCCTTCTCGCGTTAAGTGATATTTCACATCACCGTTTGCATTGTCTTCTTGATCAAACGCGACGCCTTGTTCAATTAACCACTCTAAACATGCTCTAGCATTTTCAGCGGTATACTGTACGGTGCGTCCATCACATAACCCTGCACCTGCAATTAATGTGTCTGCGACATGTGACTCAATGCTGTCATTTTCATCGAATACGGCTGCAATGCCGCCTTGGGCATAAAAGGTTGAACCTTCATACATTTTACCTTTACTTAAAATAACCACGTCAGCATTTTGAGCTAAATGTAAGGCAAGGGTAAGTCCGGCAGCGCCACTACCAATAATTAAAACGTCACAGTTATGTTGATGATTCATGTACGTGGTGAACTAAGGTGTTGTATAATGGCAGGGATTTTATCTTGTAATAGGCGTTGATAACAGCATATTAAATAGAGATCTTTATCTTTTTTTAAATAAATTAAAACTTTTTAGAACTTTTTAATGTTTCCTTAGTCTCACTTTATGCGTTTGTTATGAGCCAAATGTTTTTTTAATTAAGTTGTTTGTAGGAGAATTGGCTCGAATGAGCGAACTGAACGTCGACCAAGAATTGGTTGAGCGGGTACAACGTGGCGACAAAAATGCCTACAACCTGCTAGTAACGAAGTATCAGAACAAAGTAGCAAACTTGGTGTCACGCTATGTAAGAAATCATAGTGACGTCCCCGATATTGTTCAAGAAGCGTTTATTAAAGCGTATCGTGCATTGCCTAATTTTAGGGGTGACAGTGCATTTTATACTTGGCTATATCGAATTGCTGTAAATTGTGCAAAAAACCATATGGTGTCGAGTGGTCGTAAGCCTCCAGGCACAGATGTTGAAATTGAAGATGCAGAGATATATGATTCAGGTGATGCTTTACGTGAAAATGCATCACCCGAAAAATTACTGCTAACCAACGAAATTAAAAAGATGGTGTTTAGTACCATTGAACAATTACCAGATGATTTGCGTACAGCAATTAATTTACGTGAATTAGAAGGGTTAAGTTACGAAGAAATTGCGACAATTATGGAGTGTCCTGTTGGTACAGTACGTTCTAGAATATTTAGAGCTCGAGAGGCTGTAGATAAAAAAATTCGTCCATTACTTCAGCGCTAATAACGAAAAGGTTTAAGGTTTTTCTATGAGTGAAAGCAAATTTGAAACAGTATCTTCGCTAGTCGATAATTTTCATCATGAAGATGCGGTTTTAGACGATGTGCTAAAAGACAATGATATGTCTGAAACTTGGCAGCGTTATCATTTAATTGGTGATGTGTTGCGTGACGATGTAGCACAATCTATAGATATCGATCTTTCTGATGCTATATCAAATGCCATTGCAGAAGAGCCAACAGTGTTAGCTCCGTTGAAAAAACCTAGCTTACCAAGTGTCGTTAAAGCAAAAGTTGTGAGCATGGTGAAACCATTCGGACAAGTTGCAATTGCAGCGTCAGCCGCAGGTTTGATGGTGTTTGGAGTGCAAACTAATGTGGCTGACAAGGATACCGCCACGCCTTACCAAGTAGTTCAAACTGGTTTAGCGGTTGGTGGTGTGGCACAGCCAGTAAGTTTAAACTTTCAACAAAATACTCGTGCTGATCAACAACAAGCGATTGTTGAACAACAACGACGTTTTCATGCGCTTTTACAAGACCATAAACAACAAATGAAATTTAGCGCAGTTATTCCTTCTTCTAAAGATAAGCAGCAACCGCAAGAGGCTGATAAATCGGTTAAATGAAATTAACGACTTTCCTTATTTCACTGGTGTTGATGATATCACCAGTGAAAGCGCAAGAGACGCAAGAACCTACCTCCGCCGAATCATGGCTTAAACAATTATCACATTCACTAAAAACATTAAATTTTGGTACCTCTTTTGTTGTGGTAAAAAATAATCACGCAGAACCGTACCATTGGTTTCATGGCATAAGTGAACAAGGTATTGAACTAGAGATTTTATCTTTACTTAATGGCCCTAGACGCGACGTTTTGAGAAAAGGCGATATTGTCAGTTATATTGAACCAGAACTACCACCGTATTCAGTTAAAACCAGACAAATTACTGGGCCAATTCCTAATGTGTTAAGTAATGATTTAGCCGCGCTTCAAGCACATTATAATTTTGTTTCTGTAGGTAAAAGTAGGGTGCTTGGGCGTGGTGCTCAGGTTATTCGTATTGTACCGAAAGACAACAGTAAATACGCTTATTGGTTATGGCTAGATCAACATACAAGTTTATTATTAAAGTTGGCTGTGATCACTCGAAAAGGCCAACAGCTTGAACAGGTGCAGTTTACCCACCTAGATATTACTGAACAGCCTGCAGAGAGCTTAATACAATTAAATAGTACTGAACTACCTGATGTGGTTGATATTCCAGAAGGCTACCAGCAACAAAAACTTGCTTGGAAAGTTGACTGGTTACCGCAAGGTTTTGAGCGTATCAATGCTAATAGACATCGCATTGTTTCAACAAAAGAACCTGTTGAATTTCAATTGTTTAGTGATGGTTTGGCTGAAGTGTCGATCTATGTAACCCCGAGCAAAGAGCAGCAACGTGCTACTGATTACGTAATGGACGGAGCAACAGTTGTATTAAGTCAAGTAGTGAAAGGCCTTGAAGTGAGCGTTGTCGGTAAAGTGCCAACGCAAACCGCGAAACGTATTGCTGATTCTGTCAGACTCATATCTGGAGTAGCTCCTTGATAGAAGAACATGCACAAGTTATTGAAGTAAATGGTGAAAAAGCTATTGTGCAAACAACGGTTAAGTCTACGTGTAGCGGCTGCCAACAACTTGAATCATGTGGCAGTGGCCAAGTAGCGAAGGCTTTTGGTCAAAAGCAAGTAAGCTATCAAATAAATGCAACCACCCCAGTAAGTATTGGTGATAATGTACTCATCGGCCTATCAGAACAAGTATTATTGTCGGCCGCTTGGCAGGTGTATTTGTGGCCATTAATTGGCTTGTTTATCGGCAGTATAATAGGGCAATATTTTTTTGCTTTAATGAATCTAACGCATGAGCTATTTGCGCTATTTGCCGGTTTTTTAGGCGGATACATTGGTTTTAAATGTGCGCAAATTAAGCAACAACGTACTGCATCAGATGAGCGCTGGCATGCAAAATTATTAAGAGTAATTCAACGCAACGAAAGTTCTTCTCAACGTATTAATCTCAGTTAATAATTCATTAAAATACGATTTTTTCTTCAATATCCCAACAAAAGATAGCCCCCACGCGCTAAATTAGATAAAATCTCGCCACTATTATTTTGTGAAAGCTGTATATTAATTTTCTTCTATGAAACATATCCGAAATTTTTCCATTATTGCTCATATTGACCACGGTAAATCTACGTTGTCTGATCGTTTAATCCAACATTGTGGAGGTTTGACTGCGCGCGAGATGGAATCACAAGTGCTAGATTCAATGGATCTTGAGCGTGAGCGTGGTATCACAATCAAAGCACAGAGTGTGACATTAGATTATAAAGCGAAAGATGGTGAAACGTATCAGCTAAACTTTATTGATACGCCAGGACATGTTGACTTTTCTTATGAAGTTTCACGCTCGTTAGCGTCTTGTGAAGGCGCATTACTTGTTGTAGATGCTGGCCAAGGTGTTGAAGCACAAACTGTTGCAAATTGTTATACCGCGATAGAAATGGATCTTGAAGTATTGCCAATTCTTAATAAAATTGATTTACCTCAAGCGGATCCAGATCGGGTTAGTGAAGAAATAGAAGACATTATTGGTATTGATGCGACAGGAGCAGTAGCTTGTTCGGCTAAAACCGGTATTGGTATTGAAGATGTACTTGAATGTATTGTCGCAAATATTCCAGCACCTAAAGGTGAACCAGACGCGAATTTGCAAGCACTTATTATTGATTCATGGTTTGATAATTACCAAGGTGTTGTATCACTTGTTCGTGTAATGAATGGAGAAGTGAAAAAAGGCGATAAAATGTTAGTGATGTCTACCGGACAAACACACATTATCGATAAAGTGGGTATTTTTACGCCGAAACAAACAGAGACAGGCATATTAAGAACCGGTGAAGTAGGTTTTATCATTGCCGGTATTAAAGAAATTCACGGTGCACCGGTTGGCGATACTATTACTATTGCTAAGAAAGAAGCTGAAGCACCGCTTGCCGGCTTTAAAAAAGCTCAACCGCAAGTATACGCGGGTATTTTTCCAATAAGCTCTGATGACTATGAAAGCTTCAGAGATGCATTAAATAAACTGAGCTTAAATGATGCATCATTGTTTTTCGAACCAGAGAATTCTTCTGCATTAGGTTTTGGTTTTCGTGTCGGCTTTCTTGGTATGCTGCACATGGAAATTATTCAAGAACGCTTAGCACGTGAATATGATTTAGACTTAATAACGACCGCACCTACAGTAAATTATGAAGTTGAAACGACTAAAGGCGAAGTGTTGTCTATCGATAACCCGAGTGATTTACCTCCGGTAAACGATATTGCTGAAATTCGTGAGCCTATTGTTGTAGCCAATATTTTAGTACCACAAGAGCACTTGGGTAATGTGATTACGTTATGTATTGAAAAACGTGGTGTACAAAAAGATATTATTTATCACGGTAAGCAAGTTGCGGTTACTTATGAGTTACCGATGGCAGAAGTGGTCATGGACTTTTTTGATAAGTTAAAATCAACAAGTCGAGGCTATGCATCACTAGATTATCATTTTATCCATTTTCAAGCGTCTGATATGGTAAGAGCTGACGTAATGATCAATGGTGATCGTGTTGACGCATTAGCGATGATTACTCACCGTTCAAATTCAGTAGCTCGAGGTCGAATGCTTGTTGATAAATTGCGTGAACTCATTCATCGTCAAATGTTTGATATTGCTATTCAAGCGGCAATCGGCAATAACATTATTGCGCGTACTACCGTAAAGCAATTGCGTAAAAACGTAACGGCAAAATGTTACGGTGGCGATATTTCTCGTAAGAAAAAATTATTACAGAAGCAAAAAGAAGGTAAGAAACGCATGAAACAAGTAGGTAATGTAGAAGTACCTCAAGAAGCGTTCTTAGCAGTCCTAAAACTGGAAAACTAAAGGTAAATTATGGCGGTATATTTTTCGATTTTATTGGTCATATTGACAGTAATTACAGGTGTTGTATGGCTAGCCGATAAATTTTACTGGGCACCACAACGACGTGTACAGTTAGCCATAGCTCAAAAGCAATGTGATGGTGAACTAGATTCAGACATAGCAGAAAAAATTCTAGAAGCACCATTTTTTATTGATACGCCAGTACAAATATTTCCGGTCATTGCTTTTGTCTTAGTGTTGCGCTCTTTTTTATATGAGCCCTTTCAAATTCCGTCAGGCTCTATGATGCCAACCTTACTCGACGGCGATTTTATTTTAGTTAACAAGCATACATACGGGTTACGTGATCCGGTATTACGCAATAAATTTATTGAAATCAGCGAACCATCACGTGGTGATGTTGTTGTGTTTAAATATCCTGTTGATACACGTATAGATTACATTAAGCGAGTTATTGGCTTACCGGGTGATCGCATTATTTATCGAAATAAGTCGTTATATATTAAAACAGCATGTACCGATGAAAACTCTGCATGTGAAGAGTTTACCCAGATCCCACACACATTTGTTAGTAATGGTGACTATAGTGATGGCGACATTGAATTGACGCGATATACCGCTGAATTACCCACGAAAAAACACGATATTTTAGTCAATAATTTAATTGCACCTAGAACAGAGCATTACCATAAACAAAACGGTACGCAGCGCGATGAGTTTGTGGTACCCGAAGGTCATTATTTTGTGATGGGTGATAACAGAGATAATAGCCTTGACGGTCGTTTTTGGGGGTTTGTGCCAGAAGAAAACTTAGTGGGTGAAGCGGTCTTTATATGGATGAGCTTTGACTTCGAGCGCACGGTAGATGATATTTTACCCACTTGGATACCTACAGGTATTCGCTTTTCTCGTTTAGGTAGCATTAATTAATGGTAAAAAATACGCCACAAGCAATGGCGCGGTTAGAAAAACGCTTAGGCTATCATTTTAATGATCCAGCCTTGTTATTACGTGCGCTAACACATCGTAGTGCTAAAGGGCAGCATAATGAACGCTTAGAGTTTTTAGGTGATTCAATCTTGGGTTTTACTATCGCGCAAGCGTTATATGAAAAGTTTCCGAAAGAAAATGAAGGTGACTTAACACGCATGCGTTCAAGTTTAGTACGTGGTGTAACCTTAGCGGAAATTGGCCGAAACTTTGAACTTGGCCAACATCTCATTTTAGGCCCTGGAGAATTGAAAAGTGGCGGCCATCGACGTGAATCTATTTTAGAAGATGCAGTTGAGGCCATCATAGGAGCGGTCTTTTTAGATTCAAATATTGATATTTGTAAGCAATTAGTGCTTTCTTGGTTTGAACAAAGACTCAATGATATACAGCCGGGCCATTCACAAAAAGATCCTAAAACGCGCTTACAAGAGTACTTACAAGGTCGAAAAATTGCCTTGCCACAATATGAGGTTATTAATACAACAGGTCAATCTCATAACCAAGAATTTACAGTACGCTGTTCAACACGAGAAATTTCTGAACCTGTGATCACCAAGGGCACAAGTAGACGCAAAGCGGAGCAAGCAGCCGCTGAAAAAGTGCTTGGCTTGATCTTATCTGCCAAAGAAAATTCTAAGCAATCGAGGAAATAAGATGACTGAACAGCATTGTGGCTTAGTTGCTATTGTTGGTAGACCAAATGTAGGGAAATCTACCTTACTTAATGCATTACTAGGGCAAAAGGTAAGTATTACGTCTCGTAAGCCTCAAACGACAAGGCATCGTATTTTAGGTATTCTTACTGAAGAAGATAAACAAGCAGTTTTAGTGGACACGCCTGGTTTACATGCGGATGAAAAACGTGCAATAAACCGCTTTATGAATCGTGCAGCAAGCAGTTCTATTGCGGAGGTAGAATTAGTACTTTTTCTTGTTGAAGGCACGCATTGGACCTCTGACGATGAACTGGTATTAAACAAAGTAAAAAATGCCAAAGTACCTTGTGTTTTAGTGATAAATAAAGTGGATAACGTTCAAGACAAAGAATTGTTATTACCGCATTTGCAAAAGTTAGGGCAGCTGCATACGTTTCAAGAGATCATGCCAATATCTGCAACTAAAGGAGATAACGTAGAGAAAATTAAACAATTGTGTTTATCTTCGTTACCGGCTGGCGAATTTTGGTTTCCTGAAGATTATATCACTGATCGTTCAAGTCGTTTTATGGCGTCAGAAATTATTCGTGAAAAATTAATGCGTTTTACTGGTGATGAACTGCCATATTCAACCACGGTTGAAATTGAGCAGTTTAAAATGGACGATAAAGGCGTACTACATATTAATGCATTGATCTTAGTAGAGCGTAACAGTCAAAAGAGAATGGTTATTGGTAATAAGGGTGAACGCCTTAAAACCATTGGTAGAGAGGCGCGCATTGACATGGAAGCGTTATTTGAACGTCAAATATTTCTTGAGTCATGGGTAAAAGTAAAGTCAGGATGGGCTGATGATGAGCGTGCTCTACGTAGTTTAGGTTATGGTGATGATTACTCGGGTTAAGGGTACAACCGCATGCAAGAGTTAGAGCAAAATGCTTTTTTGTTGCATGCTAGGCCTTACAAAGAGCATCAAATAATCGCTGAATTTATTACAGAGCAACACGGGAAAGTATCAGCAATTACCTATTCGGGAAATTCTGTAAAATCGAGTAAAAAAGCATTGTTACAGCCTTTCATCCCATTAAAAGTGGCTTTTAAAGGCCAACGAAATCTTAAAACTATCACGTTGTTAGAAGCCACAGCTAAATCTTGGAATTTGACCGGAAATTACTTATTTAGTGGGTTTTATCTAAATGAATTGCAAAATAAATTGCTTGATGAGTTATTGCCAATGCCCAACATTTTTCAGCAATATCAGCAATCATTAACGCAGTTGGCTGAACAGCAATCTATAGAGCCAGTATTACGCAATTTTGAACGACATCTATTAGATGAACTCGGTTATAGTATAGACTTTTCATTAGCATTTGCGTGTTCAACACCTAATTGTCATTATGTGCCAGAGCAAGGGTTAGTTGTTGAACAATTAAATACACAATTGCCACGATATCCTGTTGAGCATTTACAAGCGATCGCACAAAATGAATTAGCTGACAAACAAGTGATGCAGACTTATAAAAGATTAATGCGAGAAGTATTCCATCATTTACTTGATGGTAAACCACTGAACAGTAGAAAACTATTTATTAAAAGAGATTGAAAATGAAAGATATTTTACTTGGCGTGAATGTGGACCATATTGCGACGTTACGACAAGCACGTGGCACAAATTATCCTGATCCTGTGCATGCAGCCTCTGTTGCTGAACATGCGGGAGCGGACGGTATTACCATTCACTTGCGCGAAGACCGCCGTCATATCCTCGATCGCGATGTAAGACTAATTAAGCAAACACTTCATACGCGAATGAATTTAGAAATGGCCGTAACAGAAGAAATGTTAACGATTGCTTGCGAAGTTAAACCTACGTTTGTTTGTTTAGTGCCTGAAAAGCGTGAAGAGCTAACCACTGAGGGCGGCTTAGATGTTGCTGGTCAATTAGATAAAATGACAGGGGCTGTTGCTCGACTAGCTGATCAAGGGATCCAAACCAGTCTATTTATTGATGCAGATAAAGCGCAAATTGATGCTGCTATTGCCAGTAAAGCGCCATATATTGAGATTCATACTGGTCAGTATGCTGATGCTAGCAATGAAGCAGAGCAAGCGATTGAACTTGAACGGTTAATTGACGGTATTCAATACGCTCATCAAGGTGGATTAAAAGTGAATGCAGGTCACGGTTTAACTTATTTTAACGTAAAACCCATTGCTGCAATTCCTGAAATTATTGAGTTAAATATTGGTCATGCGATCATTGCTCGAGCAGCGATAGATGGCCTAGATAAGGCAGTACGAGATATGAAAAGGTTAATGTTAGAAGCAAGAGTTTAATTATATGTCAGTGATTGGTATTGGTACTGACATTGTAGAGATTGATCGACTTATTGCAATGTCAGACAAAGTGTTAGAAAAGCTTGCACATAGAGTATTAACACCAACTGAGTTGAATAAATATAATTCACTTAAGTTTCCATTGCCTTTTTTAGCTAAACGGTGGGCAGGGAAAGAAGCTGCTGCCAAAGCATTAGGTACAGGGATTGCCGCAGGAGTATCCTTTCAACAGATGGAAATTATCACGTTAGCAAGTGGACAGCCTAGCTTAAAATTAACAGACATAGCATTAATGAAAGCAAAAGAATTAACTGCTAAGTCTTGGCATATTTCTTTATCTGATGAAACCCATTATGCAACAGCATTTGTTGTTTTATCGCGTTGATATGAACATGTTAATGTTTATGATTAAATGATCACGTAGATAAAGTGGCCAAGCAGCTCTTTTTTAGTCTATACTTGTTAATAGTTGTGTTTAAAATTTGCTCAGTAGGTGTGTTATGCAGTCACTAAAACAACCCATGGTAGACAGGCGACGAGAACCCCCTGAAAAGTCAGTGTGGTGGACTAAGTTATCATTAGCGCAAAAATTTTCTGCTAGCAGCCTTGGAAAGTTCGGTTATGAGCTTGCTTTTATTCGTAATGAAAATGGTCATAGTCTTGCCGTCTTAACCTGCAATGGTGGGTTGGCAGTCGTTAACGAAGAAGGTGATATCAATACGTCTCCAGATATTCAATTACGTGACTAAATAATCTAGCTATCAGTCCTCTTGTTGGTTGGAGATAGTTTCTATTTCTGCTAAAGCTTGTGTAGAGTAAGCTATTATTCTATCTACGTGTTCAAAAAATTCATAAAATTCTGGTTCTAATTCGTCTATTCCAGCCCCTCTTTTTAGCTCTGTTTCAATCTGGTGAACCATTTTTCCAAGATCAGGTACCCCCGAATAACAACAAGCTCCATTTAGCTTATGGATTAATATTTTTAATCGTTCTAGATCCTGTGAAGCGAGTGACTCGGTAACGTCTTGCTTTATCTCAGGTAGGCTTTCAATTAACCCTGTTAACATATCTTGTGCAAGCTTTTGTTTTCGTCCTGCACGTTTTAACGCTAGTGGCCAATTGATTACTGATGATGTAGCAATAGATAATGTACCGTTGTCGCCTGTATTTTCTAAAAGGTTATCAGTTTGACATTCTTCTTGTTCGGTGGCAGAAAAATCAGCATTGAGTATTTTCGTTCGTGATGCTTGGGTACCGAGTAAATCTAAATCACAATACTCATAGATAGTGTGCCGTAACATAGTTTCATCAATAGGTTTGGTCATGTATGAGTCAAACCCCTCTTTTAGTAATTTGTCTTTTTCGCTACTTAATGCATGGGCTGTAACCGCGATAATTGGTGTTTGTTCATTTAGTGAGTTTGTTTTTATATGGTTAAGCGCACTGATACCATCCATTATCGGCATTTGAATATCCATAAATATCAATGCGAATTTTTCATTTTTACAAATATCTACCGCTTCTTGACCATTAACAGCAGTTAGTACTTCGCTGACTTGCTCCATCAATAACGCATTGATTAACTTTAAGTTGGCGTCGTTATCGTCTACGGCTAATACTTTTATAGGTACTTTATTTTCGAGCACTTCTGTTAAGGAGTTGGCAAAATCAAAGTGTTGTGGCACAAGAGACTTACATAGCTTTTCGGGAGTTAATGGTTTACTTAAGCAACTTTTTGCACCTAATACGAGTAATGCCTCTTGTAAGTTAGGCGAGTTACTATTGATTGCAAGATGAATTGAAGGGATATGCACTTTTAAAGAAACGATGAGTTGCTTTAGTTCATTAATTGCTGTTGGTGTCACTTCATGACCAATAAGCGCATAATCGAATTGTTTCTTACTGGTTAATGCTGCCGTAACTTGCTCTAAATTTTCAACTGGTGTGACATGCATCTGCCAACTTTCTAGAATTTCACTGTTCGCAATTCTACTGTGCGTGTGTGACTCTAGGTATAAAATACGTTTGTTGCTTAATGCTGGTGGACTTAATAGTGCATCGTCTGGAATCGGGTTGATTTCACATTGAAAGGTAAACCAAAAGGTTGACCCATTTTTCTCATTACTGATAAAACCAATATCACCGTTCATTTCTTTCACTAAACGTTGTGAAATCACGAGACCTAACCCGGTGCCGCCATATAGTCTCGTAACGCTTTGATCGCCTTGGCCAAAAGCCTCAAAAATTGAAGCTTGTTGCGCGGTATTAATACCAATGCCTGTATCGTGTACAGTGATTTTAAGTTGTGCAATATTCTCGCTTTGGCGTTCACAGTCAATATCAATATTCACAGAGCCTTTGTCCGTGAATTTTATTGCATTATTAGCTAGGTTTATCAGTACTTGTTTAATGCGCATAGCATCGCCAATTAACGAGTCAGGTACGTTAGGCACAACACGTAACGACAGCTCAATATTTTTACTGTGCGCGCTAGGCGCTAATAATATCGTAGATTCTTCAACAGTTTCACGCATTGAAAAAGGAATTTTTTCAATGACCATTTTACCGGCATCTAACTTAGAAAAATCTAAAATGTCATTAATAATGGCTAATAAATTGGCTGCTGAACGTTCTATCGTTTGTAAATAATCACGTTGTGTATCTGACAGTGGTGTTTTTAATACTTGGCGGGTGAAACCGATAACACCATTTAATGGTGTTCTTAATTCATGGCTCATATTTGCCAAAAATTCTGATTTAACTTTATTGGCTTCTTGTGCTTTTCGTTTAGCTATGTCTAATTCAACGTTTTGAATTTCAAATTGCTCTAAACTTTCTCGCAAATCAAGCGTGGCTTGGTCAATGCTTCGTTGCATTTCATCTTGATAATCACCAAGTGACTGCGCCATGGCATTAACACCATTTTTAAGAAAATTTAATTCGCCAATTAACTGACCGGTAACTCGGCTTTCTAATTTACCTTCTCTTATTCTATCAACTGCTTGCACCATAGAAGTAATAGGGCGTGTTACATTTTTAATTAACGTGATGGATAAAAGAGCACTAAGAAATGCCCCAACCAAAGCAATAGAAAAAGCAATTAAAAATTGATTTTGTTGTGCAAATTGAACACTGTTCTTATCTATTTGCATGGCAACGTAACCCACAGTAACTTGTTGTAAGTTATTGTTAGCAATTACTTGTGTATTACTTTTCTCATCGATAATCGGGGTACGTAAAATGAGATGATCATCGTAATGAATAAATTGTGTATTTAAGGGAATTTGTTCACCAACTGAAATGCGCATTAGTTCAGTATCACCATGATAAGCACTAGTCACAAAGACTTGGTTATCTTTAGTGAAAATTGTAATGCTTTTTACCAATGATGACTGGCTACGATGGGCAAAGTTTACTAATTCTCTTAGACTACTGCGTTCTTTCTCCTGTAAGCTTTTAGTTGCCGATATTGCAATAGGCTCAATAATGCTGCGTGAACGATTTTCTAAATATTCATTGAGGTTTGTGTAACTAGAATACGAAAAATAACTTGCAATAAACAGCCCTATTAAGGTTGTTGGCACGATGGTGAGTAAGATAACCCAGTCTTTTAGACTTAATTTCTGCATAAGTTATTCACGGTTTAATCGATTAGCTAAGGTAGGGGGTGTTATATTTTGTTGTATGATATTTATTCACATTCAAAAGATTCTGATCAACACACCCTAATAATTTGTCTGTAATCTTTCACACATTCCGTGTGATTTTTTGTATCATGGCATAGTCAACAAACAATTTCATTAGCTAAATCAATTGTCCTTAGCTCTTATGTACATGATAAAACACCTAAAGGTATGGAAGTAACATGGTTTCGGTACGTAAATCACATCAAATGACGCTCACGAGCTTTACGCAATGGTTAGATACATTGTCGTTATCATTTGAGAAAAAAAATGCGCTAGCGTTATTGTGGCAACAGCACTTTACGTTATTTTCACAGCATAATGAATGTGAAACTAAAGCGCTTGAAATGGTTGAAATTTTAGCAAGTCTTAATTTAGATAAAGACTCACTTTGTGCCGCTATTATTATCCCGTTAATCGAATATCAATTGATTACACTATCAACAGTGCAAGAAACGTATAGCAAAGACATTTACCTACTTTGCAAAGGGGTGTCTCAAATGGATGCTATTAAAACGTTGCAGCAAACGCAATCGAGTAATGTCTCTGTTAATCAAGTGGATAATATTCGCCGCATGCTACTTGCCATGGTTGAAGATGTACGAGCAGTTGTTATTAAACTTGCCGAACGTTTAGTGCATTTACGTTTGGTTAAAAATGCTGATGAAGAAAACCGAGTACTTGCTGCCAAAGAAACTGCCAATATTTATGCACCGTTAGCAAATCGCTTAGGTATTGGACAATTAAAGTGGGAGCTGGAAGATATTTCTTTCCGTTATTTGCATCCTAATACCTACATGAAAATTGCTAAATTACTTGATGAAAAACGTTTAGATCGCGAGCAATACATGATGGATTTTGTTGCAAGCTTAACTCATAAAATAGCGGAAACTGGCATTGTGGGCGAAGTCTATGGGAGACCTAAACACATTTATAGTATTTGGAAGAAAATGCAGAAAAAGTCGTTAGACTTTGATCAACTTTTCGATGTAAGAGCTGTAAGGGTTGTTGTGGACAAGCTGCAAGATTGTTATGGCGCTCTTGGTATCGTACATACAAACTGGAAACATTTACCTAACGAATTTGATGACTATGTCGCCACACCAAAAACCAATGGTTACCAATCTATTCACACTGTTGTTTATGGCCCAGAAGGCAAAACGGTCGAAATTCAGATACGTACCAAACAAATGCATGATGATGCCGAACTTGGCGTTGCTGCGCATTGGCGTTATAAAGAAGGTACGGCGTCAGGTAAATCGACAGGCTTTGACGAAAAGGTTAGTTGGTTAAGAAAAATTTTACAATGGCAAGAAGATGTTACCGAAAGCGGCGAACTTCTTGACGAATTACGTAGCCAAGTGTTTGAAGATAGAATTTATGTGTTTACACCTAATGGCGATGTTATTGATTTACCTACAGGCGCTACCCCGTTAGATTTTGCTTACTATATTCATTCAAACGTTGGGCATTGTTGTATTGGTGCTAAGGTATTTGGCAGGATTGTGCCCTTTACCCATCAGTTACATACTGGCGACCAAGTAGAAATACTCACCAGTAAAACCCCAAATCCGAGCAGAGACTGGTTAAACCCTTCGCTTAATTATCTACATACGCCTAGAGCTCGTGCAAAAGTGCAACATTTTTTTAAGCTGCAAGATAGAGATAAACATATCAGCTTAGGTAAAGAGCAACTTGAAGTTGAATTAATAAAATTTAATTGTGAAAAAGCTGATTTATCAGCAGTTTGTCAACGGTTTAATGTAAATAATAATGAAGATCTTTACGCTTCAATAGGCTCAGGAAATGCTAGACTACAGCAAGTGGTTAATTTTATCGTCGCTCAAGAAGAAAAACATAAGCCTGTATCTGAAATTGATCCACAATCGCTGGTAAAGCATAGCCCTACTCAACAACAACTTAACACTGATAAGAATGGTATTACGGTATCAGGCGTTGGTAACTTATTGACTCATATGGCAAAATGTTGCCAACCAGTTCCTGGTGATGACATCGTAGGGTTTATCACTCAAGGTCGAGGTATTTCTATACATAGAAGCGATTGCGAGCAATTTAGTCATTTATTAACACAGCACCCTGAACGTGAAGTAGAAGTTCAATGGGGAGAGCAGGGCTCAACATCTTATCAGGTTTCTTTATTAGTTACGGCTTATGATAGACAAGGTTTACTCAGAGATATTTCAACCATTGTGGCAAATGAACGATTATTAATTATTGGTTTTGAATCAAAATCTGATAGAAACGAACATACCACTACGATGACAATACAATTAGAAGTTTCTCATCAAGAACGGTTACAAAAGCTTATCGCAAAATTCTCGCAACTAGATGATGTAATAGAGGTTAAAAGAAAATAATCATGCTTAATGAAAAACCGTCGATTGAAAAGTTACGTTGGATCATGGCAGAGTTGCGTGACCCAGATACAGGCTGCCCGTGGGATATCAAACAAACTTACGCTTCTGTCGTACCTCATACCATTGAAGAAGCTTATGAAGTAGCAGATGCCATAGCACAACATGATTATACGGAGCTTGAAAAAGAGCTTGGCGATTTATTGTTTCAAGTGGTTTTTTACGCACAACTTGGTGAAGAAGAAAAACGATTTGATTTTGATTCAGTGCTCGCAGCAGTATGTGAGAAATTGATAAGGCGCCATCCTCATGTCTTTTCAGATTCTGACCTAACATCAGATGATGAAATTAAACGAAACTGGGAACAAGAAAAAGCCAAAGAACGAGCTGAAAAAAACAAGTCAAATAATTTGAGCATTCTTGCTGATATTCCAAACGCATTACCTGCTTTGTCTCAAGCAGCTAAAATTCAGAAGCGTTGTTCGCATGTGGGTTTTGATTGGTCAGATATAAACCAAGTAATTGAAAAAGTTGAAGAAGAAATTCAAGAAGTCAAAGATGAACTTGCGGGTAACAAAGCAGGCCTTGCTGAGGAGCTTGGCGACTTACTGTTTGCTGCGGTGAATGTGTGCCGACATGCTAAGCAAGATCCCGAAGCGTTACTTCGACAAGCAAACGCTAAGTTCACTCGACGATTTCAGCATGTAGAAAAGCAAGTGAGTGATGCTAATAAATCATTTTCGGAGCATGATCTAGCGATGCTTGAGCAATATTGGCAACACGCAAAAGCTCAAGAGAAAGTACAAAATAAGGAATAGCCATGCAACAACCAGAACTTGTCGATTGTCAATTAATGGTAGCAGATAACATTGCGACCTTAATGTTTACCCGACATGATGTGCGTAATGCGCTCACAGGTACTGCTATAGCTGATGATATTGTTGCAGTGGTCAATTGGGTTAACTGTCAATCAAGTATTGCGGTATTGATTCTCACAGGAGAAGGTTCTGCCTTTTCTGCGGGAGGCAATATTAAAGATATGGCTGATCGCGCGGGTGATTTTGCCGGCGATGTTGAAACACTTGAACAACGATATCGTCAAGGAATTCAACGTATTCCTAAGGCGCTTTATCGTTGTGAAGTGCCAGTGATAGCCGCCGTTAATGGTCCTGCTATAGGCGCAGGATTTGATATCGCTAATATGTGTGATATTCGGATCGCCAGTGAAAAAGCTAAATTTGGCGAAACGTTTATTAATTTAGGTATTATCCCTGGGGATGGTGGAGCTTGGTTTATGCAGCGACTTATAGGCTACCAACAAGCAGCACATTTAACCTTTACGGGTAAAGTGATTAATGCCGAAGAAGCTAAAGAACTTGGCGTTGTATTATCGGTAGTGCCTGAACAGCAATTACAAGCTACAGCATTTTCGTTGGCAAAAGAAATGGCTGATAAGCCAACTCATGCACTGCGTATGAGTAAGCGTTTAATGCAAATGGCGCAACGAACTGAACTGAATGACTTTCTAGATATTTGTGCGACCTTTCAAGGAATTTGCCATAACAATCCTGAACATATTAACGCGGTTAAAACGTTGATGGATAAATTGGCAAAATCATCATGAACCCTTGGTTACATAACTTCGTTATTTATGTTCGAAAATATGCTAATAAACTGATACGCATTCCATTGCCTGCTTTAGTAACAGGGGCAAATCACCTAGATGATGTATCTGAATTATTACAAAGGCATGATAAATCATGTGTCTTTATTGCTACCGATAATGGCTTGATGCAGCTAGGGTTAATCAAGCCATTATTGACTTTGTTAGAGGCGAAAGGTATCAATTATTATGTTTTTGACCAAATCACGCCAGATCCAACGATTGAAATTGTGGAACAAGGTAAAGCGCATTTTATTGATAATAAATGTGATGCCATTATTGCCTTTGGTGGAGGCTCGGTCATCGACTGTGCAAAGGGAGTTGCAGCAAGTGTTGTTAAGAATAAATCAATTGCAGCCCTTGCTGGTTTATTTAGAGTTCGTAAAAAGTTACCTTATTTTATTGCTATTCCAACTACGGCAGGAACGGGCTCAGAAACAACACTGGTTGCGGTGATAACGGATGTTACTAAACAGCAAAAATTTACTGTAATTGATCCATGCTTGGTGCCTGCCGTTGCGCTATTGGATCCTGTTCTGACGATTGGCTTACCCAAACAAATTACCGCGGAAACAGGTATCGATGCACTTACGCATGCCATTGAATCATATCTAAGTAAGCATGCTACGAGGTTAACTAAACAATATAGTTTACAGGCAATGAAAGGTATTTTTACTTCTTTACCACTTGCTTATGATGATGGGAGTAATGAAAAGGCACGACATGAAATGCTGCTAGCCAGTTATTATGCGGGGGCCGCTTTTACGCGGGCTTCTATTGGTTATGTACATGCTATTGCACATCAGCTAGGAGCGGTGTACCACATTCCCCATGGCAGAGCGAATGCAGTCTTGTTGTCGCATGTACTTGAATTTTCAAAGCACAAGTCTGTTGAAAAATATGCTGAACTTGCGGTTAGTTTAGGGTTTTGTGATAAAAACGAAAATAAAAAGCTTCAAGCACAAGCCTTTTTAACGCGAGTAAATTCACTTATTAGGCATTTAAATATTCCTATTTACTTTGAACAGCTACGGACAAAAGACATTCCCTTATTAGCAAACCGAGCAATAAAAGAAGCTTATTGCGATTACCCTGTGCCAAAATTAATGAGCGTAATGGAATGCCAAGCTATATTGCATAAGCTTTGTAATAGCCACCCCGTATAAATAAGTGAGCACACTTATTTAGGACTATAAAAAAGAAAAAGCGCCAAATATGGCGCTTCTTTGCTTGAATGCTACTTTTTATGCATCGTTAGGTAAGTCTGCATTGTGATATACCTGCTGAACATCATCACAATCTTCTAACATTGCCATAAATTTCTGAAAATTGGCGATATCTTCTTCTTCAGTAATATCAACGTAGGTTTGTGGTACCCACGAAATTTCTTCTACTTCTAACGTAAATTCTGGCATTGTGTCAGCAAACGCGGTTTTAATTTTATAAAACTCAGTGTGTGGAGCATAAACAGTGATCACACCGTCTTCTAGCTCAACGTCTGTAACGTCAATGTCAGCCATCATTAAGTTTTCTAACACCACTTCGTCATCTTCACCTTTAAAAGCAAAAACGGCTTGGTGATCAAACATGTGAGACACAGTTCCGGTAGAGCCAATTTTTGAATGTGTTTTTGTAAAGCATTGACGCACATCTTTAATAGTGCGGTTGCCATTATCAGTTAAACAATCAATGATCACCATACAGTTACCTGGGCCGAAACCTTCGTATCGTGCTTCTGAATAATCTTCACCACCCGCGCCACTTGCTTTATCAATTGCTTTCTCAATAACATGTGTAGGCACTTGATCTTTTTTGGCCTTTTCTATCAAGCTGCGTAAGGCTAAATTTCCGTCTGGGTCGCTGCCACCACTTTTAGCTGTAGCGTAAATGGCTTTACCATATTTAGAATACACTTTGGTTTTTTGTCCGGCGGTTTTCGCCATAGATTCTTTACGGTTTTGAAACGCTCTACCCATCTTGTATCGTTCTCTTAAGATTTTAAAATGCGTAGATTCTAGCAAGCTATGCTAATGCTTTCTAGTAGCTAAACTGAACTGGAGGTAAGCAATACTTGTTAAAATCATAAATTAAGTAAAATAATTATTAGGTTTACTATGAATAATTCGTTATAGGTTACATAAATTAGTATAAAGAGGCATCAACGTTCTGTGGTAGGCATTCAAATAAAAACTGATAATTTCCGCTTGTTAACCGACGGCTCCTATCTATACGGTAGTGTGTAATTCATTAAGAAGAGGCGAGAACTTAGCTTCATTCTCGCCGAATTAGGTTATTAGTTGCATTCGTTTATATCACTCTGTCGTTGATTAATTATTTGTGCTTGCTGTAATACATTAATGTCCCATTGTGCGAGGTTTAAATGCGTTAATTGATGCAACAATAGCGATTGTTTTAATAAGTAGTCTGTTAGCAAATTGCGTTTCATTACATGCTCCTTATTATTCTGTTAATTCAACAGTGTCTGTACCTAAGGTTCTTTTGCTCATGCTTACTTTTAGATACGCTAAGTTATCTTTAATCACTTTGCTATCAGAAAGTAAAAGTGCACTGCTAAAGTCTTCAAGAGCACCATAGCTATCGTCTTGTAAATAGCGAACAATACCGCGGTTACTTAACGCTAATGCTTTAATAAATTTACCTTCACGGCTTCTTGCTGCATGAGCGTCAATTCCTTCTATTGCGTCAGAACAAGCTTCTTCTGCTTGCTCAAATTTAAGGTGTTTTAAGTTTGCAGCACATAACCCCATATCGATATCGAAACCGGTAGATGACTCTTTAGCCGAAGTTAGTTTATGCATGCCTGATGTGTAATCACCTTGCATTAACTCAGATGAGCCAGTGGTGTCTTTAATGACAGCAATTTTAAATTTTTCTAAGGTTGTTTCGCTTGGGCTGGCAGTTGCAAGCATACTTGCCATTGAAAGCGATAGTAGTGTTGGGTGTGTTAATTTCATCATTTATCCTCTTGTTTGATTCATGTGTTTTGTCAATTACAAGTTAAATGCAATTGATGGGTAAACAATAAGAGGAACCGACTTTACTGACAAACGATAAAAATACAGTCGTTAGGTGAATTTTATTCATCTGTCAGTGATGTGGTAAATTAGGAAGGCTGATAATTAATGATCAGCATTGAAGTTTCTTTCTACCCACTTAGCGAAGGTATCCATTGCGCTGCCAACTTCAATGTTTTCATGCTGAATCAAGTAATATTTATCTTTTGTGACTAATTCTTGATCGAACAGTTTAATCAGTAGTTTTTCACTAAACCATGTTTTGCTCATTGGCAAAGGTACTAACGCAATTCCCATGCCTTGCTGAGCTGCTCTTGCAACGCCAAACATGCTATCAAATTGGATAATTTGTTTTGGATCAAAGTCATCAATATTCATTTTTTCAGCCCATTGATGCCATGACCATGGTCTTGACTGATGTAAAATCAGCGGTACATGTTTAAGGGCATCAATTCCATGATTTACCCACTGTTTATAAAGTTTTTTATTACAAGCTGGTGCATAACGTATTGGGAATAACTCTTGTACGATGCTGGCGTTTGGTACGCCGTTAGCTAATACAATGGATAAATCAGCATTATTAGATGAAGGAGAGCTTGCTTTAACGGTTTCGAGTTGTAAATTGATATTTGGGTATTTCTCCGTCCAGTCACTTAATTTAGGAACAAACAATTCACTGGCAAAAAACTCGGGCATTGAGATAGTAATAGTTTGATTTTGTTGATTATGAGTGAAACTTGAAATAGTGTTTTCAAGCTCAGAAATAAGCGGTTGTACTGCACTATAAAATTGTTTTCCCGCACTTGTTAACGCGATAGCACGCGTTTGTCGTTGAAATAGCTCAAAACCTAATTGTTCTTCAAGCTGTTTTATTTGATGGCTCACTGCTGATGGCGTTAAAAATAGTTGTGAAGCAGCATGTTTGAAGCTTAAACATTTAGCGGCGATACAAAATGATCTTAAGCCGCGAATAGGGGTTTGAATAGCCATATATACCTTGTCTTTATTAATCTAAACGATGCAGTGCAAGTGTTAAACCATAAATTAGTTGACTGATTTATAAGGATAAATTAAATTTCTATTAAATTCCTGCTTCGCATTGTGACATGGGTTGCACTAAGGTGGTGCATAGCTGTAGTAAAGATATTCTTGATGATGCGTTTTTCGTAAAAAAAAGCGCTGCAAATGCAGCGCTAGGACTTAAACATAAAGCGTCAAATGCAAGAAATCTGGGGAGACTTCAAAAGCAAGTGCAGCATATCGAGATGAGCATGCTATGACAATTGAAATAAATTATCATGACGGGTGAATTTAATTCATTTGTTCTTAATTATTGAGCATTGTTCTCTTCTCGTTTCCATAGCCACCACGAATAAATTTGTGGTGTAATTGCCGATGGTAAAACGAGGCCAATGATTAAGTAAGTTAAATAGTCATCGTGAATTAGCCAACAAGTCACACTGACGGCTAACCCTGAAACCATAAACAGGCGACCCGCTAATCGATGTGTTTTGCGCCAATTTTCGTCATTTTGAAGTGTCCATGGAGTACGAATACCAATAAAGTAATTACTTCGTGTTTTACTTAAATAATTGCCCACAATCATTAAACAAATACCAACCATAAAGACCACGAGTAAATGCATTTTGAGTGTGAAACCATAAATTAAAGCAACATAACCACCTTCCAATACAGCCAGTAATAATATTATGGCGAATGCAATTGCATGAGTTGCTTTTTTTGATTGTACTAAATTTTCTTTTCTCGGTTCTAAATAGCGTAAGATGCTTAATAACAGTATTAAACCTACCATTACTCCAGGCGGAAACAAAAGTGCTGTGGCAGCGTCTGCATATCTATCTATTTCACCTGCACTATTCCAGTGAATGGGTAACATCATATCTGTAGGGACCTGTGTAATCATAAATAATGCTACTAGCATAGTGATAGTGGTAATTAAGAGGTTAATTTTAAAAATGTTCATGCTTACTTCTCCTGCTCTTTAAAAGTATCTTTCCCAAATATGGCAAACATTCCCGCCATAAGATCTTCAACAACACTAGTATTGAGCGAGTAATAAATGGTTGTTCCATGTCGATGTGTTGTTACTAAATCAGCGGCCTTTAAAACATTAAAGTGTCCAGAAAGAGTTGACTTAGCAACGTCTATTTCTTGTGCAATTTCACCAGCTGTTAGGTTTTTCTCTTTTAACAAAGATAGTATTTTTCTTCTAACTGGGCTTGATAATGCTTGAAAAGCGTCTGACATAGGTGCTCCGTATCGGTATCTATTTTGTAATTTAGCGAAATAGCGAATTAGGTGCAATCATTATTTCGTTATATAGCGAAATAATGGTGAATAAATAGAAGTTTCTAATTCTATAATGTTACTAGAGCGTGTTGATCTTTGCTGTTTAAGTTTTATTCAAATTAAACGCCTTCTGATCGCGCACTTGGATTATTGCATAGTCATTCTATGGTTAATTCAAGTAACAAAGAGCAGGAGGCGTTTAGTTGAACCCAAAGGGTAGCGTTTTTTGTCATTTATACGTCGTTATTGCTTTTTCCTGTGGTATAACCACATATTAATCGCAATGCCTTGTCTAAATACCAATAAACTGCTGAAAAATACCACGCGAAAGATCAATGGACCCTCCTAATAATTAAAGAAATTTTTATTTTATTAATTCATGTGTAATAAAATTGTTAACGAGCAGACTAAGCACTCGTTACATAAAATAAATGTTAAAAGATAAAAACAAATATAGGAAATAAAAGATGCTAGAAATCAAGGGTTTGTCTAAGACTTATGACAATGGTGTTCATGCACTTAATAATGTCAATTTGACCATTCCAAAAGGAATGTTTGGTCTACTTGGACCAAATGGTGCTGGTAAATCATCGTTAATGCGTACAATTTCTACGTTGCAGGATGCAGATGAAGGGTCAATCACTTTTGATGGTATTGATGTATTTACAGATCCGCAGGCGTTACGTCAACGATTAGGATATTTGCCACAAGACTTTGGTGTTTATCCAAGAATTAGTGCCTATGACTTATTAGATCATATGGCCATTTTAAAAGGTATTCGTAATAAAGCAGAACGCAAAGAAGCCGTTGAGGGTTTGCTTGCACAAACGAACTTATTTCAGCATCGTAAAAAAGCCGTTAGTGGCTTTTCGGGCGGTATGCGTCAGCGTTTTGGTATTGCACAAGCGTTATTAGGAGATCCTGATTTATTAGTGGTGGATGAACCAACCGCTGGTTTAGATCCAGAAGAACGAAATCGCTTTCATAATCTATTGGTTAGTTTAGGCGAAGAAAAAGTTATTATTTTATCAACACACATTGTTGAAGATGTATCTGAACTTTGCCCTAACATGGCAGTGCTAGCTTCAGGCCAAATATTACTTGAAGGTAACCCCATTTTATTGACCGATAAACTCGGTGGCCAAATCTGGCGTAAAACAGTGACACAACAAGAAGCCGTAGAAATAGAGCAGAACATGCCTGTTATTTCAAAACGATTATTTGCCGGTAAAACTATTATTCATGTGATGGCTGAACAAGCACCTGAAGGCTTTGAAGCAGCCCCCGCAAACTTAGAAGATGTCTATTTTTCTACATTACATTCTCATCGTAATGCGGCTTAAGGGGTAAGTTATGTTTGCAAAAATGTTTTTATTTGAGTGGCGGTATTATACCCGTCAGCCATCTTTCATTGTCACGAGTGCGATTTTTTTCTTTTTGACTTTCTTTGCAACAGTCAGTGATAACGTACAAATAGGTGGTGGGGGCAATGTCTTATACAATGGTCCTTACTCTATTGCTCAAACCTTAGTAATCATGGGGATTTTCTCCATGTTTTTGGTGGTTAACTATGTTGCCAGTACTGCAACAAGAAATGATACAACCAAAATGGCTGAGATCCTTTATAGCAAACCAATTAACCCAATAAGTTATCAGCTTGGGCGTTTCTTTGGTGCTTTCGCGATGGTAGCAACCGTGTTTGCTTTCGTGCCTTTTGGGATCTTTTTAGGAACGGTTCTTGGTGGTTTAGCTGGCTGGGTAGATGCAGAGCGGTTAGGAGCAACTAATCTTAGCTATTATTTCACGGCGTATTTTTATTTAGCCTTACCAACATTACTGGTCTTATCGTGTATGTTTTACGCGGTTGCTATTCGTTTTCGTAGCATGATGGCTGTTTACTTGATTGCAGTCGGGTTTTTTATTGCATATACCGTTGCTGGGCAGCTTTTCTCAGATCCTGAATATCGTACAATTGTTGCACTTGCAGACCCTTTTGGTGTTAATACCTTTGGTGAAGTAACTCGTTACTGGACCATGCACGACAAAAATAACACTGCTGTTGAATTAACCGGTGTATTACTTGAAAACCGGGTGATCTGGTTAATTGCTAGTATTATTATTATGGCATTATTCGGTGGTTTTACTCGTAAAATATCATTAACACAGCCGAAAGCTAATAAAAAAGAAAAACAAAAAGTTGAAGAAAGTTCTGATTCAGCGCTAGCCAATCGTGTTGACTATAAAAGTCACGGTATCACTACAAGTGCGCATTTATGGTTGCGTATTAAATTTGAAGTAAAACAAGTGATATTTAGTGCACCATTTTTAGTGCTTGGTGCTTTTACTATCTTTGCTTTAGTTGCTCCCCTAATTGACCCTAGAGCTATGTTTGGCACTCCAAATTGGCCGATCACGCAATCAATGATTCAATTAATTGCAGGCTCAACTGGGTTATTAATGCTGATTGTATTAACGTACTACAGTGCTGAAATTGTGTGGCGTGAACGTAATTCTGGTATGGGTGATATAGTTGATTCAATGCCTGTCAATAACATCACTTTTTGGTTATCAAAAATTATTGCTATTAGCTTAGTACTTGCACTGTTATACGTATTTGGTATGTCAGTCACTGTACTAAACCAAATTATCAGAGGGTATGATAATTTTGAATTCTCACAATATTTTATTCGCTTAGGCTATGTAAACCTAGTACCGTTAATCATGACAGCTGTACTTGCATTCTTCTTACAAGTGCTTAGCCCGAATAAATATATTGGCATGCTATTGTTCGTGCTATATATCATTTCAACGTTAGTGATAAGTAGCTTCGGCTTTAGCCATAATATGTTCCAATTTTCTGGCGCCCCTATCGTTTATTATTCTGACATTAATACCTATGGCCACTTTTTAACAGCACATTCTTGGTATATGTTGTATTGGCTAGGCGCGTCAATAATTTTGGCCGCTCTTACTTATGCGTTATGGCATAGAGGCCCAGCTCAACCATTAAAATCAAGGTTTAACAAAGTGGGTTACTACCTAGGAAATAAAGGTAAAGCTGCTATTGCACTTGGTCTAGCAATATTTATTGCAACAGGTAGTTATATTCATTACAACACGCGCGTGTTAAATGAATATGTCATTCAAGAAGATGCACAAGATCTACAAGCGGAATATGAAAAAAAATACGTTGCGCATAAAGATGATGAAATACCAACGATCACTAAAACGCATGCAAAAGTTGATATTTACCCGTCTGAACGTCGTATTGACGCGGTTGCGGAAATTACCGTTAAAAATACCAGCGACACAGCGATTGAACGTTTCTTAGTGTCCAAACCGCGTTTTACCGAAAAGTGGGACGTGGTTTTAGCAGGCGGAAAGCTTACTGAATTTGATGACAAGTTTAATTCAGCATGGTTCGTTTTTGACCAACCATTAGCGCCAGGAGAAACAACAACAGGACAATTAATTGCCCATCGAACACATCAAGGTTTTACTGATGGTAGTAATGATTTTTCCCTTATTGAAAACGGTACTTTCATTAACAACTATGATTTGTTCCCAGCCTTTGGTTACCGTTCTGATTGGCAGATAGTTGATCGACACGAACGTAGAAAACGTGACCTAAAACCAATTCAACGCGCGAATAAATTAGAAGACAATCGTTACTACAATGAAAGCTTCTTTGGTAAAGGTGTTGGCTTTATTGATTTTGAAGCAACAATTTCAACCAGTGAAGATCAATTTGCCATTGCGCCTGGTTATGTGCAAAGTGAAACTGTTGAAAATGGCCGACGTACGTATCATTATAAAATGAATGCACCAATGGTGAACTTTTATTCGATAATGTCGGCTAAACTAGAAGCGAAGAAAGAGCAATATAAAGGCATTGATATTGAGATTTATTATCATAAAGATCACCATATGAATGTAGATCGTATGATTGAATCAGTACGTGACTCTATTGATTACTTTACGCAAGAGTTTGGTCCTTACCAGCATAAACAAATGCGTATTATTGAATTTCCTGGTTATAGAAGTTTTGCGCAGAGCTTTGCCAATACAGTACCTTATTCAGAGCAAATAGGTTTTATTACTGATTTACGCGACCCTGAAGATATTGACCCTGTTTATTACGTTACGGCTCATGAAGTTGCTCATCAATGGTGGGGACATCAAGTAGGGGCAGCTAACGTACAAGGTAGTGCAATTATTTCTGAATCATTATCGCAATACTCTGCTTTAATGGTGATGGAGAAAAAGTATGGTCCTGAAAAAATTCGCAAGTTTTTAAAGTACGAACTTGATCGCTACTTAAGAGGTCGTAGTGTTGAAATCATTGAAGAAATGCCATTGTTCCGTAGTGAAAATCAACAGTATATTCATTACCGTAAAGGCTCTGTGGTGATGATGGCACTTAAAAATAGATTAGGCGAGCAGCAATTAAATAAAGCATTAGCTGATTTTCTAGCTGAGTTTAAATATCAAAGCACACCTTATCCAACAACGTTAGATTTAATGGCGTATATTAAACAAGATGCTAACGAACAGGAAAAAACGTTTGTTACTAGTTTGTTTGAACATATAACGCTATATGATCTTAAAACAACCAATGTTGATGTGACTGAGCGAGAAGATGGTAAATTTACAGTTATCGTGACAATTGATGCTGCAATGCTTACCGCTGATGGTCAAGGCGCAGAGACAGAAAAAGACTTTACTGACATGATTGATATCGGTTTTTTTAGCGCTGATCCTGAAGATCTTTCTGCAGAAAATCTTGTGCAATATTTAGAAAAGCATGAAATTAAATCAGGTGAAAACAAGATTGAAATCATCGTTGATGAAAAGCCTAAATATGTAGGGGTAGACCCCTTTGTACGGTTAATTGATCGTGATAGTGCCGATAACATTTATCGACTATAAGCGATAACATAATGCAAAAAACCACCATAATTTTGGTGGTTTTTTTATTTCAGCTGATCTGTATCCATGTATTTTTATGACACTTTAGAAATTATTAATAAATCTCATTAAATCACATTTCACTTTTGAAATTATTGTCTATGCTTAAATCACAAGAGATTGATTTTGAGCGAAATTAAATGCAGAAAGAAACACAATTTATTTTGGCATGTTTAACGGTCATCGTGATAAGTGTTTTAACGCTTTGGTTAGCAAGTCCTTTAACAACAGTTATTTCGATAATAATCGTAGCGGTTGTTGCTCTTGCGGCTTTTCTTTTATATACCTTTCATACCAAATTAGTTAACACGTTAACTGATGAAGTAGCGTTATTAACTCAACAATCACAAGTAACAGACGAGCATAATGACGGCTCTACGCAATACCTTTCATTAGTGAGTGATATTGTTCCTGTGTGGGCTAAACAGTTGGAGCTTGCGCGCTTTCAGGGAAATGACGCTGTTAATGAACTTTCGCACACGTTTTCACAAATCAGAGAAAAGCTTGAGGGCGCGATTAATGCATCACAAGCTACCTCTGGTGATATGCACAGCGAAACGGGTTTAACACATATTATTGAAAAAGCAGATAAAGAGCTAAATCAAATTCTTTCTTCTCTTAATGAAGCTATGCAAGGTCGAGATGAACTCCTTTCTGAAATAAATAACTTAACCACTATCGCTGAAGAATTATCACAAATGGGAGATGAAGTTGCTGGTATTGCTTCTCAAACGAATCTTTTAGCATTAAATGCTGCAATTGAAGCGGCTCGTGCCGGTGAAGCTGGCAGAGGTTTTGCTGTTGTTGCTGATGAAGTAAGAACGTTATCAACGCGTTCAGGTGAGACCGGAGCTAGAATCACAGAACGTATCGGTCAAGTAAACAGTACCTTGTTTAATACGCTTGAAAAAACACAACAATTTACTGAACAAGATGCAAAAGTCATTGAAAAAGCAGAACATGTTATTGAATCTGTTATTAATGAGTATCGAGAATCCGGCGAACAAATAATAGCGTCGGCAGGACAACTTGAGGAGGAAAGCCGTACGGTTAAAACTTCCGTGGAAGAGGTTATCGTTTTCTTGCAGTTTCAAGATAGAGTAAGCCAAATGCTCGATCAAATTCATTTAAACATGAATGCATTGTCTCCGAAATTATCTCAATGTTTAACGGATATCGAATCGGGAAATACGCTCGAAGATATTAATAATACTCGGTGGATCAACGATTTTAAAAATACGTTTACTACGGTTGAGCAAGTCAAAATTCATGAAAATGAGCATGCAGAAAATAAAACGGCAGATACATCAGAAATTACATTTTTCTAATTAAACATATTAAGAATAAGGTGGTAAAGGAAACGTAGTATGAGCAAAACAATATTAATCGTTGATGATTCAGCCAGTGTCAGACAAGTGGTCGCAATGACGTTAAAAGGAGCAGGTTATGAGGTTATTGAAGCCGTAGATGGTAAAGACGGACTTAGTAAGTTGGATGGGAAAAAAGTACATTTGATTATTTCAGACGTTAATATGCCAAACATGGATGGCATTACTATGGTGAAAGAAATTAAACAAATGGCGAGTTATAAATTTACCCCTATTATAATGTTAACAACAGAAGGCGCGGAAGAGAAAAAGAAACAAGGACAAGCAGCTGGTGCAAAAGCATGGATTGTAAAACCCTTTCAACCTGCACAAATGCTGCAAGCTGTATCAATGCTTGTATTGCCATAATGCTGGTTACTGAATGCAAAATTTATTGCTGAGTACCTTTGATGACTACTGTAAAGATCACACAAAAACGTAATGATTCTACTGAAATTATTATTTCGGGGGAGTTGACAATTTATTCTGTGATGGACATCTATCAAGAATATTTTAAAGCGTTAAAGTTCAAGTCTCTTGTTGTTTTGAAACTTGCAAAAATAGAAGAAATTGATACCGCGGGTATGCAATTGATTTTATCACTTGTCAAAACCACTATCGAAGAAGGAAAAAATTTTCAAATCAGCTCTACTAGTAGCGCAATCCAAGACTTTTGTCAGTTGTTTAATTTATCTATTCTACTAAATACTGATGTGCAGTCATCTCTAGGAGCTATTTAATGTCTTTCGAGTCAGCACTAGAAACTTTCTACGTAGAAGCACAAGAGCATTTAGAACTAATGGACAACAACTTGCTTCAAATGGATGACGGCGAGATAAATAATGAAATTTTAAATGACATATTTAGATCTGCGCATACGATAAAAGGCTCCGCGGGCATTTTTGGTCTTAGTCATATAGTTGAGTTTACCCACGTAGTTGAAAATGTACTAGATAGAGCAAGAGACGGTTTGATTGTTATTGAAAAACCATTAATTGATATACTGTTTAGATGTCGCGATCACATGGAAAAAATAGTTTCATTAACCGTTGAAGAATATAATGCTGATCAATTAACACAATCAAATGGCGCTATTTTACTTGCAGAGTTAATGCCGTGGTCTGATGAACAAACCAAAGATAATGCGATAGATGATAGTGATGAAGCGGTGCTATCACATACAGATATTGAGCGTAATTTAGGGATAGGACATTGGCACATATCATTACGACTTTCAGATGACTGTTTAAAAAACGGTATGGATCCTGTCTCATTTATTCGCTTTTTAGCGACACTGGGCACGATAAAACATATTGAATGTATTCATCATAAACTTCCAGCTTTATCAATAATAGATCCCGAAGAACTGTACTTTGCCTATGAAATAGCGATTGATTCTGAGGCTGAGCAAGAATCGATAGAAAATACTTTTATGTTTGTGCAAGATGGCTCGCAAATAACGGTTTTGCCCCCTACAGCACCTGAGTCTTCACTTTGGACATTAATTGATAGTTTGCCTGAAGAAGAAAACGAGCTCGTTGATATTTTCTTTCGGTGTGGTTCACTTAAAACTGGCGCAACACGTTCGGAAAAAACAACAACTAATATTACAGAAAATCACACTACTTTAGCTGTTCAAGAAAAAACTACTTCTCCCGTTGAAGAGGCAACAACATCCAGCACTAAACCTGCAAGCGCGGGTAAGCAAATACGCATTGACTCTGACCGCCTCGATTATTTAATCAATTTAATTGGTGAACTTGTCATTAATCAGCAACGCATTGATATATTGTCTAACCGAACAGGGAATAGTGAACTGCTTGAAGCCGTTGATGACTTTGAAGACTTCACTGAACAAATACGCGATGCTGCGTTAAATTTACGTATGGTGCCAATTGGCGGCACGTTTCAACGTTTTAAGAGGATCGTAAGAGATACAGCACAAGAACTTGGCAAAGAAATCAATTTGACTATCGAAGGTGCTGAAACTGAATTAGACCGCTTAATGGTTGAAAAAATAGGTGATCCACTCACTCATATCGTGAGAAATGCAATTGATCATGGCATTGAATCTGTAGATGAACGAATTGCTGCTGGTAAGAGTGCGAAGGGGCAATTAACACTCAAAGCATACCATGAAGGTGGTCATATCGTTATTGCTATAAGCGATGATGGCAAAGGCATTGACAAGAATCGCGTGCGCGAAAAAGCGATTGAAAAGGGAATTATTGCTGAACATATTGAGTTAACTGAACATGAATTGTTTCATTTAATCTTTCATCCAGGGTTTTCTACTGCCTCCGCAGTCACCAACTTGTCTGGTCGAGGGGTGGGGATGGATGTAGTAAAACGTAATGTAGAGTCATTACAAGGTAGTATTGAAATATTTAGCGATCAAGGACAAGGTTCTGAATTTCGTATAAGTTTACCATTAACGTTAGCCATAATTGATGGTTTTCACGTGGAAAGTTGTGGTACCCACTTTATTATTCCGCAAGCTACCATTATTGAATGCATAGATCTACATAGTCATTTAGACATTCAAGAACGTAACTGTATTAAATTACGTGGAGAAATGATCCCTTTTGTCAAAATGGCAGATGTTTTTAACCTAACCAAATCTGCAAAAAGTTCATCATTAGATTTGAGTGTAAGTGCTACTGAACAAATAAAATCATCATCTCAAGAACTTGTTATTGTGCAATTTGGGGGAGATCTTGCTGGTATTGCAGTTGATAAATTAAATGGTGAAGTACAAACCGTGATCAAGCCTTTAGGGCCTATTTTTAAACCACTTAAGGGAATAGGTGGTTCAAGTCTATTAGGTAATGGCGATATCGCTTTTATACTCGATATTCCACAATTAATTGAATTGGCGATTGGTCGAGATGGTTTATCTCACAATACGTTATTAACAAAGGAGTAAGTGGAGCGATGGCAAACACTGAAAGGCAACAGAGTACTTCAACCCATCATAACCAATACCTTACTTTTACGATAGGTAAAGAACATTTTGGTATGGAACTGCATCAAACAAGAGAAATTATTGAGTATGCGGGCATCACAGAGGTGCCCTTGATGCCTCAGTTTTTGTCTGGTGTGATTAATTTACGCGGCGAAGTTGTGCCAGTAATTGATCTATCAGTGCGCTTAGGCCGTGAGCCAATAAAAATTCACAAGCGGACATGTGTCATTGTTATTGAATTACATGGTTATGAGCAATATTGCGTACTTGGTTTATTAGCTGATGCTGTGAACGAAGTAGTAGAACTACCCGTTACGGATGTAGAGGAGGCACCAGCGTTTGGTGCCAAAATCCGGGCTGAATTTATTCAAGGTATCGCAAAAGTTAATGATGAATTTATTATTTTGCTTGATGCTGAAAAAACGCTATCTCCTATAGAATTAGCGAGTTTAGTTGAAGCAGAATTACAATAAATAATATACGTATCAATTAGGTACAAGAGGAAACTCACATGCTGAAAAATTTATCACTGAAAGTTAAGGTCTTGTTTTTAGGCGCACTAGTGACACTTGCTTTGTTATTGCTTGGTTTAGTGTCGCTAAATAAGCTGTCTGATTTTCATCAGTCCATTGAGCAAGACTTTACTAGAGTTAAGCAAAATGTTGAGCTTTATAATGAAATTACACATGCCCATGTACTGTTTAAAATTCAGGTACAAGAATGGAAAAATGTGCTAATTCGCGGAAACGATGCAGAACAATACCAGAAATACACGGCACGGTTTCAACAAAACTCTGATCAAGTGCAAGTTTACTTAGCTAAAGCGATTGATGCAGCTAAAACATTGGACCTAGATACCACGAAGCTTGAAGGTGTTAAAAATGAACACAGTGATTTGAAAAAAGCTTATGTTTCCGCGTTAGTCAACTTCGATCCAAACGATGAATTAACGGGTAAGAAAGTAGATAAAAACGTTAGTGGCGTAGATCGCCCAGCAAGCCAAGGTATGACAGAACTTGCTGAAAAAACCGAAGAAAACTTCAACAGTATAGTGCTTGAAACAGAAAATAGAATGACAGAAAAATACAAAAAAGCACAAACATCACTAACGCTTTTTGTACTTATAGGCTCTGTAGTGGTCTTAACGGTAATGGCCTTTATTTTCTGGGACTTATTTAAAACGCTTGGCGGTGAACCAAGATATGCCGCTGATATTTGTAATAAAGTTGCTCAAGGTGATTTGAGTGTTGATATTCAATTACAAGCCAATGATAAAGGTTCGTTATTGATGAGTATTAACAATATGAAAAAACAATTATCGAATGTTATTACTGAAGTTAGAGCTTCATCTGAAGCATTAAGTGCAGCATCATCACAAGTTAACTCTACAGCTCAAACAATCGCGAAAGGAGCTTCGGTACAAGCGGCAAGTGTGGAAGAAACCTCTGCATCAATGGAGCAAATGTCTGCGTCGATTTCTCAAAACAATGAGAATGCCGGAATAACAGATGGTATGGCGCAGCAAGCTTCAACGGAAGCTACATCAGGTGGTGAAGCAGTATTAGAAACGGTTAATGCCATGCAAAAAATTGCAGAGCGAATTAGCGTGATAGATGATATTGCTTATCAAACAAACTTGTTGGCATTAAATGCGGCTATAGAAGCAGGTCGGGCAGGAGATCACGGTAAAGGATTTGCGGTGGTTGCATCTGAAGTGCGGAAACTTGCAGAACGAAGCCAAGTAGCAGCACAAGAGATTGGTGAGCTGGCGAAAGACAGTGTACAACGAGCAGATAAGGCGGGTAAGTCATTACAAGAGATGGTACCTTCTATTAATAAAACGGCTGACTTAGTTCAAGAAATAGCAGCGGCCTCTGCAGAACAAGCAACAGGTGTACATCAAATTAATGAAGCAATTTCTCAAGTTAATCAAACCATGCAACATAATGCAGCCGCTTCAGAGCAACTAAGTGCAACGTCAGAAGAAATGAATATTCAAGCGGTTAGTCTACAAGACTCGGTAAACTATTTTAAGCTTTCTGTTAGTGATCAACAACAAGCAGCGGCTTTCGCATCTCGAGCTTCGCAAGATCGTAAAATTGCTAAAGCGAATGCTAACGCTTCGGCCAATGTCTCTAAACATGTTCAAAAAGCAGCTTCGAAAGATAGTGACGACGCAAAATTTGTTGATTATGAGTAGTCATTGAGAGTGATGGGGACAACAACAAGAGAAAATATACCAACAAAAGAGGAGTTTTCTCTTTTTCAAACTTTGGTACATAACCGGCTTGGTATTAATTTGCCCGCGCATAAACGGGTGATGTTAGGCCATAGATTATTTAAACGGCTAAATGCCTTACAGTTAAATAATTTTAGAGACTATTTTAATTACATTAATCATTTAGAGCATACAAAAGAATTAGAGACAGCATTAGAATTGATCACAACGAATGAAACATTTTTTTTTCGTGAAGAGAAACATTTTGAGTTTTTACAACAAAAAGTTTTACCAAACATATCGGTAAATAAAACGTTTAAAATTTGGAGTGCAGCAGCCTCAACAGGTGAAGAACCGTACAGTATTGCAATGTTAATGCAATATCATTGTAGGTCTTCTTGGCAGTTAATGGCTTCAGATGTAAATAACAGTGTATTAACGCACGCAAGAAAAGGCATTTATAACGATGAAAGAGCGCGATTTTTACCTGCACATTACCGAAAAGAGTTTTGTATGAAAGGTATTGATGAATTTCAAGGGTTTATGCGTGTAAAGCCAAGTATTCGAAATAAGGTTCAGTATTTTACCTTTAACTTGCTTGATGATATGGCATCAATAGGCATGGTAGATTTAATTTTTATTCGCAATGTGATGATTTATTTTACTGATGAAACAAGACAAAAAATTATAGATAACATCCAAACAATATTAAACCCTAAGGGGTGGCTTTTTATTAGTCACTCAGAAACATTACATGGATTGTCACATGATTTTAATATTGTTCAACCAGCTATTTACCAACGGAAATAACTTTATAGGTTGAAGGTAGGTATAAGTGCAAAATGAAATAAATATTCAAGCGGGGGAAACCTATTTTGGCAGCAGTCCCTGTAAGATTAAAACATTATTAGGCTCTTGCGTAGCTGTTACGGTATGGCATCAACGTTTAAAAATTGGTGGTATGTGTCATTATTTAATTGCTCATCCTGAAGGTTTAACGGAATATCAACCGCATATTGCAAGTTATAAGTATGGTGAAGATGCGTTGGAGTTTTTAAGTCAAAAAATGCGTGCACATGCAAATATGAATGAATATAAATTAGCTTTATATGGTGGGGCAAATATGTATACGCGTAAGGCTTCCCCTTCAATAGGCGATAAAAATGTATCGCTTGCTAAACAATGGATAAAGAAAAATAAGCTGACTGTAGAGGAAGAAGATGTTTTGGAAAATATCTGTCGTACCATTACCTTAGATCTAGATACTGGCGAAGTATATTTAAGACGTTATCAACAAGAAAGTAGGGCGTAAGCAATCTTTGGGGGGTGGTGCTATGAGTATAGAAGTAATGATTGTTGATGATTCGGCAGTGGTTCGTCAAGTTATTTCGTCAGTGTTAAATCAAGTGAGTGATATCAATGTTTATGCGGTTGCTAACGATCCAATTTTTGCGTATGACAAAATGAAAAAGCAATGGCCAGATGTTGTCATTCTTGATATTGAAATGCCGCGAATGGACGGGATCACTTTTTTAAAAAAAATAATGGCGGAAAAGCCAACACCCGTGATTATTTGTTCATCATTAGCTGAACATGGCGCTGAATTATCACTTTCAGCATTGGCTGCAGGTGCTTTTGAAATTATCACTAAGCCAACAATAGGGGTGAAAAACTTTTTAGAAAGCTCAGGTAAAGAAATTATAACGGTAGTAAGAGCAGCTTCAGTCGCTAGAATTCGTCGAGTAAAGCGACAAGTATCGGCGCTACCTGAAGATATAGCACAAAAACAAGATGATTTTAGTCACGAACCTATGAACATGCCTTTGGATACAGACTTAGCAAGTCTGGCGAAAACAACTGACCGAGTGGTTGGTATTGGTTCCTCAACAGGAGGGACAATTGCTTTGGAAAAAGTATTAACACAATTACCTAGAACTTGCCCTGGTATTGTTATAGTACAGCATATGCCTGAAAAGTTTACTGCTGCATTTGCTGAACGGTTAAATTCGATTTGTGCAGTGGAAATAAAAGAAGCTTCTTCTGGTGACAGGATTATTCCAGGCCACGTATTAATAGCGCCAGGAGGTAAGCATATTCAGGTGAAAAGATCTGGTGGGCAATATATTACGATTGTTTCAGAGGGACCAGCAGTTAATCGGCATTGTCCGTCTGTTGATGTTTTATTTAATTCGTTGGCCACACACGTCAAGCAAAATGCTACAGGAATAATTCTTACTGGTATGGGGAATGATGGGGCTAAAGGATTATTAGCCATGAAGGTGTCGGGTAGTAAAACTGTTGCCCAGAATGAAAAGTCTTCTGTGGTGTTTGGCATGCCTAAAGAAGCAATCAAATTAAATGCTGCAAAAGAGATAGTTGATTTAGATGATATGGTTAAATTTATAAATTAATCTGAAAAACAAGGCTTATAAGGTAAGTAGATGAATAAAACAAAAGTACTTGTCGTTGACGATAGTAAAGTACAACGCAACCATGTTATTGAGTTGTGTCGTCAGCAAGGAGTGATTAATATCGAAAGTGCGGAGAATGGTCAAGTTGCACTAGATATGTTGACAGCCAATCAATTTGATCTTGTATTTATAGATTTAGAAATGCCAGTGATGGACGGGGTTGAATTAGTTAGTCAAATAGCTGAACGTAAATTAGTCGGCGCGGTGATTATTTTAAGCTCAAAAGATCCTTCGTTAATACTAAGCATTGGTACTATGGCTGAAAGCGACGGCTTATCAGTTGTGGGTACTTTTCAAAAACCGATGAAAGAAGAAGATCTAGCCATTAGTTTGAACCGAATGACCAATGACTTTGTAAAAGTAAGTAAGAAAATAGTCAATGAAGAATTAACCAAAGAAGACTTGCTTCGAGCTATGGTTAATCGTGAAATCACACTTTATTACCAGCCAAAACTAACGGTTAAAGGGTTATTATTAAAAGGTGTTGAGGCTTTATCTCGGTGGCCTCATCCGGAGCGAGGCATGATTTCACCGGTTCAATTTATAGATGCAGCAGAACGTTTTGGTGTGATTTCTCAATTAACTGAATATTTATTTGATATTGCATTACACGAAAAAAAGCAGTGGCAAGAACGTGGATTGAATTTTCATTTATCTTTAAATTTATCTCCGTTATCTCTAGCGGATCAACATCTAGCAGAGAGAATTTTTAATCAAGTTCAACGCTATAATATTGCCCCTAAAGATGTGGTATTAGAAGTGACTGAAAATGCGCTATCAGGTGAAGTGTCAAAAGCTATTCAAACGCTTGCAACACTAAGGCTTAAAGGGTTTAATTTGGCAATTGATGACTATGGTACAGGGTTCGCAAATGCTCAGCAACTGTCAAGAGTTCCTTCGACAGAGTTAAAGCTGGATAGAATTCTTGTTGATAATGTATCTACTAACCCACACCAACAAGCTATTTTGAAGAGTACGGTTGCATTAAGCAAAGATTTACAACTAACAACGGTCGCTGAAGGTGTGGAATACTTAGATGATTATAAGTTTATTTATCAGTTAGATGTCGATTTAGTGCAAGGTTATTATTTTGCGAAACCTATGGCGCCTAGCGATTTGATTGATTGGATTAAACATGAATTAGGTGAACATCGTAAAGCCATTCAACGTGAATTATCGTCTTAAAATTACGATAAATTTATCGTAGCGTTAATTCCATCCAGTATCTGGTTGATGGATAAGATTGGTATTTATCCTTCCATAGTCCTAATAATAAAATATTCAGGCCAAATTTCTTTGACTTCATTTTGCCATGGCACATCAATACTGCCGTTGGGTAATAGTTTCAACCAGTATTTTGCCCACTTTCGTACTATTTTTCCTGACTTACTTAGTTTTAATGGGGCAAAACGGCACTGATATTGTTCATCGTTATATTCACACACTTGAGCACTTTTGGCTGTTTTAAATTTAACCATTAGCACCTTACTGATCACTTCAACATTTGAATAAGGCAATAAGTTTTGTTCTTTTAATGTTTTTAGTATTCGTGCTTTTTCAACACAAACTTTATTGTAGGCGTCTATGTGTGGCGTATCGATATAGCCTGTTAACCCCCAAATAGCTTGACGCTCTCTGTCTGCTGTTTCTTTTAGCGGAACAAGCACTTGATTAATGCGTTCAAGATCGTTGAGGGTGTACATGATAAAATCTCAATATAGGTTTAGTGTTAAGTTGAGCAAGAATGAACAAATTTAGCTTTCGAAAATTACTATTGAGCAAGCCAAATAAGAAAAGCTTTAAAATCAATAGAGTTTGCAAAGCTAATGACACTTGAGCCACTTTTGTGGTTTACCACTGCTCGGTTTTTGTTAACAGAAATTGAATGCACAGGTTGCATTATCTGGATCTGTTGTCCGTTATAATTATAAGACATATAAAATCTCGAAAATAGAAGGCAATATTGCCAATATATAAAATATTGCTGCATCGAAACAATAGCGTGAAATCAATCGAAAAATTCGATAAGCAATTACTTAGTTTTCTAAAGATGGCTATCTGGAGCTAGGAAAGACATTACAATAGGAATAGTCAGATTATATGTGAGAGGGAATACTAATCTGCTGGCGCAGTATAAAGCATGAATAAGTAATATACAACTAACATATATTTAGAAAAACAAACAAATTAAGGAGGGAGCGCGGTAAATACGCTTAAATCTGTTTTTTTTTTTAATATTAGAGCGTGTTGATCTTTCATGTTTACTTTTGCCGCAATTTGTTTGGTATTTATACAAGGCAACACTTGCGCTGTGTAGTTATTCTACTCCAGTCAAGCGTTAACACAGTAGAAATGCCAAACAGATACAGCCCGAAGAGTTCAACTAAACGCCTCCTACTCTTTGTTACTTGAATTAACCATTGAATGACTATGCAATAATCCAAGTGCCGCGATCAGAAGGCGTTTAATTTGAACAAAACTTAAACAGCAAAGATCAACACGCTCTAGTAAATGGATAATCCTAATTCTTCGGCAAGTCCTGCGATAAAGTTCATACCGACAACGGAATTGCCAAAACTATTTAATGGTGGGCTCCATGCACAAATAACACCGAAATTAGGCACAATTGCGACAATTCCACCTCCTACGCCGCTTTTCGCCGGTAAACCAACGGAAAAAGCAAATTCACCAGATTGATCGTACATTCCACTCGTTGATAAAATAGCATTAACTCTATGCGCTTCTTTTCGTGTGCATACAGGTGTATTGGTTAATGGGTTTATACCTTTATTGGCTAAAAATAATAAGCTTTGTGCTAATTGTTGGCAATTCATTGTAACTGAACATTGTGTAAAATAATGTTCTAATACATCAGGCACTTCAGCTTCAATATTATTAAAACTTTTCATCAAATATGCTAACGCCGCATTGCGATTACCGTGAGTGAGCTCTGATTGAAACACATCATGATCAATATGAATATCTTCGTCGTTGGCTATGGTGCGTAAAAAACTGACAAAAGCGAGTTTACTTGCTGAATAATGGCTCACTAAAACATCTGAAATTAAAATAGCGCCAGCATTAATAACCGGATTTCGAGGTATGCCTTTTTCCCATTCAAGTTGAATAATTGAATTAAACGGTTGTCCAGAAGGCTCCATATTTACACGTTGCCATAATGAATCGCCTACGCGGTTCATCGCCATGACTAAACCAAACACCTTTGAAATGCTTTGAATTGAAAAGGCATGTTGGTAATCACCTACACCAACAAAGTCCCCATCAATTGTCGCAATAGCTGCACCCATTAAGTTCGGATCTACCTCTGCTAAAGCAGGGATATAATCAGCGACATTACCACGAGAACTACTATCATGTTGTGCTAAGAGTAGTGTTTGCAATTTTTCGCGTAAATTCGATAAATCTTTATTCATTCAGTAAGCTTTCGTTGAATTTTACAGAAGGGGCTATTTTACATAATTAGGCATTGATAGATACCCTCGTGATAGGTGATGAGTTATCTTTTTTTAACTGATCTGTAACGGTACCATTTATTGAATAATTGCATAGTAATGTAGGTGCATTTTTGAAACAAGTAACACCTCTAACAAATCAGGTTAATCTCTGGGGTCAATCTAATAACTCATCTTGTATCTTGCATCGTTTATTGAAATACTTCCAACTCTAGCAATAGCTACCTTATTACTTACATTATTAGTTCTGTTTCGATAGATAAAGGTTTTAATGCTAGAAGGAAATATTCTTACTGAAAAGCCTTTACATGCTACCTCGGATACTATGTATTCCTTTTCTTTGGGTTCAAGTTCAAAAAGATACTGATTTGTGAAAACATTTACAGATAAAGTCATATTGCCGCCTTTAATTGAGGCTTATTGATAAGCCAGATTTAAGCAATACAAATTGAAAGAAGCTAGAGCCGTAGAAATTATATTTTGTTCCCATATGAGATTATAAACCTCCAGAAACAAGAAAACCCCTATGTTGCTCATAACAAGCTACATAAGGGTCTCAATGAATGGTGCCGACTGCCGGAGTCGAACTGGCGACCTACTGATTACAAGTCAGTTGCTCTACCAACTGAGCTAAGTCGGCACACAAAGGCTGTGTGCGATAAAACTATTCTATTGAATGATTTACCTTGGCACCGAATCAATGTTTGTTGATTAACATAACACTCATTCTAAATGATGGTGCCTCGACCCGGAATCGAACCAGGGACACGAGGATTTTCAATCCTCTGCTCTACCGACTGAGCTATCGAGGCACATTGATAATACTAAATACTATCTTTGTACTTGTCTTTTTGGCTTCGCCTTGAAGACGGGGCGTATTAAACTGTTTTTCGTTTCTTGCGTCAACCCTTTTTTTTCAAAAAATGTTTGTTTGGTGTTTTTTTCTTCGTATTGTTGCCATTTGAAGCGAATATCGGTTGATATTATAGCTAATGATAATTGAATTAATCATATTAGCTATAATTTAAAGCGGCGTTTATTTTTGCTCTGGCGTGTAGCCTTCGATATTTGGTTCGATATTGTTGAATAAAAAATCGACCATCGACTTTTCTAGCACCGTGCGATCATCAGGGTTCATCATATTCATTTTATGTTCATTAATCAGCATCGTTTGTTTTTTTTGCCAATCTGTCCATGCTTCTTGACTGATGTTTTCGAAAATACGTTTACCAACGTCTCCTGGGTACAATTGAAAGGCTAAACCTGGCGCTTCTTTTTGTAACTTTTGGCAAAAAACCATTCTACTCATAATTGTTCTCTATCAAAGTGCATTGAATTTGCGCGCATTATAACGTGACTGGCTTAAATTTTCTTGGCTTTTTACAAAGGTACAGCTAAGTAATATCGCTCGCTAGAGCGCCTGACTTTAGAAATTGAGTAAATAAACAAGCGCTGAATAATATGCTGTTTTAACGTCCCAAGAAATTCAGTGTCCGGTTGTCCGTACATTCGTTAAGTGTCCGTAACTTAGGTGTCCGCGGACACTTTTTATACAGGGTGGTTTATTTAAAGTTATTTAAAAACAATGAGTTGTCATGATGGTACGTTGTCTGCTTTATCAAGTCAGCACTGACAGATGAGGAAAATTAATGATCAGGGATACTAGCCAACAAGATACGCAAGTCGTTTCAAAAAACTCAAACAAAGTAAAGAAATTTGCATATATTGCGATCATAGGCGCGATTTTGTTCGTTGCTTGGCAAGCGACATCTTCTTGGTTAAGCGCAGATAAAAGCATTGCGCGTGACCAATTAAAATTAGCGATAGTAGAACGTGGCGACTTATTAAGAGATATCGTTGCTTCAGGAAAAATTGTCGCAGCAAATGCCCCAATCGTTTATAGCCCAGAGCAAGGGTTAGTTACGTTGAAAGTGAAACCTGGAGATATGGTTGAACTTGGACAAAAAGTGGCAGAAATAGATAGCCCACAACTGATGGCAACCCTTGGACAGCAAAAAACCTTGGTTCAGCGCTTAAGTTCAGCATTAAACCGTGAAAAGTTAGCTTCGCGCAGAAAACAACTTGAGTATCAGCAAAAACTTGAATTAGCCAAGGTTGATCTTGCAGCAGCAGAGCGTGAAGCTCGTCGCGCTAATCAATCTATTGAGCGTAATATTATTAGTCAAATTGATTTTGAACAAGCACAAGATGAGCTTTCAAAATCACGTTTACGTACCCAGCATGCAGAACAAGAAGCAACACTGGCCATTGATACATTAGCGTTCGAAGTTGAAAACAAAGCATTAGAACTTAAAGCCGAGCAGCAACGCTTAACGGAGTTACAAAGAAAGGTTGATGAGCTCGATATCATGTCGCCGGTGAGTGGTATTGTTGGTAACTGGTTAGTTGAGCAAAAAGCCAAAGTCAATAATAACGATTCTTTGATGATGATCGTTGATTTATCTGCCTATGAAGCTGAGTTGCAAGTACCAGAAGCATATGCTGATGAGCTTGGCTTAGGTATGACAGTAGAGGTGAGCATGGCAGGTAAAACATTATACGGCCAGTTAGCGTCAATTTCACCCGAGGTAATTGGCAATCAAGTGACGGCAAGAGTGCGTATGGATAAAACACAAGGTGCAGGGTTAAGACAAAACCAACGTGTGAGTGCTCGTATTATCTTGGAGCAAAAAGACAATGTATTAATGGTGCGTAGAGGTCAGTTTTATCAAAGTGGAGCAGGCAAGTTAGCTTACTTGGTGCGTGATGATTCTGCCGAACGAATTGCGATTGAAAGTGGTGCAACAAGTATGAGCCATATCGAAATTGTAAAAGGGGCAAAAGAAGGTGACACCTTAGTCATTTCAAGCCTAGAACTCTTTGATGATAAAGCGCGTGTATTGCTTTATTAATCCGATTAAAAATAAAAAACTATGGAGAACAGTATGTTAGTAATGTCAGATATTAATAAAGTGTATCAAACGGAATTAGTGCAAACCCACGCGCTACGTGATTTTAACTTAACAGTAAAAGAGGGAGAATTTATTGCAGTCACTGGGCCTTCAGGCTCAGGTAAAACCACTTTTTTAAATATTGCTGGTTTATTAGAAAATATTTCATCAGGTGATTACCAACTTGATGGTCAAAGTATTGTTGGGTTAAGTGATAAAGAACTTTCACGTTTAAGAAATGAAAAAATTGGCTTTATCTTTCAAGGGTTTAATCTTATTCCTGATTTAAACCTATTTGAAAATGTTGATGTGCCATTACGGTATCGCGGATTCAGTACTAAAGAGCGAAAAGAAAAAATTGAGCATGCGCTTGAACTTGTTGGGTTGGCATCGCGAATGAAACATTTACCGTCACAGTTATCGGGTGGGCAGCAGCAACGGGTTGCCATTGCAAGAGCATTAGCAGGTGAGCCTAAGTTTTTATTAGCGGATGAGCCAACCGGTAACCTTGACAGTTTAATGGCAAAACAAGTGATGGAACTATTAGAAAAAATAAACAAACAAGGCACTACTATCGTCATGGTAACACACGATGCTGAACTTGCCCGTAGAGCAGAGCGTAATATTCAGATCGTTGATGGGCAACTTTGTGACTTTACCATGTACCAAGGTGGCGCAACCGCAAAAGATCAGGAAGCAATCGCCTAAAAGGCTAAGGAAACAGCATGTTTAGTTATTACATTCAACTTGCGATAAAAAGCTTAAAAAGCACGATAGGTACTACGCTGTTAATGGTATTAGCAATAGCCTGTGGTATCGGAATTTCAATGACAGCATTAACGTTAAATCACATGACGGGCAATAACCCGATCAGTGAAAAATCAGATCAATTATTTGCGGTTCAGTTGCAATCAACGGGTAGCAGTTCTACGTGGAACACCACAGATAATGTACCTCAACAATTGACTTATCAAGATGCAGCTAATTTAATGCGGGCTTTACCTGAATTAAAACACACACCCATGTATAAAACGGGTTTTTCTGTGCGTACGCTTGACCCTGAGTTTGCCCCTGTTTTGCGTTCAAGCCGTGTTACTACCCGTCATTTCTTTTCAATGTTTGACGTTAATTTTCTTTATGGCGGTCCATGGAGTAAAACTGTTGATGAAAATCCAACCTTCCAAGTGGTGATCAGTGAAGAGTTAAATGACAAGCTATTTGGTGGTGGTGATAATACCGGGAAAGAAATTTTCTTAAATGCAACGACTTATCAAATTGTTGGCATTACAGAGTCTTGGCAACCCAAACCAAAGTTTTATGACGTTAACAATGGCGCGTTTCAAAGCACTGAACAGCTGTTTATTCCCTTCGTTTTATCCAGCGTTTACGAGTTACAGTCTTGGGGAAATAATAATGGTTGGAAAGAAGAACGTGTTAATAATTACCAAGAAAAGCTCAACTCTGAAATCTTATGGACACAATACTGGGCAGAACTGCCAACGAAAAAAGATCAAGACACATTTTCACAGTTTCTATCAGGGTATGTTAGCCAACAACAAAAGTTAGCAAGGTTTGAACGTGACGATGCAAAAGGGCTAATACGCAATGTTCAGCAATGGCTTGATTATAACAATGTTGTTGGTGACGACTCATACGTGTTGGTTGCGGTGAGCTTTATGTTTTTAGTGGTATGTTTAGTGAATAGTATCGGTTTATTACTGGCTAAATTCTTACGGAATGCTCCTCATGTAGGCGTTCGTAGAGCACTAGGTGCTAGCCGTGGGCAAGTATTTGCTCAACACTTAGTTGAAGTTGGTCTACTTGGACTGCTTGGTGGGTTACTTGGATTAGCATTTGCGTATTTTGGTTTGTCATTATTGAAAAATAATTTTGATGGCTTTGACTTCGTTGCCACGATGGATATCACCATGTTTTTAGCGGCCCCCATCATAGCGGTGAGCGCTACAGTATTGGCAGGGATTTACCCCGCATGGCGAGTGTGTACTACGCTTCCCTCTATTTATTTAAAAACTCAATAGGAGCTGCATTATGTTACATATTTCTCCCATTTTTAATGCCATGATGCGAAACAAAAGCAGTGTTGTTTTGATTATTATGCAAATTGCCCTAACGTTAGCAATCGTCAGCAATGCGGCTTTCATTATTAAAGAGCGTATTGATGATATGCAGCGAAATAGTGGTATTCCTGAAGCTGAAATTGTTGGATTATCAATGTATTTCTATGATGAAAATGTAGATATCACCAAACAATTACAAGTAGATCAGCAAAAAATCATGGAATTGCCTTACGTTATTGAGGCTACTGGCATAAATCAACTACCACTTTCTGGCAGTGGCGATTCTTGGGGTTTTAGAAATCAGCCTGAAATGGAAGGTGCGTTAACGTCTGGTGCTGGTGTTTTTGCTGGTAATTCCAATATTACTCAATTGTTTGATCAACAAATCACTAAAGGCAGAAGCTTCCGACCTGATGAAATGGTCATTCGCGATAGCGGTGCTAATGCACCTAAAGTTGCCATTATCACACAAGCATTAGCAGATGAATTGTTTCCAGACGGTGATGCGCTAGGAAAATATATTTACAGTATCGACTTACCTTTTCAAATTATTGGTATTATGGATAAAATGCAGGGGCCATGGGTACATTCACCGTTAGTAGAAAAAACAGTGTTATTGCCTGCAATTTATGATGAGCAATTTATCCGTTTTGCTATTCGTGTCGAACCTGGTGAAGCTGATACTATGATTAAAAATGTGCAAGATATTCTATTAAAGCTAGAAAATCGTCGCGTGATTAATCCAGCCTCTACAATCGCCGACATGAAAGCGACTAGTTATCAACGTGATAAGCTGATGACGAATATGTTGATGGTTATCATTGCAGTACTTATTTTTATCACGGCGCTTGGTATTGCCGGCATGACCATTTTTAATGTAAATCGTCGTCAAAAACAAATAGGTACACGCCGGGCGCTAGGGGCAAGTCGTGCAGATATTCAAGGTTACTTTATGACGGAAAGTGCATTGATTGCTGGCTTAGGGATTGTCTTAGGTATTATTTTGGCGCTAGTGCTCAATAACTACTTGATGACCTACTTTTCTTCTGAAGCATTATCTTTTAATTATATTGGTGCAACGTTAGTAGGGATTATTGTGGTCATTGAAATTGCGGTATTTATACCTGCCTTAAAGGCCTCAAAAATTTCACCAGCTATCGCCACCCGATCAGTCTAGTGATGTTGTTTAAAAGGAAGCATTAGCATAATTGCTAATGCTTTTATTATAAGGAAAGTGTAATGAAAAAAATATGGTGTCTGTTTATCTTACTTGTTTTTTGTTCTACAAGTTTCGCGGTAGTTATTAGGCATGACAAAAGTGCAGATGATTATGTTGTTAAGAAACCACCACAATATTTGGTCAATATGCCACATGAAGGTCAAGGGGTTTTAATTGCCCCAAACTGGGTTTTAACGGTAGCACATGTGATTTTCTATGATTATCAAGGTAAAACGATTGATATTGCGGGCAAAGAGTATGTAATTGAATCAGTTTTCATCCATAAAGATTATCGAAAGCTTGAGTCGTCCACCTTGGATAAAGGTACGAAAGCCACAATGGATTTTCAGTTTGCTAATCGTGATATTGCCTTGGTAAAGCTATCAACATCAGTTGATAGTGTCAGTCCGTTATCTATTTATACTAAGTCAGATGAATTAGGTAAGCGCGTTATTGGTTACGGAAAAGGCGCTACAGGAGATGGCATTGGCGGTGCAGTTTTCGAGACCAAGCGTGATAAAGTGCTACGTAAACTCGAAAATAAAATTGAGGAAGTAACACCTTACTGGTTAGCGATAGCATTTGACCAACCTGAAAAAGCGTTACCGTTAGAGGGAATTGATGGTTCTGGAGATAGCGGTGGACCTGTAATTATCAAAAAAGATGGTCGTGAGTGGTTAGTAGGTATGTTTTCATGGGATTATGTGGACGGCCCTTTGAGTGATTTTCAAGCTGGGTTATATGGCCATAAGTCATATCAAGTGAGGGTATCAAGTTATCAACCATGGATATCATCAATAATTGCAGCAAATTGATTCATTTCAATCATTGAGTTTGATAGGCTGATACCCTTTGTGGTGATATCAGTTAAGTTAAGGTAACAAGCTGATTTATGGAAAAAATATTAGTAGTCGATGATAATCCATCGGTCTGTAATGCATTAAGCATTTTATTAGAGTTACATGATTATCAAGTGGTTACGGCCAGTTGTCCTGCTGAGGCGATGCCGATACTTAACTATCAGCGTATTGCACTGGTTATTCTTGATATGAACTTTACGCAAGACACCACCAGTGGTGAGGAAGGTAAACAGGCTTTTTATCAAATGCGTGAAATGCTGCCTGATTTACCGATCATTTTGCTTACCGCATGGACAGACTTAACGACAGCAATAGAGCTTGTTAAGCATGGGGCAGCAGACTATCTTGCAAAACCGTGGGATGATGAAAAGTTACTCATCACCATCAATAATTTAATAGAGTTATATGAAGTGAGACAGACGTCTCAAACGCTGATCAATCAAAATAGAGAGCGCGAAACGCATTTAAGTGAGGCTAATTTATGTGGCTTAATTTTTAAAAGTACCAATATGCAACGTTTAGTGGATATGAGTGTTCAGGTTGCTAAATCAGACGTTAGTGTCTTAATTACTGGTCCAAACGGTGCAGGCAAAGAAAAAATTGCTGATATCATTCATGCAAACTCCTTTCGCGCGGCAAAGCCTTTTATTAAAGTTAATGTTGGTGCGTTGCCAATTGATTTGATGGAAGCTGAATTATTTGGTGCCGAAGCTGGTGCCTATACGGGCGCCAACAAGCGTCGTATAGGGCGCTTCGAAGCTGCCGATGGCGGCACACTCTTTTTAGATGAAATAGGTAATTTATCGCTTTCAGGGCAAATTAAGTTATTGCGTGTATTACAAACTGGCGAGTTTGAACGTTTAGGTAGCCATGAAACGATAAAAGTTGATGTCAGGGTTGTGAGTGCAACAAATGCAAATCTTGCTCACGACATTAAACAAGGTACTTTTCGTGAAGATTTATTTTATCGCCTCAATGTCATTGGTCTTGAACTACCAGTATTAAATCAACGTACTGACGATATTCTTCCTTTAGTGGAGCACTTTACCCAGAATAGTAAAGCGATGCCTAAAATAACCGCGCATGTACTTGAAGCACACCCTTGGCCTGGAAATGTACGTGAGCTTGAAAATGCCTGTCAGCGAGCCATGTTGTTGTCTAAATCATCAGAGTGGCAGCCAGAAGATTTTGGTCTAAATAACGATGTCATGCAATCATCACATCAAACAGAAGATGTCATCACTCAACACATGGTTGAACAAGCGATTATGGATAACCAGGGTGTTATCAGTCGCGCGGCTAAGTCGCTAGGATTAAGTCGACAGGCTTTTTACCGTCGAATGGAAAAGTTTGGGATTAATAAGTAATGGTTAATACCTTAAAAGGGCGGTTATTAATAACGGCGTTAGGCGCTACTTGGCTATCTAATAGTCTTTTATTCTTATTTTTATCAACGCATGATTGGCTATTACTGTTATTAATTTTAGCGTTTAGTAGTGTTTTTGTTATCGCTATCGTGCAATATTTTTTCACCTTTATTGAAAACAAACTTGTGGCATTAGAAGCAGGGTTGTTGAATTTTAAAGATAATGAATTTTCGAATAGTTTAGCTATTACAGGTAGTGATGAACTAAGCCAATTATGTTACTTGTATAATGATGTTGCAGATAAATTGCGTGCAGAAAAGCAAAGTATTTATCAACGAGAGTTGTTGTTAGATAAAGTAATAGAAAGCTCTCCTATTATGATGTTTTTGGTTGATGATGATGATTATTTTGTTTATTCAAACAGTGAGACGCGTCATTTTTTGAATCAAGGTAAGCGCATGGAGGGTGAACAATTAACACAGTTAATGAAACACTGGCCTGAAACGTTATGCCAAGCGATAACTGAACATCAAGATGGTTTATTTGTCATTGAAGAACAAGACAATAGCGAAACCTGGCATTTATCGCGAGGCGACTTTTTGCTAAACAATAAAAAGCATCAGTTATTTTTATTAAAACAAATGACACGCGAATTAAATCGACAGGAAGTTGCAGTATGGAAAAAAGTGATCAGAGTGATCAGCCATGAACTTAATAATTCATTAGCGCCTATTTCTTCTGTTACGCACTCAGGCCAATTGATTGCGAAGAAATATCAAGATAATAAGTTACCCCTAATTTTTGAAACGATTAAAGAACGCATTGATCACTTAAATAGCTTCATTAGTGGCTATGCAAAGTTTGCAAAACTTCCTACGCCTCGGCTTGAAGCCATCAATATTAATGCCTTTGTTGCACAGCTTCGCACACAGCTGGAGTTTAATGTGCCAGAAAAAATTGCCAATGTTGAAATCATGTTTGATCCAAGCCAGTTAGAACAAGTGATGATCAACTTGATTAAAAACGCACAAGAGTCAGGCTCTGCGCTGTCGCAAGTATCTTTAGAAATAACGGTGACAAGTCAACAAGCAATATTTGAAGTTAAAGATCGTGGCGCAGGTATGTCAGAACAAGTATTAACCAATGCTTTGATCCCCTTTTATTCTACTAAACAGTCTGGAACTGGTTTAGGGCTAGCGCTTTGCCGAGAAATTGTAGAAGCACACGATGGTAAAATTTCTTTGCATAACCGTATTGGTGGAGGCCTTGCGGTATCAGTGGTTATTCCAAGGTAAAGTAAATGTGAGTCACCAATAATCTTGTTCATTTAACAGTGGATTTGAAATTGTAAACAGAAAAACTTTAAGGATAATAAGTCATTGTTATTCAAAATTGTTATTGAGTAGAGCGAAGCTCAACCGTATTACCTTGTGGATCTTTAATATATACAGATTGGCCATAACCCTGTGCGCCGTAACGGCGTTCAAAGCCATTAAAAGGTATATGATGATTTTTAAGGTGTTGTGCTATATCTTGTTCGCTGATCAATTCAAGTTGTAAGCAAAAATGGTCAACGTTAATGCCGCTATCAGATGGAGCTGCTCCACCCATTTGTCCCAACTCACTATCAATAGTAACGATATCAATTAATGCATTGCCTGCACGTAACTGCGTTAATCCTAAGCTATCTTCGGTTTCGCGTTCTATATGACATCCAAGTACCTGACAATAAAAATTTAACATTTCATCAAGTTTGTTAGTACGTAGAACAATGTGATCAATCGCTTTTATTTTTAACATGTTAGTAGTGCCTGTATACACTCCGAGCTGAAAGATTAATTTAATCGCTATTTAACGTGCTGTAAACAAAGCGTTAGTAAAAATTAGCTTAGGTTAAAGCATGGTATAGTTCACGAACTTCATCAAGTATTTTACAACTAGCAGCAGCTAAACCTACGGTGTCACGACTTGCTATGTTGTACCATAAATGAGATTCCCTTTCCGAAATACGTAATTCACGCTGTTCAGGGTGGCACTCGATTAAAATTGGCGTGATATCTAAATGAAAATGACTAAACGTATGACGAAAAGCAGTAAGTGTGCGTTGTTCAACATCTTTTATGCCTAAGTTTACTAAGTCGTTATCAATATTTTCTATCGTTGTTGTTTCTGGAAAACCATATAAACCGCCCCAAATTCCGCTGGGAGGGCGTTTTATCATCAGTACGTTATCACCTTGCTTTAAAATTAGCATAATGACAGATTTTTCAGGTACTTTCTTTTTAGGTTTTTTTTGTGGGAAATGCTGTTGTTCGTTACTAGCGTTGGCTAAACAAGTCGTTGTGATTGGGCAGTTGGTACAATCTGGTTTAGAGCGGGTGCAAAGGGTTGCGCCCAAGTCCATCATTGCTTGGTTAAAAGCATCAACCTGTTTTGCTGGCGTTAACGTTTCGGCAATCGGCCATAGTGTTTTTTCGTATTTACTTTGGCCATTGTAACCTTCAACCATGTAATGACGTGATAGCACACGTTTAACGTTTCCATCAAGTATCGGGTGGTGCTGCTTTAATGCTAAACTTAATATTGCTCCAGCCGTGGAGCGACCAATGCCTGGCAGTGCTACTACTTGTTCGATAATTTGTGGAAATTCACCGTGGTATTCATCTCGCATGATTTGCGCTGCTTTATGCAGGTTTCTTGCGCGAGCATAATAACCTAAGCCAGTCCAATGATGTAGAACGAGATCTTGCTCTGCATTCGCTAAGGCAGTGATATTAGGAAAACTTTCCATAAAACGCTGATAATAGGGAATAACAGTTGCAACTTGCGTTTGTTGTAGCATGATCTCAGAAATCCAAACCCTATACGGCGTTTTGTTCTGCTGCCAAGGCAAATGTTTTCTACCTTGCTGATGATACCAGTTAACAACGGCTTCACTGAAACCTGTTGCTGATTTTGATGAAATACTAATGCTTTGTGTCATAGGAGCGTCAGTGTAGCGAAATTTACTGTTAATGCCAGCAATTTTATGCATGATGCTCGAATGACTATTTATCAACTTCGGTAGACATTTTACTACTCAGCCACTATATTTGGCGGCAAAATACGTATTAAGGAATATTATGAAATTTCAAGCAAAAAACCGCTCAAGAAGGTTGAGAAAAAAACTTCGCGTTGACGAATTCAAAGAGTTTGGTTTTGATGTGGCGTGGAAATTACCTGAAGACACTGATTCAGAAGGCGTTGATAACTTTCTTGATAAATTCTTCGTAGAAGTAATTCAGCCAAATAACCTAGGTTTTGGTGGTGAAGGTGATACCATTTGGCACGGTTTAGTGTGTACAGAAAAGCTTGGTAGCTGTACAGACGCCGATAGAGAAGCCGTTGAAAAATGGCTTAAAGAAAATGGCGCGGTTTCCGTTTCTGTAAGTGAGTTATACGATGTTTGGTGGGCTGAATAGTACGCAACACCCACCAAATTGATGAGTGAGTGTTAGAAGTGATATTTTACAAGTAAATTAACATTTCGCTCGTCAACACCTTTAATGCCAAACTTATTATCCCAGTGTACATATTCAATGCCTACGTAGAGTTTAGATTTAATGTTTAGTGCTGGCGCTAAGTCATACTTTAGCTGTGAGGTAAAATTCATTTGTGCATTGGCGTCATCGGTAGCGGTAACATAATCTAAAAAACCATCGTACATCAAAGGGCCAATTGGTACGGCCCAGCTCAGGGTTGTTTGTACCGCATTATCACCTAAATCGTTATTTTTATGGTAAATGTTAGTTTTAAAAAATAAAAAATTAGGTACCTTAAGGTTGGTGCCAACGCCAACTAGATAATTAGTGAAACCATCTCCAACTTCGGCAGTAGTTGCTATATAGATATTTTCAAAGAGCGTGTTGTGGTAGGAAGATATTTGAAACCGTGGTGATATTTCTATATAGGTTTCACGGTCGCCATTATTTGAATGTAATCTATCGACAAATAGAAAACTATCGCCCCAACTGTAACCAGCAGCATGCTCAAACGTAAACACGGTACGGTCGTTATCGCCAACTTCATAATTATTACCCTTAAGTAAGGTTACGCTGTAATCTGACCATAGAGTATCCGCACTGGATTGCGCGGAAGTTAATACAGCAAAAAGAACAGTTGATTTGATTAAGTTATGGGTAAATGTAAAGAGTTGCTTCATACTTCATTCCTATTCGGTTTTAAATTGAGCAACTAATTGCTCAAGCTGACGCTTTTGATGATCTAATTCATTAATGATATCTGCTGTTGTATTGGATAAGCTTGAGATTTCTGTTGCCATATCGGCGATTCTAGTAACATTTTCATTAAGTTCATTAATAACGCTTGATTGTTCTTGCGTTGCGGTAGCAACTTGCGTGTTCATTGCCGTTATTTCATTGATATCAATTACAACCTCGCCGAGTACTTTTTTGGCCTCGTTGGTTTTCTCTAAACCTTCACTAACTAACGAAGTATTAGCTTTCATAGCCGTTACAGTTTCATTAGCTTGATGTTGTAATCGCTGGATAACATCGTTTATTTCTTGTGTTGAGCTTTGCGTTCTACCCGCAAGTGTTCGTACTTCATCGGCAACAACGGCAAAACCTCGACCTTGTTCACCTGCGCGTGCAGCTTCAATAGCTGCATTTAACGCAAGTAAGTTTGTCTGTTCAGATATACTACTAATGGTATCAACCACAGAGCTTATCATTTGTGTTTGATCGGCTAATTGGGTGATTTTTTCTTGGGTACTCAGATTACTTTTTTGTAACTTGAGCATCACTTGGCTGGTATCTTCAATTTGATGGTTAGAAAAATTTATTTGTTGCTCAGAGCCTTCGGTTTTGGTTGCCGTGTTGGTCGCAAGTTCACTGACTTCCTGAATACTATGGCTCATTTCATTGGTTGCGGTAGCAACTGAGTCTGATTCAGATTGTTGATTAATGACTAATTGGTTAACATTGTTTGCCATTTCATTTAATTGATTAAATGAAGAGGTCATAATACGTTCGGTGTGTTTAATTTCTATCATGATTTCACGCACTTTGCTTAATATTGCGTTAAACCCTTTTGCGAGTTGGCCAAGCTCATCACCACGTTCATCATCAAGTTTTTGTGTTAAGTCACCGCCTTTTCCTGCCATTTCTAGAAGTCGCTGACTAATTTCAACGATCGGCTTGGTGAGCCTTTTAGCAAGTAGTACCATGAGAAAGATAAAAACAGCGACAATAATAAGATTTAGCAGGGCCGTTTTTGTTAATGCTGAGTGTACTTTTGATAATGGCTCAGACCGCGGCAGCATAGCAACAATTTTCCAATTGAGCTCTGATAGTCCAACACTTGCAACGTAATATTCTTCACCTTGATGCTCAACGGTATCAAAAACATAATTGTCATTGTTGTTTAGTAACTTACTTGCTTTGTTATTAAAGCCATCAAAACGACTTAGATTACGTTGTGACAACGATGATAATTTTGGATGAATAATGACATTACCTTGATTATCGGTGACGAAAACATAACCACTTTTACCAATTTTATTGGATAAAATGGCAGCACTTATTTCATCAACACCGTAACCTAAACCAGCAATGGCAATGTTTTTCCCTTGGTAGTTAACACGGTAATTTATAAATGCGGTTAGTTTTGTTGTGCCTTTTTCCACATCAAATGAAACTTCAAAAGGTGCATCACTTTGTAAGAATTGATAAAACCATGGGTCATCTTGGCGGCTTACTTGTCGAGAAATACCTTGATGAGTGTAATAATTTTGACTGATGTTAGACACCCAAAAAACAGTTAATGCGTTATTTTCTTTTTGTAAATGTGATAAATAATCAATAACGTTTTGTTGTTGTTCTTCTGATTCGCCATTAAGGGCCCAATCGAGCATAAACCGGTTTTGACTGATTGATTTCGATAGCGTTAAAGGTGTACTTAATTGCTCTCTAATTCTGTATTTAACTTTTGCAAGTTGATTGGGTAATAAATCCTGTTCAATATTTTCTTGAAAAAGGTGACTAAAAATATAATTGTTTAATGAAATGCTCAGTAGTGACAAGGTGATCAATGATAGGGTTATCACAGCAATAAGCAATCGTCTAATAGATACGTTACGTAGCCAATGAGAGGTGTTCATTGTAAAAACTCTAAGAAGTTATTGTTATTCTTTAAGTATTGCCGAAAAAAAGAAAATTTCACCTTCAGTGGTAAAATAAAATAAAGCTATTTGTGTTTAAATGGATAAACGTAGATAATATGCGCCCTTAATTTTAGCGTGACCAAAGAAAATTCGTTATGACAGAAAGAACCCATAAGACTGTTGAACAAGCCGAACAAGAAGGTAAATATATTCGCAAAGTACGTAGTTTTGTAAAGCGTGAAGGGCGTTTAACAAAAGGCCAAGCAGCGGCGCTAGAATTGTACTGGCAAGAGATGGGCTTAAATTATGAAGACGGTTTATTATCTTTTGAAACTGTGTTTGGTAATAACAATCCTGTTGTTTTAGAAATTGGCTTTGGCATGGGCACTTCATTAGTTGAAATGGCAAAAAATGCGCCGTCGTTAAACTTCATTGGTGTAGAAGTTCATCGTCCGGGGGTTGGTGCATGTATTGCGCTTGCGAAAGAGCAAGAGGTAACAAACTTAAGAGTGTACCAACATGATGCAATTGAAATTCTAGCCGACTGTATTCCTGATGAATCGCTGTCAACGGTTCAGCTATTTTTCCCTGATCCTTGGCATAAGAAAAAGCATCATAAAAGACGTATTGTCTCTCCTGAGTTTGTTGAAACAATTCGCCAGAAACTTAAAATTGGTGGCGTTTTTCATATGGCAACTGATTGGGAAAACTATGCAGAATGTATGTTAGAAGATATGCAATCGTCACCTGGTTATAAGAATTTATCTGCAACAGATGATTATATCCCCCGTCCTGACAATCGTCCGTTAACAAAGTTTGAACAACGAGGACATCGTTTAGGTCATGGCGTATGGGATTTACAGTTCGAGCGAACTTAATTTTATCTGATTATAATAAAGCGGCAGTTATTGAGTGCCGCTATACATCAGCTAAGAGTGTCATTAATTTGTCTCGGTGTTTGGTGGTTCGGAACATGATTGATAAACATGCATGTGACAAGCTTCTATATGAAATAAGTGCTGACAGAAGCGATACCACCCTTGCTTTTTCAATTGTTGCTCCGTAATTAATTCTTCAGTGAGTGCATACTGTAAAATACGGCTGGCGTATTTGATCCAATACTCTTGAGCAGCTTGAATATGAATAGCATTATTTGGATAAAGGCTTGAGCGTTGCTCGGTTAATTGCTGTTCAATGTGCGCCAAAACAAGCGGTTTGAATTCAGAGAATATAACGCGCTTAAAGGCGTTGAATTGTTTTGCACGCCATAGTTGCCAGGCCATCCAGCTAATTGCTAACACGGCAATAATTACGATTAATTCCATCAAAAAATCAGGTACTGCTAATTCATGGCGTTAAGGTAAATCATTTTTAGTTAAATAGCACCCTCAAATTTAAGTAACTTTTCTTTCAATGATAAACCACCGGCATACCCGGTTAATGAACCATTGCTACCAATAACGCGATGACAAGGAATAATGAGCGCAATGGGGTTTTTTCCATTAGCACCTCCCACAGCGCGCACAGCTTTGGGGTTTTGTATTTGTTCTGCTAGCCAACGATAAGATTTTGTTTCACCGCAGGGTATAGTGCAAAGTGTTTGCCATACTTGTTGTTGAAAGTTGGTACCATTTGGTGCAAGTGTTAAATCAAAAGTTTTTCTTTCGCCTGAAAAATATTCTCTGAGTTGTGTCAGTGATTGCTCAAAATGGTCGGTATTTTCTTCATGGGTACCGATATCAATTGAAGCTGCATTTCCTTCTGTAAAGTACAAACCCGTTAACCCCTGTGTTGATGCGGTAAGCAGAATTTCACCTAATGGTGATTGTGTTCTTGTATAGTACATATCGATTAATCCTTTTTAGCCAAAGAATGCCATAGGTATATAGCGGCATAGGCACGCCAAGGTCGCCATGACTCTGCAATTGCTAATATTGCCTTATTACTGGGTTTTTGTTGTTGGTGAGTTAATGCCTTGATAATACCTAAATCAGCACTAGGAAATGCATCTGGATCACTTAAGCCACGCATGGCAATATAATTAACGGTCCAAGGTCCAATCCCTTTTAACGTGCATAGTTGCTTTTCTAGTGTTTCAATAGATTGATAGGTATTAAAGACTTCTTTGTTGTTTTCAAAAAACTGTAGCCAAGTATACAACGTGTTTTTACGTGATTGGGTTAATCCTATATCGTTAAAATCTGCATGCTTTAACACGGTAAGAGAAGGAAAGCTGTATGCAATTTCTTCGGCTAATTCTGTATTGTAATCACCGTATTGTTTAACAATTCTCATGGCTAACGTAGTGGCTGCTTTTACTGATACTTGTTGCCCTAAAATGGCTCGAATTGAAAACTCTAAAATATCCCAACATCCAGGCAGGCGGAGACCCGGTGACATTGCAACCATTTTAGCAAGTACAGGCGTTTTAATTAATGCATCGTGGATCAAAGTCATATCAGCATCTAAATCAAACATTTTACGTACGCGCTGAATGACTTCGTTTAGGTAACGATAATCAGACAATGATACTTGTAAAGTGAGCGCATGCTTGTGTTTATGGTGCGAAACTTTGAGCCAGCCGGTGCATTGGTCGATGGTAATATTTCTTGCGTAAATACTGCTTGTAACATGTTCCATACCTATTACCTGCCTCTGTTGAAAAAAAGAGAGCATTAATGACCAATCAAATGGCGGACGATAAGGTAATAAAATTTCAATGCTTTTAGTTGACGGTGTTTCTATTCGTTGTCGCAATGAGTTTGGGGTACAACCATATTGCTGTTTTATTGCTTCATTAAAACGACGTATGCTTTTAAACCCACTAGCAAAGCCTATATCACTTAGCGATAACTGTGTTGTTTTTATCAATTTTCTTGCTAATAACAAGCGTTGATGTTGAAAGTATTCACTAGGTGATATACCTAAATGTTGTTTGAATAATCGGTGTAATTGTCGCGTGCTAATGTTAAATTTTTCTGCTAATGAGGTTAAATTATCTTCGTGATAGTCAAAGGTAATGAGTAATTTATTTAAATGGCTAGGAAGTGCATGACTAGGGGCTAATTCAGGAAAACAGCGTTTGCAAGGTGTAAAGCCTTGCTGTTGAGCTTGTTCAGCGCTGAGGTAATATTTCACATTTTCTGGTTTTGGGGGCCTTGCTGGGCAAATAGGCCGACAAAAAATACCTGTGGTTAGTACGGCAGTATAAAACTTGCCATCAAACCTAGCATCTCTGCTTAACCGAGCCTGTTCACAGGTATGAATATCTAGCGCCAAAATGTTTAAGCCTTATAAAATCTTTCGAATAAGCATATCGCATCATAAAGGATTTTCTCGCGATAATCGGACATCAATGTAAAAAAAGATTGCGTAAAAGTTAATAGCAATTTTTGTAGGGTATTTTAACTGCAATATTAACAAGGCTCACTTAAACGCGTTATTTTAAAGAATGACTCAGGCGTTTTTAATTATTCGTCAGTGTTTTTTATCTTTTGATAAGCTTTTGAATGATTGTGGCCATATAGTCAAAGAGACAATAAAAAAAATGACAACAAATGATGTTGATGAAAATTACCAATAAATGGTAACAAAGGGGAGAGCAACAACATGGGCCAACTTAATCGAGCCGCAAAAAATAGTAATAATAGAATCAAAACGAGTAGAAGCTTAATTGCAACCGCAGTAGCTTCCACATTCTTTATTACAACAGCAGGTTTTGCACAGCAAGAAAAAGCCGACACCAGTGATATTGAAGTGGTAACGGTAAATGCGCAAAAAAGAGTACAAAACATCTTAAAAGTACCTGTAACAGTGGGCACGATAAGTGAAAAACTCATTAAAGAGTCTGGCTCAGTTCTTTTATCAGAGGTAGATAAATTTATTCCAGGATTTGATTTTTCCGATAGCAATATGACGCAAGCAGGTATTACCATGCGCGGCATTTCAAGTCCGAATATTAGTGTTGGTGGTGATCCTTCTACTGCTACATTTTATGATGATGTGTATATGCCGAGGGCGGCACAGAATGTACTGTTTTCTGATATGGAGCGTATTGAAGTATTAAAAGGCCCACAAGGAACGTTGTTCGGTAGAAATGCAGCGATGGGTGTGGTGAATATGGTGCCTAAATCACCAAGAGATGAAAACGAGGGCTTTGTAAAAGCAACCTTAGGTACCGATAACTTACAAAAATTTGAAGGTATGGCTAATATCACCCTTAGTGACAGTATATATTTACGTGCCAATATTTTAGATGTTTCACAAGATGGCATGGTGAAAAATGTTGCTAAACCCGATTGGAATGATAATCATAAAATATGGGATCTCGGTGAGCAAAACCATCGTGCAGCGCGTGTGTCATTATTGTGGGATATATCATCTGTTACTAGTTTTCAAATTGCTTACGATTGGGATGATTTAGAACAAGGCCCTCCTATGGCTGTAGGTGTCAGTGAATATGCTTATAATCAAGGGAAAACTCCGTTTTCATCAAAAGCAGAGAATGACGTACGTAACGGAATAGAAGCGCGTGACATGTACGGTGTAACCGCAAAGCTAATGCATGAATTTGACCAGCATTGGTCGATGAAATATGTCATGGCATTTCGTGACTGGGAAACTGAAAACCGCCAAGATGAAGATGGTACAGGCGATAATACCCGATATTTTGATACCTCAAACAATGAAGACTCAGACATTTTTTATAATGAATTACAAGTCAATTATATATCCGATAACATTAATGCAGTTGCGGGTTTTTCTTATTCAAAAGAAAAAGTACACCAGACTACAGAGCTGAACATGACAACAGATACTGCGGCACGTCTAGTAACTGGAGAGGTAAATACTTTTATTAAAGGCGGCGTAGCTGAAGAACTTGTTTCGATGATTGGCGGTAATACCGACGCACATGCGGAAGCTGCATTTGGCCCTGGAGTTACATTTGCCGGTGCAGTTGATAGTTTATATGCACTTTCAGGCTTTCCAATGAGCCATATTTGGAATACAAATGAATGGTCAGGTGCGTTAAATGCTTTAGGTTTTGCTGATGATATTATGGCTGCTATTGGTATGGCGGGCATGCCGTTAACACCTGAAGTTGTTGCGCTAACCGGCGATGTAACCTATGACATTGTAGCGATGCAATTAGGTTTTCCTGAAATATTTGGCCCAGGGTTGGGAGGACAATTTTGGGAAGAAACCGTAAATAATACGGGTGATTTCACAAATTGGGGTGTGTTTGCTGATGTTGATTATAAAATTAATGACAAGTGGAGTATTATCGCTGGTTTACGGTATTCAAAAGATAAGAAAGACTTCACATGGCTAATTCCACAAAATAGCTTTAACGCGGTTCGCCCTGGCGTAGGAAATTTAGTTTTTCCAAAGGTAGACCTTGCTGCATCTGACGAATGGGACAAAGTGACGGGTCGTTTGGTGACAAGTTATCAGTTAGATGATGATCAAATGATTTTTGCTTCGTATTCTACTGGCTATAAATCCGGTGGCTTTGACTCATTAGCGCCGAGCTCGTCTGCGTTTGCACCCGAAGATACGACGAATATGGAAGTGGGCTACAAAGCGGTATTAGGCGGAAGTTTTATTGCTAATTTAAGTGCTTACTATTTAGAACTTGATAACTTACAACGTTCTATAGATTCAAAAGCGCCTGGAAGTACTCAAGCGATACCGACCATTATTAACGAAGATAGAAAAATAAAAGGCTTTGAAGCAGATCTTCGATGGAAAATGTCTGATTCTGTGCAGTTTGGCATGGTGACAGAAATTCGCTCTACTGAAAATGCTTCACCTGATTTTTATAATGGTGAAGGAGAATTAGTAGCTGCGACTAAAACATCATCAAAAGCGGCAAAAAACTATACTTTTACCTTTAACTGGATGCCTGACTTAGGCACTGGCCATACGAATCTTCATGTTGATTATGTCTTTAGAGAGAACAACAACAAAGATATTGCCGGTCTTGAAAGTTATAAGTTAGCTGTTGATGAATATTTTGAAGATGAAGAGCTCCTCAATGCCCGAGTTTCTTGGTCTGATGCAAGTGATACTTATGAAGTTGGTTTATGGGGGAAAAACTTGCTTGATAATCGTTACATGTTAAGTATCGGTGGTTTAACTGCTGATGTACTTGGCACACCTCAGGGGCGAATTAACCGCGGTTTAGAGGCAGGTGTTGATTTTAAATACTCATTTTAACCAACTAAATAACACGTTTTTTATCGCCGCATAGTTTGTCTATGCGGCTTTTTAGTATTTAAATAACAAAGCTTTTCATTCAGTTAATTACTGATTAGACTGTAGAAAAACAAATAGACAATCTTCCATGACCACATTTTTTTTTCATGTTGCGCTAACACAAATGCTTATGTGTGCATTGTTATTATCTGCTACTTGTCATCGCAGCACACCGATTAAACTCTTTATCTTACTGATGTTCTGCGGCAGCGGTTACTTGTTAAGTACTGTCTATGCTTCAGTTGAAAATAATACCTTGCTATGGTGGCTAGGGCATATGGGAGGCAATGCGCTGCCGGGGGTTTTTTGGTTGGTTAGCATTAGTGTTTTTGGCGAGCAAAAATTTATCAAACCTTGGCAATATGTAGTTGCATCCTTAACACTTGCAGTACCGTTAACCGCTAAGCTTTTTGAGTTACTCTTTGCTGTTTCATTAAGCCAATATGAAGCGATTCATGGTTTAATAAAATATGGTGCTTTACTGTTAGAACTTGTACTCATTGGTCATGCATTATTCATTTCTGCCGTTCAATGGCGAAACGACTTAGTACAAGACCGACGATATATTCGTGGCGGTGTTATTACGGCAGCTGGCTTTTATATCATTATGGTGATCATTTTAGAGCAGTTATTACAGATTGAGTGGCAAGGGCTAGCGTATTTTAAAGGGTTATTGCTTGCTATGTTAACAACCGCTGTTAATTATGTTCTTTTCCAGTTAAAAAGCGCCAGTCTCTTTGATATCCCCGAAAAGCCGGTAAGTATACAGAGAAAGGTGTCGGTAGAATCTAAGGAGATTCAAAAAATTCTCCAATCAATGGAACAAGATAAATTATACCGACAAGATGGTTTAACCATAGCGGGTTTATCGAAGCATTTATCAATACATGAATATAAACTCAGAAATTTGATCAACGGTGAATTGTGTTATCGTAATTTTAATGATTTTTTGAACTACTATCGCATTGCAGAGGTGAGTGAGCAACTCACTCAAAACGACTTTAAAACAACGCCAGTTTTAACCCTAGCGTTGGAAAGTGGCTTTAGAAGTTTAAGCTCATTTAACAAAGCTTTTAAGATAAAACATGGCATGACACCAACTGAATATCGTAAAAAATACGTATTAAATAATGAACCAACGTAAAATACACTAAAATAAAATACATTAAATTACAGTTTGTTACGATGGTTTTTTAATATTTCGTGTACCCATTTTAGAATCACTCAGCTTTTTTTCATATTTCGTCAGACTCCATAGCCCTTCATCCCTATAGTAAAGACAATTATTAATGACTATTGGGTTGGATGCGCGTGTTATCTTTTTTTAAAGTGTTAAGTTTAGGGCTACTTTCAACAGCAATTGTTCCAACATCAACAGCAGATGAAGCTCCCGCTACTTATCTGCAATGTATTGCTTGTCATGGTGATAATGGCCAAGGTAATACTGCACTTTCATCGCCAGCCATTGCCGGCTTGTCTGAAAGTTATATTACTCGGCAACTAAATAATTATGCGTCAGGAAAGCGTGGCCAGCATCCAGAAGACGTGTCTGGTCAGCAAATGGTGATGATCAGTAAACAGCTAGATTTGAACAAGGACGTTCCTGCATTAGCGTACTATATTGCTAACTTACCTCAAGTAAAAGCGGTATCAAAATTATCAGGCGATTTAAAAAATGGCAGCCGATATTATCATGCAAAATGTGGGGCATGTCATGGCGGACAAGCACAAGGTAATAAATCGTTTAATGCCCCCAAGTTAGCAGGGCAACATAGTTCATATCTATCAAAACAAATGCGTAACTTTAGTTCAGACGTTCGCGGTACTCATGCTGATGACAAGCTGGGTCGCCAAATGGCTATGATGGCAAAAACAGTCAATGAAAAAGAGCTGAATGATATTTTGTTCTTTATTAGTCAGCAATAACCATGATGAACCAACGTTGTGTAATACATACGCTTTCGTTCATAATTAGTTTTTTGTTCATGAACGTGAGTTTACAAGTAATGGGTAAAAAAACTGACTTTATATTGAAGTCAGATTGTCCACCGAGTTTCGAAAAGTCAGCTGATGGTACTTGCCGACTGGTTAATCTGTATCAATTTTATAACTCTGTGCAGGGACGAGGTGTTGGTGGCACACAAACCGCTTTACCTAAACACCGTGATGGTTTTACACCCGCAGAAATAGACTTAGGCCGATATTTGTTTTTTGATCCACTGCTTTCAAAAGATGGTTCTTTGTCTTGCGCCAGTTGCCATCAACCCGATAAAGGCTTTAGCGATCAACGTGATCGTAGTATTGGTGTGACGGGTGAAAAAGTAGTGCGTTCGGCCCCCACGTTATGGAATGTTGCTTTTCTGGACAAATTTTTTTGGGACGCGCGTGCAACGACACTTGAAGAACAAGCGATAGGGCCATTATTTGATCCAAAAGAAATGGGTAATAACCCCACTAAATTATTACAAGATGTGAATGCAAATAAATTGTATCGGGAATTATTCAAACGTGTTTTCCCACAATCAAATATGATTACGCTAACACAAATAACGCGAGTGTTAACCGCATTTCAATCATCATTAATTTCACTTAATAGCCGTTACGACAGATATGCACATGGCGCACACTATGTGTTAACGGATAGAGAAATAGCGGGTATGAATGTTTTTCGTTCCTTTGTCGCTAGATGTGCTGAGTGCCACCAACCACCTTTGTTTACTAATAATCAAGTTGCAGTGATAGGCACTCCTGAGCCAGAAGGTATGCCTTTTGATGTGGGTGCTGAAAAAACGTTCAATGCGAAAAAATTACGGGGCGGCTTTAAGGTTCCAACGTTAAGAAATATTACTAAAACCGCGCCTTATATGCATTCGGGCGGCTTTGATAATTTGTTTGATTCTGTTGAGTTCTACACAAAGGGGCGTGGGCATGCAGTACCTAAAAACGAATCGTTGCAATTACATTGGCATATATGGGAGCCAAACCTAACAAAAGAAGAAATTCAATTGATCGTTGAATTTTTAGGCACACTCACTGATGAAAGTTTAACACCAACAATACCAGCATTTGTGCCTTCAGGCTTGCCAGTCATAGATCAGGAATATCAATTAAGTATTACAAAACATAACAACAATAGTTCAGCAACAGGTAATGGGGAATAATATGAGCTCAGGTAAAATCTTAGGCGCTATATTAGTGGTCGGCGCGTTTGCCGGCGGTATGTATTTTGGCAGTAGTCAACAATCACCTACGATCACAAGCAGTAGTGGTGGTGCTAGCTATTCAGGTGGTTATGATAAATCAACTGATACATCGGTAAAAAATGCCAACAAAAGCGCTGTTGCAGCCCGAACAGCAGAAGGTGTCACACATGTGATTAATCCTGGTGATTTAATCATGGATGCAGTAAAAGCGGCAAATCCGGGTGATACCATTCAAATAATGCCTGGTACATACCATGAAACGGTTTATATCGACAAAGACGATATACGCATTGTTGGTGTAATAGATCAAGGAAAGCGGGCAACCCTAGACGGTCAAGGGACGCTTAACGATGCAATTTTGTATTCTGGGAATAATGTTGTTGTTGAGAATTTATTGATTACAAAATATAAAGGCAACGCTATTATGGGGCAAGCGGGTAACAATTTTGAGATCAGAAATAACATTATTGTTGATACTGGTGTATATGGCATATTCCCGCAGCTAGGTAAGAACGGTATTGTAGAGCATAATATAATTTCTGGTATTGAAGATGCCGCTATTTATGTTGGCATGAGTGATAATATTCATGTCGCGCATAATGAGGTATTTGATAGTGTTGCAGGAATTGAAATAGAAAATTCACGTCATGCAATAGTTGAAAATAACTACGTACATAACAATACGGGAGGGATACTTGCTTTTATCACTCCAGGTTTACCGATAAAAACGACTTTTGACGTCATTATTCGTCATAACTTCATCGTCAATAATAATACGGCTAACTTTGGCGCACCGGGCTCTACAGTTGCGGGGATCCCTGCAGGTACTGGTATTTTGATCATGGCTGCAGATGAAGTTATTGTAGAAGGTAACATTATATCTGGTAATAAAACCGCTGGCATCATCATAACTGATCATCAGAATGCGCCAAACACTACGATAGATCCTGAGTCTGATCCTGCGCCTGATAAAGTAATGATATTAGATAATGTAATGGATAATAACGGCTACGATACCATCGATGAAGCTAAAGCCTTAATGTTGACAGAGTTTAAACAAGGTAATCCTGATATTGTTCGGGTAGGTGTGAGTAGAGATAGCTGCATTATCAATCGCCATCGTTACGTTACGGTTGGGGTTAAAAACTGGCAAGAATGTAGTTTTACTAATACTGCAAATGTTGACAGTTATATTCTTGATGAACCAGTACCTGCGCGTGAAATAGATCCGTCAGAGCGAGGTAAAGTTGTATATATGGGGATTTGTGCGGGTTGTCACACTTACACTGGACGCATGATTGGGCCACCAGTTCAAATTATTCAAGCACTTTATATGGACAATCCACAAGGCTTAGCTGATTGGATTGCCAAACCAACGAAAAAACGTGACGACTATCCAGAAATGCCACCGCAAGATTACCTTGATGAAGCGACACGTTTAGCCGTGGCTAAGTATTTGCTAAGTGTAAACAAATAGGATTTAATGCGATATAAATAAAGATTGTTTACATCTTTTATTTATATCGCTTTCCAAGTGTTAACTTAGCTTGTACCTTTGTGTTTTAGCATGCATATAAAAAGGAATTTAACCTATGCAGTTGTTTTTTTCGTCTATCAATTTTTTTATTTTATTCTTTATATTTACTTTTAGTGTACATGCTAAAACCTCCGATCCTCTTATTTCAATTGAGACATATAGTCAGTCGCCTAATAAATCACTCGTCAGAATTTCGCCAAGCGGTAAGTTGTTAGCGTATCGTCTGACAGAGCAAAATAGAGATTTATTTGTTGTTGTTGATCTTACGACTAAAAAAGTGGTTCGTGGCTTTGATGTTTCAGGAATTGATCCGAAAAATGCATATTTCATCAGTGAAACGCAACTTATCTTGATTATGGAAAAGCGTTCTAAAATACGTGGCTTTATAGGACGTTATGATATTAGTACAGCTTATTTATATGACATAGATAAAAATAAAGTTAGCCAATTACTGAATCCAGGTAAAGGAATTTATGACGGGCAAACTGAATTGGGAAATATCATTGGAGTGTCAAAGGATTATAAGTTTGCGTACATGACTGCCTATGCTCAGCGAAGTAAAAACGCGGTGCCAAAAAATAGCATCATGAAGGTTAATTTAGATAAGCCCTATAAAACGCCTAGAGTGCATATTGAGGGCGGCTCAAATGTGATAGATTACTTTTTAGATCAAGATAATAACTTACTTGCAAGAGAACGCTTTGACCAAGAAAATAATATACATACTGTAGAAGTACTACACAATGATGATTGGAAGGTAATATTTAGTGATAAAACACCTTACATTACTCATGGCATATCGGGCGTTATGCCTGACAATAAACACCTTATTATGACCCTAAATCAAACGGGTTCTGATCAAGATGTTTTTACCTTAAACTTGGATAGTGGCGTCATTTCACCTGCAAGCTTTGGTAAAAAGAATAAAGATATTGAACACGTATTAACTGATATAAATCAGCAAGTATATGGTATTGAATACTCTGGGTTTACCCCAAGCTATACTTTTTTCGATGAAAAACTTGAAAAGCAGTTTGCCGAGATAAAAGATGAATTGCCAAACAGCAATTTAACATTAACAAGTGTCACCCCAAATAGAGACAAAGTTATTGTTTTTGCTGAGTGGGATGGCTTGGCGGGTGATTTTTTGTCATATAACAACAAAAAACTCGCCCATGTTGCAAGGTTATGGAAAGACATCACTTGGGAAGATGTTCACACGGTCATTGATTTTAAATTTAAAACTCGAGATGGTGTGATTATACCAACGTTGCTAACGTTACCTACAATTGCTGAAGGTGATAAAAGCAAATTACCAGCGATAGTACTGCCACATGGCGGCCCTGAATCCTATGATAAGAAAACCTTTTATTGGTTAGCTCAGTATTTTGCTAATAGAGGATATTTAGTTATCCAGCCTCAATTTAGAGGTTCAACAGGTTTTGGTGCTGAACATACGCTTCTTGGTAGAGGTCAGTGGGGTAAGAGTATGCAAGATGATCTTACCGACTCTGTCACAGCATTGATTAATATGGGTGAAATAGACAGTAATCGGGTTTGTATAGTGGGTATTAGTTATGGTGGCTATGCCGCATTAGCAGGCGCTGCGTTCACACCTGATGTTTATCAATGCGCGGTATCTATAAATGGTGTTTCTGATATTGCAGAGATGTTGGAACAAGAAGAGGATAATCATGGTCGTGATAGTTCTATATTGGCGTATTGGCAAGAGGTAACTGTTAATAATAATATTGAAAAAGAAGAACTTGATGCGATTTCACCTGCAAAACATGCAGCAAATATAAATGTACCAGTGCTGCTAATACATGGTACTGACGATATGGTTGTACCTATAGAACAATCTGAAATTATGGTGGAAGCGATGGAAGACGCAAATAAAAAAGTGGAGTTTATTAAGTTAAAAATGGAAGGTCATCATTTGAAACAAAACCAAAGCAAAATCATTATTCTTAAAGCGCTAGACAAATTTATATCGAATCATATCGGTTAAATAACCTTCCGAGCTTTTTTGACAACTAAGGCCTTTTACAATTGGCCTTTTTATATAATGTCTAGTCTACATAGGTAAATACAGCATGTGCTAAGGTAACAGAATTAAAAACGACTTTTGGCTTGAATACAAACAACCTGACTAAATTAGAAGCTAATGGAGTTTGAATTAGCCAGTAAAATAAGAAGTTTACTTTAGGGTCGGTTGTTCTTTCGAGATTAAATTTAGTTAAACCCAAAAGGCAGCTTTTTCGTCATTACTTTTTTCATGAGGAATAACCACACATAAATTCAATGCCTTGCCTAAATACCCATAAACTGCCGCTAAAATAAATGCGAAAGATCAACTGACACTAGTATCACCTGTACCGCGCTTGCACTAATACCATGCCAAGAGTGAGGAAGCTGTTACCACTGCTTATTAACCTTAAACAATTAACATTGTATTGAGACACCAATGGATATTATGAAAATAAATCAATAATTTTTAATATGTCTCCAATGAACAACACTTTAAATAATTGAAATTGTTATATTTTTATTTAAAGTCTTAAAAAGTGTTACCTAAAGGCAACACTTTTTAAGCTGTTTTACGTACTTTTTTATAGATTATTATTGCTGTTTGTTTTAAGTCGTTGATTTAATTTGTTTTTAAAATCTTGGCACCAAAGTTGTTATATTCTAATCGAAGCACTGAAAAATAATGGCAAGCACAAAATTATTTGCCTTATCTAGGTGCTAAAGAAAATTTACTTAATTATTTAAGCAATTAGTTAGAGGAAAAAATTATGAAAAATTTAGCGATGATCTTATCAACTGCAATGATGTTAGCTTCTATTAATGCCTATGCTGGTTCAGACTTTGACGAATATGATATTGATGGTAATGGTGTTATCAGTGCAGAGGAAGCGAGTAAAGATGCTGCACTAGCTGAACAATTTAATCAATTAGACACTAATGCTGATGGTGAATTAAGCAAAGAAGAGTTTGCAAGCTTTTCAGGTGAATAATATATTTTTAACCTCGGCTTTGTATAAGGAATACATACCATTAGTTAATATTTTTTACTAACACTTAATATGTTGAAGAGTGTAGGGGGCTATCGTTTCTTCAACATATTTTGAAATAAGATAAAAATTTAACTTCAAATTTATAAAAACGGATTTTAGTTGTTAAATTTGATTTATTGATATGTCTTATACAGGTTGAGGTTACTCTGTATTTACCTTGTATTTGTAATTCCCAACCAGTACGAGTATTTCAAATAATACGATTTATTTAAATATAAGCTGCCGTTAAGTTAGACACTTAACGGCAGCTTTTTCTGGTTAATTTAAACTAGTTTTAGTTTCCATTGACCTTTTTTAAATAACTGCCAACCTACATAGGCAAATACGGCTTGTGCTAGCGTTACAGAGATAAAAACGCCATTTGGTCCAAAAGCAAATAACTTGGCTAAACTATAGGCTAATGGAATTTGAATTAACCAATAGCATAGTAAGTTAACTTTAGTGGGAGTTTTTGTATCTCCTGCGCCGTTAAAAGCTTGTACTAATATCATGCCAAGTGCAAAGAAGCCGTTACCAAGACTGATCAATCTCAAGCAGTCAACTCCGTATTGAACAACCAATGGATCTTGTGAAAATAAACCAATAATTTGTTTTGGGATCAACAAGAAAATCGCAGCAACACCTACCATATAGTAAATATTATATTTAGCGATACGTTTCACTGATGCTTCTGCACGATCAGGCTTTGAAGCGCCGAGGTTTTGGCCTACTAACGTTGCTACCGCATTACTAAGCCCCCATGCAGGAAGAATTGCAAACATAAAGATACGGATCGCAATGGTGTAACCTGCTGTGGCTTCACTACCATAAGTTGACACTATTCTGACTAAAGCAATCCAGCTTGCGGTTGCAATTAAAAATTGAATAACGCCGAAAAATGACAGACTAAGTAATTGTTTAATTAAACTTAATTTTACCATTAGGTGCTTAATACTTATTTGGATGCGTCCGGCAAGGCCAAATAGGTGGTTTAATTGATATAAAACGCCTACGCCTCTCCCTATTGTTGTTGCTACAGCCGCGCCTGTTAATCCCATTTCAGGGAATGGGCCAATACCGTAAATAAGCAAGGGATCTAACACAATGTTTATGCCATTGGCTAACCATAAGGATCGCATGGCAACTGATGCATCGCCAGCACCACGGAAAATCGCATTCATTAAGAACAAATACAAAATTGTGATCGAGCCAGTTAGCATTATAGTGGTATAGCTCTTACCTGCGGCAACAATGGCATCATTACCTCCCATCAAAATAAGAATATCTTCTGCGAAGTTTAGTCCGATGAAACCAACAATAAGCGCCACGGCCAAACCAATCCAAAGGGTTTGTCCTGCAACAGCATTTGCTTGTTCTACATTTTTTTCACCATATCTACGTGCGATTGTTGCAGTGACTGCCATGCTCAAACCAATAGCAACGGCGTATAAAAGTGTTAACACTGCTTCTGTAAGACCTACTACTGCAACTGCTTCTGCGCCTAAACCTGAAACAAAAAATATGTCAGTAATAGCAAATACTGACTCCATTAGCATTTCAAGTACCATAGGCACTGCCAGAATAAATGCAGCAATACCTATTGAACCTGAAGTTAAATCTTGGTGTCCTCCCTTTAACGCTTGTTTGAAAAGTGCAAATATACTTACTTTTCTCTTTGTTGTTGGGGGTGTTGTTAAATTATTATGTTCTGTGGTCAAAACGTTAAACCTTTTCCATGCTCTCATTGAGCGTCTAAAATTAATTCATAATAAGAATGAATAGTGATGACTATAAATAGATGGGATCGACTTTCTCAACGACAACAAATCGAATGTTTGTCTAACAAATGATTATCATGTAATAAAGAGGTCTATGCGTCTTTGAGTTGCGATGTAACTTAAATCAAAATCGAAAGATTATGCTAGGTTGAAACAACCAAAAAAGATCCCTGAAACTACAATATCCGCTGAAGCGATAGCGATTACATTGTTCATTGTCTTGTTCTCCAAGGATTTTTGAATAGACGCATAGAATGGCAGTCGTTGCTGTTAAAGTCAACGACTTTTTTATGTCTATTTGGAGGTTAAATTAAAGCGTTAAAAACCATAGGTGATCGCTTTAATGATTAAGTAATCATCAAGGCCATATTTAGATCCTTCTTTGCCAAAGCCTGAGTGTTTTATACCACCAAAAGGCGCTATTGGGTGTGATATTGCGGTATCATTAACACCAATCATGCCATAGTCTAATGCCATAGTTGTTTCTTGTAGTCGGTTGATATTTTGACTAAATACATAACTGGCCAAACCAAACTCGGTATCGTTTGCTTGTGTAATTACTTGCTCAGGTTCATCAAAAGTGATTAAGGAAAATACTGGGCCAAATATTTCGCATTGAGTAATATCACTACTGTGATTGACGTTATCAATCACGGTTATCGGATAAAAACTTGAGTCTGGAGATTGCGATAAGCCGCCTAATAAAATTTTGCCACCATCAGCTTTAGCAGATTCAACTAATTTATGTACATTTTCTGCCGCTTCTTGATGTATTAAACAGGCTATATCACTTTCTGCTGCTTCCCCGTTACCCTGTGTTATTTTCTCTAAACTTGCAACTAATTGTTTTTTAAAGGCATCGGCAATAGGGCGGTGTAAATAAATTCTATTAGGGCTTATACATGTTTGGCCACAATTTCTTAATTTAGCATCGACTAAAGCTTTAACAGCTAACGAAATATCTGCATCATCATAGACAATAAAAGGGGCGTTGCCACCTAGTTCTAATGATACTTTTTTAATTGATTCAGCACATTGCTTGTTCAGCAATTTTCCAACTTTTGTTGAGCCAGTAAAGGTAAATTTTTTAACTAAAGAGTGCTGCGTTAGTTGTTCACCAATCGCTCGAGAATCTTTGCCAACGATAATATTAAATACGCCGTCTGGTATACCTGCTTGTTTAGCGAGTACAGCTAATGCAAGTGCGCTATAAGGTGTTTCTGAGGCAGGTTTAATTACAATAGTACAACCAGCAGCTAATGCAGCTGCAGCTTTACGGGTGATCATTGCAGTTGGGAAGTTCCATGGTGTAATGGCTGCTACTACACCAACCGGTTGTTTAATAATACTGATCATTTTGTTATCAACATGCTGTGAGATGGTATCGCCATATACGCGTTTGGCCTCTTCGGCAAACCAGTCGATAAAACTTTTTCCATAAGCGATTTCACCACTGGCATCAGCCAGTGTTTTGCCTTGCTCACGTGTCATGATCAGGGCAAGATCATCTTTATGTTCATTGATCAACGCAGCCCATCGTTGTAATTTAGCTGCTCGTTCGTAGCTTGTTTTTGCTTGCCATAAAGATTGAGCCGTATTAGCGGCAGTAATCGCTTGTTCTACTTGTTCTGCGGTTGCCTCTGCTACTTTAGAAATCACTTCGTTGGTTGCTGGGTTTATCACCGGAAAATTATCATCAGATGTTTGCCATTGACCATTGATAAATGAGCCGTGTTTTAGTAATTCGGTGTTTTTCAAGTCTTTCATTCTCACCTCCGTACAATTTTCAGTTAGTTTCTCAAACAGAGCATAGTTTATAAAGCCTGAAAAAGAATATATTTATTAAATGTATACAGTATGCAATAATTGGGCGGATTATTTGTTATAGAGGTTTGTATGTTAAATATTGATGCAAGTAAGGTGAATGAAGCACTTACATTTCCTAAATTAGTTCCTGCTTTGGAGTATGCATTTGCCAGTGATGTTATTGTTCCGCCACGTTTACATTTTGATATTGAAAACCCAAAAGCTAGCAGAGAAACAACGTTATTGATTATGCCTGCATGGCAATCAGGAGAAGTGGCCGGTGTTAAGCTCGTGACTGTTGCGCCAGAAAATGCCACAAAAAATCTACCGTCGATTCAGGGTAGTTATTTATTATTCAATGTTGATGATGGTCAGTTAATGGCTATTATGGATGCACCTACAATAACAGCTAAACGTACAGCTGCAGCCTCAGCGTTAGCCTCAAGTTATTTATCTCGTATTGACAGTGAAACCTTGTTTGTTATTGGTACTGGCACTTTGTCATCGCAGCTAATTGAGGCACATGCATCAGTAAGACCAATTAAACAGGTGAAAGTTTGGGGTAGGTCACTAGAAAAAGCACAATCAATTTGCGATAAGGTCGCTCATTTAGCTATTGATTGTCAGGCCGTTAGTGATATTGAAGAAAATATTGCCGGTGCAGATATTATTTCGTGCGCCACCTTAAGCCAATCACCGCTAATAAAAGGTGAGTGGCTGGTTCCTGGTCAACACTTAGATATGGTCGGCGCTTACCGTCCTGATATGCGCGAAATGGATGATGAATGTGTTAAAAAAGCATCGATATATGTGGATAACACAGAAAGTGCTACCAGAGAAACAGGCGATTTAGCGATCCCTCTCGCTGAAGGTGTTATAACTCTTTCAGATATTCACGCAGATTTATTTGCTCTATGCAAAAAGGAGCAAGCTGTTAATCGCAGCGCATCACAGATCACGCTTTTTAAATCAGTGGGCCATGCACTAGAAGATTTAGCCGCGGCTAGATTAGTTGCAGAGCATGTAAATGCAGTAAAAGCGAAATGATATTAGAGACGAGTGCATCAACGAAGTTAATTAACAATGTTAACAGTTTGTAATATAAAGGAGTATTTGTTGACTTTCGTCATCTAGCTGCTTTTAATTAGACTATCGCTGATGGATATAAGCTAATTTTTAATGAGTTCGACAGTTTCTTTTAATAATAAATTAAGTCGTAGGGTATTAATTTATATACTATTATGCAGCTCATTATTGTCTTTGGTGTCAATTTCTATACAGCTGTACTCCGCTTTTCAAAAAGATATTGTTCGTTTGAATCAACAAATGGACAATATTGAATCTAGCTATATTAAATCAATATCTACTAGTCTATGGGATTTTAATGCGCCTCTTGTGAAACAACAAATTCAGGGGATTGTTAATTTACCGAATGTGAAATTTGTTGAGATAACTACGGGTTTTGGCAAAGTATATCAGCATGGCGATGCGCAAGTTGAAGCGATGAAAACGGTTGAATATCCTATCTTTTATGGCGAGAACGATCTTGGGGTGATAAAGATCGTATCTGATTACGAAGATATATATCTAAATATTCGAGAGCAAGCGGGTTTTATTGTGATGTCTGAATCGATAAAAACCTTTATCGTCGCGTTCTTTATCATGTTTATAGTTCATTGGGTGGTTACCCGTCATATTTATCATATTACTTCTTATTCCCAGAAAATTAGTACGGATACCCTAGACACACCATTGGTATTACAACATAGAAATGAACACACTGACGAGCTTGATGACTTAGCTGACGCTATTAATAATATGCGTATAGCGCTGAAAAATGACATTGTGAAACTTGAAGAAGCTGAAAATGCGTTAATCAAGTTAAATGGCGAGTTAGAAATTAAGGTGTATGATCGTACTGCTAAACTTGCAGCAAGTAATCAGCAATTACAGCAGTCATTAGACGATTTAACATTAGCAAAAGATCAGTTGGTTCAATCAGAGAAAATGGCGTCATTAGGCCAACTTGTTGCGGGGGTTGCCCATGAAGTTAACACCCCTTTAGGTATCTGTGTTACGTCTATTTCTGCATTAAAGGAAAAGGTTATCGAACTTAATAGCGCAGTTGAAAGTGAAAATTTAACAAAAGCGCAATTAACCAATACCTTGTCTTTGTTGGTAGAATACCAAGAAATTATTGAGCGTAGTTTAAATAAAGCCGTTGAATTAATCAGAGGTTTTAAATCTGTAGCTGTTGAACAGCACACAGATCCTGAAATTAATATTAATTTAGCGCAGCACGTGAATGATGTTGTTAATACCGTTAAAACGTTATTTAAACGCAAACACTATACGATTAATTTATCAGTTGATGAACAATTAAACCTTGTAACTTACCCTAGTGCCTGGAATCAAATATTAACTAATTTTTTAACAAACTCTCATATTCATGGTTTTGAAGACAGAGATAAAGGTGAAATTTGGATCGAATTCACTAATAAAAATGGCTTTTTAACCTTACTTTACCGTGATGATGGCAAAGGTCTGTCTGCTGATATTCGCAAACGCATTTTTGATCCGTTTGTTACCACCAAGCGTGGGCAAGGTGGTTCAGGCTTAGGAATGAACATTGTGTATAATTTAGTCACCGTAAAATTGGGGGGCACAATTACTTGTTTATCTACAGAGCAAGGCTGTGGCTTTCAAGTAAAAGTACCTATTGCCGAAAAAGCTCACATCGCATAAATGAATTTGAAGATAAAAGCTAAGCTTGAAACATGCGTAACAATCAATAGCTCTTATTTTTGTTAATTAAACCGACTGATGCAAAATGGCCTAATATCAACCTCAGTTTTGTCGTTATCAATAATTTGACCCACTAATGTTCCGGTAATAGCGCCTAACGTAAGGCCTAAATGCTGATGACCTAAAGCCAAAATAATATTTTCGTGCTTAGGCGCTTTGCCAATAACAGGTAATGAATCAGGTAATGATGGTCTACAACCTACCCACCCTTCTGCACTAACGGCTTTTCGTTCGACGATATCGTTAATAACGTAACTCGCATTGTTATAGAGCATTTCTACTCGTTTGGCATTCATTGGTTGAACAAGACCTGAAAATTCAGCTGTACCTGCCAAGCGTAAACCATCTCGCATTGGAGTTATAATGAACCTTCGTTCAGCAGAGGCAATAGGCCGGGTAAAAGTATGTGCTGTGTTTTTTGGTAAATCCAAGCTATAGCCTCTTTCACTTTCTAACGGTAGACGATAACCTAATGCGTCGGTAAATTTTTTCGACCAAGCACCAGTAGCTAGTACAAGCTTGTCAAAACAGTGAGTTTGATGGGGCGTGACAAGGCTTATTCCTTCATCATAATGATTCACCGCGCTTACTTCTTCTTGATACAGTTTAACACCTATAGAACGTGCATATTTTGCCAGTGCTTGCGTTAACGCTAAAGGGTTACAAGTATGTGCAACATCAGTGAAATATAAGGCATGATATATGTTATCTGAAATATTAGGTTCAAGTTGCTTTAATTGAGTTTTATTTAAAAGCTCAACCTTCACATTCTGTGCGATGTACCGCTTTTGTTGTTGCTTAATTTGCTCAAGTGGCGTGTTTTCAAAAACTAATAAGCTGCCTTGATTAATAAATAAGTCGCTAGCTTTTGCTTCTTCTAGTAATGATTGATAGCTAGCAATTGCTCTTTCATTTAATGAACGTAATGCTTTAGTACTTTCTTCACGTTTTGATTTACGCATATTACCGATAAACTGGCAAAACCAAGGAATTGCTTTAGGAAAATATCGCATGGATATAGCCACAGGTCCTAACGGATTTAACAACATATAAGGTAACTGCCTGAGTAAACTAAATTCGGCAAGTGGGAATATTTGTTCGGTAGCAAAATGGCCAGCGTTTGCTTTTGAACAACCTTCGCCAACAGGGCGATGATCAAATACGGTTACCTCGTAGCCACGTTTCTGTAATGCAATAGCGCTGTTTATTCCGATGATGCCCGCGCCAATAATGGCGACTTGTTTAGCATTGCTTGCTGTCATAGTTCTACCTTAATAAGAAGCCTTGCGGGAAAATATCTTGCTTATTTAGTAGAAATTCGTGAATTCCTGTGATGTACGAGCGACCACTTACGCGAGGAATTACTGCATTAACTCCATGGTAGTCAAGTGGCTGAGTCGCCATTACCGTCATATTACTGCTAACGATACTTTCGATAATAATAGGTGTGTTTAACTCAACGCTTTGTTGATGATGTAGTAAGGCAACTCTTGCTGAAACTCCAGTACCTGTAGGGGAACGATCAACCTCTCCATCAGCAAAAATACAGACGTGTCTAGAATGGGATTGAGCATCTGTTGTTTTACTGGAATAAAAAATAGTACCGTAAATAAAACTCAAATCTTGTTCTAAAGGGTGGTTAACTGGGTACTGTTTTGCGACTAGATTTTTGATCAAGCGACCTAGATTAATTAACTGCTGTTGGTTTTCAGGAGAACATGAAACAGCTATTTTATCGGCATCAACAAACACATAATATGCACCACCATAGGCAATATCAAAAGATACGTCACCAAAGCCTTCTATATAAATGACTTGTTCAGTTAATTCAACAAAGGCGGGTACATTATCAAAGCTGATTTGTGAAGTTTTATTATGCTCATTGACGTAAGCTTTTATTAATCCAGCCGGTGTATCAATACCAATATAACCTTTAGTATTGTTTAATTCGATTGCTTGGGTTTCAACAGCAAGAGAAACAACAGCGAGAATGCCATGACCACACATACTTGAGTAACCTTCATTATGCATGAATAAAATTCCGAAATCTGCATTAGATGTACAAGGAGTGGTAATTAATGCGCCGTACATGTCAGCGTGACCCCTTGGTTCGTACATCAGAAACTTACGTAGATGATCTAAATGTCGTGTAACATATTGACGCTTAGCTAAAATGGTATCGCCTATTATTTCTGGATATCCAGCTAAAATAATCCGTAGCGGCTCTCCCTCTGTGTGCATATCAATAGTTTTTACAGATTGATAACCTGTTAGTTTATTAAGATTAAACTGCATTTTTCACGCTCAAATTAAAAAATTTTATATATTATACTTGTCTCGATGAAATAATTGTATACAATATTCTATGTTGATTCTAGCAATTAATAACAAAAGCTAGTTCCTTTTCATTATGTAGTAAAAATAGATGACGAATATTAATTGGCGTGGTGGTTACTCTGCAGTCACAAGACATTATAGGGAAGACTTTCCAATTAACCTTTTCGGCAACGAAAACAATAGTAGATTCTATTATCCAAGATGGGTGACGGTATTATCGCCTTGGTTACAGTAGTGAAAATTGTTACCGATGAAGTATTGTTATAAGCGAGAGTTATCTCGCTTATATGTTAGTCAATAATTTTAGGATTTAAATGAACAAAGGCACATTTTTTTGTATTGATGCGCACACCTGCGGCAACCCTGTGCGTTTAGTCACAAGCGGGCACCCTGAATTACTTGGCAAATCAATGAGTGAAAAACGACAAAGTTTTTTAGCTCAGTATGATTGGATAAGGCGAGGGTTGATGTTTGAACCCCGTGGTCATGACATGATGTCTGGTGCTTTTCTATACCCCCCGTGTAGTAATAATGCTGATGCTTCAATATTGTTTATTGAAACATCAGGATGTTTACCAATGTGTGGTCACGGTACTATTGGTACTGTCACAACGGCACTAGAAGCGGGTTTATTAACACCAAAAACTCCTGGGAAATTGATCATTGATGTACCAGCAGGGCAAGTCAATGTTGAATACGGTATGCAAGGCGATAAGGTGGAATTTGTAAAGATCTACAATGTTGCTGCTTATTTAGCCCATCAGAATATTGCTTTAGATATCCCTGAACTAGGCACAATAATTGTTGATGTTTCTTATGGCGGCAATTATTACGTAATAGTGGAACCGCAAGAGAACTTTCCCGGGATTGAACACTGGAGTGCCGCAGATATATTGCGTTGGAGTCCAATTATACGTCAAATTGCCAGCGAGGTATTAATTTGTGAACACCCAGAAGACCCAACCGTAAACGGTATTAGCCATGTCCTTTGGACTGGTACACCAAAGCATGAAAGCTCAAACGGTGCGAACGCTGTTTTCTATGGCGATAAGGCAATTGATCGTTCGCCATGCGGTACAGGTACAAGTGCTCGTATGGCGCAGTTATTTGCTAAAGGGTTGCTTAAAGTAGGAGATAGCTTTACTCATGAAAGCTATATAGGGAGTCAATTTGTTGGGCGTATTGAAGGTACCGTCACACTTAATATTGCTAATGAAGAAATACTCGCTATTAAACCAAGCATTCAAGGTTGGGCAAAAGTATTTGGCAAAAACTGTATCACCATTGATGATGATGATCCTTACGCATTTGGTTTTACAGTTAAATAATACCAATTCGCATAAATATTCGGTCATTCAGCGAGAATTAATCGCTTTAGAGGCACGGCGTTGATTGCAGAGAATGGTTATTCCCTTTTCAAAATCAACAACACAGGCTATGAAGCGTTTAAACTCGCCCTTTGGGAGCGTGTTAGAGGCGCGATAATTGCGCAAAACGTGTTTGATGTAGAACAACTATACCTGCACACGTTTCGCTTATTCTCCCACCTCTGACATCGCTCTGAACTGACTTAATCTTTATGCGAATTGGTATAAGATAATTGATTTAAATAAAGTAATCACAACGAAACGAAAGTGAGGCAAAATGTCTATTTCAGGAAAAAATTTAATTGCCGGAGAATGGTCTGGTGATACTTTAGGCGGTTTTACAGCCATTCATGCGGCTGAAAATAAGCCGATGCAAACAACCTTTGCTGATGCAACAGAACAAGAAGTTGAAACGGCAATTCAACAGGCTAATCAAGCGTTTGAAAGCTACCATATATTACCTGCATTACAACGCGCTAACTTTTTAAGAACAATAGGCGACGAAATTTTAGCACTCGGTGATGAGTTAGTTGACATGGCGTGTGCTGAAACAGGTTTACCCTCGGCGAGAATTCAAGGTGAACGAGGTAGAACCGTAGGTCAATTAGGCTTATTCGCGGACTTACTTGAGTCAGGTGAGTATCAAGGTGTGATCGATTTAGCTGATAATAATAGACAACCATTACCTAAACCTGATACGCGTTTAGGATATTTACCTTTAGGGGTTGTTGGTGTATTTGCTGCAAGTAACTTTCCTTTAGCATTTTCAACGGCAGGTGGAGACACTGCTTCGGCATTGGCTGCCGGCTGTCCAGTGGTCATGAAAGCACATGCTGCACATCCAGGAACTGCTGAATTAGTCGCTTTAGCAATTAGTCGCGCTATTGCTAAGTGTCAACTTCATCCAGGTATTTTTTCTTTACTGCAAGGGAAGAATTACGCGATAGCAAGTCAAGTGGTAACACATCCATTAGTGAAAGCGGTAGGTTTTACTGGATCAGAACGTGTAGGTATGATCTTACAAAAACAAATTAACGAACGCGAAGAACCAATTCCCTTCTATGGTGAATTAGGCAGTATCAATCCACAATTTATTATGCCTAATAAATTGAAAGAAGAAGCTGTTTTAACGGCGCAAGCACTTGTTGCTTCTTTAATGATGGGACAAGGGCAGTTTTGTACTAGTCCTGGAATTTGGGTGTATGTTGAAGGCGAAGGTAGTCAGGCATTCGAAGCAGCAGCAGCCGAAGCCGTTGCTAATACAGAGGCTGGCATTATGCTAACGCCTGCGATGGCTACTAACTATCAAAACACAGTTGCACAATGGCAAAAATTACCTAACGTTTCGCTCCTTGCACAAGGTAAAACAGGGGCCGAACATCATTGCTCTGCGGCTTTATTTCAAACAGATTTTGCTACGTTTAAAAATACTGCAATGTTAAGTGAAGAAGTTTTCGGATCATCTGCATTAATAGTACGGGTGAAAACACTTGACGAAATGTATGAATTTTCACGTTTATTGAAAGGTAACTTAACCGCGAGTATCCATGCCATAAATGATGATTTAGCGCAAAGTCAATCTCTTGCTACATTACTTGTACATAAAGTGGGGCGTTTAATATATAACCAAATGCCAACAGGTGTGGAAGTGTGCGCATCCATGAACCACGGTGGGCCCTTCCCAGCGTCAACAGATATTAGAGCGACTTCTGTTGGTAGTGAAGCGATAAAACGCTTTCAACGACCGATTTGTTATCAAAATATGCCGCAGGAATTATTGCCTGAACAGTTAAAAGATTAACAAAATTTAGAAAAGAAAAGGAGCTAATTTCATTAGCTCCTTTTTTTTAATGCACAAATGCTTATAATGGGCACCATCTTAAGTAGGAAAACGTTTATGAGCATAGTTTACAAAACACGTACCCAATTGGTTGTTGAGACCTTAAGGGAAAAAATTCTTAATGGTGAAATTAAGGCTGGCCAACCATTACGCCAGGCTGCGTTAGCTGAAGAATTAAATGTTAGTCGAATTCCTGTCAGGGAAGCTTTATTGCAATTAGAGGCTGAAGGACTCGTTGCGTTTGAGCCACACAAAGGCGCTACTGCGACAGAATTAAACATTGAACAAGTAGATGAACTATTCGAATTACGGGCAATGCTAGAGTGTGATCTATTGGCTGCTTCAATTCCTAACTTGAGTGACGAAACACTAGCACATGCAACGCAACTACTTGGTAAATTAGATAAAGCCCTTGGTAAAGAGAATGCAGCAAATACTTGGAGTGAATTAAACTCTGACTATCACAACTGTTTATATTCAGGCGCTAATCGACCACAAACACAAGAACTTGTGAATATGCTGAATAAAAATGCTGATCGTTATATTCGCATGCATTTACTTTGGGCGGGCGGTATTTCCAAAGCAGAATCAGAACATAACGAATTACTTGCGTTATGTAAATCAGGCGATATTGAAAAAGCTATGGTATTAATGAAACAACATATTTTAGGCTCGCGTGATGAAATTAAAGAATTTTTATTGCAACGTGAAAATGGCTAAAATTTTCTATTTAAAATCAATAAAATAAATGCTGATTTTGACGGTTAAAAAATCAGCATTTATTGACTTTTTCCCTTCGAGTCTATAGTATTCCCGCGCTTTTTAACGCTTATCATCTTGTTTTCATACTTTTCTTCTAAGCTTTATAGATAGTAAGCGACTCTTAAATATTTTATCTGCCGATTTTTTGGCATAGCCTACAAAACACGGGAAACTCATGTTTGAACTAAAAGCCAGCAAAGTTGGCAATTTAAAAAATGATGTCTTATCTGGTTTAACTGTTGCCTTAGCTTTAGTGCCAGAAGCAGTAGCATTTGCATTTGTTGCGGGTGTGGATCCATTAGTCGGTTTATATGCAGCCTTCATGGTTGGCTTAATTACGTCAATTTTTGGCGGACGTCCAGGTATGATTTCAGGTGCTACCGGTGCAATGGCTGTTGTTATGGTCAGCCTTGTTGCGCTTCACGGGGTTGAGTATTTATTTGCCTGTGTGGTGTTAACCGGTATTTTACAAATACTCGCGGGTATATTTAGGCTGGGTAAGTTCATACGATTAGTACCACATCCTGTTATGTTGGGTTTTGTAAACGGTTTAGCTATCGTTATTTTCTTAGCTCAGTTAGGCCAATTTAAAGTCGCTAACAGTGACGGCATCTTCGTATGGATGCAAGGCAATCAATTAGCAACCATGATTGGCTTAATCGTACTTACCATGGGTATTATACATTTCTTACCGAAATTAACTAAAGCGGTTCCTTCTTCCTTAGTTGCGATTATCGTGGTTACAGTATTAGCGCAAAGCTTAGATTTAGATGCTCGTACTGTGGTAGATTATTTACGTGATATGACAAATGATCCAGCAGCTTCTATTGCTGGAGGCTTGCCAACGTTTGCTATTCCTCAAGTCCCGTTTAATTTTGAAACACTACGCATTATTTTTCCTTTTGCGTTAGTGCTTGCTGCTATTGGCTTAATCGAATCATTGTTAACGTTAACGTTAATTGATGAGTTAACCGGTACTCGCGGTCGCGGCAATAAAGAATGTGTTGCTCAAGGCATGTCTAATACCGTTAACGGCTTTTTTGGTGGTATGGGTGGTTGTGCCATGATTGGTCAATCAATGATTAATGTGAATTCAGGTGGCCGTGGTCGTGCGTCAGGCATTGCTGCTGCACTTGGATTGCTTTGCTTTATCTTGTTTGCATCAGACCTAATCGAACAAATACCACTGGCGGCGCTGGTAGGGGTTATGTTTATTGTGGTGATTGGTACCTTTGAATGGTCAAGTTTTCGTATTATGCGCAAAGTACCAAAAGCTGATGCATTTGTCATTGTGTTAGTTTCAGGGGTTACCGTTGCCACTGACCTGGCTGTAGCTGTGGTTGTTGGTGTTATTGTTTCAGCATTAGTATTTGCTTGGGAACATGCAAAACATGTTATTGTTGAACGTTTTGTAAATGATCAAGGCTCTACCGTTTACGAAGTTAACGGACCACTGTTTTTCGGTTCAGTATCAAGCTTTTTGGAACAGTTTGAGATTGAAAAAGATAGTGATGATGTCATTGTAGAGTTTAAAAACTCTCGTGTTGCAGATCATTCAGCCATTGAAGCGATAGATACACTTGCAGAGCGTTATATTGCACAAGGTAAAAAAATGCACTTGAAACATTTAAGCAATGAATGCTTAGAGTTGTTAGAAAAAGCAGGTGATTTGGTAGAAGTTAATGTGATTGAAGATCCAGACTATCATATTGCTAGTGATAAGCTTGCTTAAGCGAAAGTTTTGTTTAATAGGTCTATAGGTTATAGTTAATCTATAGACCCTTAACTGCGTGATGTATGCAATTAGAATTTTTTGATGTTCCAAGCCCGTGTATTGGTATTTGTCAATCAGATGACAAAGGCTATTGCTTAGGGTGTATGCGTACTCGTGATGAAAGACAGTTATGGATAAACTTAACTTCGGATGATAAACAAAAAGTCATTAAACGCTGTATTCAACGTAAAAAGCGAAAAGATGGCAAACTTAAAGCGAAAGAAAAAACACATACTGCTGATGAAGCTCAGCCCTCCTTATTTGATCCTCCTAGTAAAAAGTCACTTGATACCAGCAGTAATATAGATTTTGGTGACTTTGAATTGTAGTTCTACGTTCACTTATTATTTGTAAAATGGTTTCTAAAGCCGCTTGTGGATTTTTCGTCTATTCTTAAATGACATAGATATGAAATGGGCAATGTTTAATTGAGTGAACAAGACCTTAAACCAAGTTACCAACAATTAGAACAAGAACTACTCGCACTAACGTATAGTGAAAAGTTGCAACATGCTTTATTTAAAATTGCGTCAATTTCTCATGATGATCTTGAACTACAAAGCTTGTATCAGCAAGTACACGAGATCACCAATGCTGTTATTGAGGCGAATAATTTTTTTATCGCGCTTTTAAATGAAGAAGAACAGCATATTGAACTTGTTTATTTTGTGGATGAAAAAGACGTTGACGAGAAAGACCTAACCGGAAAAATAATCCCGCTAGAACAGGGGTTAACCTCTTACGTGATAAAAACCAGAATCCCCCAACTTTTGAACCAAAGTAGTATTGAAGCCTTAATCGAGAAAGGGGAGATAAAAGATGTTTTAGGTTCGGGTGAATTTACTAGTTGGATTGGTGCGCCGATGCTTAGTGGTGAAACGCTACATGGTGTTATTGTTGCTCAAACATATCAAGACAGTAATCAATATACTGACAACGACTTAAAGGTATTAAACTTTGTTGCAAATCAACTTGCTAGTGCGATTGAAAGCCATGTGAATGAAAGTCAGCGTAGAGATGCACAGCAGAGGCTTGCCGAGCAACACCGGTTACTTGAGCAACAAAATAAGCAATTAAATATTACTATTAAACATTTACAAACTACGCAGCAAGAATTGGTGCAAAAAGAAAAAATGGCATCATTAGGGGGCTTAGTTGCTGGAATTGCCCATGAAATTAATACGCCGTTAGGTATTTGTGTTACTGGCGTTAGCCATTTGGAGGAGGAGTTTAATTTCATTAAAAGCCGCTATGAAGAGCAAATGCTATCAGAAGAAGACTTACAAGATTTTTTTACAGAGCTTGCACAAGGTTTAGCCATACTAAAAAGTAATACAATACGAGGCGCAGCTTTAGTGAAAAGCTTTAAGCAGGTTGCTGTTGATCAATCCTCTAACGAAACGCGTAATATTAATTTAAAGGCATATATTGATGAAATATTACTATCATTAAAACCTAAATTAAAACGAGTCAATCATCAGGTGATTGTTGAATGTCCTGACCAGATAACGATGAACATTAATGCGGGTGCATTATCACAAATTTTGAGTAATTTGATCTTAAATTCACTTATTCATGGATTTGAAGAACATGATCATGGTCGCATACAAATTATTGTGCGAAGTAAAAAAACTGCGATAAATATTCATTATGCTGATAATGGTAAAGGGTTAACAGGCGAACAATTGTCTTGTTTATTTGAACCTTTTTTTACCACTAAGCGAGGTCAAGGAGGGAGTGGCTTAGGCACACATTTAATTTATAATTTAGTACAATCTTTGGGAGGAAAAATAAAAGTAAAAAGTGAAGAAGGTAAAGGTTTAGCCTATTTAATTAGTTTACCTTACTCATCTGGTAAGTAACTGAATTTTATGGTTATATGTGTATTGTTATGATTTTAAATTAATCATCTTGGTACTTTTGGTTAATTTCCACGGCCAAAGTAATGTTTTCTAACATAATGTTAACTATGTTGGGATCAAGATGCGTTCCAGCAGCTTCACGCAAAAAAGATTGTACTTTTTCGAGTGGCCAAGCATCTTTATAGCAACGCTTATGGGTAAGTGCATCGAATACGTCTGCAACTGAAACAATACGTGCAAACAGGTGGATATTTTCACCAGCAAGCCCTCTAGGGTAACCTGTACCATCAAATTTTTCATGATGTTGAGCCGCAATGATTGCCGCAGCTTGTAATATGGGGCGTTTAGAACCATGAAGAATGCTTTCACCTATAGTAGGGTGTAGCTTCATTTCATCCATTTCATCATCAGTTAATTTCCCTGGTTTCAGTAATATACGGTCTGGTGTGGAAATTTTACCAATGTCATGCATTGGAGCAGCCTGTTTTAATAATTCAGCTTCAGACAAATCCATACCTGATTTGATCGCCAACATATAAGATACTTCAGCCATTCGGCGAATATGATTACCTGCTTCATTGGAACGAGATTCTACAACATCACCTAAGCGGTAAATAAGCTCTTCTTGGGTTTCAACAATCTCTCGATTGAGTAATAAATTATCGAACGCTAAGCTAATATTCCCTGAAAATACTTCAAGGAGTTTTGCGTCAATATCTGATAGCGACTCAATACCGCTTAAATACAGTAAGCTTATTTTCTCGCTATTACTGGGGAAATATCCAACTAACACGTTGTTTTTAAATATACTTCGCTTTTCTTTGATTGCTAAATTTAGGTATTCGAATGCTTGTTTTTTAGCAATGTTTTCATCGTTATTAGATATCTCTGCAATCACTTGAAAATCATTTTCAGTGTAAATTGCTCCTAAACCTTTCACTTGCAGCAGCATGCTTTGTTGGTTAATTTGTAATAACGACATGATTTGCTCTAATAAACCATTGAAAAATTCTCTAAGAGAGCGCTGCTCTAATACATTTCCAGTGGCATCAATAACGCGTTCTAAACCTGAACGGTACCGTTCTTGATATTTTCGCGCTTTATCGACTTCAATAATATCGCGGTAAGCACGCAGTGCAGTAAATACAGTTGTGAATAGTTTTTTACGATCTAGTTCTGTTTTTTCTTTGTAATCATTAATATCAAATTCTACGATGACTTTTTCTTCTGGGGCTTGTCCGGGTTGCCCTGTACGTAAAACGATACGGGAAAATTGATTATTGAGGTCTTGGCGAATCCATTTGGCTAGTAACAATCCAGCATCATCGCTTTCCATTACCACATCTAAAAACACCAGCGCAATATCTTGTTCTTCTAATAAAACGCTTTTTGCTTCTTCTGCAGAATATGCATGTAAAAAAGTAAGTTTACGTCCATCTAATTCGAAGCGTTTTAATGCCATTTTGGTGATCTGATGAATATCTTCTTCATCATCAACAATGAGAACACGCCAAGGAGATGAGTCTACGGTTGCTTTTTGTGTCAAAAAAGATAAAGGCATAACGAGTATATTTTAATGTAGGGTATTTTAATGTATAGCCTACCCTTAAATATTTTGCTTAAGAAAATAAGGAGATATATCAAAGGGTAGTCAATGGTTTATTGCATGATTCATGTAAACACATGACTTGGCGGGTTCATATGCATAGTGTATTGATAATCATACTGTAGTGTAAACATATATGTGCAAAGAGCAGTGACAAACATTCTCTTGCAGTTCAACCCACGACATAGCGTTTATTTCGGCCACTGTTATAATGAGAAAAATTTTATAGCATGTATTAACAGCCTTAGTAACATGCTGACTTATGGAGTGTTTTAATGTCATCTAATCTCAAGTTAAATGCGACGCATAATCCATCACTTAAAAGCTGGGTAAGCTCTGCTAACCAAGATAAATGTGATTTTCCGATTCAAAACTTACCTTTTGCTATTTTTCGTAGAAAAGGCAATGAGGAGTCATTTCGAGGTGGTGTAGCGATTGGCGATAAAGTAGTTGATTTAGCTGCAGTTAAAGAAGCGAAGATTTTTACTGGCTTAGCCGCGGAAGCTATTTCTGCTTGCGCAAAAGAGCAGTTAAATGATTTTATGGCAATGGGTAAAGAAGCATGGAGTGAACTACGAAAAGTACTGTCTGATGCATTATCAGAAGGCTCTGCTCATCAACAAGTGCTGGAAAATTGCTTAGTAGATATGTCAGATGTTGAATATGCATTACCGTGCAATATTGGCGACTATACCGACTTTTATACTTCGATTCACCATGCAACCTCTGTCGGTAAAAAGTTTCGTCCAGATAATCCATTATTACCTAACTATAAATGGGTCCCTATTGGTTATCACGGTCGCTCATCTTCGATTGAAATTTCAGGCAGCAGCTTTAAACGACCTAAAGGGCAAACTAAAGCACCAACAGCAACTGAGCCAAGTTTTGGCCCTTGTAAACGCTTAGATTATGAGCTTGAAGTGGGTATTTTTGTTGGTAAAGGTAATGATCTTGGTGAGCCAATAAGTATCAATAAGGCAGATGATCATGTATTTGGTTTATGTCTATTTAATGATTGGTCAGCGCGCGATATACAAGGATGGGAATATCAGCCATTAGGTCCATTTTTGTCGAAAAGCTTCGCTTCAACTATATCTCCTTGGATAGTCACTTCTGAAGCGCTAATGCCATATAGAGGTGCCTGGACGCGTGATTCAGATGATCCGCAACCTATGGATTACTTGGAATCAGCAGAAAACCGTGAAACTGGTGCTTACAACATTCAATTGCAAGTGCTACTTGAAACTGAAAAAATGCGCGCAGCTAATCAAGAAGCTACACCACTATCAACATCTAACTTCAATGACTCTTATTGGACTGTCAATCAAATGGTGGCACATCATACGGTTAACGGTTGTAATTTGAGGGCTGGCGATATGTTTGGTTCTGGTACGCAATCAGGGCCAAATCCAGATGAAGCAGGGTCGTTGTTAGAATTATCAAACGCAGGTTCTGAGCCTATTAACTTACCAAATGGTGAGACTCGTACCTTCTTAGAGGATGGAGACAACGTGGTAATGAAAGGTTGGTGTGAAAAAGCTGGAGCAGTAAGAATTGGCTTTGGTTCTGTTGAAGCATTAGTGTTGCCTGCTGAATAGTTATTTGAAAACTCTCACGAATGTGCATTGAATTTTGATGATAATTGTTAGCAATATTTGCGCAATAGATAACTGAAAAGTTCAATGTACGCTCGTGTTATATTCGTGTTTTTGCAATATTCGCCTCTATATACCGACGTTTCACCGTCACGATAACTTACAATGATTGCTATTACTTTTCTGTAACCTCCCTCAGTAAAATATTAAGTATAACGTTTGATTCAATCTCGAACTTTTTAGCCTATATATATGATTCAAGCATTATTTTTTACTTATCAATTTGGTTAATTTATGGATCTATCAAACATTTACTTAGGGTGTTTTTAAGACTTTTTTGCTATTTTATTCAGTATTTTAATATCAATATTTTATAATTTTAATCGTAGAAATTACGTCATCAACTTAAAACCTCTCTTTATCGTCGATAATAATAACCTTTGTTTTATAAAGCTTTCTACAAGCTTTATTAAATTCAATGAGTCACTTATAGCTATTTAATATTGTATACATGACGCTTATTACTAATTCTTAAACTTCGTTAAGTAAAAACTGCAAACTTGTAAACCACTAAATCGTAGCTTATACCCAATAGAGGTCTGAATTCGTGATTAAGCGATCAGGTCAGATCGATAAAATTATAAAATAAATAATTAGAGCGTGTTGATCTTTCATGTTTACTTTTGCCGCAATTTGTTTGGTATTTATACAAGGCAACACTTGCGCTGTGTAGTTATTCTACTCCAGTCAAGCGTTAACACAGTAGAAATGCCAAACAGATACAGCCCGAAGGGTTCAACTAAACGCCTCCTGCTCTTTGTTACTTGAATTAACCATAGAATGACTATGCAATAATCCAAGTGCCGCGATCAGAAGGCGTTTAATTTGAAAAAAACTTAAACAGTAAAGATCAACACGCTCTAAATAACTAAAAAATTAAATACACTAAAACGCCAGGAAGGAAATAATATGTCTAAGTTAAATCGTGCTACTAAGCTAGCACTTGCTATTAGCATAGCACTTGGTACATCCCCCTCATTTGCTGAAGAAACCGAATCGTCTAATGCTGAAAAAGAGGTTGAGCGAATTGCTGTGGTTGGTACTCGTTCAGCACCGCGTTCTGTCGCTCAGTCGCCGGTTCCCGTCGATATTGTTGGTGCAGACGAGCTTGGGAAAAACGCATCAACAGATATGCTTGATCAATTACAAGCTGCGGTGCCTTCGTTTGCCGCAAGAGCACAGCCTATATCCGATGCCGCATCTTTTATTAGGCCAATAAATCTAAGAGGGCTCTCCTCTGATAGTACGTTAATTCTGGTAAACGGAAAGCGACGTCATCGTGCCTCAGTCATTGCTTTTCAAGGTGGTGGGGTAAATGATGGCGCACAAGGACCAGATATTTCTGTTATCCCATCTATTGCACTTAAACAAGTTGAGGTATTGCGCGATGGTGCAGCCGCTCAATATGGGTCTGACGCGATAGCAGGTGTGATGAATTTTGTTTTAAAAGATGATGCAGACGGCGGGTCGATATCTGTTCGTAGAGGTGAGTATGGTGAAGGTGACGGTGCCGCAACGACTGTTGATGGCAATATCGGGTTGCCATTTACTAAATACGGTTTTGCGAATTTAAGCTTTCAATATAAAACAGCTGATGCCACTAGTCGAAGTGTTCAGCGTAATGATGCGTTAGCGTTAAGTGAAGCCGGTAATACTCATATTAATGATCCTGCGATGGTATGGGGTAATCCAGAAATTGATGATGATATAACGGTATTCGCTAATGTTGGTTTAGATTTGGGAGATGATAAACAATTTTACATGTTTGGTAACTACTCTGAACGTACTGCAACGGGGGGGTATTATTACCGAAACCCACAAAACCGTGGTGGTGTTTTTAGTAAAGACGTTAATGATTTCTTTTGGGATCCTGATGGTGATGGTGATGGTAATCCAACAAGAAAAGTATGGCTTGTTGGTGACTTACAAGGTTTAGACAGCAGCGGTAATAGCATAAGTGGCTGTCCTATAGATGTCACATTGGTTGATTACGTTAATGGTACCAGTGTACCAAATATCCTTGATACTTCTGCTTATCAACAAGTTGCTAATAATGATAATTGTTGGGCGTTCAATCAATTACTACCTGGTGGCTACACTCCACAATTTACTGGAGATATAAATGATACTTCATTAACAATGGGAGTTGACGGTGAATTTAAATCAGGCTTTTTAGATGGCTGGTTTTTTGATTTAAGTGGTGGTGTAGGGCGCAATGAATCAGAATATACATTACGTAATACCGTTAACCCTTCAATGGGGCCAGAACAGGGTGATCTTTCTTTCAAAACGGGTAGTTATGTTCAGCTAGAAAAAACCTTTAATTTCGATATCAATAAAACGTTTGATTGGGGATTAGAGGATGATGCTAGCGTTGCAATGGGTGTTGAGTGGCGTGAAGAAAGCTTTGAAATTAAGTCCGGCGAGAGAGCCTCTTGGGATAGTGGTGTTTTAGCATCGCAAGGGTTTAGTGTTGGTTCTCATGGTTTTGCTGGTTTTAGTCCTGAATCTCAAGGTACAAAAGAGCGTAGATCTTTTGCTGCATACGTAGATATCGAAGCCCAGATGACAGATTATTTTTTATTAGGAGCTGCATTAAGATATGAAGACTTTGATTCTTTTGGTGCTACAACCAATTATAAAATAACCGCGCAATATCAATTGACAGATAATTTATCCGTTCGTGGTTCACATAGTACAGGGTTTCGTGCACCAACCGTGGGACAAGCTAATGTCGTAAATACGCAAACGTCATTTGTTGAAGGGGAACTCGTACAATCGGCAACGTTTCCTCCGACAAATCCGTTATCAATGTATTATGGGGGTAAAGAACTTGAACCTGAAGAGTCTAAAAGTTTTGCTGCGGGTTTAGTTTATCAACAGGGGGACTTTTTCTTAACTGCGGATATTTATCAAATAGAAGTGACAGATCGTATTCAGCAAACAGATAAATTTGAAGTTACGCGTGCGGTGTTAGATCAACTTGGTATTGAGGATAAATCAATTTCCAGCGTTACATTCTTTGCGAATGACTTTGATACTACCACGAATGGCCTTGATATAGTTGCAAATTATTCGATGCAATTGTTTGGAGGAGATACCGCATTTGCTTTAGCGTATAACTTTAATGAAACAGAAGTCGATAGGTTTTCTGATGCCACTGGTGAAGTTAAAGTACGTCGATTAGAAGAGGGCATTCCAGAGCATCGTGGCACGCTAACGATGTCACAGTCTTGGGATGATGTGTCGATGTTTATTCGTGGTAACTATTACGGAGAATACTGGGCTGTTCATGCTGATGATGGTGGTGCAAGTGCCGATGCTGATGCTGCTGTTACTTTTGATGCAGAAGTGAGTTATTTCTTCAGCGATTCTTGGACATTATCTGCGGGTGCAAATAATATCTTTGATCAAGACGCAGAAGAACTACCCTATGAATTAAGCGAAGACTATGCAGGGGCTATGTACTTTGAAAGCGGGCCGTTTGATTACAACGGCGCATTCTATTACGTAAAAGCGACTTATAAATTCTAAGCCATAATTTCAATGATAAAACCACGTTTTCTAACGTGGTTTTTTATCTTAAATAATCAATCATTTGAAAGTGGTTTTATGGTGAATAAGCGCTTCCTAAAAGTGCATTGCTAGCAGGATAGCTATATATAAAAAAATAAATTGTAAACGTTATGTATCATGTGAATTGCAATACATAAAAGAATATTATTAGTTTTGTATCTAATGATCCCGAGCAATAAACCGTAAATAAAAATAAAGGCGAGTTGTTGAGCGTCATATTGAACATGTATAAAGGTAAAAATTGATGTTGTTATAATTAGTACAAGTGAAGTATGCATTCCTGTACGTTGTAGTCCAGTAAATAGTATTCCTCGATATAAAATCTCTTCTAATACTGGGCCAATCAGACAAATAACAATAAAGCCTAATAATAAGGTTAAAGCTGAGTCGCTTAACCTGTCAAGAAAGTCTGACTGTTCTATGTCAAACCATTGATAGCAAAACGTGAAAAAAATACTGATAAATGTACAAAACATAATAATGCGAACAATGTGTTTTGTTGAGACCCTTTGTACACAGAGAATGTTAGGAGCAAGTTTATAGACATGATGAATGAATGGGGTTGATAACACCGCCACTAAGATGTTATACCAATTCGCATAAAGATTAAGTCAGTTCAGAGCGATGTCAGAGGTGGGGGAATAAGCGAAACGTGTGCAGGTATAGTTGTTCTACATCAAACACGTTTTGCGCAATTATCGCGCCTCTAACACGCTCCCAAAGGGCGAGTTTAAACGCTTCATAGCCTGTGTTGTTGATTTTGAAAAGGACGCTACAAGGATGTAGCTCATTAGAGAACGCAGGAGCACGTTCTCCTGAATAACCATTCTCTGCAATCAACGCCGTGCCTCTAAAGCATTTAATTCTCGCTGAATGACCGAATATTTATGCGAATTGGTATTATTCATAAATACCGTATTCAAACTTGCTAAACGAAGATCTGTTGTTTCAATTCCTAACAGAAAATTAAAAATCATATGACTTAATATAACTGGAACAATCATAAGTACGACAAACCATTTAAGATATTGAATTGGTGATAGTTCACTATGTTTGGTAGGTATTGTGTTATTTTTTTGAGTGATAATACTAGTCATGTTGTGAGTCCATTCAATGTTAAAATTGGTGAATTCCTTAATTATTAAAATATTAAAAACAGAAATTTCTCAGGCAGGACCTTGTTCTTGAAGTTCATACTGCTTATCCATCAACCCTATATTAAACTTTGTTTGGTAATAACCTTGTGATGTTTACCATCAGTTTGATGATTTATACGCCAAACGATTAGACATAAAAGTACTAAAAGAGCCATAGTAAGATAAGACCCCTCTAAACCAAACTCTCCCCCAGTTATGGCTGAATTACCTGTGAATTTTTGTATTAACAAACCTTCAACTGGAAGTCCGCTCACAGGAAAGCCTAATACTGGCCCTTGGATAAAGTTCCATGTGAAATGGAAACCGATAGGAAACCATAGATCTTTGAAATAGGTATAATACAGCCCTAAAAATATACCTACCAACAATAGGTTTATAAAACTAAGTAACGAAACATCACTATTTCCAGAGTGAAGTATCATAAAAATTAAAGCAGAAATTATTATCGCTATATATTTATGTTGTGAACCTAACAAGCTCTTTAAAATGTAGCCTCTTACGAGAAGTTCTTCATTAACAGCAACAATTGAGAAAAGTCCGAAGTACCAAGCAAAGTGATATAAATTAACAGTATTAGTAGATGTTTCAATTAGACCTGAAAATAACAAAATCAGGTAAATAATTATTATGGAAATAACGCCGCCGCCTAATCCAAAGCTAATTTTTTTTAATAAATTTTCACGAGAAAAACCAATCTGAAGAAAAGGTTGTTTATCATAGTTCTTTTGCAATTGGTAAATTAAAAATAAATTAGCCGCAGCTTGTAGCAAAAAAATAAGTGACATTAACTCAATGCCTAAAGCTTCAATATTAAAGTCGTTGGGATTAATAATATTTAGACTAAAAAAAGGAATAAGTATCAACCCTGCCATGAGTTGTGAAAGAATGAGTAGTGTAATAATTCTCGCTATGGGGCTTTTTTTTAATATTTGTAACATGCTTTCCTCCTTGAGTTGTTTGAAACCAGCGGGTTATTCGCTGGTTTCATGGTCATTTTTTAATGAGTTATCTCATATAACCAGCCGCCCAGCTCTTTACCCCAATCTCCGGCTAGCCCACTGCCAATTTCATAACCAATCTCTCTCATTAGGCCACCACCACTTACAGCTTTTAATTCATTTATATTTAAATTTTTCACTATTGACTCCTTAATGTGTTGCATCGTAAACGCCAGCACCAATACCTCTGCCAAGTTCGTTTAGTGCTTCATGGCCAAGCAATAATATTGTCCATAAAATGAGAGCCGCACCACCATTTACAGTAGTTAATTCATTCATGCTTAGTCCTCTTACAACCAGCAACTATGTTTTATCAATATAAATCCGTAAGATGTTAGCGGTAACTGATATGGCAATTGAAATTAATAAAATACTTAATACCTCAATCTGTAGCTGTCCAGAATACCAACTATTAAAAATAAATATGCCAAAACCAAAAAAGGAAGTAACGCCAAAATATTGGTAAAATTTCATTATTTTCGCCTGTAACAATTTAGGTCAATGTTGTTTGTATAAATTTACTTTGTTATTGATCGATTTCATTTTGCCTGTAGTTGAGCTTTATTCTGAACGTTCTTTAACAAAATTTGATGCACACTCAATACTGCAATGCCTGAAAATAGACCTAAGAGATGGCCAATTGTATCTATGTAAGATAACACTAACAGGCTAGCGCTAGTCAGAATAATAAAAGATCCTATATACTCTTTTAGTCTTGTAAAGCACCTCACCTCATAAGAAATAAAAACAACAAATGGAAGTAGGGCATATAAAATTCCAGATAAACCATTTCCATGGTTTACATGTATGTATTTATATAAACAAAAGGTAATTGCAAAAATAGTTATCAATATAAGTAAGGTATTGAGTATTGAAAACCGACCTTCAATAATTTTTATACACCAAATCAACCCGGTAAAATTAAGTGCCCAATGCAATAAGCTATTATGTTTAAATACATTATAGAGAAAGCTAGGTAAAGTGCTCTCCTCCTGAAAAAAAATGCTTGCTGGCAGGTATATAATTATTGGGGATATGATCAGAGGGAGGTATGCCCTACTACTTTCAATAATTGTCATGGCTCTATAGCGTGATATGAAACTCGATTTTTGTTTTTGAAAGCTTTTAATAACCTCTCGATCTAATTTAATAATATATAAAGGGATCAGACAAAGGATTGATGCAAATGCGATCACATAAGAAATTTTTTCATAGTCAAAATCAAAAAAAACTAAGTAAAAGAAGTAAAGAAAAAAAAGGGTGCCTAAAAATTTTACTTCTAGTAATGCTTTGTCAATATAAGTTTCTCTTCTGTAAATACTTGTTGCACTAAATTCTTTCCATTCTTCAGGTAAAAGATAAACACCTTCTTTTTGAATAAGCGTAACGGGGTTTATCAAACGATATTTTAGAGCGGTTAAAATACTCTCACTGTCTAAATATTTTTCATTACCCCAAAAAAAGCGTACTTTGTACATAGAAATATCCATTATTCGTTAACACTTTTATTCATGCTTATATCGATCTTTAAAGATTTTAATTCTTTTAGTACATAACTATTTGATGGTGAGTGCAAAAATCATAAAGCTACTAAAGAAAGCTATTCTTCAAATTAAGCAGAAATCTCTCCTTAAGGTCTAAGCTTTTAGCGCATGATGAGTTAAAAAAACAAAATATGAACTAATTAATTTATCGCCTTGTTTTAAGTTGTGCATTGTAAGCTACAGATGTACCGTACCAAAGTGAAGAACCATATACTATTGAAGCAACTAGCCAAATTAAACATGTTGTAATTACTTCTTTTGAACCAAATTCTTTTCCTGTAAGGGTTATGCTGAGAAAAATCAATGCCGAAAATATCCCCCATTTTATAACTCCTTCAACTAATATAAATTTAACTATGCCTGCTTGTTTTTGATGTTCCCACTTGGCGATACTATTTATATCCCACGTTGTGTATAACGAGCAGTACTTAGCAAAAAAATTAACCATCTTCTCTTTCTCCGATAAATAGCATACAAGAAATACAAGCTAACTATTGTATGCGTGTTATGTTTATCTTCTTGATAACGAAGGGAGTGAGGCAAAAAATATACTACCACCACCTGAGATGCTTCCCGCTAATCTAGCACCATTATTCCATAGCATTCCTCCTGCTCCACCAAAAAAACCAGAAACTCCTCCCACAAAAGCACCTGCTACTACATCTCCTAAATCACCGCCATCAGCATAAGCGTTTGCTCCGCCAGCAATAGCACCAACAGCCGCACCAAAAAATAATGCACCGCCTTTTACTTTTTCTATTTCATTCATGCTTAATTCACGCATAATTAAATTCCTTTTTGTTTCAATTAAATTTACTAATTCCATGTTAAATTAGCCTGTTATTCTCCACCCCTACAGATGCAGGAATAGAAGAATTGCTAAGTAGCTTCTTAATGCGACAAATATGTTCTTGAAGCAAGAATATTAGAAGTCTAACAGTAATGTTTTTGATTATTACTTGTGGAAACATTGTGAATTGAAATTATTTTAATTATTAATGGGTTAGTGAGTTTATTTAATAAAAATACAATGAAAATTGGATTTGATTATTGAGTGTTTTTGATGTGTTGGGCTTGTAATTGTTGAATAATGGCTAGTTTTTCCTTATCCATCGCTAAACGAATATCTTTACCTTGAACGCCTTGCTTAATATATTTTTGCGCGTTAATTTTACTTGGTTCATATACAACGTGTCTTAAAAACTGTGTTTGCAAAGTGCAGTTTCCATCGTGCTTTGATGCCTGACATGTAATGATAAAACTTTTTTGTCAGCTAAAGTAAGTAAGTGTTCAACGTGTTGTTGTGACGATACACTTTGATCGCAAGCCATTTAATGGTGTTTGGAATTCACAACTTACAAATATACTTTAAAAATGAACAATGATATTTTTGAGAAAGGATGAAAGCAAAGCATTAAAAAACATCTTCTTCTTCTCCTTTTTCAAGTGGGAAGTATATACCAATGTTCGATTTAAAAAATACACCATAAACCACGCTAAAAATAGCAATGAATATAACTAATTCTGCTATTGGCCACTTATAAATACCATAACCTACAATACCCGATAATGCCGAAAAAAAGTAAACGGTAAAGTCAATATGACGTTCACTAATACGAATAGGTTTAATACAATATGGACAAAGTATAGATGGCGTGTTTTTCAGTTCCTTTAAAGTATTCTTTTTAATCATTCTGTGACAATGTGGGCAAGTGGATGACTTCATAATGTATTCCGTGATAGCTAATAGACGACTATAATTAGCCGTCTATTTATATTTATGCGCATTGTTTTCCAGTAGTAGGATTAGGGCTACAAGGCTCTATTGGTTTTGGCGGAGGAGTAGGCCTCGTTAAGCGACCATAAATATAGCCACCTAAATAACTGCCTCCGATTACAATAATTGCACTAATGAAGACTCCACCATTAACCTGTTTAACTTGATAGTCATTTAAGATCTTCATTATGAATTTCCATGCTCGAAGCCAGCAGCAGCTGCAATTGCAGAACCAATAGCTATACCCGCTCTTTTTAGATGAGGTGCTGCAATTTTGGCTACTCTAATGCCTAAAGCAATCGTTAAAGGGTTTATGAAAACCCCACCATTTACATTTTCAGTTTCATTTACGTTTAATTCACGCATATTTAAATTCCTTTTTGTTTCATTTAAATTTACTAATTCCATGTTGGATTAGCCTGTTATTCTCCACTCCTACAGGTGAAGGAATAGCAGAATCGCTAAGTAGCTTCTTAATGCGACAGATATGTTCTTGAAGCAAGAATATTAGAAAGTCTAACAGGAATGTTTTTGATTATTACCTGTAGAAAAGTTGTGAATTAAAAATGATAAGTTTATTAGTCGGTTAAATCTATTATTTAATAAAAATACAATAAAAATTGGATTTGATTATTGAGTATTTTTGATGTGTTGGGCTTGTAATTTTTGAATAATAGCTAGTTTTTCCTTATCCATCGCTAAACGAATATCTTTACCTTGAACGCCTTGCTTAATATACATTTGCGCGTTAATTTTACTTGATTCATATACAACGTGTCTTAAAAACTGTGTTTGCAAAGTGCAGTTTCCATCGTGCTTTGATGCCTGACATGCAATGAGAAAATCTTCAAAAGCATCTGGCTTTCGCCAAACATCTAAATCATTGAGTAATGATAAAACTTTTTTGTCAGCTAAAGTAAGTACGTGTTCAACGTGTTGTTGATGAACGAGCAATTTTGTCGCAAGCCATTTAATGTTGTTTGGAATTCGTAACTTATTGGCTATTTCTTCAATACTAGCAATATTTTCATGCTCAGAATCAATTGAGTTAAGTGATTGCAGTTTATTTTTAGTATATCGGAGCTGTTGAGCTAATAAGGCAAATCTAATTGATAATGAATCCGTGACGTTAACAGATTGGGTTAATGGCTCTAAATAAGGGTATTCAGCATAGGCATCGGCTAAGTTAGGCCAAATTTTATCAAGTGCTTTACATTGAGCTAATATTTTAATAAAAATATCAGGATTATTTTCCGATAAAGACTTAGCAAACTCTTGCCAAATACGTTCACCAGATAATGCATTTAACTCGTTTGATTGACTAATTTTCGTCATCAAAGCAAGTGTTTCCGGTGCAACACTAAATCCTAAATAATGATATCGCGCGGCAAATCTAGCTACTCTTAGCACCCTTAGCGGGTCTTCAATAAAAGCATCAGATACGTGGCGAAGTACTCTATTATTTAAGTCTATCTGGCCATGGTATGGATCTATTATATGACCGTCACTGGTCATTGCCATTGCATTAACGGTTAAATCTCTTCGCAATAGATCTTGCTCTAAAGTTACTTCTGGCGATGCATTACACACAAAGCCTCTATAGCCTTGTCCTTGTTTTTTCTCAGTACGTGCCAGAGCATATTCTTCTTTAGTTTCTGGGTGAAGAAAAACAGGAAAATCTTTACCGACTTGCGTAAAGCCAAGTGATAACATTTGTTGAACGGTTGTGCCTACCACCACATAATCGCGTTCTTTAATCTCACGACCAAGTAAATGATCTCGCACCGCACCACCCACAAGGTAATGTTCAATAGGAAGTTTTTTTTGACTGTTTTTCATGAGAAGAAATATCGCACAAGGTTTAGTGATCATTAACGGTAATCATTCTAACATAACATTGTTTTTTCTTATATGCGGGCCTTTGACATCGTTGAAGATACGGGTTAATTTGCTTTAGCCTTTTTCACCAGTAAATTATTTTTATGTATACGGCTTATTTTGGATTAAGTGAAGCGCCTTTTACTATTGCCCCAGATCCTGCTTATTTATTTTTAAGTGATCGCCACCGCGAGGCGTTATCACATTTAACGTATGGTCTTGGTGATAACGGCGGCTTTGTTTTACTTACAGGGGAAGTTGGAACGGGTAAAACTACCATTAGTCGAACGGTAATGGAAAAACTACCAGAAAATACACAACTCGCATTTATTTTAAATCCTACGCTTTCATGTGAAGAGTTGCTTGCTACGATTTGTGATAATTTAAAAATACGCTATAAAAAAACAGGCGCAACGTTAAAGTACCTTACTGATAAAATCCAACAAAAATTGATTAGCAATCATGAGCAGGGAATTAATACATTAGTTATTATTGATGAAGCGCAGCACTTACAAGCGGAAGTGTTAGAGCAATTACGTTTACTTACTAACCTTGAAACGAATACCAAAAAGTTGCTTCAAGTGATCTTAATTGGTCAACCAGAACTACAGCAGTTATTGCAACGCAGAGACTTACGTCAACTTGCACAGCGTATTACTGCTCGTTATCACTTAATGCCACTAACGCAACAAGAGTTGACAAGTTATATTCAACATCGCCTTTCGGTTGCAAATTGCACTCGCAACTTGTTCAATAAAAGTGCAATAGCAGCGATTCATAAAATATCACAAGGCATTCCACGTGTTGTTAACTTGTTGTGTGATCGCGCGTTGGTGTTGGCCTATAGTGACAATCAAGCTGTTGTTAATAAAAAAATAGTGATAGAGGCGGCACATGAAGCATTAGGAGAAGCTGTGAAGCCTTCACTATGGCAATCGCTTTCAGTTAAAGCTGCGATTATGTCAGTTACTGTGATTTTATCGCTATTGATAGGTGTGTGGCTTGCGAATAATGGTAAATTCTTCAATGATGAGAAACAGGTATCGTCTAATTCAACACTAGGCAACCAAGAGCCTGATGAACAACTCATACCATCTGCTCCCACACAGAAAAACACAACAGATAACCTAGCGCTGCAAAATGATACCAACCTAGAAACTAACCTACCTGCTCAAAAGGCGAAGCATGCTAACCAAACGGAGATTAGCCAAGCGATTGAGATTTTAGCTAAAAAAACACCTGTTGATGAAAAATCAACCGAACCCAGTCAAACAGAAGAAAAAACTTCAGCACCTTTGGTTTTAGGTTACAACGCAAAAGCTTACCAAGAACAACAGAAAAAAAGTGCTATCACCTTAAAGGCCGAAGAGGGAGTGTCTAAGGAAATACTCGAACTGTTTAAAGAAGCGGTGAAAGAAACTGAAGACGAACCGATTAACAAGAACGAAAACCAATCAATTGAAAATGTTGATTATTCATCAATTACTGCTTTACATCAAATGCCTGCTACTTTTCAAGATGCCTTACCACCACTTAGTTTTGAAATGCATATGTTTGAAACCGAGGGCAACGGTTGGGTTAGGGTAAACGGACGTGACTTCAAAGAAGGCGAGCATATCGCTAATGATGTTTTATTAGAAGCTATTTTGCCACAAAAAGTGATATTAAACTTTAGAGGTGAACAGTTCTCCATGCCTGCATTATCTAATTGGTAAGCTTAAAAAGCTTTTATTGTGATTAAAGTTCATTTAGGGGGTTAATCAATAAAAGCATTTTTGAAAAAGCCTAATAAATTAATGTTAAAATCTTCGGGTTTAATGCAACAATCAATTTGATCTTTATATTTACTTTTTGAAAGATCAATTTCTTCAATTGAGATAGCTTGATTTAAACGAGTATTATAAAAAACTTTGACAAAGGGGCGTAGCGGCATGCTTTTGTTTAGCTGGCTAATCAAGCCTAACTTCCCGCTATTAAGTTTTACCAGTGTACCTACTGGGTAAACGCCTAAACATTGAATAAATTTTTCGACAAGCTCTTCGTCATACTTGGTTGGCGCTTCTGCAACAAGCGTTTTAAAGGCTGAAATTGGTGAAACAGCTGACTTATACGGCCGCTCGCATGTCATAGCATCATAGCTATCAACGATCGCAATCATTTTTCCGTATTTAGATGTTGCTTTGCTATTTAACCCATGTGGGTAACCACTACCATCAGCTCTTTCATGGTGTTCTTGTATCATTCGCATTGCAATATGAGATATCTCAGGGCTATTTTCTAGCAGCTTTAAACCCAGTGCAACATGACTACGCATTATTTTTTCTTCTTGAATAGTCAAAGAGCCACGTTTATGAAGTATTTCTTTTGGGATTAATACCTTACCAATATCGTGTAAGAATGCGCCTAAAGTGAGTTCTTGTACAATACGCTTTTCAAGGGCTAAATGCTTAGCAAAGACCGACATTAGAATGGCCACATTTAACGAATGTTCAAATAAATAAGAGTCTTTAGATTGTAAGCGGGTTAAACAAGTCAGTGCGTCTTGATTTCGAAAAACAGAATCTACGAGAGAATCGGTTGTTTGACTTATGTTTTCTTGATTAAGGGTACGGTTTCGTTTAACTGACGCTAAAATGTTCTCTTGTAAGTCTCGCGCACTCATATAGAGCTTATTGGCTTTACGCATTTCTTGATCAAGTGAAACATCAGGTGTTGAATGCTTAGTAGGAACGGTTTGAGTAACTGTAATTTCACCTAATACTCGGTCAATTTTTTCAACTGATTTTTGTTTAGTTGTATCAACAATGGCGTAGCAAACATTTGCTTTTTTTAATTGGTTTATTATTTCTTGATCTGAAATATAACCTTCTGACTTTATTTCGATATTGTCATTATCTATGATTGATGTGACATACATTCCTAAGGTTAGGTTGGATAAAGGAATTTTTTCTAAAATTGCTTGCGAGTTTGATGGTGCCATTACAAAACAAATTAAGTGATAACGTGAATATTTGAATTTAACACGTTATCACTTAAGCTTTCAATCAGCTAATACGTTATTGCCATGCAGGCATGTTCGCTTCAAAAGCTTTAATTTTGTCTAGTTTGTTTAGGGTCCAGCCTACACTGTCTATTCCTTCTTCAAGACAATACTGGTGGAACTTATCTACGTTAAAAGAAAAAGTAAATCCTTGTCCTTTTACGGTATTGTTAATTAAATCAACCTCCAATGAAAGTTGGTCTTCTTCTGAACGTGCAAATAATGTATTGATTTGATCTTCTGGTAACATAATCGGTAAAACACCAATGTTGATACAGTTACCATAAAAAATATCAGCAAAGCTAGGGGCAATAATAACTTTAAAGCCAAACTCTTGAATCGCCCAAGGTGCGTGCTCTCTACTTGAACCACAACCAAAATTCTCGCGTGTAAGCAAAATACTGGCTCCTTGATAAACAGGCTTGTTTAATACAAAGTCAGGATTGTCTTGATGGCCATCTGCATCAAGATAGCGCCAATCATGAAATAGATGCTGACCAAAGCCAACACGTTCCGTTTTTTGTAAAAATTGCTTAGGTATAATTTGATCGGTGTCTACATTTGCTGCATCTAACGGAGCAACTAAACCCGTATGTGTTGAAAACTTTTCCACGTGAACACTCCTATGCGTTTAAATCGACAAAATGACCTTCGATAGCAGCCGCGGCTGCCATTTCAGGGCTGACTAAATGAGTTCTACTACCTCGTCCTTGACGACCTTCAAAGTTCCTGTTGCTTGTTGAAGCACAGCGATCGCCTGAATTTAGTTTGTCGTCATTCATACCTAAACACATAGAGCAGCCTGGCAAACGCCATTCAAAACCTGCTTGGGTGAATATTTTATCTAAACCTTCGCTTTCTGCTTGTGCTTTTACGCGATATGAGCCAGGCACAACAATAGCTGTGACTTCTTTGGCACACTTATCACCCTTAGCAATATATTTTTCAACAACTGAAGCTGCTGCGCGCAAGTCTTCAATTCGAGAATTAGTGCATGAACCAATAAACACGTTATTTACTTTGATATCGGTAATCTTAGTTCCTGCGATTAGCCCCATATACAATAATGCTTTCTCACATGAATCACGTTCAACAGGATCTGAAAAGTCGCTAGGAGATGGTACTACAGCGTCGATTTCGATGACCTGACCCGGTGTTGTGCCCCAAGTCACTTGGGCTTTGATATCTTTTGCTTCTAGCGTTAATACGCTATCAAATACTGCATCGTCATCACTTTTCAACGATTTCCAATCGTTTACCGCTTGTTGCCATAAGTCACCCTTAGGTGCGTATTCACGGCCTTCTACATAATCGAAAGTTGTTTGATCTGGGGCGATCAATCCTGCTTTAGCACCAAACTCAATACTCATGTTGCAAACGGTCATTCGCTCTTCCATGGAAAGCGCTTCTATTGCTTCGCCACAATATTCAACCACATAACCAGTTGCTCCTGCGCTACCTGTTTTGCCTATAATGGCTAAAATAATATCTTTCGCGCTTATGCCCGCACCAACGTTGCCTTTAACTTCAATTTTCATTGTTTTTGCTTTAGTTTGGCGCAACGTTTGCGTGGCAAAAACATGTTCCACTTCAGAGGTACCGATACCAAATGCTAAAGCACCAAAAGCACCATGGGTTGCTGTATGAGAGTCACCACAAACAATAACAGTTCCTGGCAATGTTAGTCCTAATTCTGGTCCCATTACATGCACTATGCCTTGGTTTTTGTGTCCCATACCGAAAAGTTCGATACCGAACTCTTTACAGTTTTTTTCTAACGTTCGTAATTGGTTTGCTGCGCCTTCACCTGCTGCTGTAATTTCAATTGAGCGAGTAGAGATATTGTGATCCATCGTGGCAATCGTACGCTCAGGGCAACGTAATGCTCGGTTATGGAATCGTAAATTAGCAAAAGCTTGTGGTGAAGTTACTTCGTGGATTAAGTGACGATCTACATAAAGTAACGGTGTTTCTCCTTGTTTTTCTTCAACAAGATGGCGCTGCCATAGTTTATCGTAAAGTGTGCTTGCCATGGGTTAGCTCTCCTGAATAATGTTGCAGATTATATCACCCATTTCTTGGGTTGTTTTTGCTTTGTTTATTTGTTCGGCAGGTAATAAGTCACCAGTAAAGTGGCCTTTATCTAGTGCTTTTGCTACTGCAAATTCAATTGCGGTAGCTGCTTCATCTTGGTTAAGGCTGTAACGTAATAGTAATGCTCCAGATAAAATTTGGGCAATAGGGTTTGCAATACCTTTACCTGCAATATCAGGTGCACTGCCACCAGCGGGTTCATACATGCCGAAGCCTTGCTCATTAAGACTTGCTGATGGTAATAGTCCCATTGAACCGGTGATCATAGCGCAAATGTCAGATAAAATATCACCGAATAAATTTGAGCAAAGCATGACATCAAATTGTGCAGGGTCTTTCACTAATTGCATTGCGGCATTGTCAACATACATATGTTCCAGCGTTACATCGGGGTAATCTTTTGCGATATTATTCACAACCTCTCGCCATAAAATAGAGGTAGCAAGCACATTTGCCTTATCAATAGAGGTTACTTTGTTGTTTCTTTTTTGCGCAGCTTCAAAAGCTAATTTTGCAATGCGAGTAATTTCAGCTTTTGAATAAATCATAGTGTCAAAGCCTGCCTCTTCAGCAGTACCTGCATTTTTTCTGCCTTTGGGTTCTCCAAAGTAGATGCCACCAGTAAGCTCGCGCATCACTAGAATATCAAAGCCTGCTGCTGAAATGTCTGCACGTAAAGGAGATAAGTTAGACATGGCAGGTTGTAATTGTGCAGGCCTCATATTACAAAATAAACCAAAATGCCCGCGTAGCCCTAATAAAGATGCACGTTCAGGTTGTTCTGTCGGTGGCAGGTTTTCCCACTTAGGGCCGCCAACAGAGCCGAATAAAATGGCATCGGCTTTCTCACAACCTGCAATGGTTGATTGAGGTAGCGCTGTACCGTGATTGTCGATGGCACAACCACCGACATCATAGCTGTTGAAATTTAAGGTGAAATTAAATTTTTTGGCGGCGGCCGACATCACTTTGACCGCTTCTTTCATGACTTCTGGGCCGATACCATCACCGGCTAATACTGCAATGTTTGACATGTGTTTTTTGCCCTTATTATGTGTATGAATGAGTTAGCGAGTTCACACTCATTCTTATTATTCGCTTATTTTTTTCTGCTCTTTAATTTCAGCAATGGTTATCGCACGGTGAATGCTGTTTAAACAGTGCACTAATGCTTGCCCTGATGCTTCAATGACATCTGTAGCTAAACCGTAACCATGAAAATTTCTACCTTGCCAAGCAACAACAAGATGAGCCTGACCAAGTCCATCTTCACCAGAGCCTTTGTTTGAAATTTTATAATCACTTACTTCAAAATCAACATCTACAGATTGCTTTATCGCTTGGTATAACGCATCTACTGGACCATTTCCTGTCGCGGATGAAATCTGACTTGTATCACCGATTACTAACTTAATACCTGCTGTAGCATATTCTCTGCCTCCAGATTGCACGTTGATAGATTCAAGTGTGTAGTGGTCTTTTTGGTCTTGCTGTTGAATGTTAAACAACAGCGCTTCTAAATCATCATCAAACACTTGGCCTTTCTTATCAGCTAACGCTAAAAAGTCTTTATATAGCTTATCTAATTGGTAATCTGATTCTTTATATCCAAGGCTCTCCATGCGATGTTTAATCACATGTCTGCCACTTCGCGAAGTTAAGTTTAATTTAGTTTTCGCAATACCAACGCTTTCAGGTGTCATGATCTCGTAAGTATTCGCTGCTTTTAACATGCCATCTTGATGTATACCTGATGAATGACTAAATGCATTGCTACCTACAATCGCTTTATTGGGTTGTACTGGCATATTACAAAGTTGGCTAACTAACTTTGAAGTGCGAGCGATTTCTTGATGGTTTATATTTGTTTTCACCCCTAACATATCTTGGCGAGTTTTCATGATCATCGCTATTTCTTCTAATGAACAATTACCCGCTCGTTCGCCAATGCCATTGATCGTTGACTCAATTTGTCTTGCGCCAGCCTGTACCGCAGAAATTGAATTAGCAACGGCTAATCCTAAATCATTGTGGCAATGTACGGAAATAACTGCTTGATCTATGTTAGGCACGCGATTAAATAACTGGGTGATTATACCGCCAAACTCATCGGGCAGTGTGTAACCAACTGTATCGGGGATGTTTACGGTTGTCGCACCGGCTTTAATGGCGCTTTCTACCATACGACATAAGTTATCAATTGGTGTTCTTCCTGCGTCTTCACAAGAAAATTCAACATCATCAGTAAACTTTCGTGCAAATTTTACCGCATTAATCGCCATTGCTTCTACATCGTCAAAGCCTTTGCGTAATTTTTGCTGTACATGAACATCTGAAGTAGAAATAAAGGTATGAATGCGAAATTGTTCTGCAACACTTAATGCGTCGCCACATGCTTGTATGTCAGCTTCTACTGCTCTTGCTAAACCACAAACTACTGAGTTTTTGACGGTTTTGGCAATTTGTTGTACTGAGTGGAAATCACCTGGTGATGAAACGGGAAAACCAGCTTCAATAATATCAACACCAAGTCGCTCTATTGCTTGTGCAATTTGTAGTTTTTCATGTACTGATAAACTGGCTGTTAATGCTTGTTCACCATCGCGTAAGGTGGTATCGAATATGATGACCTGATTATCCATTTTGTTTCCCTTAAAGTGTATGTCTAAACATGCGAGCATAAAAAAACCCGCGTTGAGTAGCGCGGGTTTTAGTGATTCTTTCTGTTTAATTTAATTCTTCAACAGTCACCTACAAGCTATCCGCGCAATGTTAATGCGAGGAGGAGGAGGTTTAATGTGTTGTTGAAGTTAAATTTCATTATTTGCTATGTTTGCCTTAGTACTAATCGGCATTTTTATCATTGCCGTTTAGTAATTAATTGTAATTTTATTACATCAGTGAGCTATTAATAGCGTATTTACTCAAATTTTGTCAAATAAAATTTAAGAGTAAAGTTTTCTAAGGTTATTTGTATATCGTATAAGAAATGATTTTTTATTAGAGAACATAAGCTTATAAATTGGTATTCAATATAAATACCTCTCGAACAGAGTGATGAAAATATAGCTTACCATCTATATGAATAATGCAAAGCTAGTTCAAGATAGGTGTTGAAAAAAAGTATACAATGTGATGCTGGATTACTAAAAGGTGTATCCAGCATCAAATCAGTGAGCAATAACTTACAAGTTATACTCAACTTTTGCAAAGGCACTTATATTGTTATCAGTTGTATTGGTGGATTGATAGCGTGAGCGACTAATATCCATGCCTAGAGTAAAGCGCCAATTTTGGTAACTATGTTGTACTTTGCTAGAAAGCTGTACCATGTCTTCTGCTATTGGTGTTAAGGTGTTACCAATTAATGGGTTTTCAGGTGCTTTATCGCTGTTGTCTTTATTTAATTGTAACCAACGCAATTTAAATGCTAACTGAGTGTTTTTAGCTGCAATGGTATTGGCACCTAGCACTAAACTTGTTGCGTCATTTTCATAAATACTACCGATTGAACGGCCGTGATAACGCATTCCTGTTTGATATATTTTGTGTTCGTAATAGCAATCACCGATTAGGCTCGTACCATCACCATTTACGCCATCTCGGCATGTCGCATAGGTGTCTGTACCCTCTATGTAAATTTTCCAGTAAGCATTGAAAGCCATAATTTGCGTTTCTATACCTACTTGGTATCGCTCTTCACCTAAAATACTTAATTCTCCTTTTCGATCTCCGTCTTCTGCAAAACTGGTAAAGTACAAAGCGAAAGGATGTGACAATAGTGACGAAGACCAGCGAATATCATAACCGGCTAATTGGTTGCCAGGTTCTTTACCGGCAGCACATTCTTCAATGGTAGGGCCGTTACCACCACAGTTATCTAGACCCTTTAGTACATCGACAAAGGTACCTAAATCACTCGGTCGTCCGTCTCCAGCCCATTGAGCAAGCCTAGTAATACCTACTTCTAAATTTTTTATTGGATTAAAATTTAAGCGAAACCCCCACAAAAGTGTGTTCTTTATGATCCTTTTATCATCCATTTTCCCCATGAACGTGGTAACTGTCCATGGGATTTGATGATCAGTAAAAGGAATAATTACAGGGATTGCTGATTTTCGGCTTAATGCTAGGGCAGGCATTGATTGGGCGTTACTTGTTAAGCTGAGGCTAGTATCTAAACCTGGCCCCCACCAGCGATCTTGCATACCTGCTGAAAAAACCCAATTACCAAGGAAAAAAGCACCATAACTGCCGTCAAAACTGGTGTTTTCACCAAAAGAGTTTTCAGGTCGGTAATGGGTTGATATTTTAAAAGCAAATCGATCATTCATCCAGTTGGTTGCAATGTTCATGTGCTTATCATTACGGTAATCTTCACCGAAACTGGTAAACCTTTTGTTTTCATTGGCTATACTAGCGGTAATTTTTTTACTGTTTCGTTGGGCAAGTTTTAATTGATGCTTAACATATAACAGTGCTTCACGGCTTCTTTCGTCCAATTTACCTATGTAGACGTTGTTTAGATCGCGTGAAATATCATGCCACATTAAGGGGTATGTAGTGACAGGTGTCTTTATAATACCATTGTCGACTAACCATTGAATATTAGCTCGTAAAAAAACATTGCTTGTATCTATCCAAGGGTCTGCTTTTACGGATAAAGTTAAACAAGAAAATAGCGCTAAAATTACATGAAATTTTTTCATAAATGTTACTTTGTTATGTTATTTTTTCGAGCACTTCTCTTAACTTAGTGCTTGATGTATGAGAAGTGTATGGGAAGTAAATAATTTCAACACCAAACTCAGCAAATTCTTTTTCTATGCTGTTCCATTTCTCTGTACCTTTCCAGTCATCACCAACAAACATAAGATCGAACTTTAAATTGTTCCACGCTTCTTTTTTATCGTAATTGACTTGTGGTACAACTTCGTCAACAAATTTAATGTTTTCAACTATCTCCATTCTTTCAGGAAAGGGAATAATGGGTTGTTTATTTTTTGCTTTTAAACACAACTCGTCACTTGTTACCCCGACAATTAAATAATCACACTCTAATTTTGCGCGTTTAAGCACGTTGAGGTGTCCAATATGAAACAGATCAAAAACACCTGTGGTATAACCTATTTTTTTCATCAATAATTCCTACTAGGAAAAGCAGTATTAATTCTACACAAACCGGTTTGTCTTAGGTAGGGGGCTATTTAGTTATTTTGTAAATATTGAATAATACGTTCGCTTACTTTGCCATCGAGCCTACCAGCCAATTTTTCAGCAAAAGATAAACGTGTTTTTTCTAAGAGTTTAGGAGATGATAATTGTTCCTCAACAAGTGTTGCCAACTCTTTATAAGTCTTAGCATGCACAGCAATATTTGCATATTCTCCATAATCTTGATCCATGCGCTTTTTAAAGCGGAATGAGAAAATACCGCGGTAACTCCATCGTAACTTTAAAAAATCGCACCATATAACAGGTTTATTTAGTGCTGCAAATTCAAATAGCGCAGAAGAAGCATCGCTAATTAAGATATCTGCAGTGGCTAAAAATGGGATTAAAGAGTAGTCATGTACGTCGGCTAAGTAGACATTATCAAATTTTTGCCAATGTAAAAGTAAAGCTTTTTGTGCTTTGTATTTTTCTTTACTAAGAGAAAAGTAATGAGGTTTAATAATAATATTGTATTGCTTAAAGGCGTTGGGCCAGTCTTTTGGAAAACACTCAATACTACTTGGATAAAAAGTTGGGGCGTAAAGTATGGTTTTTTTTGTTGGATCAAGTTGATGATCTGCTAATGCGAAGGCAACAGGCTCATTATTAATTATGGGATCTAATTTGCAAAAACCAACATCGATAAAGGTATCATTTGGGTACATAGTTTTAAAGCGTTTTGTGCGGTAACTTCCTTCGACAAACCTAACGGTAGTTGGTGTATCTGACTTTTGGTAATAGCTAGCTTTAGGGCCGATTCCGTGACCGAGCTGTACAGACTTACTTACTTTATGGATATTATCTAGATATGGGAAGCTATTGGCAAAAAAGACCCAATCAGCAGCCTGTGACTGATAAAAAGCTAAAGCTTGCTCTTCATTATCAACCCATAGATAGTTGAGTTGCTCTTGCTCAATAATCGACTGAATAATTTCATCATGTATACCATGGTAAAATACGAAGGTAGCGTGCCCAGCATTTTGTTTTATTAATTGGTGGTAAACAGGCAGGTATTGCGGTAAATAATATAGATGGAGTACGTCGAAAATAAGATGCATAATGGCAAATAAGTGTAATTAAAACGAAATTTTCCGCTTATCCTATCATTTATTTGCCATAAAGTTGCAGTTAATTACTTCCAGTTATCCATACTAGAGCGCTTTCTAGCAGCAAGTCTAGGTAAAATAAGCCCTAAGATAAGTCCAATGGCTAATACAATAGCGCCATTAAAAAAGTACTCTTTTTTGACCGCTAAATCTTGATTATCAACTTTTGACTGTGCAGTTTTTAAATCACGAGTTAAAGTGGTAATTTGTTTATTTAACGCTTTTTCATTTGCCTTTAATTGATTAATTTGCTGATTGGCCAACGACAAGCTTGATTCAGATTGCTCTACACTTTCTTCTTGGTTGGCTAATTTTGTATTTAATTCAGCAATTGCAACACGCATGCCTGGCGTTTTACTTAAATACTTGCTTTCTACCCAGGTAATTCTATCGCGCGGATCAATGATTTCCGTGTATCCATTAGATTCATTGCCGGTAAGTTTAATTTCATCACCTGCATTTACGCTACCTACGATACGATAATTAGCTCCCGCACCTGCATGCATATAAATAAATAAATCATCGATAATATACGCTGATTCTTTCGGTTCTTGTTGTGATTCTTCAGATAAGGCCTGTGGCGCTAGTAGCGACAACGTTGCAATCACCAGACATGTTATTATTTTCATTTAGTTACCTAAATACACCTTTTTCTTTCTTTGATGATGAAAATAGTAGGGCTTTGACACGACGATAGCAAGCGAAAAATATTGCACCCCCGCGTTAGCTTTTGTATGGTAAACTAAATAAAAGCCAACTTTACCGTAGAGTTTGTAAGATATAGCTAATGATCACCGAAGTTGAACTTAAATTCTTGATTTTAAGTGATGATGTATCTGAAAGAATCAAGCAATTATTAACAAGTCACCAGATACCCTATCAACATAACGTTAGAAAATTACACAATTGTTATTTTGATACCCCCGATTTAAAGCTTAGGGCATTGGATTGCGGCCTTCGTATTCGTCAATATGAAACGCACTTAGAGCAAACCATTAAAACATCAGGAAAAGTGCTTGGCGGGTTGCATCAACGTCCAGAATACAATATTACTGTTGAGCATAATTTTCCGGATTTGTCTTTATTTCCAAACAATATTTGGCCTGATGATGCTAATGTTGAAGCCATTCAACGCGAACTAACTTCTTTATTTTCGACAAATTTTCAGCGTGAAACATGGCTTGTAGATATTGAGGGCAGTAAAATTGAAATGGCGCTTGATCAAGGTGAAATTCTATCGGATGGCAGACAAGAGGCTATCAATGAAATTGAACTTGAATTAGTTGAAGGTGATGTATCTGCATTATATAACTTAGCAACATTATTATTTTCTCAACTTTCATTGCGTGCCGGCATTCACAGTAAAGCTGCAAGAGGTTATCGACTTTTTGCTGATAAGCCATTTAATTACAGCGTCGCCCTTTTTTTTAGCGATGACAATACACAAAATAACACACAACAATGGTTTATTGCCGCACTGAGCCATTATTTGCAACAACTTCAATTAGCGACTGAAAGTTACCTGACAAATAGAAAGTTATCAGCGCTCATGCAAATGGTAGAAATACTGTCTATTATCAGACATGGCTTTTGGCTGTACGATGAAATTATTACTGAACATAGTAAAGAAATTAGGCGAGAATTAAGCCATTTTATTCAGTTATTTGCTTGGGTTGATAGTGCGATTTACCTTAAAGAAGTGATGAATAAAACTGGGAATTATCGCAAAAAACTTGAATATAGCCAGCAGTTAATCGAGCAACTTAAGCTTGAAAAGCGAAGATTTCCTGATGCTGAAATGGTGTCAGAGCTATTACACAGTGAACGCTTTAATCAATTACAGATGCGTTTATTACAACTTATTTTAAATGATGATCCCTCAAAGGCATTTTTGCCGGTAGCACAGCCTTCATTACTTCCTTTTGCACGTGAGCAAATGAATAAAAGTTTAACAGAGCTCCATGTTGCAATTGAAGCCATTGATCCAACAGACGCTGAACAGTTTCTAGATAAGCGAAAAGTGCTTCATCGTTGCTTGTTAACGGGCAACTGGTTTGGTCATCTTTTTGATCAGCAACATCGTCATCACTTTAGAGTTCCTTGGCTTGATATGCAACAAGGGCTATCTGAATTACAAAGTTTATGGATTATTAAACAGCAATTAGAAAAACTTGCAGACGATAACAATGAATCTGTCGTGAAAGTCATTACGTGGCAGCAAAGAAAAGTTGAAAATTTACTTGTTGCCTTATCACATACTAAAGATGCTGCATTATCATTGCCCGCCTATTGGCAAAATTAATCATCATGATATTACTGCGTTTTCTGCTTACGTTAAGCTTATTGTTCACGTTGTCGATTCAAGCGAGTGTTTACGCTTTACCTACTTCTAAAAGTAGAGTTATTGGTGAAGATGTCAGACATGAGGTATTACCTGGAGATTATTTTCAGGCGCTGGCTGAGTATTATAACGTAGGTTTACTTGCCTTGATTGAGGCTAACCCTAATGTAGATCCCTTTTTGCCGCCGGTTGGCTCACATATCATTATACCTAAGCGCATGATTTTACCGTATGCAGAACGCAAAGGGATCATCATTAACCTTGCGGAGTTGCGCTTATATTATTTCCCTCCTGAGGAGTCACTTGTTTACGTTTTTCCTGTTGGTATTGGCCGTGAAGGTTTATCAACGCCAAATTTAATCAGCGTTATTGGTGATAAACGTAAAAATCCTGTTTGGCGTCCGCCAAGTGCCTTACGGCAACGCTACAAAGAAGAGCATGGTATTGACTTAGCAAAAGAAATCCCACCAGGACCTAATAATCCCTTTGGGAAATACGCATTAAGAATAGGCACTAGTGAGTATTTAATCCACGGCACAAATCAAAGAATGGGTATAGGATTAAGAGCAAGCTCTGGTTGTATACGTATGTATGCTGACGATATTGAATGGTTGTACCATAATATTCCCGTAGGCACACAAGTAAAAATTATCGATCAGCCGATAAAAATGAGTTATGAAGCCCAAGGACGTAAATATATTGAGGTGCATAAACCGTTAAGTGAATTTCCTCATGCTAAGAAGCATCAAATGTCTGAAGCGGTAAATGCTTTTTTAGGAGAAAGTATTACCAATGAAAAAATAACACAATTACTTGCAGAGCAACAGGGGGTTGTTTACGCGTTGAAGTAATGAAACAACACATTACTTCAACGAGTTTGTAATGTGATTATTTTTTAAAGCTTGAAGAAATATTATGTAATTTTTGAGTGGTTTGCTTGTTAGCATTTTGTAATTGGGTCAGTTTACTTTCCGTTTTCTGATGTTGCTCTTTTAGTTTACTCACTTCAGTTGTCAGCTTATCTACTTTGTTTGATAACGTACTAACTTGTTGCTCAAGATTGTTCGAGCTTGCACAACCAGTAAATAAAACGATGGCGGTCAAGCCAGTAAATATCGTTGTTTTCATTTTCATTCCCATAATCATTTTTTACTATCACTTACCATAGGTTCAATCTTTTCTACAAGCAAGTCTAATTTTTGTTCTAGCTTTTTATTCATCGCTAAAATTTCGGCATTTTGTTTCCGTAATTCACGATTTTTTACATTAGTATCTGAAAAACCGAGCAATTTTGATGCGACCAAAGCACCTAAACCGCCAATGATACCAACACCAGTGATGAACATCATGGTGACCATAACGCGACCAATAATGGTAACGGGGTACTGCGAGCCAAAGCCAATCGTAGTGCTAGACATAATCATCAGCCATAAGGCATCGCCAAAGCTTTGAATGGTAGCACCTTCAGTGCCAACTTCAGCATAATACGTAATACAGCCTAATAGTAAAATTAATGTTGCCATAGATAAAATACATAACATAGCAACATACCGCGTTTTATAATTAACTACGCCAAATTCATCAACAGAATATAGTTTGCTTTTACTTGAAGTGATTTGAAAGACAGAAGACATGTGTTTATCGTCCTTGTAATGTGAAAGTTTTAGTTACAATCGAGGATAAAGCATTAACTAATTGAATAGGATACTGCAGGAAGATAAAAGTGAAACGTGCAGAAGTTGCTTTCATTTTTTGTAAATTATCAATTGAAATATCGAGTACAGCACACATATACAGTGCCTATTGTTGTTCTTTATCCACATGAATAACTAAATCTTCCATTAATTTTCGTTTAATTTCAAGTTGCTGGCTTGCATCTAAACCATATTTTTCAGCAAGTGCTTGATAATCTTCACCAGAAAGGCTCACGGTAAGACGGGGACGTTTAGGTCGCTTGTTAACAGGTAACCCCAAAATTTCTCGAATTCTATCAGAAGGACTTAAGCCCGATTCTAGTGCCTCTCGACGAATATGCATTTGAAATCGCTCGTCAAGATCAAAAGCGACTTGGGTTGCTTTTGCTGCTTTGACAGAAGATTGCCATTTTTCAGGGATTTTTCTACTCACAATTTAGCTTCCTGGATACATATCGATAATATCTGTTGTCGGACGATATAAGGTTAAGAAGATATCTGTGTCGCCGTCTGTCCAAACTTCTGCTTCAATGCCTTTATCTTCATCTTGATTAAGTAATTGGTAGCGCTCTAATTGCTCACCAGCTTCTTTACCTTCAAAAGGTGAAAGTGATTCAGAACGATGATCTTTACGATGAAAATAACCTATTTGTGCAAAAATTCGTTGATGGTATTGTTGATCACTCCATTGAGAAGTATTGTCGTTATCAGCTATTCTATCAAGCGTAGCATTGCCAGGCTCTTCAAATAAGAGTGAAAACTGGTCAAGATCAAATAATGTTTCTACATCATTATGTTCAATTTTTATGGCAAACTTTAAGTAAACTACATCGTCTATATCTAGCGATAAAAACAATTGATGATCACTATTACCCGTGAGTACCCACTCTGTTTCAGTTTGGTGCTCGAATTCGTAACTATTAACAGCTGATACTTCAAATTGTTGTCCACGTAATATTTCTGGCAGAGCAAAACTGTCAGTTAATTGAATAATATCTCCAGTAATTAAATCATTTACCTGAGTAATTTTTCTTGGAGCCGGTTTGTCTTTGCTAAAAATATTTTTAAATAAGCTCATTTTTAATACCAAAAAAAGGCCACTTGGTTGGGAGACAAGTGGCCAAAGGGTTAAAGTTTGACTATTTCTGTTTTGCTTTTAAGCGTTCAAGGACAGAGTTTGCGCTTTTTTCTTGCTCGCCAATGCCTGCTGCCTTTAACTTAGCCTCTAATGAATTATCGGCATTTTCTGACTCTAATACTTCAGCAGCTTTTAGTCGATCATCAAACTTCTGTTGCTTTGCTTTGATCCGCTCTAAAGAATCTTTAGCGCTTAGCAATTTAGAGTTGCTTGATGAAAAGTTATCAGTAATTGCAGACGTTGCTTTTTGCACGCTTTCTGTGGTTTTTACCATTGATAATTGACGTTTGTGCTCTTGCACCTGACGCTCACTTTTCTTCACCAATTCTTTTAATCTATTGGCATTCGTTTCAAAGCTATCTAAAGACTGCTGTTGAGCGCTAAGTTCAGTTTCTAGGGCTGAGATTTTTTCAGCAACTGCAAGTGCTAAGGCCTCATCGTCTTTTTCAAGTGCTTGCACTGCGTAGCCTTCATGCTCAGTAATTTCACGCTTGATACGGTCAACTTCTCTACTTGAAGCCATTTGTTGTGCCATAACACCAGTTAAATCACGTTTAGCTTTGGTTAAATGGTTTTCCGCATCACGAATTTCTTGTTCGAAAATGCGTGTTGCGTTTGCGTCTACCACGGCTTCGCCAACTTCAGTGGCACCACCACGGATCGCAGTCATAACTTTTTTAAAAATGCTCATAATATTACTCCAGTAATTGGGTGGTTATAATAAAAAGTCACTCATGTCGTCGATAACTTCGACGGCATTGTTACTTAATACAGCAAGCTCGTGTTCAACATCGCTATAAGGTGAATTAATTGATAAGGCACCAAAAATTACATATTTATCACCCACTTTAGAAAATGAAGAAAGTGGCATAGGTATGTTCATTTCTAACATGGCTTCATGCATATCTGCTCGGGTATCTTGCTTTACTTCATCTTCACCCCAAAGGTAGGTAATGCATAGAATTTGATCATCTGTCACCGAAACAAAAATAGGTAATTCTTCACGTCCAATTACAGTGATCTGCAATACATCAACTTCACCTGAAATAGGTTGGCAATCAAATACCATTCCTGTTTCTGAGTCATCTGCTAATGCATTCAAGTGATTCGCTATTTTGTGAATATTCATTTGATTCCTCATCTCTAAAAGCTCGATAACATGTTATCGAATTTATCTACGACATATTATGTCGATGTGCTAAATGTAACATCGTGACATAATATGTCAAGTGTATTGTTGTCATTAATTTATTATTGATTATAAGCACTATTTAATCCTTGTTGTTCACGCCAAGCTTGTTGGTGCAGTTGATAAATAGTATGACTGCCTAAATAATTTATGGGGATATTTTTTTGAGTCTGATAAAAATCAGTCGAAAACTCAAAAGCGCCAAGCAACATAGGCAGAGTTAACCAAGTCTGTTTGATAGGTATTGAAGTTAACGCTGAAAGTCTAGTTTTAGGGCTAGCTCCATTTTTTGATGCGATAGTCCAGCCCCACTCGCCGAAGCTAGGTACATTATCGTGGAATTGCTCAACATGGTTAAATCCTGCAGCATTGATTGTTTTACCAATCGCGATAAAAGCGTCTTTAGCATGATATGGACTGGTTGATTGCACGGAAATAAGGCCATCACCTGATAGTAATTGTTTAAGCTTTGCATAAAAACTAACTGAATAGAGCTTATTTAGATCGGGGTGATTAGGATCTGGTAAGTCGACAATAATACTATCGAAAGTTCGGGCCATCGAAAGAAAGTTATCAATGGCAAGAAAAGCATCCTGATGAATGAGCGTTACTCGCTTGTCTTGTAAACTACTCTGATTAAGTTGACGTATTTTCGTTGATAAAGTCGAATTGATGTGGTTTTCTGGGTGTTTGAAAATATTAACCAGTTGTTCGTCTAGATCTATTAGTGTTACTTTTTCAGGTGACCAAGCTAAAACATCTCGTAATGCTAAACCGTCACCACCGCCAATAATTAACACATCATCATGTCTTGCTGATCCTGCTAAGGCAGGAGTTACTAAATAGCTGTGGTAAATATGCTCATCCGCAGACGAAAATTGTAAACGACCATTGAGATAAAAATTTAAAATGGAGGGGCGATCGTTACCTAATTGGCGTTCTGTAAAAGTTAGTTGTTGGTAACGTGTTTTCTCAGTGTAAATCACTTTGTCTAAATATAATAGGTTACTCATGGTATTAAGCCATTGATTACCTTGTTGATAAATAAACAGCAAGCCGATAAACATCACGGTGTGTAAAACAATTAGTAGCTTTCGCCAATGAAGGTGTTGCCAGAAAGCAAAGATAAACACAAAGCCTGCTATTAAATTAAGCCCAGCAGTTAATGCACTTGCTTTGCTGATATCAATGGTAAGTAAAAAAATCACCCAGATAGCCGCACCAATGCCAGCACCTATATAATCTGCACCATAAATGGTACCTAGGTTATTTTTTAAATGTTTTTTGTGTAATGCTTCACGGATCTTAGCTATTAGTGGAATTTCCATGCCAATGAAAAAGCCCAACATTAAGCCGAAAAAATATGGACTATTTAATGCTAACCAAGTGAATTGTTTGATAAAGCCGCCACGAGGGAAAACATCAGGCGGTAGTGCAAAGGTATCACTGATTATTTGTGGCAGTAACTGCGTAATAGCAATTAGGCCTGCAATGATTAAAATTGCCGTAGACCCTATAACCGCAACTAGCAACTCAAGCCAAACAATACCATTAAATGCACAAGAAATTTTACGTGCAGCGAAAGCGCCTAAACCCATGGCGACAATCATTAAGCCGATCATGGCGTAAATAGCGCTTTCCATTATACCGAGCACACGCCCAGCATAATGAGAAAGTAAATATTCGTATATTAAACCACAGCCGGCAAGCACAGCCATGGAAAGTATTAATAATACATCGTACCAAAATAGCCGATTTTTAAAAAATCTGGGCAACGTTTTACGCCATTAATGCCGTTAAGATTAACGCGATAGAAATACTGATCGCCATTTCAACGCTTGCTACGCCAATATTATGCTGTTGGTCTACTTCTTCAACTAAGTTAATTCCCCATAGTATTAATCGTTTAGCAATAGCGGTTAATAACGCCACCAATAAGGTCATGAGTATACTGAATACAAACCAACCCACTAATGTTTCAAACAGGGTATCTGGGCTGTAAACTAAAAAGTAACTCGCTGCTGTTACTGCTAAAGCTGTACTAATAACTTGGCCGGCATAACGGATGGCTAACGCGTCTTGGCCGTTTGCAAAAGCTTCTTGCATGCTATCTCGTTGGTTATTTTTTGCGTACTGCTTTTCTTTTATGCGTGTTACAAGAACTAGCATTGCTTGAGATACTACAAAGCCTGATACGATAGCAATAAAAGTACTGACATCTAATCCATGTACCCAAAGCAATACTGCGCGAATAATAATGGCTGTTGCTATTGCACCAGCAGCATCAACAATACCCACAGTTACGTTACGTGCTTTAATTTGTTCTGTTTTGTTGATTTGGTTGAGCGCTAAACGATCGTGAATCACTCGGCCGATTTTAATTAAAATTAACCCTAATAAACCATAAGAAAGCATTCCAATTGCTTCCATCGCATAGCTTTCTGCATTTTCGCCTGTAATGGCTCCTGTTAAAACAATGCCTAATGCAGCGACACTGCCAGCGACACTGATACCAAAAGCAAAGTTATCTTCTTTTGAAAGCTCATCTGTTGCATTTACTTGGGCAGAAATACCAGAAATAAACTTCATAAAACCAAGTAAAAGAATTGCAATAGATATATCAATCGCAAGATAGATTAGCAGGTCTGCATTGAGGCCAATATTTTCAAGTAAGGTATTCATATTAATTCCTTGCGTTTGTTGCTCTTATTTTCCGCGACGAAAACTACGAGATGTAGTGTTGGCACTATTTCTAAAACTGGCATTCTTGCTGTAGCTCGAAGATTTTTTCGCATAACTGCTTTTTGCGCGATTGCTTTTTGCAAATTTATTAGCGCTTGATTGCGCACTTCTGCTTTGACCAGATAATGCTGAAGCACCAGATTTATTTTTACTATAAGGACTGGTAAATCGTTGGCCTTTATTGCTAAACGACTTTCGCGTACGTGTTTCTAACTGTGATTGTTTACGAAGCTGCGTGGGCGAACTATAGCGTGTACGACCATAATCATGGTAGTAACTATAATTGCGGCCTTTACCCCATTGGTGATAGTAACGTTTGCGATTATAACCAAACATGTTATCCATCATAGAATAAACACCGTACCATGCCCAAAATGACATACCGCTGCTGTTTGTTTGCCATTGGCCATAATTGGGATTACCGACTAATTGCTCACCTACACCGAAGTCCTGTGCTTTATTTGCTTGCAAACTTTGTGATTTACTTAGTGCATTAACACGTGGTAACGCGCCATCTGACATGTCTGCTAACACATTGAGAGGATCACTTAATGCGTCAGAATATAGCGTAGGGTCTGCTGCTTGATAAATGTTGAGTAACTCTGCGAATGCAGCTTCATTACTGGCAAACATTTGCGGTTGCTGTTTTACGGTGTTTAATCGATCTACAAGTGCTTTATACATAGGGCTTTGTGTCGTTGAATCTTTCAAAAACTCTTCAACAACAGGGCGCAATTGCGGTTTACTCTCGATCAATTGCTCTGCATACTGTTTGATTAGTGTTGCATTGCGCACATTACCAGAGGCCAGCGCATCACCAAGCTGTGTGATTCTCTGCTCGGTTAATGGCGTTTGTTGCGCTATTTTGTCAATATATGGATCAGAGCATCCTATTAGCAGCAATAGAATAACGATGATTAGCGATTTTGTTAACTGGTGCATTTCTGCCATAGTTCCCTCAAAAATGCTATGATTATCATTCATTAATAGCATTGTTGACATAATATGTCTATTGATATTTTGTTAACTAGCATTATACAAGTTTATACGATAGGTGATAGTGTTGAATAAAGAATTTCGCAAACCTCTTTTACCTGTTTTGTTAACACAACAAAACAGCAACTGGCAGCAATTTTGTGAACAATACCCCGAAATAGCAACGGAATTTTCAACTAAGGTGGCACCACAACGTGTTGCTGACTTCAAACAAGCTATTGCCTTAAGTGACTTTATTTATTGTTCCGCATTACAAGCACCCGAAGTGATCACCGCTTTGTTTGCATCAGATGATATCTACCAAGCTACAAAGCCTAATTATCAGGATATGCTAAATGAACGATTAGCTAGTTGTGACAGTGAAGAAATATTACATCATATGTTGCGACAGTTTCGCATGCGGGAAATGGTTGCAATTGCCTTTGCTGATATGATTTTGGATATATCACTGGATGAGTCGCTTTCTAGATTGTCTGCGTTAGCGGATAGCTTGATTTTATCTGCATTAAATTGGCTCTCTCATGCCTGTTATAAAACGCTCGGGAAGCCCCTTAATCGCAAAGGAGAATTACAGCCACTACTCGTGTATGGCATGGGAAAATTAGGCGGTAGAGAACTAAATTTTTCATCAGATATTGATCTTATTTTCGTTTATCCCGAAGCGGGGGAAACGCAAGGCGGCCGAAAGTCGGTCGATAATCACAATTTTTTTACGCGTTTGGGGCAAAAGCTCATTACCGCGTTAAATCAAAAAACAGCCGATGGCTTTGTTTACCGCGTTGATATGCGCCTACGTCCTTTTGGTGACAGTGGTCCCTTAGTGCTTAGTTTTAATGCCATGGAAGACTATTATCAAGAACAAGGGCGAGATTGGGAGCGCTATGCGATGTTAAAAGCGCGCTTAATTGGTGAAGGTAAATACCATGGTACGTTAAGTAGCATGCTTCGCCCGTTTGTTTATCGCCGTTATATCGATTTTAGCGTTATTGACAGTTTACGTCGTATGAAAATGATGATTGCTCAAGAGGTAAGGCGTAAACAGCTTAATAACAACATTAAATTAGGTGCTGGTGGTATTCGTGAAATCGAATTTATTGTGCAGGTATTTCAACTGATTCGTGGAGGGCGGACAAAGGCGTTACAGCAACGCAATCTGTTATCGGTATTGCCTGAATTAGTCAATCATGAAGAAATTTCTGAACATAGTAAACAAGTACTAGAGAAAGCATATCGCTTTTTACGCCGAGTGGAAAACATTGTACAAGCACTACATGATGAACAAACGCAAACACTGCCTGATTCAGCACTGGATCAAAGTAGGCTACTTCATGTATTAGGTGATGATGCTTTTCCAAGTTGGCCGCAATTTTTAGCATACACACATAAATTAATGGCAGCAGTACACCAAGAGTTTACGTTGTTAATTGGCGAAGAAAGTCCGAGTGAGCAAGATATTGATGATCATTGGGCTGATTTATGGGATGGAGATTGGTCAAAAGAAGAAACGATTGAATGGATCGCCAATCACGAGTCAGAGTGGCATGGCGAAAAGGTATATCAGCTATTAGTTGACTTTAAGCGTGATGTTGATCGGCGTTCAGTAGGAAGTAGGGGGCGTCAGGTTCTTGATAAATTGATGCCACAACTACTAACCAAAATTTCTGAATTTCAAGCTAATGAACGATGTATTGAACGTGTATTGTGGATATTAGCAAAAATTGTCACACGAACTGCGTATTTAGAATTGCTTTTTGAAAATGTTGGCGCGCTTAAACATCTGGTAAAACTTTGCCATGCTAGTCATTGGATGGCAGAGCACATTGCTAAATACCCTATTATATTAGATGAGCTGATCGACCCTAAATTATTGCATAATCCACCCACACTCGACAGTTATGCAAATGAACTACGGCAGCAATTTTTACGTATTCCTGAAGATGATTTAGAAGCACAAATGGAATCATTACGCCAATTTAAGCAAGCACAACAATTGCGAATTGCCGCAGCAGATATAGCTGATGTATTACCCGTAACTAAAGTAAGTGGTCATTTGACGGCATTGGCTGAAGCGGTCATTGCCGAAGTGATTAATATGGCGTGGCAACAAACCGAAGAAAAATATGGTGTGCCTACAGCTTTGCCTGATAATAACAAAGGCTTTGCTGTTATCGGTTATGGTAAAGTCGGAGGAATTGAACTTAGTTATAGCTCAGATCTAGATCTGGTTTTTGTGCACAATCATGACATTAATGATATGACTAACGGTGTAAAGCAAGTAGCAGCTGGCCAGTTTTATGCGAAAGTTGCGCAACGAATGATGCATATTTTTAATACCCGTACAGCATCAGGCATATTATATGAATTAGATATGCGCTTGCGACCTTCTGGAAATTCAGGTGTCTTGGTGGTTAGTTTGCCTACCTTTGCACAATATCAAAAGGATGAAGCATGGACATGGGAACATCAAGCGTTGGTCAGAGCAAGGGTTGTTTATGGAGATGAACAAATTGCCTCACAATTCAATAAAATACGTTGTGCAGTGTTAGCGAAAGATCGTGAGTTAACAACATTAAAACAAGATGTTATTAACATGCGCGAAAAAATGCGAAACCATCTTGATAAGTCTGATGACGCAGTTGTCGATATTAAGCAAGGAAAAGGAGGGTTAGTTGATATCGAGTTTTTAGCACAATATCTTGTACTAAGTCATGGCAGTCAATTTCCTGAGATTTGTTACTTTTCTGATAATTTACGTATATTTAAAGCGTTATCAAAATATAAAGTGATTGAGAAGGTACAACAACAAGCATTAGCAGAATGTTATTGTCAATTACGAGATTTTGGTCATAAAACTAGCTTACAACAAGAAGATAATAAATTACCAAAGCAAAAATTTGATGCATTAACACAGCCGATTATTACCATCATTAACCAGTTTTTTCGAGAGCCATCTTCAGGTAGTTAATAAAAAATGTGTGAATTTATATGTACTTAATAACTACGAGTTCGGCTTTTTCTCGGTAACTTAACACACTCTTCATCTAAGTAAGATTTATGTTTTTCAATCAGTACTAATGTTCGGTGTTGATAACAAAAATAAGTAGATAAACCGTCTTGAAAATGGCCATTGATTGCTAAGCCCACTTGGTATGCGGTATCTACAATATCTTTATCAATACGAAAAGGGTCTTTTATGATGAAATCTTTATCGAGCCACCAAATAACCTCTAGGCCTTCTTCTTTAGCATATTCACTTAACTTCTGATGTAGCGTGTGTTCAGGGCGAAATGGTCTGTTTAACTTGGTGCTTTTCCAGTTTTTTCTTAATGGCCGAGTCACTAAACGTTTTGCTTCCAAAATGTCAACAATATCGCCTTTATGGGCAGGCAAATACACAATGTTATTTCTTACACGAGGTTGATCTTCATCTTCTGACCCCCTCAAGTTGGCGTAAAAACGCGATAAACCTTCGGCAGCAGGGTTTGTTTCTTTTTTTGAAACTTTAGGCTTTTCTGTAATAGCATTGTCGTTTGAAGTGATTTCTTGCTCATCATTTTGTGAAAACAGTGCTTCCTGATTGGCAATTAAGTAATATGCCAACCCGATTAGCAGTAGTGCAAACACAATATTCTTTAGCCAAAACATCATAAACGTGCCATCAACTTTTTAATAAATACGTCTTAAGTATAATAACATAATAAAAATCTGCTACTTATACAATGACGGAGCGTTTTCATCAGGACGGGTTTTAAACCTACGATGTAACCACATGTACTGCTCCGGCTTTTGCAATATTGCTTTTTCAAGCTCCTGGTTTATGCGAATCACGTCGGCCCTATCATCGCTTGTTGGGAAATTTTCAAGCTGTGGTGTAATTTCAATGGTATAACCGCTGCCATCCTCATTACGTGTGGGTATTAGCATATGAGATTGCGTGTTTTTATTGCGCGCAAAAATAAGTGTCCCCGTTGTTGTGGCTGCATCAGGTACGGCGAAAAGAGGTACAAATAAACTACGTTTTCTTCCATAATCTTGATCGGGTAAGTAAACACATGTTTCACCATCGTTAAGCGCTTTGAGTAACCCTTTAACATCGCGTTTTCCCAACATATACTTGTTTGAACGACCTCGACCACGGTATTGAAAAAACTCCATGAGTTGATTGTTATGCGGGCGATAAAACACCACCATAGGGTGCCCAGTGCCAATACCTCGACAATTTATCTCTGCGCTTAAATAGTGCATAGCCAATAACAATACACCTTTACCTTGTTGGTGTGCTTGTGCAAGATGCTCAAGCCCTTTCACTTGTACTTTTCGCTTTACTCGCCAGTCAGGCCACCACCAACCCATGCCTGTTTCAAGCAAAGCAATACCCGTATTTTCAAAGTTCTTACGTAAAAGTGAGTTGACTTTCTCTTCAGACATGTCAGGAAAGCACAATTGTATATTGCGTTTAGCAACATTGCGTCGCTTACCACCAATTTTAAATAACAGTTTGCCGATACCGCGCCCTAGTACTAATTGTACTCGGTAAGGAAGCCAAGAGATGCTATATAGAATAATCACGCCAAGCCAAGTGAGCCAATACTTCGGCAGGAAAAACGCTAACTTAAAATTGGGTTGTAAAACTTTGTTTTTACTCACGGTAAGAGGTCAACTCATTTAATTTGATATGATACACTATCGATATTATATCTGTTATGGAATGCAGGATGAAAGTAGATATTCCCGCTTTTAACAAAGCACGTGTTTTAGTTGTTGGCGATGTTATGCTTGATCGCTATTGGTATGGGCCTACACAGCGTATTTCGCCTGAAGCTCCAGTTCCTGTTGTTAATATCAATCAAGATGAAGACAGACCTGGTGGTGCCGCTAATGTGGCACTGAATATTGCATCAATGGGCGGTAAAGTCTCTCTTATGGGAATTACAGGGCAAGATGAAGCAGCGCAATCTATTGAAACGCGCTTATCGGCAATGAATATAGACTGTTTTTTTGCTAAAGATGCCAGCATCCCTACTATCACTAAACTGCGTGTGATGAGTCGAAATCAGCAATTAATGCGATTAGATTTTGAACAGTCATTGGCCGCGGTTAATAAAATAGAATTATTACAACAAGTAGAAGCAGTTGTTGCAGAGCATGATGTATTACTACTTTCCGATTATGCCAAAGGTACATTAAGTGATGTTGAACACCTTATTGCTGTGGCAAAAAAATACAATGTTCCTGTTGTGGTTGACCCTAAAGGTAGTGATTTTACCAAATACCAAGGTGCAACCATGCTTACACCTAACATGGCTGAATTTGAAGCGATTGTAGGTACTTGTAAAGATGAAGCTGACATTGTTGCTAAAGGACAAACCTTACTACAATCGTTAAATCTAGATGCTATGTTAGTCACACGCAGTGAACACGGCATGACATTACTCCGTCAAAACCATGAAGAATTTCATTTACCTACTCAGGCGAAAGAGGTTTATGACGTAACTGGCGCAGGTGATACTGTAATAGCAACGTTAGCGCTGGCACTAGCTGCTGATGCTGATTTACCCCAAGCGAGTGCACTAGCTAATATTGCTGCAGGTATTGTTGTTGGCAAGTTGGGAACTTCCACCGTAAGTGAAGCTGAATTATTAAATGCAGTTTTATCTGGTCAAGAAAGCGGTTTTGGTGTTGTAACTGAAGGTCAGTTAAAAATAGCAGTAGAGTTGGCTAAAGCCCGTGGTGAAAAAATTGTGATGACCAATGGCTGTTTTGATTTACTGCACGCTGGCCATGTTTCATATTTAACCCATGCAGCTGAATTAGGCGAAAGACTCATTGTTGCAGTGAATGATGACAGCTCGGTAAAACGTTTAAAAGGTGAAGGTCGCCCTGTAAATCCTGTTGATCGAAGAATGGCGGTATTGTCAGGTTTAGCGTCAGTTGATTGGGTTGTACCATTTTCTGAAGATACACCACAAAGGCTTATTGCAAATATTTTACCTAATATATTGGTGAAAGGTGGAGATTATAAGGTAGAAGAAATAGCCGGAGGTGAAGACGTTATTGCCGCAGGGGGGCAGGTAAAAGTGCTCAATTTCGAACAAGGTATTTCTACTACTGAAATAATAAATACTATCCGTTTAGAAGACTAGAGCGTGTTGATCTTTCATGTTTACTTTTGCCGCAATTTGTTTGGTATTTATACAAGGCAACACTTGCGCCGTGTAGTTATTCTACTCCAGTCAAGCGTTAACACAGTAGAAATGCCAAACAGATACAGCCCGAAGGGTTCAACTAAACGCCTCCTGCTCTTTGTTACTTGAATTAACCATAGAATGACTATGCAATAATCCAAGTGCCGCGATCAGAAGGCGTTTAATTTGAACAAAACTTAAACAGCAAAGATCAACACGCTCTAAAGATCTCACATTTCTATTGCATTTAATGGTGGTCGTTTCTAACTGATAAAAAGCCGATAAACACTGTTTATCGGCTTTTTATCGCATCATAGATAATTAACTTGCGGTTTTTAATCCTTGGTTAATTGCGACAATATCTTTTTCACTAATGGTGCCACCAGCACGTTTTAAATTTAAAATTGCTTGAATATAATTATATCGAGTTGATGATAAATTACGCTTAGCGTTATATAAATTACGTGTACTGTCTAGTACATCCACAATGGTACGAGTTCCCACTTCAAACCCGGCTTCAGTAGCTTTTAATGCGCTTTCAGCAGAAATTACAGACTGTTGTAATGCTTTAATGCTTGAAACATTAGCAATGACTGTATTGTAAGAGTTTCTTGCATTACGAACGACATTTCGATGACTCTGTTGAAGGTCTTGACTTGCTGCAACATAGTTTGCTTGAGCTTGTCTTACCGCACTTGTGGTAGCACCGCCAGAATAGATTGGTACTCTTAAAGTAATACTAACAGATTGGCTGTCATTATAAGGCGATTCAGGAAAGCTCTGAGTCACGCCTCCGGTAGTAAAATCTGATTGTGATTTAGCTTGACCATAAGAACCGTTTAAATCGAGTGTGGGATAATGACCAGCACGAGCAATGTTAATACTTTCTTTGGCAATATCCACTGAGATTTTCTCAATAATTAGATCGAGGTTTTTTGCTTCTGCTGTTTGTTGCCACTCATTCGCACTGTCTGGTGATGGGCGTGAAACACTAAAACGCTCAGTATTGAGAATGTTTAGATCGCGCGGGTATACATTTGTGATAACGCGTAATGCTTCTTCGGCGTTATACACACTATTTTCTGCGCGAATCTCTGCTGTTACCGCATTATCAAATTGCGCTTGTGCTTCATGCACAGCTGTTACTGCTGTTAGTCCAACTGCGTGACGTTGTTTAGTTTGTTCTAACTGTCGTTCAATGGCTTTTTTCTCAGCTTTAGCAAACTCTAAATCATCTTTCGCACTTAACACGGCAAAATATGCTTCTGTAACACGGATGATCAAATCTTGCTTAGCAACCTGATACGAGATATCACTTCTGTGCGCTATTTTTTTCGCGTTGTCGAGTCTTAACCAAGTATCATGATGGTATAACTGCATGTTTAAATTAGCACCATAACTAGTAGAGTCTGTTTTTGTGGTTATGTTGCTACCAAAGCCACCTAAGTCACTGTTGTAGTTTTGGCTATCACGCTCACTGGCTGTTATGCTCGCGTTTGCTGACAGTTGTGGTAATAATAAAGAGCGAGCTTGTACTATTCCTTCCTGAGAGGCGTTAAATTGTGCTTGCGCTTTAAGAACAACTGGGTCATTCGCTTTTGCTAGTTCATAAGTCGATAATAGATCTTGCGCATAAGTAAAAGCGCTACTTGTAGCACATACAATGCCGATAATTATCGAGGTAACTGATTTTTTCATGTCGAAGCAATTCCTTAGATATGCTATTAGTGCTTATTATTAATATGTCGTTATCCTACATGGACATAGGATTAACCTAAATAGAATAAATGTTTTCAAGGGCATTCTAGTGTAACAAAATATTTATTACTATTTCTAAAAATTTATTTCGTTACATTTGAAAGGGTGAATTTTACACAATGAAACAAAAATTTACATCACCACCGATATTAGGTTATACGCAAAACGATTATACATTACATAACAAAGAAACATTATATCAAGGTTTTTTTAAGGTTGATGGTTATCACGTTAGCCATAAAAAATATGATGGTAGTGTCAGCGAAGTAATTAGTAGAGAGGTATTTGAACGTGAAGATGCTGTGGTTGTCATTCCTTATGATCCAGCATTAGACCAGGTTATTTTGATTGAACAATTTAGAGCAGGGGCTATTCGATACGGTGGTAACCCTTGGTTGCTAGAATTTGTTGCTGGTATGTTTGAAAAGCATGAATCTCCGATTGATGTTGCAATACGTGAGGCCAAAGAAGAGGCAAATATTGATATTGCACCAGAAAACATGCAAAAAGTGATGACGTATCTTTCGAGTCCTGGCGGCATGAGTGAGGCGATGCATGTCTATTTGGCTAAAGTAAGCAGTGAAAATATTGGAGGGGTTTTTGGCTTAGATGAAGAACACGAAGATATACTCGTGCATGTGATAAAAAGGGAGCAAGCAATGGCTTTACTTTCGGAAGGAAAAATCACTAATGCTGCAACGATAATTGGGTTACAATGGCTAGCCTTAAACTATCAAACTTTGTAATCGCTACCGGATTTTTATTTAACTAATGAGTACTGTAAATACACCATATCGCCCTAAATTGTCTACATTGATGACAATATGTGAGGTTAATTATATGCTGCTTTTAAGGTTGCTTGCTGGTAAAGAGCAGCAAGGTGAGTTTCGGCATTTTTTTATTTCTGATTTTCTCTCATTTGCGTTAACGGTAAATGAAGTGACTCGCTACACTTCCTTAGTGACAATAAAACAAGAAGCAACAATCAACGGTGTTGATTTATCAGCATTTTTACGTCCTAAAATGGTCATTCGCTTATACCATGATGCCCGCATGGCTGAAGTAGTGTCTAATCAAGATGTGCGACAAATTAAGCCACGATATGACTACCCAAATAAGCGTATGCACTTGCCTGATGAGAAAGAGCAAATAAATCAGTTTTTGACTGAATGGTTGCAATTAAGTTTACAATTGGGTCAAAGTCATGTTGCTTTGTTATAAGTTTAAGGCAGAAAATTGACTGTATCGTTCGCGCAAATTTCAGATTGTCATTTGTTCGCTGACCGTCAAACTTGTCATCATGGCGCGAATGTTTATGACAATTTAGTGAAGGTGTTAACCGATATAAAAAACAATCAAAATATTGATTTTATTGTGTTTACTGGTGATTTAACCCAAGATCATTCCGATGGCGCCTATCAACTTTTCACTGAAGCAATTAAACGATATGGGCCGGATAAACCTATCTATTATTTAGCGGGTAATCATGATGAACCAGATAAGTTCTGCCAATTTTTTACTGATGACGTATTTAGTCATGAAAAAACGATTGATTTGCCGCACTGGCAAATACAATTGATAAACACTAAAAGTGCTACGCCTGCTGGGGTATTTAGTGCTGAAGAAGCAGCTCGGTTAGCCAAGAGTATTACCCCTGAAAAGTATCAATGTATTTTAATGCATCATCACCCAAAGCACGTGGGTTACTTTATTGACAAACACCCATTAATAAATGATGCGTTTTTTAATCAATTTCTGGCTAAATATGATAATATTCAGGCGGTTGCATGTGGTCATGTGCACAATGCCATGACATTATCGCTAGACGTTAATGACATGCCCTTATTTACCTGTCCTGCGACATCAATTCAATTCGATAAAACAGCTGATACGGTAGTAAACAGTCACTTACCGGCTGGATTTCGGCTATTTACAATCGATCAAAACAATGTGCTAACGACTCAAGCGGTATTCTTATCTTAAAAATATGACTAAACACCTTTTATATTTACATGGCTTTAATTCGTCGTCTCAATCAGAAAAAGCAATATTAACGAAACAATATATTCATGATAAAAACATTGATGTTATTTTTCATTGTCCACAAATTTCGAGCTCACCTTTAGCCGCTATTGCGCAATGTGAAGCAATATTAGCGAGTGAACCGAATGAACAATGGGTATTGATGGGGTCATCATTAGGTGGTTATTTTGCTACTTACTTAGCGGAAAAGTACGGTTATTCTGCCGTATTAATTAATCCTGCGGTGAAGCCTTATGAGTTGCTTCATGATTATATTGGTGAGCAAAAGAACCCATATACAGGTGAGACTTATGATGTGACTGAACAACATATGCATGAATTACGCGATCTTTATCACAAAAAAATATCAATAAATCGTTATATGATGATGGTACAAACAGGTGATGAAGTGTTAGATTATCGTCAAGCAGTAGAAAAATATCAGGGTAATCGTTTAATTGTGCAAGCAAACGGCGATCACAGTTTTGTTGATTATCAAAAAATGTTACCTGAAATAATGGTATTCTTGTCTCTGCAATAACATCAATTCACAGTCATAATAATTATTAGAACCCATTATGAGCGAACAATATAATTCTGAATCAATAGAAGTCCTCAGTGGCTTAGACCCTGTCCGTCACCGTCCAGGTATGTATACCGATACTAATCGGCCTAACCATTTAGGCCAAGAGGTTATCGATAATTCTGTTGATGAAGCACTAGCTGGTTATGCCCAAAATATTTCCGTGATCTTGGATAAAGATCAATCGTTAGAAATTATTGACGATGGTCGCGGAATGCCTACAGATATTCACCGAGAAGAAGGTGTTAGTGGCGTAGAGTTAATTTTTTGTAAGCTACATGCTGGGGGAAAGTTTTCCAATAAAAATTATCAATTTTCCGGTGGTTTACACGGTGTAGGTATCTCTGTGGTTAACGCGTTATCAAAACGTGTTGATGTCGCTGTTCGCCGTGAAGGAAAAGTTTTTGAAATGGCGTTTGAAAACGGTGATAAAGTAGAAGAATTGCATGAAACTGGGACTGTTGGCCGACGTAATACGGGTACCAGAGTAAAGTTTTGGCCAGATGAAAAGTACTTTGATTCGGCTAAATTTTCAGTACGCAGATTGATGCATTTGTTAAAAGCGAAAGCTGTTTTATGCCCTGGTTTGACGATAAAATTCCACGATAAAAATGAAAACCAAAAATATCAGTGGTGCTATGAAGATGGCCTGTGTGATTACCTAAAAGAGTCAGTAAAAAATTACGAAAGTTTGCCAGAAGAGCCTTTTATCGGCACTTTCTCTTCTCAAAATGAAGCTGCTGACTGGGCTGTTACTTGGCTACCCGAAGGTGGTGACGGTATTGCGGAAAGCTATGTTAATTTAATTCCAACCGTTCAAGGCGGTACACATGTGAATGGATTGCGCCAAGGCTTGTTGGAATCTATGCGGGAGTTTTGTGAATTTAGAAACCTTATTCCTCGAGGTGTAAAACTAACGCCTGATGATATTTGGGATAAATGTGCTTTTATTTTGTCAGTTAAAATGGAAGATCCACAATTTGCTGGTCAAACGAAAGAGCGTTTATCTTCCAGACAATGCGCGGCGTTTGTTACCGGTGTTGTTAAAGATGCGTTTAGCCTTTGGCTTAATGAACATACCGAAATTGCCGAAGCATTAGCTGAGTTTTGTATTTCAAATGCGCAGAGACGATTAAAAGCCGCTAAAAAAATAGTGCGTAAGAAGGTAACACAAGGACCAGCTTTACCCGGCAAGTTAACTGATTGCGGTAGCCAAGACTCTACACGAAGCGAATTATTTTTAGTTGAAGGTGACTCTGCCGGGGGTAGTGCAAAGCAAGCACGCGATCGAGAATTTCAAGCAATCATGCCATTGCGTGGGAAAATATTAAATACCTGGGAAGTTGATTCTGGTCAAATTTTAGCTTCTCAAGAAGTACACGATATATCTGTGGCATTAGGTATTGACCCTGATAGCGACGATTTATCAGGGTTGCGTTATGGAAAAATTTGTATTCTAGCCGATGCTGACTCAGATGGGTTACATATTGCCACGCTATTGTGCGCGCTGTTTACTCAACATTTTCTGCCATTAGTGCAAGCAGGTCATGTGTATGTTGCTATGCCACCTTTATATCGCGTTGATGTGGGTAAAGAAGTGTATTATGCACTCGATGAAGATGAAAAAAATGGTATTTTAGATCGTATTGAAGCTGAGAAAAAACGCGGTAAAGTTAACGTTCAACGCTTTAAAGGGTTAGGTGAAATGAACCCGTTACAATTACGTGAAACAACTATGGATCCAAATACTAGACGGTTAGTGCAGCTCACGGTTGATGAGTTTGACGCGACAATGGAAATTATGGACATGCTCTTGTCGAAAAAGCGCAGTGGCGACAGAAAAGAATGGTTGCAAGAACACGGCGATCGAGTAGAAGTTATATAATTTGCTTTGTAGAAATACATCGTGAAGTATTTTACGGCTTGTAGAGTCGTTTGATTTTGGAGTTTTGATGTATGTTAGATTGGGTGATTACACAATTTACAATCTCAGCCGACAGTATTCTTATCTATGGTAACTATAACCCCTGGCTTGTAGCACTTTCCATTTTTATTGCAATATTCGCCTCTTTTATGGGACTGCAGGTTGCAGCCCAAGCAAAGGGGAGAGTATCAGCATTACGTCGACACAGTATGCTTGGCATAGGTAGCGTTGCGTTAGGTGGCGGCATATGGAGTATGCATTTTATCGGTATGCTCGCTTTTGATTTATGCACAACCGTTGAATATAACGGATTAATTACCTTTCTTTCTATGCTACCAGGCATTTTCGCTTCGTGGGTTGCGTTAAATTATATTAATAGTCACAAAAAAGGCTTTTTATCGTTATTAATCGGTGGCGTTTTGGTAGGAGCTGGAATCGGCACCATGCATTACTCTGGAATGGCAGCGATGGAGATGGCGCCTTTATTGCGATATGAGCCTTGGATGTTTGCTTTGTCGATAGTTGTTGCTGTTACGTTGGCAATGCTGTCTTTATGGATTTATTTTGGTCTAACGTTGTTGAGCAAGAAAGAGTTTAAGTGGTGGTCCCCTCATTTATGGGCAAGCATCGTGATGGGATGCGCGATAACAGGAATGCATTACACTGGCATGGCGGCAGCACGATTTGTTAGACCTCCTGGGCTTGAGTTAAGCAAGCAAACGTCCGAAATATCTATTTACTTAGCGTTAGGTATTTCAATTACCACTATTGTGATTATCTGTTTAGTGTTAGGACTAAACATGATTTATCGTTATAAAGATATTTCAAGAAAGGCAGCCGAAAGTGAACATCGCATGCGTGCCATGATGAACACCGCGGTCGATGGCATTATTAGCATTGATAATACAGGCACTATTTTAAGTATCAACCAAGCGACAGAACAGTTATTGGGTTGGTCGTCGGCTGAGCTAATAGGGCAAAACGTAAAAATTATCGTACCTTCACCGTATCATGAACAACATGACAACTATATTGAGCGGTATTTAGCGACTGGCGAAGCCAATATTATTGGTAAAGGCCGAGAAGTAGAAGCTGTACATAAGGATGGTAGCAGTGTTGCAATTCGTCTTGGCATAGGACACGTTAAATTAAGCACTAATGATTTTTTTGTTGCGTTTATTTCAGATATTAGACCTCGTATACGCATGGAAAGAGCGTTACGTGAAAATGAAGAAAAGTATCGTTCATTAATTACCAATATTTCTGGCATTGCTTATCGATGTAAAAATGTGCCTGGCCGGCCAATGATTTTTATTAGTGATGCTGTTGAAGCTATCACAGGGTTTCCACCGGAAGATTTTTTATTACCATCACCTAAGCGAAGTTTTTCAGAGCTGGTTCACCCTGACGATATTGACAATGTAACAGCAGAAATTGCTCTTGGTGGCGCATTTAATATTGAATACCGTATCGTTACTCGAAGCGGTGATATTCGTTGGATGATAGGGCAGGGACGTCATGTGCAAGGTGAAGAAAAAAATGAAACTTGGATTGATGGTTTCATTATGGATATCACTGAACGTCGTGTCATGGAAGAAGAGCTTAGAACGGCTAAAGAGTCAGCAGAGCAAGCCGCGTCTGCAAGAGCAAGCTTTATGGCAAATATGAGCCATGAAATTCGTACACCAATGAACGCGATTATTGGCTTCAGTGATATTTTACTAGAAAGTGGCTTAGCCGCTGAACCACAGCGACATTTAAAAACCATCAATAATTCTGCTAAGTCTTTGTTACATTTATTGAATGATATCTTAGATAGTGCGAAATTAGATAAAGGAAAACTGGATCTTGAAATTCGTGATTTTTCATTAATTCAAGAAGTCGACGAAGTTGTCTCTACCTTATGGTTACAAGCAAGAAATAAAGGGCTTGAATTAACCGTTGATGTATCGCCTAAATTAAAGAAAACATATGCAGGTTCTCCAGAAAGAGTTCGTCAAGTACTCACCAACTTAGTGAGTAATGCCGTCAAATTCACGCAACAAGGTTATGTGAAAATAACCGTATCACCAACCCAAGATAACAACATTGAATTTGTGATTGAAGACAGTGGAATAGGCATGAGTAGGTCACAACTTTCTGCTGTATTTGACCCTTTTACTCAGGCAGATGCTTCAATGAGTCGCCGCTTTGGTGGCACAGGGCTAGGAACAACGATTAGTAAACAACTTGTCGAATTAATGGGGGGTAAAATTAGTGCGACAAGTGAAGAAAATAAAGGCAGTACCTTCAGATTTACTCTTCCACTCCAAGCGCGTAAAAACCTTGTTGTAGAACAAAAACAAGAACGTATCAAGTTACCACCAATGACGGTTTTAGTTGTTGATGATATTCAGCAAAATATTGATTTACTTTCTGTTTTATTAGAGCGAGAGGGGCATACGGTGTTAACAGCTCGTGATGGTCAACAAGCGTTAATTCGCATGGCCGCAGAAGACAACTTAGACCTGGTGATTATGGATGTTCAAATGCCTATCATGGATGGTTTAACTGCAGCCAAAGAGCGGCGAAAAATAGAGCAAGAAGAAGGGCTTGAACATATTCCTATTATTGCCTTTACTGCGAGTGTATTGGATGATGATCGGGTTGCTGCAAAAAATGCTGGTATGGATGGCTTTGCTAATAAACCTGTTGATATTTTTGCATTGTTCAATGAGGCCGCTCGCGTGTTAGGTGTTGAGACTTATCAATCAGATATAACAGAACCAGAAGAAGCATTAGGTAAACTCATTGATGAGAAAAAAGGGGTTGCCCTGTGGGGATCAAAAGAAGGATATTATCAAGAACTGGTGAAGTTTACCCAGCAATACCCAGAAAATTTTACGTTGTTAACGCCATTATGCGAAGCACAAAATTGGCAAGAATTAAAATCACTCGCACATAAGCTAAAAGGCGTTTGTGGTAACTTATCGTTAATTAGTTTAATGCGTCATTTAGAAAAATTAGAAGCAATCATTACTAGTCATCCGATGCAAAGCGCTCCTGTTATTGATGCTATTCAAGCGATGTTCGATGCAGTAAAAGCTGAAGTAGAGCAAGAAGGGAATACGGTAGCTTCAACAGAAGGAAACCTTGGCAATGCAGATGAACTTATTGATACATTGCAAACATTAAAAGCTGCAGCGCAGCAAAATGAAATAGATGAACAGGCGCTACTTAAAATTACGGACATTCAAGGACAACAGTGTTTTCAGTCTGAGCTTAATGCAATTAATCAATCGATTAACGATTTTGAATTTACACAAGCTGTCGCATTGATTGAAGATGTATTAAATCAAATGGCTAATCGTTAAGGTATAGAGACATGCAAGATAATAGACCATTAATTTTAGTTGTTGATGATGAACCTGCCAATTTACGGGTACTGAAACAAATCTTACATCAAGATTATCGTTTGGTATTTGCTAAAAGTGGTGAAGAAGCACTTAGATTAGCAGTAAGTAAACAACCAAATTTGATTTTACTTGATATTATGATGCCAGACTTGACGGGTTTTGATGTTTGTAAGCAACTAAAAGAAGCAGAGCTTACGAGAAAAATTCCCGTTATATTTGTCACGGCGTTAAATCATGAAACAGATGAAACACAAGGTTTTGAGATTGGCGCTGTTGATTACATTACAAAACCAGTCTCATCTGCAGTTGTTAGAGCAAGGGTTGCTACCCATTTATCATTAGTGAATGCTGAAGAATTAAAGGAAACGCGTTTACAAATTATTCAACGCTTGGGAAGAGCGTCTGAATTTAAAGATAACGAAACAGGTATGCATGTGGTTCGTATGAGCCATTACTCAAAAATAATTGCTTTAGCGTATGGGTTCAGTGAAGCTAACGCTGACATGCTTTTACATACTGCACCTATGCATGATGTTGGCAAAATAGGTATACCAGATCATATCATGCTCAAACCGGGTAAATTAACCGATGAAGAATTTACCATTATGAAAACTCATCCTCAAATAGGCGTTGAAATTTTAGGTGAAGATGATTCTGAGTTAATCAGCCTAGCAAAAGTGGTTGCTTTAACCCATCATGAAAAATGGGATGGTAGTGGTTATCCTAACGGATTAAAAGGTGAAGATATTCCTATAGAAGGGCGTATAGTTGCATTAGCTGATGTATTTGATGCACTAACGAGTAAACGGCCTTATAAAGATGCTTGGAGCATCGACAAAACCATGAGCTTTATTAGAGAACAAAGAGGTAAACACTTTGAGCCTAAGCTCGTTGATTTACTGGATCAAGAACTTGATAAAGTACTCGCAATTAAGCAGCAATATCAAGATGAATAGCATTGAAGTTTGCCTAGATGCTGACAATGTAGCCATCTTGGCACAAAATGCGAAGACATGTAACAAAGCAGGTGTCGATAGAATCGAATTATGTGCTGATATGCATGTAGATGGTTTGACCCCTAGTGTTGACGCTATCAGAGTCACTCGGCAACATTTTCCAAAGGGCGAACTTTTGGTAATGATACGCCCTAGAGCGGGGGATTTTAATTATGTTGTCGATGAGCTGATTACAATGAACGAGCAAATCATACAAGCTAAAGAGTGTGGAGCAGATGGTGTAGTTTTTGGCGTGGTTGATCAACAGCAGCAAATTAACCTAAATGCTTGCCAAATGTTACTCTACACAACAAAGAAGTTATCATTAAAAACAACCTTTCATCGTGCTTTTGATGCGATATTGGAACGAGAAACCGCACTAGTACAATTAAAGGATTTAGCGTTTGATCGTGTGTTAACGTCTGGTGTTGCCTGGAAAACAGAAGGTAATGCACTGGACGGAATTGATAATATCAACCGGTACCTTACACTGGCGGATGAACACATTGAAGTGGTGATAGGTGGAGGCGTCTCGGCCAAGAACATATCAGCAATTACTAGCTCGCTTTTCCCTGATAGCGCACGTGTTAGCTTCCATAGTTATTCAGGCGTATTAAATAATGGCCTTATTGATGCGTTAGCTATCAAAAACTTAAAATGCTGAAGCGATTATTTTCTCACAAAAAGCCTTTTACTAACCTGTTATTTACATTATTGTTAGTAATTTAAATACTTTTAAAGCCATAACGTTTCATTTTTTATCGTGGTAACCTAATCTTTTAATAATTGTAAACATTCGAGATGATTGAACAAAGAGTTAACCGAAGTATTTGCCACGCCTCTATCGGCACAAATGATTTACAGCGAGCGAAAACGTTTTATCAACCGATATTAGCTGTTTTAGGTATAAAGTTAGTGAGTTCATATGAACATGCTATCGCCTTTGGTAAAGGGTACCCAGAGTTTTGGGTGCAACAACCCTTTGATAAAAAACTGGCGTCACCTGGTAATGGTGTTCACTTTGGCTTTGTAGCAACATCAATGGAACAAGTTGATCAATTTTACGATTTAGCGTTGTCCTTAGGTGGTAAGTGTAACGGTAAACCGGGCGGTAGAACTGAATATGGTGAACCATATTATGGTTGTTTCATCATTGACCATGATGGTAATAAAATAGAAGCAAGTTATTGGCGACTTAGTTAACAAGTTTGCCTGTTAAATGAATATGTAAGATATATCGATTTAAACATTAACAACCGATGTTATTTCAGGTTAATATTTTTCCACCGTGTTATCTGTGTAAGGAAATTTAGTTGTCTAATAAATTTACATTTAACTATGTCAAAATTAGCTACTTAGTTTTCTTTTTGTTTTTGTTAAATATTTGTGAAGTAGTTGCAAGTGAAGTGTTAAATAAGGCTCGATTCGACCAGTTCGTTGCAGAGATTGAACAATTAAAAGATAACAACCCTAGCAAAGCATATCATGAACTTGAAAAGCAAATTATACATATACATTTGCTTTCTATAGAACAACAATTAGTTTTTTATAAGTTACAAACTGAACTTTTTGTAGAGCAGGCGCGTTATCAACAAGCACAAGAGATTGCTGATGAAGCATTAAAGCTTGCCAGAGAATTATCAACCCCTAGTATTGTTACAACTGAACTTTTATATGCCCGAGGTTTTTCTCATGAAAGTTTAGGAGATTACACCAGTGCAAGGGAAGATTATTTAAATGGTTTTGAAATTGCCAACTCACTAAAAAATCAAAAGTTTGTCGCCACAGGGTTAATTAATCTTGGCGCACTAGATTATCTTATGGAAAAGTTTGATCGTGCATTAATTATGTTTAATGATGCTTTAGCCATTGCTAACAAAATTCAAGATAGTGAATTATTAGGCTTTATTAATACTGAATTAGGTATTCTTTATGATTATCTCAATCAAAAAGAAAAATCATTAACTTTTTATCAGAAAGCAAAACAGCATTACCTTGACGCCGGTAAAAACCAATATGCATATAATACCATGCGCAATATTGCACAACATTATTCATCTATTGAACAATATGAAAAAGCTATAGAAGCATATAAAGAAGTATTAGCTGACATTGATAAAATTAGTAATAACGAACTAATTGCTTCAGTTTATGTAGGTTTAGCATGGGCACACGCCAGAAAGAAAAATAAAAACCCAGAAGCATCGTATCAATATATGCGCATGGCAAGTAATTATATAGAAGATGCAGAACAAGCAGATATTCCAATTAATCATGCTTTAAACCAAGCGTATTTATTTTTTGAACTTGCACGGTTTGAAGATGCACTCTTAGCCTTGGATAAGGCAAGTGAATACATGGAGCCTTACCAAAACAGTAATCATAGGGCAGTAGCTAATAACGCCAAACTTGATTTGTTATATCTAAAAGGTGAATTACATTACCAGTTAAAGCAGTATAAAAAAGCAAGCGATGCTCAAAATGCATTGATTGAATTTGTGACACACTTACTTAAAAAAAGTAATGTTGATGAAGTAGAAGATTTACGTATGCGCTATGAAAGCCAACAAGCTGATATAGAAAAGCAACTGTTACAACAAAAAGAAAGTGTGCAGGCATTGATGTTGAGTGAAACTCAACGAACAGTAGAAAGCCGTCAATGGTTCATTGTGTTTTTTGGTATCGTGGCATTAATGTTAGGCTGGATATTAATTAAAATAGCATCAGGTCAGCGTAAACTGTTACATGCCACTCGAACAGATTCTTTAACAGGCGTAGCTAATCGTCGCCATATTATTGAGCAAGTAGAGAAAGCGTTTCTTGCCGCTACACAACAAGGTACGCCACTTAGTCTGTTTATGGTGGATGTTGATGACTTTAAAAAAATCAATGATCAATGCGGGCATAAAGTTGGTGATCAAGTACTAACAAGAATCGCATTAATTGGTCAAGCGTTAATGCGTGAAACCGATACTTTTGGCCGTTATGGTGGTGAAGAGTTTATTGCTGTGTTACCTGGTGTAGCCTCTACACAAGTAAATACTATTGCTGAACGTTTACGAAAACAAGTGGCAGAAAGTAGATGGAAACACAACAGCTCAGCTACCGTTACTTTAAGTATTGGCGTGGTAAGTTTAAACCAAGGCAATTATACTAGTAGCCAAGCATTACTGAAAAAAGCTGATCAGTTGCTTTATAAAGCAAAACATCAAGGGAAGGATAAGGTGTTTTGCGATGAATAACCTGCATAGTTATTATCTTCTCTTGTTATTTTTTTTCAGTACTAACATTGAAGCATCTCAACAAGAACCTAGCGAAAGCAAGCTGCTTACTCAGCAGCAAACATTGCCTGTTGATGATCGAATTATCGATTTAGTTGAAAAAGTGCGGAAAAAAGAGGGTGATATAACGACAATTTTTCAACGATTACAGTCACAAGAAAGCACCTTCAATATTGCAGAAAAGTATTTGATGCTAATGATCAGTGCTTATATTCATAAGCAAGAAGGTGCATTAGCGCTCAGTGTCACAGAATTAACACAAGCACTTTCATTTGAGGAGAGAATGGATACCGCTCAACTCAATACTGAAAATTTTTCACATATTCATTTATTGCTAGCTGAAATTTATCAAATTCAAGGGCAATATAAACTTGCGTATGATGAAAAAAAACATTACTTAGAAAAAAGAAAAAAGAACCGATCAGTATTACAAAAAATACGTTTAGCGAGCTTGAATGAAAAATACGCGACTGATTTGAAAATCAAAGAAAATGAGTTACTCGAAAACGAACAAAAGCTAAAGTCACTTCAATTGGCTGAAGCAACAAAGCGGCGCGAATCACAACAACGTAACTTAGCAATTTTAATGGTAACCGCTTTAATTATTTTAGTGTTACTTATTAGACAGCTAAAAATAAGGGCAACCCTAAAGTACCTTGCAAAAACGGATAGTTTGACTGGATTATATAATCGCCGTGTATTGTTTACACAAGGTGTATTACTTTTACAAGAGCACCAACAAAGGCAAATCCCGCTCAGTGTAATGATGCTTGATATTGATCATTTCAAATATATAAATGATACCTATGGACATGATGTCGGAGATAAAGTGATTATTGCTGTGGCTAATTTGGGAAAAGAAACATTGAGAGCCAAAGATATTTTTTCACGAATTGGTGGCGAAGAGTATGCCATTATCTTACCACATACCGAATTAAAAGAAGCCAAAGCAATAGCTGAACGATTGAGAGAAAAGGTACAGCAACACGTCTTTGAATTAGAAGATAAAGCGACTGAAAATTTTAACGTAACTATCAGTATCGGTGTAGCAACTCTATCTTCTGAGAATACAGACTTTGATCAGCTATTGCATGCAGCAGATGAAGCAATGTATCGAGCTAAAACCTCAGGCCGTAATCAAGTTTGTCAATGATTAATGAACCAAGATAATCCGTAGACCGATAGCGAATAAACAGTTTGCTGTATTTCAAAATATATACAACAAACAGTTTTTTCCAGTGCAATAATTCGCTAAGCTACAAAGGAGAGTTGAAGTTATGTAGCAACTTAACTTTTTTAAGAAGAAAAAAACAATATACGAGTAATTATTGCTATTGATACATAAAATCGTTAGCAAATTTTGGGAAAGATGAATGTCTGATGCGCTTGATTATAGTTTAGACGGAATAGAACAACGTCCGTTAAGACAGTTTACTGAAGAAGCTTACTTAAATTATTCCATGTATGTCATCATGGATCGTGCATTGCCACATATTGGCGATGGCCTGAAACCAGTACAGCGTAGAATCGTATACGCAATGTCAGAGCTAGGTTTGTCAGCCGTTGCTAAATACAAAAAATCGGCGAGAACCGTCGGTGATGTGTTAGGTAAGTTTCACCCTCATGGTGACTCTGCGTGTTATGAAGCCATGGTGTTAATGGCTCAACCATTCTCATACCGTTATCCATTAGTGGATGGTCAAGGTAACTGGGGGGCTCCAGATGATCCTAAGTCATTTGCTGCTATGCGATATACCGAAGCACGGCTTTCACGATTTAGTGAGGTACTATTAGCTGAGTTGGGACAGGGTACGGTAGATTGGGTGCCTAACTTTGACGGTACAATGAAAGAGCCTAAAACTTTACCTGCGCGTTTACCTCATATCTTGTTAAATGGTATTACAGGGATTGCGGTAGGTATGGCGACCGATATTCCTCCTCATAATGTTCGTGAAATATCTAGTGCTTGTGTGCAACTTCTTGAAGCCCCTAAAACAGAGTTACATGAATTACTTGAACATGTAAAAGGTCCTGATTATCCAACTGACGCAGAAATTATAACGCCTAAATCTGACATTGAAAAAATTTATCAGACAGGTCGCGGAAGTATAAAAATGCGGGCTGTTTATGATATTGAACACGGTGAAGTTGTGATCACCGCATTGCCTCATCAAGCTTCTGGCGGAAAAGTATTAGAGCAAATAGCAGCTCAAATGACAGCAAAAAAACTACCGATGGTTGTTGATCTACGTGATGAATCAGATCATGAAAATCCAGTACGCCTCGTTGTGGTGCCGCGCTCTAATCGTGTTGATATTGAACAATTAATGCAACATTTATTTGCGACGACTGATCTAGAAAAAAATTACCGTGTTAACCTCAACATGATTGGCTTAGACGGTAAGCCTGCGGTTAAAAACTTACGTGATATTTTGTCAGAGTGGCTAGTGTATAGGCGTGATACCGTCACCAGAAGATTACAGTACCGTTTAGACAAAGTATTAGCAAGGTTACACTTGCTTGAAGGTTTATTAATAGCGTATTTAAATATCGATGAAGTTATTGAGATCATTAGAAACTTTGATGATCCAAAAGCTGAGTTGATTTCCCGTTTTTCGCTATCTGAGCGTCAAGCAGAAGCGATTTTGGAGATTAAACTACGTCAACTTGCTAAATTAGAAGAAGTTAAAATAAAAGCAGAACAAGACGAACTCAACAAAGAACGAGAATATTTAGAGAAAACGCTTAATTCTAAAGCGAGAATGAATACGTTATTGAAAAAAGAAATTCTTGCTGCTGCTGAAAAATATGGGGATGAACGACGTTCAACAATAGTTGAGCGTACAGAAGCTAAAGCCCTGTCAGAAAAAGATTTAGTCCCAAGTGAACCTGTCACTGTTGTGATTTCAGAAAAGGGCTGGGCGAGATGTGCAAAAGGTCATGATATTGACCCTCAGGCGATGAGTTATAAAGCTGGTGATACCTTCTTGTGTTCTGCCCGCGGTAGAAGTAACCGTCCAGTGGTCTTCATAGATTCAACAGGGCGTGCATATGCAACAGATGCCCATTCTTTGCCTACAGCACGAAGTCAAGGAGAGCCGTTAACAGGTCGTTTTAACCTGCCAACAGGTGAAAATTTTGAACAAACTGTTATGGCTGATGACGAGAGTAGTTATTTGCTAAGTAGCGATGCTGGTTATGGCTTTGTCGGTAAATTTTCTGACATGGTAAGCCGGAATAAAAATGGTAAAGCCCTGTTAAGTTTACCAAGTAATGCCAAGGTTTTAACACCTAAGCCTATTAATAACTTCGAGTCTTCTTTAGTGCTAACCATTACATCTGAAGGCCGTATGTTGGTTTTTCCAGTGAAAGATTTACCGGTATTAAGTAAAGGTAAAGGCAATAAAATTATAAATATTGCTTCAGCGCGTGCTAAAGCAAGAGAAGAGTTTGTCACCCTCATTGAAATTATTGCAGAAGGCGACGCTGTAACGCTTCACGCTGGTAAGCGTAAATTAACCTTAAAAGCCACCGATATTACCCATTACCGTGGAGAAAGAGGTCGTCGAGGCAATAAACTGCCAAGAGGTTTACAACGTGTTGATCGCATCGATATTGAATCGGTTCATGTGGGATCAGAAATTGAAGGATCAGAGCATATAGATATTGAAGGCTCATAAGAGAGATTTTCGTAAAACAAGAATAAAGGTGCTGTTTTTGTCATAAAAATGTCACACATAGCACCTACTATGCACTGGTAAGGAGATTCTAGTGTATAGAGAAATTGAAAAAATAATTAATAACAAAGCGGTAAGTACTGTTTTTCAGCCGATCTTTGATGTTCAAAATAAATCCATCCTAGGATACGAAGCGTTAACGCGAGGCCCTAAAGATAGCGCATTGCATTCTCCAGATCGTTTATTCCAATGCGCAACTGATTTAGGGTTGTTATCTGAACTTGAAATTATTTGCCGTGATATTGCTATCAAAAGGTTTGTTCAGCTAGGGCTTAAAGGAAAGCTATTTCTTAATATCAGTCCATTAGTACTCCTTGATAAGGCTCACCCTCAAGGAGAAACAATAAAGTTAGTTGAATTAGCAGGGTTAAATTGTCATCAAATTGTTATTGAGTTAAGTGAGAAGTATCCCTACCCGAATGCAACGATGTTGAAACAAGCATTAGAAAAATACCGTCAATTTGGCTTTGATGTGGCCATTGATGATCTAGGTGCTGGCTATTCTGGTTTAAAAATGTGGAGCTTATTGCGACCTAACATTGTAAAAGTTGATCGTTATTTTGTTGAAAATTGCCATCAAGATAGCTTTAAACGAAAGTTTCTAACTGCTATTTTTGAGCTAGCAAAGTCTGCTAACGCAGAAGTTATTGTAGAAGGAATTGAAAACCATCAAGAGTTCACTCTTTTACGTAGCTTAGGCATGCGTTTTGCTCAAGGATACTACCTTGCTATGCCTGCTAGTGAGCCTAGTCAAGTCTATCCCCCATGGTTACTTAGTGGTAATTTATATCAACTGAGTGCCTTATAAAAATCAGGAAACGATTGTTTCAGCAGCTGGCATAAATAAGTGATTTTTTCATTAGTCAGTTGCCGATAGTCGAAATAAGGGCAAATGATTAACTGTTGCTCACTTTTTATAGCAAAGTCTTCACTTAACCAAAAACATCGTTCAGTTAGTGATAGTTTCTTTGCATATCCTTTGCCCATTACAATATGAATAGCGTCACTTTTGTTAATGTTGCGTTTTAACTGCTCAGCTGAGCATGAAAGCCAAAGACATAACGATGATCCCACTTGTAATAATTGTTTATCACGGAATTGTTGCCAATTTTCAAAAGAGCGAGCTTCATCAGTCGATAATTCATAGATAAACTTTGCATACACGTTAAACACTTTTCGCCAGCCATTGCCGGCTTGTTGGCCAATGGCGTTAATCTCATTCATGTCCATAAAGCGGCAAGTAGTTTGCTCAAGATATTTATCAATATTAGGTGTTGATTCTACATAAACATTTATTGCGGCGTTTTTATTGCCAAGGCCTTTAATAACTAACTCCGTTAACAATTAATAATTAATAAAAAACCCAGTCGAAACTGGGTTTTGTGTAATGGCTTGTGTTCGTTAAAACTCATCCAACATATACTCAAGTGAATCTTCGTATTCCTTGAGTTCTTTTTCGAGTTGGAACCGTTCTTTTATTTGTTCTATTTCTCGCCATTTTCGCTTTTTATTGCTTGATGTTGACGCCTTAGGTTGCTTACTTAGTGAGTCCAATATTTGTTCTACGTTATTCATGGAATGCTCCTTTTTTCTACAACAGCATGTTTTTAATACCATACTCTGTTATATAAATGAAACATTTTTTAACTAAATTTTAATAAAAAATGAATTTTACGTGTTTTTTATTTCCAAAAGCCAATTGAATAACAATAAAACGTATATTGATATTAAAATAAGTCGTTTAACTGTTGCTCTAGTTTTACTTGATCAGCGGCAAAATTACGGATGCCTTCTGCAAGCTTTTCTGTTGCCATTGCATCTTGGTTTAATGCCCAACGAAATTGAGCTTCTGTTAATGCAGCTTCTGGCTCTAACGGAGCTTGATTTGCAGCAAGTTTTTGGGTTAAAGGAGCATCGGTTGACGCTAGCTCATCAAGTAATTGTGGACTGATGGTCAATCTATCACAACCAGCTAATTCGAGAATTTCACCACTGTTTCTAAAACTTGCCCCCATGACAACTGTCTTATAGCCTTTAGCTTTATAATAGTTGTATATTTTGGTCACTGAGATCACACCAGGATCTTCATGAGATAAGTATTCAGTTTTACCCGTATCTTTTTTGTACCAATCTAAAATGCGACCCACAAAAGGAGAAATTAAAAATGTTCCTGCTTCTGCACACGCTTGCGCTTGAGCAAAACTAAACAGTAAGGTTAGATTACAATTAATACCGTCTTGTTCGAGCTTTTCAGCTGCTTTGATCCCTTCCCATGTTGAAGCAAGTTTAATTAATATTCTATCGTTACTAATACCTGCTTCGTTATACATTGCTATTAACTTGTGGGCTTTTTCAATAGATGCCGCAGTATCATAAGAAAGACGTGCATCTACTTCTGTTGAAATACGGCCAGGTATAATGTTTAAAATTTCTAAACCAATTAACACTGACAGCTTGTCACTGGCATCAATAATTTGTTGCTTTCTGTCTGATGATTGCTCTTTAGCCCATGTTACCGCTTGCGTTAATAAATGCTGGTAAGAAGGTAATGAAGCTGCTTTTAGTAGTAGCGATGGGTTAGTGGTTGCATCTTGCGGTTGAAACTTTGCAATAGCTTCAATATCACCGGTATCTGCTACTACTGTCGTCATTTGTTTCAATTGTTCTAATTGCGTCGCCATACTTGTTGCCTTAATAAATTCCTAAAAGAGAGGTTGATCATGGTGCTGATTAACCTTTGTTAACGATATTGTTAATTTGAGTTTCAGCTCTAATATGCCCTAACAAACAGCTTGAATGCAAGAGACTTCTTAGTGCAAATTATTTTAATTGTATATCGCTGTGATATAGTAGTTAATTATCGTCTTTTTCTGTTAGGTATTCTATGTTATTCGTTGTTTCTCCCGCAAAAAACTTAGACTTTGAGTCGCCGTTAGCTACAGATAAATACTCGCAACCGGAGCTTTTATCACATAGTCAAATTTTGGTGGATCGTTGTAAAAAATTATCACCTGCTGATATCGCAAGTTTGATGAAAATTAGTGATAAATTAGCTGGATTAAATGCTGCACGTTTTGGTGATTGGCAGCAACCATTTACCACTGATAATGCAAGGCCTGCAGTGTTAGCATTTAATGGTGACGTTTATACTGGCTTAGATGCAGCAAGTTTATCAGATGACGATTTTGATTTTGCTCAACGTCATATGCGTATATTGTCAGGTCTTTATGGTATTTTAAAACCACTTGATTTAATGCAAGCTTATCGTCTTGAAATGGGTATTAAGCTTGATAATGAACGTGGCACAAACCTCTATCAGTTTTGGGGAGATATCATCACAGACAAGTTAAACGATGCTATTTCAGCGCAGGGTGATGACACTTTAATTAACTTGGCATCAAACGAATATTTTAAATCGGTAAAGAAAAAGCAATTAAAGGCTAATGTGATCACACCTGCGTTCAAAGATTGGAAAAATGGCCAATATAAAATGATCAGCTTTTTTGCGAAAAAAGCACGTGGCTTAATGGCGCGATATATCATTGAGAACAAAGTAGATAGTTTGTCATCTTTAAAAGCCTTTAATGCTGCAGGATATCAATACAATACTGATTTATCTAAAGGCAACGACTGGGTCTTTACCCGTAAAGAGTGATCATGTGAGTTAATGTTGGCTGCGGTTATTGTTAAAAATGATACCGTAAGCCAACATAATAATATTGCCCGTTAAAGCCAAAGGGGGCTGAGCGTCTTGAGTATTTAAAGACTCCGTCGCTTTCCACAATTACTTCATTATTTGAATTGATAATAGTGCCGCTATGCGCATTACCAATGTTATTTTTATCGGGCATTATATCAAAAAGATTGTTGATACCAGCATATAAAGACAGGGCAGGTGTCAGTTTTTGCTCAATACTGATATCTGTTAACCATTCAGCTTCGAATCGCTGTTTACCGCCATCTTGGATGGTATAAGCTCCGTAACGGTTTAATGCAAAATTAACGCGCCAAGTATGACGTTGGAAATCAGCAATGAAGCTTACTCTGTCTTGAGGTTGCCATGTTTCAATGATAGAAATGTCTTGCGAGGAAAAAACATCATCGACATTAAGCACATGTAGCTCACTGTTTTTAGGTGAGTATAATTGAGTGACTTCGGTCTTAGTGATGTTGGCTGCAAGAGTAAACGCTAATTCACCGTATGGTAGTTGTCTATCTATAGTCGCAATAAAATCGAGGCCTCGTGTTTTTGTATCAGCAGCATTGAGAAACACTTGTGCTTTATCAACATGTTCCTGTGCCAGTGCCTCGGTAAGAACTGTTGAATAATCAGCACATAACTGATTACTGATCACGATGCGGTCTTTAATGTTGATCGCGTAATAATCAAGCGTCATTTTTAAGTCATCAAAATCTAACACGCCGCCTAACGAAAAGTTTGTCGATTTCTCTTCTTTTAACGTGGGAATGCCGATTGATTTTGCGAGTTGGCTATCATTTCTAAACGTGCCTATTTGTTCTGCTACAAGATGTTGACTATCTTCAACTACGAATTGAGTACTGGTGTTGTTAAAATATAGCTGCTGCATCGATGGGGCTCTAAATCCTGTGCTAACAGAGCTTCTTAGGGCAAGAGCTTTGTTTACTTGCCAATTAGCGGCTAATTTAAAATTAGAAATATCGTTAACGCCATCATAGTCGTCAAAACGCAATGCCCCCGTAAAGTCAATATTTGGCGTGATACTAGTGTTTAGCTCGAGGTAGAATGATAAAACATCACGTTGTTCATCTACGGCTTCGTCTGGTGAAATACCAGGAAATCCTTGGATCCCCGGAAGTGCATTAACGGGGAGTTGTAGGTGTTGGTCATAATCAAAGTAACTGTATTGTTCCCCTGCAATGACTTGATAATGATCTTTTCTGACTTCTAGGCCAAAGGCTAAATCAAATTCACTGAATTGGCGTTTTAAATCAAGGTTTACTGTTTGTAATGATAACGATAAACCGTATGCACTTGCGTTAGTAGGTGTTTTGTTTCTTATATCCTCCGGAGAAAATTGTGTTTGTAATGAATTCGCGTAAGAAGCATTTATGGCGTTCTGGGTTTCATAATCAATGCTGTTTTTTCCATAGGAATATGAAAGATCATAAAATAAATCTTTAGCCATTGTTCCTTTATAGCCCAGTGTGAACGATTTATCAGTGATGTCTGAATCAATGAAGGGTAGATAACCATCTTTCACCGTTGCAAGACCGTCTGCTAATACTGGGTTTGCCTCTTGGCTATTCGCGTGTCTGAAAAAAGCAGCAGTGTTATTGTGACGCTCTGAATACACAGCGAAGCTATAGAGTTTTCCCTGAGCTAAGGTAAATTCTGAATGATAGGCTAGGTTAAATTGTTTAGAATGAGGGTCACCGATGCGAAATGTTTTACGATTGGCGGCAGCTTCTCTAGGATCATCTGATAGGTACTTTCCTTCTTCCAGTTCTTTACATTTTGTGTATTGGCAAGTGCCATGTAAGCTTGAACGATCTGTACTGTTGTGGTGTATTAATGACAATGTCGTATTTATGAAGCCCTTGGTGCCAATAGCGTGATGATAATTTATGCTGGTGTTTACCGTTTCCCCGTCGCCTTTATGATATTGACCGATAGAAGTACTTATATTATTTTTTTGACGACCGGACTTTAAGACGATATTGATGACTCCAGCTATTGCATCTGAGCCATATTGTGCAGCCGCACCGTCTCGAAGAATTTCTACTCGATCTATAGCGTTAGCAGGGATAGCATTAATATCAGCACCAGCAGTACCACGGCCTACTGAGGTATTAATATGAATTAAACTTGCATGGTGTCTACGTTTACCATTAATCAATATTAGTGTTTGGTCCGGGCCTAAGCCTCTGAGTGTGGCGGGTTTTAAAACATCAGTGCCATCACTGATTGAAGAGCTTGAAAAATTAAACGAAGGGGCGAGCTTTTGAATCATTCGACCTAATTCTGTTTCTCCGGTTGCTAATAATGCCTTGTTGGTTAGAATATCAACCGGTATTGTTAGTTCGGTAATGCTTCTCGAAAATCCCCGATTGCCAATAATGGCAATCTTTTCAATGAGCCCTTTAGTATTGTTGTCAGTATTTTCTACTATTTTATCATTCGTTTTTGCAATAGCGTTGTTCGAGTTTTCATGTTGTTTAACAATCTTTATTTCACCCGTTTTACTTATTTTTGCGTGCAGACTAGTGTTACGTAATAAAATACGTAACGCCTGTTGCTGCGTGTAATATCCATGTACCGCGTTTGATGTAAAGGGGTGGGTTAATTCGTATGAGTAAATTAACGTTTGTTGTGTTTGCTGGCCAAATAAGCTTAGTGCTTTATCGACACTTTGCGCATGTATCTCGAACAAATACAGATCATTAGTATTAGCTCTGCTGGCAACAGTAACGAGTATAATGGTACAAAATATCAATAGCTTAAAGCTGAAGAATTTTGCCCAATAGACACGCTTTTTTTCTCTTGTGGTTAGTTGAGAAAACAACATAAAAGTCTGTGGCACTTACTCATAAGTGAATGTAATTATGCGTTAGTATATTACGATGAGATTAAAGGGCAAAGGCAATCATTACATAATCGCCTATTTTAATGATAATTGTACGGTGTTTGTCGCGTTGTACTTGTATTGAATATTAAAATTATGTGCTAAAGATGCTAATAATTTTTTTACATCACCAGTGTTATAGGTGCCTGATATTTCAATGTTAGCTATATCGCTCGACAATATTTCAAATTGAATGTCTGTATAACGACTCACTTCTTGCAACACTTCCATTAGAGGTTGGCTGTCGAAAATTAACATACCTTGCTGCCAAGCCAGTGCTTTTGATAATTGCGGCATAGATAGCGTAGCTACGTGTTGATTTCGTGAGTTTTCAATGCTTGCTTTCTCATGCGCAGTAATAATGTCTCTTGAGTGAGTTTTTTGTTGCTCGTGGTTGATACGTTGTTTTAATTGAGCATGATCTAGGGTTGAATCACTAATTAAAACCACACCTTCGGTGACAATGAGTTCCATGTCCATTTCGTTGCTTTTTTCAACATTAAAAATGGTGCCTAATGCGGTAAAGGACTTGCGCCCAACAATAACAATAAAGGGTTTATCAGCATTTTTTTCGACATTAAATTGACCTTCACCATAAATTAAATTAACGACTCTTGAGGTTTCCGTATAATTTACGCTGACTTTGCTGTTAGAGTTTAGTAATACTTTGCTGCCATCAGGTAAAGTGTATTGGTGTGATTCACCAATGTTCGTGGCATAAAAACGTGTAGATGGTGTGTTGTTGAGTTTTTTAATCCAATAGAAAGAAGCAACCGTTAAAGAAATGGCAATTGCCAGTAGGATGGCGGTAGAAATGATGACGTTAGTTGTCCAGATACGGGGATTTTCTTCTAAAGGAAATACACCATTGAGCTCTTCAAGGTGGGCAATATTATCAAAAAAGGAAGCACATTTATAAATGGCTTTATGATGTTTAGGGTTTTGATTAATCCATGCGATTAATTGCGGCTTTTCTTCATCTGTTAGCCCACGATTTAAACGGCTTATCCAAGCACTCGCTTGTAAACGTATAGGGTCATGAACAGAATGATTTGCCATCGCGCTTATTTTTCCTTAAATGTAGCTCGTTGTCTATTTTGAGTAAAAAGCGTTAAAAATAGCTAATAAAATACCAACAGCAGATAATACTTAATATAGTATACAATCTAGCGAGATGGTATTTTTACTTAATTTATATTACTTGGCAACCAAATTTGTTCAAATGTTCAATTTAAAACGATGAACGACTACTTCTTTACACGCTTACTAATTTTTTTTGCTTTGGCTTTTTTTTGTGCGGCAGATTTTTTTACTTTAGGTTTTTTTACTGCAACGCGTGCTTCTTTATGTTTGGGCCTTAATGATTCAATGACTCTTCTAGTTAGACGCTCGCCCATATAACGCTCTATTTTAGCAACGTTCGCCATGTCATGCGCTTCTGTTAATGAAATCGCGGTGCCTTTGTTGCCTGCTCGACCTGTTCGACCAATACGATGCAGGTAAATATCAGCTTTACGTGGCATATCAAAATTTATAACGTGAGATATATCGTCTATATCTAAGCCTCGCGCTGCTACATCAGTGGCAATTAGAACGCGTACTTTTCCATTTCGTACACGCTCAACGGCACTGTTTCTTTTGTCTTGTGGCATTTTCCCCTCAAGCCATGCACAGGGAATTTGTGCAGCATATAACTTGCCAGATAATGTTTGTACTGTTTCTCTTTTATTGGCGAAAACTACGGCCCTAGTAACTTCTTCTTGTTTTAATGTGTTAATTAATAGATCTAATTTATGATCTTTATCATCAGCTAGGTGGATCCACTGATGAATTTTGCCTTTTTCTTTTCTAGATGGCGTAGCTTCAAGGTATACTGGTTCATTAAGAATATCTTTTGAAAATTTTACAACCCCTGACCCCTCTAATGTGGCTGAAAACAACATGGTTTGTTTTCGCCAGCGAGCTTCTCCGATAATTCGATTAATGGTTTCTGAAAAGCCCATATCTAACATTCGATCAGCTTCATCAAGGATCAATATTTCAATTTCACGTGCATCAAATTGCTCTGTTTCTATGTACTCTAATAGCCTACCAGGAGTGGCAATCAGCATGTCTGTAGTTGAGGTGAGTATTTCTTTATGGCTACCGTAATTTACACCACCCGTGATCACGCCCGTTTTTATATTGGTTTGCGCGGTTAACTGTTCGCTATGTTCGCTGATTTGCAGAGCAAGTTCACGTGTTGGTGTTAGCACTAATACTCTAGGAAAGCCGGGTTTTGTTCTTGGATAATCAAGCAAATGCTGAGCAGCGGGTAATAAAAATGCTGCGGTTTTTCCAGTACCTGTAGGAGCTGATGCAAGAATATCTTTTCCTGTCATTGCTTCTGGAATAACTAAAGATTGAATTGAAGTCGGCTTCTTATAACCCGCCTCTTTAATACCGGCTAATAGGGCTGAATCAAGTTCAAAAGGTTCAAACATATATACTGCTTTGGGTTGTTAACAAAAATTGGCGCTAATTATAATGGGTTTAAACAAAATTAGCTAAGATTATTACTCGGGTTTGTTGATCTTTGCTATCCATTTTTTACGCTTCATACTTGCTGTTTGTACAAGCCTGAACTTATATGAAAGGGTGTTCATTTATAAATAAGTGAAAACAACATAGAAAATAAAAAACAATTACAAGTAACGTTGAACAATCAGATTAATGTTGCAGAATTTCTGATATTTCATTTGTAATCTGTTGGCACCAAGTGGCAATACGCTCATCTGATAAGTCATATTGGTTGTCTTCATCAAGTGCAAGACCAACAAAATGTTCACCATTTTCAGTTAGTGCTTTAGATGCGGCAAATTCATAACCGCTATTAGGCCACTGACCAATAACATAACCGCCTTGGGCGATAACTTGATCATGTAATAAACCAAGCGCATCTTGAAACCAGTCTGTGTAACCAATTTGATCACCCATGCCATAAAGGGCGATAATTTTCCCATTCAGATCTAATTGCGCAATGTCTTGCCATTGGCTTTCCCAGTCTTCTTGAATTTCACCGTAATCCCATGTAGATATTCCAAAAATCAGGATGTCGAATGTTAAACATTCACTTAGGCTTGTTTCTTTTAAATTAAACAACGTGATGCTGTGTTCTGGAAATTCTGCCTGTATTTTCTCAGCTGCTATTTCGGTGTAGCAGGTTGTTGAACCGTAAAAAAGACCAATATTCATTGAGTTATTGAACGCCATATTTAAGTGAGTAGTAGAATACGCGCGCAGTTTATCAGATGCTGATAGTATCTTGCTAGTTTGTCATCACAAGTACTTAGCATGACGTAATTTTATTGTCTGTTTTCAGGTCTTATTTTTACAGATTAACAGTTGAGCTTTTTTCACATCATCTTTAATCTTCATTTATCGGTGAAGGATTTAGCGATAATCGGTTTATTTGTTTATTTTGCTAATGATACACTGTGGTTAATAATTCGATATTTAGGTAGTTTTATGTTTTCAACACGTGTTTTTTCCGCTGCGATATTTAACGCAGCACTATTGTTTTCTTCAATAGCTGCGGTAAGCGCAGCTGAGAGTATATCCGCAGAGAGTAAAAAATTATCACAACGACTGAACCAATTAATTGGTTTGGACGTTCAATCTATTACACCAACGCCGGTTGATAACATTATTGAAGTGACAACAGATCAAGGGATTTTTTATGCCAGTGCAGACGGAAAGTTCCTGATCCAAGGTAAGCTATATGGTATTGGGGATAACGTGATAAATTACACCGAGAGATCGCTTGCTAAATTACGCATGACAGGGCTCTCTGAGTTTGAAAAGGAGATGATCGTTTATCCCGCTAAAGATGAAAAACATGTCGTTACTATCTTTACTGATATTACTTGCGGCTACTGTCGTCAGCTACATCAGCAAATGAGTGACTATAACGACCTTGGTATAACGATTCGCTACTTACCTTATCCGCGTTCTGGTGTCGTAGACCGTTATGGTAATTTAACGCAAGGTTTTAAAGATTTACGTTCTATTTGGTGTCATGAAAAGCCAGCTAACGCGCTGACAAAAGCTAAAGCTGGCTCTTCTGTTGCACAACGTATTTGTGATAAACCGCTTGAAGAAGAGTTTGAGTTTGCCCGCCAAGTAGGTGTTAACGCAACACCAGCAATTGTTTTTGATAATGGCATGATGATCCCAGGTTATAAAACGCCTTCATCTTTAATTGAAATATTAGAAAGTATGCCGACTGATGGTTAATAAGTAACAATAATGACACAATCAATGACGATTACACGTCGAACTATCGTTGACGATAGCTTCCTTCCTAATGACTTACACCCAACAATCAAGCAAATTTATGCCAGTAGAGGAGTTAATCATGCCGATGAATTAACCCTCAATGTAAATAAGCTCATTGATGTAAAGCAATTGATGGGGCTTGATGCTGCCTGTTCGGTATTACATCAAGCGATTATTGCGCAAGATATTATTGTGATTGTTGGTGACTTTGACGCCGATGGTGCAACAAGCACTGCATTAATGATGCAAGCATTAACTTGGCTTGGTAGCAAACATCATCATTTTATTGTGCCAAATCGTTTTGAATATGGTTATGGGTTAACACCTGAAATTGTCGATATCGCCCACCAGCAAAAAGCAAAGTTATTAATCACGGTAGATAGCGGTATTAGTTGCCTTCGTGGCGTTGCGCACGCCAAATCGTTAGGCATGAAAGTGATTGTCACAGATCATCATTTACCCGGTCAAACCTTACCGAATGCAGACGCGATTATTAACCCTAATCAACCTAAGTGCCAGTTTCCAAGTAAGTCTTTAGCCGGCGTAGGTGTTGCTTTTTACTTTATGTTGGCAATGCGAAAGTATCTTAGAGATATTAATTGGTTTACCGAGCAAGCGTTGGCAGAACCTAATTTAGCGCGACTTTTAGATTTAGTGGCGCTTGGTACCGTGGCTGATGTTGTTTCGTTAGACAATAACAATCGCATTTTAGTGGAACAAGGGTTAAAAAGGATCAGAGCAGGGCATACAAGGCCAGGTATTCAAGCATTGATCGAAGTAGCGAATAAAGATCAACGACAATTAGTCGCTAGTGATTTTGGCTTCGCGCTTGGTCCGCGCATCAATGCTGCTGGTCGACTTGATGATATGTCGTTTGGCATTCATTGTTTATTAGCACCTGACATGATGTCAGCAAGAACAATGGCAATAGAGCTTGATGCATTAAATAAGTCTCGACGAGAAATCGAACAAGGCATGCAACAAGAAGCGGAAACTATATTACAACGCTTAGATGTTGATATTAACGCCTTACCGTATGCAATATCACTATTTCACCCGCAATGGCATCAAGGTGTAATCGGTATTGTTGCAGGGCGAATAAAAGAAAAGTATTACCGACCTACCATTGTGTTTGCAGCCAATGAAGCTGGTGATGAACTTAAAGGCTCTGCACGGTCTATTGCCGGTTTACATATTCGTGATTTACTCGAACATATTGACAGTCAGCATCCTGGGCTTATTTTAAAATTTGGTGGTCACGCGATGGCTGCAGGGCTTAGTATTGTAAAAGCGGATTTTTCACGTTTTCAAAAACTGCTAAATCAATACGCACAACAGTGGATTGCTGCCGATAAATTACAAGGGCAATTGCTTACCGACGGAGAGCTTGCCATTAAAGACATGACGTTACCTTTTGCGGAATTACTCAGACAAAGTGGGCCTTGGGGGCAGGCGTTTCCAGAGCCTGTATTTGAAGGTGTTTTTACCCTAGAGCAGCAACGAATTGTTGGTGAAAAACATTTAAAACTGGTGTTAGCAAAAGATAAGCAAGTGTTTGATGCCATCGCGTTTAACGTTGATGTTAATCTATGGCCAAATCATGCTGCTACCTACGTTCGTGTAGCATATAAGCTAGATATAAATGAATTTAGAGGACAACGAAATGTTCAACTTTTAGTTGAACAAATACTGGCGGAACCTCGTTAAAAAATAAACAGATAAAACGGTCGGAAAGCGTTTATTTGCCTAATGTTTTACGCTACAATGCGCGATTGTTTTTTCGTTATCTAAAGAACCCTAATAATTTCAGAAAATGGCTATGTTTGAAGTAAATCCAGTAGTAAATCAAATAAAAGAAATTCGCGAACGCACACAGATGCTTCGGGGGTACCTTTGACTATGATCTTAAAGCAGAGCGACTTGTTGAAGTTGTAAGGGAATTAGAATTACCCGATGTTTGGAACGAGCCCGAACGCGCGCAAGCGCTGGGTAAAGAACGTGCTAACCTAGAAGCCGTGGTAGAAACCATTGCTACGCTAGAAGCAGGTTGTGAAGATATTGAAGGATTAATTGAGCTAGCCGTAGAAGAAGACGACGAAGAAACCTTTGAAGATGCGCAACAAGAAGTTGCTGTTTTAGTCGAAAACCTTGAAAAACTAGAATTTCGCCGCATGTTTTATGGCGAACAAGACGCCGCTGATTGTTACTTAGATATACAATCAGGATCTGGCGGCACCGAGGCACAAGACTGGGCTGAAATGCTGATGCGTATGTACTTACGTTGGGGTGAAGCTCACGGATTCAAAACCGAAGTTATCGAAGTAACCGATGGTGATGTGGCTGGTATAAAAGGCTGTACGATTAAATATACGGGTGATTATGCTTACGGATGGTTGCGCACTGAAACTGGTGTTCACCGTTTAGTGAGAAAATCACCTTTTGACTCTAGCGGTCGAAGACATACCTCATTTGCCTCAGCGTTTATTTATCCAGAAATTGATGACAATATCGACATTGATATTAACCCTGCTGATCTACGTGTTGATACCTTCAGAGCATCTGGTGCTGGTGGGCAACATGTAAACAAAACAGACTCTGCTATTCGTATTACGCATATTCCTACTGGTGCAGTTGTGGCATGTCAAAGTGATCGCTCGCAACATAAAAACCGTGCAACAGCCATGAAGCTATTAAAAGCAAAATTGTATGAAATGGAAATTCAAAAACAAAACGAAAGTAAGCAAGAACTAGAAGATGGTAAGTCTGATATTGGCTGGGGAAGCCAAATACGTTCTTACGTACTTGATGACAGTAGAATTAAAGATTTACGAACCGGTGTTGAGAACCGCAATACACAAGCTGTACTCGATGGCGATTTAGATAAATTTATTGAGGCAAGCCTTAAATCGGGTTTGTAGTACATAAAAACATGCCCAATGTTTTATTGGGGAAGCATAAGTAACACTTGAGAATTCAAATGACAGAGCAAATTCAAGACGAAAATAAATTGATTGCCGAGCGTCGCGGCAAATTAGCGCAAATTCGAGAAAACTGTTCGGCCAATGGCCACCCAAACAAGTTTGATCGAAAACACTATGCAGCTGATTTACAAGCTGCACACGGCGAGAAAGATAAAGAAACGCTTGAATCTGAAACTGACGTTTATAGCATTGCTGGCCGCGTAATGGCGAAGCGTGGCCCATTCATGGTGCTTCAAGATATGACAGGTCGCGTGCAAGCTTATGCAGATAAAAATGTACAAAAAGATATTAAAGCGCGTTGGGGCTTGTTAGATATTGGTGACATTATTGGTGTAACGGGTACTTTGCATAAATCAGGCAAAGGTGACTTGTACGTTAATATGGATGAATACCAGTTATTAACGAAATCATTGCGCCCGTTACCTGAAAAATTTCATGGCTTACAAGATACAGAAACAAAATACCGTCAACGTTATGTTGATTTGATCATCAATGAAGACACACGTGATACTTTCAAAGTTCGTTCGAAAGTTGTTGAAGGTATACGTCGCTTTTTAGCCGAACGTGACTTTATGGAAGTTGAAACGCCAATGCTACAAACCATTCCAGGTGGTGCAACGGCAAAACCATTTGTAACTCATCATAATGCCTTAGACGTTGAAATGTTTATGCGTATCGCGCCAGAGCTATACTTAAAACGTTTAGTTGTCGGTGGTTTTGAGCGTGTCTTCGAAATTAACCGTAACTTTAGAAATGAAGGCTTATCAACGCGTCATAACCCAGAATTTACCATGATTGAATTCTATCAAGCGTATGCTGATTATAATGACTTGATGGATTTAACCGAAGAAATGCTTCGCACAGTTGCCGAAGAGGTATTAGGCACAAGCATGATCCGTAATACGGTGAAGAACGCTGATGGTGAAGTGGTTGAAGAAAAATTTTATGACTTTGGTAAACCATTCGCTCGTTTATCAATGGTTGACGCCATTCTAAAATATGCGCCAGAAGGAATAATAACTTCAGAAGATGAAGCGGCATTGCGTGATCCTGAAAATAACGTTGATACCATTAAGGCTTTAGCGAAGAAAGCACATGTGAAAGAAGGTGATGCGGCAAAAGTGTGGGGGCCAGGTAAATATATCTGTGAGATCTTCGAAGAATTAGCTGAACATCAGCTTGATCAACCTACGTTTATCACAGAATACCCTTGGGAAGTGTCACCGTTAGCACGTCGCAATGACGAGAATTCCTTCATTACTGATCGCTTCGAGTTTTTCGTTGGTGGTCGAGAACTTGCTAATGGCTTTTCAGAATTAAATGATGCAGAAGATCAAGCAGAGCGTTTTCGTAAGCAAGTAGAAGAAAAAGACGCTGGCGATGACGAAGCAATGCATTTTGACGATGACTATATTCGTGCTTTAGAGCATGGTATGCCGCCAACAGCCGGTGAAGGTATTGGCATCGATCGATTAGTGATGTTATTTACAGATTCTCCAACGATTAAAGACGTTATTTTATTTCCGCATATGAGACCAGTTGCTGAGTAAAAATAACGTTCATATTGAAAAAGGCAATCGATTGATTGCCTTTTTTTGTGGATATCAACAGGATGTGTCCGCTAACTAGGAAGGTCTGTCACCCCCCAAATAAAAGCGATTAAAAAGGCGATAGTTAATAACAGTATATAAATTATTCCTATGACTCCATACTTGAGCAGCGTGAAAAAATGACCTTGTTGATACACACGCACTTGCATGAGGTATAAGTAAACTGGTATCCAAATGATGCCGAGGGTAATAATAAATTGTAAGCCATCAACCATAATGCCGCTTGAAGGTGGCAGCATATCTTGAAGCAAAGATATTAATTCAATTAATAACACGGCTAAAAAGATAAAACTGTGGCTGTGTAAAGCAACGGTCAGGTGTTCTAAATAAAGTCTTTTTGAAAACATATACATTATTTTCAATAACACGGCAAAAATAGGTAGTAACACAAACATTAGTTGCGGCAATTTATCTAACGCTTGCTCAAATAGTTGCTCTAAAGATGAGTTTTGTACCTTTTTCTCAATGGTGTTGGTTGCTTGTTCAAGTTTTTTATTTGCACTCGGGGTTAACCAATTAAACGTAAAAGTACCATCGGGATTATTGCTAAATTGCACACCACCTGTGTTGTTTGGCTCAGCCTTTCCTGCGAGAACATTCTGCCATTTAGCGACAAGCTTTTGATATTGTTCTTGCTCCTCAACGGTTAATTTCTTTGCTGTGGTTTGTTTTTTTTCCGCTTCAACTAGTTTTTGTATTAATAGGTAAAAATTACGATTATTAATGGTGTCCTTTCCTTTTATATCAGCAAGTTTACTTTCTAAAGAGGCTAATAACGTTAGCTTATCAGAAATGTTTACTGTGGCTTCTTGTGCTTTATAAATTGCCTCAATTTTACTAATTTCCTTTGATAAACTTTCAATTTCCTTAGTATGTTCTGATTGTAAATCTGCGGAAGCAAAAAACTTTAAAGAGATAAAAAAGATAATACTGATAAACAAATAAAGTCTAAGCGGGGGAATATAATGTACCCTATGACCTGCAAAGTATTGATTAGTTAAAAAGCCAGGGCGAAATAACAAGGGCAATAATGTTCGATTAGCGCGTGAATCAAAGCTAAATATATCGTCTAGAATATGTAGAATGACCGTCCAAAAATATGTCAATGTTGATTCAGCCTCTTGCCCACATTGCGAACAATAAGGCCCGTTTATTGGCGCATGACAGTTATCACATTCTTTGATGTGTGGTTGAGCGGATGCCTCAGGAGGACTTCTTTGAAGCTGCTGTTCGTGATCCATAATAATAAAAACACATTAAAAAAGTTAATATTATCAGTTCATTGTTAGCGGCAGTAGCAATTTTTTAAAGATATTGTCATGAATTCGTATCTTTTACGTGATGAATGCAAAATGTTCTGTTAAATTTAGTCTATTGAGAATTTCTCACAAAAAAGCCAACAGTAGGAGAATTATAATGGCGTTTGAAGTGACCTTTGAATTATCAGATTCAGATCTAGACCATTTTCGTGATGTAATGAAGAAAGCTCAACAAGGAGCAAAAGTATTATCACAAGCAAGTATTTTAGATAATGCGCGTAAATTAAGCGAAGATGTAAAAGGTGGTGTTCCTGCTTTTGTTAGTGAGCGTATTAAAAAATTAGAAACGCTAGTCGCGATGATTGAAGATAGTGAATGGCAAATACCAGAAGAAGAAAAAAACGACGTACTTACAGCACTTGCTTATTTTAGTGATCCTGAAGATCTCGTGCCTGATCATATTCCAGCATTAGGCTTTTTAGATGATGCCATCATGATTGAACTCGTGGCCGAAGAACTTAAAGATGATATTGAAGCGTTTGAAGAGTTCTGTGCTTATCGTGAAAGAGAGCAAGCACGCTCTGGTGACGCACCAATTACTACCGAAGATTGGTTAGATGCAAAACGACGTGAACTTCATAGCCGTATGCGTAACCGTAGGTCTACACGCCGAGGTGGCCGCTCATCATTCCGTTCGATTTTCTAATCGACACCAGTTAACAAAATAAACAAAAGCACTAATCGTATTCCCGTTAGTGCTTTTTAATGAAAAAACGATAATTATTCAAATATATTTCGTTAGATTGGTCTGATACTGTATGAAAAATACTTAGATGAAGTTCTCTAAAAGCTAAAGCGAACAGGCGTTATCTAGTAACCTCTGATAGCTTCTTATTGCCCTATTTTATGCTGTAGGGATGCTTCAATGCTATCTGTGCTGTATCCAACACCTTGTTTAAATACAGTTTTAATATTATTGATCACATTTGGGTTTTTCTTTAAGCTTCCTGTTAAAATTAAGAAGTCTGCACGTTTTCCCTCTTTAATTAAACCGATATCATTCCTTTTTAGGATCCTAGCACCATTGTATGTCATCACTTGTATCGCTTGTTCTGTGCTGAATCCGGCTTCCAGAAAAAGTTTAAAGTTACGTTGATCGCCATAACCTGGTAATAAGAATCGTCCAGCATCTACTCCAGCACCAAGCAGTCCACCCATGTTGTAGAATTGGTAATCAAATGCCATAATTCGTTTAAGTCTTTGCTCTCGTTGATGGTCGCTTTTGCCTTTATGTTGCTGTGAACTTTGATAGCGTTGTTTCATTTGTTCTGACATGAGTAGAATACTCCGTTGGTCAGCTTGCGAACGGTGCGAAATAGATGATTCGAAAATAGACAAGGTGGACGTTAAAAATACATTATTAGAGATCATTAACTGTTGTAGAGCTTTAACTTTGGGACTAGCAACATCAATAATATCTATGTATTCACGGCCGCCATTACATTGTCCAAATGTTTTATTCGTTCTAAAATCACTCGCGCTGTTGAGGCCGTGCTGTATCCCATCAATGCCCATGTTGATAGCTTCTGCAAAGGTTATCGAGCAAAGATGACCAGTCACGAAGAGTTTTAATTTATGTGCTTCAGTGATTATCGTTTGTAACTGAGTAGGCTCTATATGTCTATAGACTTTAATCCATTTTACGCCTTTGTCTTTCCAGTATTTTAAAGTTTTAGCAATATCTTTAGCTTTATTTACTTGTTGCATATTATTGTTACCATCAGAGCCGGTAAAATAAGGGCCACTAGCAATAATTTCGGGTCCAAGTTTTTGACCTAAGGCTATGTCACTCGCTAGAGCAATTTCTTTCTCTGGAAACGCGGAGCCTACTGTTTGAATACTTGTGACACCTGCGGCTAAATATAGCTTAGCTATATTATCGCCATTATATTTATGACCAGAAATATGCAAGTGGTTATGAACGCCAATAAATCCAGGTATCACGGTGTGATTTTTTACGTTAACGATTTCGTAGCCAGAGGGAATGTTTAATTTGCTAGTGTCGCCTATTTTTACTATGCGATCATTCACAACGAGAATAGTTTGATCGTACTTTACCTTCTCACCTGTACCATCTATTAGCTGCACATTGATAAAAGCTCTTGCACCTTTGTGGTAAGTAATAACATGTTGGGAAGCTTCACTATTAGCGACAACAAATAGGCTATTAAGAAGTAAACCTCCTAGCAATAATAATGCAACTGCATATGAAGCTTTCAATGTAAAAGTACCTGTTGTTTGAACTTTTCTTCAAGGTAGTTCTCATTCAGGCTATGATGCCATAAATTTTTATTTTGCCCGTTATCTTTTGCGATTTCACCGATTCGACCTGGGTTGAACTTGAATATATTTTCTGTTTTATAGTTAGCAATTTCGTCAGTATACGCTTCATCCACAGATATAATTTTCCATCCCTGCCTTCTAAGTTCATCTACTAGTCCGCCGATAAAAAGGGCAGAGATATCCATTTCATGCAGTAATAATACGTGCTTTGGCAGCGGCCTAAGTGCTTAATTGCCATGTCATCATAGTAGGTTATGCTTTCTATTAGTTGCTCCACATAAAATTTTTCCATGCGTTGCATATCAATCTTTATACCTTGTTTGACCGCCTGCTGAAATAAGCTTTCAATATACCAATCGTAATTGTTCAACGAAACATAAGCATTTTTGTAACGGTATTTAGTTAATAATTGTCGCATTCCATTGCGTTTTTCTAAGTTGTCTCCTTCTCTCAGATATGGAAACCTGAACCAAGAACGGAAGTTATCATATGAGTGGAGTTTGGTGTGAGCTTGTAAAAAGTCATCACCGTAATCATTTAGATTTGATTGGTTGATGTTAGGGTGACTATCCGTATGGTTTGCTATGATATGTCCAGCACTCGCATAACGTCTTAATCGTGCAGTTCCTTCTGCATCTAACCTGTTAGACACTGAAAAAAAAGCGACTTGCGGTACATTGTGCTTGGCCAATTGTTTAATCAATAATTGCGATCTGGTTTTACCATCTAAATAACCATTTGCATGTCTTGGTGAGTCATCAAAAGTAATCGCTAATTCTTTAGCAAAAATGCTTGGAAAGTACAGAAAACAAAAAACAGTACATAGGGCTTTATAATTCATGAATATTCTTTATTCGAGTTTTTCTTTAGCCTATCAAAAATTACACGATCGTCACATAGCTCTAGTTAATTTTCAATTTTTTGAAAGTAAAGTTGGATGTAACGGTCAAAGTCGATTGAGGTCTATGGTAAATCTCATCCATCTGCGTTAAGTGATGACAGCATATTCTAACCCAGCCAAGGAGGTTGCATTTGCATTCCCCTTTTTATAATTTGAATTAGTAATAAATTGCTTTGGTATCCACTAACAAATAACCATAATTCACACTAGTGCGTTAAATATAATCACATTTCACGCTCCGTAATTGTTTTTCACGCACAATATAGTTTGTAATCATAATTCATGAAGTGGTGCTTTATATAATTATTTTTCATGGTAAATCATCATTTTTAGGTGGGAAATATGGTATTAGCTAAACGCGCAAAGTTCTTTGATTAACGACATCAAAGCCTATTTTGCCAGTATTCACAGCGGCCAGAGAGAAACTTACATCCAGCGAACTACCAGTCAGAGACTTTATTCTAAACCGAACATAATAAGAGTGATTTGAGCTGGTCCAGCGGTGAAATGGGGACTTGACGGTAAATGAGTGAGGGAGTTTCAGGTATGATACTTAACCAGAGGAGCAAAAAGGTGGTTTATACTTCCTATATCCTTAATAAGAAATAATCAATTTTTACACTCGCCTTCCACGTGCCTATGTATGATCACTATTATCATTACTGGCTGCTCACAATACGTGGGTCAGATAAAGTCAGTTTTTGTGTTTGAGCAAAGGTTTTTTCATCAGGTGATATATGCTTGAACTATAAATGAGACAGTACGTCCATCACCCAGTAAGAAAGGAAATAACCGCGACATCGCACCGACTCGCTTACCTCGCTATTTGCTCACCACTGCCAAAGACTTTACCCTTGATTGATTATCCAATATCGGACAAGCCGATAAATTAGTTAAGCTGCATCAAATATAAATTAATGTTTGACACCTAAAGTTACCTCAATGTAACCTTAGGGTGTCATAAGGGTCGAAAAAGGTGTCGAATATGAAAAATACTGAGCAAACAGCACACTCGATAGAGCAGCTTGAACAATATGAAAAGAAAAAATTTTTTGCACTGAAAGGACTCATTTTCAGTTTTATTGGCTGGCAACTAGGGCAAATAATGGGCGATCATTTCACTGACATTCTTCACCCTTATGTTCTATTTGTATTTCAATTAATCAACTTGCTGGGGGCACTTGCTTGGGTTGGCTTTATTCTTTATTTCATTAAAATAGGTCGGTTTCTAAAAAATAATCTGGCTTTAAATCATCAAATTAACGATGAGCGTACAAAACTGATCAGACTTCGGGCAATGTCTTACGGACTAGTCATTACACTTGGTACAACCGCCTTGCTTTTTGGGGCATCAATATTGTTTGATGAGTTCGCCCAAAACTTTGCCTTAAGTGGCACCTTAGTGGCGAGGTCTGTTCTTTTGGTCGCGGTTGCGTCCACCTTAATTAGCTATTTATTGTTGGAAAAAGACGCATGAGTTATAAAGTAAACAACTGCATCAAAGTCTGGCGCGCCAAGTTGGATATTACCCAGCAAGAGTTGGCACAAAAAGTATTGGTCTCACGCAAAACAATTAGTACTTTAGAAAGAGGTGTTTACATGCCCTCTGTGGGTTTGGCCTTAAAACTGGCGGAATTATTTGATACCAAAGTAGAGGAAATATTTACGCTTGATGACAAGACTTAATAACCTTAACTTTCGCAGTGCAATAGAAATTTTGTATCTAACACAAGGGTTCAGGCTGCATATTTTAAGCTGGAAAATGGGGTCAGGTACATTAAATGCTTAGTTGATTACTACAGACTTTAGTAAGTGTGGTTATTTATTTTGAGTAAGCCAAGCCTACAGATGTGAATGGAAACAGGCTTGTGTTAAGGGTGGGTGACAAAAAGCATGAGAACAAAAAAAGCGATGATTACCGCATTAAAGGTAATAATATAAGCAAACCCTTTAATACCCTCTTTAACTGTGTATCCTTTAGCGTTGAGGTACCACCACCAAACGCCGCACATGATTATGGGTAATAAGAAAAAAAGACGGATCATATTTAAACATCAAGTGATTGATTAATAACAGTATGGTAGTTTATTTTAGCGCTATTTGCACTGAAAGTTGATAAAAAGCGTAAAACATTAATTATCGGCTGGGCGTAACGCTTAAAAGTCTACCTTTATTTATGTGTTGTATTAATACCTAGTTACCCATATATCATTGAAAGAAATGGGGAACTTGGTGAAAATATGGATTTTTTGAGTGTTAGACTTATTACAGTCTTGTTGATTATTATCAGTTGTTGCTTGCTCGGTTTTGTGATGTTTCGCTTGGTGAAGTGGAGTAAAAAGATGCCAAAAGGCGCATTTATTTTTCTGGCACTTTTCCCGTTAATTTCTATATTTCCTATTCCGCCACAAGAAATAAAAAAATTAGAAAAAATAAAGCAGCAACAAATAAAAAAGGAAAAGGAGAACTCAGAGCCTCACGAAAGCTCTGAATAAATGTTTATCTAACTACCCGTTTACTTTGTTTTGTTGCTCAATAAGTGCTGTTAATGGTTTTCTAATACTGTATAAAAACAGCAAACTAGGGATCACCATAGCGGAAGTCAATATGAAAAATAATGCCCAATTGCCATCAAGCCAATCTACAATAATGCCAGAATACGAACCGACCATAACTCTTCCAAAGGTACCTAATGATGCCATTAATGCATATTGGCTCGCAGTAAAGCTTTTATTACAAAGCACTGAAAGCAATGCAACAAAGGCGACCGATCCCCAAGCCGAAGTAAAGCCATCAACAAAGACCGTTAGGGCGAATAGTGCTTTATCTGGGCCTACTACCGCCATCGCAGAGAAGAGCAAGTTGCTCGCAGACATCGCAATACCGCCAATAAATAACCCTTTTAAAATACCAAAACGTATAGTGAATATACTCCCTAATAAAGAGAACACGATTGTAGTGCCCCAGTTAATGAGTTTCGAATAATAAGCAATATCTTCGTTGGAAAAACCTACCTCACGATAGAACACGATCGACATACGCCCTAAGTACGCTTCGCCAATCTTAAAGAGAAAAATAAACATCAAAATTGAAAACGCTAATTTGGTGCCATTTCGGGTAAAAAATTCTTGTATGGGGGAAACTAATGTAGCTAATAACCAAGCAGTAAGCTTATGTACTCGTTGAATACTTGGGTTACTATTATCAATCAATTCATGATGGGAAATACTGCGATTAAGCCTGGTTAATTGGCGATAAAATAATGCGATTAAACCGACAACGGTTATTGATAAGGCATGAAATCGATAGGTTGTGCTGATCACATTGTCTGGCCAGCTTGGATAGCCAATATTAGCGTAAATAATCGCAGAGAAAATCAGCGGGATAATGAGTAAAATAAGCCAAGCTTCACGCGTGTAATGGGGTAATACCTTTACGTAATCGGTTTGTATTTTATTCAGCACTGCTTCACGGTTGTTTTCATTTGGTTCTTTTACGATAAAAGCAGTTAACATTAGTAGTAACATTATTAAGGCTAGCACTAAAAATACTTCTGACCACTGCCATTGAGGGTCACTGGCTAAAATAAACGGAATGCTGCCTAGACCTGCGTAACCAGTCCACCAGCCGGCGGTAGCCATAGCCGAACCCGCAGCCATTAAATTGTTATCTTTTGCTTGTAGAATATCAATACGATAAGCATCAATTGCGATATCTTGTGTGGCTCCGGCAATAGCGATAACCAAGCCGAAAAATGCCATTAAGTGCAACTGATGTTTTACATCAAAGGCACTAAGCTGTAGTGCAGCCAATACTATAATGGCTTGGGTCGCGATAATCCAACTACGTCGTTGTCCAAAGCTAGCGGTTAGCCAGGGTAGCTTTATTCTGTCGGCTAAGGGAGACCATAAAAAGTTAATACTATAAGCAGCAAATATTAAACCAAATAATCCGATACTTGAACGGCTTAGGCCTTCATCTTTTAACCAGCCGGTCATTGCTGAGCCTATCATTACCCAAGGGAAGCCGCTGGCCACGCCAAAGAAGAAAACTGTTAATAAGCGTTTATTTTTAAAGTAGAGAAGCGTTTGTTTAATACTTTGCACTGAAATTTATTTTACGGTAAGTAAAGCTGCTAGCAGGGTAACAGGTTCTAAAAAGGGACAGAAGTAAAATATGTACACAAATATAGTTTTTACGCTAACGGGCGCCAACCTATGCAATCAATAGGGTAGCTGCCAATACCTTCAAAAAACTCAATACAGGTTTTTATTTCACTTTGAAAATATAAATTAGTGAGCAGCGATTGGCTGCCATGTAGTGAAAATTGATGTATCACATGCCAAAACACTCGCTCTTTTGCGCTACCGGGGGTTTCATCAGTAACGTTGATGAGTGTCCACTCTTCCATGGTGTCGTTTACGAAGCGGTCAAGTTCGGTGTAGTGTAATGTGTTGTCTATGACGGCTTTAACGTATGCTGTTGTTTGTAAAATTTTTTCATTGATGAACTGCTCAATGATCATGACTTTCCCCAATTGAGTTCTCGCGTATGCTTGAGCTACCGTAATATGAACTAGCTGAGATGGTGTGCAAGTCTGATTGTTATTTTTATTGGGAGGCTGCTACACGTACTATTTAGTTATCGTTGATAAATCGAATTCTGTCAAAATTTAACGCGTATTACTGTTGGGACAAATAGAAGAATGCGAGCACAAAGAGTAGCCCGCAATACAGGTAGCTTGTCTAACTGGTTTATTGTTCTTCAAGTAATAAGGTTGCTTCTACTAATATTACTTGTTCAATGGGGACATCTTCCCAACCAAGTTCTTCGTTAAAGTCTGTTTTTACTTTTGCCATTTCAGTGACAATTTCTTCACCTTCAACGATTAACCCGAATACGGTATAACCCCAACTCTTGCCTGGGTCTAAATTTGTGTTTTCGCCAACATTAAAAAAAAACTGTCGGTTAGCGCTATGGGGTTCGCGCGCTCTAGCCATGGCGATGGTACCGGTAATGTTTTTCAATCCATTTCCAGATTCGTTGACAATATCACCATTAGTTTTCTTTATTTTAAGCTCGGTATCATACCCACCGCCTTGTACAACATAGTCTTCAACAATACGGTGGAAGATAGTATTGTTATATTCGCCACTCACTACATAGGTTAAAAAATTATCAACGGTTAAAGGCGCTTTAACACGATCAAGTTCAACAACTATCATACCTTTATTGGTTTCAAGTTTTACTTTTGGATACAAATTGTAAGGATCTAACTCCATATTTTGCGCAAACGTTTGTTGGATAAAGCACGTTAATATTAAAAGTAAGTATTTCATTATTTTCCTATCGTACTGAATTTTTTTGCACAAATTGTTGTAACTCTGGATCTTGCACCACTTGTGTTAGCAAAGAGCTAAGTTGTTGATTAAAATCTCGCTCAAGCACTGCCATATCGGCTTTCAAAATACCATTGCTAGTGGTAGTGCTGTTGAAGGTTTTCGTTAATGTTTTTTCACCCCCTGAAAACTGAGCCGTCAAACGAATAACAGAGCGACTAGCATATTTGGAAAGTGATTGTTTAACGGTAATTTTTGCCTGATTTATCACTAAGCGCAGTTGATTTTCTGACGTTGGTGAAACATCTAAGCCACTTTTTTTTAAGCCCGCAGAAAATGCAGTAGCAATATCTGTTTGTAAAGGAGTACGAGACGTTACGATATGTGCTGCACTGTCGTCTTTTATTATTTCTAATACATGATGTGCAGTACGCATATCTTCTACTGACACAGAAGCATGTTGTCCAGAATAATGAGTATTTGTTTGCAAATGTAATTGCGGAGTAACAATGAAAGCATTTGGTGTAGTGTTACATGCTGTGGTTATAGCACTCGTAGCGATTACCGTACCGATCGCGAAAAAGCGACGAAAATATGAGGTTTTTATCATGAGTTAATAGCCGTAAATCTTCTGATAGTTTGTAATATTCCTTGATTAACATTATCACACATTCGTGTGTGATGAATATGGTAGCTTAGTTGATTCTTACCTTTTTACGTTGATCTTTTTTAAAGAAATACCATAAAAAATAGGTGTATTCATGCATCAATATCAAACATCAAAGGGTAAATGTAACAGGTTAAGGTTTGTTGCACTTCGCGTTTAGTTCAAACAAAGTCCAATCTCAAAAGTTCGACAGACCTTAGTTAAACTCAATTCTTATCCTTCTCATTTCCCCCGCCAATAGGCAAATTCTATTTATGTATATTAATAGTACTATTTATTATTAGTTATAAATTTTTAATACATTATATTAATTGTAAATATAATGTATACAATCTTTACAGTGGCGTTAATGGGGTGTAGTATCGGTTGAGCATAATGTATACAATATATTAAAAATAAGTGTGCATTATGTTCTCTGTTACAATTCAGGAAACACAATAATGATGAATACAAAAACAATATTAAAACGTTCAGCTTGTGCATTAGCCGTTGCGTCAGCTGTTGCGATTACAACACCAACTATTGCAAATGATGCTTTTAACGGTACGGTTAAAGGGGTTGTTTCTTCGGCAAGTAATCAACAACTTGCAGGTGCAACTATCACCTTGAAGCATAAAACCAAAGGTATTACTCGTACGATAATTACTGATGAGAATGGTAATTATACGCTTCGGAAGTTACCTATTGGCTTATATACAATGACCATTGAAAAGTCAGGTTTTGAACAAATACAAGCGCAAGATTTACTCGTTAAAGTGGGTAGTGCCATTGTTTACAATGGGGTGCTATATTCAAGCGGTACTGATATGGAAACCATTCAAGTTACTGGTAGTCGAATTGCGCCTGTTAATATGGAGTCCTCAGCAGGTGGTATTGTAATCACTGCAGAAGAACTTGAACGCTTACCCGTTGAAACTGGTTTTGAATCTATCGCGTTACTTGCGCCAGGTGTAGTTGGCAGTAACAGCTTTGGCGCTTCAAGTGTCGGGGGAAGCTCCTCAGCAGAAAATGCGTATTACCTAAATGGTATTAACATTACATCAATAAAAACAGGTATTGGTTCTATCGGTCTTCCATGGGAAGCAGTAGCACAAACTGAAGTGATTACGGGTGGAGTAGCACCAGAGTTTGGTGGTGCATTAGGTGGGATTGTTAATGCAGTATCTAAGTCAGGGTCAAATGAATGGGAATTTGGTGCATATGGCCGTATCGATCCAGCTGCGACACAATCACAGCATAATAACTTGTTAACCACTGAAGGGGATTACTTTTCGAATACGGAGCAAGACGAAAGCACTTTCACTCGTGCCTCAATTTGGGCAAGTGGCGCATTAATTGAAGATTCACTGTTCTTCTACGGTATTTATGCGCCACAAAAAAATGAGTACGATGCAGCGGGTAGAAATACCATTGATATTGGTGAAAACACGGCAGATCGTTACTTAGCAACACTTGATTGGTTTATTAATGATGACCATTCAATTACAGCAACCGCGATTGGCTTTACTAATAAAGGCAAAGGTAAAACGTATGCCAATGATTGGGAAACACAAGATGTTGGCGAAGAATTAAGTCATTATAAATCACGCAGTGGCGGCGATATATTTGGTTTAACGTATTCTGGTATCTTAAATGACGACATGTCAATCGAGGTTGTTGCAGGTAGAACCAAAGACAAAACTTATAATACTGCAACAAGTAGTGACCCACTTGTATGGTCACAATTGACAGGGGGTTGGGTTAAAGTTTCTCGAGAAACAGCTTCATCAATTACTGAAAGTGAGTTTGTACGTGATCAGTTTCGTGCAGATTTTAGTTGGATGCTAGAAAATCACGATATTAAAATTGGCTTTGATTACACCAATATTGCAATTGAGTATGAAAACAGCCCTAACGGGGTAGGTGATCGAGTTGGTTGGTGGGATGTTTATTATGCATGGGCGAACAACCCTGTAGATTATCCAGTAGGTGACCCATATATTCGCCAGCGTATACGTACTGACTTTACAGACTCAGAAGTAAGCTCTAGCGCATTATATATTCAAGATACTTGGGCTGTGACTGATCAACTCGTGTTAAATCTGGGCTTACGTTACTCAAATGTATACAACACCGTTTCTGACGGCCGTAAATATGTTGATGTAAAAGGCCAGTTTGCGCCGCGTGTACAAGCTATTTATGATTTAGAGGGCGATGGAACTTCAAAAGTATATGCAACTTTCGGTCGCTACTTTCAACCTGTATCTGCAAATATGAACATTACACAAGGCGGCCAACGTCGTGATGTAAGACGTTTTTATGAACTTGGTCAAGTTGATGCGAACGGAGAGGTTGTTCTTGATGCCGACGGTGCACCGAATGTTGGGGATTATTTAGGTGAAAATGTTGTGCAAGAAGGTATTAGTGAACCTACCTTAATTGCTAGCCAAGATATGGAATCTATGTATTCAGATGAATTTACTATCGGTTATGAAAGTGAATTTATGGAGGGTGATTTAGTGTACGGTATTCGCGGTATTTATCGTGAGCTAAAACGTTCCATTGAAGATACTGACTATGCACCTGTTTTACAAAAATGGTTTGCAGAAAACGGTATGTCAGGGGCTCCTAATAGCGCATACGTGCTTAATAACCCAGGTTCTGGCTTAGACATCAGCTATGACTTTGACGGTGATGGCGTGGCAGAAAGAGTTAATATTCCTGCGAGTTATATTGGCTTACCTGAACCTGAACGTAAGTACGCTGCCATTGAAAACACCTTATCGGGTAAAATAGGTGAGAAGTTTAACTATAACGCTTCTTATACATGGTCACATAGCTGGGGTAATACAGAAGGCTTAGTGCGTACTGATAATGGCCAGGCTGATCCAGGTTGGACTACTTCATATGACTACGCTGAGTTGATGGATCATTCAAATGGTAATTTACCTAATGATCGCCGTCATTCATTTAAGTTAAATGGTTACTATCAAATTAATGATGAATTAACACTTGGCTTTAACACGCGCATTGCTTCAGGTGCACCGTTCAGTAAGTTCTCTCGTCATCCATTGGGTGTTGACAGTTGTGCTGCCGGTTCTGTTTGGGAAGCTTGTTCTGGTGCAGGGTATGGACATGTATCGTTTTATGACGCAGAGGGTAATCCAGCTCCTCGAGGTGTTTACGGTGAAACTGACTGGCTGAAAGAATTCGATATGAGTTTAGCGTACAACACTAACATCGGTGAAGGCGACTTAATGTTGAAAGCGACAATCTATAATGTCTTTAATTTTGATACGCAAACGTCTATACAACAAGCATTTTCTCGTGATGGTGATAATGGTATTGAAGAAAACCCAAATTGGGGCATGACTACAGGGCGTTTAGGCGCTCGTTACGTTAGCTTTGAAGCACGTTATAGCTTTTAATTAAACCACAAGTAACGGTTTACCGCGTTAACCTATTTAACGTGGGTATATAAAATGCTCGACACTTAGTTTCGAGCATTTTATTTTTTCGCAGAGAAGATCACGAATTTCTTATTACTGGCGATTAACGTTGCGTTACCAAAAATACGCTTTAATTTGATGTGATAGCCAAGTTGTCTGTTACCTACAATGGTTAATGTTCCGCCTTTTTTCAACACACGGTAGCAGTCGTTGAACATCTGCCAAGCAATATGATCAGTAGTGGCATTTTGTTGATGAAACGGTGGGTTACATAAAATTTTATTTGCACTTGATGCTTGCTCGTCTGTTAAACAATCATTAATCATAAAACGACATTGATCTAGAAGCTGTGGCAAGTTATGCGCAACAGTGTCTCGAGCTGATGCTACTGCCATATATGATTCATCACTAAAGGTGAGTTTCGCGTTTGGTTGTTGTGCTAGAATATGTAATCCCAATACGCCATTACCACAACCTAAATCAATTAGATGTTCATGTTCAGCAACATTGGGTAAATGTGCTAATAACAACTGAGCGCCAATATCTAATTTGTCTCTGGCAAAGACATTTGCATGATTGACTATTTCAAATTGATGGACTTCTGTTTTCCAGCGTTTTACGATTGGAAAAGTAGTATCAGTAACTTCTGCGTTAAGTTCTGAAAAAACTAAACGTGACTTTTTTACCGCTAATGACGTTGTGGTAGTGCCTAAATAACGCTCGAAATATTTTAAGGTATTGCTGTGTATGTTTTTCGCTTTATCTACCGCGATAAATATCAGCTTACTATTAAAAGTTTGCCTAATCTTTTGCAGTTGTTCTTTCAGTAAGTTGTTACTTTTTGGTATTTTATACAACACAATGTCAACATCAGCGGGCAACTCGCTTACACTGGTTATTTGCGTAAGATTTTCCAGCGATAGATGGTTATGTTCAGCATTATTCTTTAAGCCACATTCACTGATATATGAATCTGAAACGGTGGTTACTTTTTGCAAAGGAAAATTTAACGAGATAGCACCAAAGTTATCGTTCATCACTAAAATATGACTTTCGTGGGTCAGTAACCCCGATTCTTGAACATGGTTAATGATATATTCGTCTGCAGAATCCCATGCTTGTAAACTACGTGTTACTTGGCTTGCGGGATATCTTTCTAAAAATAGGTTTCGATCATTTACAATAAAAGGGCTAATCATGATGTTTATACAGTGCGGATTGGCTGGAAGCAGAAAGTACATTGTGCCAAAATTCGTGTATCGACTCTATATAAAATTAAGAGCTTGTTATTAAAATTCCACTAACTGATGCTGATGTTACCTTTTTACCTAATTTTATTGCATTGTCTGAAAGTAAGGTATTGGCTCAACAACTATACGCCGACATACCTTGGCGGCATGATGAATTAATGATGTACGGAAAGCCTGTTAAAGTACCTCGGTTACAGGCATGGTATGGTGATCAAGGTACGGATTATACCTATTCACAATTAACAATGGCGCCGTTGCCTTGGACTAATCAATTACTTACGTTGAAACAGCAAATAAGTGAAGCGACAAATGCAGAGTTTAATTCTGTTTTAGTCAATTGCTATCGGAATCATCAAGACTCAGTGAGTTGGCATAGTGATGACGAGCCAGAATTAGGTGAAATGCCTGTGATAGCGTCGTTGTCGTTGGGTGCAGAGCGCTTTTTTCACTTAAAACATAAGTTCAAGCCTTTATCACATAAGTTTAAATTACCATCTGGTAGTTTGTTGATTATGAAAGGAAATACTCAGAAGTATTGGCAACATGCTGTACTTAAATCACGTATTTATGCACCAATGCGGATTAATTTAACCTTTCGAAAAATAATTAAATAAATTTTAGTTTTACTAGCAAAGAGTTAGTGTTTTAAGCGATAATTTAGCCATCTAGATAGATGGCTAAATTATCATGGCTAACTAAACTTAAGCCTGAGCATGATGAAAAATAACAAGGGAATTTTATGAGTATCGAAGTTGTCATTGAAGAAAAACTCTTGTCGGCATTTTCTCCCATTCACTTAGATGTTGTTAATGAAAGTCACCAACATAATGTAGCACCCGGCAGTGAATCACACTTTAAAGTTATTATCGTTTCTAAATCTTTTGAAGGAGAGCGGTTAATTAAACGTCATAGAGCAGTGAACGCGACGCTATCAGAAGAGTTATCTGAGCACATTCACGCATTAGCATTGCATACATATACTGAAAAAGAATGGCTAGAATATTATGCCGATAACACGCCGCTATCACCAAAGTGTTTAGGCGGCAGTAAAAAAGAGCAGCGTATCTAATTTATGTAGCTGTTATTCCAATAGAGCCATAAGGTGATGTTATCTTATGGCTTTTTTGTTTCCTGCGATGAAAAAGCTTGCTAAGCTGTAACGTACAAAAATAAGAAAAATTATTGACTAATATGTCTGTGTCTAAACTAGAATCTTTTGTTAAACATCTCGATACTTTTACTGAATATACTGGCCGTATTATTTCCTGGTTTTCCTTAATCATGGTGTTACTCACGTTTACCATTGTTATATTGCGGTATGGTTTCAATATTGGCTGGATAGCCATGCAAGAATCCGTGCTGTATTTTCATGGTTTTGCCTTTATGCTGGGAGCAGCTTATACGTTAAAACATGATGGACATGTTCGTGTTGATATTTTTTATCAAAAATTTTCGCCGAGAAATAAAGCCCACGTCAACTTTTTTGGCAGCCTGTTATTGTTGTTGCCTGTGTGTATTACCATTGCAGTGATCAGTTGGGATTACGTAGCAACGTCTTGGCGAATATTAGAAGCTTCAGGCGAAGCCGGCGGCTTGCCATTTGTCTTTTTAAGTAAATCATTATTAATATTGCTTGCCTTAACATTAGGTATTCAAGGTATTGCCGAGTTACTCAGAAGCCTTAAGCAAATACAAGAAAGTCAGGAGCACAAATAATGGAATATTTGTCTTTAGTGATGTTTCTTGTTGTTTGTATTGTGTTGTTATTTGGTTACCCGGTGGCGTTAACCTTGGCTGGTACCTCGTTAATTTTTGCAGGTATTGGTTGGAGCGTTGGGGTTTTTGAAGCGGGTTTCTTGAACGCATTGCCAAACCGTATTTTTGGGGTGATCAATAATCAAACGTTATTAGCGGTTCCACTCTTTGTTTTTATGGGAGCCATGCTTGAACGGGCAAAAATTGCTGAAAATCTACTGAATGCCATGTCGATTTTATTAGGGCGTTTTAAAGGTGGTTTAGGGATTTCAGTAACACTAGTGGGAATGTTACTTGCTGCAAGCACCGGTATTGTCGGTGCAACAGTAGTAACTATGGGGTTATTATCATTACCTACCATGCTTAAACGTGGTTATAGCCCACAATTTTCAACGGGAATTATTTGTGCAACGGGTACATTAGGACAGATTATTCCACCTTCAATTGCCTTAGTGTTATTAGGTGATGTGTTATCAAGCGCCTATCAACAGGCACAGTTGAATATGGGCATATTTAGCCCAGAAACCGTTTCAGTAGGGGATTTATTTGCTGGTGCAGTAATACCAGGACTGATATTAGTTAGCATGTACTTACTTTACTGTGTCATATATTCAGTGATTAAACCTGAACAAGTGCCGAGTTTAACCGTGCAAGATATCAAAGATATTAAACAGGAACGCTCAATTATTGAGTTAATGTTTTCAGCATTGATCCCACCTTTATTGCTGATTGTTGCAGTGCTAGGCTCTATTTTATTAGGTTTTGCCACGCCAACTGAAGCAGCAGGAGTTGGTGCAACAGGCTCAATTTTGTTAGCGCTATGGCAGAGACAATTAACATTGATTAATTTAAAAGCGGTGATGGATAGCAGCTTAAAAATTACCTCAATGGTATTTTTAATTTTTATCGGTGCTAGTTTATTTTCCTTAGTGTTTCGTGGTTTTGGTGGTGAAGATCTCGTTCATAGTTTTTTTCAACAGATGCCAGGTGGCGTAGTTGGCGCAATTATCATTGTGATGGCGATTATCTTCTTGCTCGGCTTTATTCTTGATTTCATTGAGATCACGTTTGTTGTTGTGCCCATTGTTGCACCCATTTTACTATCGATGGGGGTAGATCCGCTTTGGTTAGGGATCATGATTGCCATCAACTTACAAACCTCTTTTTTGACGCCCCCGTTTGGTTTTGCTTTATTTTATTTAAGGGGCGTAGCATCATCTGCGGTGAAAACTGCTTCAATATACAAAGGTGTTATTCCCTTTATCATTATACAGTTGATACTATTGATGGTGTTGGCGCAGTGGCCTGAATTAGTAACATGGTTACCGGAAAAAATTTATGGTTAATAATAAAAAGGAAAGGAAAACCAATGACAATAAACATGATTAAAAAGTGGCTTGTAGGATGTTTAGCATTCGCAGCCTTAGTGGGTTGTAACAGCGAACAAAAGCAAGATACCAATGCGAATGCACAACCGCAAAAGCAATATCAATGGAAATTGGTAACTTCTTGGCCGAAAAACTTTCCCGGTTTAGGATTAGGCCCTGAAACATTTGCTAAGTATGTCAATGAAATGAGTGCAGGTCGATTGACGGTAAAAGTGTATGGTGCTGGAGAGCTTGTACCTGGTTTTGAAGTCTTTGATGCGGTTTCTCAAGGTACAGCCGAAATGGGGCACAGTGGTGCATATTATTGGAAAGGTAAAATGTCAGCGGCACCTATTTTTAGTGCTATCCCCTTTGGTATGACCGCCACAGAGTTTAATGCTTGGCTACACTTTGGTGGTGGCCTTGAAATGTGGCAAGCATTATACAAACCATTCGGTGTAGTACCTATGGCGGGTGGAAATTCAGGGGCGCAATTTGCGGGTTGGTTTAAAAAAGAAATCAACAGCGTTGAAGATCTTAAAGGCTTAAAAATGCGTATCCCTGGTCTAGGTGGCGAAGTTTTAAAACGCGCAGGTGCTATTCCTGTTAATTTGACGGGTGGCGAAATATTTTCTTCTTTACAAAGTGGTGCGATTGATGCGTCAGAATGGGTTGGCCCATATAACGATTTAGCGTTTGGTTTTCACCAAGCGGCGGAGTATTACTATTCATCTGTATGGCATGAAACGGGCACAAATTTAGAGTTTTTAGTCAATGAAAAGGCGCTAAACTCATTACCAGAGGACCTACAGAAAATTGTTGAAGTCGCCGCACGTGCCGTCAATCAAAACATGCTTGATGAATACAACGCCCGTAATAATAATGCGTTACAAACACTCATTAATAAACATAATGTGCAAGTAAAACAATTTCCTGCTGATGTTATGTTAGCGTTAAAAAGTTACACCAAAGAAGTGATCGAAGAAAAAGCCAATGCTGATGAAACATTTGCAAAGGTATGGGCGTCGTATAGTGAGTTTTTAGCCAATGCGCGCCAATATAACGATTTAACAATGAAAGCCTATTATGAAAATCGTTAAATCATAATTTTAATCATGACGCTTGCGTTGCAAGCGTTTTTTTCAACTGCTCGTACCTCTTATTTTAATAACAAGGGTACACTATGCGGCAATTTAGTAAGAACAACACGAAAGGCGTTTATATGGTCATCAAACCTAAAATCCGTGGCTTCATCTGTACAAATGCACACCCAGCAGGGTGTGAAGCTCATGTTAATGAACAAATAGCATATGTAAAAAGCCAACCTCAACCGGAAAACAAACCTAAAAATGTGTTAGTGATTGGGGCATCCACCGGTTATGGATTGGCATCTCGTATCACGGCTGCTTTCGGCTGTGGCGCAAAAACCTTAGGTATTTTCTTTGAGAAAGCACCTACAGATAGAAAAACAGCCTCAGCGGGTTGGTATAATACTTCAGCGTTTCAAAAAGCTGCTGATGCAGCAGGATTGTGGTCAAAAAATATTAATGGCGATGCCTTTTCCCATGAGCTGAAAGCGAAAGCGATTGATGTTATCAAAGAAGAACTTGGCCAAGTAGATTTGATCATATACAGCTTAGCTTCTCCACGTCGTACAGATCCTGATACAGGTGAAGTGTATTCCTCTACGTTAAAGCCTATTGGTCAAAGCGTGACTACCAAAAATTTAAATACGTCTAAGCGCATCATTGACTCGGTCAGTGTTGAACAAGCTACCGAAGAAGAAATTCAAGGTACTGTTGATGTTATGGGCGGTGCTGATTGGGAGTTATGGATCAAGGCGTTACAAGAAGCAGACGTTTTAGCAAAGGGCTTTAAAACAACTGCTTACACTTATATAGGTAAAAAATTAACCTGGCCAATTTATGGCCATGCAACAATTGGTCGTGCAAAAGAAGATCTTGATCGCGCAGCAAGTGCGATTAAAGCGTCAACGGAAAATATTTCAGGCCAAGCCTATGTTACCTCATTAAATGCGGTAGTTACGCAAGCAAGTTCTGCGATACCAATTATGCCACTTTATATTTCAGCAATGTTTAAAGTGATGAAAAGCGATGGTACCTATCAAGGCTGTATTGAACAAATTCAATCATTATTTAATGAAAACTTATATAGTAATACACCGCGTTTTGATGAAGCTGGTCGCTTAAGCCAAAATTATAAAGAGCTTGAAGATAGCGTACAAGAACGTGTTCAAACGATTTGGGATTCTGTTGACAGCGATACCATTGATGAACTTACGGATTATGAAAGCTACCATAATGAGTTTTTAAAGTTATTTGGTTTTAATGTTGCTGGTGTTGACTATGAAGCGGACCTTAGTCCAGTGACAGAGATAAATAATTTAGTGTAAAAATTACTAACTTATAACTATTGATGTAAAAAAAGAGCAATGATTTTATAACATTGCTCTTTTTTGTTTTTGTAAGATTATTAAAATCGAGTGATTAGTCTAAAAAAACAGCAAAGTCGTAAAAATAATACAGAAAGTGTTACAGGATAATGGCGCAATTCTCTAAAATTATGCTAAAATTCGTGCCAGAATATTTTTAACTTAAGAGCCGGTAGATACTTTTTGTTAGCGTAATGTTAATAAAGAGCTTTTCTACTGAAATACACTGAAATCAAATGTTTTCTCACTTAATTACTTTAAGGTTTTGATTTAAAAGTACTTAGGTGAGAAATCGGCTGATTTTTACTCCCGTCAAAGTAGTGCAAGTGTTTATGATTACAATAAAAAAAGGTCTGGATGTTCCTGTTCAAGGTGCTCCCCAGCAAGTAATCCATGATGGTCCGTCCATCAAAAGCGTTGCGACACTCGGTGAAGAGTATGTGGGTATGCGACCAACCATGTTTGTTAAAGTGGGTGATCGTGTTAAAAAAGGTCAAGCGCTTTTTGAAGACAAAAAGAATGCTGGCGTTAAATTCACAGCTCAAGCTGCAGGTGTAGTAACAGAAATCAATCGTGGTGAAAAGCGTGTGTTACAGTCTGTTGTTATCACTCTCAATGAAGAGTCAGATAGTAACGAACAAGAAACATTCGCTAAATATGCTGAATCTGATTTAGCCACCATTAACCGTGAAGATGTTGTTAGCAACTTGGTTAATTCTGGTTTATGGACCGCACTTAGAACGCGTCCATATAGTAAAATTCCAGCGATAGACTCCACCCCAAAAGCTATTTTCATTAGCGCAATGGATACTAATCCGTTAGCTGCAGATCCTGAAGTGATCATTAATGAACAAAGCGAAGCCTTTAAACACGGTTTAACGGTATTAAGCCGTTTAACAGAAGGTAAAGTGTTTGTTTCTAAAGCACCTAATGCAAGTATCCCAACAACAGGTAATGAAGAAGTAAATGAATTTTCAGGTAAACATCCTGCTGGTTTAGTAGGTACCCATATTCATTTCTTGTCACCAGTCGGTGCTGAAAGCATTGTATGGCACATTGGTTACCAAGATGTTATTGCTTACGGTAAATTATTTACTACCGGTGAAATTGATGCAACACGTGTTGTTTCGATTGCTGGTCCAGAAGCAAAGAATCCAAGATTAGTTCGTACACTTACTGGCGCAAGCACAGAACAGCTTATTGCTAATGAAACTAATGATGTTGAATTACGCGTAATTTCTGGTTCTGTATTGCAAGGTTGTGAAGCTGCTGGCGTTCATGCTTATTTGGGGCGTTATCACACACAAATTGCGATATTAAAAGAAGGCCGTGAGAAAGAGTTTATGGGTTACATGTACCCAGGACCGAATAAATTTTCGGTGACTCGAGCTTACATGTCTCATCTTTTTCCAAGTAAATTATTTAACATGACAACAACAACTAATGGTAGCCCACGTGCCATGGTACCTATTGGTAACTATGAGCGTGTGATGCCGTTAGATGTACTCCCTACCGTGTTATTACGTGATTTATGTGCTGGAGATACCGATGGCGCTCAGCAACTTGGTGCTCTAGAGCTAGACGAAGAAGATTTAGCGTTATGTACGTTTGTTTGCCCAGGCAAAACAGACTACGGCGTATTACTTCGTGACTGTCTAACCACAATAGAGAAGGAAGGTTAGTCATGGGCTTGCAAAAGTTTATTGAAGATATCGAGCCGCATTTTGAAAAAGGCGGCAAACATGAAAAATGGTTCGCTTTATATGAAGCGGTAGCAACAGGTTTATTTACACCTGGTTATGTGACTAAAGGTAAAACGCACGTACGTGATAGCATTGACTTGAAGCGTATTATGATCACAGTGTGGTTAGCGGTGTTTCCTGCCATGTTTTTTGGTATGTACAACATTGGTTTCCAAGCGACTGAAGCATTAGCTGCTGGTTACGCTTTACCTGATTCTTGGCAGGTTGGTTTATTCCAAATGCTAGGTGGTGAACTTTCAGCTGACGCTGGCTGGTTTGCGATGATGCTTTACGGCGCATGTTTTTTCCTTCCTATTTATGCGGTTACCTTTGCGGTAGGTGGTTTTTGGGAAGTATTATTTGCGGCTGTACGTAAGCATGAAGTAAATGAAGGCTTCTTTGTTTCATCTATTTTATTTGCATTGATTCTTCCTGCATCAATTCCATTATGGCAAGTTGCTATCGGCATCACTTTTGGTGTTGTTGTGGCAAAAGAAATCTTCGGTGGTACAGGTAAAAACTTCTTGAACCCTGCTTTAGCGGGTCGTGCGTTTTTATTCTTTGCTTATCCGTTAGAAATTTCTGGTGATGCAGTGTGGGTAGCGGTTGATGGTTTCTCAGGAGCTACAGCGTTAAGTGCTGCTGCTTCAGGCCAACTTAGCTATGCATTAGATGCCAGCTGGTGGAACGCATTTTGGGGTTATATCCCAGGCTCTGTTGGTGAAGTATCTACATTCTGTATTTTACTCGGTGGTGCTTATATCCTCTATAAAGGTATAGCTTCGTGGCGAATTGTCTTGGGTGTATTTTTAGGTATGGTGTTAACGTCTTATCTATTTAATATGATTGGTAGCGATACTAACCCGATGTTTGCTATGCCATGGTATTGGCATTTTGTACTCGGTGGTTTTGCCTTCGGTATGATGTTTATGGCGACAGACCCTGTATCAGCTTCATTTACCAATACTGGTAAGTACGCTTTTGGTGCCTTAGTCGGCATCATGGTAGTGCTTGTACGTGTTGTGAACCCAGCATTCCCAGAAGGTATGATGTTAGCGATATTATTTGCTAATTTATTCGCACCATTATTCGACTATTTTGTCGTTCAATCGAATGTGAAACGGAGGCTTGCACGTGTCAGCTAAAAAAGAAACATTTGGTAAAACGCTTGGATTTGTTATTGCAGTATGTTTAGCATGTGCTGCATTAGTATCAATTTCAGCGGTTCAATTAAAGCCTCTACAAGTAGAAAATAAACTATTTGATCAACAAACAAAAATTTTGCAAGCAGCAGATATTTTGTCAATGACAGATGGCACAAAAGCGTCAATTCAATCGACCTTTGAGCAATTTGTTGATGCGAAAATGATTGACTTAGACTCAGGTGAGTTTATTGAAGGCAACCCGAAATTATTTGATGAACGTCGTAACGCTCGTGATCCTGAAAAGTCGTCAGATCTTGAAGAAGATATTGCGGGCATTAATCGTCGTTCACACACTGCCGTTGTTTACTTAGTGAGCAATGGTGCAGGTGAAATTGAAACGGTTGTCTTACCTATCGTAGGTTCTGGTTTATGGGACTTAATGTATGGTTATGTTGGCTTAAAGTCAGATTTAAATACGGTAAGAAATCTTATTTATTCAGACCATAAGGAAACTCCTGGCTTAGGGGCAGAAGTTATAAACCCCAAGTGGATTGCTAAATGGCCAGGTAAGAAAATTTACGATGAAGCGGGTAACGTTGCGATAGAACTTGTTAAAGGCGGTGCGAAAGCAAGCAATGAACATGGCGTTGATGCCCTGTCAGGTGCTACGCTAACAAGTAACGGTGTTACACGTACGTTGCAATTTTGGTTTGGTGAAAAAGGTTATAAGCCTTTCATTACTAAATTTCGTACTCAGGAGGTTAAATAATGTCTGCTGATAACAAAAGTGTTTTAACAAAACCGATTGTAGATAATAACCCGATTGCCTTACAAGTATTAGGGATTTGTTCAGCATTAGCTGTAACAAGTTCAATGACTAATGCCCTAGTAATGACAATTGCGGTAGTTATTGTTACGGGTTTTTCTAACTTGTTTATTTCGATTATTCGAAATCAAATTCCATCAAGTGTGCGTATTATCGTACAAATGGCAATTATTGCGTCGTTGGTAATTGTTGTTGACCAAGTGCTTAAAGCGTTTTCATATCAATTATCGAAAGAGCTATCAGTATATATTGGCTTGATCATTACTAACTGTATTGTTATGGGTAGAGCTGAAGCGTTCGCCATGAAAGAAAAGCCAGGTGTTAGCTTTTTAGATGGTATTGGTAACGGTTTAGGGTATGGCTTTATTCTTCTTGTTGTTGCTTTCTTCCGCGAGTTATTCGGTTTTGGTACCTTGTTTGGAATGGAAATATTACCATTAATTCAAAATGGTGGTTGGTACCAAGCAAACGGTGTATTAGTATTGCCATTTAGCTCATTCTTTATCATTGGTTTTATCATTTGGGCGATTCGCCAATGGAAACCAGCTCAAGTTGAGAAGGACTAATCACGATGGAACATTACATAAGTTTATTTGTTAAATCGATTTTTATCGAAAACATCGCGTTAACCTTCTTTTTAGGGATGTGTACATTCTTAGCCGTATCTAAAAAAGTCAGTACGGCGATAGGTTTGGGTGTAGCGGTTATTGTTGTACTTGGTATCGCAGTACCTGCTAACCAAGTTATTTACCAAGCGATTTTAGCGCCGGGTGCATTAGATAGCGTATTAGGGATCACTGATCCAGCTGAATCAGTTGATTTAAGCTTTTTATCTTTTATTACCTTTATCGGCGTAATCGCTGCGTTAGTACAGATCCTTGAAATGGTACTAGATAAATATTTCCCACCGCTATACAACGCATTGGGTATATTTTTACCGTTAATCACAGTTAACTGTGCAATTTTCGGTGCGGTAGCATTTATGGTTGCTCGTAACTATACATTAACGGAGTCACTTATTTACGGAGTTGGCTCAGGTGTTGGTTGGGCATTGGCTATCATCTTACTTGCAGGTCTTCGTGAAAAAATGAAGTATTCTGATGTACCAGATGGCCTTAAAGGATTGGGTATTACGTTTATTACTGCAGGATTGATGGCGTTTGGCTTTCTTTCTTTCGGTGGTATTTCGTTATAATAAGATTAACGTAGAAAGTAAGTTCTGCTTGCTTTCTCAAGATAAGTGCTAAGGAAAAGTCGATGGAAATTATTCTCGGCGTATCGATGTTTACAGCAATTGTTGTTGCACTTGTTTTGGTAATTTTATTTGCCAAATCTAAGTTAGTTTCAACAGGAAATGTAACCATTTCAATTAATGGCGACCCTGATAAAGCTGTTACGGCTCCTGCCGGTGGCAAGTTATTAGGTGTGTTAGCCGATCAAGGTATATTTATCCCGTCAGCGTGTGGCGGCGGTGGTACATGTGGTCAGTGTCGAGTAGACATTCATTCTGGTGGCGGTGATATCTTGCCAACGGAACAAGGCCATATTACTAAACGTGAAGCAAAAGATGGTTGTCGTTTAGCATGTCAGGTTGCTGTAAAGCAAGATTTAGACATTGAACTAGAAGACGAAATTTTTGGTGTTCAACAATGGGAATGTGAAGTTATCTCAAATGATAACAAAGCAACATTCATCAAAGAATTAAAGCTTAAAATTCCTGATGGTCAGTCAGTACCATTTCGTGCTGGCGGTTATATTCAAATTGAAGCTCCTGCACATCATGTTAAATACAAAGATTTTGATATAGAAGATCAGTATCGTGGTGATTGGGAACATTTTGGCTTTTTTGATGTTGAATCAAAAGTTGATGAACCTACATTACGTGCCTACTCGATGGCGAACTACCCAGAGGAAGAAGGCATTATCATGCTGAATGTGCGTATTGCTACGCCACCTCCTGGTAAGTTACATTTACCTGCGGGTAAAATGTCATCATTTATCTTCAATTTGAAGGCTGGCGATAAAGTAACAATTTCAGGTCCATTTGGTGAGTTCTTCGCTAAAGATACTGATGCTGAAATGGTCTTTATTGGTGGTGGTGCTGGTATGGCGCCAATGCGTTCACACATTTTTGATCAGTTAAAACGTCTTAAATCAAAACGTAAAATGACCTTCTGGTATGGTGCACGCTCACTTCGTGAAATGTTCTACGAAGATGACTACAACATGTTAGCGTCTGAAAATGATAATTTTGAATGGCATGTTGCCCTGTCAGATCCACAGCCTGAAGATGATTGGGATGGCTTAACAGGCTTTATTCATAATGTATTGTATGAACAATACTTAAAAGATCATGAAGCTCCTGAAGACTGTGAATATTACATGTGTGGTCCACCAATGATGAATGCAGCGGTTATTCACATGTTGCAAGATCTTGGTGTGGAAGACGAAAATATCATGTTAGATGATTTCGGCGGTTAACCTTAGATCATCTTATGGTTAGTTTAAAAAGGTAGCTTCGGCTGCCTTTTTGTTTACATAGAGTAAAGAAGGTTAATAGGACTATTAACATGAATAAATTTTTATACGGTACCGTTTTTTTAGCCTTGATAATGCTTGCAGGTTGTTATCCAAGTAATGAGTTAGAGAAAGAGCAGATACACCTGCAAGGCATCACGATGGGAACGGTCTCTTATAATATTAAATATATTGATCAATCAGCAGAACAGAACCAGTCGATTCCGGATGAAAACGTGATACATGAAAACGTTGAACAAATTTTAAAGCAACTGAATCAAGATATGTCTAACTGGATCTCAGATTCAGAGCTTTCGAAATTCAACAGCCATAACTCAATGGAGCCAGTCGAAATATCTGAAGGTTTAAGGCGTGTACTAGCAGAGTCTATTCGTTTGGGCCACTTAAGTGAAGGTAAACTCGATGTAACGATTGGCCCGCTTATAAATTTATGGGGTTTTGGACCTGAAGGTCGTCCAGAAAAAGCGCCAACACAAGATGAAATAGCACAGGCAAAAGCCCGTATTGGTATTGATAACTTAACACTTGAAGGCAATATGCTCGCAAAGCGTATTCCTGATCTTTACGTTGATCTATCAACCATTGCCAAGGGGTATGCAGTTGACTTAGTGGCTGAATATTTAGATGAAGTTGGTGCTCATAATTACCTTGTAGAAATAGGGGGGGAATTACGTGCAAAAGGTTTTAAACATACTGGTGAATTATGGTCGGTTGCGATAGAAAAACCAGTCACAACTGAGCGAGCTGTGCATCAAATTATCATTCCAAAAGATAATGCGATTGCGACATCAGGAGACTATCGAAAATATTTTGAAGAAGAGGGTCAACGTTTTTCTCATATTATTGATCCTGATACAGGTAAACCGATAAATCATACTCTAGTGTCAGTGACGGTAATTCATCCATCTTCAATGACAGCTGACGGTCTATCTACCGCCATGATGTTAATGGGTCCTGAAAAAGCGTTTGAGTTTGCAGAAACACATCAGATAGCTGCTTACTTGATCAGCAAATCAGAAAATGGCTTTATCGAGCAAATTACGGTAGAATTTATGCCGTATTTGAAATAGTAATGGCTGAATATAAGGGCTGTAATAATGGCAATATTTTTAGTGACCTTTGGCTTTTTTCTACTGATAGTTGTAGCAATGGCTGTAGGCTATATTTTTCAGCAAAAGTCACTTGCAGGTAGTTGTGGGGGCCTGGGTACCCTAGGTATCGATAAAGCATGTGATTGTGATGATCCTTGTGAAAAACGTCAAGAGAAAGAGCGTAAAGCTGCTATCAAAGCAGAACATAAAATAGATATCAAAAATATATAAAAATAGCGGCTGAAAGCCGCTATTTTTTTCCTTTTAGTTTCATAACTCAATTCATACCAATTCGCATAAAGATTAAGTCAGTTCAGAGCGATGTCAGAGGTGGGAGAATAAACGAAACGTGTGCAGATATAGTTGTTTCTACATCAAACACGTTTTGCGCAATTATCGCGCCTCTAACACGCTCCCAAAGGGCTGACGGATCCCCATTTTTATATAACTGAACATATTTGATAATAAGCTAAAAAGTTTTCTCGACTTTTCTGTAGATAGTGATTTTTAATTTTGTGGAGTCTATGCCGAATTACTTGCTTCGCCAATGTAAGAAACGATAGAACTCTGCGGTGTTTTATCGTATTAGCCTGAAACATTATTTGCCAATTGCGCTGCTCCGCTTCAAAGCCAACAAACCAAAGTAATAGACTGGCTAAACATGCAATTAAGCACAAGGCACTCATTCGCCTTACGCCTTGTGTTTTACTAAACCGCCACGAAAAGCCATATTGTTGGCTTTTGTCATCGCGAAAGTTTTGCTCAATTTGCATCCTTTTACTGTACAACTTAATTACTTGATCACTAGTGAGTGTATTATCTGATGTTGCGAGTAACCATGGCTCATGAGCATGCCGTCGATACATGCGAGTATCTTTAGTAAAACGGCTATTCCCTTTTCGTCCTTTGTATTTTCCTTTGTACAAATGGAGAAATGCATCACATGCTGTTGGACTGTGTTGAGTAACCCTCGCTTTGCCAAGTCGAGTTGGTTGACAGCTCGCTCCCTGATGAAAGGCAGGGAGTTTTTCCCAAGTATTTTTACCTTCTAACTTACATGTCATCGTGCCTCTGAGACGGCCAATAAAGTGCCATCCTAATGAACGGACTTTAGTATACCAAGGAGTAAGAAAACCACCATCTGACAAAATATAAACGGACCGGTGTTCACCAATAACTTGAAGGAGGTTGTCTAAAAATCTGGCATTGGTTTCTGGCGTATCAAAATCTTTTAATTCAACAACCATGTTGTAAAGCACTAAAGAACGGCCGTCAACGAGTAAACTCGCTCTAAGCAGGTGGTAATCTGAACGACAACAACCACTCCAGTCCACTGCAATGGCTAAATAAGGCAAGTTGCTAATGATTGGTTTGGCCAACGAAGCGTATATTTCAACTTGTTGGTTAAACAAATGCTCGTTATTAAGAAAACGATCAACCCTTTTTATTTTATGCTTAATGTTCGCACGCCCAGCTAAGTAACGCCCCAAACTTGTTAAGGTTAATCTATCAGACGCTATAAGTGCTTCAGAGCATGCTTTAAGTGTCTTCATTCTCGCTTGATTGAAATTCGATAAGGACTTATCAAAGAAGTTATGGCAAAGTAAGGATTCAGGCATAGCATTTTACTCTTATTTTTGTTTTGGCGAACTAATAAGATCATAAAATGTTGTGCCTGTCATTTTTTGGGGATTCGTCAGCCCAAAGGGCGAGTTTAAACGCTTCATAGCCTGTGTTGTTGATTTTGAAAAGGACGCTACAAGAATGTAGCTTATTAGAGAACGCAGGAGACGTTCTCCTGAATAACCATTCTCTGCAATCAACGCCGTGCCTCTAAAGCGTTTAACTCTCGCTGAATGACTGAATATTTATGCGAATTGGTATCATTTACGTGTCAACTGTTGAGCATGCTCCACTCCATGAGCTTGCGATAACCCATAAAATATGAAATACTGTTTTTATATACAGTTTATTTTGCTTGTTTGAGTCTCTCATTCGCTTTGAATATAAATGCCGTATGACAAACGTAATTATGCCTAATGCAAAACGTAAAATAATCCATATAGATATGGATGCTTTTTACGTGTCAGTTGAAATACGAGATAATCCTGAGCTGCAAGGTAAGCCAGTTGCCGTTGGCGGTCCTGGAAATACCAGAGGGGTTTTATCGACGTGTAATTATATTGCAAGAAAGTATGGCGTACGTTCAGCCATGGCAAATAGTGTTGCGTTAAGAAAATGCCCTGAATTATTAATAGTGCCGGGTAGAATGTCGGTGTATAAAGAAACGAGTTCAAGGCTTCATGAGATATTTCAACGCTATACATCAAAAATAGAACCATTATCACTCGATGAGGCCTATTTAGATGTAACTGACTGCCCATTATTTTCCGGTTCTGCAACGTTAATCGCGCAAGATATCAGAAAAGTTATCTTTGATGAGTTACAGTTAACTGCCTCGGCTGGTATCGCGCCACTAAAGTTTCTTGCCAAAATAGCATCAGATCAACATAAACCAAATGGTCAATGTGTTATTGCGCCAGACAGCGTTATGGCGTTTATTGAAAGTATGCCACTGAATAAAATACCTGGTGTTGGAAAAGTCACGTTTAATAAACTTCAACAGCATGGCTTACATACGGGAGCGGATGTTAGGCAAAGCTCACAAACTGTTTTGATGAAAACATTCGGTAAATTAGGCGCTTCTTTATGGCAAAAATGTCATGGCATAGATAATAGAGCGGTAGAGGTTACCAGAGTGAGAAAATCAGTTGGTGTTGAACACACGTTCTCTAAAGATAAAAATGAGCTTGATGAATTAACTGATTATATGTTGCAGTCATTAATACCCGAGTTATTAACACGTTCAAAATCATATACCGTTGAACGTGGGATCAGTAAGCTTGGTGTAAAAGTTAAGTTTAACGATTTTCATCAAACTACCAAAGAAATACAACATCAAGATATTGATTCAGCGTCATTTATATTATTACTAAAAGAAGCATTATCAAGAGGTGAAGGGAAACCTGTTAGATTGTTAGGGGTTCATATTGGTTTAAAAGATATTGAACCAAAGGTAAATCAGCAATATCAATTTGAATTAGCGTTGCCTACCAATTAACCGCATTAATATTAAAGATAATATAAGACTAAGGTCACATGTGTTGATATGTAATATAGACAGTAAACAGTAAAGTGATATACAAGGGTTATGTTTTTTATGAACGGCATAACCCTTGTTTGTATCATAAGACTCTTTAAAGCTTACTTAACCCGAGCTCAGATTACTTAACATCAAAACGATCTAGCATCATCACTTTAGTCCAAGCGGCTATAAAGTCTTCAACAAATTTTTCTTTGGCATCGTCACAGGCATAAACTTCCGCTATTGCTCTTAATTCAGAGTTAGAGGCAAAAACTAAGTCACAACGTGTTGCAGACCAGCGTTCTTTACCTGATTTTCGATCAATACCTTTATACAGGTTATATTCTTCTGATTTCTGCCATTTGGTATTCATGTCAAGTAAGTTGATGAAATAATCGTTAGTTAACATGCCAGAAGTATCGGTTAAAATGCCATGATTACTTTGTAAGTAATTGATATTTATAGCTCTAAAACCACCAATAAGCACTGTCATCTCTGGCGCCGTTAACGTGAGTAAGTTTGCTTTATCTAGCATCAACTCTTCGGGTGTTGTACCCAAATCGCTTTGACTATAATTTTTAAACGCGTCAGCTTTAGGCTCTAAAACGGCAAAGGATTCTACATCTGTTTGTTCCTGTGTTGCGTCAACCCTTCCTGGTGTGAATGGCACCAAAACGTTTTGACCTGCATTTCGGCAAGCGATTTCAATACCTACATTACCAGCAAGCACAATAAGATCTGCTAAAGAAACGCGTTTACTGGTTTTCTCTTTAAAGCCTGATTGAATAATTTTTAGCGTACTGATGGTTTTTTTAAGCTGATCAGGTTGATTTACTGGCCAGGTATTTTGTGGTGCTAAGGCGATTCTTGCGCCATTTGCACCACCACGTTTATCCGAGTCACGATAGGTTGAGGCTGCTGACCAAGCAGTGAAAATCATGGTTGAAACAGGTATATTGGCTTGTTCTATGTGTTGTTTTAAAAGTTTAACATCTGTGTCGTCTATTGCATCAAAGGTGTTACAAGGTAAAGGGTCTTGCCAAATAAAGTCTTCGCTTGGAACCTCTTCACCTAAATAACGGCTTTTTGGCCCCATGTCTCTATGAGTCAATTTAAACCAAGCGCGCGTAAATGCTTCTGCAAACGCGTCAGGGTTTTGATGAAAATGTTTTGAAATTGGCGCGTAGATAGGATCCATTTTTAGTGCCATATCTGCAGTGCTCATAATCGTGGGGATTTTTTTAGTTGCATCATGTGCGGTTGGTACTAGATGTTCGTCCTTAGGGTTGATCGGCGCCCATTGCCATGCGCCCGCAGGGCTTTTTACTAATTCCCAATCATAAGCAAATAATACATCAAAATAACCATTATCCCATTGAGTAGGATTTGCCGTCCAAGCGCCTTCTACGCCACTGGTAATTGTGTCGTTACCTTTACCTGTACCATGAGTATTCATCCATCCAAGACCTACATTTTCTAAGGGTGATGCTTCTGGTTCTGGACCTACATTATTAGCGTCTCCTGCACCGTGACATTTACCAAACGTATGCCCGCCAGCTATCAATGCCACGGTTTCTTCATCATTCATTGCCATACGAGCAAAGGTTTCTCTAATGTCTTTGCCTGAGCCTAAAATATCTGGTTCACCGTTTGGTCCTTCTGGGTTAACGTAAATTAAGCCCATTTCAACAGCAGCGAGTGGGTTGTCTAAATCACGTTCACCTGAATAACGTTTGTCTGTGAGCCATTCTTTTTCTACGCCCCAGTAAATATCTTCTTCAGGATGCCAAATATCTTCTCTACCACCGCCAAAGCCTATTGGTTTTAAGCCCATAGATTCAATGGCACAATTTCCTGTTAAAACCATTAAATCTGCCCATGAAAGACTTTTGCCGTATTTTTGCTTGATTGGCCAAAGTAATCTTCTAGCTTTATCAAGATTGCCGTTATCTGGCCAACTATTGAGCGGTGCAAATCGTTGATTGCCAGCAGAAGCTCCACCGCGCCCATCACCTTCACGATAGGTTCCTGCACTGTGCCATGCCATTCTGATAAATAGTGGACCATAATGGCCATAGTCAGCAGGCCACCAATCTTGGGAATTAGTCATTAACTGAATAAGGTCAGCTTTTAATTGTTTGTAATCAATAGACTTAAAATGTTCTGCATAGTTAAATGTGCTGTCCATGGGGTCAGCTTTTTTATCATGCTGTCGAAGAATTCTTAAATTTAATAAGTTTGGCCACCATTCAGTATTTGTTGTACCGCTATCACCAACCTTTGTATTACTACCGTGGGTAAATGGACATTTGCTTGGCTGTTGTTTTACATCACTCATTGTTTGAATTCCTTGACATCATTTTATGAAAGTAAATCGATTAGACTGCATTATTACTATAGTTAACTCTTTGCAGGTTGCGTTATATTTTTACCTATTGGAACAGCTTTGATAACTTTATTTTGGATGAAAAATAAATCGATTGTTCTAAAAAAGAGGTAACAACTAAGTTACCTCTTTACTCTTTATTCGTTAAATTTTACCGACTAAATCTAAGCTCGGTGTTAAGGTTGCTTCGCCTTGTTCCCATGCGGCAGGGCATACTTCACCGTCATTTTCACGAACATACTGAGCTGCTTTTACATTTCGCACCATGTCTTTAGCGCTTCGGCCAATTCCCCCTGCATGAATATGTGCAACTTGTATGATGCCATCTGGATCAGCCAAGAATGTACCGCGATGTGCCATGTGATCTTCTTCAATCATGACATCAAAACCACGAGTAATATTGCCTGTTTGATCGCCAATCATTGGGAATTTTATTTTACCGATAGCATCTGAAGAGTCATGCCAAGCTTTATGTGAAAAGTGTGTATCGGTAGATACTGCATATACTTCAACACCTAATTTTTGTAATTCTTCATATTGATTCGCCATATCTTCAAGTTCTGTTGGGCATACAAACGTAAAGTCAGCAGGGTAAAATAAAAAGATTGACCATTTTCCTTTTACGCTTTCAGTTGATACTTCAACGAATTCGCCATTGTGAAATGCTTGAGCGGTAAATTCTGGTATTGATTTTCCTATTTGAGCCATGGTTATTTCCTCTTTATAAGTAATAAGTAAACGTTTTAGTTACGCAAAAGCGTGTTTGCTTTCGATGGGGTAATATTATTCGGTATATAATGTTTTTTATAATTGATTGTATCGAAGTTGATGTTTTAAAAAATAGAACGTTAAATGTAGACTATCTGCTTCCCAATGTATTTAAAAATTGAATATAATCTATATATGGTTCTGTTAAATTGATTAATGAACAAGATGATTTCAATAAAGCAACTTTATTACGCACTAGCGGTAGAGAAAACACTCCATTTTAAAAAGGCTGCAGAAGCATGTAATGTTTCACAGTCAGCGTTAAGCACTGCAATTAGCGAGCTTGAAAAACAAATTGGTGTGGTTATTTTTGAACGCAATAATAAACAAGTACTAGTGACTGATGATGGTCAACTTATCCTTAATAAAGCGAAACGCGTTAAGCTTGAACTTGATGAATTATTACAAGTGTCGCAAGTGAATAAGAAACCGTTCTCAAGTGGAATGACTATAGGTGTTATTCCAACGATTGGCCCTTATTTGTTACCAAAAGTATTACCCGAACTAAGGCTACAGCACTCTAACTTTAAACTTAAAATTATTGAGGAACAGTCACATGTCTTGGTAGATTTGGTGCGTACAGGGGAACTTGATGCTGCGATATTAGCATTACCGTTCCCTATTGAAGGCTTAATGAAATTTGATTTCTGGCAAGAAGACTTTTACTGGGTTAGTCATAAAGATGAGTGCCCAAGTCAGATGCAAGAGATCACTAGTGAAGAGTTAGCATTAGAAACGCTGATGTTACTTAAAGATGGTCATTGCTTGAAAGAGCATGCACTTGCAGCTTGCCGTTTTCAATCGCAAAAACAAGATTCAGCCTTTGATTCTGCAAGCTTACATACACTTATTCAGATGGTGGCAGGAAAACTAGGTACAACCCTAGTACCACAAATGGCGCTTGATCAGCTTATTTATCCAGAATCAGAATTAAGAGCTATCCATTTAAATGAGCCAGGGCCTCACCGCACCATTTCATTAATCACACGTCCTAATTATGTGCGAACAAATGAAATTATCGTGTTGAAATCATTGTTTCATGAACAACTACTAGCAAAGTGCCAATAACCTAGTAGTTAGATTTTTTAGAATGTCATCCTCTATTTATATAAATTTACTGAATTAGTTAAAGGGAAGATAATATAGGTAAATAAAAAAGGAGATAGCTATGAAAAACATCATGAATCAATTAAGAACGATCTTAGAAAATCAGAAAGAAAAAACACACTTAGTCACATGCAATTATGCAAACAATTACTACGGTGATCAGGTTTGTATGATAAAGAAAGCTGGAAGTTAAGAGAGGTTGCAATGATAGCTTGAGTAATACCAATCGCTGAATGACCGAATATTTATGCGAATTGGTATAATAGGGGCTAGCGGGAAACTAACCCCCATTTAAGTTACTGTAGATTTACTAATTCAAGTTGATTTTCGCTGTTGATATATAGCAACATGCGAGTATCGTCAGCAGAAAGTACTGAATTTAACGGTTGATTACCTTCTGTTATTAGGGTGTTACTCAGTTGTTGTTGTTGATCATAAATGTTGATCAAGAAACCATCATTAGGATCAAATCGCACATAGTTGGCACTATTATTTTGCGTTTTAACCAATTGTAGTGTGGTATTCCCTTCTGCTTGTGGAAGTAACCCTTGGTCAGTATAGGTGTTACCATCAAAACTTATCCACTCACTGGTTGGGCTAACGGTGTAAAGTGCTTGCTCATTATCAGTGACCACAAAGTCGCTAATTGCCTGATCGTCGCCAAGTAATGTAGGTCGATATTGATGACTCAACTGGGCGCTTATTTGCTGAGAGGTAAAATCATTCGCTTTAAGCGTATAACGTTTAAAAGAAGAATCAAGTAAGTCTAATGCATAAACCGTTTCAGTAATATTTGCTTGTTTGATAAGCGAGGTGAAAAAAGCATTTTCGCTGTCCCAAAAAACGCGTTTCAGATCAATGGTGGCAAACTCTAATGCTTGGGTGACCACGAATTCTCTCCCTGATACCGTAATAAAACTCACCGGTTCAAATTCAATATCACTGTCAGTTAACGTGTTAATGGTGTTATCGAGTAAGTTAATTTTATAACGGTGCGTTATTGGTGTTTCTGTTCCGTCTTCAGCGGTTACTGTTTCGTTAGCAATCGCTAAGAGTGTCTCACCATTAGGCGAAAGGACCAGTTGCTCTAATAAGGTATTTTCAGGTGCAACAGCAAACATATTCACTTGTTCACCTGTGTGAATATGATAGGTATATAAGCTGTTATCTTGTGCTAGATAGACATAAGGTAAATAAGTTGAAGTGACAATGCTATTATTATTGAGGCTGATGTTATCAATCACTTGGTTATCGATACTTACTGAATTTACATAGAAAGACACATTAATCGTTTCAGCAACCGCATCATTATCGTCAACGCTTGCAATTGTCACGGTACTTGTGTGTAAACCATCATTAAGTACAACATTGTTATTAATAGCCACTGTGAGCGTATCACTTGAAGGTGTCAACGTAAGCCAAGGGGCGCTAGCAGTGGCTTGCCAATTAACAGTATTAGGACTATTGGTTGAAATACTTACTTGCTGGCTAAGTTTCTCCAAATTAACTACTTGGCTAAAAGCTATCCCAGTATGACTTGAGTATAAATAATGACGATCTAAACCAAGTTCTACAGGTATAACTTTACTATCACCAGAAGAGGTTTCAGTTAATGTTAACTGAGCTTGATATAAATTAGCTGAATCGAATGTGGTTACATCAGCTGATAAGGTAATCGTCGATGCACCTTCACCAGAAATTTTGTCTAACGTTAACCAGTCAACATCGACCGACGCTGTCCAAGCATTGTTACTCTCACTTGTTATTTCGAGTGTTTGTGAATCAATATTTTCTTCGCCTAACGTCGCTTGGAAAGTAATTTGATCAGTATTAGTGGTTAATTGCCAAATAAGTAACGATATATCGATATCGTGATGCACTAAATTCACTTGATTAGCATCACCAGTAGAAACTCTTAACGTTGTTCTGTACTCATCAGGTAAAATGTTGTCGGCATTAACAAGCTTGACAGTGATTTTTGCAGAGCTATCACTTAATTGCTCTGTAGAAAAGTTAAGCCAGCCAACCGGTTGATTATCAGGTGCGTAACCTAGTAATAATCCTTTGCCAGTATAGTCAACGGTAATTGATACGGTATCTTCTGATACCTTCAAGAATTCGTTACTAAAGTTAATAACGCTTGTATCAACAGAAATAGCATAATTCTCAGCTGCTTTATCAGCATCGGAGCTACCACCACATGACTGAACTAAAATGACCAATGCCAACGTGTAAATAGTTCGAATAAAGTATCTTGAATATTCCTTCATATAGTTCCCTATATTGATTAGCCGCTTGTTGATTATTATATCAATTGTTAATGGTATTTTGCGTGATTCTTTCGTTATTGTAAAAACTTATCACAATTTAAAGGTGAATGAGGATTTTTTATCAAGTTATAGGTAGAATAGTTAGATGTTTTGCACTAAATTGCTTGTGCCAATTTTATACTGACAAATTGTGACGTGATTAAAGAGATACTGCATACAGGAATTGATCTACTTTCGAGACGAGAGCACTCGAAAAAAGAACTTCTACATAAATTGTTGCAACGAGGCCATGAACCTGATGATATTGTTGAGGTGATTGAATTTCTCGAATCTAACCAGTATCTCTGTGAACAAAGATTCACAGAGTCTGTATTTCGTAGTCGGGTAAATAAAGGGTACGGTGAAAAGTATATTGAACAAGAGTTAATGCAAAAAGGTATTGACAGTTCGCTCGTTAATCAAGTTGCAGCAGAAATGTCGGTTGACTGGCAAGAAATTGCAGCGCAAGTGTACGATAAAAAATTTGGCAATACGCCAATTAAAGATGATAAAAATAAGGCGAAAAGAATTCGGTTCATGCAGTATAGAGGATTTTCCTCGCATGAAATATTCGCACTTATTAATGCAAATTAACTCATAAATTTTAATGATTAAATGTTAGGTATGGCTATGATGAAAACCAGTGCCGGAATAAGAAAGGCATTCTTAGATTTTTTTGCTTCTAAGCAACACCAAATTGTCGCTAGTAGTTCGTTAATTCCTGGTAATGATGCAACCTTGCTCTTTACTAACGCGGGTATGGTGCAATTTAAAGAGGCCTTTTTAGGCGCTGAGCAAAGAAGTTATAGCCGTGCTACAACGTCTCAACGCTGTGTTCGTGCTGGTGGTAAACATAATGACTTAGAAAATGTTGGTTATACCGCTCGTCACCACACCTTTTTTGAAATGTTAGGTAATTTTAGTTTTGGTGACTATTTTAAAGAAGAAGCAATTAGCTTTGCATGGGAGTTTCTAACGCAAGAACTTGGTTTACCAAAAGAAAAACTATTAGTGACCATTTATGAAACAGATGATGAAGCCTACAATTATTGGCATGACATCATCGGTGTACCCCATGAAAAAATCATTCGTATCGGTGATAAAACTGCAGGTAAAAAGTACGAGTCTGATAACTTTTGGTCCATGGGTGACACAGGTCCTTGTGGTCCTTGTAGTGAAATATTCTATGATCACGGCGAAGAAATTTGGGGAGGGCCGCCAGGTTCACCAGAAGAAGACGGTGATCGCTTCATTGAGATTTGGAATTTAGTTTTCATGCAGTACAACCGCCATGAAGACGGTACCATGGAGCAACTACCTAAGCCTTCTGTTGATACGGGCATGGGATTAGAGCGTATTGCAGCGATATTACAAGGCGTACACAGTAATTACGAAATAGATATTTTCCAAGGGTTGATAAAAGATACTGCTGCAATATTGAATTGTGATGATTTAGAAAATAAATCGTTACGCGTAATTGCTGATCATATTCGTTCTTGCTGTTTTCTCATAACTGATGGTGTGATGCCATCCAATGAAGGACGCGGCTATGTGTTACGCCGTATTATTCGTCGAGCAGTACGTCACGGACACAAACTTAACGCTAAATCACACTTCTTTCATAAATTGGTACCATCATTAATTACACAAATGGGTGATGCTTACCCTGAACTTATTGAGCAGAAAGCGATTTTAGAAAAATTATTGCGCATCGAAGAAGAACAATTTGGTCGTACACTTGATCGTGGTATGCAGTTACTTGAAGAAATATTATCTACCTTAGAGGGGGATACCATTAACGGTGATGATGTTTTTAAATTATATGATACTTACGGATTTCCAGCCGATTTAACCGCAGATATTGCCCGTGAACGTCAATTGAAAATTGATCAAAATGGCTTTGATGTTGCCATGGGGTTACAGCGCGAAAGAGCGCAACAAGCCAGCCAGTTTGGTGCCGACTATAACGAACAGCTAAAATCTGAAAAGAATACCGCTTTTAAAGGTTATACCAATAGTACATTTTCAGCGACAATCGTTGAAATTTTTCATAATGGCAGCTCTGCATCAGTGCTCAATGAAGGCGAGCAAGGGGTTGTTATTTTAGATAATACGCCGTTTTATGCTGAATCAGGTGGTCAAGTAGGTGATACAGGTGTGATTGCTACTGAGAATGGTGTATTTGAAGTTACGGACACTATTAAGGTGGGTAATGCTTTTGCTCATCATGGTATTGCCAAGACTACGATCCAGCTAAATGCGCGTGTGAAAGCAGAAATTAATACTGAACGCCGTGGTGCCATTGTTAAAAACCATTCAGCCACGCATATTTTACATGCAGTATTACGCGATGTATTAGGTGATCATGTTACACAAAAAGGCTCACTCGTTGATGCTGAAAAACTACGTTTTGATTTTGCACACTTTGAAGCAGTAACTGAACAAGAACTCAAGAAAATTGAGCACTTGGTGAACTTAGAAATACGCAGAAATCATCAACGTGAAACCGCACTAATGCCAATAGATGAAGCGAAAGAAAAAGGTGCAATGGCGTTGTTTGGTGAAAAGTATGATGACGAAGTACGTGTAGTCACATTAGGTAATTGTTCTATTGAGCTTTGTGGTGGTGTGCATGTTGAACGAACCGGTGACATTGGTTTAGTTAAAATCGTATCTGAATCAGGTATCGCTGCGGGGGTTCGTCGTATTGAAGCGGTATCTGGAGAAGCGGCACTTAATTATATTGATGCACAAGCGGAGGCCTTGGCAACGATTGCGAACTTAGTTAAATCAGACGTGTCAAATACCGTTGAAAAAGTGGAACAAACACTAAGTAAAACGAAACAGCTTGAAAAAGAAATTGCTCAACTGAAACAGCAATTAGCGGCTCAAGCGGGTTCAGATTTATTAAGCCAAGCAAAAGACATTAACGGTATTAACACGTTAATTGCCGAGTTAGACGGAGTCGCTTCGAAAGACTTACGCGGTATGGTAGATGATCTTAAAGTTAAAATTAAAAGTGGCATCATTGTTCTTTCGACAATTAACGATGGCAAAGTAGGTTTGATTGTCGGTGTTACAAAAGATTTAACCGGACAAGTTAAGGCGGGCGAAATCGTTAACATGATAGCCCAGCAAGTTGGTGGTAAAGGTGGAGGGAGACCAGATATGGCACAAGCTGGTGGCAGTGAACCTCAAAACGTACCTAATGCGATGGCAAGTGTTGAACCATGGTTAACTGAGAATCTAAGCTAACGCTTCTGATATCAATGAAATATTTAATAAAGGAAACTTTCGAGTTTCCTTTTTTATCCCAATTTTTCATTGACTAAAAAACAAATCATTATTGTTTACTCCTTCAACGATGGTAATTGTTAAAGTGACGTTAATCAGAGATGAGTAGAGTATTAATAGTTACATATTTGTTGAAAAAATATCGTAATTTAACTGTCACATGAGAAGAAGCTTGCTAAAATAAAGGTAACTGGTACGACGTTCTTCTAAACTTAGAGTGTTGGGAAAGTATTACGGAATATTTTTCTCTAGGGTAATTGAATTATTGTCACCCAGTGTAAGACTAAATTTTTAACTAGCTAAATTTAGTTTATCCCGTTTTAGATATTAAGGAATTAGGAATGTTAATATTAACCCGTAGAGTTGGAGAAACTTTAATGATCGGTGACGATGTCACGGTCACAGTTTTAGGTGTTAAAGGAAATCAAGTTCGCATTGGTGTTAATGCACCAAAAGAAGTTTCAGTACATCGTGAAGAAATTTATATGCGAATACAGTCTGAAAAGGGCGAAACTACGCCTGGAAATAGTTTTTAACGAAATTGTTTCCCAAAGAAGCCGGCATAGCCGGCTTTTTTATTGCTTTAAAAATAAAGGAGTACGAAAGAAAAGTGCTGGTAATTTGCTCTGGTTGATTGATTTGTCAACAAACAGATGTAAAAGCTAAAAAAATCGTTTGACTTATTTTTTATATCCATTAATATTCGCCCCGTTGGTGAGATGGCCGAGTGGCTGAAGGCGCTCCCCTGCTAAGGGAGTATACAGTTTGTAGCTGTATCGAGGGTTCGAATCCCTCTCTCACCGCCATCTTTTATCTAAGATTTAAAATAGATTATTGCGGACGCGTAGCTCAGCTGGATAGGCAGTATGCTTGGATAAGATGGCTACGAACTAGGTTCGTTATCCTTAATCAGGATATAAATTATTAGATTATTGCGGACGCGTAGCTCAGCTGGATAGAGTACCTGGCTACGAACCAGGCGGTCGCAGGTTCGACTCCTGCCGCGTCCGCCACTTTCTTTAAGTGGTTAAATATAAAAGAAGAGCTAGTATTAAAGCTTTAATCATTAATACTGCGATTATGTCGCATATCCCTACCTCGGGATATAAAATAACGATTGACCGCGGACGCGTAGCTCAGCTGGATAGAGTACCTGGCTACGAACCAGGCGGTCGCAGGTTCGACTCCTGCCGCGTCCGCCACATTTAAGACCAGTCGTCAGACTGGTTTTTTTATCTCTTGATAGATATTAAGAGACGTTTTATCTCTACCTCGGGATATAAAATATTGATTGACCGCGGACGCGTAGCTCAGCTGGATAGAGTACCTGGCTACGAACCAGGCGGTCGCAGGTTCGACTCCTGCCGCGTCCGCCACCTTTAAAGCCAACCTTCGGGTTGGTTTTCTCGTTTAAGAACGATGTATAAAAGAGAAGTAGCTCAGCTGGATAGCGTTACTGTGGATAAAAACTGGCTACGAAACATGATCCCTTTCGGTCGCAGGTTCGACTCCTGCCGCGTCCGCCATCTTTAAAGCCAACCTTCGGGCTGACGGATCCCCATTTTTATATAACTGAACATATTTGATAATAAGCTAAAAAGTTTTCTCGACTTTTCTGTAGATAGTGATTTTTAATTTTGTGGAGTCTATGCCGAATTACTTGCTTCGCCAATGTAAGAAACGATAGAACTCTGCGGTGTTTTATCGTATTAGCCTGAAACATTATTTGCCAATTGCGCTGCTCCGCTTCAAAGCCAACAAACCAAAGTAATAGACTGGCTAAACATGCAATTAAGCACAAGGCACTCATTCGCCTTACGCCTTGTGTTTTACTAAACCGCCACGAAAAGCCATATTGTTGGCTTTTGTCATCGCGAAAGTTTTGCTCAATTTGCATCCTTTTACTGTACAACTTAATTACTTGATCACTAGTGAGTGTATTATCTGATGTTGCGAGTAACCATGGCTCATGAGCATGCCGTCGATACATGCGAGTATCTTTAGTAAAACGGCTATTCCCTTTTCGTCCTTTGTATTTTCCTTTGTACAAATGGAGAAATGCATCACATGCTGTTGGACTGTGTTGAGTAACCCTCGCTTTGCCAAGTCGAGTTGGTTGACAGCTCGCTCCCTGATGAAAGGCAGGGAGTTTTTCCCAAGTATTTTTACCTTCTAACTTACATGTCATCGTGCCTCTGAGACGGCCAATAAAGTGCCATCCTAATGAACGGACTTTAGTATACCAAGGAGTAAGAAAACCACCATCTGACAAAATATAAACGGACCGGTGTTCACCAATAACTTGAAGGAGGTTGTCTAAAAATCTGGCATTGGTTTCTGGCGTATCAAAATCTTTTAATTCAACAACCATGTTGTAAAGCACTAAAGAACGGCCGTCAACGAGTAAACTCGCTCTAAGCAGGTGGTAATCTGAACGACAACAACCACTCCAGTCCACTGCAATGGCTAAATAAGGCAAGTTGCTAATGATTGGTTTGGCCAACGAAGCGTATATTTCAACTTGTTGGTTAAACAAATGCTCGTTATTAAGAAAACGATCAACCCTTTTTATTTTATGCTTAATGTTCGCACGTCCAGCTAAGTAACGCCCCAAACTTGTTAAGGTTAATCTATCAGACGCTATAAGTGCTTCAGAGCATGCTTTAAGTGTCTTCATTCTCGCTTGATTGAAATTCGATAAGGACTTATCAAAGAAGTTATGGCAAAGTAAGGATTCAGGCATAGCATTTTACTCTTATTTTTGTTTTGGCGAACTAATAAGATCATAAAATGTTGTGCTTGTCATTTTTTGGGGATTCGTCAGACCTTCGGGTTGGTTTTCTCGTTTAAGAACGATGTATAAAAGAGATGTAGCTCAGCTGAATAGCGTTACTGTGAATAAAAACTGGCTACGAAACATGATCCCTTTCGGTCGCAGGTTCGACTCCTGCCGCGTCCGCTACTTTTTAATTTTTACTATCATGTTTCAGGCTTTTAAAATGTACCTGACCCTTTAATCATTCATTGTGTATTCAATGTTCTCACATTGTACTTTGTATACAATGCTGTCTTTTTTGTTCTTAAGCCTTAAAAATAGGAATTGGTAATTGTATACAATATTAATTCTTATAACAAAAATGTGAATAATTATTGAAAATAATTGAATATCACGGCTTAAATGTGACTTTTATGGGTTGACTTCAAAATTTTTTTCTGAGTTCTCGAAAATATATTTGCTTTTTACCAATTGGAGTGATTATTCTAATTCCAACCTTTTTTAGATTAGGATAAAAAATGGACAGTTTATTAGAAACTTTTATTGAAGCTGGCACATTAATGTTAGCAGGTATGGTTTTTGTTTTTGCATTTTTAGGGCTACTGGTTATTTTTATTAACTTAGTGCTAGTAAAACTTGCGAACAAATATCCCGATCCTATTATTCAATCTAAATCAAAACCTAAAGCAAAGAAAACAAATATTGCCTCTAATGGTGTAACACCCCAAGTCGTTGCGGCGATAGGTTCGGCTGTTACTCAATATAAACAAAAACATGGCGATAAAGCATAGGAGCGAATACACATGTCAAAAGCACTAGGTATTACCGAAGTTGTATTACGAGATGGCCACCAGTCTTTACTTGCCACTCGATTACGTTTAGAAGATATGTTGCCGATCGCATCAAAATTAGATGATATTGGTTTCTGGTCAATAGAGTCATGGGGTGGTGCTACGTTTGATTCATGTATTCGTTATTTAGGAGAAGATCCTTGGCATCGCATTCGTGAATTAAAAAAAGCAATGCCGAAAACTAAACAACAAATGTTATTTAGAGGCCAGAATATTTTAGGCTATCGTCATTATGCCGACGATGTAGTTGAGAAGTTTGTTGAACGAGCGCATGTCAATGGTGTAGACGTTTTTCGCATATTCGATGCCATGAATGATGTTCGAAATCTTCAAACTGCGATTAAAGCTGCAGTGAATGTTGGTGCTCATGCGCAAGGTACGCTTAGTTATACAGAAAGTCCTGTACATACTCTTGAGGGCTGGCTAACCATGGCTAAAAAGCTAGAAGACATGGGAGCACATTCTTTATGTATAAAGGATATGTCAGGTTTGCTGAAGCCATATGACGGTGCAGAATTGATTAGTCGTCTTAAAGAAACTGTCTCATTACCTATTGCTTTACATTGTCATGCCACAACCGGCTTAAGTGTTGCTACTCACATGAAAGCCATTGACGCTGATATTGATGTGATTGACACGTCTATTTCATCTATGAGCCAAACGTATGGTCATTCGCCAACAGAAACAATTGTTTCTATTGTTGAGGGGACAGCGCGTGATTCTGGTTTAGATATGGAAAAACTTGCTGAAGTGGCTGCATATTTCAGGGATGTTCGAGAAAAATATGCAAACTTTGAAGGTAGTCTTAAAGGAGTAGATGCGCGTATTTTACTAGCACAAGTACCTGGTGGCATGTTAACCAATATGGAAAACCAGTTAAAAGAACAAGGTGCTGCTGATAAGTTTGATGACGTATTAAAAGAAATTCCACGGGTACGTGAAGATTTAGGTAATATTCCGTTAGTCACGCCAACATCGCAAATTGTCGGCACGCAAGCGGTTTTAAACGTACTAACGGGAGAGCGTTATAAGTCGATCACTAAAGAGACTGCTGGCGTTCTTAAAGGTGAATATGGCGCAACGGCTTCTCCGGTTAATACGGAGTTACAAGATCGTGTACTTGACGGCAAAGAGGCAATTACGTGTCGTCCGGCTGATTTATTAACACCTGAAGTTGATAAACTCACCAACGAACTTGAGAATCTTGCGAAAGAGAAAAGCATTACCTTAGCGGATGAAGTGATTGATGACGTGTTAACTTATGCATTATTTCCGCAAATAGGTTTAAAATTTTTAGAAAATCGAAATAATCCAGATGCTTTTGAGCCAGCACCGACTAAAGAGGCGACAACTTCTGAAGCTTCAACGACGAAGAAAACATCAGCAACTACTGAAAACTACTCGGTCAGTGTGGATGGACAAGTGTTTGATGTTGTCGTTGGGCCAAGTGGTAGCGTATCTTCAGTTACCACTGCAGATGCTGAAATAAAACAATCTGCATCTGTCAGCGCTGGTGAAACCTTAAATGCCCCATTGGCTGGTAATATTTTTAAAGTACTTGTTGATGAAGGTGAAGAGGTTGCCGCAGGCGATGTGGTTATCATCATGGAAGCGATGAAAATGGAAACTGAAGTGCGAGCGGTATCGGCAGGTCAAGTTGCTTCTATTCATGTTAGAGAAGGGGATGCCGTTACTGTTGGCGAAACCTTACTGACTTTAGCGTAGGTGATAACATGGAGCAGTTAAATACTTTATGGTTATCAACAGGCTTAGCAAATTTTGAGTTAGGCCAGGTTATTATGATGCTTGTTGGTTGTGGGCTTTTATTTCTCGCTATCGCGAAAAACTTTGAACCACTGCTACTTGTGCCTATGGGGTTTGGTGCCATACTGACTAACATACCTGTTGCAGGATTTTCTGAGGTAGGTGGTTTATTACATTATGTGTATTACGCAGGTATTGATACGGGTATATTCCCGCTATTAATATTTATGGGTGTCGGTGCAATGACCGATTTCGGCGCGCTAATCGCGAACCCTAAAACCTTGTTCTTAGGGGCTGCAGCACAATTTGGTATTTTTGCTACATTGTTTGGTGCTATCGCATTGAATGCGATCCCTGGCTTCGAATTTACGTTACAAGATGCTTCTGCCATTGCGATTATTGGTGGTGCAGATGGCCCAACGGCCATTTTTTTAGCGTCTAAGTTAGCACCAGAATTACTTGGTGCAATTGCCGTCGCAGCATATTCATATATGGCGTTAGTACCAATTATTCAACCACCAATCATGAGAGCTTTAACCACGGAAAAAGAGCGTAAGATTGAAATGGCACAGTTACGCCATGTAACCAAAATTGAGAAAGTTATCTTTCCGTTGGGTGTCTTGTTGATGACAATTTTCTTTTTACCTGCGGCTACGCCATTAGTTGGTATGTTTTGTTTAGGTAACTTAATGCGAGAATGTGGTGTGGTTGATCGTTTAAGTTCAACTGCGCAAAATGAGCTTATTAATATTGTGACGATATTCTTAGGCTTAGGTGTGGGTTCTAAATTAAGTGCTGATCAGTTTTTGAACGTTGAAACATTAGGTATCCTCGGTTTAGGTGCTGTTGCCTTTTCAATCGGTACAGCTTCTGGGGTATTAATGGCGAAACTGATGAATAAATTAAGTAGCGAGCAAGTAAACCCATTAATCGGAGCGGCTGGTGTGTCTGCGGTACCGATGGCAGCACGAGTAGCTAATAAAGTAGGTTTAGAAGCTAATCCACATAATTTTTTATTGATGCACGCTATGGGGCCAAATGTGGCTGGGGTGTTAGGCTCTGCGGTTGCTGCTGGTATTTTATTAGCATTGGTTGGTCAGTAAACAGTTACAAGTTAATAGAAAAAGCGTTAATCGATGTTTATCACGATTAACGCTTTTTTTTGTCCGAAATGGTCGTGACTATGCCAGAATTTGCTAATTGATTAAAATTATTTAATGGCGTTAAGTAGGCTTGAGTGTTAAGAGATAATAAGGCTTTATCAAGCTGTTTTTTTAATGTTTGACCTGCGCGAGTGTTATTAACGGCAAGACCTGCAGGAATTGTAATTAGTTTGTTGTAATGTATGTTGGAAAATTTTAAGCGGTTGATGGTACTCATCATTGATGCGCGTTCAAAAATCGCAGCTTTTATGCGATTTTTAACGATTAACCTAGCTAACTGCTCAAGGCTGCTGACTTCGATAAACTTTTCTCTAGAAATGTTTGTCACCATTGCCATAAAATCAGCATTCCCCGTTAAAGTACCAATGCTGTTGGTGGTTAAGTTTTCTTCGTTAAGGTATTGTGGGGTTTGTGCGTAAATATCCACTGTCGCTTGAAAAAACCAGTCTAATTCTATTGCGCTTTGATAAAAGCTTTTCGATTCATTGCCTTTTGGGGTTAATCCGATTAACTTCACTTTACCGTCATGCAAGTCTTTTTTGGCTCGGGCATAGGTTGCAATTGTGACCTGGAAAGATAAATCTGTTTTGGCTTCAATGGCTGCTAACATATCAGGTAATATCCCTGAACCATCATCGTTTATAACGGGTGGAAATGGTTCAAGTTCAACGAAAATACACTCTGCATTACCCGTCATTGAAAACGTTAACAATAAGATAATTAAAAGTTTCTTCACGTATTAAATCCTTGCTGCTTTTATTCACCCTAACATAATTATAAAAAGTATCGCAATCTATCGTTATTAAGGCTGTATTTTATATTGTTGCCAGCTTTTATTACTCTTTTCAAAACATACTCTGTCATGTAGTCGACTCGTTCTCCCTTGCCAAAACTCCATGTAGTGTGGCTTAACGCGTAAACCGCCCCAAAATTCTGGTAATGGCACTTCTTGACCTGAAAATTTTTGTTGATACGCTTCAAATTGTTCCTTGATCGCATTGTCATGACTGAGTTTTTGGCTTTGTTTTGATGCCCAAGCGCCAATTTGGCTACCTCGGTCACGACTATGGAAATAGCGTGTAGACTCTTCTGGTGTGATTTTTTCAACAGAGCCTTCTATACGCACTTGTCGCTGAAGTACATTCCAGTGAAATAACAATGCGACTTTATCATTGTGTTGCAATTCTTGGTGCTTTCTACTGCCGTAGTTGGTATAAAAAACGAAACCTTGCTCGTTGAATGATTTTAATAACACCATGCGCGAACTGGGTTGACCGCTATCACTGACGGTACTGACTGACATCGCTTCTGGCAATAAAATGCCTGATTTATTGGCATCTTCAAACCATTGTTGAAATAAATCAAAAGGGGATTGATTGGGTTTTATATCAGGTAAGGGTAAAGCAACGCCTTGGCCAAATGTAAATAGGCAGCGTAACTTCTCTAAAAAGGTCATGCAGTCAACTCCAGTATTTGAATTTGACCATTTTATCAATAACGATATGTGTTTTATAGAAAAAGAATGAGGAAACAGCAAAACATAATGTAATTAATGCTATTAACTAAACGGTTAATACAGAATAATTATTGCTGATAAACAAGCAGGATATAAAAATTATGATGAATCCCAATCGTCAAGTAAGTCTTTTAAACGTTTCTGCTCCAACAAATCATCAATTTTCCGTCTTACTTTGGCGTTGTTTTCTGCTGTAGGTAAAGAATGCACATCGGGCTCATCATTGTTAAGTTGTTGATTGTGCGCATCGTCGTGTTTGTCATAAGTCATGTTTTTATACCTAGTTCATGCGAATAACGAATATCACTTTCGTAGTTTTCATCCTAATAATGTGAACATAGGCAAGGAAACTTTATCGGTCAAACTTTCAGCGTAAAAAATGTTTTAATTGACGATTAATAATAGTTGATGAAAGGGAGCTGAAAGCACCACTGAAAAATTACAGTAGTGCCAAGTATTAAAAAGTGGTTGTTAACTTTACCAGCCTTCTACGCCTTTCATGTCGGGCAACTGATGAGCAATACCTTTATGACAGTCAATACAGGTTTTATCACCGCTAGCAAGTGAGGTTGAATGTTGTTGAGCAGCTCTGCCACTTTGCGCGGTAAAGTCCATGTAATCAAAGTTATGGCAATTTCGGCACTCTAGAGAATCATTCGCTTTTAGGCGTGTCCATTCATTTTGCGCCAAACGTCGGCGATGTGCGAGAAATTTTTCTCGGGTGTTTATTGTGCCGAATATTTTTCCCCACACTTCTTTCGATGCTTGCATCTTTCTGGCTATTTTATCTGTCCATTTATGTGGAACATGGCAATCTGGGCAGGTTGCACGTACCCCTGAACGATTCGAGAAATGAATAGTTGTTTTCATTTCTTCATAAACATTATTTTCCATTTCGTGGCAAGAAATACAAAATTGTTCCGTATTCGTTGCTTCTAATGCGGTATTAAAACCACCCCAGAAGATAATGCCCATGATAAAGCCACCAATAACGAGAAAGCCTAAACTAAAGTATGCACTGGGCTTTTTGAGCGTTTGCCAGCCAATGCTAATGATTTTTTTCATCATACACTCCTAATTTTCACTTTTTTGTTTCGTTTTCATTAAGCTATGCATATCAATGAAAGTATTATCAACCAAGGGTTTTGCATCAGTTTGCGTGGCATGGCATTGATTGCAAAAATAGCGTCTTGGCGATATCTCTGCGAGAAAATTGCCGTCTCTGTCCATATAGTGAGTAACACTTACCATGGGGGCTTGAGATTCTTCTGTGCGCTTCCTACTATGGCACGACATGCACTTGTTGGTATTTAAGTTCACCTCATAGTTACGCGTTTTATGTGGGATCACTGGCGGCTGCATAGGATAATTTCTGGCTTGCTTTATATCATTGTTCATGACATTGGCAATGGGTGAAGAGGGGGATTGCTGATCTAACGCTTTCCCTTTTCTTAACGTGGCAACATCATCAAAAGCTGCAACAGTAGTTGTGATTAACAAAAGTGACAAAAGTGTGGAATAGGTATATTGCATTGTTTTGTTCATAACATCCTCCTAAGCTTTGACGATTCTGACAGCACACTTTTTAAAGTCTGTCTGCTTCGAAAGTGGATCTGTTGCATCTAAGGTCACTTTATTGACTAATCTGCTGGCATCAAACCACGGCATGTAAACCAAGCCTTTAGGCGGCTTATTGCGCCCTCTGGTTTCTACACGGGTTTGAACTTCACCGCGGCGGGATTGTATTTTTACTAAATCACCACGTCGCATTTTTCGCATTTTAGCGTCATCTGGGTGCATATAAACGAGCGCGTCAGGCATTGCTTTATAAAGCTCAGGTACACGCTGTGTCATTGAGCCTGAATGCCAATGCTCTAATACACGGCCCGTTGATAACCACAAATCGTAATGTGCGTCTGGCACTTCTGCTGGCGGCTCATAAGGTAGGGCAAAAATTACCGCTTTACCGTCAGGCTTGCCATAAAATTCAAAGTCACTGCCAGGGGTTACATAAGGGTCTGAACCTTCTTTGAAACGCCAGCGAGTTTCTTTACCATCAACGACGGGCCAACGAAGCCCACGTTCTTCATGATAACGATCGTAATACGCTAAATCATGAGCCTTTCCTCGACCAAAACTGGCATATTCTTCGAACAAGCCTTTTTGGATATAAAAACCAAAGTGGCGAGCTTCATCATTCAGTCTGTCTGTTGGTACTTGGTTGATTGAAAATTTGTTTACTTGACCATTTTCAAAGAGCACTTCATACATCGATTTACCTTTGTATGAAGGGTTTTTATCCAGTAATTCTTGTGGCCACACTTCTTCAATAGCGAAACGCTTCGAAAATTCGACTAATTGCCAAAGATCTGATTTAGCCCCCTGTGGCGCTTCAACCATTTGATACCATGCTTGTGTTCTTCGTTCTGCATTACCATACACACCTTCTTTTTCTACCCACATAGCTGTAGGCAAAATTAAATCACCTGCTTGTGCGGTTACGGTAGGGTATGGATCAGACACCACAATGAAATTATCTGGATGACGATAACCAGGATAACCTTCCTCATTCATATTCGCTGCGGCTTGCATATTATTGTTACACTGCACCCAATAGAAATTGAGTTTGCCATCTTTAAGCATGCGATTTTGCACTACAGCGTGGTAGCCGGGTTTTGCTGGTATTGTGCCTTTAGGAAGCTTCCATTTGTCTTCAGCAAACGCTCTATGCTTATCGTTGCTAACAACCATATCCGCGGGTAAACGATGTGAAAACGTACCTACTTCTCTCGCTGTTCCACATGCTGAAGGTTGACCTGTTAATGAGAACGGACTATTGCCAGGGGTTGATATTTTTCCGGTTAATAAGTGAATGTTATACACAAGGTTGTTTGCCCATACACCGCGGGTATGCTGATTGAACCCCATGGTCCAAAAAGAACAGACTTTAGTGTTAGGATCGGCATACAATTCTGCTAATGCCTCTAAGTTTGCAATAGGGACACCAGACAGTTGAGAAGTATACTCTGCGGTATAAGTACTCACAAATTCAGCATATTCTTTGAAGTTAATTGCTTTCGAACCACCAGCATTTGAACCGCTATTCTTCGCACGTTTTTGTAAAGGATGATCCTCGCGTAAGCCATAGCCAATATCAGTGTTACCCATACGAAAATTAGTATGTTTATTGACAAAGTCTTTATTAACACGGTCAGTAGTAATGATGTAATTAGCGATAAAATTTAAAATGGCTAAATCAGTTTGTGGGGTGAAGATCATACTGTTATCAGCAAGATCAGAACTACGGTGCTGGAAGGTAGAAAGCACGGCTACCTTCACATGGGGGGCACTTAAACGGCGGTCTGTGATTCTTGTCCATAAAATAGGATGCATTTCTGCCATATTAGAGCCCCAAAGCACCATTGCGTCGGTTGCTTCAATATCATCATAACAGCCCATTGGTTCATCAATACCGAATGTTCGCATAAAGCCGCCAACGGCTGAGGCCATGCAATGTCTCGCATTTGGGTCAATATTGTTACTTCTAAAACCCGCTTTAAATAATTTAGAGGCAGCATATCCTTCGAATACGGTCCACTGGCCAGAACCAAACATGCCAATACCTGTAGGACCTACTTTTTTAAGCGTTTGTTTTGCTTTTTCTGCCATAATGTCAAACGCTTGATCCCAAGTGATAGGTGCAAAATCACCATTTTTATCGAACTTGCCATCTTTCATACGCAGCAAGGGGGTTGTTAAGCGATCTTTGCCATACATAATTTTCGATAAAAAATATCCTTTAATGCAGTTTAAACCGCGGTTAACTGGTGATTTAATATCACCATGAGTCGCAACCACTTTACCGTCCATGACCCCAACGTTGACACTACATCCTGTACCACAAAACCGACAAGGGGCTTTATCCCATTTTAATTTGGTTAAATCACTGCTGGTGATCAAGTTTGACGCCGATGCTGGCACCGATACACCTGCAACGGCAGCAGCAGCGGCTACAGCATTAGCTTTAATAAATTCTCGGCGATTAATATTCATTTTGTCACCTTATTCTTCGGTTAAAAATTGATGATAAACGGGCGATAAACTGTAAAGCCCGATAAAATTTCTGAACTGTTCAACAACAAACGCAATGTGTTTTTGGTGTTGAGCTTCAATAGTAAAAACAACTTTGCCATCGTTACTAACTGCGTGGACTTGTGCGCCATGTTGCGCTTCAATTTCTTGGCTGAACGCATTTGTTTGTTGTGGAGTAATATGTGCCACAAAACTGGCGACATGGTATTCGGTTGATTCTGTACAACCATCATTTGTTTGTTTGCTGTTTGTTGCTTTCATAAGAAATCTCATGCGGTAAACGTTTAAACTTTCTTCTCGTAACCTTCCACGGTTGATGATTGTTACTATCTACCCGTTAAACGTTCTTAAGAAGTAGGTGGGCCAAACAACATCTGTGATATCCAGACGATAAAACCGAACCCACCAACGATAATGACTGATAAGATTGGCGCTAAAAATACCGCAAGAAAAAGGAAGGTATTCTTTTCGTATTTACGCTGTTTCTCTGAGGATATATTTTGTTCCATGCTTCTATCCTTATATGTATTTATGCCTATTATGTTTGTTATCAGATAAAACATATTGATCTGTATCAATGTTTATTATTTATCCGTAACGAGAATATTTTTTCAGTATAGTTTAGAATTTGAAGCTTGCTTGGTATGATAGCCAGCTACTTATTTACAGAGTATTGAGTAATAGTTGTGCATTCTACTGACGAGGTATTTCAATGGTTATCATCATGGCAGCCTGATATTTTAGCTGCATATGAACGACGACTGATTATTGCAGAGGGTGATTTATCATGGCAAAACCAAATAGCGGAAATATTTTATAATTATTATGATGAGCACGACGGTGAAGTTTTTTTGTGGGGAGAGTCCCAATCGTATTTAACTGGGAACATTAAAAATTATCGACATCAATTGGGCCGTGAAAATGACGTGGTGATTTTTGCTGAACCTGATTTTCATCCCGATGCGTTTGCTGCGTTATCAGGGACTATAAAAGCGGGAGGGGTGCTGCTATGGCTAAAACCAAGCACGTGTAAAACGAGTCTTTTTATGCAACGTATTATCGATCATTTCACTCTAGATCCTGACGTTGTTCAGTTAACTCCTACAATGTTACCAAAAGTTGACACAGTAAAAAAAAGCGCACTTGAAAAGCAATCTACAGCACTTAAACACGGGTGTGTTACCTTGGAGCAACAACACGCCGTCGACAGTATTTTACGTGTTGCATCAGGTCATAGAAATCGTCCGTTAGTACTCACCGCTGATAGAGGTCGTGGAAAATCAACCGCGCTAGCGTTGGCAAGTGCTCACCTTTTATTGCAAACAACTCAACCACCAACCACCATTATTATTTGTGCACCAACCATAAATGCAATTACCGTGTTTTTTCAGCAACTTTCATTACATTGTCCACAAGGTACATTGACGAAAGATAAGTTTATATTTCAACAACATGTTGTAAGATTTATTCCAATAGATGTGTTACTCGAAACTAAACCGACATGTCAATTATTGCTTGTTGATGAAGCAGCGGCAATTCCGGTACATTTATTATCAACGGTTGCTGAACACTTTAAACGCATTGTGTTTTCATCAACACAACATGGTTATGAAGGAGCAGGTAGAGGATTTGCCATTAAGTTTCAGCGTTTATTAGCTAACATATCCCCCCAGTATCGCGCAATACATATTCAGCAGCCGATCCGTTGGCGTGAAAATGATCCATTAGAAACGCTCATTTATGCTACCTTTTTGTTTGATTGCCACCACGAGCCTTTACTAATAAAGCATAACGCATCGGCACAACGGTTTCGATTTGTGAATAAAAATGAATTAATTAGAGATAATGCCTTACTGACACAAATATTTGCCGTGCTCATGAACGCGCATTATAAAACCACGCCGTCTGATTTAAAATTACTGCTCGACAATGAAGCGGTACGAATTGTTATAGGCTATCAAACAGAAAACTGTTCAGTGAACGCAGTAGCGTTGATCGTTGAAGAAGGCAATGCCAGCAATGACGACGTTGCTTCGGTGATCAACCATGAAAAGCAATTGACTAACCAATTTATTCCGCAATATTTACTCAGACATCTATCGGTTGAAAACGCCTTTAAGTATCGATATTGGCGCATAAATAGAATTGCTGTTCCCGAGGGTATGCAACAATTAGGCGTTGGAAGTAAACTTCTTAGTTTTGTAGCCACAGAAGCAAAACAATTATCTGTTGATTTTGTATCAACCAGTTTTTCTGCAAATCAAGCGATTGTGTCGTTTTGGCAAAAAAATGGGTTTACTATTGTTAATCTTGGTCTGTCAAAAGTACAAGCGAGTGGTGAGCATGCCGCGTTAATGTTAAAAGCCCTAAATGACGAGGCTAAACAAATTGAACTTGCTTTGGCTGAACAATTTTATCGAAAAATAGCTTTTTATTTACCTAGTGTATTTCAAAAGCTACCAGCATCATTAATTCGACAGTTAATGCGCACTGGAAAGTCACGATGGTTACCCCCTTTAACATCAACTGATAATCTTGTTGTTAAAGCATTTACCGATAAAAAAATGCAATTTTTACAAAGTGCTTTTAGCTTGCAACTTTGGACGTTGCATTATTTGACTAATGATAAGGTAGCAGCAGAAGATATTATAATAGGCACGTTGTTTTCTAACGCTGAAATCGCCTTAGATTTTATGGTTGTTAAACTTTTACAGCAACAGAGTGATGCTAATATTAGCAAAGTGTTTTCATTTTCGGGTAAAAAGCAAATTCAACAACAGTTACAGATCTTATTGCATAATTTAATTTGTTGATAGGGTGGAACTAGCGTTGACATTGCCAACACCAAAACCGATGCATTGTGTGATAATCACATAGGTTTGCTGTTTCTGATGAAGAATCTGCTGACATGATCACTTTCTCAATATAGTGAACAATAGTTTTTGCCAACCCTTGGCTGGGGGCACAACAATACGTGTTAAGTAGAATAGTTAACCATTGCTCAGGGGTTGTTGCGTATTGCTTTTTTAGATCGAACACCTTCATTGTTAGGACTCCTTTGTAGCTAAACAGCTCGTTAATAAACTTTTCCAAATAACTTTTTTTGCGACAGTATTTAAACTTTGGCACTCGTTGCCATGTACCACGCCTGATGTGATCAATGTTGCTAATAAATGTTGTGGAATGGCTACTTGCGCAAGCTCTATTGTTGGTGGGTTAGCATTATTTCTTGTCATGGTTTTTCCTTGCTTTGACAACCGAAATATAACAGTAGTCATTTATTGAAATAAATGCAAATGATAATTAATCGCATTAAGTGCTTGTTGATGTTGTGAAGCGCCGAATTAAGCGTTACTATCTGATGTGTAAGTAATATTATGGAGTGATTTAATGACACCGGTCATTGAAGTAAAAGGGTTAACAAAAGTATATGGTGAGTTAAATGCGGTAGATGGCGTAGACTTTTCCATCAACCAAGGTCAATGTTTCGGTTTGTTAGGTCCAAATGGCGCAGGAAAAACAACAACAATCGAAATTATGGAAGGGATCATTAAGCCGTCCTCTGGTCAAGTGAAGTACTACGGAAAACCTGCGACTACTGCCATTGCTCAGCAAATAGGCATTCAATTTCAACATACCGCTTTGCAAGATTTCCTAACGGTAAAAGAAACACTTAATCTGTTCTCTTCATTTTATCAACAAACAATAAGCCATGAACGTTTAATTGAATTATGTGATTTAGGTGATTTTTTATCGCGAGATAATCGCCTATTATCTGGCGGTCAAAAGCAACGTTTGTTATTAGCATTGGCACTAATTAATGACCCTGATATTGTTTTTTTAGATGAACCAACAACGGGGTTAGATCCACAAGCAAGACGAAATTTTTGGCAATTGATAGGTAAAATTAAAGCCAATAATAAAACAGTTATTTTAACGACTCATTATATGGACGAAGCAGAGCAACTTTGTGACGATGTAGCAATAATGGATAAAGGCAAAGTTATTGAACAGGGCACGCCTGACCAGTTACTTTCAAGGCACTTTAAGGATGTTTTTATCAATCTGCCTATAGAAGATATAGATGAACATTTAGTGGCAGAAAATAATTGGTTGATCGAAGGTAATAAAGTGGTAATTTCCACGTCAACCGTTGAACAAACATTAGCGTATTTGATAAAGCAAAATATTTCACTAACGGGGCTACATGTAAAGTCGCCGAATCTTGATGATCTGTTTCTAAAATTAACCGGTCATTCTTTGAGAGAATAATATGAACATTAGTCGGTTTTTAGCTGTCGTTAAGGCACGTAATTTAGAGTTTGTGAGGGATAAGTCATCGTTAGGTTGGAGTATTCTGTTTCCTGTAATTTTGTTAGTGGTGTTGTCATTTGTTTTCTCTGGTGATGGTAAAGCTGCTTATAAAGTCGGTGTGATAGATTTAACAAAGGTTGAATCAAACTTTCTGCAAACGAAGTATATAGATTTTGTTGATTACCAAGATGTAGCTCTTGCCCAAACTAAGCTTGCTCATCATAGCCTTGACATGGTGGTTGATTTTACCAATCAACGGTATTGGATCAATCAAGATTCTCCTAATGGTTATTTAGTTGAAAGAATATTTTTAGCCGAACAATCAGGCTTTGAAGCATTAACGACTACGGGTGAAAAAATACGCTACGTTGATTGGGTGTTACCGGGTATATTGGGAATGAATATGATGTTTTCATGCTTGTTTGGTGTGGGATATGTCATTGTAAGGTATAGAAAAAATGCAGTATTAAAGCGGTTGAAGGCTACACCACTAACGGCATTAGAGTTTGTTAGTGCGCAATTAGCATCACGTATCATTATTGTGATGCTTACTTCGAGTGTTATTTATCTTGGTTGTAATGTGTTTTTTAATTTTTATATGTTAGGCAGCTACGTTGACTTATTTATTGTTGGTTTACTCGGTTCAACGAGTTTGATCACCTTAGGGTTATTAATGGCATCAAGAAGTAAAAGTGAAGAGCTTACGGGTGGGTTGTTGAATCTAGTTTCTTGGCCAATGATGATGCTTTCTGGCGTATGGTTTAGTCTTGAAGGTGCGCCTAAAGGTTTACAAGTTTTTGCTGACTTTTTACCTTTAACCCATTTAGTGTCAGGCGCACGAAAAATTATTACAGAAGGTGCAAGTTTAGCAGACATTAGTTACCACTTAGCGATAATGGCAGTGATGACTACAGTATTCTTATCGCTAGGTGCTTACTTCTTTAACTGGAATACAGAGCGTTAATTTTGTAAAAATGGGTGCGTTAACTTTTTAATATCTGACTGGGGGGAGTCAGCTTGGGTAAACAATAAGGTATCTATACTCGCCAGTGTTGATAAATTGGTCGTTGAACCTAAAGAATCTTTCGGTAATTTAACTAAAGGTGTACTGGTTTGTGTGGCAAAACTGTAAAAGCTAATAAGGTGGTAACGTCGATAATTTTTACGATAGTAAATACCTTGTTCGGTATACTCCCACGCGTACGTGACTCTAAAATCTTTACCAGATATTTTCTCTAAGGGACTGTCATTAAATAAATTGTTATCTAATTCTTTTTGCCAAAGTCCTTTTTTGGTTGCGGTATACACTAACGTCGATGGAGAGGTCATAACACCAAAACGACCACCATCAAACGTTAAGCGCTTGCTGTCTCCTGTTTTTACATCTATTTGATGTAAGTCCACATATTCGCTCTCATAAACTGCGGAAATAATGGCATCGTCTTGCCATGACCACGTAGGGCGGTTATGTACTTTATGTTGGCTCGGCACGATAGACAGTTTTTGCGTGTCCATATGATAAATATATATTTTATCAGATTCATTACCTTCAATAGGGGCAAGAAACGCTATTTTAGAGCCGTCGTGTGACCATCGAGGGTAACGTATTGACCGTTCTAAAAAGGTTAATTGCGTTCGGTTTTTACCTGATGTATCGGTTAACCAAAGCTCATAATAGCCAGACTCATTGGAGACATAAGCAATTTTATTTTGTTTATGAGAATAATGCGGGTGGTGGTGGCTAAACTCTGATTGTATCAACGGAAAGGGCGTAGATACGATATCACTGTCTAATGCTAATGTTGCTAAATGGTACTTCTCGCTTCGCTGTTGAAAAAACAACTCACCACTTTGTGTTGCAAACGCTGGGTAACTAAAACCATCTATATCAATTTGTGCGGTTTCTTTATTCTTGATATCAACAATATGACCAGATCTTTTATCAGCACGTTGCGCAGCGTATACCAGTTTTTTACCTGACGGGTGCCAAGTTAAGCCTACAATATCTTCTTCATTGGTGGTTATCGCCGTGGCTTCTTTGCTAGCAAGATTGACCAAATAAATATTTTCATTAAAACGGCTAACACGTCGCGTAACTGCAATATGCTTTCCATCCGGGGAAAATTTAAAGTCTCTATCTTTATAACCGCAGTCAATACTGCATGAAAAACGAATCGGCTGGCTTTGTTGGTCGGTTAAGTCAATAAAATAAATGCCATTTTCATCGGCAGGTTCATGGAAACCGTGAAACGCGAGGGTTTTATCATCAGGCGAAATATCAATATAGTAGTAGCCTCCTTTTAGTGGACAATCTACAATTGGATTTTCTTCTCGCGTTTTTATTTTTAACTGAATAACGTGGCATTGACTGCGATCGGCAGCGCGCTTGGCGAAATATAAATATTGACCATCGTTACTCCATACAGAATGACTAAGGTGATTATTACCAAAAGTAAGTTGCTCAGGTGGACGATCATTGTTATTACGATCTTGCAAATATAAATTACGATCTGCTTGCTCTCCACTCCACTTAAACACGATTTTTCTGCCATCAGGTGATGGGGACGCAAACAGCTCTGTACCTGGCTCTTTGGTAATTTCACTAACTACGAGGTCGTTATATTGCTTAGGTTGTGTTAGCTGCATTATCACAATGGCAAGTAAACCGATTAATGCTACAGCTAAGGCAATAATGCCTTTTGGTGCTTGGTTTGCAGGAACGACTTGTTCTTCAGTGATTAACGGTTGAGAGCGCTCAGGTTCGTGTAAAAAAACAGGCTCAATTAATAATCGGTAACCTACTTTTCTAATTGTTTCAATGACTTCACTATCGCCATCTGCACCTTGCAGGTTTTGGCGCAAATGCCAAATTGCATTGGTTAGCGCTTTTTCGCCAACGTATTGATTACCATTCCAAACATTTTCAATTAACTCATCTCTGGGAATAACGCGTGGGTATTCTTTTGCTAAATAACACAGCAGTTCTATAAATTTGGGTTGGAGTGATTGCTTTTCTTGTCTGGAAAAACAAATAGCGTATTCGATGGGAATCACTTGACATTGACCAATAGTGAATACCGAATCTGAAATCATAAATCGAGCTAATGCCTTGTTATTTATTTGGGGTGGAGTACAAAAACGTTGCAAAATAATAATAGCGATTACTCACAACACATACAATATAAACTCGTCTTAAAAGTGTAACTATTTTACATTTATATAAAAAAGTATTGATGTTGATGTTGTTTGTTAAGGTTTGATTTTAAAGGGGAAAATAAAAATAGATGTTAAATAGAGATAGAAAAGACGCTCAGCCGATTGTGCCATTACCTACACTTACGTAAATAAGTAGCTAAAGCAAAAATAATAAAAGTCGTTGCTTATCATTGCTGTCACATTTTTTATGTACTAAGTGGTGCAAGGATGTTGGCAGTATACAAAGAAAGTCACATAAAAAATAAGGGAAATGTCATGAAAAAAACACGCATATCGGTCGCGATACAGTCAGCTATGTTTAGCTCTGTTGTTGCTATCTCTGGTACTGCTTCAGCAGATGAAAACCAGTTGCTTGCCGAAGTAGAGGCACAGTCTGCTTCTGCTCAAAGTTCATCAGAAAAACAGGTAAAAGAAGAAAAGCCTGAAAAAATTACCGTTACTGGTTCACGTTTAAGACGCGATAGTTTTAGTGTAGCTACACCATTAGCGACAATGGACAGAGAAGCCATTGAAGATACAGGTATCGGTTCTCTATCAGATATCTTAATTGATGAACTTCCTCAGTTATCGGAAGGTACAAGTAACAGTAACTCTCAATCAAGTGTGCAAAATACCGGTCTTTCAACGATTGACTTACGTGAATTAGGTACGAATCGTACCTTAACGTTAATTGATGGTCGTCGTGTTGTGTCTAACAGTTATAGCGGTAACTATGTCAGCTTAAGCACTATTCCTTCAGGTATGGTAGATCGTGTAGAAGTTATCACCGGTGGTGCATCAGCTGCGTATGGTTCAGACGCTATCGCAGGTGTGGTAAACATTATTACCAAAAAAGATGCTGAAGGTTTCTCATTTAAAGCACGTGGCGGTGAATCAACGGATGGCGGCGCACGTGAATACGGTTTAGACATGGATTTTGGTACTGATATCGCTGATGGCCGCGGTAGCATTTTCCTTGCAACAAGTTATGACCGTGAATTTGGTTTAGATTTTGAAGATCGCAGCCGTGCGCAACAGCAAGATTCTTGGGATTACGATGATGAACTAATGTGTAACTTGATGCAGACCGAATCTGGCGATCAATGTATGCGTGATATCACTAAAGCTGATTGGCGTAGTTTAAGTGATTCTATCCCTGGCGGTGTTTTTGATGAAGAAAGTAGTACGCGTCCAGATGCTGGCTTTTGGTATGATCAAAACGGCTTACGTGATGATTGGCATGAAGAGCGTTATGGCATCAATACTAACCAATTTGTGATGCTTCGAGTACCAGATGAAAAAGCGTCTGCGGCAGTAAAAGTTGATTATGATCTAACTGACGATACGATGTTCTACGGTCAGTTACAATATAGCTATAATCGTTCAATCAATGATAAAGCACCTGAAAGTGAAGATGAATGTGACTCTATTGTGACGCATGATATCTCTACAGGTGAGTTTGGTGCTGATTGTATCGGTCGTATTCCTAAAAATAACCCATTTATGCCAGAAGAAATTCGTGATCAAGCAAGTTCACGAGGTGTTAAATGGGACAGAAATTTTGCTGAAGTAGGTAACATTGTTACCGATAATACTCGTCGAACGATTCGTTCATGGGCCGGTTTACAAGGTACCATGTTAGATGGCGATTGGGATTGGGATTTATCCGTAGGTTTTGGTAAGTTCGAACAAAACCAACGTAGATTCAATGAACTATATGTCGCTAATGTGCGTAATGCCTTAGATGTAGAAAGTGACGGTAATGGCGGTTATCAATGTGTTGACGCGACTGCTCGCGGTGAAGGCTGTGTGCCGTTAAACATGTTTGGTGAAGGCGCTATTTCGGATGAAGCGGCTGACTATATTCGTGCTAATCCAGGTATCAACACTAAGATTGAGCAGTTTAATGTTTTAGGTTATATGGCGGGCGATTTATTTGAAATGCCAGCAGGTATGGTGTCTTCGGTTTTTGGTTTTGAATATCGAAAAGATACACAGGATGTTAGTACTAATGTACCTGAAGGTGGCGTTACATTTAACTATGTACCTGACTTTAAAGGTGATTTAAGTGTGGCTGAAGTATTTGCAGAAGCGGCATTTCCGTTACTAAAAGATGTTGAAGGTGCTAAAAACTTAAGTGCTGAAGTATCTGTTCGTTTAGCCGAATACGACCTGGATAATATTGATCTTGTACAAAGTTACAAAGCTGGCCTTGTATGGGAGCCTATTGAAGGTTATGCGGTTCGTGCAAACTGGGCTCGTGCGCAACGTGCTCCTACCATTACTGAAGCAATGTCACCTCCGCGTGGTGATTACGATTCGTTTGACGATATTTGTGATGGAGTTACTGCTACGTCTACAGATCCTGGCCATGCGAATTGTCGACAAATTCCAGGTATTGCTGCTGAAATTGCTGCTGAAGGCGAATTTGAAGATGAGAATAGCGGTTATTCACCTAATGTGGGTAATGCCGACTTGTTTGAAGAAACGGCGGAAACCGTCACACTTGGTATTACCATGGCGCCGGCATTCTTAGATGGTTTTAGAATGGCGATTGATTATTATGACATTTCAATTGAAGATGCGATCACCTCTTTTGGCAATGAAGATATTATCGAATTCTGCTTTGATTCATCAGAACCTTTTGGTAACGATAACCCGTTCTGTAATGATGTTGAACGTGACCCTAGTGATGGGCAAATTACCGGTGTTATGCAACGTCTTTATAACCAAGATGAAATCAGTACCAGTGGTTATGATGTTGCTGCGGAATATCGTTTTGACTTAAATGAATATGGTAATGTTAAAATTAAAGCCGATTGGACTCATGTAATAAGTTATCAAGAAACAAAAACATCTCCTGACGGTCAATACACAACAGATTACACAGGTTCATTATCTGCTGACGTCTTCCAAGATGCGGCAAGTGCTTCTGTAACTTGGTACAAAGATAGCTGGCGTGTACGTTGGAGCATGAAGTATAAGAGCGATGTTGTTTCAAGTAAGTCGCGTTATGATGACTACTACGAACCACTTGATGCAGAAGGTAATGGTGGCGTGATCACTGAGTATTATGCGGCATGTGCTGAAGATTCAAGTGTATGTGTTGATAACCCAGAAAAACCATACCAGTTATTCTTACCATCATATGTACGTAATGACGTGTCTGTTTCTTACAGCACTGATTTAAGCAATGGTGCAGAATTACGCCTATTTGGTGGTGTTAACAACGTATTTGATAACAATGGACCATTTATCTTAGGTGGTAAAGGCAACTATGACAGCTCTTACGGCGGCGGAAAAGGACGATTCATATATGCTGGCGCAGAAGTGAAGTTTTAATCAGCTTATAAATTCTCTCTGGACGAATCATTTTCACAAGGACGTGAAATCAAGCGATATGGACGTTATTGCTAAATGCAGCACAGGGATGTGTTTTTTATTTAAGAGTTATAGGTATGAATATGTCTAATATCGGTAAATGGCTACTGATTGGGTTACTTGGAGCGAGTGCTTTAAGTTATGCAAAAGGTGATGAGCAATCGATGGTTGTTTCTGATGGGCCTTATATCAAAAAACAAAAGGGTGAGCTTTCTGTTGAGTGTGTTATTAACAGTCAAGCAAAACGCTATCAAGGATTATCATTTATTGCACGCATGCAAATTGATCACTGTGGTTACCCTGTAACGTTGTCGAATATTGATTTTATTGAAAAAACAACACTTATTTACAACACCAAACAACGTGTTGTAGCAACAAGTGATTTTCATGGTCAATATGCGATCATGAAGCGTTTACTCCAAAGTAATGGTGTTATTGATCGTGATGGCAATTGGGCATTAGGTAAAGGACATTTTGTGATCACCGGCGATATTTTTGATCGTGGTGCCAAAGTGACTGAAATATTATGGTTTGTTTATCAGCTTGAACAACAAGCAAAAGCTGCAGGTGGTTATGTGCATTTATTATTAGGTAACCATGAAGTAATGGTACTTAATGGAAACTTGCGTTATTTACACCCTAAATACATTGACGTTGCCAGAATACTTGAAACACCATTTGAGTTATTGTTCGATAAAGGTTCTGTGCTTGGCGACTGGTTAAGAAGTAAGCCTGTATTAGTAAAAATAAACAATATGTTGTTTGCTCATGGTGGCTTTCATCCTGAATTAGTTGAACAAAAGCTTACTCTAGCAATGATCAATAAAAGCTTTAAAGAAAATTTAGTAGAACGAGAAATTACTGGGCCTAGAGATGACTTAGGTCAGTTCATGCATAAATCTAAAGGGCCTATTTGGTATCGAGGTTTATTAAAAGATAATGGTGCAACATCTGCTGAAATTGATTTATTGCTTAAGCATTTTGATGTGGAACACCTAGTTGTTGGTCACACTTCACAGAAAGAAGTGCTGACAAAACATCAAGGTAGAGTTATTGCAATTGATTCAAGCATCAAGCGTGGTCAATATGGCGAAGTGTTAATTGTAGATGGCGATAAAAAGTGGCGTGGCACATTAGATGGTAAGCAATTACCGTTAAAAAACCGCGACTAAAGTGATAGCCCTGTTCAGAAGGGCTACCTTATGCAGCCTCACTAGAAGAAAAATCAAATACTATGTGAATATGAAACGTCAATAATATTTTTTGCTATACTGTAAGAGCAAAATTGAACACAAGGATGCTCTATTGTTGTTAAAAGTTATTGGCATATTGTTTGTCTCACTCGCAGCCCTTGGCGCAGTGTTACCTCTTTTACCTACCACGCCATTTTTGTTGGTGGCCGCGGCGTGTTTTGCAAAATCGTCGCCTCGTCTTTATAACATGTTACTGGCTAATAAAGTATTTGGTCCATTAATTTACCACTGGCAACAATCTAAGAGTATCCCTAAAAGAGGTAAGGTCGTTGCTTTGGTTTCAATTGTATTTGCAGCCAGCTGGTCTGTGTATGTCATGGACAATATTTGGTTGAAAATTCTAGTGGTAGCATTAATTGCAGGACCATTCATTTTCATATGTAAGTTGCCGATAGCAGAGGGTAATCATCCATTAAAGTAAATACCAATTTAATTAAATTGGTATTATTTGATCATTCCTAGTTTATGCTTCGGTATGTTTTGGCTTTCAGCCTATTTATAGAGAGGCGTACTACCAATACTGAGTAACAGTTTAGCTAAGTGCTTTGTTTACTAATGCTGCTAAGTGTTCAGGTAACGTCAATTTCAAGGCTATTTCATGGCTCTTGTCGGACATTTTTCTCCATGTTTTTTGCAAGATAGAAATTACTTTTTCATCGCTATGTTTTTCAGCAAACGGTGCAAAGTAATGTTGTAAAAACACCAAACATGCAACATCTTCGAGTGTTTGGCTGTCTTGATCTCGTTTTAACTTTTCTTTTCTAATAATTTTAGCGGTGTGTTCAGCTTCTTGCTCATTATAACCATGTTCTAGCATAATCTTTTTGGCTATATCAGCGTGCATTTTCCCTAACTCTTTTCGCCAAGTAAGATAGCCTTGTTTACCTGTAGGATATTCGGAGCGTGCTATATGCCAACGTTTTACATGTTGCGCACGTACCGCTATTTGTAAACATTCACTGGCATTTGGCCAGTACTTATTCAAACAAGCAGTCATTTGGTGACCGTAAACTAACTCTTTAGCAATACTTTCTTGATTGATGGTGAGCTTATTTGGATCTTGGCGGTTGATTTTATCAATAGCGGTGAAAACGTGCTGACAACGATCGGAATTCATATAGAGGCTCTGCAAACGGGAAGAATATATGGATGATATCGTTTTCGAGCATCACTGCAAGTTTTCGTTTCTAAAATTATCGACTATTTTATATAGATTGATGATAAGTTTGTGTTGTTGTTAATCAGCGAAATGCGTATAATGCTCTCCCGTCTTGTTGAGGCGGCATTAGCGCAATATTTCGTAGCACTTTCTTGCTGATTCAACACACAAAAACGCAAATTTTTCTAATTTTCCTGATTCTGGGTAACGCATGACAACTAGATATATTTTCGTAACCGGTGGCGTTGTATCGTCTCTTGGTAAAGGTATTGCGGCAGCATCTCTTGCGGCAATTCTTGAGGCACGTGGCTTGAAAGTTACGATGTTAAAGTTAGATCCATATATTAATGTTGACCCAGGGACAATGAGCCCCATTCAACATGGTGAAGTCTTTGTTACAGAAGATGGTGCTGAAACTGACTTAGATTTAGGTCATTACGAGCGCTTTATTCGTACCAAAATGACAAAACGGAATAACTTTACTCAAGGGCGCATCTATCAAGATGTACTTGCGCGCGAGCGTAGAGGTGAGTATTTAGGTGCAACTATTCAGGTAGTTCCACACATTACCAATGATATTAAACGTAGAGTGATTGAAGGCGCTGAAGGTGCTGACATTGCGATGGTTGAAATTGGCGGTACGGTTGGTGATATTGAGTCACAACCATTTTTAGAAGCAATTCGTCAGCTTGGCACTGAACTAGGGCGTGAACGTGCAATGTTCATGCATTTAACCCTTGTTCCTTACTTAGCTGCCTCAGGTGAAATTAAAACTAAACCTACGCAACACTCTGTAAAAGAGCTTCGCTCTATTGGTATTTTCCCAGATTTATTGGTCTGTCGTAGTGAAAATGCAATACCGGCAAATGAACGTGAAAAAATCGCATTATTTTGTAATGTAGCAGAGCGTGCGGTTATCGCGATGCGTGATGTAGACTCAATTTATAAAATACCAGCTATCTTAAAAGAACAAGGAGCTGATGAATTAGTAACGAAACGTTTTGGTATAGACGCGCCGGAAGCCGATTTATCTGAGTGGGAAAAAGTACTGTATCAAGAAGCGAATTCTATCAGCGAAATTAGAGTTGGCATGGTAGGTAAATATATCGAGTTACCTGATGCCTATAAATCAGTGAATGAAGCTTTAAAACATGCAGGTTTAAAGAATCAACTGAATGTTAAAATTCAATATATCGATTCTCAGAATATTGAATCAAAAGGTACTCAACAGTTAGATGATTTACACGCAATTTTAGTACCTGGCGGGTTTGGTGAACGTGGCGTTGAAGGGAAAATACTTGCCGCACAATACGCCCGTGAAAATAAAGTACCTTACTTAGGTATTTGTTTAGGTATGCAAGTGGCCTTAATTGAATTTGCTCGAAATGTAGTGGGCATGGAAGATGCGCACAGTACTGAGTTTAATCAAGCTACGCCATATCCTGTTGTGGGTTTAATCAATGAATGGTTAGATGAAGAAGGCCAAATGGAATACCGTGATGAAAACTCAGATTTAGGCGGTACGATGCGTCTAGGGTCACAATTGTGCCACTTACTGAAAGGTACCAAGGTATGCGACGTATATGGCAGTGAAACAATTTATGAAAGACACCGTCACCGTTATGAGGTAAATAATAACTACAGAGATAAAATCGGCAAGGCTGGTTTGGTTTTTTCTGGGTTATCTACCGATAAGAGTTTGGTTGAGGTGATAGAAATTCCAGATCACCCTTGGTTTATTGCAGGACAATTTCATCCGGAGTTTAATTCAACGCCTCGAGATGGACATCCGCTATTTGAGAGCTTTATTGCGGCTGCTTACGAGTACCGTAAAAACAAATCAAATAAAGCATAATCTTTTTAAAACCGTGGCTCTTGCTGCGGTTTTGTTTTTTTAACACTTACGTTTACTTTTGTCGATGTAAGTACATTATTTATAATTAGCTTGTTCATAGGCTGTCATGAACAATGAGTCAGAGGAAAAACAATGTCAAATATCAGTAAAGTGATTGCACGCGAAATAATGGATTCACGTGGTAACCCTACCGTAGAAGCAGATGTGTTTTTAGCATCAGGTGCTTGGGGACGCGCTGCAGCGCCTTCTGGAGCGTCTACAGGTTCACGTGAAGCACTTGAGTTGCGTGATGGTGACAAATCACGTTACTTGGGTAAAGGAGTATTGAAAGCGGTTGCAGCAGTCAATGAGAGTATTGCTCCTGCACTGATTGGTAAAAGTGCATTGGCGCAAGCTGAAATAGATCAAACGATGATCGATTTAGACGGCACTGAAAATAAAGAAAAATTTGGGGCGAATGCTATTTTAGCCGTATCGCTTGCTAATGCAAAAGCAGCAGCAATGGAAAAGAAAGTACAATTGTTTGAACATATTGCAGACTTAAACGGTACATCTGGTCAATATTCATTACCTTTACCTATGATGAATATTTTAAATGGTGGTGAGCATGCAGATAATAACGTTGATATTCAAGAGTTTATGATACAGCCAGTTGCTGCTAAAAGCTTTACAGAAGCACTTCGAGTTGGCGCTGAAATATTTCATGCATTAAAAAAAGTGTTATCTGCTAAGGGCATGAGCACAGCCGTTGGTGATGAAGGCGGTTTTGCACCTAATTTAGAGTCTAATGCTGATGCATTAGCTGTTATAAAAGAAGCAACTGAAGCGGCAGGCTATGAACTAGGTAAAGATGTTACGCTAGCGATGGACTGTGCAGCATCAGAATTTTATGACGCTGATAAAGGCATTTATGATCTTAAAGGTGAAGGCAAACAATTTTCTGCTAATGAATTCTCTGATTTCTTAGCAACACTGTGTGAACAATATCCTATTGTATCTATTGAAGACGGTTTAGACGAATCAGACTGGGACGGCTTTGCTTACCAAACCAAATTACTTGGTGATAAAGTACAAATCGTTGGTGATGACTTATTCGTTACCAATACTAAAATATTAGCCCGTGGTATTGAGCAAGGCATTGGTAATTCAATTTTGATCAAGTTTAACCAAATAGGTTCGTTAACGGAAACTTTAGCGGCTATTAAAATGGCAAAAGACGCTGGTTTTACTGCTGTTATTTCACATCGTAGTGGTGAAACTGAAGATGCAACCATTGCTGATTTAGCAGTTGGTACTGCAGCCGGTCAAATTAAAACAGGTTCGTTATGTCGTTCCGACCGTGTGTCTAAGTACAACCAACTATTACGAATTGAAGAGTATTTAGGTGATAAAGCAATATTTAACGGTTTATCTGAAGTAAAAGGTCAGTAATCTTTTGCTATGTAACCTGAGCTCAGGTTATGTACCCTTAGGCTGAATGATAGAAAAAGCCATAGGTTTAAAGGTTTATTAAAAACCACGTTATTGATTGCTCAGTAACGTGGTTTTTTTTGGTCTATTAAAAGCATCTGTTCAACTTTATTTTTGGATAAGATGAACGTCGCGTTGTGGAAAGGGAATTTCTATATTCGCTTCTTGTAGCGCTAAATAAATGGCTTTATACGCTTTGAACTTGTTTTCATATAAATACTCTGTTGGTGTCCAAATACGTAAAGCAATATCAATTGAGCTATCGCCAAATGCTTCAATACCTATTTGAGTCGCTTTAGTACCACCTGAAATATCTAAATTTTCGATGACATTTTCTAATAAAGTGATAGTGGATATTGGATCCTCTTTATAGGCAATCCCAACAGTAAGATCCAATAAAGAATCATCTTTAGAATTGTGTAATATCTCGCCAACGATATGCTTATTAGGAATGGTAATCTTTACGTTATCTTTATCGGCAATAATGGTATAAGCAAGTAATACTTCTTTAACCACACCTGTTACCCCTTGCACCGTAATTGTGTCGCCGACAACAAATGGTCGAATTAAAATAATATTAAACCCAGCCGCATAGTTTGACAGTAAGCCTTGAAGTGCTAAACCTGCACCCAATGAAATGGCACCGATAGCAGCAATGAATGGCGTAACACTAATGCCAAGTTTTGCTAAAGCCACGATGGCAATCATAATGACAATCAGCATCTTTGCTGTGTTTGATAAAAATTGACTAAGCGTGATGTCTAATTGGTGTTTTTGACATAACTTTAATACAGCATTAGCAATTTTCCCCGCTAATATATAGCCAATAATAAAAATGATAACAGCGCCAATTAATTGAAAGGTGTAAGTGGTAAAAAACTCAACGGTTACTTGGTAAGCTTGGGTTATTAAGTCAATTTCGTTTTGCAGTAATTGGCTTGGATCTAGCCCATTCCCCGTTGCTGCTGAATTATTACTGGGTTCTTGAAAAAGCATGATTATTCCCTTGTATTTCAAAAGATAAAGCAAAGTAATTTTAAAGCTAGTGTAAACGAGATTTTAAAGTGAAGCGATTAAAAACAGATACAGACATTCGCTAAAGTAGCAATTTATCTTTCACTAACAATCAAGTATGCTTAAAGTGTGAACAAAATAGGGTGTAGAGTAATAATTTTAGCTTATGACTGAGCAAGTATCTTTATGGCAAGATGAATCACAGTCAGCAGACTTTGCTGAGCTTTGCTGTGCCTTATATGAGCGAGAAATTACTTCGCTATCTAGAATGCAGTTAGACTCAGCAAGCGCGATTCAAGGACGCTTAAAAAGCCTCTCTTATTATGTAAAGCGTACTGCATCGAGTATGCTACAAACGAAAACACCGCTTACGTTAGATATTCAAAATGCCAGTTGGTCTGCAAAACAATCTATCCACCCCCCTCTTGCAGGGCAAGAGACTGATGAAGTTAATCAATGGTATTTATCTGCGCCCTTAACGCATGGTTTAGTGGTTCCTGTGGCTGATAAGTCTCGTATAATGCTTGATTCAATTGATCGTATCGATATGGAAAACCAAAGGTTTCGAACCAATACCTTTGGTTGGTTTACACTTGATGGACCACAGTCTCAACCGATAAAATTATTAAAACCCAATAAAAAAGTGATGACAGCTGCCTGTACAGGGCATACTTGGTTAAATGATCAAAAGACAATACCAACAATGCCAACATTAAGAGAATTGTTACTGTCATGTGCAATAAATTGGCGTAATTTCAAGCAAACCCTAACAATTAAGCCTTGAATTCGTGCTTGCATGTTTACAGCAGGTTAATCGCATTTATAATAATGCTATCTTTTTAAAGGTTGTTTTCAATTGATGCGTTTTATCTCAGGCATTTTGCTTATATTTTTAATTATGCTGCAATATCGACTTTGGCTCGGTAAAAACAGTGTGCCTGATTACCTTGCTCTAGAAGATGAAATTGCCAGACAACAAGCTGATAATGATAAATTAAGAAAGCGTAATAAACTGCTTTATGCTGATACCGATGATTTAAAGTCGGGTGTTGAAGCCATAGAAGAACGTGCACGAAACGAACTAGGCATGATAAAGCAAGATGAAACGTTTTTTCGCATTATTACTAACAAACCCAATAAAGGCTAGCAGTTAGAATGCCTAAAATTCCTAAAATTGTTGCTGTGATTCCTGCAGCTGGTGTTGGTAAGCGCATGCAAACTAATTGTCCTAAGCAGTATTTATCGATAGCTAATAAGACCATTTTACAACATACCGTAGACAAGCTTGCTAGCCATCCTAGTATCATATCAATTGTTATCTCGGTGAGTAAGTCCGATCAATACTTTGCTTCAACACGATTAGCAGAACACCCAAAAGTAAGAGTTGCTAATGGTGGCAAAGAGCGAGTTGATTCTGTACTGAATGGGCTATGTGCCATTGAAGATCAAACCGTTGACTGGGTTATTGTACATGACGCTGCTAGACCTTGTATCACACATCAAGACATTGATCTGCTGATTGAACAATGTCTTTTACAGCAAACGGGTGGGCTATTAGCAATACCTGTTAGAGACACGATGAAAAGAAGCTATGTTGAAGACAAAACCGCTTTCGTTAAAAAAACGGTAGCACGCGAACATTTATGGCATGCATTAACGCCGCAAATGTATCCTGCAAAGTTATTAAAAAATGCCATTGAACAAGCGCTCATCGACGGTGAAACCGTCACAGACGAAGCATCAGCGATTGAACTGGCCGGCGAATCGAGTTTATTAGTACAAGGAAGAGCGGATAATATTAAAATTACTCAACCGGATGACCTAGCAATGGCAGAATTTATTTTATTAAAACAACAGGACTACTCATGCGAATAGGACATGGCTTTGATGTACACAAATTTGGTGGTAAAGGGCCTATTGTGATGGCTGGGGTGAAAATTCCTTATCATCAGGGCTTTCTTGCTCATTCTGATGGAGATGTTGCTATACATGCCCTTTGTGATGCGATATTAGGTGCGTTGTGCTTAGCTGATATTGGTAACCACTTTCCAGACACTGACAATCAATATGAAAACATTGATAGCAGAATTTTATTACGTCACGTAGTAGGCTTAATGAATGAGCATGGCTTTAAATTAGGTAATGCAGATATCACAATTGTAGCGCAAGCACCGAAAATGGCGCCTCACTTAACCGATATGCGCGAAATTCTATCCATTGATATGAACTGTGCTATCAATCAAGTTAATGTCAAGGCAACCACGACCGAGAAACTTGGTTTTGTTGGAGAAGAACATGGTATTGCTGTTCATGCTGTCGTGTTATTGGTGTCTAATGAGCAATAATTTGATGAGCCAATGGCGATACCTTTTTGGCAAACCAGAAATAACAGGTGATTTACGTACACAGCGTGAAGACTTTAAAGTTTTCGAAACATTACCTTTTTTACCCTCAGGTGAAGGCGAGCATTTACTTATTCATCTTAGAAAAACAGGGCTCAATACCACGTTTGTTGCCAAACAGCTTGCGAGCTTCTTTAACGTTAAGGAAAGCTTAGTCACTTATGCTGGATTAAAAGATCGATTTGCAGTGACTGAGCAATGGTTTGGTGTACACCTACCTGGTAAAGCAATAGACAACCTTGATGAATTGGTGATTAATGGCGTAGAGATATTATCGTTTCAGCGTCATAATAAAAAGCTACGTATAGGGGCACTGAGTGGTAATCATTTTGAAATAACGTTGAGAAATATCAGCGATATTGTTAAGTTGCAGCAGCGTTGGCAGGCGATAAATCATTTTGGTGTGCCAAATTATTTTGGTGAGCAACGCTTTGGCATTGACGGTGAAAACGTCAATAAAGCGCGTGAACTGTTCTCTGGAAAGAAAGTGAAAAATAAAAAAATGCGGGGGATATATTTATCAGCTGCACGTTCATTTATTTTTAATCACCTTGTTTCATCGCGTATAGAACATGAGCAGTTCGATCACCTACAAGTTGGTGATGCGTTAATGTTGTCGGGCACACAATCAGTGTTTAAGGTTGATGAAGTTACCCCCGATCTTAAGCAACGTTTAGCTCAAGGTGATGTTGACCTAACTGCGGCAATGTGGGGAAAGGGTGAATTATTTAGTGTTGCAACAATAGCAGCACAGGAACAAAAAATAGCGGCGTTACATGAAGATTTATGCCATGGCTTAATAAAGCATGGCTTAAAACAAGAGCGTCGACGAATCAGGTTAATGCCACGTGATTGCCATATTCAAGTGGACACTGAGAAAAAACACGCAGTACTTACTTTTTCGCTTGATGCAGGATGCTTTGCTACTTCAGTATTACGTGAACTTTTGTGTTACCAAGATTTAACCGTTAGATAGAGTAGTAAATAATGAGAATATTATTAAGCAATGATGACGGTGTTAATGCTCAAGGCATTAAGGCGTTATATCAAGAGTTAAAAAAGATTGCAGAAGTCACTGTTGTTGCTCCTGATCGCAACTGTAGTGGTGCGAGTAACTCACTTACCTTAATTAATCCGTTAAGAGCGCAAAAACTGGATAATGGTTTTTATTCTGTTAACGGTACACCTACCGATTCAGTGCATTTAGGGATCAGTCAACTGATGGACCCTGCACCTGATTTAGTTGTAGCCGGCATTAATCATGGGGCTAACTTAGGTGATGATACGCTTTATTCTGGTACGGTTGCAGCAGCCACCGAAGGGCGGCATATGGGTATGCCAGCTGTAGCAGTATCACTAGCAGGCAAAGACGAAAAACATTTTGAGACAGCCGCTGTTGTTGCCGCAAAGTTTATACAGCGGTTGAGACAACATCCACTACCTGCTGATCAAATTATTAATTTAAATGTACCAGATGTCCCGTTAACAGAAGTTAAAGGTATTAAAGTCACACGTTTAGGTCATCGTCACAAAGCTGAAACTATGAAAGTGAGTAAAGACCCTTGGCAACGCGACATTTATTGGTACGGAGCATTAGGTGCAGAACTTGATGCCGGAGAAGGTACAGATTTTAATGCGGTCAGTAAAGGATTTGCATCGGTAACACCGTTAACAGTTGATATGACAGCTTATAAAAGTATGTCAATTATGACTGAATGGATTAATGAATTTCAATTAAGAGAATAATAAAATGAATGTCAGAGTAAGACATCGAGTGGGTGGAAAATCCACGCGTAGTGGTGAGTTGCTGGCGCAGAAGTTACAATCCGAGGGGATAAAAAATCCACAAGTGCTACAAGCAATTGCTCGTAGCCCTAGACATATATTTATACCAGAAATATTAGCACATAAAGCATATGACAATACCGCGCTGCCGATAGGCCAAGGGCAAACTATTTCTCAACCATATATTGTCGCAAAAATGTCAGAACTACTTCTAGCTGACGGCACTCCTGACAGTATCTTAGAAATAGGCACAGGATCAGGTTACCAAACATCAATTTTAGCGCAATTAACGCCACATGTTTATTCTGTTGAGCGTATTAAGTCTTTGCAATTTCAAGCGAAAAGAAAATTACAGTCTATCGATTTTCACAACATTTCCATGAAGCATGGAGATGGTTGGAAGGGTTGGAAAAGCAAAGCACCCTTTCAAGCTATCATTGTTACAGCTGCGCCAACAGAAGTACCGCAAGCATTATTAGAGCAACTAGCAGATGGCGGACGTTTAGTTATACCTGTGGGTGAACAAACACAAATACTAAAAATTATAAAGCGACAAGGTAATGAATTTAATGAACAACATGTGGAAGCCGTTCGTTTCGTTCCATTAGTACCAGGAGCGGTACAATGAAAATATTTACCGCGCTCTATGATTGGACAATAAAATGGGCTAAGCACAAATTTGCGCCAGTCATTCTCGCCGTACTAACGTTTGCAGAATCTGTATTTTTTCCTATACCGCCAGATGTGCTATTAGCGCCAATGGTTGTTGCAAAAAGGCGTAAAGCTTGGTTTTATGCTTCTTTAACAACTGTGGCGTCTGTGATGGGCGGCGTTGCGGGTTATGCGCTTGGCTATTTTATGTTTGAGCCGTGGATTCAACCTTTAATCATTGAGTGGGGTAAGCAAGAAACGTTTGATCAAGCGGTATTTTGGTTTAAAGAGTGGGGGGTATGGGTAGTATTCATTGCCGGTTTTTCTCCTGTTCCATACAAAGTTTTTACCGTGAGTGCTGGTTTTTTACAAATGGCATTTTTGCCGTTTTTATTCGTTTCAGCGATTGGCAGAGGTTTGCGTTTCTTTTTAGTTGCAGGCCTTATATATGCTGGCGGTGAGCAAGTAGAACAAAAACTCAGGAAATGGGTTGATATTCTTGGCTGGCTGTTGGTAGCCTTAATTGCTATCGCCTATTTCGCGCTTCGTTAATAACGTTTAGTTCACTTTAAAGAGGGATTTGTGCTTAATCGAATTGTTGTTTGCTTACTGTTAATGACCTTATTTGCTTGTTCATCAAGACAAACACCGGCACCCGTAATAGAAGCGAAAGCTAAAGTACCATTAAGTAAACAAGTGCGGAATAGCCTATCAGGCACTGAATATATCGTTAAGAAAGGAGAAACGTTATATTCTATTTCTTGGCGTGCTGGTTTAGATGTTAGAACACTCGCTTCATACAATGATATTTCTCCTCCGTTTAAAATATTTCCTGGACAAAAAATATTTTTAGCTAAAAAATCCGTGAAGGCGAGTAAAAATAAACCTTCAAGTAAAACGACACAGAAACAACAGCAGAAAGTTGTAAAAAAACCTGTTGCATCAAATAAAAAGCAGGCGTATGGTAAAAATGTAAGAGGGCAAAAAACATACAAAAAGCCATCTGACAATCAAGGAACATTTTCGCAAAAAATAAGAACGTGGAAATGGCCCGCAAGTGGAAAGCTCATCAATAAGTTTTCTACGAGAAAACAAGGTAATAAAGGAATAGACATCGCAGGTAATCGTAATGATTCTGTGAAGGCAGCAGCTGATGGCAAGGTAGTATATGCCGGTGATGTGTTGCGAGGATATGGCCAGTTGGTTATCGTCAAACATAATGATGACTACTTAAGCGCTTATGCTCACAACAATCAAATATTGGTCAAGGAGCAGCAAACTGTTAAAGCAGGTCAAGTTATTGCGAAAATGGGTGATAGTGGCGCGGAAAGAGTCATGCTTCATTTTGAAGTTCGCTTCCGTGGTAAGCCAGTAAATCCATTAAAGTATTTGCCGAGAAGATAAAAACTAAAATAATAATTTGGAGATGACGTGAGTATTTTATAAGTAATTCAGCTTTGCGAATGATGGGAGATTATAGCATGAGCAAAAAAAAAGAATTAAAAAGTGAAACTGTCGAAAACGCTGTTAATGCAGCAGAACAGGAAGTATTAGACAAAGTACAGGATGATGTACCTTCAAATTTAGATGCCACACAGTTGTATCTTGGTGAAATTGGCTTTTCACCCTTGTTAACTGCTGAGGAAGAAGTTTATTTTTCTCGTTTAGCCCTTAAAGGTGACGAGCCCTCAAGAAAACGTATGATTGAAAGTAATCTGCGTCTTGTCGTAAAAATTGCACGTCGTTATAACAATCGTGGCTTACCACTATTAGATCTCATTGAAGAAGGGAATTTAGGCTTAATTCGTGCTGTTGAAAAGTTTGATCCTGAACGCGGCTTTAGATTTTCAACCTATGCAACGTGGTGGATACGTCAAACAATTGAACGAGCGATCATGAATCAAACGCGTACTATTCGCTTACCTATTCATGTAGTCAAAGAACTTAATATCTATTTAAGAACTGCCCGTGAGTTGGTGCAAAAGCTCGATCACGAACCAACCGCAGAAGATATTGCTCATGCTTTAGATGTACCGGTTGCCGATGTATCGAAAATGCTCCGTTTGAATGAGCGTATTGCCTCAGTAGATACCCCATTTGGCGCTGAGTCAGACAAAGTATTGTTAGATGTTATACCCGATGAAAAATCAAATGGTCCGGAAAACAACTTACAAACAGATGATATTAAAAATAATATTGTGCATTGGCTGAATGAGTTAAATTCAAAACAACGAGAAGTACTCGCACGTCGTTTTGGATTATTAGGCTACGAAGCTGCAACCTTAGAAGATGTTGGTGTTGAAATTGGATTAACTCGCGAACGAGTACGTCAAATTCAAGTTGAAGCATTAAAACGTTTACGCGATATTTTAAGCGGCCAAGACTTATCAATTGAAGCTTTGTTTCAAGCGTAATAAGGATTAAGCCAAATTAGATAAACCAGCCAATTGGCTGGTTTTTTTTGCTTGTTAATAAACGTTGCACTTTGGGTTCGAACAAAATTTAATCTCGAAAGATCAACAGGCCCTAGGTGATTACTTTTAAAAAGGCGATGTATTAAAAATATACTCATGTTTGATCGCTTACATTTTTAATGTACCTGACCCTTTTAATCTACTTTTAATCTAATTTTTGCTTTAAATCATACAATAAATCTAAAGCCTGCTTTGGTGTTAAGTTATCTATATCTGTGTTTTCTAAGGTGTTCACAACAGGGTGCTCAATATCAACGAGTGGTAACTGTTCGTAAGGGGCTTTTAAGTCAATGTTAACACTTGGCTGTTGTGTCTCTAACTCTTTAAGTTTTTGCTTTGCACGTTGGATCACGCTATGTGGCACACCAGCAAGTTGAGCAACTTGTAAACCAAAACTTTTGCTTGCTGCACCTTCTTGAACGGCATGCATAAAAATAATGTTGTCATCGTGCTCTTTAGCGTCTAAATGTACATTGGCTAAGGTTGGAACTTGTTCGGCGAGTAAGGTTAGTTCAAAATAATGACTGGCAAATAATGTATAAGCTTTAGTGCGTAAAGCAAGCATTTCTGCACACGCCCAGGCGAGTGAAAGACCATCGTAAGTACTAGTACCTCTACCAATTTCATCGAGTAATACCAAACTATTTTGGCTTGCATTATGCAGAATATTGGCCGTTTCCGTCATTTCAACCATAAAGGTAGAACGACCACTTGCTAAATCATCAGAAGCACCAATTCGGGTAAAAATACGATCAACTAAGCTGATTTTAGCGGCATCTGCCGGTACAAAACAACCCACATGAGCAAGTAAAACGATTAATGCAGTTTGGCGCATATAAGTTGATTTACCGCCCATGTTAGGGCCGGTAATTATCAGCATTTTACGGCTGTCTGACAGTGCTACAGGGTTTGCAATGAAAGGATCTGCTGTCATTTGTTCGACTACGGGATGACGGCCATTATCAATATGTATGCCTGAGCCATCATGTAATATTGGTTGTGAGTATTGTAACGTTTCTGCTCGTTCAGCAAAGTTAGCGATTACATCCAAAGTCGCTAAGGAGTCAGCAAGAGACTGTAAAGAATCGATGTTTGGCAGTATGAGATCAAATAGCGCTTCATATAATTTTTTTTCTAAGGCTAAAAACTTACTTTGCGCACTTAATACTTTTTCTTCATGAGATTTCAATTCTTCGGTGATAAAGCGCTCGTTATTTTTTAATGTTTGTCTACGAATATACTCCGGCGGAACTTCATTCGAGCTTGCGCGGCTAATTTCAATATAAAAGCCATGTACTTTATTGTAACCAACTTTTAATGATTGAATGCCAGTTTTCTCTTTCTCTCTTTGCTCTAGCTGGGCTAAAAACTCACTCGCCCCTTGGCTAAGATCCCTTAAGGTATCTAGCTCTTGATTGTAGCCAGGCGCGATTACCCCACCATCTCTTATTAACACAGGCGGGTTCTCAACGATAGCCGTGGTTAATAAATCGCTGAGGTGACTTATTGGTTGCGTATTTTTAGCAACTGTTGTGAGTAGTTCACTTTTGGTATTAGCTGTAAATGGTTGTAGCATTGGCAATATATGTAATGCATTTTTGAGCCTTGCAAAGTCACGAGGTCTAGCTGTTCTTAATGCAATTCGGGCAACAATTCGCTCAACATCGCCCATTTTTTTTAATAAATCTTGAATGTCTACATATGATTCATGCTCAATTAATGTTGAAGTAGCATGCTGCCTCGCTTGTAACGTAGGCAAATCGCGCAACGGAAAATGCAACCAACGCTTTAGTAATCTAGAACCCATTGGGGTGGTTGTGCCATCTAATACTGAAGATAAAGTATTTTCTTGTCCACCTTGTAAATTCTGGGTTAATTCTAAATTTCGGCGTGTGGCTGCATCTAAAATAACACCTTGTTGTGCCGATTCTGCTTTGATAGCACGTATATGCGGCAAAGCAGTTCGCTGAGTGTCTTTCACATACTGTAACAAACAACCTGCGGCTGCTATGCCTAATGGAAACGCTTCTACTCCGAAGCCTTTTAATTCTTTAGTGTTAAATTGCTTGTTCAATAATGCCACGGATGTTTGATGGTCAAATTCCCAGTCAGGGCGTCTTCTTATTCCTTTAAAGCTTCGGATCAAAGCTTCATGCTCGAAAGACTCCGGATATAACAGCTCTGCAGGCGATAATCGTTGTAATTCAGCTTGCAGTTGCTCGTTAGATTGGGGTTCACAGATGACAAAACGCCCGCTGGTCATATCTAAGTATGCTAGGCCAAAGTGTTCTTTATGTTGAAAAATACAAACGAGTAAATTGTCTTGGCGATCAGACAATAAAGCTTCATCGCTAATAGTTCCAGGTGTCACAATGCGAACAACTTTTCTTTCTACAGGGCCTTTACTGGTTGCGGGATCACCTACTTGTTCACATATAGCGACAGATTCACCAAGTTTAACGAGTTTAGCTAAATAATTTTCTACGGCATGGTAGGGCACACCGGCCATTGGAATTGCATTGCCGCCAGCTTTACCACGAGCTGTTAAGGATATATCAAGTAAATCTGCGGCTTTTTTCGCATCATCAAAAAATAATTCGTAAAAATCCCCCATACGATAAAAAACCAAAATGTTCGGAAATTCAGCTTTTATTGTCAGATACTGACGCATCATGGGTGTGTGTGAATCAAGGCTTGGGTTTGTGGTCATTAATTAACTTATCAATATGTTCTTATGTTGTAGATTGTAATTTTAACTAAGGGGTGTATTCAACCTTAAATAGAGTAACTTTGGAAAAGTGTCTAAATATTTTACACTTATGTAATGTTTTTGTTATTTAAAATTCTTAAGTTATTGTTTTTATGGGTTATATACATGCTGGCATTTAATTTGCTTTTTGTTTGTAATAACAAAATGTTTTTAATTAACTTAATGGAATAAAAAATGATTAATAAAGCAATCAAAACTCTTTCTCTTTCTTTATGCCTAGTAGCTGGTGCATCTCAAGCGACAATACTAGATTATTATGACACGATCACAAATGGTCAAAATCAATTCACAACAACTGTGACGAATGCAGGCAGCGCGGTAAGTTCAGTTAATTTAAGTGGATTAAGTGGCGGAAACTCTTGGGATTTGGGTGATTTTACGATTTCAACCACTGATGGATCATATGAAAGTGTTTATGGTGCAAATGTTGATAACTCTACAGGTGAAATGATTGGTATTGACCCGCGAGATAACAATGATAATGGTGCAGGTTCTGGTTTAACCTTTACGTTTGACAGCGCAGTGAATGCATTAGGCTTTGAAGTAGGCGATTGGGCAACATGCTGTTTTACTTCTGAGTTATTTATCAGCTTTGATGGCGGTACAGCAATTAAAGTAGCAAGTGCTACAAATGTTAACGATAACCCTGCAACGGCTGCAGGCGGTAATGCTGGTGATGCATTCTTCGTTGGTGCTATTGATGATTCGTCTCAATTTACTACGGTTACTTTTTTTGGTAATGGCTTTGGTGAGTTTTTAACTGCAGGTGGCACCATCATGTATTCAGCACTTGATGTTGGCTCAGTTACTGTACCAGAACCTTCTACAATTGCTATTTTAGGTTTAGCAATGATGGGGTTATCTTTTTCAAGAAGAAAAGCATAATCTAACAGAAAATACATAAATGAAAAACGCTACTCGCTTTGAGTAGCGTTTTTTTTTGTTTGTTAGCTAAACCTTAAAGCGAATAAAATTTTCAATATAAACAAGATACTACTGTTTAATTCAGCAAAAAAACTACTTTATAATAAAAAAAAACTTGATACTGTACGGTCATACACGTGTCACCCCAAAGCGCTAAAATACTGGCTGTATCAGGGTTTCTATACTGTATAAGAATTCACGCCTAAAAAATCCAACAAAAACACGAAAATTAAATTATTAACAACTTTCTATAGGTACTAAAAAACCGCTAAAAAGCGGCTTTTTACTGAGTCTAAAATGTTATGCAACAATAGATTTGTACTCTCTAAATGCCTTTGCCACTAATGGGTTATGCACCTTTTCAGCATAAGCGGCTGTATATACTTCTATTGGATCAAGTCCGCTAATCTCTATCATTTTTTCTAACACATCATCGTTTGGAATGGCATGTCCATTTCTGTATTTACTAAATGAAATACGTGTAATTCCAAGTTTTTGTGATGTCTTATTGTCTGACATTCCATCACAGACCTTATCTAGTAAGTCTTGCAGAGTCATGTTACCACCTGATTGTTGTTTGCTAACTAAAAGTTTAGCCCTATGTAAACCCTAAAGCAACACGAAAAGCCTGCCTTTACAGGTGTGAAGCTATCATTTAATATCTCTTCTGCTTTCGCAGCACAAGTGGTTTTACTGATTGTTGTTTGCGTATCAATCGTTAAGTCAGTTCATAACTGCGAAAGCCATTTTAAATCTAACTAGCTCTTGTTGGCGGGGTGGAGGTGCAACGAAGCCCTGCCGTTTTTTTGCAAGAGGGATAATGACAAGAGAATAATTAACCGTGACTGAACAAAGACTTACAATTGTAAATAATCGCGATAAATATCGCGCTCGATTACTTACCCAAGCCAAGCTTAATCCCGCTAATGTTCCCTTGTTAAAGAAATTAATTTTATCGAAGCTTTTCGCTTCAAGGGGGCTGTAATGAATATCGAAGTAAATGGTATGAAGTATCTTCAACATGGTGAATTCTACTTATCATCAATAGGCGCTTATTTAACTTTAGTGTTTGTAAAAGATTTAAGTACGGGCATGACTAAAGAATACGCAGGTTTTTTAGATGCGTATGCGACCGATGAAGATGTTGAGCAAATTATGCGTACAGGCTTCAAGCCATACGGTTTAAGAGATTGGTTAAAAGTCAACTTACCAACTAACGATTAAAACAAAGCCTCTGTCCTTTGACGGGGGCTTTCTTTTGCTCGTTAAACAAGGTTTTTTAGCTAATCAGTATGCGATTGGATCATAGAGTTTTGTGGTTGTATACATGCTTTAAAACAGGAGTCTGAGCGACTCAAGCTAGTTATCACGGGAGTGTTACCAAAAGCTAGCGATGTAAGAAGCGGCAAACGTGCGGGAGTGAAGCCCCGCTATGTGACAAGTGCAACGGGTAGACCAACGGCAGCACGTTAAAAAGGCGAGGTAGTTACGTAGTACGTTTGCTTTGGCAGGGCGTTTGGTAATGGGCGTGCGAAAGCACTTCGAGAGCCTGCCAATGTGCGTTGGAGAGCAGCTAAAAGCGTATTGATACCAGTATGTTTTTAACTGCTTTGTTCCACGTATAGCAGACCATGGCAATTTAAGTGTTATCAGCCGAATTTGTTCGGTATTTTTAATACTGATTTGCTAGGGGCTTGCTGTACTTGGAGCGAAGCGGAAAGTACAGCAAGGACAGGTAAATAGCTTTCAACGGTATAGCGTTGGCCTTCACATCAAGGTTGAGAGTTGGAGCGCTAGCGACCACATTTAAGCGCGCGCCCTGTAAGGGCGTGTAAGAGGCGTTAAGCCAAGTAACCTATTTCAATAAAATCAACAATAAAACAGTAGAGAGGTTGCGTTGCGGCTAGCAGAGTGTATTTTACGAAGTGCTTTCGTTGCCCGTTCACCATTATTGAAACGAAGTAAAATTTTCGCCCAAAAATTTAACGATAAAATTGCATGATGATTAAGTGAATAAGTATGCGCTTTATGTGAATAAAGCTTGTATATTTATTCATGACTAGGTATATTGTTTTCGACCGCTCACGCTGTGAAGCGCTAGCAACAACTTAAACCATATTTTATTGTCGGGAGACAAAGAAATGTTTAAATACCTACTCAATAAATGGCTTATGCCAACCACTGAGCAAACGCTCAACACTTTCCAAAGCAAAATAGAACAACTCAACGAGCGTATCGATTTTTGTGTTGATGAAATCAACGCGGCCGATTTGGTTATTGATAATCTACACGACAAAAAACGAAAGGCTGCACTGGAGATAGCAACGGCCGAGAACGCAGTCGAGCAACTTCGCAAAATTACGGGTTAATCTTTTTATAATATAACTGTCGGGAGACATTAAAGTGAATGAAAACCAACCTAAGAAAAAACCTAAATTAAACAACTATGTTGTACTAATTTCCTCAGTCAATACCGAGAGAACGCGCGAATGTGAAGAAAAATTTATTGTTTTAGATCGCAAATCGTCAACGGCTGCCATTCATCACGTTATCAGTCGTATTCCGAAAGGCTTTCACATATACAGCATACGCGCTGAATTGTGTAGTGACACCATTGTAAAATAATTAGCGCCCGTTTTACGGGCTTTTTCACTGTCGGGAGACATCGAAAATGCAAATATCAAAAGAGGCTAAAGATAGCCTATTATTTCTCGTTTCTGAATTACACGCAGAAACAAAAATCGCTAAGTCAGCAAGCATCATGAACGCTAGAAAGCACGTTGAACGGGTAGCAGATTTGCAAAACCGTTTTAATGCAACTTTAGCTAAGGCGCTTTGTTATGGCGAATAATAATATCGGACATATTAAATGCCCGTTATCGGGTCACTTATCGGTTGTTCGTGCTGATAAGCGCGGCAAGCTCTATTACTTCTCGCAGTTTGGCAAAATCACGCCTAATTTACCGCAAGGTCAACAATGGTTACGTGAAAAAGCGGTGTTATGGCCTGATGCAACACAACCCGAAAACATTCGACTTGAAACGTTATACGCGGGTGCGCCTCCAGTCGTAACCATCACGCAACAAAGCGAACCTGAAAAACCGTTAACGGAAAAAGGCGAACAAAAGCGACCTGAAAAAGCGTTAACGGGTGAAAGCGTAACGCCTAAACGCAAAAAATCGGCACTTTCTTGGCTGCTGGAGGACGATGACGATGAATGATGAACAAGAAATCGAGCAGGAAGAACAGCAACCCGTAATTGATGATGATTTAGCGCAGATAAGCGAACTCGATGCGATTTTAGCCGAGGCTGAAAGCGTTGACGGTGGGGTAATTGGTGAAACGGGCGAAATTGTCGAACATGTTGAATCTGAGCATATCGAAACGGCCGAATTGTTATACCCGATCATATCAGCGGGTTTTGATATTTTTGCTAGCAAATGGAATGTGCCAGAAAAGCACAAAAAAGCGTTAGCGGAAGCTTACGGCGATTTACTTGATAAATACTTCCCTGATGCGGGTAGCGTGTTCGGTGTTGAATTAACCGCGCTAACGGTAACGGGAATGGTCGTTGCTCCTCATATCATCGCTGAACCTGAAAAAGAGGTGAACAAGCCACCTAAACAACCAGAGAAGCCACCAGAGAAAGCCGAAGGGATAAAACCCGTTGTTGATTATCGGCCAACGTATCAAGAACAGGAGGGCTTCAAACTTGACTAAACGCATAGATACAACGCGCAAAGCCTGCATTGAATTGTTTTGTGGTTCTTCTGGCTCTGGTAAGTCGTACAAAGTGAAATCAAAGATTATAAAAGCTAAGCGCTTGGTGATATTCGATCCAGATGATGAATACGGTGAACTTGCCAATATCATTACGGTAACGAATGCACAGGCACTTTTAACCAAGTTAAAGCAAAACCCTAAAGGCGGTTTACGAATTCGTTATGTTGCCAACGGTGAAGCCGCTTTTAACGTATGGTCAAAAGCTGTTTTTGCTTGGGGTAATTGTGTTGCAGTAGCCGAAGAAATTGCGGGGGTGACTTCACCGGGTAAAGCGCCGCAAGGTTGGCACACGTTAGTGAGTCGCGGCCGTAAACGTGGCATTACCTTATACGCAGTAACACAGCGGCCAAGTGAATCAGATAAAACCATATTGGGTAATTTATCTAGTATTTGGGTCGGTCGAATGTCACGCGCAAAAGATCGCAAATATATGGCGGCTGAACTCGATGTTCACGTTAACGATTTAACCGAGTTAAAAGCGCTTGATTACTTAGAACGCGACATGCTTTCTAATGTGGTTATGCGTGGAAACTCTAAAGAAAACTGGCAAAAGCCATTAGATGAATATAAGGCGGCAGCATAATGGAAGAACTTTTTATTTTTAGCATGTCAATGTTTCTACTGACAGTATCAGTATTGCTTGGCGCAATAGCATGGAAAGTGATTTTTGATTGATATAGATACACTGGTAATTTTAATCGGTGGTGGCTTGGGTTTTATTTGTTACTTAGCCATTTTTTACTTTTGTTATAGGCTTTTAACAGAATAAAAACCGTTAACGGAAAAAGGCGCTTTAAGGCGCTTTTTTTTCGCCTAAAAATTGATTTAAAGGCATTTTGAATACTGCAATTTCGCAATATTTAAAGTAACTGTCGGGAGACATTAACAATGCCTAAATCAGCATTTAAAACAATTTTACTAGTTGCAGCGGGTTCGCTATTAGCAACTATGGCTCGTTCAAAGGTAACGGCTGTTCGTCGTATCACTGGCTAATCGGAGGTACGATAAATGGCTCGTAAATTTACGAAACTACCTAGTCTTGCAAATGTGCAAGCGGGTTCAACTGCTACGCTAATTATTCCGCGTGGCGTAACGTATGATTCTATTCATTTAGAATATGCGGGTGTCACTCTGGCACAAATCAAAAACATTGAAGTGTTAATCAATGGTAAGCCAATTCAAACGTATACCGATGGTGTTCGCTTACAAGCAATGAATAAGCACTATAAGCGTAATATCAAAGCGGGTGTTTTAACGTTCCACTTTGTACGCCCTGAGATGGAAAACATTGCATTACGTCGAATGACTGCAATCGGAACGGCTGACGTTCAAACATTTGAAATCAAATTCGATATTGATGCGGCAGCAGCTGCACCTGTTATTGATGCGTATGCGGTTAAATCAAATCAATTGCCGCTAGGCATGATCACAAAAGTGAAACGCTTTCCTGCTAGCTCGGCAACGTCTGGCATTAAAGAGATAGATAATATCCCTAAAGAAGGGCGTATTGCTGCAATTCACTTGTTTAAGCCTGATATTTCTAAAGTAGAAGTTGAAGTTGATGACGTGAAAGTCTATGAACTGGCTAAAACGCTAGGCGCAGGCATTCAAGTTGACCATGGCCGCAACCCTGATGCAGCCGCACACACTTCTGTTGATTTTCATTTAGAAGGTGATCCCGCTCAAGCATTAGCAATGACATGGCTTGATTCAAGCGGCAATACACAGCGCGTTCAAGATTTTCGTTTACGTCCGTTTTTAGATACTGCGGGTGCATTCGATATTGTGGTTGAGTATTTAACCGAGTTTAACGGTATTTAATAAGGGGGTGATGTATGAATCCACCTAATTCAGGCGGTTATATAGACTCCTTTTTTAGCTTGGCTGACTCGTATTTAAAAATGCGAGATTCGCAATATCAAGCTGATGTGACTGGTGCGGGGCAAGCTCAACTTAATAATACGGTTGAGCAACCGCAAGGCAACGGCCAAGTGCCGTTAACGTCTGAACAGTTAAGCCAAGCAACCAATAATACTACAAGTGGTTTTGGTGGTTTATCCACAAATCAGCTTGTTATTGGTGCGGCTGCATTAGCTGCGGTTTTCTTAATCGCTAAAAAATAGGGGTGGCAAGTGAACAAAAAAACATTTGCTTTTACTGTCGCGGCTTCGGTCGCGGCGGGTCTTTTACTCGATTATTTACGTAATCGTAAGGCGAACAAAGATGGGTAATATGCTCAGCGGTTTCATGGGTGGCGGCGGCGGGGGTATGTCGGCGAGTTCATCGGCAACGGCCACTAATGGCGACTTTGGTAGTGATTCTAGTTATAACGTCGGAAATATGACGTTTGGCGCTAAAGATAATAACAATCAAATGATTATGATTGCAGGCTTGGCAGTTGTGGCGGTGTTACTTTGGAAAAGGTAACACCTGTTTCAACAGAACAAGCGCTAAAACTATGCTCTAAGTCTGTTCGATACGATGTTGAAGCAATTCGCAAATCATTAGAAGCCAAAAAAGCAGAGGCTTTTTTAATTGGTGATTGTTGCTTTATTACTCGCTTCGAACACTACGAAAATGAAAAAGAATTAATTGTCATGTGTGCCGAGGGTAAAGGACTTGTAAAGGCGGGCAGAACATTAAAAAAATTAGCAAAACAACATAATTGTACAAGTGCAAGAATGCACACGCACAGAAAAGGAATGGAGCGATTAGCAGCCGAATTTGGCTGGGTGCAGTTAGAAGTTGTTTATACAATGAGTATTTAAAATTATGAGTGGATCTAAATCTCGATCAAGCCAAACAAGCAGAAGCGATAACACCTCTGTTTCTATTGGTATTGGTGGGGACAATAACGGCTTTTTAGTGAACGGGAGTGGTAATCATTTCACAAGCGTTGATCATGGTGCAGTTGAGGGGGCTATCGGCATAGTTAATGACGCTTTAGTTACTAACGAATCTATTTCATTAGGTGCAATTAATGGTGTTTTAACGGCTAATGATGGGGCTAATGCCTTATCTGAACTGGCTATCATGGAAGCAGGGGAAAACGCCGATACGTTTATGTCACTCGCGGGTGATGTGGTCGAGTCTAACGCAAATTTAGCGAACAACTTCGGTGATAACTTAGCGTATTTGACAGACTCAACGTTATCTAACAATAACGCGTTAACTGAAAAGGTTCTCGATAATAACAATTATTTAATTGAGGGCTTTGGTGCAGCTTTGGAACGTTCATCGGAACGCGAAAGCCAGAACATGCAATTTGCAATTAATAACAATACAGCGTTGGCGAGTCAGTTCGCGAGTGATTTGAAAGATACTACAGATTTTTTCGGCAGTAATATAGCTGATTTAACAAGTCAATCATTGTCACAAAATGCACAGCTTACAAGTGAATACGGCAGTAATTTAGCTGATTTAACAAGCCAAACACAAACCGCGTTAACAGATATGGCCGTATTACAAGAGGCGGGGCTAGATAATGCGCTTCAAATAGCGGGTTCTTTAGGTACTGAAGATAATTCAGAGGCAAGCACTAACATGGTTAAATACGTAATGATGGGTGTGGGCGCGTTAGCGGTCGCCATGGTGATTAAAAAATGAAGAAATTAGTATTAAAAGCGGGTGTTCCCGCTGATATTGGCTTAACAGGTCGTTTTTTCCGTATTTTTTCAGCACAAGCGCTAGTTAATATTGATTTTTATAGCTCGTATGATAACGGCGAATGGAGTTTATCAACGCCATTATTAGCGGGTATAGGCTTAAATTTTTCTAGTCGTCCAGCGCCTTATACAAAATTTACAATTGTCAGTGATGTTGACCAAACAATTGAGTACTTTGCGGGGTTAGATATTGCTGACGATGATCGCTTAAGCGGTGCTTCAACAGTTACGGTTAATTCAACGGGTAGCAGTTCGCAAACACTACCGATTCAAACGTTAAACGATACGGTGAACGGCTCGCAAGTATTAAGTTTTTCAGAAAACAGAAAAACAGCGTTGATACAACTATCTGGTGATTGTTATGTGAGTTCAGTTGATGACGGCATTCTTGTTACTGGTGCAATGGAATGGGAAAACAGAGGCGCGTTAACGTTAATACCTGTTAATGCGGGCACTGAGGTTAGAATTTTAGAGGAGTTTAGCTAAATGAAACTTCTTAATACTAGCCCTGTAAAATCAATTCAGCGTGGAACTGCAAGTTTAAGTTCTGCTTTGGATATAACAATCGCAAAAGTAAACAGAGAAAAAGCTTTTATTAATCTTATGTCTAGTGGTTGGTCACAAAGTGCCAATTCATTGAGTAGAGGTGAGTTAACAACGGATACTAATTTGCGTTTAAGGCATGATGCAACGACAAGAACGGCAAATGTTTCTTGGGAGGTGATTGAGTATGTTTAATTACGTAAAAATTGTTAATGGCGTTGTTGTTAGCAAGCAAAGCTCAACTAATCCAGTTATAGATGAATCGTTAACACTCGTTAATCAAGATTTTATTGTTGGTTCGCTTTATCCCAGCGGAGATATGCCAGAAGCAAAAATTCGCATCATCTCGATAGGTTCGTTTCGTCGTCGTATGACGTTAGCGGAAAAATCAGCGGTTAAGACAAGTAATGATCCAGTTGTGCAAGTGCTTAATGAAGATTTACTAGCAAGTTCATTTGTTGATCTCGATTTTCAGCAAACAATAGACGGGCTTAATTATCTTAAAAGTGTTGGCATTTTAACAGCTGCGCGAGTTGATGAACTGTTAGCAGACGGCTCACCAGATGAACAAGTTTAGTTTACTTTTATTAGCCGTTGGAGGGCTTTTATATATGAATAATTCACGCATGCCGCGAGGCATCCGTAACAATAACGCGGGTAATATTCGCGCCACGGGTAACTGGCAAGAATGGCAAGGCGCTATCGGTAAAGATGAAGCAGGCTTTATTATTTTTGATACTGCCGAGAATGGCTTGCGAGCAATGGCGCGTATTCTGCGTAACTATCGTGATTTATATCAACTCAATACCATTGAGCAAATTATAAATAGATGGGCTCCACCTATTGAGAATAATACACAAAGTTACGTTAACCATGCAGCTCAAATAGTTGGTGTTAACCCTAATGAACCCTTAGAAACTGGCGAATACCCTGCATTAATGGCAGCAATAACGCGCCATGAAAACGGCATGCAGCCATACGGCAGCGATCAGCTTATCGAAGGTTTTGAAAGGGGGTTTGCATAATGCAAGTAACGAAACTATTAGACTCAAAAGTCGGCATGGTGTTGGCAGTCGCGGCCGTTGGTGGTGTTGTTCTTTACTACGGTGAAAAGAAAGCACGTGCAGCAGCTGCGGCTGTCGGTGATGCAGTTAACCCGATAAACGATGATAACGTGTTTGCTTCTGGTGTTGATGCTGTTGGAGCAAAAGTAACGGGTAATAGCAACTTCAAGCTTGGCGGTTGGATATATGAACAAATTCATGGTTCAAGCTTAGACCAAATCAACAACGCGCAAACAGGGGGCTAACATGTGGTTATTAACTCGTTTAATAAGCCCGCTTAAAACATGGCGTTATATCTATGTTTAGTGGTCAACCGTTAACGCGTTGGCTACCTGAACGAAAAGTTCAACTATTAGAAGATTTTACCTTTATTGATAAACAAGGCGTTATTTGGGTAGCGCCTAAAGGCTCTATTGTTGACGGTTCAAGTATTCCGCGTTGGTTGTGGTTTTTTATTGGTTCGCCTTTTGTGGGAAAACATCGTTATGCGTCAATCGTGCATGATGTTTATTGCGTGACACGTTCACGGCCACACAAAGACGTACACAAAATGTATTACGAAGCATGCCGCGCTAATGGCGTTAATCGCATAAAAGCAAAAGTCATGTATTGGGGTATAAAATTTAGGGGGCCTAAATGGTAAAATTTCTTTTAACGGTGTTCATGGCCATGTTAATGATCGGCTGTTCATCTAACTATCAGGTAGGTGATATTTCACGTGCCTATTGTCAAAGTGAAAACTTAGAATTTCGCGCTATGGTAAAAGCAACGCTAACTAGCCAAGGAATAAAAGTTGGTGTTGATTATTGTACTATTCACGGTTTTGTTGATGTAGTGAGGCAGTAATGGAGATATTAACAATAGCTGAATCAATGGGCGTAAACGCTCAGTTCGTCGCGTTAATCTATTTCGCTTGGAAGTATGACAAACGACTTACTAAGATAGAAACTAAGTTATTTTAAAAAGAGCCGCTAAAAATAAGCGGCTTTTTTGTGTCTTATCCACAATTTAAAGTTAGGTACCACAATAAAATGTGAATAAATCGTTTGCCAGGATAACCGATTATTCACAAAAGTAGGGCGACCGGTACCAGTAAAATGTGGATAAATACAACGCTACGTAAAATCTGAAAGGTAAGCGGCTATGATTAGCGGCAAAATTTACACAGCGTTACGTTAAAAAGGCAATAATTTTATAGCATGTGCCTTTATCTTTTCGCCCCTGCGATCATATTGTCTAGTCGTTGTTTCGTTGCTATGTCCAAGTAGCAGCTGCACAGCGAAAACATCAGCTTTATTGTCTAAAAGATAAGTAGCGAAAGTTCTACGTAAATCATGTGCAGTGAATGGCTCACACTCTACATTACGAACAATGCGTTTATAGCACCGATGAACAACTTGAATACTAATTCTTTGTGATGTGTTTATGTTGGTAAATACGGCACCAGAACCAATACCAGCCACTTTTAGCCAACGTTTAACAGCTTGTTTAACAAATGATGTTAAAGGTACTAAGCGTTGCTTGTCGCCTTTGCCATTCACTAAAATATTATCTTTGGTAATATGTTTAACGTCTAGCAAGGTTATCTCTTTTCTTCGTAACCCTGCACCAACGCCAAGGGCGAACATAGCAAAATCTCGTATATCTAATAATTCATCAGCTAAAAAATAGTAATGCTTAATATCTTGAATTTCATTAATTTCCAGTGTTCTGCCTGCGGGTAAGCGGTGTCCTTTTACCTTTTTTGTGAGTTTGATCTTTGTGTATTCTTCTAGCGAGATAAAGCCTAATTGCCAAGCATGTAATGCAATTGATTTAATGATCGCAATAGATGTGTTAAGTGAATTTGGGCTTATCCCTTGTGATTTTTTATGTTGTATGAAGCGTAAGAGATCAATGTATGTAAAGCTTTTCCAATCGCATTTTTGAAAATCTGTTGTTTTAAAAATTACTCTACAAAATTCACGAATTCTAAAAAAATATGAATCATAGCTACTTTTTGAAATGGTTAAAAAATATGCGTCTACTGGGTTTGTAATGGTCTTACTGCTTAAAACTTCCACAATTGCCTTTCCTTTGAAAAAAATATTAACTTTTTTGAAAAAAATTTTCGTTGTGGATTGTAAGCGTTTAACCTTTTATTTCTTTTCAAATGGTCAAAACAACAAGTTTTTAAGATAAATGTAAAAAAAAACTTGATACTGTACGGTCATACAGTATACTTTGCGCATTACAAAGATTTATCCGAAACATTGGAGCAAGAAATGGACGATAACAAAGAAAAAGCACTCTCTGCTGCGTTAAGTCAAATTGAACGTCAATTTGGTAAAGGTTCAATCATGAAATTAGGTGAGAATCGTAGCATGGATGTTGAAACCATTTCTACAGGTTCTTTAGGGTTAGATATTGCACTGGGTGCAGGCGGCTTACCAATGGGACGAGTTGTTGAAATATACGGCCCAGAATCAAGTGGTAAAACAACCTTAACACTAGAAGTGATTGCCGAAGCGCAGCGTAATGGAAAAGTATGTGCTTTCGTTGATGCGGAACATGCACTTGATCCTATTTACGCAGAAAAACTTGGTGTGAATATTAATGAATTACTCGTTTCACAACCTGACACAGGTGAACAAGCATTAGAGATTTGCGACATGTTAACGCGCTCAGGCGCCGTTGACGTGATTGTAGTTGACTCGGTTGCAGCGCTAACACCAAAAGCTGAGATTGAAGGTGACATGGGAGACTCTCACATGGGTCTTCAAGCACGTATGCTTTCTCAAGCAATGCGTAAATTAACCGGTAACCTTAAACAATCTAATACCATGATGATCTTCATCAACCAAATTCGTATGAAAATTGGTGTTATGTTTGGTAACCCAGAAACAACAACAGGTGGTAATGCACTTAAATTTTACGCCTCAGTACGTTTAGACATTCGTCGCATTGGTGCGGTAAAAAATGGCGATGAAATTGTGGGTAATGAAACGCGCGTTAAGGTAGTAAAAAACAAAGTAGCACCGCCATTCAAGCAAGTTGAGTTTCAAATTTTGTATGGTGAAGGTATCAACAGTTTAGGTGAATTGCTTGATTTAGGGGTTCAAAATAAGATGGTTGAAAAAGCAGGTGCTTGGTATAGCTACAACGGCGATCGTATTGGTCAAGGTAAAGCAAAAGCAGTTGAGTATATGCGTCAAAACCCTGAAGTATCAAAAGAGCTAGATACTCGTTTACGTGAGATGTTTTTAAATAAGAAAACTGAAAGCTCAGAACAAGAAGAAGCGGTAGCCGAGTAAGCTACATCAAGAGCGTGTAAGTTTAAACACGGCAGACTTGTTTATTTTTTATCCTTATACTTTAGAATATAATAAAAACCCAGTAACATTGTTACTGGGTTTTTTAGTGATCAAAAATACCTATATCAGACAGTTTCAATCTAAATTATACATAACTGTTTTAGACGTCTATACGTTTAGATGTTGACATAGCTAGCAATCCAAGGCACATTACACACTATAATAATCTGTAAAGGTTATCTTCGAGAAATACAATACGAATCGACTCTTGGGTGTATGCAATGCCAATTAAAATTCCTGATCAACTACCTGCCTTACAAGTTCTTGATAATGAAAATATATTTGTTATGTCAGAACATAGAGCTATTAATCAAGAAATTCGTCCCATGGAAGTGGCGATTTTAAACTTGATGCCTAATAAAATTGAAACGGAAGTACAAATTTGTCGAATGCTGTCAAATACGCCATTACAAATTAATATTGAGTTTGTCCGTATTAATACAGCAGAATCTAAACATACCCCACAAGAGCACCTAGATAATTTTTATCGTTTATTCGATGATATTAAACATAAACAATATGATGGTCTTATTGTTACAGGGGCACCACTTGCTTTATTAGAATACGAAAAAGTCACCTTTTGGGATAAAATTTGTGAAGTATTTGATTGGGCTGAAAGAAATGTTACATCTACAATGTTTTCGTGTTGGGCTGCGCATGCCGCTTTGTATCATCATTATGGCTTGAACCGTCACTTACGACCTAAAAAATTATCAGGCGTTTATCTTCATTCTCCTTTAGATGCAAAAGAAGATTTAACTCGTGGATTTGAAGATTACTTTAATGTGCCTCATTCCCGTTATGCTTATATTGATAAGGCTGATTATTTGTCAGTGCCAAATTTAACCGTAGTGGCTGAGTCGCCTACAGCTGGAGTATATCTGGCCGTTAGTAAAAATAAGCAGCAAGTATATTTAACGGGACACCCAGAATATGATGCGACTACCTTAGATGATGAATATCATCGTGATCTAACAACCTCAGAAAATGCTATAATGCCCGAAAACTACTACCCAGAAAATGACGTTAAACAAAAGCCAATGTGTAACTGGAAAAGCCACGGCAGTCTTTTATTTACTAACTGGCTAAACTATTACGTTTATCAAATTACACCCTATCAGCTTGATGCTAATAATATTCAGGCAATTCATCCTAGTCATCAACGTTAATAAAGAGTCATTACATGCAACATTCAACCTCCTTTTCATTAATGAAACAGCAATTAGAAAACCGCATCTTAATTCTTGATGGCGCTATGGGGACGATGATCCAAGCTTATAAATTGGAAGAACAAGATTATCGTGGTGAGCAATTTGCTGATTGGCACTTAGATGTTAAAGGTAATAACGATATGCTGGTGTTATCGCAACCAGATATCATTAAAGCTATTCACAGCGAATATCTTGCTGCAGGCGCTGATATTATTGAAACAAATACTTTTAATGCCACTACTATCGCAATGGCTGATTATGACATGGAATCCCATAGTGCAGACATTAATAAAGTGGCTGCGGCATTAGCCCGTGAAGTCGCCGATGAATTTACCGCAAAAGAACCGCACAAACCACGTTTTGTTGCGGGTGTGTTGGGCCCAACGAATAGAACTTGTTCTATCTCTCCTGATGTAAATGACCCTGCGTATCGAAACGTCACTTTTGATCAGTTAGTTGAAGCATATAAAGAATCAACTCATGCGCTTATTGAAGGAGGTTCGGATCTTATCTTAATTGAAACGATCTTTGATACCCTAAATGCGAAAGCGGCTATATTCGCTGTTGAAACAGTATTTGAAGAGTTAGGTATTAAGTACCCCGTCATGATTTCGGGCACGATTACTGATGCTTCAGGCCGCACTTTATCAGGGCAAACAACTGAAGCGTTTTATAATTCATTAAGACATGCAAAGCCAATTTCCTTTGGTTTAAATTGTGCATTAGGGCCGGTTGAACTCAGGCAATATGTGCAAGAAATGAGTCGAATCTGTGACTTTGCCGTATCAGCACATCCTAATGCTGGTTTACCTAATGCTTTCGGTGAATATGATTTTAGCGTTGAAGACATGAATACTCATGTAGAAGAATGGGCGCAATCGGGTTTTTTAAATATTATTGGTGGTTGTTGTGGAACCACACCTGAACATATTAAAGGTATGGCTGCCACAGTTGCGAATATTGAACCTCGTGCTATCAGTACTAAGAATATTGCTTGTCGATTATCAGGTTTAGAAGCGCTGACTATTGATAAAGACTCATTGTTCGTTAATGTGGGTGAACGAACTAATGTGACAGGTTCAGCGGTTTTCCGTCGATTAATAACGGAGGAAAATTATGAACAAGCTATTGCTGTTGCACTTCAACAGGTTGAAAACGGTGCACAAATCATTGATATCAACATGGATGAAGGAATGTTGGATTCACAAGCGGCAATGGTTAAATTTTTAAATTTGATTGCTGGTGAACCTGATATTGCAAAAGTGCCGATTATGCTCGATTCGTCTAAATGGGACATTTTGGAAGCAGGATTAAAGTGCATACAGGGCAAAGGGGTAGTTAATTCAATTTCATTAAAAGAAGGTGAAGATCAATTTAGGCATCAAGCGAAGTTACTCAGACGTTATGGCGCAGCCGTTATCGTGATGGCTTTTGATGAAGCAGGTCAGGCTGATACTCGAGAGCGTAAATATGAAATTTGTCATCGTGCATACCATATTCTTGTTGATGAAATAGGCTTTCCAGCAGAAGATATAATTTTTGATCCTAATATTTTTGCTGTTGCTACAGGTATAGATGAACATAATAATTACGCGGTCGACTTTATTGAAGCGGTAGGCGACATTAAACAAAATTTACCTCATGCAATGATTTCAGGTGGTGTGTCAAACGTTTCATTCTCGTTCAGAGGTAATAACCCTGTTCGTGAAGCAATACATGCTGTGTTTCTCTACCATGCGATAAAAAATGGTATGGATATGGGGATTGTAAATGCAGGGCAATTGGCGATTTACTCAGATTTACCTACAGATCTAAAAACCGCCGTGGAAGACGTTATCCAAAATAGTGATGATGGAGCAACGGAACGATTACTTGAACTTGCTGAAAAATTCCGAGGTCAGGGGGGGACAAAAGATAGTAAAGTTGATCTCTCTTGGCGTGAACTTCCGGTAATTAAACGGTTAGAGCATGCATTAGTAAAAGGGATAAATGAATTTATTATCACTGATACCGAAGAAGCGAGAATAGAAGCGAAGAGACCGTTAGATGTAATTGAAGGGCCATTAATGGATGGCATGAATGTTGTCGGTGATTTATTTGGCGCAGGTGAAATGTTTTTGCCGCAAGTGGTGAAATCTGCACGAGTAATGAAACAGGCGGTTGCTCATTTAAATCCTTATATTGAAGCCGAAAAAACTGAAGCGCGTTCAAATGGTAAAGTACTTTTAGCGACGGTAAAAGGTGACGTTCACGATATAGGCAAAAATATTGTCGGTGTAGTGTTACAGTGTAATAATTTTGATATTATTGATTTAGGCGTGATGGTTTCATGTGATGACATTTTGCGTGTAGCAAAAGAAGAAAATGTTGATGTAATTGGCTTATCGGGTTTGATCACGCCATCGTTAGATGAGATGGTGCATGTAGCAAAAGAAATGGAACGTCAAGGCTTCAATTTACCTTTACTTATAGGGGGCGCTACCACGTCGAAAGCGCACACAGCGGTAAAAATTGAACATCAATATAAACAGCCAGTGGTTTACGTTCCTAATGCTTCTCGATCAGTTTCCGTCGTGAGTAATTTATTATCGGCAGAGCTACGTACAGACTTTATCGCAAGACAAGATAAAGAATATGAAAAAGTACGTGAACGCCACTATAAAAAAGGACCTCGTTCAAGTTTGATCACCTTAGATCAAGCGCGAAGTAATCCTGCACCGATTAGTTTTGACAATTACATACCGAAAAAGCCAAACCATCTAGGGGTCACAGTGCTTGATTCTCTTGATTTAAACATTGTGCGTAACTATATCGATTGGACACCATTTTTCATGACTTGGCAGTTATCGGGTAAGTATCCACTGATATTAAAGCATGAAGTGGTAGGTGAAGAGGCAACTAAATTATTCAATGATGCTAATGCGATGATTGATGATGTGATTGCTAATAACAAATTACAAGCTAAAGCCGTCTTTGGATTATTTCCTGCTTATCGTGAGCAAGACGATCTGTGGGTCTTTGAAGATGAAGCAAAACAAACCCCATTGATGCGTTTACATCAGTTAAGGCAGCAAAGTAAGAAGCCTTCAGGACAATTTAATCGTTGCTTAGCTGATTATGTGGCGGATAAGGACAGTGGCGTTGCTGATTATATGGGAGCATTTGCTGTTTCAGCGGGTTTTGGTATTGAAGCGCTTACTAAAGCATTTGATGCTGAGCATGACGATTATAATAGCATTTTAATAAAAGCGGTTGCCGATCGTTTAGCTGAGGCTTCAGCTGAATATCTTCATGAAAAAATTCGTACAGAATATTGGGGCTATGCAGCGGATGAGTCGTTAGCGAATGAAGACTTAATTCGTGAAAAATATCAAGGTATACGCCCTGCACCTGGTTATCCTGCTTGTCCTGATCATACGGAAAAGGGCATGTTATGGAGTTTACTTAATGTTGAAGAAAATATCGGTATGGAACTTACTTCAAGTTATGCAATGTGGCCTGGCGCTGCCGTTAGTGGTTGGTACTTTGCTCACCCTGACAGTAAATACTTCGCTGTTGCTAAGGTGGCAAAAGACCAAGTATTAGACTACGCTGCGCGTAAGGAGATGACCCTTGAACAAGCTGAGCGTTGGTTGTCTGCGAACTTAGATTACGAACCCGATTAAAGGTTATACCGTTTGATATAATTTCTATATTTTTAGAATAAAAAAAACCGGCAAATTTGAAGCCGGTTTTTGTTTGCTTACTCTTTGTGTGTTACCAAATACGTACACGATCTTCTGGGGCTAAATAAAGCTTATCACCTTCTTTAACATCAAATGCTTTATACCAAGCGTCGTGGTTTCTTGGTGCAAGAGCACGAAAACGCCCTGGTGCATGTGTACCTGCACGAAGCTGACTCAACATACTTTTCTCAGTGCGTTTCTCTTTCCATACTTGTGCCCATGCGAGGAAGAAACGTTGATCACCGGTTAAGCCATCAATGATAGGCGCTTCTTTACCGTTTAAGCTTAGTTTATAAGCATGGTATGCCATCGCGATACCGCCAACATCACCAATGTTTTCACCTAGGCTGTTTCGGCCATTTACAAAGTTTTCTGGAATAGGTTCGTACTTGTTATATTGTGCTGCAAGTTGATCAGCTTTTGCATCGAATGCGGCACGATCTTCGTCTGTCCACCAATTACGTTGAATACCGTTAGCATCTGATTTTGACCCTTGATCATCAAATCCATGGCCCATTTCGTGACCAATTACTGCACCGATTCCGCCGTAGTTTACCGCAGGATCTGCATTTGGATCGAAAAATGGTGGTTGTAATATTGCTGCTGGGAATACAATTTCATTAAATGAACTGTTGTAATAGGCGTTAACTTGTTGTGGTGTCATACCCCAACGATTACGATCTGTTTTTTCTAATTCTTTGGCCGCACTGTCAGCACGGAAGAATTGGCGAATGTTTTTAATATTGCCAAGTAAATCTTTACTTGAGATTTCAAGACCGTCAAATGACTGCCAAACATCAGGGTAACCAATTTTTGGATTGAAAGCGGCTAGTTTTTCATGAGCGTTTACTTTTGTTTCTTTGCCCATCCAATCTAATCCATCAATACGCTCGCCCATGGCTTTTCGTAAATTTTCAACTAACTCAGACATTTGCTGTTTAGATGACTCAGGAAAGTATTTATCTACGTACACTTTACCAATGGCAAAACCAAGAGATTGTGTACCAGACATTTGAGCTACAGCACGTTTCCAACGAGGACGAGGTTCTTGTTGGCCGCGTAATTCAGTACCGTAAAACTTGAAGTTAGCCGCGTAAATATCTTCAGCTAGTAATGATGAGTTATTAGAGATGGTATGGTAAGTCATATAGTCTTTCCACACACTTAGCTCTTCATCATTAATTAAGCTGATCATCGCCTTAACAGGCTCAGGCTGTGAAATATTTAATTGGGGAACTTTATATTCTGTTTGAGCAAAGTATAGATCCCAGTTAAAACCAGGGTATTCTTTTGATAAATTAGCACGTTCAATCTGGTTTAACGTTAAGTCGCGGTTACGTCGTTTTTCTCTCGGCCAGTGGCCTTCGGCAATTTTCGTTTCTAATGCTAAAATGGCTTTTGCTTTTTCTTCACCGTTTTCAACGCCAGCGAACGCAAGCATTTCAGCAATGTGAGCGACATAAGCAGCGCGCGTTTTTTCAAATCGTTCGCTGTCTACTAAATAATATGAGCGATCTGGCATACCTAATCCGCTTGCACCGATAGACATTTCATACTTGTCAGGGTCTAAACGGTTAAACCACATACCACCACTTAATGGACTTGTCGTACCGGTTAACCATGCTTGACCAAACATTTTTGTTAAATCATCAACAGAATCAACGGCTGCAATGTCATCAAGAGTCGATTGAATAGGGGATAGTCCAAGTTTGTTGATGGTTTCAACATCCATGTAGCTGTGATAAAAATCAGCTACCTTTTGTTCTTCAGCATTTAAGTTATCGCGTGAAGTTACATCATCAATTATTTCTTTAACTTGTTTTTCGCTGCGCTCTGCTAACGCGTTAAATGCACCATAGCGGGTTTTATCTGCTGGCATTTCGTAATTATCGTACCAGTTGCCACTAGCGTACATGAAGAAGTCGTCGCCTGGTTTAACGGTAAGGTTACGAGCCGTTAAATCTACACCGAATGAACCTAGTTCAGCTTTGGCTGTTGTGCTAGTTTCTGCGGTATTTTCAACGCTAGCTTCTTGGCTAACGGTCGTTGAGGTCGTTTGTTCGCTACATGCGCTTAGCAAGATTGTAGCGATAGAAATGGCTAAAAGTGATTTTTTCATAGATGTCTCTTATCGTTTTTATAAGTCATTTTTACGCTACTTATAATGGCGACTAGCCCAATAAAGTCAACCATGAACCGCTAAGTAACCTAATTGATAAGATTAATAACCAATTTTTGAATGATAAAATAAATTAAAACAAGTAAATATCTACTTCATGATCTACCTTCTTCGTTGAAGCACAGTGAAGAATAGCTGGTTTTGTAATCTTTATTGTACTTTTTGCCAAATTTCATACTCAACGCGTTTGCCATCATGCCAGCGTGAGTTATGCCATTGGTCATTTTTCATCTCATAGTGAAAGGTGTATACACCATTACCCTCTAAAGGGTATGACGCCATACTTGGTTTTTCGCTATAGGTGGTGTTGGTAAATTGATAACTACCTGTGCCTGCGGCCCAAAATTTATCTTGTGAAAAAGTAACGAAACTAAAATGTTTTTCACCAATGACCTTTTGAGAACGTATTCCAATTGATTTATATGTAATGATTTCATTTTTATTATTAACATATTCACCTGAAACTAATTGCCAAGTGCCGATAAAGGGATTGTTACTTGCCCAGCCACACAGAGATATACAGCTGAGGCTTAGGATGAGTATTGCGTGGTTTACTTTCATTGTAGTTTCCTGGTTATTTAGAGCTTTTTAATATGCGTTAAATGACTTCTAATGCGTCGCTAATTTTTTTTACGCCAATAACTTCCATTCCTTCAATACGATCTTTAGGCATATTTGCAAAAGGTACAATGGCGCGTTTAAAACCATGTTTTGCCGCCTCGTTAATTCGCTCTTGGCCACTGGGTACTGGCCTAATTTCTCCAGATAAACCTACTTCGCCAAATACCACTAAATCTTGTGGCAAGGCTTTATCACGAAAGCTTGACACTAACGCTAACATGAGTGCTAAATCTACACTGGTTTCAGATACTTTTACACCACCCACAACATTGACAAAAACATCTTGATCATTCATTTGTAAGCCGCCATGACGGTTTAAAATAGCCAATAACATGGCGAGGCGATTTTGTTCAGCACCAACGGCAACTCTTCGTGGGTTACCTAAGGCTGAATGGTCAACAAGCGCTTGAATTTCAACTAATAACGGCCTTGTTCCCTCCCAAAGTACCATGACGATACTCCCTGGTGTTTGTTCTTCGCTTCGGGTGAGAAAGATTGCAGATGGGTTTTTAACTTCTTTTAGGCCTGTACCTGTCATGGCAAACACGCCTAATTCATTCACTGCGCCAAAGCGGTTTTTATTTCCACGTAAGGTGCGATAACGGGAGTCGGTACTGCCTTCTAGCATAATAGAGCAATCAATACAGTGTTCTAATACTTTTGGCCCAGCTAAAGCACCGTCTTTTGTCACATGACCCACTAAAATCATGGCAACATGGTTTTGTTTAGCAAAACGAGTGAGAAAAGCCGCCGCTTCCCTAACTTGTGATACGCTGCCAGGCGCTGATTGAATATCTGCCATATGCATCACTTGAATAGAATCGATGACCATGATTTTAGGTTGCTCTTTCTCAGCAATATGACAAATATTTTCTACACTTGTTTCCGATAACAATTTTAACTTTTCTGCAGTTAGGCCAAGCCTTTTAGCGCGCATTGCAACCTGTTGTAATGATTCTTCACCGGTAACGTATAAAGCAGACATCTGTTCGGAAAGGGCACACATGGTTTGCAGTAATAATGTTGATTTTCCCGCGCCTGGTTCACCGCCGATGAGAATAGCGCTACCAGGTACAATACCGCCACCTAATACGCGGTCGAACTCTGCAAAACCTGCGGAAAATCTGGGTAATTCTGCTAAATCAATGGTATCAAGCGTTTGAACTTGTGCTTCAGTTTGACCAGCATAGCCTACATAGCGTTGCTGTTTATTTGAAACCTTTGGTTGTCTAAATTCTGAAATGGTATTCCATGATTTACACTCATTGCATTGTCCAAGCCAACGAGAGTAATCAGCGCCACATTCTGTGCAGACGTAAGAGGGTTTATTTTTTGCCATTGTATAAAAGGTACGCTTATTGCTTTAAAAAATTAGATTAAGTGTATTAAAAGTCAACTTAGTGTATGACATTTAACTGATTCACATTATAATGATTTCGACTATAGGTATAGCCTTAACGTAATTGTACTAACTTTGATGAGCAAATGACTAAAGATTTTTCAAAATATCAAGCGATAATCGATGAATTTTCCGGTACTGTCACGGCTGAGGATTTTGAATCTCGTTTTAACGAAGCAACAGTAAAGTTACCAAAGTCTGATCGCTTTTTAGTTAAAATGGAAGTTAAGCGCCTTGCAACACCGTGTACGCGTTTAATTGACTTACGTGGGCATGTTGATGGTGAGTGCCGCCCATATGTACATGAAAATAGAACGCATTATCTTGATGATATTGCAATTAGGGCCTTTGAAGATACCCTCGAATTATACGGTGGTTATACGCTAGCTGTTTATGAAGCGGTGATGAACACTGAAAACAATTTTAGAGTGATGTACCATCGTGAAAAAGATCAGCTTTCTGGTACTGTACCTCCTAGCCCTGCTCCTAAAGCTAAAGTGTTTGAGAAAACGCAATATCCTGCAGAGTTACTGCGATTTGGACCTTACTTTAACCGCAAAGAAGAGCGGATGAATTTCGCTATTCCATTAATCGTTGAGCTTCCTGATGGTAAAGAAATCGAAGTTTCCAGTTCAGATATAAGCGTGCATGGTTGTAAATTCCGTTATAGTGGTAAACATAAAATTACCATGCGTCATGTACTCACAGTGCGCTTTACAGGGCTTGAGAATGATTTTCAGTTTGGTAAAAATAGTCATTATCGTTATCAAGTTAAAAATATTCAATTAGTTGATAACGTACAATTAGTAGGGCTTGAACGAGTACCTGATAGCGATGTAAAACGGGATGGTTTTCGGCAATTTCTTGCCGGCTTTATTCAAGGCAATAAACGTCGATATAAGATCAATTTAGATAACACAATTTCTGCCCTACATTCTAGATGTATTGAACAATTTGTGTTACCTAAATCGAATGAGTTGCCTATTTTTATTGAAGATACCGATGATGGCATTTTGCCAAGGTACGTGTTGACTTGTCATAACAACCAAGGCACCTTTCAATATTGGCAAGATGAGTCTCGCCACAGTACAGTAAACTATCTTGTTACCCCTGAACGTTTATTACGCATTAAAAAGCACGCTTCAAAGCATTCACCATTACTCGTGTATAGTTTTGTGCATGACAGTAATGGCAAAGCATATTTTTATACTGCAGATTCTATTCAGCTTGAAGATGACGATGTTTTTAGAATGCATTTTTTTGGGTTTGCAGCCAATAAAGCAAGTTTTGCTGTTCATCAACTTTATACGTTACCATTAGATGAATCATACGCTGAATCTCCGTTAACGTTGGCGAATAGTCTTGCTAAACGTGATCAACACTTGAATCAGCCTATTACTGAAGATGTTTTGTTATCGATATCTAATTTGTCGATGCTGGTGATTGCACAACGTATTGACTCTCCAGAGATTATTGACTTTTATAAAGGGTTCAATTTTGATGATATCAATACAAATAAACTGAAAAATTTTGGCCATAAAAGATTGGCAGAACCTTTGGCGATAGATGACGTTGGTATTAACTTTAATAATCAACGACAAGAGCCTAGGTTTAAGTACAAAACACCTCTTGCTGTCTCCTCAGAGGGGGTTCAGTGGCAGGGGATATCTGAAGATTTTTCAACCTCTGGTTTGAAAGTTGAACTAGAAAAGCCTTGTGTATTAACTCGCGGCAACATCATTAATGTTTCTTTTATGCAGCTGCAAAAGATTACCTCGTCATTTGATTTAAATGAGTTGCCTTACGAGGTCATGCGAGTTAGTAAAGATAAAACGGTTTTACATTTACGTGTTTATGTTGAAAAGCATAAACACATAGGGCGCTCCTTTTTTAAAGCGTTAATTGAAAAAAACCGTGATAAGCTCACTCCCGATGAATACGCGATGTTTAGCCCTGGGTTGGCAAAAGCATTACGTAATATTTATAGTCGCAGTTTACAAACTATTTCAGTCGTGGTGCAAACTAGTGGTAGCCGTTATAAATATGAGACCATTGCAACCAATGATGACGAAAGCCCATTATTACGTCAATGCAAACGGATTAGCGACAGGGTGCATCATTTTAATTTATACCCTGTGCTAAGCCATTTGAAAGCGACGAATTTCTTTAATGAGTCGCTGAAGAAGATGCAACCGGAAGATACATCGATTGATGAAACTTTATATATTTCTATCAATCCAGAAAATGATATTGTTGAACAAGCGGTGAATACAAAGCTTGGTTCTGATCTGCAGTCAGATATGTTTAAAAAAATGTTTATTAAAAATGCATTAAAACGCGGAGAGTTTTATTGTATTCAAATGAAGTTATCTCGTACTGATGATCCTGATATGAAATATTTAAACCCTGAACTTAGTTATATCAGTGCATATGCAATACACCGCGGAAAACAAATCGAACAAGATATATGGAGTGTTGTTGGGGTAGTACAACTTATTGATGTGACGCACGAAGCGCTTAATCGCTATCAATTAATGGCCAATGATATGTGATAGTTCACTCCTGTCCTAATGCAATTTGTTCGTTGAATGTGCTTAATACAAACTCAACGAACGATCTGTCTAAAAACTTATGCCAACCAGTGAAGCATTAAATCTAAACCTGCATTATTGATGGTCGTATCCGCTTGTTTCACCACAATAGGTTTAGCATGAAAGGCTACTCCTAGATGCGCAGCTTTCATCATAATTAAATCGTTGGCGCCATCACCCATTGCAACTGTTTGCGTTGCCTCAATATTAAATGTATTTGCTAATTGTATTAAACATTCGGCTTTTGCTTGCGCATCGACAACATCACCAATGACGTTACCTGTTAATTTTTTGTCTACGATTTCAAGTACGTTTGCGTGTGCTGCATCTAATTCAAGTAGCTGCTGTAAATGGTCGGCAAAATAGGTAAACCCTCCTGAGGCTATGGCGATTCGCCATTTATGTGCTTTTAGGGTATCGACTAGGGTCGTTAAGCCTGCCATTAATGGTAGATTTTTCACTACCTCTGCTAAAATTGACTCAGGAGCATTCGCTAAAGTGGCTACACGTTGATGTAAGCTTTGAGCAAAATCTAATTCTCCTTGCATTGCGCGCTCGGTGACATCCGCTACTTGTTCACCAACACCAGCTAATACGGCTATTTCATCAATGCACTCAATTTCTATAGTGGTTGAGTCCATATCCATGACTAATAAGCCAGGTTGAGATAACAAAGGCGCATGTTGAATAATGGCAGCTTCAATGACTTGATTGCGTGTAAAGTCGGCAAGTGAATTGACGCTTTTCTCCAGTGAGTGGCAGTTAATTGCAAATCGATAACTTGTTAATGAAGCTCTATGATTAATAGCTGTGAGAGCAATCAAGGTAATGTCACATTCGTGTGTAAGTGCTAATAAATCAGATAAGGTTAATGTGGAAAATACCACGAGTTCTATATTGTGATAGGCAATGAATGATGCTTTTTCATCATCCGTAACAAGCAATGCTAAGGCATGTTCATTTAATGTTAACGACTGAGGAAGATTTAGTTCATCTTCTATAAAAACTTGTGATAATTGTTGTTTGGAAAAATTATTTAGCGGGAAGTGAGTTACTATACTAGCCACGGCTCTGCCTTTTAAGTTTAGTTATATTTAGTTGAAAATATTGTCTTGCGTATATTTCATTGTCGAGTATAACACTTTATAGTGTGGTTAACGCGTGACGAGATTTGCTATATGAAACAAAATCAACCGCATTTATACCCTAGATTGTCATCTATTTATAATAAAATAACGCAATTAGCTATAGCGATAATACTTATTGTGCTGGTGATGAACATTTGGGTGTTTAGCTACGGTGATCAACAATCAGCAATTAATGAGCACTTTATTGAGCTTTCAGATGAAGTTGTCAGCCAAATGGCGATCACTAGTTTAACACTATGGCATGAAAACCCAGAAAAATTACAGCAATATATTGATCAAACGACTAACACTCCTTGGATCAAAGATATTTCTATCTATGATGAAACCGGCCAGTTAATACTGTCTAATGTTGAACAACAGTCAGTCCTTGCGCTATATGGGTTAGGGGATTACCTAGCACCTAATGAGTCTCAATATTTACCAGTAGTTCATGAAGTACGTGATGCAACGTTAAAAGGGTATTTACGGGTAACGTTACTTAAAGAGCCGTTTACGCGTTCATTAGAAGCTGCAAGTGATGAACAGTTTGCTGATTTCCGTCTGATGATAATGCTGGCAGGTGTGGTTGGTTTTTTACTAACCCGCGGATTAAATCGTTTTAGCCGTCAAAGTTTTCGTCTAGCCAAGTAATCGTTCTTAAACATGTACAATTTTATCAACATTAACTTCAAGTTGCGTGGCAATATCTTCTGGTGTTTCAACACGCAATAAACATAATTGCTCAAAAACTTTAATGATATTCAGTGGCGAGTTTGGTTGACCTTGCTCCCCCGATAAAGGCATTGCAGGTGCGTCAGTTTCTAACACTAATGTGTCTAATGGGAAGCGTTTAACAGCTTTACGAGTTTTTTCGGCTCTTTCGTAAGTAATTGTGCCACCAATACCAAGTTTAAAACCCATGTCAATATAGGTTTTTCCTTGTTGGTAACTACCAGAAAAACCATGTAAAAAACCACCTGTTTGAGGCTTTTCTTGCTTTAAAATTTCTATGAGCTCGTTATGAGAACGCCGATGATGAATAATGAGAGGTTTATGATATTGCTTTGCAAGTAAAACCTGCTGACGAAAAAACTGTTGTTGTTGTACGAGGTTATTTTGTTCTTTTGCTATTTTTCCATCAATGCCGCATTCACCAATCGCAATAAGATGTTCTTGGTGTTTTTCAATCATCGCTGCTAACTGTTCTAATACTTGAAATGTTAAACCTTTTAGGTACCAAGGGTGAATACCTAAACAGGGTAATATAGTAAGATTTTTTCTGCTTTCTCGCTTCAATGTTAATACTTGCTGCCAGTTTTTAGGAGATACTGCAGGCACTATAATGCGGTGAATATTGGCCTTAATGCATTGGGTAAATAATGCATTTGGATCTTCATTAAGCGGCTGAAAGTCTAAATGGCAATGACTGTCGGTAAATAACATAAGCGTGACCTAAGGGCTGTTAACCTTTGTTACATGAATTTTGCAGCGTTATTTTGTAGTTTTTCTAATTGTGGCTCAAGTTGGTAGTGCGTGACAAATGTTTGATCAATTTCTTTTTTACTCAGTAATGCCTTCGCTAAATAGGTTGCTTGTGAAATGCCAAGGGTGTTACCTAGAAGATTTTCAGGTGTATATTGATATAATACCGCTTCAATCAAGTTGTAGGGAAATCCCCAAATATGTAATAAATAGGCACCAACTTGGCAATGGTCTGTAGAAAATATACGTTGTTCAAGGGCAATATCATCGGTCATTTTTGCATGATGATTAAAAAATGTTAGCGTAAGTTTTTTATCCATTTCAAATAACACTAACTTACCTATGCTGTGTAAAAGGCCTGCTAATAGCGCATCCTGTTTGAGTGTTACTGGGACCAATGATGCTGCTAATTTTGCCGTATTAAGCGCTTTTAATTGCTCATCAATAATTGAGTAATTGGGAATATCGGGCTGATAAGAAAAAAGCTCGGCAGTCATGACAATACAGCTAAGAGTATCAACTCCCATTTTAGTGATCGCTTCGCTAATATTGGTTATAGGCTTATCGCTTTGTGCAAAAGTGTTGTTTGTAAACTGAATGACTTTGGCAGCTAAGGCTGGGTCTTGCGACACTATTTCTGCGATTTTATTTGAATCAACATTCGCTTGCTTGAGTAGGCGATTTAATTGTAAGTAAACTTTGGGCGGGCTAGGTAATGTTTTTACTTGTGCTACTGTTTTTACAACGACTGCTTTTGTGATTTGTTGATGTGCAGAGCCAAGAGCAATAATCGTTTTGATGATTTTAGGCGCATCAATAGGATGGTGATACAAATAATGAGCTGATAAGTCTTCGTTAATGTTACCCTCTGCAATAACGGCAAAGCGTACTACCTGTGGAAATTTAAGCGCAATTGCTTTTAACAAATTCGCTAGGGTAGTACGTATAGGCTTATCAGCGATAATAACCACATCAAAAGCATGCTTTTGCAGCAGCTTTATGCCCATTATCGCGTCTGTAATGTAAGCCGTTTTACATCGGCGCTGTTTTAATAAGGTATTAATGGGAGAAAGTGATTGCTCACCATTATCTATTAGCAACACTTTCATGTCACTTTCCTTACATTCTTTCCATTATATCAATACCAAGAATTTCTAAGCCTTGCTTTAATACATTGGAAACTTGTGCGCAAAGTGCCAAGCGTGCAGTTTTAACCTCAGGTGCAATACCATCTTTTAAAATAGGGCAAGCTTCATAAAAACTCATGTAAAGACTGGCTAATTCGTAAAGGTAATTACATAAAAGGTTAGGTGTACAATCGTTGATCACTGCATCTATTACATCTTCTAATTGTAAGACTTTTAGTGCTAGTGCTTTTTCTTGTGGTTCAATTACTTTAAACGCTGTATTCAGTGATTGTGGCGAAATAGCTGCTTTAGAAAAAATACTTTGAATACGAGAATATGCATATTGTAAATAAGGTGCTGTAGCACCTTCAAAACTTAGCATGGTTTGCCAGTTAAAGATGTAATCGCTGGTGCGGTTTTTTGAAAGGTCGGCAAATTTAACCGCGCCAATGCCAACTTTTTTAGCAATGGTAGCTAATTGTTCGTCGTTGTAATCAGGGTTCTTTTCTTTAATCACACTCTGCGCACGAATAACCGCTTCATCAAGTAATTCTGCAAGCTTGATCGTGCCACCTGTTCTGGTTTTAAAAGGTTTACCATCATCACCCATCATCATACCAAAAGGGCAATGATCATAACGAACATGGTCAGGTAAGAAACCAGCTTTGCGTGCTACGACTTCTACTTGCTTGAAATGTAATGATTGACGAGCATCAGTGAAGATAATAATACGATCTGCTTTTAGTGTCTTGCTACGATAGCGGCAGGCGGATAAATCTGTTGTTGCATATAAATAACCACCGCCTGACTTTTGCACGATAAATACGGAAGGTTCACCATCTTTATTTGCCATTTCATCAATGAAGACAACTTTTGCCCCTTGATCTTCAACGGCAATATGTTGTGCCATTAATTCATCGATAACGGCTGATAAGTCATCATTATATGCACTTTCGCCCATAATATCTTGGCGGGTTAACGTGACATTAAGTTTTTGATAAATCTCTTCGCTATGGGTGATAGAAATATCAATAAATTGTTGCCAAAGTGTAGCGCATTTACTGTCGCCACCTTGTAGTTTAACAACATAATCTCGGGCACGATCGGCAAAACCTTCTTCATTATCAAAGCGAATTTTAGCTTCACGATAGAACGTTTCTAAATCAGCCAGTGCCGTTTCAGCGACTTCATTCGCTTGTAATTTATCGTTAAGGTGAGCGAGCAACATGCCAAACTGTGTGCCCCAGTCACCCATGTGGTTTTGACGAATGACATTGTCACCACGAAATTCTAGCGCCCTAACGACAGCATCACCAATAATCGTAGAGCGTAAGTGGCCAACATGCATTTCTTTGGCTAAATTTGGTGCAGAATAATCAACCACAACATTTTGTGGTTCAGCACGTTGTGTCACGCCTAAATGTTTATCGCTAGCAGTATTGATTAACTGCTTAGTTAACCAGGTGTCAGCTAAATGAATATTAATAAAGCCAGGACCTGCTAATTCAACTTTACTTGCTATGCCGTTAAGATCTAAGTTTTCAACAACTTTTGTCGCCAATTCACGAGGGTTTGTTTTCAGCTTTTTAGCTGCTCCCATTACGCCATTGGCTTGATAATCGCCAAATTGTGGTTTTGTGGAGACACTTACTGCTGGATTTGTATCTTCAGGTAAGCCTGCTGCTACCATCGCTGTAGTGACTCTTTCAGCAAGTAGTTGTTTAATATTCATCTGTTATCTCTATCTATCTGCTAATTCGCACGCTAAAGGAAACCCTAAAGCAATTATTGAATGATTGTTACTTGTTTAACGTCAATACCTACACTTAATGTTCGCGCGTGTGATGGAATGTAATATCAGGATGACGTTCTTGTGCTAAATTAAGGTTTACCATCGTTGGCGCAATATAGGTAAGATTATCACCACCATCAAGCGCTAAATTGTCATAGGCTTTTTTCTGGAATTGCTCAAGAATTCGTTCATCGTCACAGCTACACCAACGAGCTGTTGCAACACTGATAGGTTCATAAATAGCATCAACGTTGTATTCTGACTTCAAGCGCTGAACAACAACCTCAAACTGAAGCACACCAACAGCACCAACAATCATGTCATTAGAACTAAAAGGCCGGAAAACTTGAACAGCACCTTCTTCAGAAAGCTGTATTAACCCTTTTTGTAGTTGTTTGGCTTTTAATGGATCCCGTAAACGAATACGTCTAAATAATTCCGGTGCAAAATTAGGAATTCCGGTGAATTTCATGTCTTCACCTGCGGTAAATGAATCACCAATTTGTATGCTACCGTGATTATGTAAACCGATAATATCGCCGGCAAAGGCTTGTTCAACGTTAGCGCGATCACCTGCCATAAAAGTAACAGCATCAGCAATTTTTACATCTTTACCAATGCGTACCTGACGCATTTTCATACCTTTTTCATATTTACCTGAGACAATACGCATAAAAGCAATACGGTCACGGTGTTTAGGGTCCATGTTTGCTTGTATTTTAAACACGAAGCCTGAAAACGTCTCTTCTGTTGCTTTAACATCTCGCGTATTTGTTGCTCTAGGCATAGGTGTTGGTGCCCATTTAGTTAGGCCATCTAACATATGGTCAACGCCAAAGTTACCAAGAGCAGTACCGAAAAATACTGGTGTTAATTCACCATTTAAAAATTCTTCAAGATTAAACTCATGTGAAGCACCAATAACAAGTTCAAGTTCTTCACGTAGATCGTCAGCATAGTTGCCAACGGCTGCATCAAGTTCCGGGTTATCTAGCCCTTTTATTACACGCTTTTCTTGAATAGTATGGCCTTGGCCTGATTGATAAAGAATGGTTTCATCGGCTAAAATATTGTAAACACCTTTAAACTCTTTACCCATGCCGATAGGCCAAGTTACAGGTGAACATTTTATTTTTAAGACGTCTTCAACTTCATCCATCACTTCCATCGGATCACGTACATCTCGGTCCATTTTGTTCATAAAGGTGATGATGGGGGTGTCGCGTAATCGTGTTACTTCCATTAACTTTATGGTGCGATCTTCCACACCTTTAGCGGTGTCTATAACCATCAAGCATGAATCAACAGCGGTTAATGTGCGGTAAGTATCTTCCGAGAAATCTTCGTGGCCAGGAGTATCAAGTAAATTAACTAAGCAGTCATTGTACGGGAACTGCATTACCGAGGTAGTAATTGATATACCGCGGTCTTTTTCCATTTCCATCCAGTCAGACTTTGCATGTTGTCCTGATTTTTTACCTTTAACGGTACCTGCTTTTTGCAAGGCTTGTCCGAAAAGTAAGACCTTTTCGGTGATCGTAGTTTTACCGGCGTCAGGGTGAGAAATTATCGCAAACGTTCTACGAATATCGACTTCCTGCTGTTGTACAGACATGCAAATTACCTGTTAGTGATGTAGTTGATTCGAAATATAAGAAATTTATCGCGCGGCATTATACCTAAAAGGCCTGTTAAGAGCAGTAAAAACTCTATGATTTTTCAATTTAATTGCTATCAGCTAAAATGCATCAGGTGCTTTTCGTTCAACATGTTATGAGATTTCTTTTTTCATTACTATGGCGTCTTCATAGCCGATTTTACTTGGGTAATAACCTGTTCTTCTAGCGACTTCTATAAACCCCTGATTAATATACATCATTAAAGCTGAAATGTTTTTTGCTCGAACTTCGAGCAAAAGCGTAGTGGCACCTTTATTGGTCGACTGTTGATTCAAATGCAACATTAGTGCTTTACCATAACCTTTACCTTGATGCTTGGGGTCAATACAAATATCCATAAGTGTGACTTCATCGGCGACAAGGTCAGCGATATAAAAGCCAACCACTTCTTTTTGGTGCTGTGCTAGAAATCCAAAATATCGACCACCAATGCATGAGCGAAAAACTTTCTCACTCCAAGGATGGCTATGGCAAGTATTTTCAATGGGTAATAAAGTTGGAACGTGCCCTTCATTAATTGAGGTAAATTGCAGTTCAGTGGTGTTTGTTGTCATAGGTTCGCAGTGTATTTAGAGGTAAAATAAGATGTTTTTTAGCAATTAGTAGCCGTTAGCCAACAGTATTAGTGTTAATCACGGGTAAAAGTTGTTGATACAAACGTTTTTTTAACGCTGGTTGCTGAAAAATATCAGTGATTGGTGGCGTTGTTAATACATTGTTTTCAAAGTCAATGGTTGCTTCATTGACAAATTGCCAAATAAAATCATCGCATTGTAGTTTATTGGGAGAAACTTGAGTAAAGCTTGATGGTTTTAAAGCCATTGCAAGAATGGTGTCTAGAAAAAAACGTTCAGTTAATAACTGATCAATTTCAACAGAAGGTGCTGAAATATCTGTTTGTGACGACTCATCGACGACTGCACTTTGCGCTGAAATTGATTTTCTTAGCCATAGGTTGATGCCCATCTCTTGTAAATAAACAAATTGTTTTTCGTTGATAGCCATACTTAACTTAGCGTGAAAAATAATGGGGCTAGTATAAATTGCTTGCTGATAATTGTTAAGGTGATTTCAACATTATCTCTTTGTAAGATCGGAGGATGTATTATTTTTTAATTTTATTTCAAATAATTCAACAGGTAGTGGTTTACTGAAATGGAATCCTTGATATTGGTGACACTGCATGTCTTTGAGTAAGTCAACATGAGCTTGCTGTTCTACACCTTCTGCAATGACTTGTAAGTGAAGTGTTTCAGCGAGAGAGATAATTGCTTTGACGATACTGTGATCTATATCGCTCTTATGTAAATTAAAAATGAAGCTTTTATCTACTTTAATGCAATCAACGGGAAACTTTTTTAAATAATTTAGCGATGAAAAACCGATACCAAAGTCGTCTAATGATAGTTTAAAGCCTAATGCTTTTAATTTTCGCATCGTTTTAATGGCTGTTTGCACATCCGTTAACAGCATTCCTTCTGTAATTTCGAATTTAATACAAGCAGGTGAAACACCGGTTTGGCTTATTTTAGCCTGTAACATGGTTAATAATTCATCGGGAGAAGAAAATATTTGCGCTGATAAGTTGATGGCAATTGACCCGAACTGAACGTTTGCTAACTGCCACGCAGCTACTTGATCAAAGACTTGTTTTATCGCGATGCGATCAATTTGAGCGATAACTTCTGATTGCTCTGCTAACGGTATAAATTCAGCAGGTGAAATAATGGTGCCGTCTGGCTCAACCCAACGAATCAAAGCTTCAGCACCTATGATCAAGTCAGTTTCTAAATCAACGACAGGCTGATAATAAAAGTCAAAATATTGATTGTTAATTGCATTGAGTAATTTTTGCTCGCGCTCAAGTTGCTTCATCACTGAAGTGTTCATTTTACTTTCATAAAAACGATAATATAAACCTTCAGTTTTTTTCGCATCAAGCATAGCAACAGCAGCTTTTCGTAATAACTCTTGGGCATCGTCACTATCTTGAGGGTATAGGGCTATGCCCATGCTTGCATTGATTGTTAATGACACCTCATTGTGCATGAAAGGTTGTTCGAATATCGAAAATATTTTTTTTGATACTCTCACTGCGCTATGTTTTGGGTTGTTTAACTCGACTAAAATACCAAACTCAGCTCCGTTAATGCGGGCGATGACATCTTTTGTGAACAGTACCCGTTTTAAACGTTTGGCTATTTCACATATAATCGTATCACCAAATTGATGACCATAAGAGTCGTTGATTTTTTTAAAGCCATTGATGTCAAAGAGTAGTAATGTCGGAAGCTTGTTGACATGTTTTGCGTTTAAACATGATTGCTGTATCAAACTTTCAAATAGTGCTCTGTTGGGTAAACCCGTTAAATCATCGTGAGTGGCAAGCCTAGTAAGTTGTTCTTGTGCTTTTTTACGCGCAGTAATATCACGAAAAACGCCAAGATAATGAATAACCTCAAGTTGTCCGTTTTTAATGGCTTCAACTTCTAATTCTATCGGATATATTTCATTATTTGAGCGTTGCTCATATAACTCACCTTGCCAGGTATCTGCTATTTTTGCTTGCAGCATGATATTGTCAGCTAAGTTTTTATCTTGACCGTTTATTGTCGCGAAATTGACTTTTTTCCCGATAACTTGATGCATTGTTTTATGGGTAATTTGTACAAAGGCATTATTGACCGCTTCAATGTTGAATTGATTATCGGTAATAAACACTGCGTCAGATGTACTTTTAAAAGCATAAGATAGCAACATTAATTGTTTTTCATTTGCTGCAATATCACTATTCATTTGTTGTAGCTTTGCTGCTTCTTTTTTACTGTAACGTCGACTGATTAATAAAATGATAATGATGGCGCTAGATATGACCAAAATTAATAAAAAGCGTTTTTGGTCTTCGGCTTGTTGAGTATTTGATTGGTGTAGAGCCGTTTCTTGTTGCAATAATTGAATTTGTTTTTCTTTATTGTCGGCTTGAAATTGCTCATTTAAACGTATTATTGACGCCTTCTGTGCGTTGCGAAGGTTATTAATGCTTAATGTGGCGTATTGTTGATGATACGACAGCGCTTGTTGAAAATCTTTTTTCACCTCAAATAAGATACTGAGAGACTTCAATGCTGCAGAATGTAGCCTAGGTTGTTGATTATTTTTGAAATATTTTTCAGCTGAAATGTATAATTTAAGGGCTTCATCATATTTTTTTTGCTGAGTGAGTAGGTTACCCAACGCTATTTTTCCTGTGTAAAGGTTAACGTTATCATGGTTAGCCGTAGCAATCAGTAATGCTTGTTGAATAAAGGTTTCACTTTTTTCAAATAGGCCTATCTTTTGAAGGGCATCAGCTTTAGCGATCAATGCTTTAATTTTTCGTTCGGGATATTCGTCAATCCTGGGGTGTTCAAGTAACTTTTGAAAGGTTGCTAACGCATTATCAAATTGACGTAAATGCTGGAAATAAACACCTTTATTTAGCATGGTGTTTACCCACATAAACTCATTTGAAAGCACAAGCGCGATATTGAAAGCCTTTTCATTTTGCGACAGTGCTTTTTCATAGTTATGTTGTGCCCAACTGAGCATGGCTAAGTTGGTGTAAATAGTCGCTTGCCCTTGAAGGTTCTTGGTTGATTGGTAAAGTTGCATCGCACTGAGAAAGTGCTGTTGGGCAGCTTCGTAATTGGTGGTGACAAAATAACTGTTAGCAATAATATAATTAAGAAATGCTTGATCATTGACTGAAAGCGTTAATGTTGAATCTAGGTAGTTATCTTGCTTAGAAATAGGCAATACCGAAAGCTGATCTAATAACGCTTTAGCTTTTGCAATAACCAAAACATGCTTATCTTGTATTCGGTATAAGTTTGTTTCTGCGGTCTCGCTAAGTAGGTTTATTATTTGTTGTTCATCGTTTGCAAGTGGAATGTTTTTTAATTCTTGTTGATAGTCGACTAATGTTTCTGTTTGATTTTCCATAGCCGCAATCGCCATTGCTTTTGTTCGAGCCAGCGCAGATATTTTTGGGTGCATTTTTATACTTACACGCGTGATAAACTGCTGCAGTTGCTTTAATTTTTGTTGATTGTTTATTTTACTATCATCAGAAATTGCGATTAGTGTCTGGTAAAGTTGCTCGTCAGACTGATCATTATCAATTTGAAACGCCCCAGTCTTGAACATAAACAACAAGAGGGCGATCATCACAAGATTGAAGTTAAAACGTTTCATAAGCAAGATTCGTTTCATAATTGTAAGTTAACGTTAGCCATCACTTAAGGTTTGCATGAAAAACAAACAACAAAGGTTATCTTGCTTTCAGCTATTAAGCAATTAAGTCGCGATGATAAACCAGATTGGTGTGTAGATATTGTATTTTAGTGAAATGGAGAGAGTAAGAGTCGTGTAACTTATTACGTAAAAAGAATGGCAGGGGTAGAGAGATTCGAACTCCCAACCGTCGGTTTTGGAGACCGCTGTTCTACCAATTGGAACTATACCCCTGCAACGGACGAGAATTATACTCATGGATGAGCAAAGGTAAAGCGGAAATTTATACTTTTGTATTGTTCGCTCATTAATTACTCAACACAGGGGGTGTTTGGTTATATTTTTAACTGTTCTGGGTAGGGAAATACATCAGCAACCTCGCCTCGTGCGACCTCTTGTTGTTGGTGTTGCCAATAGGTTGCAGTTAATAAGTCGGCGTGATGAATTAAAAAAGCGTTCCGATATTTTGGATTCGCTAAGGCAAAGGTAGCAATTTCCTCTGGAAAAACATCGCCTTTTTCTACTGTATACCAAGGTTCGGAGGCATAAATTTGTGCTTCGGTTACTGGCATGGGTTTCTGTCGAAAATTGACTTCATTCATATAGGTTATTTCATCGTAGTCGTAAAAGATAACGCGACCATGTCGTGTAACACCGAAATTTTTTAACAACATATCTCCAGGGAATATATTCGCGGCAATTAACTGCTTTATTGCTTCTCCATAACCAAACATTGCCTGTGCTATTTGTTCATCATTAGCTTTTGCTAAATACAGGTTCAGCGGGGTCATACGCCGTTCGATATAAACATGTTTTATAATAATAAGTTGTTCATCTATAGTGATTATACTAGGCGCAACATTAAGTAATTCATCAATAAGTGCCTGTGAAAAACGATGCTTTGGAAAGGCAACTTGTGAATATTCCATGGTATCGGCCATGCGACCGACACGATCATGCAGTTTGACTAGGCGATATTTTTCTTTGACTTCTTTTTTCGTCACACTCTTACTCGGTGAAAAATGATCTTTTATGATTTTGAAAACATAAGGGTAAGAAGGCAGTGTAAAAACAGACATCACCATGCCTTTAATACCATCTGCGAGTTTAAACTGGTCGTCACTTTCGTTAAGGTGCGTTAAGAAGTCTCGATAAAACTGTGTTTTTCCTTGTTTATGAAAGCCGATGGCTGAATATAGATCAGCCCTAGTTTTATGTGGGATCAAAGTTTGTAAAAAATTAACCAATGCCGTTGGATGCAAACAATCAACAAAGAAATAGGAACGTGCAAAACCAAAAACAACCGCCATATTTTCTTCATCCGTTAATAATGCATCAATTTTTAAGCCTGTGTTTAGGTTATTCACAATCGGCACGATGAAAGGGGTATTGCCTGCGGGCGTGAGTACCCTACCGATAATGTACGCACCTTTGTTGCGGTAAAAGACAAAATTTAGTATGTCTATTTCAATCGTAGATAATGCAAATGTTGATAAAACAGGGTGTTTAATAAACAGCTTGATCAGCGCTTTTACATCTTTTTTAATGTGCGCAAAAGATCGTTTAAACCCGGCTTGTTCTATAATATGCGTAATGGTGTGGCATAAGCCTTTTTCACTAATGGAATATCGGGTGTATATGGTTTCATTGCTTCGATCTATCGCTAAACAAGATTCAACAAAAATAAAGTCATTAAAGTAATATCGGCGATCAAATAGGTGACAAAAAACGGAGTTATAAAAGCTCTCTGCTAATTCTGCTTGTGGATGTGTTTGCAATAATGCAATGTAAAACTGCTTTACTTGGCGCCAAAGCGTATCATCGAGTGTTTCAATACGAAAATCATCACGTAGTACTGCTAAAGTTTCTTGAACCCGTAGATCGAAGTAGTCGTTGCGATCTCTTGACGCGGCTTGAATCGCTAACCATTGACCCTGCTCAAATCGCGTTTGTGCAGACTTCGTTATTTGACTAAATAAATAAATATGGCGTTCAAAACCATTCAATATTGTTCTAGCAATAGCTTTAGTGTGTGGATCAAACATCGTCATTAAGTGTCGAATGAGCAAAGTGGATACTTAACAGAATACGATAATTAACAGCATTTTACTGATTCATTCTGCTAAATAGTCATTATAAACAATAGTGATAATGTGGCGTTATCACTTAGTTTTACTTGAATTTACAAGGCTAGGGCTCTAAAATTACGCGGTTTATTTTGTCATAAAGAAGTCTTATTAATTCTATGCGTGTCGCAGATTTTTCCTTTGATTTACCTGAAGAGCTTATTGCTCGCTATCCTAAAGCTGATCGTACGGCTAGCAGGTTAATGGTGCTGGACGGTTGTAGCGGGGCGTTGCAAGATGCCCATTTTGTTAATGTCATTGAGCAGTTGAACGCTGGCGATTTATTAGTTTTTAATAATACTCGTGTTATTCCAGCACGAATGTTTGGCCAGAAAAAAACCGGTGGGAAATTAGAAGTACTGGTCGAACGTATTCTTGATGATAAACGCTTTCTAGCGCATGTACGTGCGAGTAAATCTCCTAAGCCTGGTACAGAACTGGTATTAGAAAATAAAGTGTCAGCTATCATGGTGGCACGGCATGACGCACTGTTTGAAATTGAAATTTCACACCAAGACAACGTATTAACGGTATTAGAAGATATTGGCCACATGCCTTTACCGCCTTATATTGATCGCCCTGACGAAGAAAGCGATAAAGAGCGTTATCAAACAGTTTACAATGAAAAACCAGGTGCGGTTGCTGCGCCAACGGCGGGCTTACATTTTGATGATGCGTTATTAAAACGTATTAAAGAAAAAGGCGTTAACACTGCCTTCGTTACTTTGCATGTTGGTGCTGGCACATTTCAACCTGTACGCGTAGAGCAAATTGAAGACCATATAATGCATGCTGAATATGCTGAAGTGCCGCAAGACGTTGTTGAACTTATCCAGCAAACAAAAGCAAACGGTGGCAGGGTTATCGCTGTTGGAACTACCTCGGTACGTTCGCTAGAAAGTGCGGCAAAAGCAGCAAAAGAAAAAGGGCAAACGTTAACACCTTTTTATGGCGATACCGACATTTTTATTACGCCTGGTTATGAATTTGAAATCATTGATGCCTTAATAACCAATTTTCATTTGTCAGAATCAACGTTACTGATGTTAGTCAGTGCGTTTGCTGGCTATGATAATATTATGGCAGCATATAATCATGCGATATCTGAACGATATCGCTTTTTTAGTTATGGTGACGCGATGTTTTTAACTCGTCGTCAATCATAATGTTAATTACGCCGCTGGCCTGTTTCGCTAGTAGGCAGGAAATCATATGACTGAAAAAACACAAAAAAAAGCAATGAGCTATGAGCTTATTACTAAAGATGGTAAAGCACGTAGAGGCAGATTAACCTTTGCGCGTGGTACGGTAGAAACGCCTGCTTTTATGCCTGTTGGTACATACGGTACCGTAAAGGGCATGAAAAGTGAGGAAATAGAAGAAATAGGCGCTGAAATCATTTTAGGAAACACCTTCCATTTAATGCTGCGCCCAGGTACTGATATTATCGAACAGCACGGTGATTTACATGACTTTATTCACTGGGACAAGCCGATTCTTACTGATTCCGGTGGCTTTCAAGTGTTTAGTTTAGGTGCAATGCGAAAAATTACCGAAGAAGGGGTTAAATTTAGCTCACCGGTAAATGGTGAGAAAATCATGTTAACTCCTGAACGTTCGATGGAAGTTCAGCGTAAATTGGGTTCAGATATTGTCATGATATTTGATGAATGTACGCCTTACCCTGCAACGCATGTTGAAGCAAAAGAGTCTATGGAGCTTTCACTGCGCTGGGCGCAACGTAGTAAAGATGCTCACAAAGAAAACCCAAATGCCTTGTTTGGCATTGTACAAGGTGGCATGTATGAAGATTTGCGCGAAGTCTCTATTAATGGTTTAAAAGCAATTGATTTTGATGGTTACGCCATTGGTGGTTTATCAGTGGGTGAACCTAAAGAAGATATGGTCAGAATTTTAGATCATACAGCCCCCTTGATCCCTGAAAATAAACCCCGATATCTGATGGGAGTAGGAAAGCCAGAAGATTTAGTAGAAGGCGTTAGGCGTGGTATCGATATGTTTGATTGTGTGATGCCTACCCGAAATGCACGAAATGGTCATTTGTTTGTTACCACAGGTGTGGTAAAAATAAGAAATGCTAAGAATAAAGTAGATACAGGGCCATTAGATGAACAATGTGAATGTTATACCTGTAAGAATTATTCGCGTGCATATTTACATCATTTAGATAAGTGCAATGAAATATTGGGCTCTCAATTAAATACTATTCATAACTTACGTTTTTACCAACGCATTATGAAAGAATTACGTGATGCGATTGAGCAAGGCAAATTAGAAGAATATGTGAGTGAATTTTATGCGCTTCGTTTGTTACCGGTTCCACCGTTAGCGAAAGGCAGCGAACAAGTTTAGTTTATTAATAACAATTAGAAGTAAGAGGATATTATGAGTTTATTTATCGGTACTGCACACGCAGCAACAGGTTCAGCACAACCAGGCGGTGGCATGGAAATGATTATTATGTTGCTTGTATTCGGGTTAGTGTTTTATTTCATGATCTACCGCCCGCAAGCAAAACGTGTAAAAGAGCATAAAAGTTTAATGTCTGCTTTATCTAAAGGTGATGAAGTGCTAACGCAAGGCGGCTTAGTAGGTAAAATCATTAAAGTGTCTGATGAAAAAGACTTTATCGCGATTACTATCGCTGATAATACTGAAGTAACTGTACAAAAATCAGCGATTTCTGCAGTATTACCAAAAGGCACAATGAAAAGCCTTTAAGGCTTTTCAAGACAGTTTGTCTACTAACTTAAGAACATTAGGATGATATTGTGTTAAACCATTCACCATTGTGGAAAAAACTACTGGTGCTTTTTGTTGTATGTATTGGTGCATTATATGCGATGCCCAATTTATACGGTGAAGATCCGGCAGTACAAATTTCTGGATTACGTGGTGTAGAAACAACAGCGTCAACACTAGACTCTGTTAAAGCTACATTAACGGAACAGCAAATAAACTATTCAAGTATGTCTCTTGAAGATGGTCAAGTATTAGTAAAATTTAGCGATACAGAGCAACAACTTAAAGCCCGTGATGAATTAGACTCAGCATTAGGTGACGATTACTCTGTAGCATTAAACCTTACTCCAGCGACACCTGACTGGCTCGCAAGTATTGGCGGTGTGCCAATGAAGTTTGGTTTAGATTTACGTGGTGGCGTTAGTTTCACCATGGAAGTCAACATGAATGAAGCTGAACTTAAAGCAAAAGAAGGCATGGTGGGAGATTTTCGTACTGATCTACGCAAAGAAAACATTCGTTATCGTAGTGTGAAAGAACAAGATAATGGCGTGATTATTACCTTCCGTAACGTAGATGATATTGATACTGCTGAATCATTATTGAAAAAACGTTATCGTGATTTATTATTTTCAGATAACAGTGATGATTTAACCTTATCAGTCACCATGTCTGAACAAAAGTTAAAAGAAATTCGTGAATATGCACTCCAACAAAACATCACTATTATTCGTAACCGCGTTAACGAATTAGGTGTTGCTGAACCTTTAGTGCAGCGTCAAGGGCAGAAAAACATCATAATTGAATTGCCCGGTGTACAAGATACAGCAAAAGCTAAAGAAATCTTAAATGCTACGGCGACCATTGAATTTCGCATGTTAGACTCTGAAGGAGACATTAACAGTGCGTTAAATGGCCGAGTACCAGCAAATTCTCAATTACTACAAGATCGCAATGGCAGGCCTTCTTTAGTAAAAAAACGTGTCATGCTAACGGGTGATCATATTGTTGATGCCGGTTCGAGTTTTGATGAGTATTCGCGCCCACAAGTAAACATAACACTAGATTCGCCTGGTGCGAGTAAGTGGTCAAATGCGACAAAAGAAAACGTTGGTAAGCCGATGGTGACGGTATTCATTGAATACAAACCTACCGAGCGTACAGACAAAGAAGGTAATACTATCTTCGAAAAGAACGAAGAGATTATTCAAATCGCGACTATTCAAGGGCGTTTGGGTAAAAGCTTCCGTATTACCGGCATTGACAGTCAAGCTGAAGCGCATAACTTAGCGCTACTTCTACGAGCAGGTGCTTTAATTGCGCCCATTCAAATTGTTGAAGAACGTACTGTTGGGCCATCATTAGGTGCTGAAAATGTGAAACTTGGTTTACAAGCTATTGTAGGCGGTTTCGCATTAGTGGTTCTTTTTATGCTGATTTATTACCGCGCATTCGGTATTGTTGCCAACTTGGCATTAACGGCAAACTTGGTGTTAATTGTTGGCGTAATGTCAATGATACCTGGCGCTACGTTAACGCTTCCTGGCATGGCCGGTATCGTATTAACTGTGGGTATGGCTGTTGATGCTAATGTACTTATTTTCGAGCGAATACGTGAAGAGTTACGTAGTGGTAAATCTGTACAGCAATCTATTCATCAAGGATACGATGCTGCATTTTCAACGATTTTAGATGCGAATATTACCACACTAATTGCGGCAATTATTTTGTTTGCAGTAGGTACTGGGCCGATCAAAGGTTTCGCAGTTACATTATCAATAGGTATCATTACTTCAATGTTTACTGCAATTATTGGTACACGCACAATAGTTAATAGCGTTTGGGGCGGTAAACGTCTCGATAAGCTTTCAATCTAGGAGTTATACATGCAACTATTAAAATTGAAAGAAACCATCGAGTTTATGCGTTTTCGCAAAGTAGCTGTAATATTTAGTGCGTTACTTATGATCGCGGCGTGCGCTTCCTTGGCGATTAATAAATTAAATTTTGGTTTAGATTTTACTGGCGGAACGTTAATTGAGGTTGGCTTTGAAAAAGCAGCTGACCTTAATCAAATCCGTGAAATCATGGAAGGTGCTGGTTATGAGGGCGCTGTTGTTCAACATTATGGCAGTTCTCGCGATGTTGTTATTCGCTTAGCGGTGCAAGACGATGTAAAAGCAGAGATGTTAGGCAACCAAGTATTAGCATTGCTAAAAGAAGGGACAAACCAAACACTTGAAATGCGCCGTATTGAATTTGTTGGCTCAAGTGTAGGTGATGAATTGACAGAGCAAGGAGGCCTTGCGATGTTAACAGCGCTTATTTGTATTCTGATTTACGTTGCATTTCGCTTTGAGTGGCGCTTTGCGCTAGGTTCAGTACTTGCGCTATTTCACGATGTGGTTTTAACCTTAGGTTTGTTTTCAATATTAGGGTTAGAGTTTGATTTAACGATTCTTGCTGCAATATTAGCCGTTATTGGTTACTCGTTGAATGATACTATCGTGGTATCTGATAGAATTCGCGAAAACTTCAGAAAAGTGCGTGATGGTGGACCAGAAGATGTGATTAACCTTTCATTGACACAAACGTTAAGTCGTACTTTTATTACCTCGATTACAACGTTACTGGTATTAGCAGCTTTGTTTTTCCAAGGTGGCGCACTTATCCATGGTTTTGCTACTGCATTGTTATTCGGTGTATTCATTGGTACATACTCTTCTATCTATGTAGCAAGTTCAATTGCGTTAGCGTTAGGTATTTCAAAAGAAGACTTAATACCTGAGGTGATTGAAAAAGAAGGTGCTGATCAAGACGTCATCTTGCCATAATCACTATTGAATGTATTAAAAAGCTGAGCTTGTCTCAGCTTTTTTTATGCCTAATACCAATTCGCATAAATATTCGGTCATTCAGCGAGAATTAAACGCTTTAGAGGCGCGATAATTGCGCAAAACGTGTTTGATGTAGAACAACTATACCTGCACACGTTTCGCTTATTCTCCCACCTCTGACATCGCTCTGAACTGACTTAATCTTTATGCGAACTAGTATTAATCAGCTCGGAAATGAGTGTATAAATGATAAGCATCGGTCTTCAAAAAATTTTAAAGCACTGTTTAGCTTTATTAATATAATGTTTATAGATAAAGCCAGTTAATTCAGTTGATTGATTTGGTTTTGAAGTGATTTTTTTCGTTAATTAACTATTAAGAGCTATAATTCAAGTGATTTTAGCGTTGTTTAACTCAATTACTCTACCTTAACGTTTAGTTTAGTCATTCGCTAATAAGTTTTTTAGAAAAATAATATGTGGAGTTGTGAACATTGTTTCAATTAAATGATTTATCAATACGCCGTAAGATTACTATTGGCTTTACTATTCCACTCGTCTTTATTTTTCTCTTATCCGTTGTTAACTATGTAAACATATCAAAAAATGAAGAGTCAACTCGTTGGGTTGAACATACTTACTCTGTTATTGCAAAAGGTCATGAGCTGAATAAATTGCTGCTTGATTTAGAGTCAGGAAAACGGGGCTTTTTAATTACCGGCAACGAGGATTTTCTTACTCCTTATTTTGAAGCGAAAAAAGTCTGGGATACAAAATTAGCTCAATTAAAAATATTAGTTAGTGATAACCCTAAGCAAGTAGAACGTCTAGAGGCAATAAACGTATTAGAGAAGCAATGGCTAAAAGCTGTTAATGATGTTGCCATTACTAAGAGACGAAACCTTGTCGATACTTCTAGGGGTTTTTCCGGCATTGTAAGTTTTCTCGAAGGTCATGCAGGTAAAAGAATTAAAGATGACATACGTGAAATTATCAATACTTTTATTCAAGAAGAACATATTTTAATGGCACAGAGGAAGTTATCAAAACAAAACGATAATTTCTTTACCAAACTCATCATCGTTGTCGGCTGCTTATTTGCGGCTTTAGTAGCCTTAATCTTTGGTGTCTCAATTAAGCGAAAAATATCGCATAATTTAGAAACATTAATCACAGGTACTGAAAGAATAGCAGGGGGTGATTTTGAGTCAGAGATTAACATTGACTCAAAGGATGAGTTTTATACCTTAGCTAAATCTTATAACTATATGGCGGAATCGTTAGCCATTTCTAACCGTGAAATGATAAGTGCAGCGCAGGCAAAAAGTGATTTTTTAGCGAATATGTCTCATGAAATAAGAACGCCTATGAATGGAATTTTGGGCATGCTTTTATTATTAGAAGATACCAAACTTAGTAAAGAACAAGAGAGTTATGTAAAAAGCATTCGTTCAAGTGGTAACGGTCTTTTATTAGTGATTAATGACATCTTAGATTTATCAAAACTAGAAGCTGGAAAGTTATCAATCGATAGTCATGCATTTAAGATGAAAGATTTAATTAACGAGGTTTGTTTTTTATTGGATCCGCAAACGTCAAGTAAAGGTTTAGTCATAACATCAGTGATAGCAGAAAATATGCCCTCTACTTTTTTGGGGGATTCGCTTCGCCTTAAACAAATTATGTTAAATTTAATGAGTAATGCCATTAAATTCTCTAACCATGGTGAGATTAAACTGACCGTTAAATCAGAAAAAAAACGAGAAAACCCTCACCATCATTTATTAACCGTTATTGTTAAAGATTCTGGTATTGGTATTTCGCAGCAAGATCAAGAAAAACTCTTTAAGCCATTCTCGCAAGTTGACACTTCAATCAGCCGAAAATATGGTGGTACAGGTTTGGGGTTAACTATTTGTTCTCAATTAATCAAGCAGATGAATGGCAGTATCAGCGTTTCGAGTAAATTGAATCAGGGCTCAACTTTTACGTTTACCGTTCCATTAGTGGAAACTTCCGAAAATGTTGATAGTAAGCAATATGGACAGCAACAAGTAGTATTAGAAAATAGTCAGTTAGCTGAACAAAAGCCTTTAAAGATACTAATTGCAGAAGATAATAAAATAAATCAAGTAATTGCTGATAAGTTATTTGATAAATTAGGCTACAAGGTCGATTTAGCTAATGATGGTGTAGAGGCGTTAAAAGCCGCAATGAAAAAGTCCTATGACATTATCTTTATGGATATGCAAATGCCTACCATGGATGGCGTAACAGCCACCAAAAAAATAATTGAATCTATGCCTGATAATCACCCAGCCATTGTTGCTATGACAGCAAACGTATTAGAAGACGATAAAGAAAAGTGCTTTCAAGCTGGTATGGTTGGATTTATTGCCAAACCCATCGATGCAAATGAAGTGATTAAAGTACTACATCAATATCCGAAGTTTTAAAGAAAGAGCAACAGACCAAGAAAACATGCGATTAGTTATTTTTTGTTATTGACTTGTACAATGGAGTAGAAAAAATAGGTATAACAACTACTTCTCTTCTGTTACTAACGATGAATAAATGGCAGTATAAGCTAGTAGAAACAACTGATTACTGTAATGGTTGTTTAACACATAAACAAAACAACCGAGGGTAATAAATTATGATGGATATAGTGTCAGCAATACGCGATAGATTTTCACATTTACGCCCCTCAGAGCAAAAAGTAGCAACTATTATTTTAGCGGATCTCAGTTATGCTGCAACGGTATCAACCCATGAGCTAGCTGCTAAAGCCAAAACTAGTCATGCGAGCATTTCTCGTCTAGCCAAGGCATTAGATTGTAAGGATGTGAGAGAACTAAAACTCCGTCTTGCTCAGTCAGCAGCAGTAGGGGAAAGGTTTACCAGTAATAAACATGTTGTGAAAAAAGATATTCCTGCAATATATCAAGGTATTAACGATATTTTAGCGCTTAATGCAGGGTTAATTACCGATGATGTTATTCACCAGGCTAGTCAAACAATTACCGATGCAGGACATACGCTGATTTTCGGTGTTGGCGGCGGCAGCTCGGTGATGGCGCAAGAGTGCCATAATAGATTGTTTAGACTCGCACTTAGCAGTAATGCTTATTCAGATCCTATGCTGATGAGAATGACAGCAGCAACTGTTGATAAAAGTGATGCGGTAATATGCTTATCATTAGGTGGTGTTAGCCCAGATGTTCAGGCTTCTGCTAACGTTGCAAAAGAGTATGGGGCGAATGTAATTGCTATTTGTCCAAAGGGTCCATTAGCTGACATCGCTGATATTCATTTACCTATTGAAACACATGAGGCAGATTATATTTTTAAGCCAAGTGCTTCACGCTATGTAATGCTAGCTGCAATTGATATATTAGCGAGTGAATTAGCGGTCAAAAATCAACGAAAATCACGAGAAAAACTAAGAAGGTTGAAAGTTCAATTAGATCAACACAGAGGCAGCTCTCAGTGGCTACCGTTAGGAGATTAACTTTACTATTCAATCCTATACTTCATTTTTTTTAAGATACAAAATTGATTTAAATGACTACATGATACAACTTTCTTATTGTGTTAGAGACTTTCTATATCTCAGAGTTTTTTATCCATGAACGGTTAATCTACTGATTGCTCTAACAGTGCCGGCAGGAATGTTAAGTCTTCACTGTTTATAACTTTTTATCACCCTATTTTAATTACCTTTTCGATTAATCCTTCATTGATTATTTCTCTCATGCTTAACTCTTTTGTTATTTAGTAACATTTTATTTTTATTTTTTATGTTACATTTGTTCAAATTTGTGTTGAATTATCATTCTTTATATGTATATTAATAACATATTATTATGTATTTTCTTGTTACTTTTGAACATTCGTTGAAAGCTACTCAAGTAAATATAGGTAATAAAATCAAAAAAAGCTGTGGAAAATAACAGTAAATATAGTAGCTAGGGGGAAAGTAAATGCATTCAAACAAGTTTAAAAAATCATATTTAGCCTGCTGTTTGGCTATCTCAGCCAGTCAAGTAGGTCTGGTACATGCTGCAAGTTCGGAAGAAAGTTCTGGCGCAGAAGACAATGTCGAAGTTATTACGGTAAAAGGTGTTAGGGGCAGTATCGTACGTTCTTTGAATAATAAATATAATGACAGTAATGTTTCAGATTCAATTAGTTCTGAAGATTTAGGTAAATTTCCAGACATGAATTTATCAGAGTCGTTACAGCGGATCCCGGGTGTTACGATTAATAGAAACCAGAATGGTGAAGGTTCACAAATTAATGTACGAGGTTTAGGGCCGCAATTTACGCGTGTTGAAATAAATGGCATGACAGCACCAGGCGGCGGAAGTGCTGGCAGGTTAGGCACAAATGGCGGTGGCCGAGGCTTTAGTTTTGAATTACTGCCATCTGAATTATTTAGTAATGCTACCGTAACTAAGTCATCAGACGCTAGTCAAAGTGAAGGTGGCTTGGCAGGTTTAGTGACGTTAGAAACGCCTCAACCATTTCAGCATAGAGGTTTGAAATTTTCTTCCTCTCTACAAGGGAACTATAGCGATACTACCGACAGTATTGATCCACGAGCTTTTGTGACAGTTAGTAATAATATTGATGATAAATTTGGCTTTTCAATAGGTTTATTCCATTCAAAAAGTGAGTTTAGATCTGATGGTGCAGAAAACGGTGTATGGCGCCCACTTTCAGTAATCGATCCTGACGTAGATCCTAATTCACCAATGGGAAGTGCTTTAGTAGCAAATGGCACGAGATTATATACTTTTTTAGAAGATCGTGAAAATACAGCAGGTACACTCGCACTTCAATACAGCCCTTCAGATGAATTAGCCTTTACCTTTAATAGTATTTATGCAGAACTAACCAATGAAAAAGCGGCTCACCGAAATGATATTCCCTTGGAGCATTTAGGTGTTAAAGCGTTGCAAGATAGTTTAGTGATTGAAAATGGAGTTATCGTTGAAGGAAGTTTTGATAATGTTCAACATAGGGTTGGGCCAAGAATTACTGATATTGACGATACGTTTTTTCAAACCTCTTTAACGGCAACCTGGAAACCAAACGATTACTGGGAAATCACTCCTTATATCGGTGCTTCAAGCCGAGAAGCTAACCGAAAACAATCACTTTTATCATTCAAGCTTAACAATGAAACTGGCGGAAATGTGCCCGGTATTCTTTCATACAAAGTGCGTGGTGATTACGTAGACTTTAACAGCACATTAACTGATTTTTCTTCAAACCCTGAAGACTTCTCGTTAAACGTGTTAATTTTTCGACCAAGTGAAGATGATGCAAAAGAAGTGACATCAAAAATTGACTTTACGCGCTTTTTTGATCATGAATTTATGAATAAAGTCGATTTTGGCCTTCGTTATACAGTGCAAGATAAAGAAGTGGTTGAACAAGATTATCGCATAGGCCGAGAGGCTGGATGGAACCCTAACATGGGCCCAAGCCTTGCAGACTCAATGATTATGCTTGACTATGATGTTGACGGTGCTGATCCTAGCTTTACCCATAAAATGTTTTCAGTTGACCCAAATGGTTTCCAAGATGTTTGGTTTCAAGGGGGTAATGTTTCACCAACTGGAAGTTCACTTGTTCCTGGTACATCAGTTCAAAACAGAGCAAGCTCTGCGGCTTTGAATTCCTATCAAGTTGAAGAAAAAACCTTAAATGCTTATGTTAAAGCAGACTTTGATTGGGAAGAGCTAACCGCTAATGTTGGTTTACGTTATGTAAAAACCACACAAAATATAGATGGTTTTACCACTGCACTTGGGGGGATTGACCCAATAGCTTTTGAAAGTGACTATTCTGAAGTATTGCCTAGCGCTAGCTTACGATATGAACTTTCTGAGGGGGTATTACTAAGAGCTGCATATTCTAAAACGCTAACTCGGCCTAACTTACCTGACTTAGCGCCGTCGGAACGCATATTTGCACCTGATGTAAACTCAGCGACAGGGCAACGCGGTAACCCAGAATTAAAACCTTTTACCTCAGATAACTTAGATTTGAGTATTGAATGGTACTTCTCCGATGAAGCATTGCTAGCAGCAAATGTTTTTAGGAAAGATTTAGATGGCTTGATTGATACAACAACGTTTACCGCTAATAGAGACTTTGTTACGCAACTTAGCCCTGAAGTGTTTAACGGCGATGTATTTTTTACGCAGCCGTCTAATGGCGCTTCAGCTTCCATTAAAGGGTTTGAATTATCATACCAGCAACCTTTTAGCTTCGCGCCCGAAGGTATATTACAAAACTTTGGCTTCTTAGCTAATTATACTAAGACTTCAAGTGATGCTGATTTTGGTATCGAAAATGATGTGCGAAGTGCAGGGTTACCCGGATTATCACCAACGAGCTTCAACGCGTCGCTATATTATGATGACGGTACGCTAGATGCTAAGCTTTCTTATGCGTGGCGTGAGCGTTATTTAGCGCAAACTTCTGATGATTTTGGCGAACCTCGTTTTATGGATGATTATGGTCAATTAGATTTTTCAGCAAACTACAGTGTGAATGATAATTTGCAAGTGCAGTTTCAAGTGTTAAATCTGACTGATGAGAATATGGTAGCAAAAACGTTTGTTCATAAAACGGGATATTTACCTTATGGGGTAACAGATTTAAGTCGAAGAGTACTCTTAGGCGTTCGTTATTCATTTTAAATAGAAACATCACATACGGAAAGAGAGCGCCAATTAGGCGCTCTTTTTAATTCTTCCCTTACTAAATCTTTCTCACTTTATCGTTTATACAAAATGCGCGATATTAATCGCGTTAAGTGTAATACCAATTTGCATAAATATTCGGTCATTCAGCGAGAATTAAACGCTTTAGAGGCACGGCGTTGATTGCAGAGAATGGTTATTCAGGAGAACGTGCTCCTGCGTTTTCTAATAATACCAATTCTATTAAATATTTAGCCAACTTAGTACTTCATTAGCGCGATAAACAACTATATCTGCACACGTTTCGCTTATTCTCCCACCGCTGACACCGCTCTGAACTGACTTAATCTTTATGCGAATTGGTATAAGTCCCACCATTGTTATCTTGTATATACCTGTGAAAATTAATATCTAAAATGTAATTTAATTACCAAAAAAAGCAAAGAAATCATATTGAAATTAATAGATATTAGTCTTAAATGTAATTTAATTTCATAAAGTGCTTGCTTAATGGTTTTTTATTAGTATAATTACTCTAGTTTTATGAATCAGCACCCCTACAATCGTTTAACTGGAGTCGTTATGAAAAAGTTATTATTAAGTTTGTCTTTACTGTTAACAGCAACTGCCGTCAATGCAATAAGTGATAATGCAAAATTTATTGCGATTGACAGTTCATTTGAAACAACATTATGTGTAACAGCTGCAACGAAAGGTTTTAAAGCGGCTTACCAAGAAGCAGAAAAAATAAGTAAAGAATATGCTAAATCGTTATATCTTAATACTTGTAACGGTGTGGCTATCAAGCAATTTTCATTACCAAAAAATTCAGATGCAAAAGCAAAACTTGTGAAAATTGTCGCTGGTGATCAAACTGCAGAAACTAAGTTATGTGTGGAAGCGGCAACAAAAGGCTATGACTTAGTTGCGGCGGAACAAAATACATCATTACGCGGTATTGTTTGTAATGGAAAAAGCATTCAACAGTTCGCAAAAGGAATATAAACGTTAATAATCCCCAACCTTTATATACGTTTTTAACCACGCTTTTTAGCGTGGTTTTTTTTTGTTTATTACAAGGTACTATTGTGCGGCTATATTTCGTATCACTTTATTCATGTTGATTTTATATTTTTCAGGGTTTACAGCAGAAACAATACAAAAAGATTCTGTTGTTAAATCCCTTTCTATTGGCTTAATCAGCTTATTCAATACTACACTATAAATAATGCTAATTTTAGGTTTAAGCGGTGATAATCGATTTGCTTCAAGCACTACCGCTAACTTATCATTGCTTAACCTTACTAAAGAACCTACTGGGTAAACCCCTAAATATTTAACAAATTGCTCAACTAGTGTTTGCTCAAATTTATCGGTATGTTTTAATAAATAACGCAACACACTTAATGGTAATTCGCCTTCTTTATGATGGCGCTTTCCGGTCATGGCATCATACACGTCGACTATTGCAGTGATACATGACAACTTAGACAGTTTATTTTTATCAATACCCCGTGGGTAACCACTTCCGTCAAGTCGTTCATGGTGGTTAACTAACATGTCAATAATGAGCGGACTTGCAAAATTATCTTTTTTAGCTAGCTCAACCCCCCAATAGACGTGTTTTTGAACGACAGAACGTTCATTGTTGTTCAGTTCACCTGGTTTTTCTAAAATGGGCAGCGGCACTTTCGCACTGCCAATATCATGTAATAATGCACCAAGGGTAATTTCTTTAACGGTTTTTTCTTTAAACCCTAAATGCAAGGAAAACCCACAGATCAGCACTGCGCAATTAATAGCATGTTCATAATGATAGTAAGATTTATTTCGTATGCGCGTTAATATTGTCATAGCATGCTCATTGCGCATGACAGATGCAGTAATTTCATCTGCTAATGCTTGAAGTGCTGTAGGATTGATCGGTTTATTTTTAGCGGTTGCTAGAAATAACTGTTTTACATGCGCTGTAGCATCGTCGTATAACTGACATGATATTGCTAATTCTTGCGTGACGGATGATTGCTTTTGAGCATTATATATTGCGCTATTCTTAATAAGATCTTCATCTGGAAAGTCTACCGTTACTTTATCAACACCTTGTTTTTTAAGTAGCTCAATGGTACGTGCTGAATTAACTTTGCCTTTATTCTTTACTTTGTGAAGGCTGTTTTTGAGTATGATATCTTCGACATGCATACCCACTTTTAATTCATTGATACTTATTGTTTTTAACATCTACGATTGCTCTAAATATTATTGTTATTATCGTAATAATTGCTTTAAAAGTGTTATTCATTGAAGGGTATTTCAACTTTATTTTTTACACTTCCTAAAGAACTTTACCCGTGTATATGGTGCTTGCGTAGTGTTTTGTCATCTTTTTGTCATTTTAGCGAAACAAAAACTACATATTTCTAAAACAATTCTGTCATTTTTCATCCGTAGGATAACGCTCAACTTAAATCAAGCTGATTAAGTGAAGTTTTTATGGCAGGACGCTACGAAGGCTTCACTTAATCAGTTTGAACAATTAACAATAATATTCTTCGGAGTACATGAAATGCAATTGAAATCATTATTTAAAGTCAGTGCGGTTGCTTGTGCATTAGCATTAGTAGGTTGTGGCGGCGATATCAAAATTAATCCAACAGTAAATGATAACAGTACAACAACAGATAACAGTGTTAACAATTCGAATAACACCGATAACGGTGGGCAGCAAGATGCTGTTGAATGTGCCAGTTATGACTCAGCTGTTGGTACTGTTGAAGGTACATTTGATGGTAAAGATTGTCTATATAACGATTCGTTTGCAAGTAAGAATATTTCAATAACTGCAAACATCACTTTTGATGAATTGCCAGATGGCGGTGTTCATGTATTTGAAGATGCGCTTTTAATTGGTGAAGATGGCCGCACAAGTGAAGGTTTTGTCGTACCAACTAATGGTCCAACGATGACAGTGAAACCTGGTGCTACCTTAGCTTTTAAATCAGGTGAAGCGATTGTACGAATCGCACGTGGTGCAAAAATTCAAGCAGTAGGTACAGCAGAAAAGCCAATCACGTTTACCTCTGCTTTTGCCTATGACCGTCATGATCTTGAAGGTAAAGGCGCTGAGTTTTCTGATTGGGGTGGTATCTTAATAAATGGTAACGGTATAACCAATCATTGTACTAATGCACAGCGTGCTGCAGATACTTGTAGCCAAGAATTCGAAGGTGTAACTACATTCTTCGGTGGTAATGATAACACTGACGGTAGTGGTAATATCAAATTTGCTAAGATTTGGTATGCTGGTTCGGGTCCTAAAGTGGGTGGTGAACCTGGTGAAGATTTAAACTCTTTGACATTAAATGCTGTAGGTTCAGGCTCTTCATTTGATTATATTCATATTCATCAAGGTTACGATGATGGTATCGAATTTTTTGGTGGCGCAGCAAATATAAAGCACATTGTGGTAACTGATACGCAAGATGATGCGATAGATATTGATGCAGGCTGGCAAGGTAATGCACAATTCTTATATATCGAGCATGGAACTGTGACGACGCGTAACGGCGCTACTGCATTTATGGGTAATAATGGCTTTGAAACTGATGGTGAGCAGAACGGCGGTGCAGATTATAGTGAAGCACCAGCATCATTTCCAACGATTGCTAACGTTACTGTTGTAACAACAGATGGCGCTTCGGTACGTGATGAAAAATTATCACAAGCTATTAAATTTGATGACGCAATTAAATCAAACTATTACAACGCATTATTTGTTAAGCGTGAAAATCCAAATGGTTCAGAGTGTATTGAATTTACTACTGATGGACTTAAGAATTCTGCTGAAATCATGTTCAATAACTCGGTAATGGCTTGTGCAAGTGAATTTAAAGACGCAACACAAATGCCAGCAGGTAAGACTGTAGAAGCTTGGTATGAAAACGACGGCTCTAATATCCGTGTTGCAGCTGATGCAGACGTACTTTCAGAAAGCGGTTTTGCGACAAACACCAGTTCAACTGCAATTACTATTGATGCAAATGACCTATCAGGCTTAGATTCAAGCTTCTTCGATACTGTAAATTACATTGGTGCTGTTTCAGACCAAGATACTAGTTCAGTTTGGTACAAGTGGGTAGAGACTGCAGTAACAGCAGCTAAAGCAGACTAATTTCCACCTGAAATCCAAATCAAGAAGGCGCCGTTAACACTCTCTTGGCGCCTTTTTATTGAACACTGAATTAGGAAACTAACATGACAAATCAATACAAACTCCAAAAGCTAGCTGTTGCTGTCGGGTTGGGTTTGTTCAGCGTTACTGGTTATGCACTTGCCCCTGAAGAAGAACAGGTAATGGAAGAGGTTGTAGCAAAAGCAACCAGGTTGCAAGGAAGTGCTGCATCAGTAATTGCTGAACGTAAAAATCAAGCATTTGTTGCCGATATTCTAGGCTCAGAACAAATGTCGCGTACTGGTGATAGTGATGCTGCTTCTGCATTACGACGAGTAACTGGATTGACGTTGGTAGATGGCAAATTTATCTATGTTCGTGGTTTAGGTGAGCGTTATTCAAGCGCACGCTTAAATGGTGCCACCATACCAAGTCCAGATCTTACACGTAACGTTGTACCTCTTGATATTATCCCATCAAGTATTATTGAAAGCATGGCGGTACAAAAAGCATTTTCAGCCAACATGCCTGCCGCATTTGGTGGTGGTTCAATTGATATTCGAACTAAATCGGTACCGAGTCAATTTACTTCTAGTATTGAGGTGGGTGTAGGCTATGACTCTAGTGCGGATGACGGATATACTTATGAGCGACCTAGCGGAAATATTCCTAAAAAGCTCGAAGATGCCATTGTGCAATATCGCGGCAACTTTAGCATTGACAATATTATAAAACGAGATGGCATTACAGCAACAGAAACTCAAACAGTCTCTGAAATTGCTGTTGCTACTAATAATGAATTGTTAAAAGCATTACCAAGAGATTTAACTATCAAAGAGCAATCACTTGACCCTAAATATGATATTAAAGCGCATATTGGTAATAGTTTCGATGAAACATATTTTGGTGGAACTATCGGGTTTTTAGCCGCTTTTTCCTACGAAAGTCAATGGGATTCTGCAGACAAGTCTACGAATATTGTTAGCCAAAACCTTACTGATAATTGTTCAATTTTATTGGATACGGCAGAAGACATTGCAGCCAGTTGCTATACCGCTGTAAAAAATTCAAGCGTAACTACCGAGACTGAGCGCTACAATGGTGTATTAAACTTTGGTTATAAATTAAATAACCATTCAATTTCATTTAATAACTTATATTTAGTTGATAATGAAGATGAAGTTGAAGTGGGTGAAATACAAAGTCCTGGCGGTAGTAACATTTATACGATTGTTAATGACGGTCGTGCCGATAGACTTCATCAATTTAAGTATGAAGAGCGTACATTATTGGTTAATCAAGTAATAGGACAGCATACCTTTGTTGATTATTGGGGGATTGGTGCTGATTGGCAGTATACAGAATCGGAAGCGAAAACAGAAATACCATTAGATGCAAGCTATCGTTTTATTGATAGGTTTGAAGATGGTGTTTATTCTGGTTCTAGTATTACCGGGGATGATAACCGAGCATTATATAACTACACTGACATGGAAGATAATGTGAAGTCATATGGTGGTAACATCACCTTACCGATTTACAATGAAGGATATGAACTAGAGTTAAAAGCGGGTTATGATTTCTCAGATCGCGGTCGTTACTATACAACATCTAGTTATACAGTCGATAATGACGCTGGTTCTAGTATAACGATTAATGATGGCTCTCATTCACCGTTGAATAATGCCAGTTACTTAACGGATGCGTTTATTGAAGAACAACGTATATTAGTTGATTTTAATGAGCCTTCTGCACCTGATGCTGATGATTATCTTGCTGCTCAAAAAATTGATGCTGTCTACGGTTCATTTGATTTTATATACGGTGATCTACGCTTTAGTGGTGGTGTTAGATATGAAGAGTTTAAGCAAACTTCAATTGGTACATCAAGCTTAATTTTTGGCAAGAAAGAACTTGATATTTATTATGCGCCAGAAAAAATTGAAGCGGGTAGTATCAATGATGATGATCTATATCCATCATTGGCCTTTACTTATTTGGGTGGTGAACGTTATCAAGTACGTGCAAGTTATGGTGAAACGGTTGTTCGTCCTGATTTACGAGAAGTAGTGCCAGTTGCTTATTTTGATCCTCTGACAGATTTTCGTACTTTTGGCCGTGTAAGTCTGCAAAGTAGCCCAATGAAAAATTATGATCTTCGTTATGAATACTACGCTGACAATGGTGATAACTTTACTGTAGCGGCCTTTTATAAAGATATTGCATCGCCGATTGAAAAAGTGCTAACCGCAAATGATGCGTCTTACAATGCAACATTTGTGAACGGTGAAACAGCGGAAGTTACAGGTGTTGAAGTTGAATGGATGCATGATCTAACGTATTTAGCCGATGGTTTTTTCACTTCAGGTAATATTACCTTCAGTGATTCTGAGGTTAGTATTGATCCAGCCTTAGCGGGGAATTTAACCAATCCGACGAAGCGTATGACTGGTCATTCAGAATATGTTGTTAATTTTCAATTAAACTACGATTCAGCAAATGGCAATCATTCAGGATCTTTAGTCTACAATGTGTTTGGTGAGCGAATTGTGGCATCAGGTTTAGGTGGTAGTGAAGATGCTATGGAGCAGCCATTTCATGCCGTTGACTTAGTTTACACGTATTATCCAAACTTTAACTCGAAAGTGAAACTGAAAGTAAAGAACTTACTGGATGAGTCACAAGAAGTTACTCAGTCTGATATTGCGGTAAGAGAAAAAGAAATAGGTACAAGTGTTAGTTTAAGTTATACCTACGAATTTTAATTCTTTGTCGTAACCTAACATCTGCTAAAAAGCTCTTTACTGAAAAGTAAGGGGCTTTTTTAATGGTTAAAGGTGTTAAATGAGTATGAACAACATACCAAGGTAAACAGTAGCAAATAAAGAGATGATAACGGTACGGTGAGGAATTGCGTGTAAACATAAACTTGGCATTGCTTTGAAGTATTGCCAAGTAGGAAGAAATAAAACACTGTATTTCTCAAAAGTAAGATAGCGTTTTTTTATTTTAATCATCAACAATTTTAAGCCAGTTAAGTAAGCGATAACAAAAGTCGATGCACCCACCACTTCTATTAGTGCCATTAGCTCCATACCTATTATTAGCTCAGGTCCTGCAAGCAGTAAGACAATAATAAATGCGAGTGATTTCCATATGCCTTCGCCTATCGCGACGCGAATAGTATGAATAATAGATAGCAATGTGTTAATCGTTATATCCTTGTTAAAGTGAATAAGGTAGGGCGGTTGCTCTTCCCTTTCTTGTTGATGCCACTTTCTTGGGATGTTCTATATCTTTCCAGGCGGTAACTTTACCGCCTTTGTTTAAATGTTCAAAATGGGTTGTGTCAGTTTTAATGGATAAAAATTTGCTCAATTCTTCTACCGCGTTGCTTTGCTGAATATTAATAGACAGTAACTTGCTTGGCTGCTGATTAAAATAATGTAAAACCTCTTGTTGATGTTTTACATAGGCTTGCGATAAAAAAGCATCATCATTAATGTTATCAAAGGTAAATGGTGAGAATGTTTGTTGATAACAGCGTTTGATTATTGAGTTAAAACCACCATCTGTGCGTGTTACATTCTCATACATCCGTTGTAATAACTGCTTTATTGACGGTAGCCAGTCAGTAAGCTCGCGCTCAAGTAAGACAAACTTACTATTAGGGTAGGCGAGATCAAGTGCTTTGTAGTCGGCAAACATGGGGGTATCGGCTAACACTGTAGCAAACTCAAAGGTTTTATCGGTATACGCGGTATGTGCAACATGAAAGCCAAAATCTAAACACATTTTACAAATACTCGTGGTACCCGTTCGGGGTAAGCCAATGATAAACACTTTGTTAATGTTAGTAGTATTCAAATTTATTAAACCAACTTATCTTTATAGTTCCCCCGTGATTATAAACGTTTAACTGTTCTGACCGCTACTCATTCTGGTAACGCTTTTTATAAAACGTAAACCCACTAATGATCGAGATGAGTATCGTTGTCATAATCGCAGTGAATACCCATGGCCCGAAGTTAGCGATGGTAGGGATTGCCAATGCAGTAACAATTCCGCCACCTACAATTGGTTCGTATAAAGGCTGCTTGTAACTAAAAGGTCGGATATGTTTATCTGGCGAAGTTGTCGCTTGTTTTAACATTAATAACCCAACGGCAGTCGTCCCCATTGATTGACCTACTTCACCAATGCCTCGCACTTTCCAGTCTTTGTTAAAGAACCAGCTGCCAAAAATAAAATAAATAGCGGTACTATAAACCACACCAACAACGCCTAATAATACAATGCTCTGCCAATATTCAGCAAGTACAGATAAATTTAATGCACCTAACGCCGCGACTATTAGTAAGTCGAGTGATAGATTAGATAATAAATTAATTTGATAATTACTGATGAGGTTACCTGCACCGGTTTTATTTAAAATTACCTGAACTAATAACCCTGTAAGCATCGCAACTGGGAACAGCGGCATATATTTAAAAATTGAAATTGATGTTTCAGGAAAAAGCTGTTCTTCCGCAACTTTCAAACCAGATAAGGCTAACCAAGCAAGCATGATCACAGAGCCTAAAATGGCAAATTGCAACCCGAAAGGCCTATCTTTTACCTCAAGGTTGTTATCATCATCAGTCATTTCAAGTTCTTGGTTTGAACCGCCAACTTTATTCGACATGATTGTGCCTAAAGTAATTGCACTGATGAGTCCAATAGTAGCGATGCCTAAGCCTAAATCTATGCCTTTAGCGAAATCAAGCCCTTCAAAGGTTGATTGTAAGCCAGCTACCGTAACGTGTCCGCCTTGAAAGCCTATGGCAATTAAGGCCCCTGCAAACGCTTTAGTATCAAATAACGGCACTAAAATGAGTAAGGCTGCGATCATACCTACGATGTACTGGCCGATGGCGATGGTATAACCAAAGCTAAGGTTGGGTAAACTTTTATTAACAGACTGTTTTATTGTCGGAATTTTTTTACCTAAAAATAAACCAGCAAATACAACAACAATTAAATACCCAGGTAACTTTTTCCAGATATCAATCACGGTATCATCAATCCAAAGTGATTGTTCTTTGAGGGTAATGTTAATGAATTGACCAAGTAGCTGCGGACTTAACAGTAAAGCAAGAGCTCCTGCTATGAGTGAAGAAGGAATAATAAATCTTTTAAGCAATGTGTGTTTTATCGCGTTTCCCAGCATTAATAGAAATGCTAATAACAATAGTGATTTAAAAAACACTGCTAATTCCATAACCTTTTTATCCTTATTGATGTTAAAACAATACATTTAAGGTGATTAAGCAATAACTACTCCAACTCTTTTTGTTGTTTAACTTGTTGATTTAAAGTGTTTATTTTTGTTGTTGTTACGGTGGGGAGCAATAATGATTAAGCCGTATGAACTTTTTACTAGGAAACGTATAAATACTACAGAAAGTAAACATCATGTATTGAATCATTTCTTTTCGGCGGGCTAAGTGATTGATGTACTTTATTCCTTGTAAAAAAATTGTCATTTATTTGTCATTTAATAAAGTTGCAATATTCCTGAAACTTTACTGTCACAATTAGTTATTACACTTTGCTTCATTATTTACTCGGAAAAACAATTTGTTTTTCCAGCTGCTTTTATGCAGTTCACACATAATGAAGGTTTAACTATGAAAATGTTCAAGTTGGCTCCTACAAGTTTGTTATTCGGCGCCATTACCTTGTCCTTGTCAAGCGCAGCAGCTCAACAGACAGACGTAAAAGATGTTGTTGAAGCCGGTAAGAAAATAACCGCTTCTGCGAATAAATCACAAAAGCGTGTTGATCGTATTAGCGAACAAATTCAAACCAAACTTCAACAGTTCAAAGCATTAAATAAAGAAATAGATGGTTTGAATGTTTATAACCAACAGATGCAAACACAGGTTGAAAACCAACAAACAGAATTAGCCCAATTAGCGGTGTCGATGGAACAAGTCAGTGTTATCGAACGTCAAGTTTCACCATTGATGGCACGTATGATCGAATCTCTTGCACAGTTTGTGGCGCTTGATGTGCCATTTTTACCTGAAGAGCGCAACAACCGTATTGAAGCATTACAGCGAACATTAACTCGTGCTGACGTATCTGTTTCTGAAAAGTTTAGACAGGTGTTAGAAGCTTACCAAGTGGAAGTTGATTACGGAAGAACCATAGAAGCTTATACCGGTTTACAAAACGTTGCGGGTGAAGAGCGTGATGTAGATTTTTTGCGTATTGGTCGCGTGAGCTTAGTTTACCGTACCCGTGATGGACAGCACATGGGTATGTGGGATCAGCAAAGTGAAAGTTGGCAACCATTAGATGCTAGCTATCGTACCGATATCAACAAAGCCTTACGCATTGCACGCAAACAGTTAGCCCCAGATTTAATCGTGGCACCTGTTGTACAAACATCTGCTGAGTAAAGAGAAAAACGATGAAGAAAATGACCAAATTATTGACCACATTATTACTTGGCACGTTGGCTACAAGTGTATTTGCTCAACAACAAGCTGCATCACTTGACCAACTGTTAAAGCAGTTAGAGCAAGGACAGATTGCTCAAAGTAAAGAAAATAAACAGCGAGAAGCTGACTTTAACGCACGTAAAGCACAGCAAGATCAAATGTTAGCTGATGCGAAAAATACTCGTGATCAAGCTGTCAAGTTGAGTACAGAACTTGAAGAAACTTTTCAAAATAACGAAATTGAACTAGGTAATCGTATCGAAGCGCTAAATAAGCGAATGGGTGAGTTAAAAGAGCTTTTCGGTGTATTACAACAAGTTGCAGGTGATGCTCGCAGTAAGTTCACAACATCTGTGGTTTCTGCTCAAATTCCAGGCCGCGGGGAGTTTTTAGACGAATTCGCTCAAAGCATGGGCTCTACATCAAAGCTGGCGTCTATCGAAGAAATTGAACGTTTATGGTTTGAGCTTCAACGTGAAATGACGCAAAACGGTAAAGTGCACAAATTCACCCGAGAAGTTGTCGCGGCAGACGGCTCGAAGTCGCCTCAAGAGGTTATTCGAGTTGGTGGTTTTAGTTTAGTTTCAAAGGGTAAATACCTTGAATATATCGATGAAACAGGCTCTGTGGCTGAACTCATTCGTCAACCGAATAGTCGTTATTTATCGTCAGCACAAACATTAACGTCAAGTAATGGTGATGTAGTGCCATTTGCGTTAGACCCAACAGGCGGTTCAATTTTAAGTCTACTTGTTCAAGCGCCAGATACACAAGAGCGAGTTGATCAAGGTGGAGCGGTAGGTTATGTCATCTTAGCCATCGGTGCTGTTGGATTACTTATTGCCCTTGAACGTTTCATCACCTTATTTTTAATGGGCAGCAAAATTAATCGTCAATTAAAAACGGATGTGGCCTCAAACGATAACCCATTAGGGCGCGTCATGCTTGTTAAGGATGAGAACAAACATGCAGATACTGAGACGCTAGAATTGAAATTATCAGAACGTATTTTAGCCGAGGTGCCCAAAATAACGAGCCGACTAACGTTAATAAAAATCGTATCAGTAGTTGCACCGCTTATCGGTTTATTGGGTACGGTAACGGGTATGATCAATACCTTCCAAGCCATCACATTATTTGGTACAGGTGATCCTAAATTAATGGCTGGTGGTATCTCTCAAGCGCTTGTTACCACAGTATTAGGCTTGGTTGTTGCTATTCCAATGGTCTTTATCTCAACGTTATTAAACACGCGTAGTCGCGGCATTATTAATATTTTGCAACAGCAAAGCGCAGGCATCATAGCTGAGCGTGCTGAAAGCGAAGAATTGGCGAAGAAAGGAGCTTAGCTCATGGTTGTATTCATCGAGTTGATGAATAGCATACGCGAATTTTTGGACACCGGTGGTCAGGTACTTACAGTTATTGCCGGTGTTATATGCCTGATGTGGTTACTTATATTCGAGCGTTTGTATTTTTTCTTTGTAGGTTATCAAAAAATGAAGAAACACATGATGCAAACGTGGCAAAGCAGGGGAGAACGAAGTTCTTGGAATGCTGAGCAAATTAGAATAGCCAATGTATCTAGGGTCACAGAATCGCTAAACCATAATGTGGCATTAATTCAAAGTTTAGTTGTTTTATGTCCGTTATTAGGTTTACTCGGAACTGTTACCGGCATGATTGAAGTATTCGACGTAATGGCTATTTCAGGCAGTGGTAATGCCCGTTCAATGGCATCTGGGGTATCAAAAGCAACCATACCTACTATGGCTGGTATGGTTGGTTCATTATCTGGCGTATTTATTGTCACTTGGTTACAACGTAAAACCAAGCGTCGTACAGAGCAAATGGAAGATGCGCTGCCATTAGCGCACTAAATTTGAGATTAAGAGGTTAGAACATGCGTTCTCAATTATCAAAAGTTTTACAAGAACAAGAAGAAGCTGAAGAAATTAACATGACACCGATGCTTGATGTTGTGTTCATCTTGCTTATTTTCTTTATTGTTACGGCTTCCTTTGTTAAAGAGGCAGGCATTGAAGTAAATCGTCCTGAAGCAGCGACTGCCGTAAAAAAAGAGCGTGCCAATATTCTTGTGGCTATTAGTGATAAAGGTGAAATTTGGATCAATAAACGTCGTGTTGATGTACGTGCAGTACAAGCGAACATTGAACGTTTAAAGGCTGAAAACCCACAAGGTACAGTTGTTATTCAAGCGGATAAAAAAGCAACGACTGACGTATTGATCAAAGTGATGGATTCAGCAAGAGCAGCAGGTGTATTCGATGTATCAATTGCAGCGGAAGAGGCTTAGTAATGTTTGATAATGTCACTCGATATGCAATATCTTTCGCATTAGCGGTATTGGTGACGATTGCACTATTGTGGAGTATGCAACGCCTTATTGCTGGTGGTAACAATGTTATGTCTGAGCCACCGCGAGGCAATGTACTTGATTTTATTCGATTAAAACAAGAGGAAACGGTGCAAAAGAAAGAGCGTAAGCCACAAAAGCCGCCAACGCCAAAAACACCACCTCCACAAATGCAGCAACCGCAAATGCAGCAAGCAAACCCTAATGCTAATGCCGTAAGCACCAACTTTACTGCTGATGTTCAAGCAGATACCGGTTTATCTGGCGGTTTAAATTTAAGTAGTGCAGATGGCGACTATTTACCGATCGTTAAAGTGGCGCCAATTTATCCAAGACGAGCTCAGTCAAGAGGGATAGAAGGTTATGTCATCGTTGAGTTTACGGTAACGAAAAATGGCTCAGTGCGAGACCCAATCGTACTTGAAGCAAAACCCGAAGGTATTTTTGATGCTGCTGCAAAGGATGCGGCTTTAAAGTTTAAGTACAAACCACGGGTTGTTGATGGTGAAGCAACGGAAGTTGCAGGTGTTCAAAATAAAATTTCTTTCGAAATTGACGGTTAATCACGAATAAGAGAGAACGATAATGAAATCAATAATTGGTATGTTACTCGGTGTATCTGTTCTATATACAGCACCTACTTTCATTACTGGCGATGCTCAAGCAGAAGAACAGCGTGAGTCAGTGCGAGTGCCCGCAATGCGTAATCGTGTTTATACACAATTAGCCCGCGCTCAACAAATTGCTGACGATGGTGATAGGCCCGCAGGATTAGCAGTATTAGATGAAGTAAAAACGCGTATCGACAGTATGAACAGCTATGAAAAAGCGATGTTGTGGAATTTTTACGGTTTTATGTATTACGCTGATGAGAATACTGCAAAAGCCATAGAGAGTTTTAACAAGGTAATTGCTGAGCAAGCTATTCCAGAGTCTTTACGCATGTCGACGCTTTATTCGCTTGCGCAATTATCAATGCAACAACAAAACTATACGCAAACGCTTTCTTATTTAACTCAGTGGAAAAATGTCAATACCAAAGCGTTAACGTCGCAGCAGCATGTATTATTTGCTCAGGTCTATTACCAAGCTAAGCAGTATGAAAAATCACTAGTCGCTATTGAAAATGCAGTTACGTTAGCGAAACACAATGGTGAAATACCCAAAGAAAATTGGTTAGTGTTACAACGTGCAAACTATTATGAGTTGAAACAACCAGAGAAGGTCACAGAAGTGATGGAACTCATGGTTAAGTTGTACAGTAAACCAGAATATTGGTTGCAGCTTGCAGGGATGTACGGGGAAATTGGCCGCGAAGATAAACAAATGGGAGCGATGGAATCGGCATGGCAAGCAGGCTTTATTAGCAAAGCGCAAGATATTATTACCTTAGCACAGCTTTATCGCTACAATAATGTGCCTTATAAAGCTGCTGTGTTGTTAGAAAAAGAAATTGCACAGGGTAATGTGATTGCTAATGAAAAGCACTTAGAAATGCTAGCACAATCGTTAATGGCGGCAAAAGAAGATCAAAAAGCAATACCAGTGCTTGTGAAAGCTGCTGAAATAGCAGAATCAGGTAAGTTTGATGCGCAATTAGCACAAGCTTATTTGAATACTGAAAAGTGGCAATTAGCAATAGAATCTGCCGAAAAGGCCATTGAGCGGGGCGGTGTAACACGACTTGGTGACATGCATTTAATCGTAGGCATGAGTCATTTTAATCTGAAAAACTTCACTGAATCAATGTCAGCATTTGAAGAAGCAGAGCAAATTAAATCATCTGCAAAATCAGCAAGTCAATGGCTTAAATATGTTGCTCGTGAAAAGTTACATCATGACCAATTAGCCATGCTAAATTAATCACTATCAGGTATATACATTAAGTTTTGTACGAGACGTACTTTGCAATGAAATAGTCTAACGGGAGGTTAATCCTGTTGGGCTATTTTTCGTTACTGCCTCGCAAAGGGTTCACTCTACCGCCGGTAACTTTATCTGCGCGCCCTTCATTTTTTGCTTTTTCTGCTCGGCGTTTTCTTACTTCTTTAGGATCGGCAATAAGCGGGCGATATATTTCAATGCGATCAAAGTCTTGTAAAGTATCTGTTAACTTCGCTGTACGGTTCCAAATACCCACTTTATTGACGGATAAATCAATTTCTTTAAAGGTAGATTTTATATCTGAAGCCTCAATGGCTTGTTCAACGGTGTAATCATCCGGTACCGTAATGGTTAAGATCACTTGCTTTTCAGGCGTCCCATAAACTACTTCAATTTGAATTTTTGGCTTTGGGGTGTTATCCAATGTTTGCTCCATAGACGTGTTTAGCACGCTCAGTAAACGCTTGTACCATGTTGTTTGCAATGTTATTAAACACACGGCCAAAGGCTAAATCAAGCACTTTACTCGAAAACTCATAATCAAGATGTAAACTGACTTTACAAGCCTCTTCGGATAAAGGGGTTAGCTGCCACTTGCCATTAAGATATTTAAAGGGGCCATCAAGCAACGACATATGAACCTGTTCATTCTCAACAAGCGTATTTTCTGTAGTAAACCATTTTTTTAAGCCACCTTTTGACACTAGCAAAGAAGCGGTCATTTTATCGGGTGATTGCGCGATAATTTTACTGTCGCCGCAGTCAGATAAAAACTCGGGGTATGCAGATACATCATTAATTAATTGATACATTTGCTGACAATTAAACATCACTAACGCATTACGACTGATAACTGGCATTTTTCCCCCTAGAATTTGGCCGAGTATAATAGCAAAGGCTTGGTATAATTGTCGAAAATGATTTCATTCGTCCGCAGTCTGCGTATAATGAGCGCCGTTATGGGAAAGAAAAAATCAAAACAATCAAATAGCAATACAATTGCGCTCAATAAGAAAGCTCGTCACAACTACGATTTGTCTGACAAATTCGAAGCAGGTATGAGTCTTCAAGGTTGGGAAATTAAAAGTATCCGCAGCGGCAAGGTCAATATTTCTGACTGTTACGTGATGGTGAAAGACGGCGAAGCATTTTTAGTGGGAGGTGAAATTTTACCGTTAAATGCTGCCTCTAGCCATGTGGTATGTGATCCGGTAAGATCTCGAAAGCTATTACTCAATCGTCGCGAACTAGATCGCCTGATAGGCGCTGTAGAACGAGATGGCTATTCTTTAATAGCGACCGCGATGTATTGGAAACAATGCTGGGTAAAATTAGAGTTTTACTTAGGTAAAGGTAAGAAAACACACGATAAACGTGCTGATATTAAAGATCGTGAGTGGCAGATTGATAAAGGCCGCTTAATGAAAAACAAAAACTTGAATAAATAACATACAATCAATTGGTTAAAATTTATCACGTTGTTTATTTCATCAAAGCGCAGTACAATAAGCGCTTGAGAGCAATCTCAAAACTTTGGGGCGGATTTAGGATTCGACGGGATTCGCGAAACCCAAGGTGCATGCCCAGGGGCGGTTGGCCTGGTAAAAAGCCGCAAAACTATAGTTGCAAACGACGAAACGTTCGCACTAGCAGCTTAATGCTAGCCATCCCCACAAAGCTTTACCTGTAGGCTAGTGGTGCGATGGTCATAGAATACTAGGTTAGCGAGGGAACCTTGTCTGAGGGTGAACCGCGAAACAGTATCAGACTCACCAGAAAGAAGCCTGTCGTTCGGCGTCTGACTGGTTAAACAAATGATCGACTAAGCATGTAGTACCGAGGATGTAGGTTTTTCGGACGGGGGTTCAACTCCCCCCCGCTCCACCACCTTCAAAAATTAAAGCCACTCTTTAGTGGCTTTTTTTTCGCCATTAAAACAAGACTGGATCTTATACCAATTAAATTAAACATTTGGTCATTTAGCGAAAGATAAAGGGTTAGAGGCAAGGCATTGATGGAAAGCATGAATGGTCGCTCAGGAGAACGTGCTCCTGTGTTCTCTAATAAGCTACGTCCGTGTAATGTTCTTGTTCAAATCAATAACAAAGCCTATAAGCTTTTTAAACTAACTCATTAGTACTTTGTTCCCTAAATAATCAAACCATAGAATGACAATGCTTAAATTATTGGGTAGTGACTTATTTTGTCCATTCATTAAGTGTTTTTTTATATGTTTGCCCAATAGGCAGTGAAGCGCTTCCTATCTGTATTTTATTACTCTGTATTGATTTGACTTTATTTTTTGCAACAATAAACGATTTATGGATGCGGATAAATTGCTCACTAGGTAACTGTTTTTCAAACTTCACCATTGTTTGTTGAATAATGATTCTATGGCCCGTTAAATAGAGAATACTGTAATTACCATACGCTTTGATGTATTCAATATCAGCGAGTTGTACTTGATAGTGCTGTTTATCACCTTTGACAAAAATTGTTTGAGTTGTGTGAGTTGTTGAACCGGTGTTTGTTATACTTTCTTGTTCAGAAACTTTATTAATCGCTTGAATGAACCGAGCTAAACTAAAGGGTTTTAGCAGGTAGTCGACTACATTGAGATCGTATCCTTCAAGCGCATATTCTTGGTAAGCAGAAGTCACAATAACTTGTGGTGGGTGTTTTAAAGTGCGCAGAAAGTCAAAACCTTTTAGTTTGGGCATATTGATATCAAGAAATATTAATTCAACATCGTGATTTTTGAGGTACTCTAATGCTTGCAACGCGTTATAGCTATTGTTGGTTAACGAAAAATGGGGCATATCGGTACAATAGTCTTGGATAATGCGGTGAGCAATTGGTTCATCGTCGATGATCATATAGCGAATAGTCATCAGGTTAATGCTCCTGAAATATTTGACTCAGATAAAGTCAGTACCAGTATTACATGGTAGCGATTTTGTGAATCGGTAATTGTTAATTGATGTTTATCGGGATACAACAACATGAGTCGCTTACGTAAATTACTTAAGCCAATACCTATAATGTTGTTTTGCTCCGTGGGATCATAATTATTGGCGATTTCAAAGGTAAGTTGTTGCCTTTTAACAGTAAGGTTTATCAATACATAAGCATTGTCGGTTAGTTTCTCTACACCGTGTTTATACGCATTTTCAATTAAATTGATAAAAAGCAATGGCGGCACTTTAATATCTTGTTCAATGGCAGTATTAAAACTGACAGATACTCGCTTTTGAAAACGAACGTGCTGCAATTCAATAAAATTATTCAGATAATCTATTTCGTCTTGAAGACTTACCCAGTCATGTTGGCCTTGATAGATGATATAACGCATCATACCCGATAGGCGTAAGATCAACTCAGGTGTTTGATCTGACTTTTCCAGAGCTAAGCCATACAAATTGTTGAGCGTGTTAAAGAAAAAGTGAGGATTAATTTGGCTTTTTAATAATGAGAGTTCAGCGTAAGTACGTTCGTTTCGTAATTGTTGATTTAGCTTCCATAAATTGACAACCCAGCTCACAATCATATGTAAAAATAGTAGCCAAAATACCATGCGTAATTGGAAGTGAGGCCCGTATGGATCACTTTGATCCATGGTGGGGCTGATCAGAAATATAACCAACAAAAAAATCGCGTAAACCAAATAAAATCGCCATTGCTTATGACTCATTACTTCGTTTACTTGTGGCATTTTTTGCTGAACGTAGCTCACGATGTAAAACAATAAGAGTGCGTAGGCTAATATAGCGCCGCTATTGTAGAGCAAACGATGCTGTGAAATCTGCTCTAATGTCATCAATAAACAACTCATCATAATGAATGTTAGTGCAGTCTTAACGAATGGAACCCTGTGGAGAAATTTTGGGCTGCGTTGTTGTCGAACCTTGATAAACACCAAAAATAAAAACAGTAGGTAAGATAATACGATATAGGCGCTAGAGACTAAAAAAAGGTCTTGCTGGGTGCTATTGAAAAAAGTGATTAACGTACTACAAATAGCTACCGTTGCAATAAGTACCATCATAGCGGTTTGATGACGGCGAATAGTAAACCAGTTGAGCACCCAGAAATACTCCGGTAATTAGATAAAAGTATTGATTGACACTACACGCTTTAGGGGGAATTTTCCATTTTCGTTGGTTTTTATTGATGAACGCTTATTTTTAGCTGAGCAACTCATAAAAATGCAGGGTATAACACAATAACGTGCATTATTATTTGTTTATCCTAACAAATGACAACTTGGTCATATTTTTTAGCTAAAGATAGCCTTTATTTTTTCCTCAACACACAATCGAAACCATCTTTTTTCAATTGTAGCTAACATAAAATGGCCCAAGAAAACTCTCTCAGCATTCAGCAAGTGGATAAATCTTACGCTGGCAAAGGTAAGGCGTTAAATAAAATTACCATGGAAATAACTAACGGTATGTTTGGTTTATTAGGACCAAATGGCGCTGGAAAGTCTACTTTGATGCGCAGCATTGCCACCTTACAGCCAATTGATAGCGGAAAGATAGTGTTTAATGGTTATGATATTAGTCTTGAACCTAATCGAATTCGCAAGGTGTTAGGTTATTTACCACAAGAGTTTGGTGTTTATCCAAAGGTGTCAGCAGAGGTACTGTTGCATTACCTCGGTCAACTCAAAGGAGTAACAGATAAAAAAACACGTCAAAAACAAATTGATTACTTATTAGAGCGCACCAACTTAACCAATCATCGCAAACAGGCTGTGGAAGAATATTCCGGAGGTATGCGTCAGCGCTTTGGTATTGCTCAAGCCTTATTAGCTAACCCCAATATTCTTATCGTTGATGAACCTACTGCGGGGCTTGATCCACAAGAATGCCATAGTCTTCATAACCTATTGTGTGAGCTGTCTGATGCGATGATTGTCATTTTTTCAACTCATATTGTTGAAGATATTCAAAACCTTTGTCGTGACATGGCGGTACTAGATAATGGCCAGCTACGCTTTATTGGTTCGCCGCAAGCGCTGATTAACCCGTTATCCAATCGCTTGTGGCAAGCCGAAATGAGCAGTGAAAATGCTGCGCAATTTCGCAATGACTTTCACGTTCTATCAACACGCTTTATTGGAGGTCGTTGTCAGGTTCGATTGGTTGCTAAGCAGTGTCCAGTCGCCAATTTTTCGAAAGCAACTCCCGATCTACAAGATGGTTATTTTCACTTGTTAAAGCAAGCAGTTTAAGGAATTCGAACGATGAAACAATTATTGTTTTTTGAAAGCTATATAGCATACAAGCAAAGATCAGTACTGGTGTTAGCTATGTTGGCATTTGTTTACGGCATTTTGATTAACATTCAGCAAATAGGTGAGGGTATGAACTTAATTGCCCTTAATTCACCTTACCGTATTAGCTACTTTTTAACATTAACTTCAATTTGTTTACCTTTCACTGCTGCATTATTTAGCATTAACACTTTGCTTAAAGATAGAGAATATAAATTTGAAGGTATTACAGCAACATTATCGAGTAATAAAGTATTACTTAGTCGCTGGTTGGTGATTCTCAGTTTCATGTTAATGTTAAGTTTATTGTTGATGGTTGGGATGGCTTTTAGCTTAATGATCAACTCAGGTGACCCATCATCGCAACTACCTTTAAATGTGTTTGATTTTCTATGGCCTTGGCTGTTGGTTGTAGTTCCGAATACGTTACTGGTTACTAGTATATTGATCGCCGTTACTACTTTTTGGAAGAGCGCAAAGGTCAGTTATGCGTTAAGTGTCGTATTAGTGATGTTTGCTTGGCTTGCGTTGATTATTATTAATGCGCCTATTACTGGTGAATCTGCTTTATCAATAAGTGGTTGGACGAAGGTATTAGCGATATTAGACCCATTCGCTAGTAGTAGCTTTTTTGAACAGACACAGTTTTGGACACCAGCTGAAAAGAATCAACTAACGATTCAGCTCGATGGTTATATGTTAATAAACCGTTTATGGGTTATAGCATTGGCAATAAGTATTTTTGGTTGGTTATGGCATAGCGTAACCACTACACCAAACTATTTATCACTAATATTGCCAGTTAAACCTGTTGTTAAGGACGATAAGCAAATAGTCGTTAAAACATCAAAAGTTATCTGCGAGCCAAGCTTTCAACACTTTTGGATTAACTCATTTACCCAACAAGTCAGATTTTATTGCGAACAATTACTTGCGAATTGGCCTGTACGTATTTTGTTAATAATATGGTGGTGTATGAGCATTATTGGCATTTTGATGGTGGCAGGCGTGTTTAATAGCGGAGAGTTTTCGGGTAAATACACGACTAGTGCTGAATTAATTGGTCAAGCAGGTGAAGCATTTAATATTTTTTCTTTAGTAATCTTGGTGTTTGTCATTGCCGAAGTATTATGGATAGAGCGCGATCATAAAGTGAGTGGACTGTTAATGACAACGCCATTGTCAAGTACTGCTAGCTACGTTGCCAAGCTTACCAGCGTGTTGTTGCTCCCCATTATCATGCTGGTGTTAATGCTAGGCTCTTGCCTTGTCTATCAACAGTTTTTTACCGACTCTAACATTGAGCTTTCATTGTATGCTTTAACAAGCTATTACTCTCTAACACCTATCATTTACCAAACTATATTGTTATTTTTGGTGCAGAGCTTTGTGGCGAATGCTAGTTCAGCTAATAAATATCTGGCTATGCTAGTCAGTGCGTTAATATTAGTTTTTATCAGCCAGTTTTTGGCGTCAATGGGAGTACATTCTCCATTGGCACAACTAAATCAATTTCCGAATCTCACGCGTGGTTACTCAGCAATAGCTGGCTTTGCTGGCAAAGAAATGCTATTTAATTATTTGGCACTTTATTGGGGGATGTTTGCCATTTTTGCTGCGCTACTAAGCCAGCGATGGTGGTTAACGCGTGATCGATTATCTTCCGTTTCAATTATCACTTTTAAAGGGGGGATAGTCTCATTTAGCGTGTTTATCTTGATAGGGGTATGGCTTGCTGTTCAAATGCCTATCTATGCGCATCAAAATAGTGAAAAGCATTTATTGGCGGCAAAGGCTGATTATGAGAAAAATTATCAGATTTTTGCCAACATGCCACACCCTGAGTTTAGCCAAACTGACATGACAGTGGATATTTATCCCAACAAAGAACGTATTCATATTGCTTCCATAAACAAGATCACCAACTACTTTGATCGAGCCATTGAGCAGGTGCTTATTTCTAGCAAGCAACCCCTTAATAAAATTACCATCGAAGGGGCTGTCTTACAAAAGCAACAGACAAGTATACTTGGAGAAGTTTATGTATTTGAGCTCACTCAACCTATGCAACCAAACGAGCATCGCGAATTAAGCTATACCTTAACAATGCAATCACAACCTTTCGCAATTAATCCTGGTATTGTAGACAATGGTGTTTATTTGCATCAGGGAAATTTTGAACCGTTATTAGGTTATGCTCCTATGCTAGAAATTAGCGATAATTTTACTCGCGAGCAATATAATCTCCAACCGAAAGCTGAAAAGCATCAACATGATCTGCGTTTGATGACAAAAAAACGCAAGCTTAGCGCGACACTTTCGACTGTTCATACACAAACGGCGTTTACTTCAGGTAAATTACTTAAACACTGGCGTCAAGGCAAACGTACTTACTTTCAATATCAAATAGATAAACCGATTTATCCAATAGTAGGTTATTTTTCTGCTGAGTATCAAGCGCATCATTTTGATGCTAGCGGTACTCCAGTTACGCTGTATTTTCATCCTCAGCATCAACGTAATATTGAGGAAATCGCTCATGCAACACAATTTACCTTAGCCTATATGCGACAACATTTCGGTGATTACCCTTATTCTTCATTACGATTAATCGAAGTTCCTATTTATCATCCTTTTGGAGGGAAAGCATCAGCTGGCATTGTTGCGTTAAATGAGCGACTCTTTTTGCAGGATTATCAAGATAATGCAGCAATAAATAACGTTGCTAGAAATACGATACATGAAGTCGCTCATCAGTGGTTTGGTGAAAAACTCGTGCCTAAAATTACCAAAGGTGAAAAAGTGCTTACCGAATCAATAACCAAATCAATTGAGGCTGATGTATTAGGCTTGATGTATGGCGAAAAAATGAAACAAAGCTTGATGGCCTTCAATTTACGTCGCTATCAAAGTGGTCGTGCGTTTGCAAATGATGACGAACCATCGTTATTAGATGCTCAAGGGCAAGCTTATCTTACATATGGTAAAGGGCCAGTAGTCTTTCAGCAACTTAAACAGCATCTTGGTGAAGAGCAATATCATCAAGTGTTAAAAGCGTTTATTATTGAACATCAGCATGATATGAAGGCCACGTTGACAGAGCTTGTAAAACGATTTGCAAAAAAAAGTGCTTCGCCAGAATATGTGGAAGCGTTATTTTCAACACCGGGTTTAACAGATTGAGCCATTAAACCTGGAAACGGTGAAAATACTTTTAAACAAACTTTAATGGCTAAAATCGAACTAGTGCTAAGTTTAGTATAGTGACTTTTCTTATAACACTTAATTGATCTTAGCCAGTTTTTGATTGGCGTATGCTCTCGCTCTGGCTACTTTATTACTTGCTCCGTGGCCAAGACGATAAAGGATGTAATAGCAATAGGGAACAAAGGCTAAGCTGGTGATTGTTGAAAAAATTAAGCCGCCAATAATAGCAATGGCCATAGGCTTATAATCTAATACACCTGAATCTGCCGAGTTACTATCAAAAAGTACAGGCAGCATACCAATCACCGTTGTAGCAACTGTCATCAAAATCGGTCTTAAACGGGTTGAGCAGGCGTCAATAATCGCTTGTTGCAAGTGCTCAGCAGTGCCTTTATAGCGGTTAATCTGGTCAATAAGTACAATACCGTTGTTGACCACTATACCCATAAGCACTAGCATGCCGAGTAAGCCTGTTTCACCAAGGCCTATACCTAATATAGCAAAGGTCCAATATACGCCAACAAACCCCAAACCGATGGAGCTTAAAATGGCGATTGGTAATAATAGTGATTCGAATAAAGCGGCCATGATCATAAAAATCAAACAGAGTGCGATGATCATATTAAATACCATATCTTTCACTGACTCATCTTGTTCAGCAAACTTTGGTCCAAGCCCCCAAGAATAGCCTTTAGGTAGGGTAATAGCGCTCATCATTTCAGTTAATGATTCTGCGGCCTCTTTGTGGCTAACGTCTTCAATATTCATTTCTATTGATAGTTGAGTTTGACGATCCATGCGAGAAATAGTGCGTGGCGCAGGACGCGTTTCAATATCCACTAATTGTTGCAACGTTAATACGGCTCCGTTTGATTCCATTACTGGTAAGCGTTTAAAATCTTCCATTGGAATAGCATCTTTTTCAAAGTAACCCGCAACAATTTGTACTTCACCTTTGTCTATAGTGCGCATGGTTTTAAGATTGATGCCTCGAACTGCATTACCAATATTAAACGCAACGTCTTGTGTTGAAACCCCCAATTGCATTGCACGTTGACGATTAACGATAAGTTGCATTTCGTATACTTGACCCTCAGCACTATCTTTTACGTCTGAAAAGTGTGGATGAGCCTCGATAACGGGGATCAATTGTGTTGCTATGTCATTTAGTTTTGCGGTTGAACGTCCATGTAAATAAACACTTACCGCGGTGCGAGAGCCTTCAGCTCTTTGCAATGAGGCTTTTGCATAAGCCGACAACGGAAAGTTATTTTTAATATCATTTTTTATGTCATTAATAGGGCGAGGTAAGTTTTCTACAAACCTGATATGTGACCAAGCACCACGACTAAAAACACCTGAATAAAGCTTGTGTATGCCGAGTGATTGTTTATGCGTTAATAAGTAAGATTCAACTTGTTTAAGGTAATCAAGTTTTTTTTCTAAATCCGGCTCGCCCGTAAATTCATAAAATATTCGCAGTCTTTTTTCTGACTGTGCGTCACTAGAACTTTTATCAACAATACTCTTAGCTGCCATAACACTAAGGAACATGATTAAGAAAAATGCACCTACACGTTTAGGGTGTGTTAATCCCCAACGTAAAAACGCACGGTATTTTTGTTGTGCTGTGTCTGAGCCAGATTCGTTGTCGCTAGCATTGTTGGGTAGCACGCGATACATACAAAGGGGAATTAATGTTTTGGCGACTATTAATGACACTAATAAAGGAACACAAATCGATACTGCTATTTGTTGGAGCATTATCGTTAAAAAGTTGCTATCGCCCATTTGCAAGGGTAAAAAAATAACCACGGTAGTTAACGTGGCGCTTAAAATAGCGGTACTGACTTTATCAACACCTTCTATCACCGCTGATGCGCCTTGGTCACCCTGTGCGCGTTGTTGTAAAATACTTTCACAAACCACTACTGAGTTATCTATCAGTAGACCTATGGCTATAATAAGGCCTATTAGGGTTAACATATTTAAGCTAAAGCCCATAAAATAAATAACCGCCAGTGAAATACTGAGCGATACAGGCACGGCTAAAACAACAACACTGGTGAGTTTTAAATTACGTAAAAAGAACCATAACACCAAAAATGACAAGATAGCGCCTATTGCGCCTGCTTTTAATAAAGAAGCAATAGATACTTCAACGCTGTTGCCGTCATCGCGATCATAGTTAAGGGTAATATGTTGTAATCGCGGGTTTTGCATTGCATCATCAAGCACCGCTTTAATTTTATTTGATATTTCTACCACATTAGCATCAGATTCTCGGAAGATATCTAATCCAACAGCAGGTACACCATTTACACGGCGCTGCCACTCGCGCTCGGTTAGCGCGTATTCAACACTCGCAATATCTGATAATCGAATACGCTCGTTTATTCGTTGTGCACGAATATCTTCAATATTGCGGTATTGGCCTTGTGGAGTAACAGTATAACGATAATCGCTGGTGTGAACTTCACCGACAGACTTTAAAAAGTTTGCATCACGCAATACCTGTGTCACGGCTTGAATATCGACACGGTTCATCGCTAGCTTATCAGGATCAAGTTGGATCCAAATGCGTGGTTGTTGTAAGTATAATTCCACACGGCCAACACCTGAAATGCGCTCTAACGGTGTTTTGAGTTGATTTTCTAATAACTCGTAATCATGCGTGAGTGATTTCTCACTCAGCAAAGTGAGTTCTACCACTGGCATATCTTGCGTTGAAAACTTTCTTACGTTAATACGCTCTAGGTCTTCAGGTAATAAGTGCCTTACCATATCGACCTTTTCTCTCGCTTCTAATATTGCGCTGTTTAGATCAGTAGTAAACTTCATTTGAAGCGACAAATTTGCCCAACTAGCGGTGGTGCGAGAACGAATGGTATTTATGCCATTCATCGTTGACATCGCTTCTTCTAAAGGTTTGGTAATTAAACGTTCAATTTCTTCTGGCGTAGAGCCAGGATAAGATATTTGTACGTTAACTTGTGGTGCATTAACGGCGGGCCAGCTATCAAGCGGAATAAGTTTGCTGCTAATAAGGCCAGCAACAAACATAGAAACCATTAGCATAAAGCAGGTCACTGGCCGCTTTAGCGCCAGAGCGGTTAAATTTTTTTTAAGTTTACCTTGCTTCATGTTCAGCCTTGTTAACGCTAACGGTGTTAGCCATTTTTTCTCGATTAAACAGGCTATACAACACAGGGATCAACACCAGTGTTAAAAACGTGGCTATCAACAAGCCGCTCATAACAGTAATTGCGAGTGGGGCTCGTAATTCTGCACCTTCATCTGTTGCCATTGCCATGGGTAATAAACCTAAAACAGTCGTCATGGTTGTCATTATTATCGGTCGTAATCGCGAAGTTGCAGCGGCAAATATCGCGTCGAACATTGCCATTTCTTTTGAACGTAGTTGATTAATACGGTCAATTAACACGATGGCATTATTAACGACAATGCCACTAAGCATGATCAGACCAATGAAGGTAATAACACTTAAATTAGTACCGGTAATAAATAATCCGAATATCGCACCTAGCACAGCCAGTGGCACACTGATTAAGATAATGAATGGATTTAACAATGATTCAAATTGAGACGCCATTACCAAATACACTAAGAATACAGCAAGTAGTAATGCCATTATCAACGAAGAATAAGCTTCTTCCATTTGTTGGTTTTGGCCAATTACTTGGCTGTAAATATGCTCAGGTAAACCTAAAGCAGCGACTTCGCTACGCACAACTTGTGCTGCTGTAGATAAATCGCCATGGTTTACAGAGGCTGTAATAATAGCCACTCGCGCTTGGTCAAGGCGGTTTATTTCATTTGGTCCAATTGACTCGGTTACTCTTGCTACCGAAGATAAGGGGACACTTTGGCCATCTTGACCATGAACGATCATATCTCGTATTGCATTGACAGAATTGCGTGCATTGCGTTCAACTTGCACCATGATATCTACTTGACGATCATCTAGGTTATATTTGCTTGCAACATCACCACCAATTTTGGTTGCTAATATATCTGTAATGCCAGCTGCTGTTAATCCTAGGCGGCTGAGTCTTTGATGATCAAACTCAATTTTTAATTCAGGCTGTCCTTCACGTAGCGTTGTAGTGACGTCGGCAAAGCGATTTTGTTGCTGCAACGTCGCTAGTAATTTATCTGAGAAATATTTAAGTTCATTTAATTGATAGCCACTTAGTACGACAACCAGTGGGCGCTCTTGCTCAAACATTTTACTTTGGGTAAATTCTGCGTTGGTGTTTGCCATTGCAGCTAGTTGGGTTCTTAATTGTTCTTGAACTGCGGTCAATTGTTCAGGCGTTCGTGTTTTAACAACGAGTTGTCCCCAATGTGAACCACCGCGTGTAGCGCTACTCATCATTAAGCTGCCCGTGCCTGACATGCTATAAGTGTGAATGACACCTGTCATATCTACCACAGAACGCGCTAATAGGTTTAACTGCTGATCAGTTTTTTCAATGGGCGTACCTTGACGAAGGGTTAACTCTAAGGTGAGTTCGGTTTGCGCCACCTCAGGCATTAATTCCATGCCAACCTTCGGCAGTAAACTTGTCATAGCGATGGCAAAAATTAAACAAACAACGACAACAACCATACGCTGCTGCATAGCGGACTTCAGAATCTTTTCATAACTTTTAGCAAACAAGGTATAAACGCTATTAAAGGCGAGATAGGCAGGGCGCATAACCTTATTTGCACACCAGCTGAGTATTTTCGCTATCATCATAGCGATTCTGAGTAACCAACGGCCAATAAAGCAGGGGATTTTCACTAATACGAAGGTGAATGGCAATAAGAAATAGCCAAGCCATTTTTTACCGCCAGTTTTAACTTTGTCGTGGCTGCTTTCAGTATTTGCAATATGTCTTTCTTCTGGAATAGAAAACTGACGTGAAGCTAAGGTTGGTATAAAACTTAACGCGACTAATAACGATGCAAGTAAAGCAAATGTGACAGTCAGAGCTTGGTCACTAAATATTTCACCTGCAAACCCGGTAACAAAAGCTAATGGAGCAAAAACGGCGAGTGTTGTTAATGTAGATGCGGTCACTGCGCCCGACACTTCGTTTGTACCTTCAATGGCCGCTTGCTCTGTATTTTGGCCTTGCTCTTTTTTACGGTAGATATTTTCTAATACCACAATGGCGTTATCTACGAGTAAACCAATGGCTAAGGCAATACCACCTAACGACATAATATTGAGGCTAATGTCGTTGGCAAACATTAAATTAAATGTGGCAACAATTGAGATTGGAATAGCCAGCGCGATAATAAGGGTAGGGGTAAATTTACCTAAGAAAAGGTAGAGAACTAGGATAGCCAAAAGACCACCGATAATGGCTGTTTGCTTTACCTCGTCAATGGCTTTTTCAATAAATTCAGCTTGGTTTGATAAGAGTTTTAACTCTGTATTTTCAGGTAAGTTTTCTCGCAACTGTTGTATTTTGGCTTGTACCTTTTTGGCTACTGCCACAGTGTTGGCGTCACCTTCTTTATACAATGCCATTTCAATTGCTTCATTGCCATTAACACGAGTAATATCTTGACGGTCTTTTACACCATCTATTACCTTTGCAATATCTTTAAGATAGACTGTTTGTCCTTCTTCTTGTTTGATGATGACGTCGCCAATTTCTTCGATATTTGTGAATTGGTTTAGTGTGCGTGCTAGAAACTCTTGTTGACCGTCAAATACTCGGCCTGCTGATACATTAATGTTTTCACTTTTAATACGATTGCTAATTGTCTCTGCTGTTATGCCACGCATCATTGCTTGTTGTTGGTCAAGCAGCACTTGCACTTCTTGTTCAAGACCACCACTTAATTGCACAGCAGCTACACCATCAATGGGTTCTAAGGCTCGTTTTAGTTCTTGTTCGGCATACGTTCTTAGTGAACGTAATTGCGCATGTGTATCGGCATTACCAGAAATGCTTAGGCGTATAATAGGATCTAGTGAGGGGTTAAACCGTAAAATGACCGGCTTTCTCAATTCTACCGGTAACACCACCATATCGAGCTTTTCACGGAGTTCCATAATGGCGAGATCCATATTGGTTCCCCATTGGAATTCAATGATTAAATCAGATTGTCCCGGCTTTGAAATAGAGTGTAATTTGCGAATGCCGTTAACGACCCCAACTGATTCTTCAATAGGTTTTGATATCAGCTGTTCAATCTCAGCAGGAGCAGCCCCAGCATTTTCTGTTCTTACTGTCAGTGTGGGGTAGCTAAGATCTGGTAAAAGTGACACAACTAAGCGTGAAAACCCTACCATACCGAACAGCATTACAGCCAACACTAGCATAGTAATAGTGACTGGGCGCTTTACAGCAAGCCTAGCAATATTCATAAATAGTCCTTACTTAAGTGTTGCTTAAAGCTGCTGTGAGTTGTCGTTAGAATGTGCTAGCGCAGCACTTTTATCTTGATTCAATACATTTATAAGCGCATTGTCTTTTAAGCCGTGCTGACCAACCGTGATCACACCGTCATCACTTGCAAATGGCGTGATAACTTCAATCCAGCCATCTTGTGAATAGCCTAACTTAACGTTGAGCTTTTTAGCGCGGTTATCGTTTGCGGTAAACACTGTAGCGTTACCATCTTTTTTGATCACGGCACTTTCAGGGATCATGGTGACAGCTTGTTTACTATCAAGGAGTAAAGCCACACGAGCAAACATACCGGGTTTTAAAACCCCGCCTTGGTTATCGATGGTTAAGGTAACTTTAAATGTCCCTAGATTACTATCAACCAAAGGCGCGATACGCAGTACTTTTGCTTCTAATGATAATGACGGCTCAGCAGGAAAACTTAATTTAGCAATTTGACCTACTTTAACTTGGTTTAGCTCAGATTCGGGTAAATAAACAATACCTATTAGCGAGTTTAATGACACAATGTGGAACATATCGTTACCCACATTACTTAACATGTTATGCGCTTTTACAGAACGCTTAGCAACAACGCCGTCGATAGGGGAGACCACTTTAGTATCACGTAGTTTAATTTGAGCTAATGCTAGTTGGTTTTCTGTGGTTTGAACTCTAAACTTGAGCTTATCAAGATCTTTCGCTGAAATTAATTGTTCACCATCTATCGGTTGACTTCGTTTATATTCAGAATTAGCTGACATATAGTCAATTTTTGCACGCTCATAATCAAGTTTGTAACTTTGTGGGTCTATTTGAGCGAGTAAATCCCCGGCTTTTACTTTTTGACCTTCCTGTGCATGTATAGACTCAAGCATTCCTGTTACTTCATTAACAACTTTACTTTCTTGTTCTGCTTCTAAAATAGCCGTGGTTTGATAATACTTTGCGACATCCCCCACTTTGGAAAATGTGACTTCAACTGGTATTGCAAACTCTTGTTTTTCTTTATTATCTTTTTGTTCAGCTTGACTTAACTGACCTTCTTCGCCTGAACAGGCGGTTAGTGCTAATAAACTAAGTGTAAGAAGTATTTTATTATATGATTTTGGCAACGACATTGTATCTACTTTTAACGTTATTATAGTTTTCTGCGTATATGATATGTGATTATCAAGTTAAAACAAATTAATTCATTAAGTTATTTTTATTTATCTACTGACATTTTTGTCACTAATTTCTTTTTCTTTTAACTCTATGTAACTAACAAAATACCGTGCTTTAGCGTATTTAAAAGGAATTTTCTAGCGTTTTTTCTTGAACTTTTTTAAGTTTGGTGACATAAAGTCTTAATGATAAAAAGTTTTTGAGTGATAGGGGGAAGTATGCAAGCAACTGTAAAATGTTGGACTTTTTTATTTTGCTTATCTATCAGTCTTTTTGCTCAAGCAACTCATATTATTGCTGTAACTGAGCATTTACCGCCTTATCAGCAGTTAAAAAGTAACCATGATGTTTCAGGATTTTCAGTTGAGATTGTTAAAGCACTCGGGAAAAAAGTAGGAGATAACATAACGTTTGAAGTACTTCCTTGGAACCGTGCTTACCGCAAGGCACAAGAGCAAGAGAATGTATTAATTTTTTCGATGTATCGAATTCCCGTGAGAGATAAGTTGTTTAAATGGGTTGGGAAAATAGACGAAAACGTGCATTACTTTTATGCGTTAAGAGATCTAAAGAAAAATCATGTAACTGATATTGCTGATGCAAGAAAGAAAGTTATTGCAGTGACTGGTAATGCCTTTGAAGATAAACAATTAACTAAAAAAGGCTTTAAAAAGTTAGCGAGAGTTTCTAGCCCTGATAAAATGGTTAACTTATTGTTTAACAATCGAGTTGAATTACTTTTTGGTAGTGAAATAGCGATTACTAATTTAGCCTCACAAGCGGGGCGTTCACCGGGTGAACTTATACGGTTAATTACCATTGAAAACTGGGGGGATGGTTTATGGCTGGCCTTTAGTAATCAAACGCCCGATTCTACCGTATTAAAATATCAACGAGCATTTGAGCAGTTACAAAAAAGTGGTCAGATTGAAGCAATCAAAGCTAACCACTTTCATTTTGACTTTATTAAGCCTTGAATATGAACTTAGTTGCTTTCTAAATAAGCAAAAACGGTTTGAAAGGCTGTTTCTTGAAACTTCTTCAAACCAGTATCTCTAAAGTCGATTGGCACTGGTGATTTAGCAATGGTAGATTTGATCATCGTGGCGGATAAAATTTCTGCGTCAATGCCTTCAATTAATTGAATAGCAGCCTCTAATTTAAAACCAACAGCACCACCGGCAAATTTACCCTTAAGCGCACGGCCTTTAATAACAACTTTATCAATTTGGTAATCTTCCAGAAATTTTGCAAAAGTGAATTGAAATTTCTGTAAATCTTCAGTATTACCTGCATTATCGATGGTAATTCTTGGTACACGAACCTGAGGAATATCATACAAGCCCATTGATTTTGACATGACACAAATAACGGCATCATTGCCTTTAAGTTCTACACCACAAGCTTTCATTGAATGACCTATTGACTAAAATTTTTCACATTATAAAGGAATGAATGCTTAGTCAGTAGTAGTTTTTAGACTAAATTGAGTGATTGTTGAAGAGCAGGTATAAAAAAGGCTGGAAGTTATCCAGCCTGTATAATATTTATAAGATGCTTTAAGCTAACGGTTAGCGTTGAACGGGTACACGTTTGGTGCCCACAATTCGTGCTTCAATTCGTCTGTTTTTCGCATGAGCTGCAGCTGTGTTAGCAGTGTCGAGTAATTCACTTTCACCATGGCCTTCGGCAGTTAAGCGTGAACGATCAATGTTAAACTGTTCTGTTAGAATGTTTATGATTGCTTGAGCACGTTTTTGTGAAAGTTCCAGATTATATTTTTCATCACCAACAGCAGAAGTATGACCATTTATTGTGATGGATTCTTGTGGGTATTGTTTAAGAAACTTAGCTGCACGTTCTATTTCTGGGTAAGCTGCTGGTTTTACTTCATATTTATCGTGAGCAAAATGAACCGATAAATCCATCACTTTTTCGCGATCCATGAATATCGTACAACCAACAGAATTCACTTTATTGTTCAAAGGTGTATTCATGCATTTATCAACAGCATCAGGAACACCGTCTTTATCAGAGTCAGCAGGCAATGTTTCTTGTTGGGCTTTTGCTGGTTTTATCGGTTTAGCTGCTGGAGCTGCCGCAGGTGAGTCAATATCACCAAAATAATAAATAAAACCAATTTTACTGACAAAATCGAGATGATTGTCATCAATTTGATACATGCCTTGGCCTTCTAAGTAGAAAGCTGCATTGTTGCTGATGTAGTGGCGATAACCTGCACCTACACCTGGAGAAAGGTTTGAGTGATCAACATCTAGAAAGTTAGCACCTGCCACTATATAGAAGCTTTTTTGATAAGGAAAATAAAGTAAATCTAACGCTGTGTTTGTACCTGATGCAACATCAAATCTATCGTCTTCTGCGTCTAAATTTATGTAAGAGTATGATAGTCTAGCTTCAAAATCTTTGGTAATACGGTAACCTAATTCAAGGCCAGCACCTGCGCCATTGTCAAGAGATGTAGTTCCAAAACTAGGATTTGTGATTAGGCGATCATCATCTGTATTAATGAGAAGGCCGTGTGCACCTAAATAATTTTTACCTACAAGCTCTTCTGCGTTTGGTTGTTCAGTAGCGAGTGCATAAGAAGTGGTAAGAGAAGTTAAGGCTATAGTCACGCCTAAAGTTGCGAGCGATAAAGTGCGCATGTAGTCATCCTTAATTAATTGTATGAATATTTAACGTTTTATACCAATTCGCATAAATATTCGGTCATTCAGCGTTTAAACTCGCCCTTTGGGAGCGTGTTAGAGGCGCGATAATTGCGCAAAACGTGTTTGATGTAGAACAACTATACCTGCACACGTTTCGCTTATTCTCCCACCTCTGACATCGCTCTGAACTGACTTAATCTTTATGCAAATTGGTATTATACGTTAATGCGCGGTAATTTTAACGCATCTACACTGAGTTTTCACCACAGATTAAATATTTTCTCTTTTTAACTTAATGATTAAATCAATATGGGGAATTAACTCCTCAATTTCAGCAATGTGATCTCGTAATGACTCCCATTGATATAACTCTAGTTTTCCTGAGTCTAGAATTGCTTGTTTAAGTTCGCTAACAAGTGAGTTTTCATCTTGTTGTTCAATGAATTCATTAATCCTAAGTAAATTATCAAGATCTTGTTGGCTGATAATTTCAAGTTCATTTTCCTTTGCCATAACTCGTACCTATAATTATGAGACTATGTTAAGTATAGGAGCTGATGAGCTTTTTGATGTATTCATTGAAAATTTTGATTAAATAACCCGAGCTAAGGTTAAATAAACAGTTGAACTAAGCCAACTGTTTATAGGGAGATTATTACGATTGGGCAAAGTTCGAGAGAGTTTCACCTGCCATACGGTATCCAACCCACTCAGGTTGCGGTTCTGCACCTAATGACTCATAAAATTCACGAGAGGGAGTATTCCAATCTAAACAACTCCATTCGAATCGGCCGCATTTGTTGTTCATTGCTGTTTTTGCGAGATGTTTCAGTAAAGCAATGCCTGCACCTTTTCCTCTATACTGAGGGGAAACATATAAATCCTCCAAATAAAGCCCTGGTTTTGCTAGCCACGTTGAATAATTATAAAAATATACTGCAAAGCCAATGGCATCACCGTTTAATTCGCAAATTAATCCGTGTACCCCAGAATTTTCACTAAACATGCTTGATTCAATCGTTGCTACTGTTGCAAGAACTTCACTTTCAGCTTTTTCATAAATAGCAAGTTCGCGAATAAAGTGTAAAAGGGTTGGTGCATCTTCAATAACGGCTGGCCTTATTGCTAATGACATATGTACTCCTAAGGGTATAAATTTTTGATGATATTAAAACATGATAAATGTCAGTTATATATAATACAGTGTATTTGTAGCGACAGAAAACTGTATGGGTGTTTTTTCTTTATTGTAGTTGTTTTAAAGCTGAACAATTACGTAAAATAGTTGTCTATTTTTTGTTATAACAACTTGATTAACTTTTAGTTTGTTTAAACTCTTTTTTAATTCTCGTTGAGTGCCCCCAGTTTTTAATAAAAGTAACTTTATACTTTTTGGAGAATATTTTGAATCTTACGAAATTTAATCAATTCGTTAAGGTAGGAGTCATTTGCAGCCTACCTTTGTTTTCACTACCTAGCCAAGCACTTAAAGTGAGTAATATTGCTCAGCAAACTGCTGAGTATGCCGTAAATACTTATTCACAAGCTATGATAGATAGCTTAGCAAAATTAGTACAACATAATACTGTTGCGGCAAAAGGCATTCCTTCTGATAAAAACCCAACGCATATTGCGTTTAAAAAAGAGCTTCAACAGCAAGCTCTTGCGCTTGGTTTAGATTATCAAGATGATGGTTATATTGTCATCATAGGTTTAGGTAACAGCAAAGAGAGAGTGGGCATTATTACCCATGGTGATATTCAACCAGCAAACCCTGATAAGTGGGCAAAGTCTCCTTTTGAATTAGACACAACGAGTGAACCAGGAAAGTTAATTGGGCGAGGAACTGAAGATGATAAAGGGCCTATCGCAACAGCGCTGTATGCGATGAAAGCTATTCAGGATAAAGGGATCCCTTTAAATAAACGCCTTGAGCTTTATGTTTATATGGCTGAAGAGTCTGATTGGCAGCCGTTAATAGACTATGTCAAAACTCATGAGTTGCCGCAGACTAATATTACTATTGATGCCGAATACCCAGTAGTGACTGCCGAAAAAGGTTACGGCACATTAAAAATAGCCTTTAAAAAGCTGAATAAACAAACATTTGATACGTATATCAAGCACTTTGAGGGCGGATATTTTGGCTCTCAAATACCGGAAGATGCCAAAGCTGTGATTGACAATGCTGATATTAATCTTTTAGAAAAATTAATGAAGAAAGCCCAATCTTATCAGGGCGTTAATTTTGACTTTACCTTAAAAGATAACCAATTAACTATTACTGCTCTAGGAAAGTCAGCGCACTCTTCTAAGCCACAAGAGGGAGTCAATGCTATTCCTTATTTAGCGGATTTACTAGCTGATCATCGCTGGCCAAATAATGGACCAGGTACTTTAGTAAACTTCATTAATGATAATGTCGGCTTAGGATTAGAAGGTAAAAAGTTTGGTGAAATTGCTTATCATGATGACTTTATGGGGCCGATGACAGTTTCACCAACAGTCATAAAACAGCATAATGATAGTCTTGAACTAAACATTAATATACGTCGACCTGAAGGTAAGACAGCTACACAACTCAGGGCTGAGATTACCCAAGCTATTGCCAGTTGGAAGTTACAGTACCTTGCTGAACTTACTGAGTTAGACCATCAAATTGGTGATCCGTTTGTACAATCAGACGCACCTCACATTGATACGTTATTATCTGTATTTAGTCACTTTACCGGGATCAATAATGCACAGCCGATATCTATAGGTGGTGGCACTAATTCTCGTTTATTTCCTGGCGCAGTAGCATTTGGACCATCTATGCCGGGTGAAAAATATACCGGTCACTCTGAGCATGAGTTTATCACGAAAAAACAGTTTGATTTGAATTTGAAAATGTATACTGCGGCGATGGTTGAATTAGCAAAGTAATACGCACTAGGTTCTGTTAACGCTAGTAATTTTACCTTTCATCTTCTAGGCACTTGGCGATAAAGGGAACTTCACTTTTCGCCATAAATGCTTCTAGTACCGCAATGTTTAACCAAAACATGGCGAATGCAAAGAGAAAGCTAAAATTAATGAAGATAATCACCGCGGGAAGTATTGCAAGGATTAGAATAACAGCATACCTACCATAAAAATCAGTGCTTTTTTCTTCATTGAATAAAACGATTGCATGATGAATACGCCGAAATCTTTCAGAAGCGCTTAATTGGCGCAATAACGGATGGTTCCACAAAAAAATATAGTGCATGTATTTATTCCTTTAAAAACGACACATCCTAAGATCCTCAATATCTTTAACACTAGCAACTTTATTTTAACTTATCAATACACTTGATTAATTAGAAAAAAGCATCAATCGTTTATGTTTATAGAGTTTCGTAAGCTGGTACTACATACTGGTTATGCGTATTATGTGGTAAAAATTAACGGCAAGTACTAATAATGAAAACATGTATTGTAACTGGCGGAAGTTCAGGTATCGGGCTGAGTATTGCCCAGTCTTTTATGGCAAAAGGTTATCGAGTGTGTAACTTAGATATTAACGACGGTGGAGTAGGAGAGTTTTTTCATTGTGATGTTACTGATCATCAATCTGTACATCAGACAATCGAGTTGATTGCAGAGTCATCAAGCATTGATGTGCTGGTGTCTAATGCTGGAGTTCATTTTTCAGCGACTATCGAAGATACTTCGCCGTATGAGTTACAACGTATATTCGATATCAATGTAAAAGGCGCTTACTCAGCAATACAAGCAGTATTGCCTGTAATGAAAGCGCAAAAACAAGGTGCTATTATTTTAATCTCTTCTGATCAAGCTATTATTGCAAAGCGAAATTCTTTTGCCTATAACTTGAGCAAATCTGCACTTGCATCTATGGCAAAAACAACTGCTTTAGATTACGCGCAGTATAATATAAGAGCTAATGCCGTATGCCCAGGCACTATCGAAACATCTTTATATCATAATGCTATTAACGCTTATTGTGAACGTTCAGGGGCAGATAAGTCGGAAGTGCATCAAGAGGAGGCAAGCTTACAACCGTTAAATCGCTTAGGGCAGCCTGAGGAAGTTGCGGCCTTAGTAACCTTTTTAGCGTCGGATGAAGCTAGCTTTATCACGGGGAGTTTGCAAGTGATCGATGGCGGTTACACCGCACAATAATATGATACAAATTATTGATCCACATTTACACTTGTTTGATATAACGCAGGGTGACTATTATTGGTTAAAGCCTGAAAACCCACCGTTTTGGGCTGATAAACCTATCATTCATCGAACGTTTACCTGTGAAAATATCGAATTACAGCCACCATTATCTCTTTGTGGTTTTGTACACATTGAAGCTGGATTTGATAATAAGCAACCGATTAAAGAAGTCGAATACCTAGAGCAAGCGGTAAGTATGCCTTTTACTGCAATAGCATATGCAAACATTACCGATGAGCCTGCCGTTTTCAAGGCAGCGATAACCGCTTTAATGCAGTATCAGCATGTTGTGGGTATTCGGTATATTCTCGATAATAACGCACTTGATATTCTATCAAATGCTAATGTCAGTCAGAATTTTTCATTACTTGCTGAAAAGTCACTTATTTTTGATTGCCAAATGCCATTAGCAAATACAAAAGCCGTATCGTTGTTGTGTACGTTATTATCGCAAACGCCAGCGTTAAAGGTGGTGATTAATCATCTAGGTTCACTGACTAAAGCCGACCAAAACAATATTAGCAATAAATGGTATCAAGGGCTTTTAGCATTATCGGCTTTTCCTACGGTGGCAATAAAGTGCTCTGGCTGGGAAATGGTATCCAGAAACTATACTCGTCAATGGCTAAGAGGCATGGTTCTAACCTGTGTTGAAGTGTTTGGTGAGCATCGCGTTATGCTGGCGAGTAATTTTCCGTTGTGTTTATTTTCAATGAATTACCAAGACTATTGGCAACAGGTTATTGATGTAATTCCAAACTCACTACAGCAAAGTTTGTGCTATAAAAATGCAAAAACATGGTATAACGTAGAATAAAATTCCTGTGTTGCGTTTATACGCGTTATATTTATGGATAAATTTGATAAAAAAATTCTAGAAATTCTTCAACAAGACTGCACATTATCGGTCAGTGATGTGGCAGAAAAAGTGGGCTTGTCTACAACCCCTTGCTGGCGACGTATTCAAACGTTGGAAAAAAAAGGCATAATAAAAGGGCGAGTTGCCTTGGCGGAACCTGAGAAACTCAATGTAGGTTTAACGGTTTTCGTGATGATAAAAACAAACCAACACAACCCACAGTGGTTAGCTGCCTTTGGTAAAATAGCTAAAGAGTTTCCAGAAATCATTGAGTTCTATCGAATGAGTGGTGAAGTAGACTATTTGTTAAGAGTTGTTGTTTCCGATATGAAAGCATATGACAGCTTCTATAAAAAACTCATTGATAGAGCAAGCTTTGCAGATATTAGCTCAAGTTTTGCGATGGAAGAAATTAAGTATACTACAGCATTACCTGTTGATTATGTTTAGCGAAGTTAATCGTTAAAGGTAATGCTGTAATGGCGTTTGTCTGCTTCATGCCTTAAATGATGCGCCTGTTCTAAATAATGAAAGGTGTAGTTTTTTTGGCTGGTGATTGCTTGTTTAAGTGTTAATGTGTTGATATTAAGATCAGAAAACATGTCAATGTAAATCAATCGATGTAACATGTTTATTGCGCGTTCTGCTTGCGCTTTTTTAAAACTTACAGAGACACTTATCACTTGCTCTGTTTTAGATTTGTGCACACTAAATATTAAATTGTGTTTTGTCGCAACATCGAAGTAAACACTGTCATCAAAAGCGTGTTTTAATCGTTCACTGAGTAAATGTTCCCGCTCAAATTGTGCTTGTAAGGTTAAAATATCTTGCAGGTAGGGATTGTTTGCATATTTTCCGATAAGTGCTTTGTGTGATAATGCGGCCACACACTGTAAATCTTTATAAGCACAATAGGCAAAATGGTATCGTGCTTGAGCATAATTTTCCGTTTGATTTACATGATAAACACCTAGGTTGTAGTTAATATCGGCATCAAAGGGAAATAGCTCGTACGACTTTTGCCAATACATTGCACCTAGCTTTTTATTCGAAACCACTTGCCCTGAGCCATTATAATAAATAGTGCCAAGGTTTAAATAAAGTAACGCTGTAGCGAACTCTTTTGAACGAGATAAACAGTGTAGATAGGTTTTTTCTGCCTTTCTAAAGTCAGCTTGTTGCTCCCACATCACGCCTAAGTTATTACATGAATCTGGATATTCAACGTCAATGCCTTTATTAAAATAATAGGCAGCTTTAGAGGTAATACCTTGCACTTGATAAGTTTGTGCAAGCAAATTGAATAAATAACCATGATCAAATTTATTTAAGGTATCAGGTTGGTTTGCTGCATAGAGTAATAATTGCTGCGCAAGCTTCTGGTTCGATTCTTTTGCATTGTTATTTGCTCCCTTTTGTTCTTCGAACCATAAATAGCTTCCAAGAGTCAGTGCTTGTTTAGCTATTGAATAATCATCAAATAATTGGTTTTCTAATGCTGTCCCTACCAGGTTAAAGTGTTCCAGAGCTTGATGCCATTGCGCTTTATCAAAGTGATTTTCATGTTCAGCAAAAGCGACTGATGTACTCAGTAATAAGCTAAGCAATGAGGCGATAAGTGTTGAACGAATCATGTATTTACCTTGTATTCAAATTGAGTTTTTGTGTTCAATATAAAAGATTCAAATAGCATAATAACCTGTTCCATAGAAGAAGTTAGGCGATGATCGCCCTCAATTAGGTGCAAAGCACATTGGGTCTGTTGACCATATTTAATGGAATGTTCAACAGGTATAACATCGTCAGACCAACCATGAATAATTTCAATATTGCTGACAAGAGGAGCATATGTTTGATGTTGGTAATTAGGCATAAATAGCGCTGGCGCTAATAAAAATAGCCCTAGCGGTTTGTTGGTTTGCGCGGCTACGAGTGAAACATAGCCGCCCATGCTTGAACCAACCAACACATAAGGTTGTGTTTCTTTTGCTAAGTAATCATTGAGCTTTTTTACCCGTTCATCGGGATTCACAATGTTACGGTAATCTACGCTATCAACTTGAAAACCTGAGGCTATGCCTGTATCAGCAAGTGTGGTAATTTTACTGCCCCATGGCCCGCTTTCTTTACCGTGTGAGAATATAATTTTCATGGTGACCTCAGAGTTAAACTCCTAGCTGAATTTGTCTGGTTTAATAATATTGCGGGTAACGGTTATTTTGATCCCGTTGATTTAAATATAACCAGTAAACTTGGTTGTATGACTCAGGCGGTTTGCTATTGATAAATAAATTTGGGTTCATATTGGTAATACTACGAGAAATGATTTCCCATATTGTCTGCTAAATAGGTGGCTCACATTAAACGCTAGGTTTATGTTTTAGCAAGTATTATTTCTTTTTATCTCTACAAAATTAGACAATATTGATGTGTAAATGAATGAAAAGCGTGATGATACAAGGCTGTTTTATCATGGAAGATACCTTTATGGCTTCGTCATGAAAATCTTTCGAAAAAGTCCAAGACTATTGGCTTTAAAACAACGATAATATTGGCATATACATTTGTTGCCGGTTTTGGATTTTTCATGGAAATTAACGTTAACTTTTTGGATAACTTGCGTGTTGAAGCGAAGTTTGATGATTTTTCAGTAATTACTGATCAACCTATTCGCTATAAAGGAGATGGTTCAGCGCCTAGTCCATTTGATTACTTTTTAGCATCTTCAGCATTATGTGCAGCTTATTTTATTAAGGTTTATTGTAAGTCTCGTGATATTTCTACTGATGGTATTCGGTTATCTCAAAATAATATCGTTGATCCAGAAGATCGCTATAACCAGACGTTTCAAATTCAAGTAGAAATACCAGAAGCTATTTCTGAAAAAGATCGCAAAGGCATATTGCGTTCAGTTGAGCGCTGTACCGTAAAAAAAGTCATACAAACCGGGCCAACCTTTGATGTTAAAGCGGTCGATAATTTAGCGCAAGACGCGCAAGCGATGTTGACTGATTTCTCAAATAAAGGAGAAACAACCTTTATCGAAGGCAAAGATCTTCCGTTAGAAAAAACCATTGAGAACATGACACAAAAGCTTGCTAGTTTAGGCATGAAAATTGAAGTGGCATCATGGCGAAATATTGTGCCACATGTGTGGTCTTTGCATATTCGTGATGCGGCGTCACCAATGTGTTTTACCAATGGTAAAGGCGCGACTAAAGAAAGTGCATTATGCTCAGCACTAGGAGAATTTATTGAGCGTTTAAGTTGTAACTTTTTCTATAACGATCAATTTTTGGGTGAAGACATTGCCAATAGTGATTTTGTTCACTATCCATGCGAGCAGTGGTTTCAACCGGGCGAAAATGATGAACTGCCAAATGACATTTTAGATGAATATTGCCTAGACATTTATAACCCTGACGGTGAATTACGTGGCTCTCACTTAATTGATACTAATTCAGGTAATGTAGCGCGAGGGATTTGTTCAATTCCCTATGTACGCCAATCAGATGGTGAAACTGTGTATTTTCCCTCTAACTTGATTGAGAACTTATTCTTAAGTAATGGTATGAGCGCAGGAAATAATCTGCAAGAGGCGAAAGTGCAGTGTTTATCGGAAATATTTGAACGGGCGGTTAAACGTCAGATCATTGAACAAGAAATTGTGTTACCTGATGTTCCACAAGCGGTTATCGAAAAATATCCTAGTATACATGAAGGTATTCAAGCATTAGAAGCCCAAGGCTTTCCTATTGTGGTTAAAGATGCCTCGCTTGGTGGGCAATTTCCAGTGATGTGCGTTACCTTGATGAACCCTAAAACGGGTGGCGTATTTGCTTCTTTTGGTGCTCACCCAAGTTTTGAAGTTGCCCTTGAACGTAGTTTAACTGAATTGTTGCAAGGTCGAAGCTTTGAAGGCTTAAATGACGTACAACGACCAACATTTAATAGTATGGCAGTTGCCGAACCTGAAAATTTTGTGGAACATTTTATTGATTCATCTGGGGTTATTTCTTGGCGCTTTTTTAGTGAAAAGCATGACTATGAGTTTGTTGAATGGGACTTTTCAGGAACCAATGACGAAGAGTGTAATACGCTTTTCGGCATATTAGCAACAATGGGCAAAGAAGTTTACGTTGCTGAGTTTACTGAAATAGGTGAGGCTTGCCGTATTTTAGTACCTGATTATTCTGAAGTGTATCCAGTTGAAGATTTGATTTGGGACAACACCAATAAAGCGTTGCAATATCGTGAAGATATTTTAAATATTCATCGTTTATCTGATGATGAACTTGCCGCTTTAGTCACACGGTTAGAAGACAGCCAGCTTGATAATTATATCGATATAATCACGTTAATAGGTATTGAATTTGATGAAAATACCGTCTGGGGACAGTTAACCATTCTTGAACTTAAGATACTTATTTACCTTGCGTTAGGCGCGTTAGAAGAAGCACAAGAGTTAGTTGGTGAGTTCCTCCAGTTTAATGATAATACGGTAGAACGTGGTTTATTTTATCAAGCAATGGCAGCAACGCTTGAAGTGGCAATCAATGAAGATCTTGATATAGATGATTACTTAACAAGCTTTACCCGTATGTTCAGCCAAGAGGTGATGGACAATGTGATTGGTTCTATTAATGGCGACGTAACCTTTTATGGCTTAACGCCTACTAATATGCAACTTGAGGGTTTAGATAAACATTTACGACTAATTGACAGTTATAAAAAACTCCATCAAGCAAGAGCTAATAGCGTGATTGGTTAGCGTTTTATAGCTTAACGAAAAGGATTGTTTTAGTGCGTTATAATTTTATCATATTTTCTTTAGTATTATTGCTCAATTCAGCAATGTCGTTGGCATCTTCACAGCAAGAGTTGTTACCTTTAGAAGTTTCACCAGAAGAAGATTTTTGGGCGGAATTCTTAGAAAGTGGTCAGGCGTTTAAAGAAAAGAAATGCCAACAGAAGGGCATGTATTTTAGGTGTATTTCAGGATATGAACCCTCTTATTTTGGCTATGTTGGTCGAGACAAAAAGCATTTAGACGGTTCACACCTAGAATTTAAAGTCTCGCTAAAATACCCTCTCTGGGGAAGTTTAGTTGATTTAGGTGATGAAAATACCATTGATGAGCGTTCTCAAGCGGTCTACTTTGCTTATACAGGGCAATATGATTTTTACTTTGGTTCTCGTTATTCTGCGCCGGTCATTTCAAGGCAGCAAAATCCAGGTATCTTTTATAAGTACGAGTATGAAACGCGACAGAGTGGTTACAAAAGCTTTTCAGTGGGCTATTTTCATGAATCTAATGGCCAAGAAATAGATGATGAACGCGTATTTGATAACAAAGTCGCAGATATTTTGGACAGTATTTGCCGCGAAGAAAGTCACGAAAGCTGCTTCTCTGATGGATTTAACCAGCAGCGTGCAAATGCTATGGCAACAGATTATTTAAGCAGAGGGTGGGATTATTTAGCCGCCTCTACTAAATATACTTTAATGCATCGCCGAGACTTATTTGGCAGACGGATTGCTGTACAAACTGACTTTTATTTCACGGCAAAAGCCTATTTTAACTGGCAAGGGTTAGGAGCAGTAAAAGGGCGTGAAGAAAATATTGCCTGGCGAAAAGGTATTGATCACCCAGGTGACAATGTATATGACTATCGAACATTCCAGTTAACGGTGAACAGAAAACTTGATTATCAAGGTTGTGCCGATATTGCGAATAACGATTGTCATGGCGGAAATGGTGATAAAAATTGGTTAGATTATCTCGCAGATAACACGGAATGGAGTTTGACACTCTCGTCTGGGAATAAACTGAATAATATATCATATCGTCTTGAATTCGTGCATCATTTTGCAGGGCTTTTCCCCTTAAAATTAACGTATTTCAATGGTTACGGCGAAAATATCTCAACGTATCAATCCAAGAGCCATTATTGGATGATCGGTATTGATTTATGGTAGTTAGAATACGAGGAAGATAACAAAGCCCTAATGAATATAACATAGGGCTTTTTTTGAGATCATTTGATTGGTTATAAACTTGCGTTGATTAGCCAGCCAATAAATAGCACTTGTGGTACCGTTATCAGTGGTAAGTACAAAGCAATTTTCCAGCTTTTCATGGTGTCTTTTATCACCATCACTTCAGTATAATCAGTTGCAGCACCAGCCATTAAAAAAGTAAATGCATTACCAGGTGCATTCGCTCGTGTGACTAAATCTGCCGCAAGTGGCGTTGAACCTTCAGAGCAAACTTCAAGAATGGTCGCGGCAAGCAGGGTTAATAAAAGGCCTCCTGTAGTTGCACCAAACCACATGTTAAAGCTCTCTGGTGGTACAAATGCACGAACAACGGCTACAATCACAATGCCTACCATCACCCAGCGAAACACCATGCGAGAGCCTTTAACCCCATCAATTAACATTGACAGGCTTGCTTTCGGTGAATAATCGGCATCACGAGCTAATGTTTTAAGCGCAGCTTTGATATTAAAATTTTCAGGTATAGTGTGACTATTAGGGTTGGCAGGTAACGTACCGTTTTGTTCTAAACGGTCAAAAATATAGCCGCTAATCCAAGCAATGACTAACGATAATGCAATAAAAGCAAGTGTCCATGGTAAACCAATTAAACCAATTAAAATTAATGTTAAGGTAAAGGAATTCCATGGGCTAGCAATAATAAAAGCCATTACTTGGCCTAAACTTGCACCGCGTTCATAGAGTTTCATACCCACCATTAAAATACCGTGATTACATAGATCTAAAAATAAGCCTGCAAAGGTTGCTCTAAATAAACCTTTAGCGGTGTGTCCTTGTCCTAACGTTGCAATGACGATATCGCGTGGCACACGATTTAACCAACCAACAGCAATAACCCCTAATGCCATACCTATCCACATTGCATTCATCATTTCAACAGAGGTTTTACTAATAATGTAATACCAGTTATCAGATGGACTCTGGAACCAATAAGCAATAAAGGTTAGGGCAACAATACTGCTAGAAACCCACAGAAGCCAATCAACGCGATTTTTTTCAGTATCACAGCATGAAGAGCTGTGATTGTTGTTAACTTGCTGAACCGTTGTTGAATTCACACTCTTTTTTTCTGTTTCGTTGCAACAATTAGTCATGGTGTGCATTCTCCTTATCAAAACTTTCAATCAAATGACATACGTGATTACCTGTTGGTACGCAATCAGGTAGGTGTTGCCAGTGTTTTGTTGCCTCTTTCATGGTGAAATAGGTTTGTTGCATGGCATCGATTTTATGCTTTATTTCTGTCAGCCGTTGTTGCATGATTTCTCGCACCTTTTGACAGGGAGATTGCCCTTGCGTTGATTGTTCAATAATGAGTTTTATGTCATGTAATGAAAACCCTAACGATTTTGCTTGTACAATGAATTGTAATCGTTGCTCATCTGCAGAATTGTAATCTTTATAGTTATTTACGGGGTTTGTTGTTGGCGTTAATAAGCCAATTCTCGTGTAATACTTTACGGTATCAATATTGATATTGTTGCGAGTAGCAAGCTGCTTAACGCGCATGTGTGATCCTCAGAATGATAAAACGTGAGATAACTATAAAGCGATGAGTAACTCATTGGTCAAGAACTACTTTACGTGGTTATAAGTATTAATTAAAGTGCTGTGTTTTTAACTTTTATATCAATGGTTTGGTGGGGTTAGGTAGCCAATATTACCCAGTTCTACTTGATCGAAAATACCGACTACGTCACCAATAACGATTAACGTTGGTGGCTTTATAGCTTCTTTAATGACGGTTTCATGTAACGACTCAAGTGTGCTTCGGTAAATACGCTGTTCAGGAGTTGTGCCTTTATAAATGAGCGCAGCCGGAGTCGCCTTATCTCTACCTGCGGCGATAAGTTGTTGCGAAATGATAGGAATACTTTTTACACCCATATAAAACACAATGGTTTGCTTGCTGTTTTGTAACGTAGACCAAGGTAAATCTAATTGCCCGCAGTCTTTAACGTGACCAGTAATAAAGGTACAGCTTTGTGCGGTTTGTCGGTGCGTTAACGGAATACCTACATAGCTTGTACACGCTGAGGCTGCGGTTATTCCAGGGACAATATGGCATGCAATATCATGCTTTAAAACAAAGAGTGCTTCTTCTCCACCACGACCAAAAACAAAAGGGTCGCCACCTTTTAAACGTAGTACTTTTTTACCTGCTAATGCATGATCAACCAGTAGTTGATTTATGCCATCTTGTGGAACTCGATGTTCAGCTTGCTTTTTTCCAACATAAACTCGCTGACAATCATCAGGCAATAAAGCCATAATTTCTTGGCTAACTAATCGATCATAAACAACCACTTCTGCTTGCTGGATAAAACGGTAAGCTTGAAGTGTTAATAGATCAGGATCGCCAGGACCAGCCCCCACTAATGCGACTTCACCAGCCTGAAAGGGTTGTTTATTTTGAGGAAAATCTACTGACATGCGTAACATACAAACTAAAAAGAAGTGATTGTAGCTTTTTATCATTTAATACGCCACGCAGCGTCAAAATATTTTGTTCAATATTGCGATTAATTGCGCTAATGAACGGTCATTAAAAGAGTTTTCTATTGCAAAAGTATAGTAATGATTTAATGTTTAGTTCAAGCTCCTGCCAATGATGGGCTTTAATAATTTTTATAGATGTGGATGTAAATATGCAATTTTTGGTACGAAAATACCTACTAAAAGCTTCGCTGCTAGCAGGATTAAGTTTGTTGCTTGGATTGATGCTATCGTTATTGGTTTTTCAAGCCAATGAAAAAGTTAAAATACAAACGGTCGATGTTGTGGAACATCGATTGCCTATCTTATCTGCCATCAATGAATTAATCGCTGATTTAACAGAACAAGAGCGAATAGTTTATGAGTATTATCGCTCTAAAGAACAAGCAATATTTTTATCTTCATCACGTAATATACAGCGTACCTTCGCTATGCACTTAAGTGCATTAGAGGGACAACAAGGTATCGCACAAGAAACAAAAAATATTCAATTGCAACAGCAAGAGATCATTCAATTGTTTAATCGTTTTGATCAATTAATGGATGTTTATGAACCAGATTGGGATGCCCTAAGAGCGGTGTTAACGGCGATCTCAAACCAACGTCTGCAAATGCTTCCTACACTTAAATACATTGAAAACATTACTAAAAAACAAGTTGATGAAGGACATGTTGAAACTATTCAGCAAATTGATAAAACGGCGATGCTTGTCACTTTTTATAGTGTTTTTATTGTGGTTATAGCAGTGATTGTTGCATGGTATATCAGACAGTATATTTTGGCACAAACGAAAAGCACTAGGCTTGCACACTTTGCTCAGCGAAACCCTAACCCTATTATAAGTGTTAACAGTGAAGGTGAAGTGCTTTTTTCTAACCCAGCTTGTGAACGTTTATTAAAGCAAGAAGGTTTCGATAATAATGAGGTGACTAAACTCATTCCAAGTAATTTTTTAGCGCTAAAAGAGGTAATTGCTCGCTCGAATAATCATTATATTATTATTGAGCAAACATTGAAAAATAAAATACTGCAAGTGAGTGTTAATTGGTTAGAAGATTTCGATGTTTATGATATTCACATTAAAGATGTGACCGAACAAGTTGTTGCACAACAAGAAGTTAAGCATTTAGCTTTTACCTCACAAGAAACAGGCCTACCAAATCAATATAAATTAAAAGAAAAACTATCAGCACTTATTGAAAGTGATGTCATTTTCTCTTTAGGGGTTTTTGCGATCAGGCATTATAACGATAAAGTCGCAACTTTAGGGGGAGAAGTCACTACATCATTAATTAAATGCATTGCCAAAGTGCTGAGTAATACTAGCACTCAGCAAGTGGAGTTTTATCATCTTGGTGAAGGAGAATTTGCTGCGTTAGCACTTGATGATGAAAGTAATGCCACCTTAGTTACATTGGCAACTGAGTTAAGTAAACAAACCGAAAATGCTTTAGTAACCCGTTATGGTGAATTTTTTATAGAATTTGACTTTGGTTTTGCATCTTTTCCTGAGCATGCAACTAATAGCAATAGTCTTTTAAAGAATGTTCATATTGCGCTTGGGGTTGCTTGTCAAAGCCCTCATGAAAATTATGCTTTTTTTACCTCTGAGTTTGCCGATCGCGCAGAAAAGAGGGCTGCCATGTTAGACAACTTAAGGAATGCTGTTTTTCTTGAGGAGCTATTTCTTGTGTATCAACCGCAACTTTGCGTTAAGCAAAAAAAGATCACAGGTATAGAAACATTAGTGCGTTGGCGTCAAAACGGTAAAATTGTATCGCCGATAGATTTCATTCCGCTTGCAGAACAGTCTGGTCTGATAGTGACAATTGGGCAGTGGATTTTGCAGCAAGCTTGTTTATTCGGGCAAAGAATAATAAAACAACATAATGATGAATTGGTAGTAGCTGTGAACATTTCTCCAAGGCAGTTTTCACATCCGTTATTTATTGAAACCGTGGAGCAGGCGCTAGAAGAAAGTGGTCTTAATCCTGCGAATTTAGAGCTTGAGATCACAGAAGGCGTATTTATGCATCATGAAGTAAATACACTCAATATGATGCATAAACTTAAAAGGTTGGGGGTGCAGTTATCAATAGATGACTTTGGTACTGGTTATTCGTCGCTGAGCTATTTAAAACAGTTTCCTATTGATAAGTTAAAAATTGATCAATCATTTGTGCGAGATTGCGATAAAAACGATGAAGATAAAGCTATAATAAACACGATCATCGGGCTAGGTAAAAGTTTAGACTTAACGCTTATTGCAGAAGGAGTGGAAGAATTGGTTCATCTTGAGATTTTAACTGCAATGGAATGCGATGAAATACAAGGCTATTGGCTCAGTAAACCGTTAGAAGATGATGCCTTGATTGAATTTATTAATAACTATTGATAAATTCAATCAAGGCATCAGTAATTGAATGTTCTATACGTGTTGGACAAGTGAGTTGTTGTGTGTTGAAAACAACAACTCTTATTCTGTGTAAATGCGAGCAATTATTTACTTAACGCATCACCTAAATGTGGGCGAATATCTTTTAATATTTCTTTTAATAAACGTGGGCTACCAGCAACAATATTCCCCGAATTAGTATGATTATGGTTACCAACAAAATCAGTAATCAAACCACCAGCTTCAATCACCAATAATTCCCCCGCTGCGGTATCCCAAGGCTTTAAACCTAACTCAAAAAATCCATCAACACGACCAGCAGCAACATAAGCTAAATCTAAGGCAGCAGATCCAGCACGGCGCATATCTGCAGTTTTTACAAACAAAGCTTGAAACATATTCATGTATGCAGGCATATGTTGTTTTTGTTTGAAAGGGAAACCTGTCGCTAAAATAGCGCCAGAAAGTTCTTTGTTTTGTTTAACACGAATACGAAAGCCATTTAGTTGAGCACCTTTACCGCGACTTGCTGTAAAAAGTTCGCCACGAATTGGGTCAAATATCACCGCTTGGTCAAGTTTACCTTTTACTTTTAATGCTATAGAAACGGCAAAGTGAGGGATGCCTTTGACAAAGTTTGTTGTACCATCAAGAGGATCGATAATCCATTGGTAATCGCTGTCACTGCCGTCAGTTGCGCCAGATTCTTCGCCGATAATAGTGTGATTTGGATAAGATTTTTGTATTGTATCAATGATGGCTTGCTCTGCCATTTTGTCTATATTGGTGACAAAATCATTCGTACCTTTTAATTCAATCTCAATTTTATCTACTTGCTCAAAAGAACGAGAAATAATATTTCCAGCACTACGCGCAGCGCGCACAGCAATATTTAGCATCGGGTGCATAACAATACCTTAATAGTTTAAACAGCTTTGTAAAAGAACGAGTACAAAATCAACACTCTGATTTCGGCGGCGAATAATAGCAAATAAAATTAAGAAATGCGAGTGATTGTGAATAATGGAGAGGTTGTTTTTTGTACGGTAATCTCATGAACAAAACTTTAATAGATAATATCATCATAATTCAGAAAGATAAGCTCTATTAAATTTAGCGTATTTACGTGCTTTTTTTACCATACAGGGGTATTGTTTTTATGCTAACATTATCGACAATTTTAGCCATCTAGATAGTTAATTTGAGCAAATTAATCGCTCGGTTTGATTAAGCAAAGAGATTTTAAGGTAATGTTAGATTCTGTACGTATTGTGTTAGTAAACACTTCTGATTGTCGAAATATCGGTTCTGCAGCGCGAGCTATGAAGACCATGGGGTTAACTGAACTATATTTGGTTGATCCTATTGAGATGCCAAATGGACAAGCGCAAGCCTTGGCAGCAGGAGCTACGGACGTATTAGCAAATGCAAAAGTAGTTAAGACATTGGAAGAAGCCGTTGAAGATTGTGGTTTAGTGGTCGGTACTAGTGCTCGTTCTCGCACGTTACCTTGGCCAATGTTAGAGCCTAGAACGTGTGGCGAAAAAATGGTGACTGAAGGGCAAAAATATCCGGTTGCATTAGTGTTTGGTCGTGAAAGTAGTGGCTTGACTAACGAAGAGTTACAGTTGTGTCATTTTCATGTGCAAATTCCAGCTAACCCTGAATATAGCTCACTAAACTTAGCGATGGCTGTACAAACGTTAAGTTATGAAGTGCGTATGGCTTTTCTTGCGAGCGAAAATAAGCAATACGAAAATAATGATATTGAAGACTACCCGGTTGTAGAAGAAACAGAAAGAATGTTTGAACACTTTGAACAAGCATTAAAAGCAACAGGTTTTATCGTACCTAGTCATCCTGGATTGGTGATGACTAAATTACGTCGATTTATTAATCGCGCACGACCTGATAGTAAAGAAGTTAAAATGTGGCGTGGAATTTTATCTTCGGTTGAAAAGTCAGCCAAGAAATAATGCGTTACAGCAGTAAAAGGAAATAAAAATTATGTTTAGTCGTATCAAAGAAGATATCCAAAGTGTCTTTGATCGAGATCCTGCCGCAAGAACCACATTTGAAGTGCTTACCAATTATCCGGGCATGCATGCAATTTGGATCCATAGGCTAAGCAATAAACTTTGGCGAAATAACTGGAAGTTAATCGCGCGGATGCTTTCAACATTTTCCCGTTGGTTGACCGGTGTGGAAATTCATCCAGGGGCTAAACTTGGTCGACGTTTTTTTATTGATCATGGCATGGGTGTTGTGATTGGCGAAACCGCTGAAATTGGTGACGATGTTACCCTTTATCATGGCGTTACGTTAGGTGGAACCAGTTGGAAAGCCGGTAAACGACATCCTACGCTAGGCAATAATGTTGTTATTGGCGCAGGTGCGCAAGTGCTTGGACCTATCCGTATAGGTGAAAATGGTAAAGTAGGTTCTAACTCTGTAGTGGTAAAAGATTTACCTGATAATGCTACTGCGGTTGGCATTCCCGGAAAAATTGTTAATCCAAATAAAAATGGTACTGATGAATTACGTGAAAAAACCGCGGAAAAATTTGGTTTCGATGCCTATGCCGTCTCTGAAGATAGCCCTGATCCTGTTGCAAAAGCGATAGGTCGCTTATTAGATCATGTTCACTTAATGGACAATAAAGTCGCTGATTTATGCAAAGAAATTAATCGGATGGGTGGGGAGGTTTGTCAAGATGCTTTACCCGAATTAAGGGTAGGTGAATTCATCGAAGACGAAGCTGCCGCTGCAGCACGACGTAGAAAAAAAATAGATTCTTTCGACCCTGAAATATAATCATTAAAGCATTAGTTCAATTACTTGTTTCTTAAAAAAAGTAGAGTTCATTTCGTTGTTAAAAATACCTGAGTAAATTACTCAGGTATTCATTGCAAAATCTATAAAGGTGTGTAGAATACTTGAGTATATTGCTCAGGTATTTATTTGACTATTTTATAGGGTTATGTAGAATTGCGCGCAATTTTATTGAGGTAAAGAATGAAACTCACATCTAAAGGGCGTTATGCCGTTACAGCTATGCTTGATGTTGCTATTCATGCAGCAGACGGGCCTGTCTCTTTAGCTGACATTTCAGAACGTCAGGGGATTTCTTTATCTTACTTAGAGCAATTATTTTCTCGTTTACGCAAGCACGGACTTGTTAATAGTATTCGAGGTCCGGGTGGAGGGTATCGCCTTGGGAAATGCTCTGCTCAAATATATGTTGCTGATGTTATTTCAGCAGTTGATGAGAGTATAAATGCCACACGATGTGGCGGCAAGGGAGATTGTCAGTCAGGTGATCAATGCTTAACGCATTCATTATGGACTGACTTAAGCAATCGTATTGAAGAATTTTTACAAGGTATTTCTTTGTCTGAATTAGTAGAACAAAGAAATGTTAAACAGGTATCAAAGCGGCAAGATAACTTGCAAAAGCGTGAAGAAAAGCACGCACTTGAGACCTTGATCGCAACGAATTTAATACAAAACTGTTAGCGCAGTAATGTCGATTAAAATTGGAGACAGTTAGTCAATGAAGCTTCCTATTTATTTTGATTATTCAGCAACAACACCAGCAGATAAGCGTGTTGCTGAAAAAATGATGCAATACCTAACTACAGATGGTTGTTATGGTAATCCAGCATCACGTTCACACAAATTTGGCTGGCAAGCTGAAGAAGCGGTTGATATTGCTAGAAACCAAATTGCAGATTTATTAAATGCTGACCCACGTGAAATTGTTATAACGTCAGGCGCTACTGAGTCAAATAACCTTGCTATTAAAGGTGTTGCTAATTTCTATAGCAAAAAGGGCAAGCACATTATTACCTGTAAAACGGAACATAAAGCTGTGCTTGATACGTGTCGTGAATTAGAACGTCAAGGGTTTGAAGTAACCTATTTAGATCCTGAAGCAAACGGTTTAATTGATTTAAACAAGCTTGCTTCAGCCTTACGTGATGACACCGTATTAGTAAGTATCATGCACGTAAATAATGAAATTGGCGTAATACAAGATATTGCTGAGATTGGTGAGATGTGTCGTGCTCGTAAGATCGCGTTTCATGTGGATGCGGCACAAAGTGCCGGAAAAATCCCTTTAGACATTCAACAGTTAAAAGTTGATTTGTTGTCAATTTCTGCACACAAAATGTACGGTCCAAAAGGGATTGGCGCATTATATGTTCGTCGTAAACCTCGTATGCGCTTAGAAGCTCAAATGCATGGTGGTGGGCATGAACGTGGTATGCGTAGTGGTACTTTGCCAACACATCAAATTGTTGGTTTTGGTGAAGCGTGTCGAATCGCTAAAGAAGAAATGTCACAAGACTTAGCACACGTTACTGCTATGCGAGATCGCTTATGGGCAGGCATTGATAACTTAGAACAAGTATTTATTAATGGCGACGTTGATAAGCGTTATCCAGGCAATTTAAATGTCAGCTTCAACTTTGTTGAAGGTGAATCGCTCATCATGGCATTAAAAGATTTAGCGGTATCAAGTGGCTCTGCTTGTACATCAGCAAGTTTAGAACCATCTTACGTGTTACGCGCGTTAGGATTAAATGACGAAATGGCACATAGCTCAATTCGCTTTAGCTTTGGCCGTTTTACTACCGAAGAAGAAGTCGATCATGCTATCAGTATTATTTCAAAAGCGATTGAGCATTTACGTGAAATGTCACCGCTTTGGGAAATGTATAAAGATGGTGTTGATTTAGATTCAGTTGAATGGGTAGCGCACTAATTCGCTAGCGTTATCAGGAGAGAATATTATGGCTTACAGTGAAAAAGTAATTGATCATTATGAAAACCCTCGTAATGTGGGTTCATTTAGCAAAGAAGATCCACAAATAGCAACCGGTATGGTTGGTGCTCCGGCGTGTGGTGATGTAATGAAACTTCAATTAAAAATTACCGAAGAAGGTATCATTGAAGATGCTAAATTTAAAACTTATGGTTGTGGTTCAGCAATCGCTTCAAGTTCACTTGTGACTGAGTGGGTTAAAGGTAAGAGTATTGATGAAGCATCGGGCATTAAAAACACTGACATCGCTGAAGAGTTAGCGTTACCGCCAGTGAAAATTCATTGCTCAATTCTAGCGGAAGATGCTATCAAAGCAGCGATTGAAGATTACCGTACTAAGCACGGTGAATAGGTAGGCATTGAATGACTATTTCAATGACTCCAGCCGCTGCAGAACGTGTCAGGTCTTTTGTTACAAATCGTGGTAAAGGGCTTGGCTTACGTTTAGGCGTAAAAACAACGGGTTGCTCAGGCTTAGCTTATGTACTTGAATTTGTAGATGAGCTTAACGATGACGATCAAATGTTTGAGGTTGATGACGTCAATATCATCATTGACGGTAAGAGCCTTGTTTACCTTGATGGCATTGAATTAGACTTTGTCAAAGAAGGGTTAAATGAAGGTTTTAAATTCACAAACCCTAATGCCAAAGGTGAATGTGGTTGTGGCGAAAGCTTTAATGTGTAACGTTTAAGCTTTCTGCTACCGATCAAATATCCTCTGATAATCAACCTAAATTAAGTGGTAAATGTGAACTATTTTGAAATATTCGGGCTTGAAGAAAAATTTTCGCTTGAACTGAATACCTTAACAGAACGTTATCAAACCATTCAAAAAAGTGTGCACCCTGATCGCTTTGCTCATGCAAGCAATCAAGAGAAATTACTTGCTGCAAAAAAATCTACATTGATAAATGATGCTTATCAAACGTTAAAAAATCCATTAAGTCGCGCTGAATATATGCTTGAATTACGAGATGTCTCGTTACCTAACGAGCAGGCGTCATTTAGTGATAATGCCTTTTTGATGAGACAAATGGAACTACGCGAAATGCTTGCAGAAGTAAAATTTGCTGATAATGTTGAAAGTGCTGTTTTTGAAGCGTCACAAGTATTAGAAGTTGAATTTGAGCAGCACTTCAAAGCAATGCAAGTTGCCCTAATTGATAATACAGAAGCATCAAACAAGCAAGCAAGTGAATTGCTTCGTAAGCTTAAATTTTACCAAAAATTACATGTAGAGTTAGATCGTTTAGAAGACTTATTGTTTGACGATTAACTGACTCACGTAAACCGACAAAATTAAAGAGCTCAAACATGGCGTTATTACAGATTGCAGAACCAGGCCAAAGTACTGTACCTCATGAACATAAATTGGCAATAGGTATTGATTTAGGTACAACCAATTCATTGGTCGCCACGGTTAAAAGTGGTTTAGCAGAAACAATTTCTGATGATAAACAACGTGATATTTTACCTTCCGTTGTCAGCTACCAAGAAACAGAAACCCTTGTTGGTGATGAAGCAAAGGCATTTTCTATTTCTGATCCTGAAAACACCATTGTTTCAGCAAAGCGCTTAATTGGCCGCTCATTAGCAGATATTCAAACCAAATATCCTTCACTTCCTTATCAGTTTTGTGGTGATGACTCTCATCCAAGCATTCAAACGCGAAGTGGTACGATAAACCCTGTACAAGTGTCTGCACAATTATTACAACACTTAGGCCAGCGAGCAGAACAAGCCCTTGGTGGCGAGTTAACAGGCGCTGTTATCACAGTGCCTGCATACTTCGATGATGCTCAACGCCAAAGTACTAAAGATGCAGCAAAGCTTGCAGGTTTAAATGTACTTAGGTTATTAAACGAACCGACAGCTGCTGCGGTAGCCTACGGGTTAGATAGTAAACAAGAAGGGGTTATTGCCGTTTATGATTTAGGCGGTGGTACCTTTGACATCTCCATTTTACGTCTTAATAAAGGTGTGTTTGAAGTACTCGCAACCGGTGGTGATTCTGCCCTTGGTGGTGATGACTTTGATCAGGTCTTAGTTGATTTTATTATTGAACGTGCAGGGCTGTCACGCCCACTTTCTACTTCTGTCGAGCGCCAATTATTAGAACAAGCAACGCAAACCAAAGAAGCGCTTTCATCAAGTGAAACACATAAAATATCAGTACCTCTTACCAATGGCGATGATTGGCAAGGTGAGATTCACAAAGCAGAATTTGAACAGCTGATACAGCCTTTGGTGAGTAAAACCATGAGAGCCTGTCGTAGAGCATTAAAAGATGCAGATGTTAGTGCTGCTGAAGTGAAAGAAGTGGTGATGGTGGGCGGTTCTACTCGTGTACCATTGGTAAGAACTGATGCAGAGAGCTTTTTCAAGCGAACACCACTCACCTCAATTGATCCTGATAAAGTTGTGGCAATAGGTGCTGCCATTCAAGCAGATATTCTTGCCGGTAACAAACCCGATAGTGATGTACTGTTACTTGACGTGATCCCATTATCGCTCGGTTTAGAAACCATGGGCGGTCTGGTTGAAAAAGTGATTGCTCGTAATACCACCATTCCTGTCGCTAAAGCGCAAGAGTTTACCACTTTCAAAGATGGCCAAACGGCAATGGCGATACATGTGTTACAAGGTGAACGTGAACTTGTTGATGACTGCCGCTCACTAGCACGATTTGAGCTTCATGACATTCCACCTATGGCAGCAGGTGCTGCACATATTCGTGTAACCTTTAAGGTAGATGCCGACGGTTTACTTGCTGTGACAGCAATGGAAAAATCAACGGGTGTTGAAGCAAGTATTGAAGTTAAACCTTCTTTTGGATTAGCAGATAACGAAATCACAGAGATGCTACATGCATCTGTTGCTAATGCCCAAGAAGATATGCAAGCGCGTATGTTAAAAGAGCAACAAGTTGAAGCTGCTCGAGTGATTGAATCTGTTAACGCAGCGCTCGCTGCTGACAGCCACTTATTGTCAGCCGATGAAGTAGCTGCTATCGAGAAAGTACTGGCTGAATTAGCGAAAGTTAGTCAAGATCAAAGTGCTGATGCGGTTGAAGCGGTGATAGAAAAAGTAAATGTGAAAACAGCGGCCTTCGCAGAACGCAGAATGGACGCTTCGATTAATAAAGCCTTGTCAGGCCACACGGTTGACGACTTATAGAAGAGTAAAGAGACAATCATGCCAAAAATTATCGTATTACCTAATGAAGATTTATGCCCTGATGGTGCAGTATTAGAAGCAGAAGCAGGTGAAAGTGTGTTAAATGTCGCGTTAAAGAATGACATTGATATTGAACATGCTTGTGAGAAAGTATGTGCATGTACCACTTGCCATGTGATTATTCGTGAGGGCTTTGACTCTTTAGACGAGAGTGACGAACTTGAAGACGACATGCTAGACAAAGCTTGGGGCTTAGAACCTGAGTCACGTTTAGGTTGCCAAGCCATTGTAGCCGATGAAGATTTAGTGGTTGAAATTCCGAAATACACTGTAAATATGGTGTCTGAAAATCACTAAGCCAATTAGCGCTGAATAATAAAAGGTAATAGCAGTGATGTTATTACCTTTTTTCGTGATAGGTCAAAATACCTTTAAGCCTATCGAGTGTTCTGTGTAGAACTGGTTAAAAGTGATCTCTAACACCAATGAACGATAGCATGAACCTTTTTACGTTAAACCAATTGGGTTAATTAATTACCTATTTTTATCGTCTCTATCGCGCATAAAGTTATTGACCTTTGAGCGTTAGGTATAGAGCTATTCCAATTTCGTCTCTATTGATTAATAAAGTTTTCTTTCTTTTGAAGTATTTATTGGTGAGCGTATTTAGTCATCATTGCTAGACCTGCCTTTAGTGAATTTAACTCTAGTAGGTAAGGCTTCAAGGTAATAAAGGATTAGTTTTCAATTCTAAATTATTAAGTGATTTACCACCGAAACTTGGTGAGAAATTAAACCAAGAAAACTCTATGGAGACCTGATCTATAAATGGGGTGGTTATAGCGTGGTAAAAGTGAACACAAGATAACAGTTTGTGTGGATACCAATTGATACCCACACGCTTGATGTAGTTTGTGTTATTGACAACTACCTTGATCGGTCCAGACCTCCCATTGACCTGAGTTTTGGGCTGGATTCTGGCCTTGACTCCACCAGTTAGCTTGATACTTTCGTCCTTGATGTGATACCTGTTCGCCACTTAAGTAAACCGTACTAACTTGCCAGGCTGGCACGCCATTACAGCCAGTATTACCACCGTCTGAAACATTAAGGCTCTGACTGGTAGTATTACTCAGGCCCTGTTCGTCGCTAACAGTAAGGCTGACTGTATACGAGCCAGCTTGTGCATAGCTATGAGTTGGGTTTGGTTGAGTAGAAGTATTGCCATCTCCAAAATTCCACAAATAGGTAACCACAGCTTGATCATCGCTGGATTGATCGGTAAAGCTGACAGTAAGAGCATTTACTGCAGCTGAAAATTGCGCTACAGGTGGAGTATTACTCCCACCATCACCGTCACACTGCTCTAAACGCTTCCATACATTGGTGTAAATATGCGGTGCAGCCCCAGTAGACCACCAGATCGCTTCATATTTATCACCTTGATGCGCGACGTTGTCACCTAATGCATAGCTTTGACTGGCACTCCAAGTAGTTAGACCATCACAATCAGGAGGAGTAACATCACCAACAGTTACTGACTGGCTGGTGGTGTTCGTTTTACCTCCGGTATCGGTAACTTGAAGTGTGACTGTATAAGTACCTTGATTATCATATGTATGACTAGGATCAGATTGATTGGTAGAGCTACCGTCACCGAAATTCCAACTAGAAGAAGCAATACCGCTGTCATCTGTAGATGTGTTAGTAAAGTTGACTGTATAACCGTTAATAGAGCTAGTAAAACTGGCAACGGGAGCAGGATTAGGATCAGGATCACCGGCGCTCACGCCAGTTTTGTCTTCTATCCAGTCAAGATAGCTAGTAGTTCGAGTAAATACTGATGCTCCACTACAGCTTTTGCCCCAACTCACCGTACCGATGTTGTAAAAATTACCGTTAGCACTCACGGCATATGGCCCACCACTGTCGCCATTACAGGCTGATCTGCCACCTTCACCACCACCGCAAATGACGGAAGAAGGAATATTTGAATTTAACTGACTGCTACACTGGCTATTGGTAATAACAGGCAATGGTGCCTCACGCAATACTTCACTAGGAGTGCCACGGTTGTAGGTTAATCCCCAGCCAGATACGACTGGATAATCGCCAATACTCGCATACTGTTGTTCTATTTCCAGCGTTGGTAACAATGCTGGTTCCTGTGAAGCTGGGCTGGCTAGACGTAAAACGCCTATATCATAGCCTGAGACTATACTGCCTGCACCACGCCAATATTCATGCACGATAATTTGGCTAACTCGGATCACCTGACCATCGCCTCCATTGCGTCGATGTGCGCCAACCCTTACGGTGAGGTTACTCGTTGACGCTCTATCTAAACAATGTGCTGCAGTTAACACCCAATTAGGACTTATTAGTGTGCCGCCACACCCTTGTTGACCGCTCATTAGCAAGGCTACTTGATAAGGGCGAGAATAAGGAATAGTTTCTGTGCCACCGACAACATGGGGGGTAACATCATCTAATGTCTGTGCGTAAAGAGGGCTGCTTAATAACCCCGTTGTTAGTGTTAAACCAACTGCAGCTTTGGCCAATTGTCGGTTTAACGAACTTTGTCTCTGATACATTTTTTGTTCCTTCTTATCGTTGTAATTGAAACACCTTGACCGCTACAGTTAACAAATATGTAACAAAGTGTATCTTAGATAGTATCTGTGATTATAATTTGCGCAACATTATTGACACAAATAACCTTCATTATTTTATTGTTAGTTAATACGTTGATAAATAAGTATTAAAATTTTATGTAAAATATTGGTTACAATATGTTGTAAGATTTTTATTACAGTAGGAGCAAATGAGTTTAATGAAAGTGTTCTTATTGGGGTAACAGAAAATCTTGTTCTGAACGTCTTTTGTGCTCAACGTATTAAATTAACCAAAGTAATAACGCGAACATATTATTGCTTTTGTTAGTATGAAATACCTGAATAATTACTTACGTTTTAACCTATTAACTATTGAACAAAGCCTTGCTATCACGTAGTATTTGCGCTGATTTAGGTGTCTTCAATGTATATATCATACCGAATGAATATTACCCATTGAAGGTGAAACGTGAAACTGGTGAGAACCCAGTACTGCCCCCGCAACGGTAACTGTGAGCAGCAACAAAAACCACTGTATTTAGCAACGATTCATTACGTAAGATTCGTGAATATGGGAAGGTGTTGCAAACGCGATGAACAGGAGTCCGGAGACCGGCCTAAATGATACTCGACAACTGCGGTGGGCGGTATTCAGGGCTGTAAATGGTGTTGATAATACGTAAATAAATATGCATCTTACGTAACACTGTATTTAACGTAGATGTTAATCACCCTCAACGTTAAATTGCTTCACCCATTCTCAACTTTGATTTCAAACACCGTGAAACTTAATTTTCAATAACGGGAATGTTATGAAATCAGTTAATACCACTTATTCGAAGAGTTTATTCATTGGGATATTTATTACCCTAATTTTACTTATGCTTGCTACCCGCACGCATCATTTTTCTAGTTTAAATCATCTGCCAAGCGCCTCAATTGCAATTTTTTTCTTAGCGGGTATGTACCTACGTAACATTAGTGTTTTTTGGTTCTTTTATCTTTTAACCGTAGGCATCGATCTTGGTTCATCTTATTTCCGAGGACAATTTGGTGACTGCATCACCACTTCTTACCCTGCATTGGTGCTAAGTTATGGTGTCATGTTTATGGTTGGCTACTATACAAAGCCAAAATGGCAAGAAGGCTCTTTATTCAATAACGTACTTAAGGTTGCGTTGGGGTTATTCATCGCAAGCACAATTGCATTTTTTATCTCCAATGGTAGTTATTATACGTTATCCGGTAAATTTACTGATTTATCGTGGGCTGAATACGCAACCCGTGTTGATAAGTATTACTTACGCTATCTTTCTAACCCTATGGTTTACGTGATATGCGCACTTATCATAGATGTTATTATTCGTCATTTCTTTACTGAAAAGTCTATAGCAGTAATAGACAATAAAAGGGCATAGCTATAATGACGAAAAAAGTAAAGCTCGATAAACAAACACCGCTCTTTCAAACAAATTCTAGTGATAATAAGGGTGCTAAGGTCAGTTGCTCAGCATTAATTATCGCGGCTCCTCATTCCGGCAGTGGTAAAACTACTGTTACTGCGGCGTTAGCACGTTATCACCGTAATCAAGGGCGTAAGGTTACAGTGTTTAAAGTGGGGCCAGATTTTATAGACCCGATGATTTTACGACAGGCCAGCGGTGAACTTGTTTATCAATTAGACTTATGGCTCGTTGGTGAACAGGGCTGCCAAGAATTACTTTATCGAGCCGCTTTACAGTCAGATCTAATTTTAATTGAAGGCGTTATGGGGTTATTTGACGGCACACCAAGCAGTGCCGATTTAGCAACCTATTTTAATATCCCTGTACTTGGTGTGATTGATGCAAAAGCAATGGCACAAACCTTTGCGGCAGTCACTCATGGTTTAGCAAATTACCGGCCTGAATTGCCCTTTGCTGGAGTCATCGCAAATCGCGTAAATAGCGATAGACACGCTGAATTGTTAGCAGAAAACCTGTCTGGGGAATATCGCTTTTATGGGCGGTTACCCACTGATAAGTTGATTACGCTTCCCGAACGTCATTTAGGGTTAGTACAAGCGAAAGAACTTAGTGGTATTGATCAGCAATTAGATAAAGCGGCTGACCATATAGCGGATACAAAGTTAACAGATTTACCTGCTAAAGTTGATTTTTATAACATAGAAAATAATAGTCAATATGATCTTATTAAAGGTGCTTTGGTTGGAACAACTGTTGTTATAATCAAAGACCATGCCTTTAGTTTTATTTATGCTGCCAATATAGCTTTTTTACAGCAAGCGGGTGCCGAAATTGTTTTTTGTTCAGCACTTGAAGATAAGCGATTGCCAAGTGGTGATATTTTGTATGTTCCAGGGGGCTACCCTGAACTATATGCTGAGCAATTGATGAACAATACATTATTCATTCATGATGTGAAATGCTTTGCAACAAGTGGCAAGCCTATTCTCGCTGAATGTGGCGGGATGCTGTATCTTTTAGAACAACTGACAGATCTCAAAGGTCAAACTTACACAATGGCAGATGTAATGCCGGGTAAAGCGAAAATGCAAGATAAGCTCGCAGCAATTGGTTCGCAATGGGTTGAGTTACCTTTGCAGCCTGGTGGCACATTACAAAATAATGTTATGCGTGGTCATAGTTTTCATTATTCTTGTGCAGAGGTAAGTCTTGAACCTTGGTGTCAAACTATTCATCATCCCAGTGAGCGAGCAGGGGAGTTTGTATATCGGAGCAACAATATTCTTGCGTCTTACATGCACTGGTATTTTCCTAGTAACCCGCAACTAGCATTACAATTTTTTAGTAAGACGAGTGATATTGGTGGTAATGTTAAAGATGTATAGAAAATAGTTTTATAATGATAAAAACGGTATTTTTTTTAGCACGACATGGTGAAACGTATTGGAATAAAGCAATGCGTTTTCAAGGGCATTTAGATAGTGCTTTAACTGAGTTAGGTCAGTGGCAATCACATCAACTAGCTCAGCAAGTAAAGATGAATAATATTGATATAATTTATTCGTCGCCGCTTGGGCGAGCACAGGCTACAGCAAAAATTTGTCAAAAGATACTGAACAGACCTTATCAAGTCGAATCTGATTTAATTGAACGAAACTTAGGTTTATGGCAAGGGCAACGTGTTGAAGAAGTGGCTTTACATCCTGATTATGATGAAATATTGCAACAATTCAGTAAGCTTTCTTCTCACGGTGGAGAAAGCGCTATTGCATGTAGTGAGAGGATTCAACGGAAACTTCATCAGGTAGCTAAACACTATAGTGGCGCTAAAATATTGGTCATTTTTCATGGGGAAGCACTCAGGTGCTTTTTAGCTGGATTAGGTAAAGTGTCAAAGGCCAATGCTTATGAGCAATTTCAAAATGGTTGTATGCTCAAGCTTGCTCATCACACCGAGCCACCATATTTTTACATAGAAAGTGAATAATGATGGCTGAATGGTTAACGACTGTTGACACACTATTTCATCCGTTTAGTGTCTCACTAACGTTGTTATTGGCATTACTGTTAGATGCTTTATTTGGTGAAGCTAAACACTTTCATTATTTAGTTGGTTTTGGGTATTTAAGCGACGTAGTAGAATTAACATTAAACCCAAATAAAGCGGCATTAGATAACGTTGAACATCCTTTGATACGCAGTCGCTATGCGGTTTTCCTTGGCTTTATTGCTTGGCTTTTTTTAGTACTTCCTTTATCTGTTATTTATTATTTTTGGCTTAATGACTTTGACTGGTATGGTCAAATTGTTGTTGATGCTTTTATCCTTTATCTCGCGTTAGGCGGTCGAAGCTTGAAAGAGCATGCAATGCAAGTGTATAGACCATTACTCAAAGGAGATATGAAAAGTGCTCGCCAATTCACTGGCTACTTGGTCAGCAGAGAAACCGAAACACTTTCAGACAATGAAATGTCGAGAGCGACAGTTGAGTCTGTGTTAGAAAATGGGCACGACAGTGTAATAGCGTCATTAACTTATTATGTTATTGGTGGCATTCCACTAGTGATAATCCATCGCTTAGCCAATACGTTAGACGCCATGTGGGGTTATAAAACAGCTAGATATTTATCTTTTGGTTTCGCTAGCGCACGTTTGGATGACCTATTAGGGTTTATATCGGGTAAAATATGTACTGTGTTATATGCAATGCAAGGTTCGTTTATTTTGGCGCTTAAAAACGCTTATCAACAAGGTAATCAATATAAAAGTCATAATGGCGGCTGGGTTATGTCAGCGGGTGCTACAGTGCTTTGTCGTGTGATTGGAGGGAAGGCAAGCTATCATGGTGATAGTTTATGTTCTCCAATCATGGGGATAGGTCAACCTGTTAATATTGATGATATTCCTCGTAGTACTGATCTAGTTAAACGAGCCAGCATTGGCTTTGTTTTAATAGTGTTTGGTTATCAGCTAGTCACATATTTTTATTAAACCATTACTTACAAGGTTACATTCATGGCTTTAATTCATGGTGGACAACTTAGACAGGTCGCGAATGATTACAACATTCCAATACATGATTGGTTAGATTTATCTACAGGTATTGCCCCCTTTAGTTATCCAATCCCAAACATACCCGGTATTGCGTGGCAACAGTTACCTCAATTCTCGCCTGCTTTACACGACGCAGCACTGCAATATTATCAATGTGCCAATATACTCGTCAGTAGTGGAAGTCAGTCACTTATTAGTATATTACCCACATTGTGGATGAAAAAGAACCCTCTTTCAACGAGTGTTTTTTTACCCATTAAGGGCTACAAAGAGCATGCCCAAGCATGGAAAAATATGGGGTTTGAGCTTCAATGGTATGACGATGAATTACCCGCATTAGCACAATTACCGCAGCATTGTGTATTAGTGGTGATCAACCCTAATAACCCAACAGGTAAATTATTTAGCCGAGAAACGTTAAAGCAATATCAACAATCCATCAGCAATCGTCAAGGACTGTTTGTTATTGATGAAGCGTTTATGGATGTGGTCACGCCAAGTCAGTCAATGTCTAAACACATTAATGATAGTAATACAGTCGTACTTAAGTCATTTGGAAAATTTTTTGGTTTAGCGGGGATCCGGATCGGCTTTATCATTGCCAATCCATTGTGGCTAACTTCTTTTGCAGAACATTTAGGACCTTGGCAGGCAAACGGGCCTGCTCAGCGTATTGCTGAACATGCTTTGCAAGATTTTGTCTGGCAAAAACATCAAAAGGAGATGCTTTCGCAACAACGCCAAGCATTAACAAAGCTATTATTCAGCCATTTTGGTGATGTGATTAATGGCACTGATTTATTTCTAACGGTGAGTTTAGAAAAACAAAATCAGGCAGTGAACATTTATAAGGGTTTATGTAAACAAGGGGTTTATGTGCGATTGACCGATGAGCAGCAATCACTACGTTTTGGTATACCTAAGCCAGAAGATATGGAACGATTGTCGCAGTCACTTAGCAACGTAATGTTATCTATTTCAGAATTATGCTGAGTTTATTGCCGCGAGAAGGTGCAAGGAATACTTGTTAGTTATTGTTTTTCTGATAAAAGGTAAAAATACTCTCGCCAATAGCTGCAATGGCTTTATTTCGCTCTTTCATCGTCCCTTCGGTTTGCGTTAAATAAATTGAAATAATAAGTGGCGTTTGATCTTTTGACCAAACAACTGCAGTTATAGCTCGAGAACCATAGCCTCCGGCGCCCGAACGATCTGCAATTGACCAATGCTCAGGAAGTACTGAGCGTAATAGGCTTGCTGTGACTTTGTTATCAATCATCCACTGCGTTAACTGTGCTTTTGACGGATCTTTTAATATATTGCCAAATAATAACGTGTGTAAAGATTTAACCATGGCAATAGGAGAGGTAGTATCCCTTTTATCATTTTTGAGAGCTTGGTTTAACTCGGGTTCTATACGATCTAACCTCGTAACATTATCGCCAATATCACGCATAAATTTTGTTAATGCTGTAGGTCCTTTTATCCCTGCTAGTATAATGTTAGCTGCGGTATTATCACTCATCGTCATGGTAGCAGAACAAGCCTGTTTTAGTGACATTTTCTTACCAACCATGTGCTTTGTTACAGGGGACCAATATACTAAATCGCTTTTAGTGATTAACGTTGATGAATCAAAAGATTGCACGCCTTTTTCAACATCAGCGAGTAACTTTGCGCATGCGAGCACTTTAAATGTGCTCATTAAGGGGAAACGAGAATTGCCGTTATAATGCCATAAGCTTTGTTTTTCTACATCGAAAATAGCAACACCAAAATCTGCGTTAAGTAGGCGTTCTTGTTTTTTGATTTGATTTACTATGATGCTTTCCTGTGAAGAAAAAGCGATAGAAATATGGCTAAATAACGCAAGTAATATAGTAATACATGTGCGGTTATACGGTGTGGTAAAAAATTTCATCATGTTTCTCTTGTTATTGTTACTATGGCGTGTTGATTTTCTAAGGCAGTTTCACTTATTTATGGGGTACAACCTCATTACATAAGTTCAGTCTCGTATAAACACCAAATATAACTTGCCCTAGATACCTTAGTTGGTTTTTATATGAAACACCTTAAAAAGTTCAGCACGCTCTAAATTGTATTACTATACAGGCATGTGATGGGAATATTATGTTCAACTAATGATCAATCATGACAAAATATGGCAAGTTATTTATGAACATATTAATGTGTACTGGTTATCCCGAGCTCAAGTTGATTAGGCGTTTAAACTCGCCCTTTGGGAGCGTGTTAGAGGCGCGATAATTACGCAAAACGTGTTTGATGTAGAACAACTATACCTGCACACGTTTCGCTTATTCTCCCACCTCTGACATCGCTCTGAACTGACTTAATCTTTATGCGAATTGGTATAACTTTAAGAACCAGTACTTTTTCTGAAGCTGGTTGTTGTTAAGTGAAGGCTATAACGTAACAATTTGTTTGCCTGTAAAACCACCCGCTAATTGTGTTCTAAGCGCTGATGAAATAGCTTCTGCTTGAAAATCTACGTGATGGATTTCAGGGAGTTTAATTGATCCATCAGCAACACCATCAAGCAGCAATTTACTCATAAAGCTCATGTGTTGTTGGGCACAAAGGCTATTTTCGAGCCATGCGCCACCTAAAGAAACAATACTAATGTTTGGTGCTTTTTTGAATAATAATACTTGAGGTAAATCGGGTAAAGGCTGTAAACAAGCGATTCTGCCACAAAACCTCATTAATTCTAAATTTCGAATGGTGGCATCGCCACCTACTGAATCTAGTATGGCATCAAAGCCTTGTGGTCCAAGTTGGTGGCAAATATTATGACAAAGCTTTTTGTCTCGGTAATCAAATACAGCATCAGCACCTAAACACTTTAAACGTTTATGATTATGCTTGGCTGCAGTGGTGAAAACGTCTGCTCCGCGTTGCTTTGCAAACTGAATTGCAAAATGACCAACAGCACCTGCTCCAGCCTCAATTAATAAGGTATCACCCTCGATGATTTGTAATTTATCTAAGGCGATTAATGCTGTCATGCCTGCACAGGGCAAGGTAGCAGCTTGATATGGCTCAACGCTTTCAGGTACAACAGATACCGCATAATTTGGTACTGTTGTGTATTCACTTAGCACTCCTTGATCCGCTAAGCTAGCGTGCCACATTACTCGGTCACCAATGGTGGGAAAAACACCTTTTGGGGCATCTACTACAGTACCCACTGCATCTAAGCCTAAAATATGTGGGTACTGCCATTGGCAAAAGCCTTTTTGGGCATATTGCCCATCTAACGGATTAAGCCCTACATACTCCACTTTGATTAATAACTCATTTCCTGTACGTGTTGGTGTTGGCCATTGTACAGCGGCTAATGAGAGTTGCTCATTAGGTTTCTCTAAAACAATGGCTTTCATCGTGTCAGAAAGGTTATTTTGTAAGGTGGTTACATTAGGCATAATTTACTCAAGTATTAAATACTGGATAGTGCGTAACTCCAGCGACCGTTAAAGGTATGATAAGCATTTACTTTCGTGAGTAAAGTTGAAATTGCTGAATCAACTGCATTTTCTTCTGCTGCTAGTAAATCTTGCCTTGCATCTAGTAACGATAAATAAGGTATTTGACCTTCTTGAAACATAGCCTGTGCTTGTAAATAAGCTTTATTCGCATAGTGGTAGCGATTGTTTGCAAATTGCTGTTTGTTGCTTTCTTTAACGAGTTTATGCAAAGAAAGCTCACTTTCATTAATAGCATTTAATACCGTTTTTTGGTATTCATTATAAGCGGCTTTGCTTAAATATTGTTGCGCATTTCGCTGCGCTAATAATGCAGGATAACTTAACAGTGACCATTCTATTTGCGGGGATACTTGCCATTGTTGATCAGTATTAGATAACGTGGCGCTAGTTGTGCTTAGAATACCAGCAAAGGCACTTAAACTAATATCAGGTAAAAGGGCTTTGCTCGCTGCCGTGCTTAAAGCGGCTTCATGGCTAAACTGGTAAAGTGCTTTACTAATATCAGGACGTAACGCTATTGCTTCGCTTGGCTGTGCTAAGTGAACTTGTAAATCGTAGCCAATCACTTTACGTTGATCAATTAACGTGAGATCACTTAATGTTTTACCTGTAATATAGGCAAGCGCTGAATTATCGCGTTGTAGTAAGTATTCGATTTCAGGTATTAACGCTTGTTGTTGATTTAATTGCGCTTTTGTACGGTTTAAATCTAATTCACTGGTTACACCTTCATCGACACTGGCTTGTAGTATTTCAATACTTTGTTGTAATGCATCTATTTGTTGTGAAATTATATGGTGTTTTTGCAGATTACCTTGGTAACTGATATAGCCAGAAACAACCGATGAAACCACTTCTATTTGTAATAATCGAAGCTGCTCAGCTTGGCTCAGTGCCGAGGCATTAGCAGCATCGACAAGCGCAGAGATACGACCGAATAAATCGAGATGCCAATTAACTCCTAACGTTGCTGTCGAATTAGGCGTGATAGTATTATTGATACTTGTTCGTTCACTATTTATGGTTATTTCACCTTGGGGAAGAAACGTTGCTTTTTCTGCACCAAGGCGAGCTAAGGCACTTTGTAGTGTTAAATGGCTTGTTATTAAATCGTAATTATTTGTTAGCGCTTCTTGTACGAGTAAGTTCAATTGAGGTGATTTTAATTGTCGCCACCAGTTTATTTCACTCGTACCCGTTAGTTGTGATGCAATATCAATTTCAGTAACAAAATGCTGAAGTTGTTGCTGATTTTCTAGATGAACATCTACATTATTTGACGTTGCACAACCTGCGATTACACTGGACAAAAGCAAGGTTAACGCCACTTGGTTATTAGCAGGTAAGAATGACTTAATCATGTTGTTTATGCTCCAGTGAGTTGCTTTCAATCGTATCGTTGGTTGGTTCTTTTTTGGTAACTAACATATAAAAAATAGGCGTAAATAGTAGACCAAAAATGGTGACGCCAATCATGCCAGAAAAAACCGCATTACCCATTGCTTGCCGCATTTCTGCACCAGCGCCTGAAGCTAGTACCAAAGGTATTACACCGGCTGTGAACGCGATAGAAGTCATCAAAATAGGTCTTAATCGTAACCGACACGCCGCAATAATTGCATTGAAATGACTCATGCCATTTTGATGTTGATCTTTAGCGAACTCTACCATCAAAATCGCGTTTTTTGATGCTAGGGCAACTAATACAATTAATGCAATTTGGGTAAAAATGTTGTTGTCTGAGCCAACAAACCACACACCTAATAAGGCGGAGAATATTGTCATCGGTACAATTAAAATAATCGCAAGCGGTAATCGTAAACTTTCATATTGTGCGGCAAGAACTAAAAATACCAATAACACAACTAAGGGGAAAACGTAAACCATCGTATTACCCGCGATAATTTGTTGGTAGGTTACATCGGTCCATTCGTAATCAATACCTGTTGGTAAATGATCGGCGAGTATTAATTCGATTGCTTGTTGCGCTTGATCTGAACTATAACCCATTGCAGGGCTACCGTTAAGTTCTGCACTTGGGTAGCCATTATAATGCATTACGCGATCAGGGCCCGTTGTAGGTGTGACTGTTAAAATTGATCCCAGAGGTACCATGTCACCCATTCTATTTTTTACTTTTAAATGGAGAATTTGAGCAGGATCTTTTCGAAATTCAGCGCCTGCTTGGGCATTTACTTGGTAAGTTCTACCGAACGTATTGAAGTCGTTAACATATAATGAGCCTAAATATATTTGTAGAGCATCAAACACTTCTTCAAGGGGAATTCCTTGAATCAGGGCTTGCTCTCTATCGATATCAATATCCATTTGTGGTACTTGGATACGAAAACTTGAATATAAGCCTGTTAGCGCTGGGTCTTGTTGCGCTTTAGCGATAACTGTTTGTAAACTATTAAACAGTGCTTCGAAGCCTTTATTATCGCGATCTTCTATTTGTAGTTTAAAACCACCAGTTGTACCTAACCCTTGTATGGGGGGGGGCGGAAATACTGCAACAAAAGCTTCATCAATTGAGACAAATTGTTGATTTAGCTGCATTGCTATTGCGCCAGAAGATAACTGAGGGTCTTTACGGTTTTCAAAGGCATCTAACGCGACAAAAACAATACCGCTATTTGGGCTGTTGGTAAAACCATTAACTGATAAGCCAGGAAATGTTACCGTGTGCAACACGCCAGGTACGTTAAGCGCTATCTTTTCCATTTCGACCATAACCTCTTGAGTGCGATCTAAACTAGCAGCATCTGGTAGTTGTGCGATAGCAACTAGGTATTGTTTATCCTGAGAAGGAATAAAACCGCCAGGAATGGAATTAAATAGGGTAAATGTTCCGCCCAGCAATAGCACATAAGCCGCTATGACAATTATGCTCATTCGAATTAATTTTTTAACCAAACGCTGATAACTTTTTGCACCTCGTTCAAACAGTTTATTAAAAGGTGTAAATAACCAACGACCAAAAAGCTTGTTTAGTAAACGGGTTAATGCGTCAGGCTTAGCATTGTAAGGTTTTAATAAAAGTGCTGATAAAGCGGGCGAAAGAGTTAATGAATTGAACGCAGAGATCACCGTTGAAATAGTAATGGTAAGGGCAAACTGTTTATAAAACTGTCCAGACAAACCAGAAATAAAAGCGGTGGGTATGAATACAGCTAGAAGTACTAAAGCAATGGCGATTATTGGACCGGTTACTTCTGTCATCGCAACGCGAGTCGCTTCTACCGGTGATAAGCCTTTTTCTATGTTTCGTTCAACGTTTTCGACCACAACAATCGCATCATCAACAACAATCCCGATTGCGAGTACTAAACCAAATAATGATAGTGTGTTTATTGAAACACCAAGCCATTGCATAACGGCAAATGTACCAATAAGTGAAACAGGAACTGCAATCAATGGAATGATAGATGCGCGCCATGTTTGTAAAAAAAGTATCACTACAATGACAACTAAAGCGATGGCCTCTAATAAGGTGGTTATTACGGCATCAATTGAATCACGTACGAAAATAGTTGGATCGTACACAATATCGTATTCAACGCCATCAGGAAAAGCCTGTGAAAGTTGCGCCATGGTTGTTCGTACTTGGTCTGATAATTCAATTGCGTTTGAACCAGGGCGCTGGAAAATAGGCATAGCTAGCGCAGGTTGTCCATCTAATAGCGCACGAAGTGCGTAACTGTTCTGGCCTAACTCTACAGTGGCGACATCTTTTAAACGAATAACTTGCTTTTGATCGCCGACTTTTAGTATGACGTGTTCAAACTCTTCAACACTGGTCAACCTACCTTTAACATTTAATAAAATTTGAAATTGACTATCATTTGCTGCAGGTTGCGCTCCTAAGCTTCCTGCGGCAACTTGTTGATTTTGTGCGCGTAAGGCATTTATTACATCTGAAGCGGTTAATTGTCTAGCAGCCAAAGCATCAGGGTTTAACCAAACCCGCATGGAGTATTGGCCTCCACCAAATAATTGTACATCACCAACACCAGGTAGCCGTGCTATTTGATCTTTAATATAGATATCTGCGTAGTTTGAAAGATATGCTGTATCATGAGTTTTTTCGGGTGAATATAGGTGGACGACCATGGTTAAGTCTGGTGAAGACTTTTCTGCAACAACTCCTAAGCGCTGTACTTCCTGAGGCAGTCTAGAAAGTGCACTGTTAACCCTGTTTTGTACTTGTACTTGGGCACGATCGAGATCTGTGCCTAAGGCAAAAGTCACTGTTAGTGTCATGCGGCCATCGCTTGTTGCTTGAGAAAACATATAGAGCATATTTTCTGTGCCATTTATTTCTTGCTCTAATGGCGTAGCAACTGTTTGTGCTATTACCGTTGGGTTGGCACCAGGGTAATTTGCCGTTACAACTACGGTCGGAGGAACTACCTCAGGATATTCACTGATAGGTAGCTGGAACAGTGATATAGCGCCACCAATCAATATAACTAACGATAATACGGATGCAAAAATTGGCCGCTTAATGAAAAAATGAGAAAAATTCATGGTTACTTCCTAGTACTTAGCAACTAAATCAGTGCGCTTAATGGTTGTCATGGTAAAGGCAGAATTAGCTGTTTCTATGTTGATAACATTAGGCTTTATAGGCATGCCAGGACCCACTCGTGCAGGGCCATTAACCGCAATCGTGTCATTAGCGGTTAAGCCTGAAGTTATCGCACGTAACTTTCCATAACGTTCACCTATTTCAACAAGTTTGTATTGCAAAACATTGTTTTCATCAACGGTAAGTACAAAGCGATTTTTTAGATCTGTGCCTATTGCCTTCTCTGGTATAATAATTTGTTCGTTTACTTCACTTGCGGCAAGTCTAATACGCGCAAATGAACCAGCAAGTAATGAGTTTTCTAGGTTTGCTCCTGTTTTCTTTTCAAAAACGGCTCGTACTTGAAGTGTGCCAGTAGCATCATTAATCTGGTTATCGATAAAATTAATATAACCGGTATGTTCAAACTTTTTTTGACCTAATTTCTGCATCAGTACTTGTTGTTTACTATCGGTTGTTACATGCGAGAAGGCGTTATTCCAAGTGCGTTCGTCAATATCAAAATAGGCATACATTTTGTCGTCAGAAACAATTGAAGTCAGTACACTCGTTCCTGCTTGTACGGTATTTCCTCGGGTAATATTAGCGCGAGAAATAATGCCATTTATGGGGGATTTAATTGACGTAAAAGCTAGGTCAAGATTTGCTGCTACTAACTGTGCTTGTAGTGCTGCTAGTTGGGCTTCACGTTGGCGAAGTATTGATGAACGTGATTCCGCTTGCTCTACCGATATGGCTTTACGTTCGGTTAATCTTTTTGCTCGTTTAGCTTCGTTTTTTGCTTGTTGTAAAGCAGCTTCAGCAGAAAGAATCTGTGCTTTTAGGTTCGCGACTACAGCTGCAAAAGGACGATCATCTAATTGAACCAGTAAATCGCCTTTCTTAACGCTATCACCTTCTTTAAATGCAATTTCCTTAATTACGCCAGAGACACGTGGGCGTAATGATACTTCTTCTGGAGCTTCTAAGCGTGTGGTAAAAGTGTGCCAGTGTTGTACTGGCTTAATTAATACTTTCGCTACGTCTATTGGTTGTAAAAATTGTTGTGAATTTTGTTTTGCAGAAGGCTCTGCACAACCACTAATTGCAATGCCTATACTAGTTAAAGTAGCAAGTAATATTGTTTTTTTCATCGTTTAACTCCATGTTTTTGAGCACTATAAAGCGTTGAGTTAGTCATAGGTCAAGTGTGTTATTTGAAAATAATGCCGTTATGATACGCTTGAAATTGATGAGTAAATACAGTGGTTTTTTAATTTCATTAATGCCAAAATGGCACTAATAAAATTAAAGGTTTCGTTATGGATACTACTAGTCGTTTATTGATGTTATTAGATGTTGTAGAGCGCGGATCATTTGCAAGTGCCGCGGAAGGTAGGAATATTGATCGATCTGTTATATCTAAACAAATCAGTAAATTAGAAGATGAACTTGCCGTAAGGTTGTTAAACCGAACAACACGTTCTTTTTCTTTAACAGCAGCTGGTGCTGAAATGGTTAAGAAAGCTTCGGAGCTTCGAGAACTACTCAATGAAACGGTTCGGATGGCAGAGAATTATCATTTAGAGCCTCGAGGTACGATAAAAATGACTTCGTCTACGATTATTGCCAAACGCTATTTACAACCAGTAATTAATGACTTTCAAAAACGCTTTCCTGAAGTGGAAGTTGAATTAATTTTAGATGATAAGGTAATGGATATTGTTTCTGAAGGAATAGATCTCGCTTTTAGAGTTGGGGAGTTAAAAGATTCAACGCTGATTGCGAGAAAACTTGCGCGTAATCGTTTAGTCATTTTGGCCTCTCCAGAATTCATAAAAACCTACGGAATGCCGAATAAAATGTCGGATCTTAAATCACTGCCTGCAGCCAGTTATTTTAGTACAACAATACGCGTGACAAGTATTGAATATGAGAATGCACTTGGCGAACACGCAGAGCAAGAAATTAATAGTGTTTTTCGTGCAAATGATGCTGAAATTTTATTATTAAAAGCGCTATCGGGGAGTGCATTTGTTGTAGTGCCTGCATTTATTGTGGGTGATGAAATAATAAATGGCGAACTTATTCCTATTTTAACAGATATCAAATTACTTGATTACCGCGATATGTACGTCATTTATCCTCATAGGGATTTACCCGTTAGAACCCGTTTATTTTATGATGCTGTACGAGATTATATTGGTAAATTCACGCCCATTTGGGAGAAAAACATTCCTAATTTTGACCGTTTATACCAAGGGGAGAATACGGTTTAAATGAAAATGTTTTTAGATCTTTAATGTACGGTTCGATGATCTTGATAAAATGCGTTAGGCTTTATGTATCTTATTGAGAAAAGGAAAATGAAATGAGTGTATGTAAGAAGCTTTTCAGTTTGATGATTATAGTGTTGTTATCTGCTTGTGCCTCAATGGGAAAAGGAAGCAAAGTTGAAAAACAACAAGCCATATTGGCAATGAAAGATGATGTGCTAACGAAATTGTTTGAACAAAAACCTGATACGCGTAAACAGTTGAATGCCGTACCAGGCTATGCGGTATTTTCTAACGCGAATGTCAATTTAATCTTTATGGCTGCCGGCACAGGCTATGGTGTTGTAAAGAATATGAATACGAATACCCATACTTATATGAATATGGCTGAAGGCGGTGTAGGCCTTGGTTTAGGTGTTAAAGACTATCGTATTGTCATGGTCTTTCATACCACAGATGCAATGAATAGCTTTATTAATAACGGTTGGATTTTCGGTGGAAATGCTGATGCAGCTGCAAAAGCAGGTGATAAAGGTGGCTCTGTTGAAGGAGAAGCTTATTATGGCGATGTCACTGTTTATACATTAACGGAGGCAGGGTTGGCACTACAAGCCGTTATTAAAGGGACCAAATTTTGGGTTGATAAAGAATTAAATTAAATGTCTTTATACCAAATTCGCATAAAGATTAAGTCAGTTCAGAGCGATGTCAGAGGTGGGAGAATAAGCGAAACGTGTGCAGGTATAGTTGTTCTACATCAAATACGTTTTGCGCAATTATCGCGCCTCTAAAGCGTTTAATTTTCGCTGAATGACCGAATATTTATGCGAATTGGTATTATTTATTCGCTAACAAAAAAAAGCCAGTCGATGACTGGCTAAGCTCCATGAGTGGGAGATAAGTAATTTTTTACACACTGTTATTTGTTCAATGCAGCAAGCTCAATAGTGACTTGATCAAGTCCGTATTTATTAATGCGCGTATTGAATTCACTTTGTTTGCTACTTAGCAAAGAGATACCTTCAACAATCATATCGTACGCTTTCCATTGACCCGTTTCCCTGTTTTGTCGCATTTGAAAGGTTAAATGGATATCAGGTTTGCCGTTTTCAGAAATTAACGCATCAACTGACGCTAACTTGCCGCTATTAGAAAGTTTAGATTGTCCGTAGCTCACTTTTTGATCTTTATATTGGTTCAAAGCTGTGGCGTAAGTTCTGACTAAATAGTGTTTCATCGAGTTGACAAACTTTATTCTTTGTTCTTTAGATGCTTTTCTGACGTGCTTGCCGAGTATTTTAAAGGCAGCGTAGCGATAATCTACAGCAGGCATTAATTCTTCTTCAACAATGTTACGCATTAACTCTGGAAATTTCTGCAATTCTGTTTGGCTAGCAGCAATACGAGAAAATAATTTATCGCCGGTTTGGCTTATCACTTCTTTTGGCGTTAGCGTTGGTTGGGCGGCAAGGGAAAATGAAAAAACAGATAAAAGCATGATAAATGCTGATCTCATGTGATGTCCTTATTTAAAGAGTTGCTGAATATGAGCGTACATTCTACATACCGACCACTCGGTCTGTAAATGTTTTTTTATAAAAATTTTGTTGTAGCTTATGTTTATTTTGACTATTGAAGATTAAGTGGTTCGTAAGTTATTGAGGTAAATACATAACTCATCAACCACTTTGTCAAATAATTCTTTATTTTTTGCGCTTTTACTTAAACTATAGGCGCCATGGAAACTAGAAACGACAAAGTAAGCTACTTGAGTAAAGTCGAGCTCAGTACGAAGATGAGCTGAAAAACGTTGTAAATTTAATGCAATTAAATGATTCAATTGTTGTTGCATATTCAGTATGCGCAATCGAAAGCCTTCATCAACACCTGACATTTCTTGGCATAAATTATTCACAGGACAACCGCAAACAATGTCTTCACAGCTCATGTCTTGCGAGATTTCTTTAAAGAATTTACATAAACCGTCAATAGGATCTGTTGCTTCAACGGCAGGCTGCCAAGTGGCTAGAAACATTGGCGTGAAAATTTCTTCAAAAACAGCATAGCCCAATACGAGTTTATTATCGAAATGATGGTACAACGCACCTTTTGAAATTTCACAACGGGATAATATAGTTGACAAGCTTGTGGCTTGAAAACCATGTTGATGAATCTCATCTGCGGTAATTTCTAAAATTTTTTGGCGAGTTTGTTCTGCATCTCTCATACAATAACCTCAATGTTGTACACAATTATTGTAACCGACTAACTGGTTTGTTCACAATGTTTATTTTTTATCGGTTTTTAAAGGAAATAGTAGCTTTTGTTCGACGAGTTCTGATATTGAGAGGGTAAACCACTGGTCTATCGCTATATAGCGGTAGGGCTTCCAAGATAGGTGTCTTCAAATAAGAATATACCTTTTTGCCTTTTAGGTTTTTCACGTTGGTGTTTTAGTAGATGCTAGGCTTGTCGTTTTATCGAGTACATGTCTCGTTTTTCGCTGCTCTCTCTTTTTATTTTTTCTAATGCTCTGGTTTCTTCAGCGTCAAATAATGTATTGATTAAACGATGAAAATGTTCATGCATGGCAGTACGAGATTTATCAGCATTTGCTGATTTTAAGGCATTATAGATGGCTCTATGTTCAGCGATTGTTTTAGCGCTGTCTTTGCTACAGACACTATCATAATCTTCGATAATTTCTTTGGAAGAAGCTCTTAAATTCCATAGGCTCTCTACTAGGCTTTTCATTGCTTCATTACGAGTAGCGTTGGCGATAATTTTATGGAAAGCTCTGTCTGCGGCTTCCATATCTTTCCCTTTTTCCATGTCGATAAGTGTTTGATTTAATTCTTCAAGCTCTTGTTCGTTTATAGACGCTGCTGCAAGTGCGGCTACTTCGCCTTCAACAAGTGCTCTTGCTTGTGTAACTTCAAAAGCGTTGATATTTTTTAGTAAATTTGCTGATTGCTGAGATGCTAATACATAAACACCAGAGCTAGTTTTTACTTCAACCCTTCCTCTTACTTCAAGGGCAATGATTGCTTCACGAATAGTTGGACGGCTCACATTGAAACGTTGGGCTAACTCTCTTTCAGGTGGCAATCGGCTGCCAACTGGAAAATTTCCAGAATTAATGGAAGCTTCAATTAATTCAACAATGCTCCAAAATAACCTTTTTGCCGCCATAGTGACTTTACCCCGAAAAGCGTTAAACGATAATTACCAAACTGATCTGTTCTTTATATCAAAATCAGTGACATAAGTTAAATCATTACATAACAGATCTTATTATTCAAGTAATTATCATACCAATATTATGATGATTTCGCTTTTATTGGTAATAACCTTCTTAAGTGTGGAAGAAAGTAGAATATTTAAATTATTAAGCTAGCCTCATTGTATTGTTTGTTTTATGCGGATTTTGTTTTTTATTCTTATTAATTAATATGCTTAGCTGTTTATCTTTTTTGGTAATACCAAACTATATACTTTTAACTAGTTTTTATTGATAGGCTGCTAACTAAATTTATGATGTTTATCGCTGACAAGTGGGAAAGCAGGTAAAACAGGATATTGCTAATATACCCTGTTTGTGGAGCTTAAGGTTGGGTAGCTTGGCTTAACGTTAAGTGCGTAAAAGTAACGCGAGTATAATCACCGTTAGCTTTATCTGTTTGCCAATCTCCGGTGCCAGAGCAGCCAGCATACCAAATACCATCGGCATCTTTTGTTGAACATTGATTATAAGCACCAGCTTTAAAGTAATGCCAATCACCTGTATAGCCATTAGGGTTGTCTTTGTTATCGATGTTGCCATAGGCGTCAATATTATTGGAAAGATCAATTTGATAAGTAACGGCTTTTTTATTTTTTTGGGTAAACGTTAAGTGCATTACACTGTTAAATACATTAATTTCGTAACTAAACTCTTCATTTAACTTAATACCTTTAGTTTTTGGGTCTTCGGCATTTTCCCAAGTATTTCCCCACACAGGATAGGCGATATCGGTTCTATCGGGGTTGTCTTTGGCTAAATTTCTTTCATAGGTCCAAAATACTGATCCCGATTGATGATTTGGCCACTTTTTATAATATATTTTAATCGGCTCATTTCCCCAACCAAAGCCATTGCCTTCGGCGATTAGCGCTTTATCTTTACCAGCATGAATTTGACCAACAACAACTGAATAAGCTGGTTTTTTAGGGTGTTTAGCATTTTTAGCGACATGGTTTACTTTTAAACTCGCTGATAATTTACCGCCGAGTTGATCAAAGTATTTCGCATCAGGGTGTGCAGATAAGGCGAAATTATTGCCGTATGATTTCGTATCAATTGAGGTATCCAACCCTCTGATCATTTGCCTTAATTCACTGCGGGTATTAGATGACGTTTGAGTGGTCACTGCTTTATTCGGCGAGGTAAACACTAAATGGCCAAATTGGTCCAAATAAAAATAGTCAGGGTGTTGATAGTGTTGTAGCGCCCTAGTGTCAATGGTATCTGCTTTACCATCGTTATCTTGATCGAGTGGGATGGTAATTTTCCAATGGGATAAATCAAATTTATTGGCAGGATTATTTGATGTGCTAGCACATCCTGCAAATAACAATATGAGTGATATTTTCGTTACGGCTTTAATCATTAAAGCACTCCTATTTTAACGTGCGCATTTTGGTGTTTAATATCGCTAATTGCGACATTACAACAACGAATAGCGACTTAAATTGTTGACACGACGTTGTACTTATTTTAAATCTGTTATTGATGCTGAACAAAGTAAAAACTGCCGTATAGTGTTATAAAAAAATAGCGCTATGTAATAGCGCTATTTCAAGCTAGAGAGATAAATTAGCTTACTTTGCTTTTTTAGCGACTACTACTTCAGCAGAGCTAGAGTTATAAGGTGATGAGGTATTATCATCATCTAATGAACTTCCTTCAGAATAACTTTCAAAATTATCTTCGAACTGTATCACTGTTCCTTCAAGATCAGAGTAGAGTTTAACTTCATCAATAAAATAAGCAGCGTCACCTAATGTTGAACTATTATCACCTAATTTAAAGATTATCGTTTGCACACCTGCAATAACATCGCTTAAAGATTGAGAGACTGATGCAAAGGGTTCGGTCGTTACGCTGGTACCATCTATCGTTAAAGTTAGTAGAGGAGCAACGGTATCAGAAGCATTACTTGCATCCCATGTGATATCAACGTTGGTCCATTTATCGGCAGTAAATGGAATGGTCACGTCAACGCCTTCGTTATTTCGAATAACATAACCTGTACTTTGGATTCGTAAGTCTATAATGGCGTTACTTGTACTCGTAGATGAACCATACAAACCAATGTAGGCATCTTTTTCTATACCAGCTTCTTTTAAGAAGGCTACGCTTAACTTACCCGCAGGAATAATATAGCTTGAAGATAGTTTATAACGTAACTCACCAGCATCATCTGTCATGTTATCAGTAATTTTTGCTGTTAAGTTATCTGGATTTTCTGCACCACCTTCGGAACCAATTTGTGCAACAACGGTTTCAGCAGTACTAGAGTTGTATGGTGATGCTGAATTATCATCATCTAATGAATCACCTTCCATATAACTTTCGAAGTCATCTTCAAATTGAACGGTCGTACCTGCAAGATCTGAATACAATTTGAAGTTATCAATGTAGTAGGCGGCTTCACCTGTTGTTGAACTGTTGTCACCTAACTTGAATATAATTGTTTGCACGCCGGCCACAACATCACTTAATGATTGTGATACAGAAGCAAAAGGTTCGGTGGTTACACTTGTGCCGTTAATAGTTAACGTTAATAGTGGTGCAACGGTATCCGAAGCATTGCTTGCATCCCAGGTCATTTCAACATCAGTCCACTTATTCGCTGAAAAAGGAATAGTGATATCAACCCCTTCATTATTACGAATAACATAACCGCTACTTTGGATACGCAAATCAATTAACGCATTGCTAGTACTGGTTGAGGAACCGTATAAACCAATGTAGGCATCTTTTTCAATACCATCTTCTTTAAGGAAGGAAACGGTAAGTTTACCTGCAGGAATAATATCACTTGATGAAAGTTTATATCTAAGTTCACCCGCATCATCAGTCATGTTATCAGTAATTTTAGCCACTTTAGTTGGAGCAAATGAAGCTACGCCCGAAATAGTGATGTTTAATTCTGCTAACGTACCGTCCGCTGAGGAAATTGAAATGGTATCGTTAATGGTGTCATTTTCATCAAGTAACGATGTGACTGTTGGGTTTGTTGTATCTAGCGTATATGTCCATTGACCATCCGTTTGAATAGAAAAAGTACCAAACGTAGTCATTGTATCTGTTTGAGCAAGCGCTGAACTTTCGCCAACATCAGCGTCAGTGATAACAACAGTACCGGTAACGCTATCTGTTTCATCATTGGTAACGGCCGCTGTTAAGCCTTCAAACGTCGCTGCTGTATTTCCGGAAGCGGGCGCTACCGATTCAGAAGCTGTAGAACTGACTTCTTCACTGTAATCATCATCATCAGTGTATGTGGCCGTGACCACAATGGTTTTACCAATTTCATCATCAGTTAACGCAAGAGTGGATTCTGTTGCACCTTCTATTACGACACCGTCTGCTAGCCACGTATAGGTCACGTTTTGTGCATCAACGCCATTGTCGTCTGTAAGTGTTGCAGTTAGAAGCTTTCCTGATTCAAAAATACCTGATACTTCAATCATACCATCGGCATTCATGATGATGGTGTTTGTTGCACTAGATCTTAATTTTTCTTGGTAGTTATCATTGTCGGTATATGATGCGATAACTGAAACTTGTGTGTTAACTTGCTCTGACGTTACGGTAAATGAGCTAGATGAAGCACCTGAAATTTCAACGTCGTTTGCTAACCAACTATAGGTAATTGCTGATGTGTCTACACCATTACCGTCGGTAACCGATACTGTTAATGTTTCCCCTACTTTTGCTGCACCAGACAATGAGATTTGACCAAATGCATTACCCGTCTCTTTAGGTAATTCATCTGTATTACACCCCGTAACAGCCAAAGCAATCGCAGATGCCGCAATCGATTTGTTTATTAAATTTTTCATTATTATGATCCTGTTGTTTTTTTGGTAAAACAATCTTGTTAATGACTTGTTTGTTTTTATATTAATTTGTAAAACCATTTTGTCAACCATGAACTGGTAACAATTTTAATTAATCACAATTTTAGTCATGTGTATTGGCTAGGTAAGTGCTTTGTTTGCACATGATTTAAAGTACATATCTATTTAATTAGTGTGGTTATTGTTTATGTTTTCTTTAACTGTAAAGAGTCCAAACTTTCCCTTGCGAGATTCAACCATTTCTTTTTATATTTTTTATCAGTGGTAATAAATGAAATAAAAGTGAGTTTGCCGTTAACAGGCAAAGCATAAGTTAGATTATATTGATACTTACCAATCCCTTGAGTTTCATATTCATAGACAGCAATTTTAGTGTCTAGTCGAGTATATACTTTGTCTTTTTTCCAGTTCGCGCCTTCGCTCGATTTACGTAACATATTCGAAATATATTTATGGATCTTATTCATCGATTGCTTATTTGCCGGCGTGGGATATTGAGTAAACGTAAAGCTTACTGTTTGATTTTTGTTATCAAACCCATAGCTTGGTGGTGTTTTTTGATTGCCATAACGCTTCTCTAACGTTGTTGAAGACATTGCGTTTAATTCTGTTGAAAGTTTAATTAATAATGTTTCATCGAAGAACTTATGCGTGTTTGTTTCTGCAGCTTGAAGATAAAAACTGAGTATCAATAACAATGGGGATAGTTTTTTCATGTTGTTTACTCCTGGTTTAATAAGTGTTGTGGTGGTTATCGATTTGGTAAAAAGTTGCTTGCACGTAGTCATGTGGATCGCCGGAATTATTTTGGTTATAGACGCCAGCTTTGAAATACATATATTGGTTACCTACATCGTAGCCACTTTGTGACATATCTACGTGCTGGTGAAATTCAGTGCCATCAGATTTGATCACAGTTACGTTAAGGTTATTACCTTGCACTTCAATGGTGTAACTAAACTTCTCATTTAGTGCTATACCGTTTGATGGGTTACTCGCGTTATTTCCTCTGCTGCCTATTAATTCGTAGTAGTAGTCATCTCCACCAAGCTTTTCATGTGCAAGGTAAATAGCGCCGTTTTGGTTCTCTGGTAATTTACGATAGTACAGCCTGACAGGCTCATCATCATTGGCATGAATCTGACCAATAATAACCCGACCTATTTGATAATTTTCGCCTGTTGTCGTAACGTGATTAACTGCTAGTTGAGCGCTTAAAGTACCATCAATGCCACCAGATTTGCTGAGATCTGAATCAGGTGCAGTTGAAAACACCCAGTTATTTTTGTTAACCCCTTGAGTATTTATACTCGCATCACCTCTACGAAGCATTTCACGCAACTCTGCCCGTACATAGCTAGTGTTGTTAGAGGTTTTATACCCTGAAACTGAAGTGGAAAACCGTAAGCCACTATCGTGTGTTAAGGTAAAAAATCTTGGGTCATAATAGCCAGCCGCTAAATCTTGTTCTTTAATACTGTCAGATTTGCCATTGTTATCATCGTCGGTTGGAACACTCAAATACCAATCAATTAATTCAATAGAATGCGCAGTAGTTTCTCGACATCCATAAACTTCAATTTCAAGGAGTGTGCTTGCTTGCGATACTTGATTACCTGATAGTGCTAAGTTGAGGTAAAGTGCGGTTTGCTGTTCATGTGGGCTCTGTGCTAAGTCAACAACATCTGGAATAATTGTTTGTATTTCGCTTTCAGTAACAGTGTTTAACAATTGCCAGTTTTTATTATCTTTTGAGCTTGATATTGAAAAGAGGTTTGCATATTCGGTATTGGCCCAAGTGATGACTAACTGCTTTAATAACGCTGGTTCAGCCAAGGTTATTAAGACGTTGGTATCTAATGTATTAGGTTGCCAACTTGAGTCATTTATTTTAGAACCATCATGTAATGAAGCAATGCTTTGGGCTCCTCCTTCATAACTGATACTAGCGATATCTAGTGGGTATGATACATCACAAGTTATATCATCTATGACCGTTGGCGTTGTCGTTTGGTCTTCTTCAGGTGTTTTTGGTATTGCTTGGGTATTTTTAGCTGTAGAACTTCCTCCGCAGCTAAATAAAAAAGCTGAAGTGAATAACGTTAACAATATTTTTTGTTTTTTCATGGGGGTCCAAGTTATCTTCAAGTTATCTCATTTTGTCATTATTACACCGCGTAATATTTAAAATGTACTGCACTGGAATATGTCATTGTCAGTAAATTTATCGAGCGTGTATTGATTATTACATTATTTAATACCAAATGGTCAACCAAAAAATAAACATGGTCATCAAGTGTTCCAAGTGAATGTTTATTTTTCTGTTCAAAGTCGTAATGTTCTTCAATTATATTCACAGGCTAAAAGTAGGCTAATAAACCTAAGGTAACGTGTGTAGACCTTTATTGTTATGTTGGTAAAACCATTTTAGTATAAGGTTCGTTTTGTTTTTTGTTGATTGGTTAGTTTTTATTTTTTAATTGTTTTACCAAAATGGTTGACAATTGTTTTTTATGTTGCTTGAATAATGCAATATTGAAAATTCAAAAAACTATAATTAATCGGATATATCAATGGCAACTACAAATCAGTTAAATAAAATCAGCTGTGCATTACGCAATTGGGGCAGCTATCGCAAACAGTTACTGTGTGCATCAACTTTACTTTCACTTGTGACTGTTCCTGTAAATGCTCAGGAAGAAACTGAGAAAAAAGTAGACTCTGAGGTTGAAGTCATCGAAGTTAAAGGACTTCGAGGTACGATGACACGCTCATTAAATGAGAAAAAAAATAATACTGCGATTGTTGATGCTGTGGCAGCAGCTGACTTTGGGGAATTACCGGGTTTGTCATTGTCTGATGTTATTGAAAATATTTCTGGCGCCTCTGGTCATCGATTAAAAGGCAGCCAAAACGAAATATCTATTCGAGGTTTAGGATCTTACTGGGGCTATTCTACATTTAATGGCCGCACAATCACGAATGCAGGACCAGGTCGCGCAGTAAATTTCAAAAAATTTCCGTCTGAGCTTGTGGATAAAGTTGTCATCTATAAATCACAGCAAGCTGATTTAGTTGAAGGGGGTACGTCAGGTACGATTGATGTGAACTCTTTACGTGCAGTTGATTATGGTCAAAGTCAAACAACTGTTCAAGCAACGGGCGTTTACAATTCGTATTACCAAGATGTAGAGGGTGATGTTTCTCCGTGGGGAAGTAAGCTAGTTGTATCAACTGTACAGCAATGGGAAACTGAAAATCTAGGTGATATGGGTTTTACCTTAGGGGTTAATCATACAAATTCCGCCAACCCAGAAGAAAATTACGGTGGTAGTTCACAGATGGGGGTTTGTGCTCTTCGAGCAGCTGACGGCTCTAGTTTAATCGGTGGTAGTAACTGTGCAACAGGTCAACAGGGTGTAAGTTCTGGCCGTGTTGGTCGCGAACCTGAATTAGGTATTGATACTGACTTAGCCGATTTTGATCAAAGCAGTATTTTTTATGTCCCGAATGATGCCTACTGGCGTACGGGTGAAGACGAAGATATCAGAACAGGAGCTGTATTTACCTTTCAATGGGTGCCAAACGATAAACTGAATATTAACGTAGATTATGAATATTCAGATCTTGAATATACGGAAAAACGTATGGAGTTGGCTCTTGATACGCGCCTTGATGATCTTGCGGATCATATTGTTTCAGAAGATCACACCTTACTTTACGCGACAGGCGAGGCACGTCCAACGTTACAAGGTGAAAATCGTAATCAAGTAGATGAATATCATGGTGGCGGTATCGAAGTTGAATATACCCCAACAGATGCGTTATCACTTGCGTTAGATGTTTCTTATTCTGAGTCTTATCGTTATCGTTTACGTCAACGCACAAAGTTTCGTTCAACTGAACGCTATAATTATGCCTTAGATTTCCGTGGCCGTAATGTGCCAACTCTGACTTGGTTAGATAGTAATCGCTTGGGCCCTGATGATGCCGGCTTTGCTTCTTGGGAAGCTTTTGATGCAAGCCACATGGGTAATTTTGTTCACGACGACCATGCGTATGTTGAGTATCGTCGTGCTCATGAACATCGTAATGATGATATTCTTGCGGTTAAATTTGATGGTCAATATCAATTAGACAATCAATACTTTTCAAGTATTAAAGCAGGTATTCGTTACTCAGAAGAACATTTAGTCGATTACGTTACAAATGATGTTTCTCTAGTCATCGCTGATGGCTCTCAAAACTATGGTGCAAGTGATAACGAAGATAATAGTTGGGATGAATTAAACCCTGAAGCGAACTCTGCACTTATTAATGGCATTATCGATAATTGCCAAAACGATCATTCAAATAATATTCAGTTTACTGAGGAAGAAGGTGCTGGCGGCGATGCTACTCGTTATGCCACTTATGATCATAAATGTTTTATTGGTCAAATACTTGGTCAATTACCAGGAGCGTCAGGAACTGATTTTTATGACATAGGCGAACGAGCAGATGGCCGTGATGGTGCTGATAGAGATGTAACCGAAACCATTACTGCTGCTTATGTGATGGCGAATATTGATACAGAAATAGCAGGTACTCCGGTATACGGTAATGTAGGGGTTCGGGTTGTAAAAACCGAAACGCATTCAAAAGGCTGGGGTGATAAAGTTTACATCACGTCTACCGAAGGCAACGAAGGTGATATCACCTGGAGTTCAGAGATTAACCCGACGGGTGAGATCGAAGTCGTTAATTTAGATTCGGAATATACTGAGGTATTACCTAGCGTAAATTTAACCTTTATGGTTAATGATGCTTTTTATGTACGTACTGCAGCGTATCGTTCAATGTCACGTTTTCAAATGAACGCAATGTCAGCAGGTGTGAGTTACGAAACCTGTGAAGATGAAGACGATACCGTCTGTGATCCAGCGACTAACACTGATTTTTCACAAGTTATTCGTAGTGGTGACGCTAGTGGTAACCACTTAGACCCATACACTGCAATGAATTACGATGTGTCATTTGAATATTATCCATCGCAAGATGCAGCCTTTACCGCCGCTTTTTACTATAAATCATTCACCGGTGGCTATGATGTTAAAACTGAATACCGCGATATTACGGTTAATTTAGATGGCGTAGATACCATTTACCCTGATGTAGCACATCTTGTGAAACAAACATCTGAAGACGAATCTGTTATTAAGGGTGTTGAATTTACCGGTCAAAAACATTTTGTTGAATTACCTGAACCATTCAATGGTTTAGGGGCAAAGTTTGCTTGGAACTATGCAGAGTCTGACTTTGTTACCGCAGAGCCAGCTAGTGCGGGTATTGTTCCAGATGCGAACTTATTTGGCTTCTCTAAGAATGTTGCATCGGCGTCTGTTTATTGGGAAGGCGATGACACAACGGTACGTTTATTATGGAAATATCGTTCTAAGTACCTGCAGCCGAACAGTCTACCATTCCCAGACCGCTCACACCGTTATGTACAAGATGCTTTGTATTTCAATATGTCGGCAAAATACAAAATCAATTCAAATGTAAGTCTTTTCTTAAAAGGACTTAACTTAACCAATGAACCACAAGTGATGACGCGAGGTAACGATACCACCATTGCGGATTACTCACGCTCAGGCACTAAGTGGGAATTTGGCGTGAAAGCGAAGTTTTAAAGAATTCTACTTAAGGTACTAAATTTGAGCAGTAGCTTAACTACTGACAACTAAAAGCTGTGAGTCTCACGCAGTTAATACTCACTGAGACTCTGTTTATTAATCGAAGTAAATCGCTGTGTTCCCAATGAAGAGGTAGCTCGTTATACCTCAGAAAAGTAATAGCGTAACTATTTAGGAGTTTATTATGTCAAAACCAACAATTGGTTTTATCGGACTTGGCCTTATGGGCGGAAACATGGTTGAAAACTTGCAAAAAAGAGGATACCAGTTAACCGTAATGGACCTTAACAAAGATGCGGTTGCAGCGTGTGTTTCTCGTGGTGCCAATGCTGCATCATCGGCAAAAGAGTTAGCAGAATCTAGTGATATTATCATGCTGTGCTTAACTACATCGGCTATCGTTGAAAAAGTTATCTATGCAGAAGACGGTATTCTTGCTGGTGTTAAAGAAGGTGCTGTGTTGGTTGATTTTGGTACTTCTATTCCGGCATCAACGCGTAAAATTGGCACTGACTTAGCTGCTAAAGGTGTAGGTATGGTTGATGCGCCACTTGGTCGTACACCTGCTCATGCTAAAGACGGTTTACTAAATATCATGGCGGCTGGTGATATTGATACCTTTAACAAGGTTAAGCCAGTATTAGAAGAGCAAGGTGAAAATGTTTTCCATTTAGGTGCTTTAGGCGCAGGACACACAACAAAATTAATTAATAACTTCATGGGGATGACTACCGTTTGTGCAATGTCACAAGCGTTTGCTGTAGCTGATCTTGCTGGCGTAGATCGTCAACAATTGTTTGATATTATGTCAACGGGTCCTTCAAATTCTCCGTTCATGCAGTTTTGTAAAAACTATGCCGTTGACGGTGTCAGTGACTTAGGCTTCTCAATCGCCAATGCTAATAAAGACTTAGGTTACTTCTTACAAATGGTAGATGACTTAGGCACTGAATCTAAAATTGCTCAGGGTTCATCACAGAACTTACAAGCTGCATTTGATGCAGGTTTAGGGCAGGGCAATGTGCCAGAAATCTTTGATTACTTTCTTAAACTTGAAAAATAATGTTGTCGTACTAACACATTAGTTAGTATTAACAAAAAATAGTAAGCTATTGATTTTAGAGGTTTTCCTTACACGATACTCTCTTTTAAGGCTTTCTCTTACAAGGAGTTGTGAAAGCCTTAGTTTTAGCCAGCAATAATAACAAAGGGTTACGGTATACAAATGAAAACACTTACAGTTATATTTCTCTCTTTTATGATCTCTTTGGGCGTAAATGCCAAAGAATATTTAGTTGATTCGCCTAAAGCATTTAAGAAAACCGTAAAACAACTTGTTGCTGGTGATACGATCAGACTAGCCAACGGTACTTGGCAAGACTTTGAAATTCTATTTACCGGCAGTGGCACAAAAGATAAACCAATCACGTTAATGGCACAAACCAAAGGTAAAGTGATTTTATCGGGTCAATCTAATTTGCGCCTAGCTGGAGAGCATCTTGTTGTTTCTGGCTTAGTGTTTAAAAATGGGTACACACCAAGCAGTGAAGTGATCGCATTTCGCCGAAACAAAGAAAACCTTGCCTTTCATTCACGTGTTACTGAAACGGTCATTGAAGATTATTCCAACCCTGACAAACAAGAGTCAGATTATTGGGTAGGTTTATATGGTCAATATAACCGTTTCGATCATAACTATCTAGCAGGTAAAACCAATAAGGGTGTGACGTTAGCCGTTCGTTTGAATAGTGAAGACAGCCAACAAAATCATCATAGAATTGATCACAATTATTTTGGCCCTCGTCAAATATTAGGTTCAAATGGTGGTGAAACATTACGCATTGGTACGAGTCATTATTCATTAGCAGATTCATTTACCGTTGTCGAAAATAACTACTTTGATCAGTGTAATGGTGAAGTGGAAATTATCTCGGTGAAATCAGGTAAAAACTTATTAAAAAGTAATGTTTTTTATGAATCTAGAGGAACCTTAACATTACGCCATGGTAACGGTAACGTTATTGAAAATAATGTGTTTTTCGGTAATGGCGTTGATCATACTGGCGGCATACGTGTGATCAATAAAGATCAAATTGTCCGTAATAATTATCTAGAAGGTTTAACAGGGTATCGTTTTGGTAGTGGCTTTACCATTATGAATGGCGTACCAAACTCTCCTATTAATCGTTATCACCAAGTCGAAAATGCAAAGGTCAGCAATAACAGCTTTATCAATGTTGATCATATCCAGTTAGCCGCAGGCAGTGATGCTGAACGCTCTGCTGTGCCCATTAACTCTCATGTTGACAATAACCTTATTTATAATGAAAAGCAGCAGCCTTTTACTCTATTTGATGACGTATCTGGCATTAAATTTTCTAATAATATTGCCAATAAAAAGCCTGTTGAAGCACTCGCTTACGGCATTGAAAAACAAGCTATTACCCTCGAACGTGCTGCAAATGGTTTATTGTATCCACAAGGGTTATCAATCGGGGTAGATAAATCATTAACGCCAATCAGCAAGTCTCAAACTGGGCCAAGCTGGTATCCGAAAACGCAAGGTATTACCGCATTTAATAGTGGTAAAGAAATTAACATATCTCCTGCAGAAGATGCGCTTTATAACGCGATAGAGAATGCTCAAGACGGTGATGTTCTGCTTTTAGGTCAAGGCACTTATGATGCCCGTAAAATAGCAACTATTGATAAAACGCTGACTATCAAAGCAAAAAAAACTGGTAAAGCTATTATTACCTTTGAGCGTGGCACATTATTTGAACTTGTAGATGGTGGTAGCTTAGCGCTAAACGGTGTGAAAATTAGTGGTAAAAATAGTCCTGACTCTTCAGGTAATGTGATGATCCGCAGTAAAAAGTGGGGCATGACAAAAAATTATCGTTTAGTGATAGAAAATTCAATCATCGAGCAGTTAGATATTAACCACTCATTTCATGTGTTTGAGTCAGGAAAAGGTGCTTTTGCTGATGAAATTGTATTAAGAAACAATACCTTTACTAATATAACTGGCGATGTTTTACGTTTAGACAAAGAGCATGAAGACTTAGGGATCTACAATGCTGAATATGTCACGATTAAGCAGAATACCTTTAACAATGTGAAAGGTGCGTTGGTGAAACTATACCGAGGTGGTACAGATGAAAGTACCTTTGGCCCACATTTTACTTTAGCCAATAATGAGTTGACTTCAGTGGGCGCTGGAAAACGTAATAAAACAGCATCAAGCGTGTTTTTGCATGGTGTGCAGGTAACTAATATTGATACAAATGTTTTTCAAAAAAGTGCGCCAATTACCATAGAGCATACTGTTGGCGAGCCTAAAACAATGTTGCTTAATAATACCTTAAATGAAAAACCGAGCATTGTTGAATTACGCGTTGCAGGGGAACATACCGCTGAACTTCAAAATAATAAAATCGTTAAGTAGGAAAAGAAAAATGTTTTTTACCTCAACACTTAATAATGCGCTTTTAGCGGTTTTTATCTTAATATTTACTTCTACTGCACATGCAAAAAAACATCCTAATTTAGTGGTGTCATATCAAGAGACGAAAGCGATGCGCATGGCATTAAAAGAGGATAACAGCTTTTCAGATACCTTCGCAAAAACTAAAGCGAAGGTAGATTTACAAATTAGCAAAACGATTAATGTTCCTACTCCGAAAGATTCTGGTGGTGGTTTTACACATGAACGCCATAAGAAAAATTATCAATTAATGTATGACGCGGGGGTTGTTTTTCAATTAACCCAACAGAAACAATATGCTGAATATGTGCGTGACATGTTGTTTGCTTATGCTGATATGTACCCCAATTTACCGTTACATCCTGCACGTCGTCAGGATAAAAACAATCCAGGTAAATTATTCTGGCAAAGTTTGAACGAAGCGGTTTGGTTGGTCTACACCTCGCAAGCTTACGATATGATAATCAGTCAGTTAACTGAGCAAGAACAAACAAGAATTGAAACTGGAATTCTAAGACCTATTGTTAAATTCTTATCTGTCGATTCACCTGCTACCTTTAATAAAGTTCATAATCACGGCACATGGTTAACGGCTGCTGTTGGTATGACAGGTTATGTTATCGGTGAACAAGAATGGGTCGAACAAGCGTTATATGGCTTAGATAAGTCAGGAAAAGGCGGCTTTATGCACCAATTGGAAGCGCTTTTCTCTCCTCAAGGGTATTACAATGAAGGGCCATATTATCAGCGCTATGCCTTAATGCCGTTTGTTACATTTGCAAAAGCTATTGAAACAAATGAACCAGAAAGAAAAATATTTGAATATCGCGATGGTGTTTTACTGAAAGCGATAAATACCACGATAGATTTGAGCTATAACGGCTTATTCTTTCCTTTAAATGATGCGATAAAAAGTAAAGGAATTGACACTATAGAGCTTGTTCAAGCGGTAACCATTGCTTACGGGCTTACCAAGAATAGTGGATTACTTGATATAGCTAGCCAGCAACAACAAATCATTTTGACGGGTGATGGTCTACAGGTTGCTAAAGCCTTAGATGCTGGTTTAGCTACTCCCTATGCGTTTACTTCTAAAGCGTTTGGTGATGGCGCCGATGGTAAACAAGGTGCATTAGTTGTGATGCGTCAACACACTCAAGGCGATCAAGCGTTGGTATTTAAGCCAGCTGCACAAGGGTTAGGTCATGGTCATTTTGATAAGCTAGCTTGGTTATTTTATGACAAAGGCGAAGAAATTGTTGCAGATTACGGTGCTGCACGTTTTTTAAATGTAGAAGCAAAATATGGTGGTCAGTACTTACCAGAAAATGACAGTTACGCTAAACAAACCATTGCTCATAATACCTTGGTTGTTGATGAGAAAAGTCACTTTGATGGCGATGTTAGCGTGGGTAATAACAATCATCCAATAGTAGATTATTATGCAACCAATACCCATGGCACTCTGAGTAAAGCGTACATTAACACCGCATATTCAGGCGTTGAATTAACCCGCATGATGGCATTAATTACTTTACCAAAAACCGATATTTCATTAGCAGTTGATGTGTTCCATGTTGCTAGCGATAAAGCGCATCAATACGACTTACCCGTTCACTACCAAGGCCAATTAATCGATACGAATTTTGAGCGTAATGCCTATACTGAACAATTATCAGCTTTAGGTAATGCAAATGGTTATCAGCACTTGTGGTTAACAGCAACAGGCGTTGCCAATGAAGGAATTGCAAAGGTAACTTGGCTTAATGATAATGGCCGATTTTATACGCAATCAGCGATTGTTGATGGTGATACTGAAACATTATTTACGCGTACCGGCGCAAATGACCCGCTGTTTAACCTAAGAAATGAAGCCGCGTTTATTTATCGAAAAAAAGCGAGTAAACAACATACATTTGTCAGTGTTTTAGAGCCGCATGGCGAATATAACCCTTCGAAAGAGTTTACTTTAGAAGCACAGTCGAAAGTTACCGCACTAGATTTCCACCACGAAAATAATATCTCGTTGCTAGAAATAACACTTGCTAACTCAAAACAGTATTTATTAGCGGTAAATGAAGTTGGTACAGATAAAACAGAATTTACATATAACAATAACGATTATCAACTTGATGGTCGATTTACACTTCTTAACATTACAAAGCAGCAGTAAGGCAGGAATTATTATGAGCGAAAGTGCCCACTTTTCATTTGGCAACGAAACCGAAATTGAAGATATCGGTGGTGGATTAAAACGTCAAATGCTTGGCTATAACCACGAGTTAATGGCTGTTAAAATTTGGTTTGAAAAAGGGGCGATTGGCTATAATCATGCTCACCGTCATTCTCAAGTTACCTATGTTGTAGAAGGTGAATTTCATTTTAATATTGCGGGTGTAACGAAAGTTTTAAAGGCGGGCGACAGTTGTTATATCCCTCCTCATGCTGATCACGGCGCTACTTGTCCTACAGGTGGTATTTTAATCGACACGTTTAGCCCTGCGCGTGAAGATTTTGTGGAGGATTTATAATGAAAATTAAAGGATTACGCTGGTGGGTAATCGCGTTAATCGCGCTTGCAACTATCATTAATTACATTGATCGTCAGGCACTAAGTGTTTTATGGCCAGACATCGTGGAAGATCTTTTTCCAGAAAAATCATCGTTGGAACGCAAGCAAATATACGCGAATATTTCTATTGTCTTTGTGTTTGCTTATGCCTTTGGTCAAGCAATATTCGGCAAAATATTTGATTGGATTGGTACGCGTATCGGTTTTGTATTATCGATAGGTGTTTGGTCATTAGCGACAATTGCTCATGCATTTGCTCAAGGTGTGCTGTCTTTTAGTATTTTTCGAGCCATCTTAGGTGTGGCAGAGGCTGGTAATTGGCCCGGTGCTACCAAAGGTAATGCTGAATGGTTTCCAACGAAAGAACGTGCTTTAGCGCAAGGAATTTTTAATTCTGGTGCTGCTATTGGCGGTATTATTGCAATTCCATTGATTGCCTTTTTAACGGTATATTTTAGTTGGCAAATGGTGTTTGTTATTGTTGGTGCTGTAGGCCTGTTATGGTTAGTACCTTGGTTAGTACTTGTGAAATCGCCACCGGGTTCTCATCCTTGGATTTCGGAAGAAGAAAAAGCATATATTTTAACGGGTCAACGTCGTTCCGACATAAGCGAAGGAAGCGAAGAGGAAGAAGAGTACAACCCGTCAACGGGGGAGCTACTTTCAAGAAAACAAAGTTGGGGCGTTATTATTGCGTCTGCTGCGATTGACCCTATTTGGTGGTTATTCGTTTTTTGGATCCCTATTTACTTGAACGAAGTTTATGCCATGGATGTTAAATCGATTGGTATTTATGGTTGGGTGCCTTATGTAGGCGCAATGTTTGGTGCTTGGTTTGGTGGCCTATTAGCGCAAAACAGATTAAAAGCGGGTTGGAACACAGACAAAACGCGTAAATTAACCATCACTTTAGGTTGCTTAATTATGTTGCCTTCGTTGTTAGCAATGGCGGATCCGGGTGAACCGGTAACAGCGGTACTTATAATGGCAGTGATTCTCTTTGGCTTTCAAACTGCCATTGGTAATGTACAAACGCTACCGAGTGATTTATTAGGGAAAAAGGCTGTTGGGACTTTAGCGGGTTTTTCTGGAATGGCGGCGAAATTAGGTGCTGTTGGTTTAACCTCTCTTGTTCCTTATTTAACTGCAGACGGTAATTATACACCAGCTTTTGTCATTGGAGCTTCGTTAGCTGTTATTGCAATGGCAGCCATTTGGATCCTGATCCCTAAAGTCGAACCATTGAAAAAAATAACCAAGGCATAACCAATGAAAAACATTTTTTTATTCGGCGAATGTATGATTGAGTTGATGCATACCTCATCAATGACCATGAAGCAGTCGTTCGCCGGAGATGTTTTTAATACCGCAGTGTATTTAAAAAGATTGTTTCCTAACACTAATGTCAACTTAGTGACTGCCGTTGGCCAAGACCATTTTAGTGAAAACATGGTGAAGTACTTTCAAGATGAATACCTAAGTACTGATTATGTCTTTCGCTCTGAAACAAAGATTCCTGGTTTATACGCGATTCAACTTGATCAATACGGTGAACGTAGCTTCACCTATTGGCGGGACAATTCGGCAGCTAGAACTGTGATGGACTTCATCAATGAAGACATAACGAAACAACTAAGCAAAGGGGACATCTTCTTTTTTAGTGGTATTTCATTAGGTGTCGTTCGCCCTGAGAGTCGCGATAAGTTTTGGCAATGTATTGCTGAACTTAAAGCGGCAGGTGTAAAAATTGCCTTTGACTTAAATTATCGCCCCAAGTTGTGGGCGACGAAAGCAGAGGCACAAGCCCAATTTTTACTCGCTTTTGAGGCCTCGGATATTTTATTACCTGGCGTTGATGACTTTGCAGCAATATTTGACATTAACGATATTCACGGTGTGATCAGTTTTTTTGAGCAATATCATTATCAAGAGTTAGTGGTCAAAAATGGTGAAAAGAATGTGTATTGCTTGTCATCTACAGGCCAAAATATTGTTGATGTTACGCCGGTTAAGCAAGTGGTGGATACTACATCAGCAGGCGACTCTTTCAATGGTGGTTACCTTGGTGCTCGTATGGCAGGACACTCTATTACGAAATCTGTTGAATTAGCCAACCAGGTGGCTGGTTTTGTCATTCAACACCCTGGTGCGATTGTTGAATCATCAGCTTTCTCATCACGCTTTAATTCATTTTTATAGGTTTATTACCATGACATCCTTTTCATCTTTGATGGGAACACAAACATTATTACCCATTATTCAAGCATCAACGCCAGAAGAAGGCGTGAGTATAGCTAAAGCTATGTCTGAAGCAGGCTTAACATTGGTAGAAGTTGTATTAAGAACGGAAGCATCTTTAGCAGCGTTAAGTGCCATTAAATCAGCATTGCCAGAGTTGATTGTTGGAGCTGGTACAGTAACGAATAAAGATATTTTGGAAAAAGCGATTGCGGCAGGTTCAGATTTTATTATCACGCCAGCTGTTTCAGATCGATTATTAAATGATTTAGCTGATTGTAACTTGCCGGTTTTACCTGGCGTGTCGAATACCGGTGAAATTTTACTGGCACGTGAGTTCGGCTACACCGAAATGAAGCTTTTTCCAGCTGAATTATCAGGTGGCGCTAAATTTTTGTCTGCAATCTCATCGGTGTTTCCTGATATTAGTTTTTGCCCAACAGGGGGGGTAACTCTCGACAATAAACCTGACTACTTGTCACTTAACAATGTGTTTGCTGTTGGTGGTACTTGGGTTGCGAAGAAAGACTGGGTTGAACAAGGGAATTGGCAAGCCATAACAGATGCGTGCAGTGAAGGAAATAAATAACTCATGACAATGAAAATTGCTCCTGGCGTGATCACCGGATCGCAAGTTCAACAAGTATTTGCTCAGGCAAAAGCAGAACAATATGCTTTACCGGCAGTAAATGTAGTAAGTACATCATCTATCAATGCGTGCTTAGAAGCTGCTGCCAAAGCTCAATCACCGATTATTATTCAATTATCTCATGGTGGTGCAGGCTTTTTTGTTGGTAAAGGTATCAAGTTAGAAGGGCACCAAGCAGCCATTCAAGGTGCGATAGCTGCAGCTAAATATGTTCATCAAATGGCCGAGTTCTATGGCGTAGCCGTCATGCTACATACTGATCATGCAGCGCGTAATTTATTACCTTGGATAGACGGGTTACTTGACGCCTCTGTGTCGTTTTATGCACAAACAGGAAAGCCGCTGTTTAGCTCACACATGATTGATTTATCTGCGGAACTTTTAGAAGATAATATTGCTGTGTGCGCCGAATATTTGGTTCGTATGAAAACGTTGGGCATGACCTTAGAAATCGAGTTAGGCTGTACAGGTGGTGAAGAAGATGGCGTAGATAATAGCCACCTTGATAATTCTGCGCTTTACACCCAACCAGAAGATGTTGCTTATGCTTTTGATAAATTAAGCCAAGTCAGTGAGCAATTTACCATTGCAGCTTCATTTGGCAATGTGCATGGTGTGTACAAACCGGGTAACGTGCAATTAACGCCGGTTATTTTAAAAAATTCACAAGCGTATGTGGCTGAAAAATTTAATTTATCTACTAAGCCGTTAGATTTTGTTTTTCATGGTGGCTCTGGTTCAGAGCTAAAAGATATTCGTGAATCAATAAGCTACGGTGTCGTGAAAATGAATATTGATACAGATACGCAATGGGCGACTTGGGCAGGGGTAAAAAATTACTATGCAACGCATCGTGATTACTTAACGTCTCAAATAGGGAACCCTGAAGGTCAAGACAAACCCAATAAAAAATATTATGACCCTCGTGTTTGGCTACGCCAAGCTGAATTAAGCATGGTAGATCGACTAGAGCAAACGTTTTCTGATCTTAATTGTATCAATAGAAATATTTAGCGTGTGATTTAAGGTCAATTATGAGTGCCTGTATATGATAATTCAATTGACGGGTGCTCAATATCGATTTAGGTGCTTGCAATGAGAAAGTTTGCCATTGTCTGCTGTTTTAGTACTTTAAGTGCCTGTGCAACGTCGCAGCACAGTACGTGGTTGTTAGTTGATGATTTTGAACAAGGTCTCATTAATTGGTATAAAGTTGATACACAAAATAATGCAAAACCGTTTATAGAAAACCCACAAATAACTGAAATCCGACGTGAAAAAGATAATCATTACTTAATTAAAAAACCAGCAAAAGATGGTGTTATTGGTAATCGAAAGGCGTTAACGTTTAAAGCGTTACCGGTACCTGTTAATGTGGGCGAAACCTTCACGTTTTATACTCGCATACAGGTTGAACGTTTTCCAAATAATCATGCTTTTGGATTAAGTAACTTAACGTCAGAAGAAATTGTAAAAGCCGGATATAATGCCTTTGAGCCAACATTAAGAGTTACTGATAAAGCAGAATCTAATGGTTATAAAAATACTGGCGCATTAATGGTTAAGATATCCAGTAATGATAAATACCGCCAATACGATAATATTCAATATTATAGCCAACAACGTGACGCTAAGCCGTTAGTAGCGAAACAATGGTATCAAATTTGGTATGTGGTCAATAATGCTTTAAAAATACACGGTGGACAAACATATCGTGTTTATGTGCAAGGTGGTGAGTTTGTCAAACAAACCTTGGTGTATGAAAAAGCTGACTTTCGTATGCAACGAGAGCAACCGTTAATTAGCTTTTTGGCTAATTGTAATACTGGCCCACTTGAACAACCTTATGGAAATGGTGGGCTGGCATTCGATGATATTTTTATGGTAAAAGGTGTTAATTTATCAAATCCAACCAACATGCGTTAATTTGATAAAAACACCAGCTTTTTTGCTACCATTCTAACAAATGCTATGAGAATAAAATTCCACCATTAATATCAACACAGTTTCCAGTCATGTAACTAGCGTTTTGGCTTGAAAGGAACGTTACCAATTTAGCCACTTCATCTGCCTGTCCTTCTCGTTTAATGGCGGTAGCGTTGGCGACATTTTCACGTACATCGTCTTTAGTAAACGTATCATGAAACCCAGTACTTATCATGCCTGGGCAGACACAATTAACTCTAATATCTGGCCCTAATTCTTTCGCTAAACCTCGGGTAAATGACATCACAGCACCTTTTGATGTTGCATAGGCTACAGCACCAGGTCCACCACCGTCTCGGCCTGCTTGAGAGGCAAAGGTGATAATAGAGCTACCAGCAGGCATATGTGGGATACATGCCTTCGACATCATAAATAATGAGGTCAAATTCACTGACATAACGTTATTCCAGTGTTCAAGGGACATTTCACTGAGTTTTACGCGATCTATTAGTCCGCCTGATACGTGCACTAATGTATCAATACGACCATAAGTGTCAACAGCCTGCTGAACAACGAGGTTGACTGCGTCAGGTTGTGTTAAATCCGCTTTTATCGCGATGGCTTCACTACCTAGCTGAGTGATTTCATCAACAACTTGCATAGCACTGTCTTTACTTGAATGATAGGTAAATAGAATTTTTGCCCCTTGTTTGGCAAAATCAATTGCACAGGCTTTACCAATATCTCTACCGCCGCCAGTAATGACGACTACCTTGCGACCATCAGACATAAATATTTCCTTAATTAGAGCGTGTTGATCTTTCATGTTTGTTTTTGCAGCAATTTGTTTGGTATTTATACAAGGAAGAGCTTGTGCCGTGTAGTTATTCTACTCAAATCAAGCGATAACATAGTAGAAATGCCAAATAGGTGCTGCCCGAAGGGTTCAACTAAACGCCTCCTGCTCTTTGTTACTTGAATTAACCATAGAATGACTATGCAAGAATCCAAGTACCGCGATCAGAAGGCGTTTACTTTGAACAAAACTCAAACAACAAAGATCAACACGCTCTAGTGAAGTAAAAAATAAATGAGGTTAATAACTTGAGCACTGCTATAAAAAAGGCCTTCTTGTTGAAGGCCTTTACGTTCGTTTTATTTAGAATTTATAACTTGCACCGAAAGTAATACGGCGGTCTGTTAAACCTTGGTAGCATAATAGTGCGCCTTCACTGACACATGATTGCTTAATGTCAGATTTAGTAAGGTTTACAGCTTCAATGCCAATATTTAATTGCTCATTAACATTGTAGTTTATGCTTGCATTAAGTTGTCCTCTGTCTTCTTGTACTACAGGAAAACCCCATGGGAAGCTACTTGTACTACCGAAATCTGTAGAACGATATGCTTCACGCCATGTGTAACGCATTCTGGCAGAAAGGTCATATTTTTCGTAATACAAAGTGAAGTTGTATGCGTTTTCAGATAAATCGATTAGCGATTGTTTTGCTGACACCTCAATATCACTGATACCTGTCGTTGCTGCAAATACTGCATTTGCTCTACTTGTAGCGCTATCTACAGATTCACCACCAGAGAATTTTTGAATGGTATAGTTAGCAAGGAAGCCAAAACCAGATGCCCAACCAAGTTCTTCTTCAAAGCTTGAAAGGTCATATTGAATGGCCATTTCAATACCTTCTTGTGTTGTTTCAGCAGTATCATTAATGGTTGTTGACCAAGGTACACAAACCCCTACACCACCACTAGGGCCAAATACATTAACGTCAGCAATTGGGTTCCAAGTACCGCCTTGTTCACAATCTGGACCTGTTGTGTCGCGATAGCCGGTATTTGGATCTTCAAAAGGATCTTCTTGTTGACCAACATGTAAGTCTTTACGGGTTTTATGGAAATAACCAATACTAATCACACTAGATTCAGCAAAATACCAATCTGCTGAGAGATCAAAAGAAGTGACTTCTTCTGGCTCTAACCCTGGATTACCGACCGAAACAGCTGGATTTGGACTAGTGCTATAGGTTACGGATGTTGATAGGTCATTAAAGTTAGGACGACGAATGTCTTTACCCCATGAGGCGCGCATCATAACATCTTCGGTGAGATCTGCTACTAAGTTTACCCGTGGTAGCAAGAAGTCATAGTTACCTTTCTTGGTTTCTTGCGTAACAACACTATTGCCATTTGCATCTTCAGTAATTGAATTACCTAAAGATTCTATATCGGTTTCAATATAACGAAGACCAAAGTTACCGCGAATGTAGTCAGTTTCAAAATTTAACTGAGCGTAAAGAGCACTAGTGGTTTCTTCAATATCAAAAAATGCACTAACACCTGAGGTTGGTTCGTTTAATGGATTTGAACCGCCATGTGCTTGAATAGCTGAAGCTAATGTTTCAAAGACATAATCAGGATCAGAGGCCACTAACTCAGGATCTACAATTAAATAGTCTTTAACAAATAAATCGCGACCATCAGCATCACCAAAGTTACTTGGTCCTGCTGTTAAAATGTCAGCAAATAGAGATCCTCTCGGGCTGTCATCCATTGAGCGCAGGCCAAGATTTGACCGAACTTGATCTGTCATACTGCTTGCTTTGCTGTAACGAATACCAAAATCTATCGATGAGATAGCGTTCCAATATAGGTCATAAGTAAAGTCAGCACGCAATGCATCTTCTGTATTTTCAGTTTGATCATTCGCAATTTGTACGTCACGAAGCACCACATTTTCTGGATTAAGCATATCAGCAACGGTTGGTGCATGATCAGCGCCGTAAGCAATGCCGAAAGCCAATGAACCACCCGTTAAATCATATGCAAAAGGAACGCTGTTATCATTTGAACCACCGGCATCTAATGGCGCATTTGGATTGATAAAGTTTAATGTAGTATTGATCCGTGGGTTGGTTGAATCTGAACGTGATGTTGAAAGCTCAACTTTCGCAAATAAGCTTTCACCTTGCCATTCGCCACCAATACTGAAGATTTCACTTTTGGTAACACGTGAATTCGTATCACCTGAAAAACGTAAATTCGGATCATCATCGTCATCTGCTAAGTCTACAGGTATGATGCCTTTTACTGCGGCTTGAATACTGCCTAAATCAACGCCATCAAGGGTACCAAAATTAACCATCTCAAAATCACTTGGTATTGAGATGTTATTTAGACTACTAACACCTGAAGCTTGTACTCTGGTACTTTCTTCTTTTCTGTCTTGATCGTTAATAACGGCATCAAACCAAAACCGAGTGTTTGCAGTTGGTGCCCATTCTAAGGTACCCACTAGGTTGAGTGTTTCATATTCATAATTGTCTTGATCTTGGTTTAAAAACTGAATGGGTAAAAAATCAAAATCTTGAGCACTAGCTGCTCCGCTGTCAGCAGCGATAATATTGTCACGATCGGCACGAGGGCGAAATGCTGAGACATCTTGCTCTGCATAACTTGCACTGATAACGAGCCCTACTTTGCCGTTGTCAGTATCCCAGTTGTCGCCAAAAGTGCCAGAAAGCCTTGGTTTTACACCGTCAGTTGAAAGGCTGCTTTCTTCACCTTGAATTCTAAATGCCGCTAATGTTTCATCAAGTTGAAGTGGACGAATTGTTCTTAAGTTTATTGTTCCACCAACTGAACCTTCAACGGTTTTTGCTTCTGGCGCTTTAATAATCTCAACACCTGCAATAATTGAAGCAGAAACATCTTCAAAGTTAATGCCGCTTCGACCTGCACCAGAACCAACGGTAGAAACGCCATTAATTTCCGTGCGGTTTGCATTAGTACCGCGTATCTGCACACCCGTACCAACACCAGCCGAACGTGTAATTTGAATACCGGTAACATTCTCAAGCACTTCAGCTAAGTTTTGATCAGGTAACTTACCAATATCTTCAGCTTCAATTATTTCTACTAAACTGTCAGCTGAACGTTTTTGTGCTAATGCACTTGCTAATGAACTTCTAATACCTGTTACTTCAATTACTTCGACTTGATCCGCTTTAGATTGCTGTTCACTTTCTTCCGCTTGAACTGGTACTGTTAGCATTGCAGCTAAAGCCGCACCATAAAGAGGTAAGTTGCGTTTCTGGCGTATTACCGCACTTATACCGTTAAGTTTCATCATTGTCTCCCACAAATTCTTTATATTTATAATTTTTTTGGTATTACCAAAGAGGTGTTTTGTTTTAAATCCTCTGGTTATATTTTATAGTTTAAATAGTAACCAATAACAAGGGGTGTTTTTTGGTTGTTTTTATTATTGGTAATACAATGTGGCTATACATTATAGGTGGTAAGTCTTAGCTTAAAATCATTTTTTTTATTTATATGTGTTATTAGCTTTTGATTATAGTCAGTGAGGAAAGAGGTGTTAACAAAAGTGAGAAGTTGGAGTTGGTCTATCAATTATTGTAAGAAGGATTAGAGACTAAATTGTTTAATGATAAGTTTTGGCATTACCATTTAGTTGCTTTACTGTTAATCATACTGATAAAGTGAAAACTAAAATGCCGTTCACTAATGAGAACGGCATGCTGTTTTATTTTGTTCAAATGTACGTGAATGGCTATTTATTTTACCACTTTAACCGAGTCGTTTACTTTTTCACTTGAGATATAACCGATAGCATTAGGGTTTGCAGCTACAAATGCGATTATTTCATCATCTGATGATAACTCTTTAGGTGGTTTTCCTTTGCCTGTAAAGATGAGTTTCGACCAATAGGCCTTCATTTGCGATTTATTTTTACCAATAAGCTTATCTTCAAACTCTTTACGAACACCATTACCATATTTGGTGTTAACAGGCTCAACAGAATTACCATTGGCGTAGGATTTATTTTTCCCTAAAAATATTCGACTGATATCGTTCTCGCTGATCTCACTCGTGTTATTCGGATTTACAATGACAGCAACATCGCCCAAGGAGGAAAAACTTAAGATTGATAAATAAACAACTATACTTGTTTTTAATAATTTCATTGTTGTCTCCTTAAAAAACCGTTACTAATGCCATACGGAATAATCCTGCATCATAACTACTATCAGTTTCATTTTCAAAATCGGTATATTCAAATTTTACGGCGGCAGAATCATGGAAGTCATAACGTACGCCAAACGTTAAATAATTTTCTTTTGATATTTGATTGGTTATTATTTCTTCTGTAGTCCCTTTGAGAAAATCAAGCGTAGGGGCAATACCATAAGGTACCCCTGAAGTGTAGTTGGGCATTGCGTTGTCATCTTTACCGTAGGTTAAGTGTAATAAAACACGATCAAACTGGTATCCCGTCATTACATAATATGACTCTTCTTCTACAAGCGGTGAGTTGTCAATGTCTAAGTTGGTATATTCGCCAACAATTTGAATATTATCAAAGTGCATTTGAAAGCCGAACTCCAAAAATGAAGCATCATCTTCCGCAATATTAGTTTGTTGTGCAATGTCATTAAACCCTGCTTGTTGCCATCCTGCGGATAAAGTTTGTAAGTCTGTTAAGGGTATAGACACGTCTGCAACAAAATAACTGGCTCTAAGGGTTAACCAATCGTATACGAAAGTAGATGACAGGCCTGTAAGCCCGGTAATATCTGGTTTGACCTGCTGACCAAATGCTTCAATGTCATCGGTATTTCTGCCATAGATGCCATGAAATGTAGCGTCTACGTTACCAAAAGATGTTGTGTAAATACCACCAAGCCCATCGAAAGTATCAAAAATTAAATCGTACACACCTTTCGGAGGAGAAATCCACGGGTAAGCATATGATACATCTAAATAATCAGAATACATGTAAAAGGGTGCGCGTTGTCTACCCGCAAGAATCCGAAACTCGTCTGAAGCATCATAACTCACATAAGCCCATTTAAATTCTGGATCCCAATCATCAGCGCCTTTTGCTGTTAATTGAAGTGTTACACCTAAGCCGTTGTCTAAATCACTTGATGCTTGTAAAGCAAATAATGAGCCTTGTTTAAAATCAAGGTTATCATCAAAGTTATAAAGTTGATCTTTACTCGATGTAGTCATGCCGCCTACAACAGAAGCAAACCCATTAAAGGTAATATCTGCATGTGCTGCTGACGAAGTTAAGGCACTTAACGTAGCCAAACATATGAATGTTTTTTTCATAATGATTTCCTATGGTATTGCGCACTACACTTTAAATTGTAGTGCTATTTCTTCAAGTTTTGACGCAAGGTTGGTTAACTCATCACTGACGGAAGCTATTTCAGTGGTTGCATTAGAGGCATCTTGCGCACATTGTTGAATATCATCAACGTGCTCCACCATAATGGTTGAAATAGAGGTTTGTTGTTGTGTTGAGTTGGCAATTTGATCATTCATTTGTGAAATAATATTTATTGCTTCTGTAATTTCTAAAAGACTATTGCCTGCTTGATTGGCACTGGTGACACTACTTTCAACTCCTGTAATTGATGTTTCCATGGTATTCACCGCATTGCGTGCTGCGCTTTGTAATTGTTCTATCATTTGATTAATTTGTTCAGTCGATTCTTGCGTACGTGAAGCTAACCCTCTCACTTCATCAGCAACAACAGCAAAGCCTCGGCCTTGCTCTCCAGCTCGTGCCGCTTCAATAGCGGCGTTTAGCGCTAAAAGATTAGTTTGTTCAGCGATGCCTTTAATTACGTCAAGCACTACATTGACTTTATTGGTATCTTCATTGAGTTGATTAATAATTTCAGAAGATTCTTTTATCACGTCAGACAATTGCCTTATTTCTATCACTGTTTGATCGACAACATTTTTGCCATTTTCTGCTTCCGAGTTGGCATTTTGTGCAGATGTTACAGCATCAGCAGCGTTTGATGTGATGGTATTAACACTATGACTCATTTCTTCTACGGATGATTTTGATGCTGAAATACTGTCGTTTTGTCGATTAAAAGAATTAATGGTTTCATTAGATAGTCGCTGAATATTATTCGCGGTATTTGCAAGTGGAACCGCAGTATCTACCACGCGTTTTATTACTCCCTGTAATTTTTCAATAAAATTATTAAACCAAAAAACCAAATCGCCAATTTCATCTTGACTATTTGTTTGTAGGCGAACGGTCAAATCACCATTGTCTTGAGCAATATTTTTTAGTGAAGCGATCACATTTTTCAAGCTGTTACTGATAGAGGAAATAATTGGAATGGCAACGCTAAACAATACAAGTATAGTGATCACTCCAATGGTAATACCGATAGTGACAGTAGAAGAAACTTTGCTATTGACTGATTCAAAGGCGTCATTAAATGCTTTATTTTTCGTACTTTTGAATTGCTGTAATTCGGTTTGTAAAGTATTTAATTTATCTGCCATTGCTGATGATCGTGCGCCTAACGTTTCAAAGTCCATACTGCCATCAACCATTTCACTTGATAAGGTAAATGCTTGTTGGTAATAATCTTCGAAATCGCTAACCAGTTGTTTGATGGTTGATGAATGAGCTGGATCAAGGCTAGCCGTTTGTTTAACGTTTTGTCGAAAGTCATCAGCATAGCCGTTGGCGGTTTCCAGCATTTCTTGCTCGCCCATGGTAACGGCATTGCCTAATGTTTCTTTTATTTTATCCAGGTGGTTTAAAGCATACTTAGAAGACTCTAAATATTTATATTCAATCGCGTATGCACGCTCAAGTTGGTTCACAATTTGCGACATCGCCGTCATACTGGTGATTAAATAAATTAAAAAACCTATCGTGCCTACAATTGGAATCATGAGAATTTTGAATCGAATCGATAGTTTATTTAGTACAAACATTAAATTTATTTTCCATAGTGAATAGCGAATATATCGCCTTATATAGTTGATTGTAGTAGCCATTTTAAAAAATGCGAATGATGTACACTTTTTTAATACAATTATAATATCTTTTAAAAAGAAGAGCTTTAATGCATGGCAAAACCTAATACGAAAGGACCGAGCAGAACAGTTGATATTTATTGTGCTGCTTGTCAGTGCAAATTGTTTAAATACAGAAAAGGCGGAAAAGGAGCACTAATAAAGTGTTTTACGGAACGAATCGCTCAAGATCATACCGAAAAGTTAGGTGAATGCCCTCAATGCCATCAAACGTTTGCAAGAGAAGCGTTAATTCGAGGAGTACCCGCACTTAAAATGATTGGCAATAAGGTTCGTTTCAAATAGCGGTTGATATGTTTATTGAAATGGTTGATGAATTATTTAATGATTACCATCATGTGAGAATATCGCTACACTAACTTAATGAACATTAACCATTTAAAAGCGCAAACCGATGATCATTCAAAAAAATGTTATTGATATAAATACGGCTACAGGGCCTATGCGAACTTATATTTATCGCCCACAAGCTGGCGGCAAGTATCCCAGCATTATTTTTTATTCTGAAATTTTTCAACAAACAGCGCCGATTGCCAGAACGGCAGCGATTATGGCTGGTCATGGCTTTGTTGTTTTAGTACCGGAAGTCTTTCACGAATTAAACCCGTTAGGAACCGTGCTCGGTTATGACGATGAAGGCAAGGATAAGGGAAATAATGATAAATGGGCAAAGCCGTTAGAAAGCCATGACACAGATACCAAGGCGTTGGTGGAATTTATAAATCAGCAAACCTATTGTACCGGGGCTATAGGTACAATGGGCGTGTGTATCGGTGGCCATTTAGCTTACCGTGCGGCATTAAATAGTAAGGTATTCTCTGCGGTGTGTTTATATGCAACCGATATTCATTCAAATACGCTTTCTTGCGAAGAGCATAATGATTCTTTAACGCGTACGCCTGATATAAAAGGTGAGTTAATGATGATTTGGGGTAAACAAGACCCACATGTACCTGACGAAGGTAGAATGAAGATACACAAAAAGTTACTTAATTCAGCCAATACGTTCACCTGGCATGAATTTAATGCACAACACGCGTTTATGCGTGATGAAGGCGACAGATACGATCCTGCGTTAGCATTACGTGTTTATGGAATGTCAGTAGAGTTTTTTAATCGAACACTAACAAAAACAGCATAATAGGCGTTATTAACTCAGCGTTTGTTATGTTATGCTTGGCTAATTCAAATAGCTTAATTTAGCATAGAAAAATAATGTTTCAGCCGGTTAGTTTCTTTATCGGACTTCGTTATAGCAGAAGTCGCCAGCGTTCAGGCTTTGTTTCCTTTATTACTTTTTTCTCTATTGTGGGTATTTTACTGGGCGTTAGCGCGCTCATTACGGTAGTTTCTGTAATGAATGGTTTTGAAGGGGAATTAAAAAAACGTATTTTAGGTATTGTGCCGCATGTGTTGGTCAGTGAAAATAATCAGCCGATGAATAATTGGCGCGATTTACACGCGAAACTTTCCACACTTGAACACGTCACTCATGTCACTCCAATTATTGAAACAGAAGCGTTAGTGTTATCCAATAAAACGCTGCGTGGCGTGCTGTTACAAGGTATTGAACCTAATGAAGAAAGAAATAATATTGTTTTCAATCATATGGTTGCAGGGCAGTTAAGTTATCTAACCAATCAAAAGTACTCCGTTATTCTTGGCCAATCATTAGCACAAAAGTTATCTGTTTCAATGGGGGATACCATTCGTGTTGTGGTACCCGAAAAAACCTTATTCACCCCCATGGGACGCATTCCAGTACAACGCACGTTTACCATTAGTGGTATTTTTAATATGCGCTCACAAGTAGATGATTGGGTTATTTATATTCATCGTCGAGATGCTAGTAAGTTACTGCGCTATCCTGCAGATTCCATTAGCCATTTACGTTTATACTTAGATGACGCTTTTGCTGCTGATTCTCTGGTTGAAGCTAACCAAAACGACTTTTCAAACTACCAATTTAGTACATGGCGTTCAACGCAGGGTACGTTATTTTCGGCTGTTAGTATGGAAAAAAACATGATGTGGCTAATGCTAAGTTTAATTATAGCTGTTGCTGCCTTCAATATTGTTTCTGCGTTAGTGATGATTGTAATTGATAAGCAAGGAGAAATTGCTATTTTACAAACCTTTGGTATGGATAGAAGCGGTATTATCAAGATTTTTATGGCGCAAGGGCTTATTAATGGTGTTTGGGGCGTTATGTTGGGTACCATTTTCGGGGTGATATTAACGTTAAATTTAAATAACCTGATAACGTATTTTAATATTAATATGTTTGGTAGTGGTTTCTCGCAGTCTCTACCTATTAACATGCAGTTGAGTGATATTTTTATGATTTCTTTCACGGCATTAGCGATGAGTTTCATTGCAACGCTATACCCTGCCTATCGTGCATCACTTACCCAACCTGCGGAGGTACTTCGTAATGAGTAATGGTTTGATTTGTAAACAACTTACTAAAGTTTACCAACAAGGAACAATGGAAACTTCTGTATTACAGGGGGTTGATCTTACTGTTGCATCTGGTGAGTTATTAGCGATAGTAGGTAGCTCTGGCAGTGGCAAGAGTACGCTTTTGCATTTGGCCGGTGGGTTAGATAGCCCTAGTTCAGGACAAGTATTTATCAATGGCACTGACATTCATACATTAAGCGAGAAAAAGAAAGCAAAGTTTAGAAATCAACATATTGGTTTTATTTATCAGTTTCACCACCTAATGATGGAGTTTTCCGCGTTAGAAAATGTGGCAATGCCATTGTTGATCCGAGGCCTACAGGAAAATGAAGCTGAGAAGTTAGCCTCTGAAATGTTAGCGCAAGTAGGATTGTCTCATCGTTTAGCACATCGTCCTTCAGAATTATCGGGTGGAGAAAGACAACGGGTTGCGATTGCTCGGGCTTTAGTGACAAAGCCGGCATTAGTGTTGGCCGATGAACCAACGGGTAATTTAGACTTCGATACTGCTGAGCAAATTTATCAACTGTTGAAAACGCTCAATCGCACATTAAATACCAGCTTCATTATTGTTACACATGATTTAACCTTGGCAGCAAAAATGGATAGACAAATTAAATTAGATCATGGTGTGCTTGTTAATGTAGAAGAGCTAGTCGATGGCTAAATCACTCAGTTATTTTTTAGCAAGACGCTATATCAGCCAGAAAAAAAATAGTGGTTTTGCCTCTTTTATTTCTGCGTCATCAACCATTGGAATAGCGCTTGGCGTTGCCATCTTAATTTTGGTGTTAAGTGCTATGAATGGGTTTGAAAGGGCATTAGCGCAACATTTATTATCTGTGGTTCCCCATGCAGAACTTGTTAGCGTCAATGAACCGATAAATCATTGGCAACAGCAAGTAAATAATGCCAATCAACAACCAAATGTTGTGGCTGCAGCTCCGTTAATAAAAGTACAAGGAATGTTGCAACATAAAGATAAGTTAAAGGGCGTAGAGTTAAGTGGCGTTGATGTACAACTGGAACAGCAAGTCTCGGCAATTTCACATCATATGGTCGATGGTGATTGGCAACATTTATTAAAAGAAAACAGCATTATTATTGGACAAGCCACTGCTGATAAATTAGGTGTGAAAGTCGGTGAGCAGTTACAAATTCTATTGCCGCCTATGCGTCAAGAAGTGCAAGTAAAACGTCAATTTAATGCGATGAGCAAACGCAATGCTACTGTCGTTGGAATATTTAAGTTTGGTGGTGAGATAGATGCACAACAAGCGTATATTTCGCTATCTCAAGGTCAGGATATTATGCACTATGAGTCTCATCAGGTGCAGAGTATTCGCTTAACGGTTGAGCAAGTATTCGATGCGGCGAAAGTTGCAAAGCAAGTTGCTTATAAAACAGATGCTTATGTGTATATTTATGATTGGACCTATTCTCAAGGGCATTTATATAACGATATTCAACTTGTCAGAATGGTGATGTTTATTGTCTTAGTGCTTGTGATTGCGGTAGCAAGTTTTAATATTGTTTCAACTTTGATTATGGCCGTAAACGATAAAAAAAGTGATATCGCAATTTTAAAAACCATGGGCGCGCGTTCTCAAACCATTATGATGACATTTATACTACAGGGCTTAAGGAATGGACTTGTTGGTACCTTCATTGGTGGTATTGTCGGCACAGTACTCGCGCTAAATTTAACTGACATTGCGCGAATTTTAGAATCTTTTTTTGGCGCTAAGTTATTATCAGGCGATGTATACTTTGTCGATTATTTACCGACAGAAGTGAATAGTGCTGACATCTATCTAACTGTTTGCACGGCGTTGTTGCTAACGTTAGTGGCTACTGTTTACCCCGCATGGCGAGCAACGAAAATTGATCCTGCCCAAGTGTTGGGCCAAGTATAAGTTCGTCAATGGATCTGCTTCTAAGGTGATCTTTATCCTTTATTAAGACGTAACGGTAATTAATATCACCAATTTTTTACCGTTATGTTGATCCACTTTATCTTGTTTAATTTACTATGGTTGGCGTTAGTCATTTACGGCAATGCTGCAATAATCTTAGCTTTACTTTGGTTGGGTGCTTTTGCATGGAACAAGAAACTGACGAGGCATGAATTTTATTTAGCTGCTGTTATCACCTTTCTCGGGATTAGTATAGATAACATTTTAACTGTCTTAGGCATCTTTAGATTCCCTAACGAAACATTTATTCCTTATTGGCTAATAGTACTTTGGGCATGCTTTAGTTGTCTTTTATTGCGAGCGCCACAACAACTCAAAACGACTCGTTGGTTACAGGTAACGCTACCCATGTTCTTTGCGCCCTTAAGCTATTTTGTCGGCTTTCAGTTATCAGCCGTCAAGTTTGCTTGGGGTGTACTACCGACGATGTTATTGCTGTCTGTTATTTGGCCATTATTTATCATGTTAGCGTTCTCGTTAGAAAACTATTTGCTTCACAAGGAGCGTCACCGTGTCAGCTAAATCTATCGTATTTCTATGCTTATTAATGATGAGTACGGCACAAGCTAATCTATTGGCTATCAACAAGATTAAATCAGAATTAACACAAGTTGGTAAGGCGACCTTCTCATTCATGTTTTGGGATATTTATGAAAGTAAACTTTATACACAAAACGGGAGTTACAGCACAACTTCAAACCAACCTTTATTGCTGGACATTCATTATTTGAAAGATATTACACGGGATGATTTACTCGAAAATACCGTAGAGCAATGGCAATACTTAGGTTTTACAAAGGAGCAGTATGGTAAGTATCTTGATACTTTGCGTGTTCTTTGGCCAAACATTGAGAAGGGTGATTCCTTAGCTTTGCTTTATGCCAATAATCAAAGTCATTTTTATTTTAATGGTGAATTACTTGGCACAATAGAAGATACAAAATTTGCAGAGGTATTTCTTGCAATATGGCTTTCTGAAAAAACAAGTCAGCCAGCACTTCGCAAACGTCTAATAGGAGAAATCAATGAATAATGTATTAACGTCTTTAGTCATTGCCACTTGTTTAATCGGTTGCAGCAGTGATGTGAGTGATTATCGAAATACCTCACCTAAATTAGACATTAAAAGCTATTTTTCGGGCAAGCTCGTGGGTTGGGGCATGATTAATAAGTACGACAATAAAGTATCACGTCGATTCTGCGTTGAAATTATTGGCACTTGGCTGGGTAATAAAGGTGAACTTGATGAAACGTTTTATTTTTTAGATGGTGAAGTGTCTAAGCGTGTTTGGCAACTTAACCTTGAAGCTAATGGTAAATATAATGGCCAAGCCCATGATGTAATAGGCACTGCTAAAGGGCAACAAGTTGGTATGGCGTTTAATTGGCAATATGAGCTCGATGTTGAGATTGATAATGATGTGATCCGGTTCTCAATGGATGACTGGATGTATCAATTAGATGACAATCGCGTGATGAATAAAACTGCCATGAATAAATACGGAATAACGGTTGCAGATATAACGTTATTTTTCGATAAGTCTGTTCAACAGTGCTCTAATCGCTAAGTAAATCCAGTAACGCGCTGTTTAGTTGCGAATACTCAAATTGAAACCCATTGGCCAATAATTTCTTGGGCACAACGTTTTGACCGTAAATAAATAAATCTGACATTTCACCAAAAATAAGCTTCAACACAAAACTAGGAGTTGTAAATATGCATGGGCGAGATAGTTGTTTTGCTAGTGTTTCACTAAATACTTGATTAGTGACGGCATTCGGTGCTGTCATATTTACTGCACCGTTAATAGCTTTTTGCTCCATTAAATAGATAATTGCGTTAACCATATCGTCAATATGTATCCAGCTCATGACTTGTTCGCCGCTGGCAAACTTTCCACCTAAACCAAGCTTAAATGGTAGTAACATTTTGTTAAGAGCACCCGCAGTTGTAGAAAGAACAATGCCTGTTCTTAATAGACATACACGCGTAGACGATGATTGTGCCTTTAACGCAATGTCTTCCCACTGCTTGCAGATCTCATGTGAAAACTCTGGATAGTATTGCGTAAAGGTTTCATCTATTTGATAATTTCCTTGCCTGCCATAAATGCCTACGGCACTGCCAGACAGTAATGTGTGAGGTGGTGTTTCACTTTGTTGGATGAGTTCAACAATTTTACCGGTCAAATCCCATCTGCTATGACAAATCTTTTGTTTTTGGCTCGTTGTCCATCGTTTATCAGCAATGGGTTCTCCTGCAAGGTTAATAACAATATCTGTTTGATCGATTAGCGTTTGATTAAGGCTAGTTATAAGATTAATTGCGCTACCTAAGCGAGCAGTGGCGTTATCAGGTGAGCGAGTTAACACTGAGATCTGATTGTCTTGATCAGATAATAATTGCTTTATCAGGACTTGTCCTATCAAGCCTGTTCCACCTGTCATTAATATTCGCACTGTTTATCACCCATGAACTAAATGACTTAATTAATACGTGTATTTTCTAAGTGTAGATCACTTAAAAACTTTTATATTTTTTAACGATAATAATTTGATCCAATTCAAAAACTTGCCGTAGTACTTTGCGACCTATGTGAGAGAAGGAATTGACAAGTGAATTATATTTTCACTGAGTATTTATAAAATATGCATGTTAATTTTTCTTTAATTTAGGTACTTTTTTGTGATCAAAACCTAAGGTAGTTACGTAATAACTACAAAGACATCAATAAAAGATATTAATGAAGTTACCAATATTTCCACTGCCTGTATTTCTGCTACCACAAGGAATTACACGGTTACGCATTTTTGAACAACGCTATTTAAAGATGGTGAAATTGGCAATCAAAGAGCATGGCTTTGCCATTTTGTCGACGGTTAGTGGCGAGCATAAAGGTGTGGAAAATTGGGCGAGCTGGGTTGATATTATTAATTTTGATCAAGATAAACATGGCGTGTTAACGATTGATGTTAAATGTAAGTCTATCGTTTCAGTCGCGGAACTTTCAGAAGATAAAGACAAATTAAAGTACGCCGATATTGTTCCTCAAAATCATTGGCCTGAAGAACGTTATGATGACGTAACAAACAGGTTGTCACAATCATTGTTAAAAATATTTGAAGAAAATAACTTACTGAGTGATCTCTATCAATCTGGTTTTAATGACAATGCTAATTGGATAATGTCGCGTTGGGTAGAGTTGCTACCGATAACACTTGAGGAAAAAATGATATTTGCTCAACAAAATTCTTATCCAATGGCGAAGCAATTTATTGCAAATATTGTCTTAGTAGAAAAATAAATTCACGTTGAGTGATCCAGTCACTTAATTGCTGCGTATTGGCTATTATATATATTCTTGGAAGTATTAAAGATGGTTACAGGGCAAATAAGCTTGTCAGTTACAGCTTCAAGTGTTAAACCTAAAGCTATGAACGATTCAACTGAACATCAACAGTTAAGTCAATGGCTTACATCTGTTGCAAATCATCGAGACAAAGCGGCATTTAGCGAACTGTTTAAGTTTTTTGCACCTAAAATTTTGCGTATCGCTAAAAACAAAATTGGTAGTGAAGCGCAAGCAAGTGAAATAGTGCAAGAGACCATGTCTAATATTTGGCGTAAAGCTCACTTATTTGACGCCCAAAAAGGAGCACCCACGACGTGGGTATATACGGTAATGCGAAATGTTACTTTTGACATGCTGAGAAAAGTTAAAAGTAACCGTGAAGATACCTTAAGCGATGACATTTGGCCATTAGCTGAACAGTCAGCATCAGAAGATGAACCGTTTGAAGATCATCTCGCACAAAATAACATATTGTCTGTTATCGAAACACTTCCTGAAAATCAGCAGCAAGTGATTAAAGGCTTTTACTTTATGGAGATGTCGCAAGAGCAACTTGCCAATCACCTTGGTTTACCTTTAGGCACAATAAAATCACGATTACGCCTAGCCTTAGCGAAACTAAAGGCGCAGTTAGGAGAACACCATGATTAAGCATCATCCTACCTTTGAAATGTTAACTGCCTATGTGGCAGGAGAGTTACCGGCATCTCTGGCTGCTGGTATTAGCATTCACGCGGATAAATGCGAGAAATGTAAAAAACAGATTAGCCTATTAACTGAGCAATTGGCGGAAGTGAGTTTTGATCATGATCAGGATTTATTAAACATTGATCAATTAAACAATCAAAACGTTATATCAGTTGATTTTGAGCAAATGATCAACAATATTTGTGAAGATGACAGAATAACAATAGCTAAACCCGTTGAAGCAAAAACGATAACGTTACGCGACACGACATATGAACTACCCAGAGCTATACAAAATATGGAAATAACCAATACCGCTAGTATTGGTAAGCTTTCACGGGCCAGAGTAATGTTGGATGAAGGTGAAATTCATACAAGTTTAGTACATATAGAACCAGGAGGTGGTGTGCCCATGCATACGCATAATGGTTTTGAACTTACCGTACTGGTTGAAGGTAGCTTTTCCGATGAAATGGGCGAATATTTTCCTGGCGACTTTATAATGCTTGATGGCCAACATGTGCATAACCCTGTGTCGGCTCAAGGCTGTTTGTGTTACACGGTAGCGAATGCGCCGCAAAAATTTACCCAAGGGATTAATAAATTACTAAACCCTATTGGTAGCTTTATTTATTAACAGGTGAAATCATGCATAGTTCATTTGATAAAAAAGACATTACAGTTGGAATAAGTGCTTGTATTGCTGGCGAAAAAGTTCGTTTTGATGCGAGTAATAAGCCATCAAACTTTTGTATGAAAGAGTTGGCTCAACATGTCACGTTTAAAACCTTTTGCCCTGAAGTTGCTATTGGCTTACCTGTACCACGGCCTACGATCAGGTTAATTCAAAAAGATAATGTCATCAAAGTGGCAAGACCTGATGGTAGTGGTGATGTAACGGAAGCTTTATCGGAATACGGAAAAAAAATCGCTAAATTTTCTGATAGTTTTAGTGGCTTTATTTTTTGTGCTAAAAGTCCAAGTTGCGGTATGGAACGGGTAAAAATTTACTCACCTGAAGGAAATGCGCTTCCTGCTACTGGGGTTGGGGCTTTTGCCGAGCAGATTATGGCAGCTAACCCATTGTTGCCGTGTGAAGAAAATGGTCGTTTAAACGATCCGATATTAAAGGAAAACTTTGTTGCCAGAGTTTTTGCTTATAAGCATTGGCAGTCATTGGTTGAATCAGGGTTAACAAAGCACAAGCTTACAACGTTTCATAGTGAATATAAATATACAGTGATGAGCCATGATCTTGTTGCCTATAAAAAGCTAGGTCAATTACTTGCTGGTAATGAATTGTCTATTGAAGAACTTGCTCATCAATATATCACGGGCTTGATGGCAGCACTTAAAATTAAAGCAACGCGTAAGAACCATGCAAATACCTTGTCTCATATTCAAGGTTATTTTTCAAAACACCTTTCGCCAGAACAAAGGCAAGAACTTTGTCAACAAATTGAAGCGTTTCGCACTGGCTTAGTTCCATTATTTGTGCCTTTGACCTTAATAAAACATTATTTATTGTCACACCCCAAGTCGTATCTGGCTAAGCAGACTTATTTAAACCCGTACCCAGAAAGTTTAAAGCTACGCTACGGCTATTAATTTAACCTATATCGATGAAGACTACATGGTCTTTGTCGATATTCATTTCTTTGATTAACATACATTTTGGCATATGAGACGTTATGCAAATACTTTGGTTTAGAAACGACTTACGCGTGCATGATAATCCAGCTTTGCACCATTTTTTAATGCATTATCAATCCGGTGATCGGGCTATTTATTTGTTAACGCCAGCTCAATGGCACCAACATCACTGGTCGCGTATTAAAATTGATTTGATTAAACGACACGTAGCGTTAGTGAGTAAACAGTTAAATGAACTAGGTGTGCAATTAGAGGTATATCACGTTGATGACTTTGAACAACAAGTTGAGTTTATTATCAATGAAAATGAACAAGGCTCTGCAATTCATTTTATTGCAAATGAAGAACTTGAAGTCAACGAAAGGCAACGAGATGAAAAATTAAAAAGTAAGGGGGTAACATTAACGTTATTTGAAGCAGACGTTATTGTTAGTAAAGGGAAAGTACTTAATCAAGCCGGTGAGATGTTTAAAGTATTTACGCCTTTTAAACGTGCTTGGTTACGTCATGTAAAAAATGATGGTGTTGAATATTTGGGCAAACCAGGCAAACGAACAACTGCCATTGAAATTAATGATGAACCAGTCAACCATGCAAATAACGACGTTTTACAGGGTGACAACTCGTCGTCGCAATGGCCATTAATTGATGAAGTTGAAGCGCATACTATTCCTGCCTTTTTTGCTAACAAACATGACCAATATCATGAATTTCGAGATATACCTTCCATCAAAGGCACATCAGGTCTATCACCCTATTTAGCTATCGGCGCGTTAAGCCCAAGGTATTTACTACAATTAATTTTGAACAAACATCCAGATTTATTAACTGCGCATGATAGTCCTGCGTTTTCATGGCTTAATGAACTCATTTGGCGCGACTTCTATCGTCATCTGTTGCATCATTTTCCTAAACTGTGTCGGCATAAAATGTTTAATGATAAATATGCAAACATTACTTGGCCGTATGATAAAGCGAAATTTGATGCGTGGTGTTTAGGACAAACGGGTTACCCCATTGTTGATGCTGCGATGCGTCAACTCAATCAAACTGGCTGGATGCATAATCGCTTGAGAATGGTCGTTGCGAGTTTTCTCACTAAACATTTATTAATTGATTGGCGACTAGGTGAACAATACTTTATGTCAAAATTAATTGATGGTGATCTTGCTGCAAATAATGGTGGCTGGCAATGGGCAGCGAGCACAGGGTGTGATGCGCAGCCGTACTTTAGAATTTTTAATCCGATCCGACAAGGGGAAAGATTTGATCCTAAAGGTGAGTTTGTACGTAAGTATTTACCAGAGCTTGATAAAGTGCCTGACAAGCATGTTCACTTTCCGCATAGTTATATGAAGTCTCATTCTGATATAGCTTATTGGCCGGCAATTGTTGATCATAAAGCGGCGAGAGAACAAGCGCTAGCATTTTATCGATAAACGAATTTTATAGAGCAGCATTTGGGGACTCATTTTGCGACGACATATTGAGCAAGTATCTGAACATGGTATAGAACAGAGACCAGCGTGGTTGGTAAACTTCTGTGATACCTATCAATCTCTTTCTGCGGATAGTTCTTTTGAAGAGCTAGCACTAATCTATCACCATGATGTTGCTTTTATTGACCCTATGCACGAAATAAATGGCTTGGTTAATTTGACAAAATACTTTAGCGAACTCTACGAAAACGTAGCATATTGCCAATTTAAGATTACCCAATCTTTCTATCAACATCAGCATGCCGCTGTGTACTGGTCGATGACTTATCAACATACAAAGCTAAATAGCGGCAAGCCGATTGTCGTTGAAGGGCATTCCTACTTAGAAGCAAAGGGAGGGAAAGTTATTTACCATCGAGATTATCTCGATTTAGGTCAAATGCTGTACCAACATGTTCCTATTCTAGGACGAATTATTTCTTGGCTAAAAGCGCGGATAAAAACAGTATGACCATTGACAAAAATGTACTAATTACCGGTGCTACTTCAGGTATCGGAGCAGCGCTATTTGCTCTTTTCAGTAAACACGGTCACACCTTGTATCCATGTGGTCGCAATGAAGAAAAGCTTCGAGAGCTTAAAGAACATTCTACTAGGTGTCAGCCTTTATCGTTTGACATTAATGAAATCGAGCAAGTGAACCTAGCGGCGAGTCAGGTAGATGCAATCGATATACTGATATTAAATGCGGGCGATTGTGCTTATATTGATGATGCTATGGCATTTGATGCCGCTAATTTTGCGCGCATTATCAATACCAATTTAACGTCATTAGGTAATGTGTTAGCTGCGTTTTTGCCAAAAATGAACAAGGGTGGACAAGTGGTATTTGTCAGTTCAGCGGCAACATTATTACCGTTTCCTAAAGCTGAAGCCTATGGCGCATCAAAAGCAGGAATAAATTATTTGGCAAACAGTTTGAGAATTGATCTTGAAAAATACCAAATCGGTGTAAGTTTAGTGCATCCAGGCTTTGTTGAAACCCCCTTAACCAATAGAAATACCTTTGACATGCCTTTTATACTTTCAGCTTCAGAAGCTGCTCAACGCATCTATAAAGGTGTTATGAAGAAAAAACAATACATACATTTTCCCAGAAGATTAACATGGCTATTAAAAGTACTTGCTTTTATGCCTCAATTTTTAAGACATCGTTTGATGTAAATAGGTAATGACTAATGAAGCGTATAGCAGTTATTGGCGCAGGCATATCAGGTTTAACCGCAGCACATTTATTGTCTAAAAAACATAATGTTAGTGTATTTGAAAGCAATAGCAATATTGGTGGGCATACGGCAACTGTTGATGTAACTGTCGAGGGAAGATCATATGCAATCGATACCGGTTTTATTGTTTTTAATAATAAAACCTACCCAAATTTTTTAGCTTTACTCGCAAGCCTTGGCGTTGATAAACAAGCCACTGAAATGAGCTTTTCAGTACATAATTGTCAAACAGGGCTAGAATATAATGGCCATACATTAGCAACACTTTTTGCGCAGAAGCGAAATATATTGAACCCCAAGTTTTGGCGTTTAATATTCGATATATTGCGTTTTAATAAACTCTGTAAAGCTGTCTTTCAGCAACAAGATATCTCTGAACATGAAACCTTAGGCAGCTTCTTGCAACAAAATGACTTTAATCAATATTTTGCAGAGCACTATATTTTACCCATGGGGGCGGCGATTTGGTCGAGCTCATTAGCACAAATGGAACAGTTTCAACTGCGTTTTTTCATTCAATTTTTCTATAACCATGGTTTATTAAATGTGACAGATAGACCTCAGTGGTATGTAATTCCCAAAGGTTCTAGAAATTACCTCGCGCCTTTAATCGCACCCTTTAAAGATAGTATTACTGTAGATGCAAAAATATGTTCAGTGCAACGACATGACGATGGCGTAACCTTGGTTTTTGACGATAAATCTGAACAGATATTTGACGACGTAGTGTTTGCTTGCCATTCAGATCAGGCTCTTGCGTTACTAGATTTACCAACACCGGCAGAAAGCGAAATACTATCAGCAATGCCTTATGCGGCCAATTCAGTGGTGTTGCATACTGATGAAACATTGTTACCAGTGCGCAAGAAGGCTTGGGCAAGTTGGAATTATCAATTAAGTGATAACCGAACAAAACCTGCAAGCGTTACCTATAACATGAATATATTGCAGGGATTAGACACTGAACATACATTTTGCGTGACGCTTAATCAAAAAGCAGCAATCGCCCCAGAAAAAATACTCAGAGAATTTACGTATCATCACCCAGTGTTTTCTGTGCAATCGTTGGAAGCACAGCAACGACGTAGCGAAGTATGTGGTGTTGGCAACACGCATTTTTGTGGAGCCTATTGGTATAATGGCTTTCATGAAGATGGCGTAAGAAGTGCGCTTGATGTTGCTGCTAGGTTTGATTGCTTTTTATCAGAAGACAGCGAATGAAAACGCACACGTTTACCCCGTTAAACTCCTATGTTTATGTTGGAAGTATTCAGCACAGAAGGTTTACGCCAAAGCGGCATCAATTTTCTTATCGCTTGTATATGCTTGCACTTAATGTAGATAAGCTTGAGCAAGCGTTTTCAGCCTCACGTTTATTCGGTAAAAAGTGGTGGCAGCCAATAAGATTTGTTGAAAAAGATTACCTAGCAGGTGAACCAGGATCTCTTAAGGTACGTATTATAGATAAAGTGAGGGCACTGGGTGGTACGTCTACTATCTCGCAAGTTGTGATGCTCGTTCAAGCAAGAAGCTTTGGCATTTACTTTAGTCCAGCAAATTTTTATTTTTGTTACGACGATTATGGGCAATGCCGCTATATGTTAGCGGAAGTGAGTAATACACCATGGAATGAACGCCATTATTACTTGGTTGACTTAAAAGGTAAAAAGATCAACGAAAAAGCATTTCATGTCTCGCCCTTTATGGATTTAGACATGCACTATTTATGGCAAGTTAAGCCCCCAGAACATATGGACGATAATTTGTTGATCCATATAGAAAACAGAAAAATGAATCAAGGTGATAAGTTAAAAGTATTTGATGCCCATTTAAGGTTGAAGAAACAACCCTTAGCAGCAAAAACATTAATGAAAACCTGGTGTCAATTGCCAGCGATGTCTTTGTCAATTGTAACGGGCATTTATTGGCAAGCATTAAAGTTATTTTTAAAAAAAATACCGTTTGTTTCTTATCAGCAGAAAAAAAGATTATAGCAGTAGGAGCTTAGTGTGGAGCAACTTGTAGAAAGTAAGGTTAAAGAGCCAGCAGAAACTTGGATAAACAAACGTTGTCGTGATCTAGTGTTTTCAGTATTAGACAAAATTCAGTTCGGCTGTGTTGAAGTTATTCAAGATTCTTCTACCTATAGGTTTCCAGAGAATCGAACCAATTCTGAAAGTATTACTGGCACCATTGTTGTTCATGATACATCGACTTATCGTGACTTCGTTCGTGGTGGTAGCATAGGTGCTGCAGAAGCTTTTATTGATGGAAAATGGAGCTCACCAAACCTCACAAAAGTGATACAAATTTTTGCTCGTGCACAGCAACTTACCGATGAACTTGAGAAAAATGCTTCTTGGCTTGGTAAGTTAAAAAATGCGATTTATCACCGTTTTAATCGAAACAGTCAACAAGGCTCAAAACGCAACATTCTTGCACACTACGATTTGGGTAACGAACTCTACTCACGCTTTTTAGATCCAGAAATGGTTTATTCCGCCGCTATTTATCCATCCGAAAAGGCAAGCTTAGCGGAAGCACAAAAACACAAATTAGATACTATTTGTCAACGACTGTCATTGCACGAAACTGACCACTTGTTAGAAATAGGTACAGGGTGGGGCGGATTAGCCGTTCATGCGGCAATGCATTATGGCTGTAAAGTCACCACAACAACTATCTCTGATGCACAACACGCATACGCGACAGAAAAGATAAAGGCATTAGGTTTAGAAGGTCGTATTACTTTATTGAAAGAAGATTACCGTATGCTAACCGGTGAATACGATAAACTCGTGTCGATAGAAATGATAGAAGCCGTTGGCTATGATTACCTACCGAGCTTTTTCCAACAATGTCACGCTCGGTTGAAACCGGGTGGTAAATTGCTGATACAGTCGATAACTATTGCTGATCAGCGTTTTGATTACTATCGAAATAACGTTGATTTTATTCAACGATATATTTTTCCAGGTGGTTTTTTACCTTCAATTAATGAGCTAACAAAGCAACTGACCAAGCATACGTCGTTGGTGATGGAAGAGTTGCATGATATAGGGTTACATTATGCAAAAACGTTAGCAGATTGGCGTAAAGCTTTTTTAAAGGCTTGGCCAGAACTATCCACCTTAGGTTATGACGAAGAATTCAAACGCTTATGGCTGTATTATTTTGCTTATTGTGAAGGCGCGTTTATTGAGCGCTCAACAAGTACCGTGCATTTGATTGCAAGAAAATAACTACGGCTCCCAAAAGCGGTTATTGTTAACCGCTTTATCAATCACCTTTTCATGCGCTTTTTCCACGCTTTATTCACGGAATAACGCCAAAGGCCGTGAATACCAAAATAGCCAATTAAAGAAAATAATATCGCTAGTACTGCGCAGCCGAGTAAAAATGACGGGCCTATGGTTGAAACACTGTCAACAACCCATTGCCAGCTTGGAACAAACGCAAAAGCTTGCTCTTGTTTGCCTAAAATCCACGTACCTACCACATAACAAAAATAAAAAATTGCCGGCATGGTGACAGGGTTGGTGATCCACACTAACGCGATAGATAGCGGTAAATTTGCATGTACTATAATAGCTAAGCCTGCTGCTAACACCATTTGAAAAGGAATAGGAATAAAAGCGCAAAATAGGCCTACAGCAAACGCTTTAGCGACAGAACGACGATTTAGATGCCATAGATTACCGTTGTGAAGTAAATCGCCAAAGATCTGCAAATGCTTATTTGCTTTGATTTTTTGATGATCTGGCAGCAGCTTTTTAATCGTTTTCTTAGGCATGGACGTCTAATTTATCAAGTTAAGGATTTCAATCACGATGGATCGTTGGTTATCGTCATTTCTCATAGGGGCGCTATTGTCACTTTTTTTGCCAATAGTGCCAAGTTTATTTTATGTGCTCTTGTTTACGCTTTTAAGTCTAATTGTTGGTATTTTTTTGACAAATAAAAGCCTAGCTTGGTTTTGTTTGGGAATTGCATGGTTACTTTATCATGGCGCCCAGTATGAAGACATATGGCAGAATAATAATATTTCAACTGAGTTATTACATAAATCGTCTTATACAGTAATTGGTGAGGTGCTTAGTATTCCTCAAATCAAGAAAAAAACTCAACGCTTTAATTTTTCAATAACACAGTTTTCTGGGCAAGTGCTTAATCAGCCGATTAATGTAAGGCTTAGCTGGAAAAGTCATAAAAATGGGTTGAAACAAGGGCAAAAGTGGCTATTAAAAATAAAAATAAAACCCGCCCACGGCCTTGCTAATGAAGGCGGTTTTCATTACCAAACCTGGTTAAGACAACATAATATTCATGCAACAGGGTATGTAATTAAAGGGGTAGAGTCGAGTACATCGAAAGTTAGTGTCAGACAACGTCTTTATGAACATTATCAAAGTTTGTTACCAACACATCAAAACAATGCTTTATTACTAGCATTAACCTTTGGTTTAAAACATCAAATATCAGAGGCACAGTGGCAGGTGCTCAATGCAACAGCTGCACAGCATTTAATTGCGATTTCAGGGTTGCATTTAGGGGTTGTTGCCATGTTGAGTTACGGGTTTAGTAAGTTAATACTGCGTTTACTATCATTAATAGTTCTCAGTTCTTCGCGAATTTCGAAAACATTAACGGTTAGTTCACAAGTGCTGTTTATTACGTTATTGACTCTTATTTTTGTAACATCTTACGCCTACATAGCTGGTTTTTCACAACCCACAATTCGTGCGGCAATTATGCTGATTATTTTGTGGTGTGCAAAACTATTAGCGACAAAATTTACCGCGACAAGGTTAATTCTGTTAACGATGTTTATGGTCGTTTTGTTTTCTCCTTTTAGTCTTTTATCTGCGAGCTTTTGGTTATCCATTTCAGCAGTGAGCACCATTTTGTTATTTATTTGGCGTTATAAAAAGCATGTTAAATCTGATCATAATTCGATTTTTACTCGGTATTTTCACGTGGTACTGTATGCCTTGTGCTTTCAAGGCTTTTTAATTTTTACACTTTTGCCTTTAACGTCTTCTATGCAGTATCAAGTGTCGTTAGTTGCTATCTTTGCCAACATCATAGCGGTGCCATGGGTGAGTTTAGTGTGTGTACCGCTCACATTACTTTCTGTAATTGCCAGTGTTATCAATGAAACTAGCGCAACTGTATTAATCTCGTTAGCACAATTAAGTTTAACCGTGTTGTGGCAGTGGCTTGATGGCGTTGCAAAGCTGTCATGGGTAAGCGTATCAATAGATCATACAACATGGTTAACATTGTCAGTGTTGGTGGTTGTGAGCGTAATACTACTATTGGTTACTTTTCAAAAACGGATATTTATCTACTCGGTGTGTGGCGTTTCGTTGATGTTAACCGGTTTTGCATATGTAAATAATAAGCCAAGCAGAAACTCGGTTTGGCTTGTCGATATACTTGATGTTGGTCAGGGCTTATCTGTGGTAATTCGCACAAATGAGCAAACGATTGTTTATGATACTGGCGCAACTTATCCAAGTGGTTTTTCGATGGCTAAGTCAGTGATTAAGCCTTATTTAAATTATGAAGGGATTTCTATTATTGATTTGTTAATCATCAGTCATGATGATAATGATCATGCTAGCGGTCAAGCATTCCTTGAAACGCACCTTCAAGTAAACGAATTAATGTTTAATCATAAAAAGCAATATACCTCATGCTTAATAGGTGAAATTAAAAAAATTGGCCGGTTAACTTTTGAAGTATTACACCCTACAGAACGTCAAGCTGATCATAATGATGACTCCTGTGTCGTGAGAATATCTGATGATAAGTTTAGTGTGTTATTGACAGGGGACATTTCAAAAAAAGTTGAGCAAGCATTAGTTGATAATTATAGAGAAAAATTAAACTCAGATGTATTAGTTGCACCACATCATGGGTCAAAAACGTCTTCTTCACAGTCTTTTATTCAAGCAGTGTCACCAAAGCAGGTTGTTTTTAGCGCTGGCTTTTTAAATCGCTGGAATATGCCTCATCAAGATGTTGTTCGTCGTTATCATCAATTTAACATTAAAACATATACTACTGCCACACACGGGAGGGTGAGAGTAATTGTTTCGCCTGAGGACTATCAAATGCAAACTTACCGAGAAGCACATTGGCCATTCTGGTTTGCTAATTAGTATTCGGGCCTCCTTTGCAGATGAACTTTGTGATGTTAATGGTTAAATCAAAGCTTGGTTGGTGTTCTATAACAAGCTAGAATAGTTAGGATTGAATTTAATTGATAAGAGTAGTAAATGTCGACGTCGACAGAAAGCGAGCCGTTACAAAACGCCCCAGAAGATAACCAAGATAAAACTTGGCAAAACTTTAAACGGTTAATGGGGCACACGAAACAGTATAAAACCGCAGGTATTTTTTCAATTATTTGCATGCTTGGCTATGCCAGTATAGATGTGTACTTTCTTTCAAAACTTCCGGCATTAATAGATGAAGGCCTATCGGGGAAGAACTCTGAGTTTATGAAGTGGGCACCTTTGTTTGTTATTGTGTGTTTTATTATTCGTGGTATTTGCCATTTTCTCAGTAACTACTGCTTAGCGTGGGTAGGTAATAATGTTGTCGCCGATTTACGTCAATCTATGTTTAGTCACATAATGGCGATGCCGGTAACCTTTCATGACAAAACCTCAACCGGCACCTTAATTTCCAAGCTGACATTCGATACTGAACAAGTGTTGCAGGCTACCAGTAAATCGTTATTAACGATTGTACAACAAGGTGGGCTTGTTATTGGTTTATTGGTGTTAATGTTTTGGCAAAGCTGGCAGTTGTCAGCAATATTTTTGGTGATCACGCCAATCATCGCGTTTATTGTTACATACGTTTCAAAGCGTTTTCGTACGGTGAGCAAAAATATTCAAGACTCCATGGGCGAAGTTACGCGTACTGCTGAGCAAACCTTTAATGGCCATAAAGTAGTATTAACCTTCGATGGCAAACATCGAGAAGATGAACGTTTTGCAGAGATAAATAAAAATAACCGCCAACAACGTATGAAAATGGTAGCAACTAAATCAGCAAGTGTACCGTTAATTCAAATTATTGCTTCCTTTGCGTTAGCGTTTGTTCTATACGTTGCCACTCTAGATGGTGTGGTCGATAACATTTCTCCCGGTGTTTTCATGGGGGTGGTTACCTACATGACAATGTTACTTAGACCTTTAAAATTATTGACTAATGTAAATAGCGAATTTCAAAAGGGAATGGCAGCCAGTAACAGTATTTTTGGCTTATTAGATGAAGCACTTGAACAAGACACAGGAACAATCCCATTAAAACGTGCTACTGGAGAACTTCGTTTTGATCACGTAAATTTTTTATACCCAGGAGACGATAAGCTCGCGTTAACTGACGTTAACTTTCACGTTAATGCAGGAGAAACAGTAGCGCTTGTTGGTCGTTCTGGCAGTGGAAAATCAACAGCCAGTTCTTTGTTATTACGTTTTTATCAAGCTACACAAGGACAAGTGTTGCTAGATGGACATAATGTGATTGATTATCAGCTGAATGACCTTCGAAAACAATTTTCATATGTTTCACAGCAGGTGGTATTATTCAATGATAGCCTAGCCAATAATATTGCTTATGGTCGTCCAGAAGCGAGCGAAGCAGAAATTATTGAAGCTGCCCGTAAAGCACATGTTCTCGAGTTTGCTGAACAATTACCAGAAGGTTTACATACAAACATTGGTGATAACGGCGCACTTTTATCCGGTGGTCAACGCCAACGTGTCGCTATCGCGCGTGCATTACTCTGTGATTCACCCATTTTAGTGCTTGATGAAGCAACCAGTGCGCTCGACACTGAATCGGAGCGCCATATTCAAGATGCGTTAAATGCGTTACAAGAAAATCGAACGTCTATCGTTATTGCTCATCGTTTATCTACCATTGAAAATGCTGATAAAATTATTGTTATGGAACAAGGTAAGATTGTCGAGCAAGGTGACCATAAAACATTACTTGCCGCCGATGGTGCTTATGCACAGTTACATAAGTTTCAATTTGGATAACCGTTAATCATGCGATTAATTGAAAAGGTATGGTTTCATCAACATCCAGCACGTTATTTATTGGTACCGATATTACTACCGATTTCAGCGTTATTTTGGTTGATTAGCAGTGTTAGGCGGTTAAGCTTTCGTTATGGTTTGTTAACGCAAACTAAGCCGAGTTTACCTGTGGTGGTCGTGGGTAATATTGGTGTAGGAGGCAATGGTAAAACTCCTGTGGTGCTATGGCTTGTTGAATGTTTGAAAGCACATAATATTAACGTAGGTGTTATTAGCCGCGGGTATGGCGCAAAGGCGCCTTATTATCCTTATGTTGTGAATGAACAAAGTGATGCGACTATGGTAGGCGATGAACCGATGATGATTTTTAATCGTCATCAAATACCTGTTGTCGTTGACAGTGATCGTAATGCAGCAATTGAACAGTTAAAAACGATGTCAGTAGAACTGGTGATTAGTGATGACGGTTTACAGCATTATAAAATGGCACGGGATCTTGAGCTTATCATTGTCGATGGCAAGCGGTTATTCGGTAATGGTTTATTATTACCTGCAGGGCCTTTACGAGAAACAACAAGACGCTTAAAAGCGGTTGATCATGTGATCGTTAATGGAAATTCAACACCATTAAGTTGCGGAAATACGCCACAACATGTGATGACATTAAAAGCAAAACACCTGATAAATGTTGCGACGAATGAAAAAGTCACGCTTGCTGATTTTCTTTTACGATCAGCTCGAGTAAACGCTTGTGCAGGCATTGGCTCGCCAGAGCGTTTTTTTACCCTGTTATCTACATTAGGTTTCTCGGTTATAAAACAAAAGTCTTTTAATGATCATCATGGCTTTCAACGAAGAGATTTCGGTGATTTTGAACAGAATATGCCTTTGTTAATGACTGAAAAAGATGCAGTTAAATGTCAATTATTTGCAGATAATAATTGGTGGTATTTACCGGTAGATGCGGAATTTAATGAGCTATCTGCTAAAACGTTAATAGAATCATTGCTCACTTTAGTCAGTAATGAACGAGAACAAAAAGAAGAGTAATAATATGGCTTTTGATATTAAATTGATGGAAATTCTTGCTTGTCCTGTTTGTAAAGGTAAGTTGCAGTATAAAAAAGATCAACAAGAGCTTTGGTGTAATTTTGACAAGCTTGCCTTCGGTATTGAAAAAGGCATACCTGTTCTGTTAGAAAGTGAAGCGCGCCGACTCAGTGAAGACGAACGTAATTAATACGGAGCTAAATATGTCATTTGTGGTAGTCATTCCAGCCCGTTTTGAATCGTCTCGTTTACCTGGCAAAGTATTAGCCGATATTCACGGTAAGCCAATGATTCAGTGGGTTGTTGAAAAAGCGGTAAAAAGTGGTGCAGAAAAAGTGATTGTCGCTACCGACAATCAGCAGGTTGCCAAGGTAGTTGAAGGCTTTGGTGGCGAAGTGTGCTTAACTCGAGCTGATCATCAATCAGGTACAGAAAGATTGGCTGAAGTAGTTGAGAAGTACCAATTTGAGCCAGAGCAAGTCGTTGTCAATGTGCAAGGAGATGAACCTTTCATCCCGCCAGAAAATATTGCACAAGTGGCAAGTAACCTTGCTAACCAACAAAAAGCAAAAATGGCGACACTGGCTGTACACATTACTGATGCTGAAGAAGCCTTTAATCCGAATGCAGTGAAAGTGCTAATGGATAAGCAAGGATATGCTTTATATTTTAGTCGAGCGACAATCCCATACGATAGAGAGCGCTTTTTAACCACCAAAGATACAACAACTGTCGGAGATTTTTATCTACGCCATATCGGTATTTACGCTTACCGTGCTAGTTTTATTAATGAATATATTCAATGGCCAACAAGTGAACTTGAACAAATTGAATCTTTAGAGCAATTACGCGTATTGTGGCAAGGTGAAAAAATTCATGTTGATGTTGCACAAAGCCGCTTGCTTGTAGAAGGTGTTGATACCCCAGAAGATTTAGCGAAGGCAAGGGCCTTTGCAGCACAAATAACAGTATAGTTCGAACGAGCCCGCCACGCGGGCTTTTTTAGCCAGAAGGCATTGCCAGAATTGAGGTGATATCGAGCGCCTGTTCGTAGGTTACAAAGCTTTTTTGTTTTGTCATGCGCGCATAAACCGCCATGCGATCTGCTAGTTCATTACCTTCTATATTGGCGTGACCTTTAACGTGGCTAACGGTGACTTGTTGTTTGATTTGCTGATACAGCTCAAAACATGCTTTAATTATTTCTGGATTTTTGATTGGTTGACCATCTGCTTTTTTCCATCCCTTACGTTGCCAACCTAATGCCCACTTAGTTATACAATCTATTGAGTAACGAGAGTCGCTTAATATCTCAACCGTTAAACTTTTATTAGTATTAATAAATTGCTGCGCAAGCTTAAAAGATTCAAGTAAGCCTAATAACTCAGCAGTGTTATTCGTACCGTTAGCATCATACAAGCCATACCAAAGCTGAGTTAGCTTGCTTTTTTGATAAACAGCTATGCCTGTACCAGCTTGGCCCGGGTTAGGTGAACAAGCACCGTCACTATAAATTTGAATGTCAGCGTTTACGCCATGAGCATTAGTGTTCAACGTGTTTTCTGGTTTAGTGCTCGGTTTTTTTTGTGTTAATGAGCGTTTAGTTAGCGCTTTTGTATAACTTTCTTTAAATGCTTTTTCTGCATCATCTTTCGTAGGGAACCCCATATATTGGGCATCTGCTCTGCCTGAGGTTAACTGCTGTACTTCTGGCCAATTATCAAAAACACCTGTTTTTGTACCTTTCCAAATGACGTAATATTTTTTTGCCATAAAATTTATTTTTTACCTGTAATGGCTGAAGTTTGCTTTGCACGTAGCAATAATAATACGCCAACGAAAAAGAACGGAATACTTAACATTTGTCCGGTATTTAACGCGGACTCTAGCGTATAAGAGGCTTGCTGTTGTTTAAAAAACTCAATAACAAAGCGAGCACTAAAAGTCAGTATTAAAAATAAACCGAGTAAAGCGCCAACACGCTCTTTAATAGCAGTACTTCGATAAAGTAATGTTAATACAACGGCAATTAACAAATAAGCGATCGCTTCATAAAGTTGTGCCGGATGACGTGCTAAGGTGTCAACTCGTTCGAAAATAATGGCCCAAGGCACATCACTTGGGTGGCCTAAAATTTCAGAATTTACAAAATTCGCTGAACGAACGAATATACCAAAAACTGCGGTTGCAATAGCTAACCTATCAAGTAGCCATAGCGTATTAACGTGATGGCGTTTGCAAAATAACCAGGTACCTATGATGGCACCGAGTCCACCACCATGACTTGCTAAGCCGCCTTCCCAAATCGCCAATATTTTTAATGGGTTAGCAAAGTAAAAATCAGGATCATAGAAGAAACAATGACCGAGCCTCGCACCAATAATAATGCCAAGTACCACATACATTAATAAATTGTCTAAGGTATCTACACTTTTATTCTCTAGGGTGAATACCCATTTCATATAATACAAACCAGCAAAAATTGCGCTGGCAAATAATGCACCGTACCAATGTATAGTGACAGGGCCAAGTGAGAATAATATGGGATCGACGTTCCAAACAAAATGTGACACAGGTTAACCTTCTTGTGGAAAATTGCTGGCGCTAATATATCAGCCTATTGATAAATTGTGCAGGATAAATTGCCGTTTTATGTAAGAAAACCACAGTATACGTACTTATTTTGCGCTAACTTCATGTTATATTGAGGGCATGCAAGATTTAATATATATAAATTTATGAAAAACGTACACTTAGCGCAAACACCATACACCACTTCTCGGTTAATTTATGGTTGTATGCGCATATGCGGTGATAACTCACAGGAAGCACGTAACAAAGGGAAACGTGCTATACATGCAGCTATTGAATCAGGTTACAACCACTTTGACCATGCTGATATATACGGCGGCGGTGAAAGTGAACGTTTATTTGGCGAAGTGATAAAAGCGACACCTGCATTACGAGATGATTTAATTATTACGTCAAAAGCGGGTATTCGTCCGAAAAAAGAAAATGAATATGCACCAACGCGATATGATTTTAGTAAGCAGTATCTCTTAGATGCAGTTGAAGGTTCATTATCGCGTTTAAATGTTGATTATTTAGATCTTTTCTTATTGCATCGTCCGGATTTTTTAATGGATGTGCATGAAGTAGCAGAAACGTTTGCGTTACTGAAGGCTTCTGGCAAAGTAAAACACTTCGGTGTCAGTAACTTCTTACCGTCGCAAGTTGAAATGTTGCGTTCTGTGATGTCTATGCCGTTAGTGGCAAATCAAGTTGAAATCAATGTTCATAACATTGATACTTTGCTAAATGGCACCTTAGATCAATGCCAACAACATCAAATAGCACCTATTGCTTGGTGTCCTTTAGGTGGTGTGGCCTACCCAGCATGGGGAAATACCTTTACGACAAAGGATGAGCAACGTATTGAACACGAATTAAAGCAACAAGCTGAAAAATATCAATGTCACCCTTGGCAAGTGGTCTTAGCTTGGTTAGTAAAACACCCAGCTCAAATATTGCCTATTATTGGTTCGACAACGCCTGAGCGAATTGAAGCTGCAAAGGTGTCGTTAATGCTCGATTATTGTCGTGAAGATTGGTATCGCTTGTTTGAAGCGAGAAATGGGCAGTCAGTACCTTAGGGGAGCCATATGATCAAATCATCGGCACGGCGTTTAGCGTTCCAACTTACCACTGAGCACAAGGAACCACTTGATCTTACTAATCATTTACCGTTTCAAATTGCGGTAGTGAGTAACCTGCTTGCGCTTAACAGAGACTGGAAAATCCGTAACTTATCTGATCTTGATCCGCGAGAAATGCGGGTATTACTCAATATTGGTTCTTACATGCCAATTAAGTCAGCCGATATTGCGTATCAATCTCGCCTTGACTCTTATACCGTTTCCCGAGCGGTAAAAAAATTACTTTCATTAGACTTGATAGAATCGCAGCCTGATCAATATAAAAAGAATGTGAAAAACCTTGTGTTGAATGAGCGAGGATTAACGATATACAAACATGTAACAGCGGCGATGGATGAACGTAGTAAGCAATTAGAAAGTGTATTAACGGAAGAAGAAAAAGCATCTTTTTATCAAATGTTAGCCAAAATTGAAGATAAAGCTGAACAGTTACTCGCAGAGCAAGCAAAAGAGTTGATTGCACAAGGAGAAGACGCACCAGCAGATCAAAAAGAGCTTATAAGGTGGCGCAAGAAAAGCAAAAGCTAAACGCTCTTTCTGTAGCAAACATTATTGTTGCGTTATTGAAAGCGTGAATACTCCCCAGAAAATACGCCTTTTTGTGCGGTTAATACTTCTTTGATATAACCTCGGCATTGATTAATCTTTGCCGAGGTTCTTAAATCTTGATGATGTAAAATCCACACGGCAAAATCTGAAAGTGGCACATCGACAGGCAGCCTCACCACCTTTTCATCTTGCACAATATCAGGTATGAAACATGGCATTCTAGCTATACCAAAACCAGCTCTAACAGCTTGATGCATCGCATATAAGTCATCTACGCGCATGATGACTTTGGGGTTTTTAAAATATTGTGTTGTCCAAGTAGGAAGGTTCGATTCACTGCCCCATATTATTACTGGCGTATAATCATGTTGAGCCAAGTCTTCACGTTGATAAAGGCCGTGTTGAATATGGGTGATTTTAGTACCAATAAGATAATCGGGGGGTGTTGCGGTGACACGTACTGCTAAATCAGCCTCTCTATTCGCCATATTTCGTAACCCTTTACTCACCAGTAGGTTAAAAGTAATTCCAGGGTGTTGGTCGGAAAATAATTTAAGAGGCTCAGCCATTAAAAACATAAACATGTCGTTTGGCATTGTTAAGTTAATAGTGCCTTCTAATCTGGCATCTTGCCCTAGTAATATGCGAGCAGCTTGATGGGTTTTATCTTGTAATTGCTGAACAATTTCAAAGATAGATGCGCCAGCCTCTGTTAGTTGATAGCCATACTGTGTGCGTTCAAATAATTTTACCCCATGCGCAACTTCCATTGCTTGTACCCTTCGCGATACCGTTGAATGATTAACGCCTAACGAAGTAGCAGCTTTGGAGTAACTTCCTGTTTCAGCAACGGCTCCAAAAAATCTAAAATCATCCCAGTTGTGCATTTTTGCAAACTCAATGTGTTTTTATTGTGAATTTATCAGTAGTCTGATGTTTTGTAAACTACGCCTATTACTGAAACAGGAGATAAACACATGGATAATATCAGTGCGATAAAGCAACAAATTAACAAATATTTTGACGGGTTATATCACGCAGATGTTTCGAGATTAGCGCAAGTATTTCATCGAAATGCCCGTTATACCAGTATCACGGACGGAGCGCTCATTCATTTATCAATGCCAGAGTATTTCGCGAATGTAGAAAAACGTCAATCACCTTCAAGTAAAGAACAAGTAAGGCAAGATCGTATTCTCACTATCGACGTAGTTGGCAACCAAACCGCCTTAGCTAAAGTGCAGTGTGTTATTTCGCCTAAGTACTTCACCGATTTTTTAAGTTTTATCTACCTTGATAATCAATGGCAAATCATTAGCAAGGTATTTCATTATCAACTAACACCGTTTAAATAATGTTGTAACCACAGGAGAAAGGCCATGCCTTATGTAAAAATACAAGTTACCGATGAAGGGGTAACGAACAGACAAAAACAACGTTTGATTGCACAAACGACCGCAATGTTATCTGAAGTGCTAGATAAAGAACCGGCAACTACATTTGTTGTCATTGAAGAAGTTCCATTAGATAACTGGGGAATTTCAGGACTGCCGGTGAGCGAGTTTCGCCGCACAGCAAATAGCTAATTTACTCTAATAGGAGATAACTATGTATACACTTGTTACGTTACCAGGGACCTGCTCAACAGGCATTCATGTACTATTAAATATATTGGATATTAAGGCTGAAGTTGTTCACCGAGATAAGGTACCTAACTACCAACAGATAGTACCTACAAATCAAGTGCCGGCATTAATCAATGGCGATCTTGTGCTAACCGAAGGTTCAGCGATTGTTTTGTACTTACTTGATAAACATCAAATAACCTTTACTAGTGAGAAAGAAAAAAATACGTTTAATCAATGGTTAATGTTTAATTACGCCACGTTACATCCTGCTTATAGTAAACTCTTTACTACAGCTTCTGTAATGACGGATAGTGAAGAAAAAACAGTGTATTTAAGACAGCTTGCTGAAAATGTTGCTAGACTTTGGCAGATTATTGATAACAGGTTGGCACAACAGCAATATCTTACTGGTAATTCTGTAACTGTTATAGATTATCTATTAGCGATTTATGCTAATTGGGGTAATTATTTCCCAGAGTTAACTATCCCTTTAGGTGATAATGTAAAGAATTTAGTTGCTGATTTAACTCAGCATAAAGTTTTTGTTGACGCTTTTGAGCAGGAAGGCGCAAGCTTTAACTTACCTAAAGGTGCATAATGTATTGACCTTGTAAGTAAATTCTTGCAAGGTCAATAAACGTTAAAGTGCTTTTTGACGGTAATATTTAATGCTTAATAGCAGTAAAATAACGATAAACGGCAAACTTGATGTAACAACTCCAGCCCAACCAAATTGGTACAGTACGACTCCGGCTAACAATGATGCGCTTGCTTGACAGCCAAAAATAACAAAATCATTGAATGCTTGTACCTTATGTTTTTCATCTTCATGATAACTTCTAGGAAGCAATGACGTTCCGGTAAGGAATAAAAAGTTCCAACCAACGCCTAACAATAATAAAGCCCACCAATAGTGAATAACTTGCATGCCAGAATAAGCGATAACTGCAACCACCGCATATAACAAGGTACCAATAAGCATCAGGTGTTTTAAGCCTATTTTCTTCACTAACCAACCCGTAAATAATGACGGAACAAACATGGCAGCAATGTGTGATTGGATAACCCATTTGGTATCAAGCAACGAATGGCCATGCATATGATGCATACTTATGGGAGTGGCAGTCATTAAATAACTCATCAACGCAAAACCAATGGCAGCACTGAGTATTGCAATAATAAATATAGGTTGCTTGATAATGTCTTTCATCGCACGACCACTTCTTTTACCTGTATTAATAATGGGTTTTGCACCATCAAACTGTGTAAATATTATCATTGCTATCACTAATAATACGGCAATAAAAGCAAAGGACCCCGTATAGCCGTGTGGTGATGAAATCCAGTCTTTGGCTGTTACTGCAATTTCAGGGCCTAAGAATGCTGAAAATATACCACTGAGCATCAGTACTGATAACATGGAAGGAACATCTTCTTGATTTTTAGTACTTTCAATCGCAGCAAAACGTAGTTGCTGCACAAAAGCAGCGCAAAAGCCTAGTGACAGAGCGGCAAGGCTAAATAATGTAAAACTTGCTATTTGGGTGGCGATCATCGCCAAGGTGCAACCGATTAAACCTAGAGAAAAACCAAAGAGTGTTGCCGTTTTTCGTCCAAGCTTTTTAGCTAACATTGCCGCTGGTATTGCAGCTGTTGCGACACCTACTATCATTAACGTGATAGGTAAGGTGGCTAGTGATTTATCTGTCGTTAACTCAGATGATAAAATGCCGCCAATAAAAACGATCACGGGTGATGAAGCCATGACTAATGGCTGAATAATGAAAAGTAGGAAAATATTGTGTGGAAGTGTTAACCATTTTTTCAAGATAAATGCGGTGGTGATTAACAACACAAGCGTAATAACTACATTAGATAACATAAAAAATCTCTGGGTTTTATAAGCGTTTAATAGGATCAAAAGACAAACGCATAGCAAGCTAAATCTCTGTTTAGGGCGAATGATTTTATCGTTGATATTAAGGTAAATTCTTATCAGTAGATAGAAAAATATCATATATAATTTTAACTTTTCTTGCTGAGTGGTTAGACTAGCGAAAATTGCTTTTCGTTAACTGTGTATGAAATTTAGTCCTTTGGTACAAGAATTAATAACCGCATTGAAATATTTACCAGGTGTAGGTGCAAAGTCTGCTCAACGTATGGCGTTTCAACTACTTGAACGCAATAGAGTAGGCGGTAAGAAATTAGCCGATGTATTGCACCAAGCAATGGAGCATGTACAACATTGCCAACAATGCCGGAATTTTACCGAGCAAAATATTTGCGATATATGTGCGAGTTCAAAACGACAAGATCGTGGTCAATTATGTGTAGTAGAGTCGCCCGCAGATGTTATTGCTATTGAACAAACGGGTGAATTTAACGGGGTTTATTTTATTTTAATGGGGCATTTATCGCCACTTGATGGAATTGGCCCAGAAGATCTAAAACTCGAGGTATTAGAAACACAACTAGCGACACAGCAATACAATGAATTAATTCTCGCGACAAATCCCACTGTTGAAGGTGAAGCGACTGCGCATTATGTTGCTGAGTTAGCCAGAAAATATCAAGTAAGTATTTCGCGTATTGCGCATGGTGTTCCTGTTGGTGGCGAATTAGAGTACGTTGATGGAAATACATTATCGCACGCATTTTCAGGTCGTAAAAATTACCAATAGCAAGGTGCTAGTTGTACCGAAAGCATGGTTAATCGTTATTCTGCTAACCATGCTAACGCTTTAGCTGGATCAGTAAAGTGCTTAACTTCTCCTGTTACAAACCAATTGCTCAATTTAGAAACCGACTCTAGCCAGTCTTTATCACCATAAATAGCTACTTTTCTAAATTCGTTGTTGTGCTTTAAACCAAAAACTAAATCATCCCAAGCAGCTCGTACCTCCCACCCTTCAAATGCTGACGCATCAATAAAAGCGTCGATGTTCGGTGAAACAACTTTGGCGAGTGCTGATTCAACAATGGGAATAATGGCTTGGTAGTCTTCATGGGTTAATTTTCCTGTGAGTTTTAATGAAATAAAGAAGTCATTGTTCGTGCGTTCAAGCCCTATTGTCATGCCGTTTGAAAGTGATGTCATGATACCTACCTTTCTGTTAATTGTTGAAAATATTAACGCTTACTTTGAGTGTAACACTAAATCGACAACCTGCTAAAAAGAGTGAAAACTTAGTAAAGTCGCTGAGGATAATTGGTTTTATCTTTCAGAGTGTACTGGCTTTGTTTTTTATCTTTAACGATAAAGCTACCGCTTATCGTGCCATGATATTGTGGGTAGTAATGGTTCATTGATAAATAAATTTTCTGAATATATTTTTTGTGCTTGATTTTATTTTCGCTATCCCCATATCTGCTCTATCAAGAGGCGTTGTCCTCATTAACACCAATAACAGATAGTAAGATAGGAGATAGCTCGAATGTCTGATGCAGGTCAACCAGAAGTTCATGGCTTTCAAACTGAAGTAAAACAACTTCTTCAATTAATGATTCATTCTTTGTATTCAAACAAAGAGATTTTTTTGCGTGAATTAGTATCAAATGCGGCAGATGCTTCCGATAAGCTTAGATTTGAAGCATTAAAAAATGCTGATTTATATGAAGGTGATGGTGATTTACGCGTTCGCGTAAGTGCTGATAAAGAGAATAATACGGTTACTATTTCAGATAACGGTATTGGTATGACTCAAGAGCAAGTCATTGAGCATTTAGGGACAATTGCAAAATCAGGCACCGCTGAATTCTTTTCTAAACTGTCTGGTGACCAAGCTTCTGATTCACAATTAATCGGTCAGTTTGGTGTTGGTTTTTATTCAGCTTTTATTGTTGCTGACAAAGTAACCGTTCGTTCAAGAGCAGCTGGTGCTAATGCTGATGAAGCTGTTGAATGGCAAAGTGAAGGCGAAGGCCAGTTTACGACGCGTCAAATTGAAAAATCGAATCGTGGTACCGATATCATTCTTCATTTAAAAGAAGATGAAAAAGAGTTTTTAGATGACTGGCGCTTACGTTCAATTGTGACAAAGTATTCAGATCACATCTCAATCTCTGTTGAAATGCTAACACCAGAAGTACCTGCTGTTGAGGCGCAAGATGAAGTAAAAGATGATGAAGGTAATGTGGTAACGCCGGCGGTTGAAGCTAAAGATGCGGTTCCAGCGAAATGGGAAGCGGTTAATAAAGCAACAGCACTTTGGACACGTGAAAAAGCAGACGTTACCGAAGAAGAGTACAAAGAGTTCTACAAGCATGTGTCGCATGATTTTGCCGATCCATTACTTTGGGAACACAGTAAAGTAGAGGGTAATACTGAATATACCTCGTTACTTTACATCCCAAGTAAAGCCCCGTTCGATATGTATAACCGCGAAAAACAACACGGTTTGAAACTCTATGTTCAACGTGTTTTTATTATGGACGATGCAGAGCAATTCATGCCAACGTATCTTCGTTTTGTGAAGGGTTTACTTGATTCGAACGATTTACCGTTAAATGTATCTCGTGAAATCTTACAAGATAACAAAGTAACACAAGCGATCCGTAAAGGTTGTACTAAGCGTGTGTTAAAAATGTTAGAGAAGTTCGGTAAAAAAGATAAAGAACAATATCAAGCTTTTTGGAATGAGTTCGGTCAAGTATTAAAAGAAGGCCCAGCAGAAGACATGGGCAACAAAGAGGCTATCGCTAAGTTGTTGCGTTTCGCGTCAACACATGAAGATTCTTCAGTACAAAATGTGTCTTTACCAGAATACATTGAACGTATGAAAGAAGGCCAAGACAAGATTTACTATGTTGTTGCAGACAGTTTTGAAGCGGCGAAAAATAGCCCGCATTTAGAAGTGTTCCGTAAAAAAGGTATTGAAGTGTTATTGCTTTCTGATCGTATCGATGAGTGGTTAGTGAGTCATTTAACCGAGTTTGATGAAAAGCAATTGCAATCCGTTGCTCGCGGTGGTGTTGATTTAAGTGATTTAGACGATGAAGAATCTAAAGAACAACAAGAAAAGCTTGAAAAAGAGTTTGACTCTGTGGTTAAGCGCATGCAAGAAGCGCTAGGCGATAAAGTTAAAGAAGTGAAAATTTCTAATCGCTTGACAGATTCTCCTGCGGTTATCGTGACGGCTGAAGATGACATGAGTATTCAGATGCAGAAATTGATGGCGCAAGTTGGTCAAGAAGTGCCCGATGTAAAACCAATTTTTGAAATTAATGCTGAACATGATCTCGTGAAGCATGTGGCTGATGAAGCAGACGATGATAAATTTAACCAATGGGTTGATGTATTATTTGAACAAGCAACATTAGCTGAACGTGGTAACTTAAAAGATCCTGCATCATTTGTTACTAAGTTGAATAAATTGATGATGAGTTTAACCAAATAACGGTTGTTCATTAATAACAGTGATTATTTGATACTTGTTTTACTAAAGCGCCGAAAGGCGCTTTTTTTGTGCATGGTCGTTGCTTCGACAGGCAGGGTTCATTGTTGAACTACACTTAACGATCATGTTGAAAACTACATTCTTTAACTTGCGATGAAAAGCTGACAAAGCTTATCTACATTCATTTATTCAATCCATCAGTTTACTTTCAACAATAAAACAAATAAAAATATTGCAAACAAAAATAATAATGATTATCATTTGGGTTATTTGGTTTCATCTATTTTACGGTTTGATTATGGATTTTTTACTTACGCTAACAGCCATACACTGTTGTTCAGAAGTAAGGGGTTATAAATCATTTAAACGTCATGTTTTTATGTTGAATCGCAGAGTGATGCAAATCTGTACTAAATAGTATGTTGAACAAAGCCCGTTTATATTCTTAAAAAAGAAGGAGTTACAATGCAGCATGAGCAATGGCAAGCATTATTAAACAATGGTAATGAATGCTTTTACGATAGACGTTGGTTACAAGCTGAATTTTATTACAAAGAAGCGTATGAGTTGTTGGCGGATAATTATCAAAATAATCCGTATGAAACCGATATTTTATTAGCATGGATCTGCGCATGCCATAACCTTTCTGCACTTTTTGAAGTACAGGGTGACCTTGATGTGTCACTTCGATACTTATTAGTTCCCCATGAATATTTGCAAGCATTATCTGATGATAGTGTACGTGATGAAGATGTGAAGCTCATTGCTATAAAGGCACTTAATATTACCTTACAACGGCTATTATCTTTTTCAAAAAAATACCCTATTTGCGAAGACTGTGTAAACAAGTTAAAGGCGTTAAAAGTGCGCTTAGCTCAGAACGAAGAAGTGTTGCATTAAAAGAGGAATAACGATGCTTGGCTTAAAATTTTGGAAGGTAAAAGGCCACAGTATGGCACCACTATTTCCTCAAAATAGTGCCGTATTGGTGTGTAATTGGTTAAATTTTTTGCCAATAAAAGAAGGGCACCGAGTACTGATAAAGCATAGACGATTTGGCATAGTGGTAAAAACTGTTGCAGTGGTTGATAGAAATGGCTTTATTTGGGGGAAAGGAGAAAATGAAACTAGTGAAACAATAGAAGAATTAGGGCCAATTAATAAAGAGCAAGTCATTGGTCGCATTATTTATGTTAATAAAGTGGCAATGTAATCCCTATAAGGGATGATTATTCATGGCAACTTCACTTTATCAAAAAGCATTACTCTGGCGAAATACGACAGACTTTCCTCAGTACCGTAGACTCTTCTTGCCTAGCTTTTTATTAGCACTTTTAATAATACCTGAAACGCAAACATTAACCTTAAGCGTGTTGTCTGATGCTTTTTGGCAAGTCGCTGTTTTTGTTGCGATGTCTCTTTTCCTTTATCACTTAGTGGTGAACTCAGTTGCGAATACATCGAGTTACGAATATTTAGTTTCTACCTTCATAAGTACCCCTAATAGGCAAATTATATTGGCTGCTTTTTTAGGGCTATTGCCTGGTTGTGGTGGGGCAATTATTGTTATTTCGCAATATGTTTCAGGCAGTATGAGGTTTGGCGCTGTTGTCGCGGTGCTTACAGCTACCATGGGAGATGCCGCTTTTTTGTTGCTTGCTGCACAACCTGAAGTGGGTATAGTGATAATCGCTGTTTGTTTTATCGTTGGAGTGTTATCTGGGATCATGGTTAATATGATCCATGGCCATGATTTTCTTCGGCCAATTTCAACAAACACAAGACATAAAAAGAGTTGTAAAACATCAACCAATAAACCGTTAAAACGAGTAATGCTTCAAGGTGGATTATGGCAGTTACTGTTAATTCCATGTGCAATTATCGCGGTATTGATGGCTGCTCAAATAGAGCTTCCATGGTTGTCGAGCCAACAAAATAGTATTATTTATCGTGGTGGTGCAATGATGGCGTTTTTATTTATTCTCTTATGGGCAACCACAAGTGAAACAAATAGCTTTAAATCGATAGTCGCTGAAGATGATAAGCCCAAACAACATGCTATTTTTCAAAGGGTTGCTTTAGATACAAACTTTATTATTAGTTGGGTGGTTATAGCGTTACTTTGTTTTGAACTCATTGTTTTTTTTACTGATCTACAATTGATTCATCTTTTCTCAGCACTTCCAGCGGTCACACCACTGATCAGCGTATTAGTTGGTATGATCCCTGGTTGTGGACCACAAATTTTAACAACCACTTTGTATCTGAATGGGGCTATTCCATTGTCTGCTCAGCTTGGAAATGCGATTAGTAACGATGGCGATGCTTTATTTCCTGCCATTGCGTTATCCCCGAAAGTTGCCGTTATTGCAACGTGCTATTCTGCCGTTCCTGCCTTGATAGTTGCCTACGGGTATTTTCTACTTTTTGAGTATTAAATTGCTATTTTTCTAAATACTTCTGACAAGAGACTTTAGACATTAGTCGAAGATCAGTGTGTAAGCGCTATTTTTTGTTAACTACGAGTAAATTCTTACTTGTTTGCGCTCTGTTGAAAATGTATAGTGTTGCTCGATCAAAAGAAGGTACATTATGTACTCATTTGGCGGCTTAATTGGGCAGTGTTAAAACAGTTAAACGGCCAAATTAGTATTTTTATAAGATAGGGCAAAGTTCTATGCGCATAATTTTGTTAGGTGCTCCGGGTGCAGGTAAAGGTACTCAAGCACAATTTTTAATGACCAAATATGGTATACCACAAATATCTACTGGCGATATGTTACGCGCTGCTATTAAGGCAGGTACCGAACTTGGTAATAAAGCGAAAGCCGTAATGGACGCAGGCCAGTTAGTTTCTGACGATTTGATTATTGGCTTGGTTAAAGAACGTATAGCACAAGAAGACTGTAAAAAAGGCTTCTTGCTTGATGGCTTTCCGCGTACTATTCCTCAAGCTGATGCAATGAAAGAAAATGGTGTTTCAGTTGATAGTGTTATTGAATTTGACGTAGCCGATGAAGTGATAGTTGAACGCATGGGAGGCCGTAGAGTGCACCCAGGCTCAGGCCGTGTTTATCATATCGTTTATAATCCGCCTAAAAATGAAGGTAAAGATGATGAAACGGGCGAAGAGTTAATTATTCGTCCTGATGATGAAGAAGGTACTGTACGTAAGCGTTTAGGTATTTATCATGATCAAACAAAACCGTTGGTTGATTATTACAAAGCAGAAGCTGATGCAGGTGCTTGTCGTTACATAACGATCGATGGCACTCAGCCAGTTGAGACCGTCAGTCAAATATTGGCAGAAAAATTGTCTTAACAAACAGAATAAGCTAGAGCGTGTTGATCTTTGTTGTTTGAGTTTAGTTGAACCCTTCGGGCAACACCTATTTGGCATTTCTACTATGTTATCGCTTGATTTGAGTAGAATAACTACACGGCACAAGCTCTGCCTTGTATAAATACCAAACAAATTGCTGCAAAAACAAACTTGAAAGATCAACACGCTCTAGATCAGGCCTACTTTTTAGTAGGTCTTTTTTTTGCTGATTTGTCAGTTTTTCACTGATATTTGTCTTTTTCCCCCGCTGTAATGTTCATTTAGTTACGATACATTTTAACACGGGGTTATTGTACTTAGATTCAAAGTAGATCTCGTTTTATTTTTTAAGGAAGTTTATGTTAAACATATCAATTACCGGCTTTTACCTTGCGCTATTAGCGTTACTATATATTGGCTTTGCTATACGCATCATTAAATTGCGCTATAAATACAAAACTGGCATCGGTGATGGCGGTCATGATGAGTTGGCACAAGCAGTGCGAGTGCATGGTAACTTTGCTGAATACGCACCCTTAGCCATGTTGATGCTTGCCTGCGCAGAAATTAATGGTAGCTCACAACTATTAATTCATGGAGTAGGCGCTGCATTTTTTATTGGTCGTATATTGCATGGTATTGGCATCACGCAAACGCAAGGGCCAAGCAAAGGTCGACAAGCCGGTATGCTCATTAGTTTTGCTACGCTATTAGTGTTGGCAATTGAAAATATTCGTTTGTTTCTTGGTTAGATCTACTTTGTTTCTTGTATCATGCTGATATGAGGAATACCGTCTTCCAAATAACCACTAGAGCATTTTACGAAGCCGTGTGCGTTGTAAAATGTTTCTAGGTGTTCCTGCGCTGACATTTTAATAATCTGCTGAGGAAAATATTGTTGGCATGAGCTTAACGCTCTTTGTATCAATTGATGCCCTAAACCATTACCTCTAGCATCGTTAGCAATAACGACTCTACCAATGGCTGGGTTTGTTGAGTAGGTTGTACCTGCTGGTAAAACTCTTAAATATGCGGCAAGTTTTTCGTTTTTATACGCCATGATATGACGTGTTTGTATGTGCCTATCTAAATTATCAAGCTCTGGGTAATAACATGTTTGTTCAACAACAAATACATCTACTCTGAGTTTCAGCAAGTCATATAGTTGATCAAGTGTTAATTCATTGAATGTAGAATCAAGCCAATGCATAAAGCGCCCATAAAAAACGGTCAAATAAGCGTGATGTTATTTGACCGTGTAACATAACTCAATGGTTTTTACTGCTTTATTGCAATATTTGTAAAAAACCACGATAACTTTTTTGTTCAAGATACGTCAGAATTTCTTTCTTATACTCGGCTACATTTAACGAGGGAAATTCTTTATCTAGCACTGTATTTAAATCATTCTGATCTAAAAATAGAATATAACCTAATGGCAAATATTCAGGATTAAAATCTTTTTGATAAACGACAGTTCTAATTTGTGAAGCGGTATAAGCATCTTGAACGCCATACTGCTTTTCGAGTAATGGTAAAAGCTTACTACCATATTTTTTGATAGACCAATATTTAAACATAGCTAATCCTTAGCAGTGACATTGAATCCGTGTATTTTAGGGGCGCTATATTACATATTTGTTAATAAAATATCAATGATTTTTGACTATTTGGTTAGGAAAAAAGGGCTTGTTAGCGTTACTTATTGATAATTTTGATGTTATTTTTATCAACAAAGAATCCCGCCTGAGTATAAGCTTTTGTGATCAATTGTTTCTTTCTTAATAGAGTTAAGCCTTTATTAATAGCAATGAAGGCTTGTTGCCCTAAAGGGTGTTTTTTACTGATCACAAAGTGCCTACTGTCATTTAATACAACACCAACATTTCTAACGGGCACTAAATGAATTTTATCAAGAGTAAATGATTTATCTGGCGTTGAATGAAATGCCATTAACATAAAATCAACCCACTGAATATTTGTTAAGCGTGCTTGGCTGAGCCATTCATCTTCTCTGATTAATTGTTTAATGGGTAAGCTTTCTAAAGTTCTCCAATCAGTACGCCATTTCGGTGTTGAAATAGCGGTAAACTGTTTGAGATCATCGAGTGAGTTAATCGCTAATACGGCTTTGTTATTCGGACTGGTATAGATACCTGCTACATACTCTCCTTTACGTATAACAGGTGCTGAAATATAGACGTGTTCAGTTAGTGCGTTAGCGTCAGCAAACCAATAGGAATCAAAACTTATCAGTAAGGTACCTTGTTGGATCATTTTAGTATTGCGAAAATTTAATTTTCCTGGATGATATTTAAAGGTATGTTTAAAGCCTCCAAGGGTTAATGCTTGTTGAGCGATAATCATATCAACAACATCACGCCTTATCGTTTTACCGGAAAAGTCTTTGATGTCTAACACATTTCGCCCGTTCAAAAAGTGCTGATAATCTTCATACACATCGTCACGAATAGAAATAACAATATTATCTGCGAGTACATTAGGTGCGTTGAACATGTAAAAGAAAAGAACAGTGAAAATAACGAAGGGTGTTGTTTTATGTGTTATTAAAAGCATAGAGACCTCAACAGCTAAGCCAGTGAAAGTCCATATTCTTTCTTAAGTATAAAGGGATTTTGCAGAATAAGTAGTGCCGATGTGGTTTTTATTACATGGCACTACTTATCCGTGAGTCATTAGGTTTTTTGATGCCTGTTTTGTAACACTTGCATCACTTCGTGAAGATCTATGTTTTTATCTCGTAACAACACGAGCGTGTGATAAAATAAATCAGCACATTCACCCAATAAGTCTTCTTTAGTCTCTGCCACAGCTGCAAGGGCGACTTCTACGCCTTCTTCACCTACTTTTTGTGCAATTTTCGTTGTACCTTTGGCAAACAAAGAGGCGGTATAGCTATCTTCTGGCTTATCTCCTTGGCGTGTGGCAATAACTTGCTCTAGTTGGCTAAGAAAATTCTGTTGAGAAAGCTGTTGCTCAGGGTAGCAAGATTCAGTACCTAAATGGCATGTAGGGCCTATAGACTCACAGGCAATTAATAAACTGTCGCGATCGCAGTCAGCAAGCACTTGTTTTACGTGCAAATAGTTGCCGGAAGTTTCCCCTTTAGTCCATAAACCTTGCTGAGAGCGACTGTAAAACGTTGCTTTATGTTGCTCAAGGGTCTGCGATAGGGCGTCTGGAGTCATGAACCCTTGCATTAAAACAGCGCCAGTTTTATGGTGTTGAATGATGGCTGGGATCATGTTTTCCATTTTTTTCCAGGCTAAATCTGCCTGATTTTCTTGTGTTACTATCATCGTCTGATCGCTACTTTATGGTTATGTAAAGATTGTTTGAGTTCATCCATGGCAATGATGCCTTTATGGAAAACACTTGCGGCTAAGGCTCCATCGACATCGGCTTGTTGAAACACATCAATAAAGTGTTCTATTTCACCTGCACCACCTGATGCAATAAGTGGAACATTACTTGCCTGACGGGCCAGAGTTAATTGTGCAATATCGTATCCTTGGCGAACACCATCTTGATTCATGCAATTAAGCACTATTTCACCAGCACCACGTTGTTGCACTTCTTTGATCCAATCAAAGGTATTCCATTTGGTTTTTTGCGTACGTGTTTCATCACCGGTAAATTGATAAACTTGGTACTCTTGTGTGTCTTTATTATAAAAACTGTCAATACCCACCACGATGCATTGTTGACCAAAAATATCAGCAAGACGAGTGATTAATTGTGGCTCGGCTAATGCGGGTGAATTTATACTAATTTTATCTGCACCCATTTTTAAAATGAGTTGCGCGTCTAGTTCGGTTTTAATACCACCAGCGACACAAAAAGGAATATCAATGACTTCAGCAATGCGGCTTACCCATGTTTTATCGACAACACGTTGATCAGAGCTTGCGGTAATATCATAAAAAACCAGTTCATCAGCACCAGCCTCAGCGTATTGCTGGGCAAGGGGAACAATATCACCAATGATTTCGTGGTTACGAAATTGAACACCTTTAACCACTTTGCCATCGCGAACATCAAGGCATGGAATTATCCGTTTGGCCAACATGCGATCGCCTCCTCTAAGGTAAACTTACCTTCCAATAATGAACGGCCGAGTATTACGCCACTTACACCAGTAGGAATAAGCGCCTTGATATCGTCTAAGCAACCAATACCTCCAGAAGCTTGCCAATGAATGTTAGGGTAGGCTATACACATTTCTTGGTAAAGGGCGACATTCGTTCCTGTTAACGTGCCATCCTTACTGATGTCTGTACATAACACGTGTTTCAAGCCTGCATTCTGGTATTGTTCGAGTAAGTCTTCCAGTACAACACCACTGTCTTTTATCCAACCATGAGTGGGTAACGTTTTACGTCCTTGCGCATCAATTTTAATGTCTAATGCAAGGACAATTTTTTCATTACCGTATTTTTCTAACCAAGTACTCACTAAAGCGGGTTCTTTGATGGCAAGACTGCCAATAACAACCCGATCTGCACCGAGCTCAAGTAAGTCAATAATATCTTGCTCTGAACGTACACCACCACCTACTTGAATGATCATATTTGGGTGGTTGACTACAGTTTTTAACGTAGAAAGTTGTCGTTTGGTACTGTCTTTAGCACCATCTAGATCAACAAAATGCATCACGGTTGCACCAGCATTAAAGTAAGCATCTTGTCGCTCTTTCGGTGTAAAAGCGTATTGGGTTTTTTGTGCGTAGTCACCTTGAAATAAACGAACTACTTCGCCATTTATCAAGTCAATTGCGGGGATCATCATAAGGCTACATCTCTATAAAATTTTGTATAATTTTGCTGCCAAGCTTGCTTGAGCGTTCAGGGTGAAATTGGCAACCAATGAAATTATCTTTTGCGATAGCCGCTGAAAATGTTTGTCCATATTCGCAGGCAGCGACAGTAAATTCACTTATCGGAGCAGCGAAGCTATGGACAAAGTAAAAGTAATCACCCGTTTTAATCCCGTTAAATACAGGATGATCGCTAATGTTGGTTAACGTATTCCAGCCCATATGAGGTAAACGTACTCCTTCTGCTTGCAATGGTTTGACGTTTGTCGGTATCAAGCCTAAGCAGTCAATTGGGGTTGCTTTAGCGCCTTCGTCAGAGGCATTGGTCATCAATTGCATGCCTAAGCAAAAGCCTAATGTTGGTTGAGTTAACTGTTGCAACGTTGACACTAAGCCTTTTGCTTTTATATTGGCCATGGCGTGCTTTGCACTACCAACTCCAGGTAATATGACTTTATCAGCCGCATTTATTGCGCTGATATCATCGGTTATGCTCGCTTGGTAACCTATTCTTTTCACTGCAAACTGCACAGAAGATAAGTTTGCACAACCGGTATCGACAATAACGACTTGTTGATTTTTACTACTCATACTTTACCTTTATAGTGTGCCTTTTGAGCTTGGTAATACATCACCACTGACGGTAATTGCTTGGCGTAATGCCCGGCCAAATACTTTAAATAAGCTTTCGACTTGGTGATGGCAATTACCTTCAGTGGTTGATAAGTGCAAAGTAATCGCCATTGAATCTGCTAAGGAACGGAAAAAGTGTGACACCATCTGAGTCGACATTTTGCCTACATTATTTTCAGTAAATTGCGCATCAAACTCTAACCAAGGGCGGCCAGATAAATCGATAGCACATTCTGCACGGCATTCGTCCATGGGTAATACAAAACCAAAACGTCCAATACCACGTTTATCGCCTAGGGCTTGTTTAAGCGTTTGCCCAAGGGCTAACGCTGTGTCTTCTACGCTGTGGTGTTCATCAATGTGGTAGTCACCATCAACACTTACTTGCATAGAAAAACCACCGTGGGTAGCTATTTGTTCTAGCATATGATCAAAAAAGCCTAAGCCAGTATTAATTTGTACATCACCCACTTTGTCTAAATTGACCGCAACACAAATATCAGTTTCTTTCGTAGTTCGTGTCACACTCGCTTTACGTGCTTTAGTGAGCAACATCTCAGCAATATCAGACCAGTTATTGGTTTCTCTATCATATTTTATGCCTTGAATACCCATATTCGCAGCCAATTGAATATCGGTTTCTCTATCACCAATGACAAACGAATTCGTAAAATTAACTCTGCCTTGTTGTAAATAATCACTAACCAAACCTAACTTTGGTTTTCTGCAGTTGCAGTTATCTTCTTCAAAATGAGGACATAACAAAACATCATCAAAAATAACGCCTTGTGAAGAAAAGAAATCCATCATTTTGTTATGAGGTAAATCGAAATCAGCTTGTGGGTAGCTATCGGTACCTAAACCGTCTTGATTAGATACCATCACAAGGCGAAACCCTTTCTTTTGTAATGACAACAACACAGGAACAACTGCAGGCTCAAAAACGAGTTTTTCAAGTGAATCTACTTGTTTGTCGCTAATCGGCTCTTCAATTAAGGTGCCGTCTCGGTCGATAAATAAAATATTTTGTTGTGTCATGATTACTCTACTACTTCTTTTAAAACTGGTGATGAGCTGAACGCTGTTAGGGTTTGCTTTAAAACACTTAATTCTCGTTCACTTCCTATACTAATGCGTAAACAATGTTCGAGTTGCATTTGTTTAGATTGATCACGAATTAAGATGCCTTGATTCGTTAGGGTATTAAAAATGGCGTTTTTGGTTTCTTTATTGGCGCATCGAAACAAAACAAAATTGGCGTCAGAATTAAAAACTGCTTCGCACCAAGTTTGCTCATTAAGCCAACTGGCTAAGGAATTTCGTTGTATGACTGTCTCTTGCACACGTACTTTTACTTGTTCCAACCCCTTATTTGATAGCACTTCTGATGCAATTTCAGCAATAGGAGCTGGAACAGGGTATGGCGCAATTACTTTACTTAATAACGTGATAGTATCTGTATTTGCTAACGTAAAGCCACAGCGAAGACCAGCAAGAGCAAAGGCTTTAGACAATGTTCTCAGTACAACAACATTTGGATATTTGGCAAGTAAGTTTACCGCTGTGTTTTGCGGAGAAAATTCAATATAGGCTTCATCAACCACCACAATGGCTGTGTCTGCGAATAATTCGATGGTGCGAATGATATCGTCTTTGTTAAGTAGGTTGCCGGTTGGGTTGCCGGGTGAGCAAAGAAAAACAACCTTCACTTTTCCTACTTGTTGTTCAAGCGCGTTAACATCTAATTGCTGCTCAATTAATGGCACTTTAACAATACCAGCACCGTGATTTTCAGCACTAATGGCGTACATGCCGTAAGTTGGCGGGCAAATAAGGATATTATCTTGGTACGCACGGCAAAAAGTGCGAATAATTAATTCTATACCTTCGTCAGCACCACGCGTTGCTAAGATGTTTTCTTTGTTAAGCCCACAGTACTGACTGTAGGCATCAATTAAATGCTTTGGCTGGAAATCAGGGTAGCGATTAATGCAATCGCCATTGATAGAATAAATGCCAGGCCCTGAAGCTTCATTGGCATTTAACCAAATTTTTGAGTTGAACTCACCGTTGCCTGCTTCTAAACGGCGAGCAGACTGGTATGGCACCATATCAACAATTTCTTGTCGTGCTAATGTATTGATGTTTTTCATACGGTTGTTTCCTCAAGCCTGATAGTGACGGCGCGCTTATGAGCGTCTAACCCTTCTGCATCAGTCAGCTCTTTGATGCAGTCTGCTATGTTGGCTAAGCCTTCTTTTGTCAGTTGTTGTACAGTAAAGCGGCGCGAAAAATCAGCTAATGACAAACTTGATACTACTTTAGAGTAACCATAAGTAGGTAAGACGTGGTTTGTACCACTTGCATAATCACCTGCTGACTCAGGAGTATACGCGCCCACAAAAATCGAACCAGCATTACGCAAGGTTGTCAGCAATTGTTCGGCGTTGTCAGTTTGTATGATCAAGTGTTCAGGTCCATACAGATTCGAAACTTCACATGCTTGAGCTAAGCTTTCGGTTAATATTAATCGGCTTTGTTTTAAGGCTTCTAACGCAATGGCTTTACGTGATAGTACCGATACCTGTTTTGTCAGTTCATTACTCACTTGTTCTATCAGTAACTTACTGTCTGATAATAAAATGACCTGGCTATCAGGGCCGTGCTCTGCTTGAGATAATAAATCAGCGGCAACAAAAGCAGGGTTTGCATGCTGATCAGCAATCACTAATACTTCTGAGGGGCCAGCTGGCATATCAATAGCAAAACCGGCAACATGTTGTGATAGCTGCGTTTTTGCTTCAGTAACGTATTTATTTCCTGGCCCAAATATTTTATTAACCGGCGCGATTGAATCAGTACCATAGGCAAGTGCAGCACATGCTTGTGCGCCGCCAACGGCATAAATTTCATCTATCCCACATAACTTGGCAGCTGCTAACACTTCAGGAGCAATATTACCTTGTTTGTCAGGTGGGCTAACAAGCACTTTTCGATTGCAACCAGCAAGCTGTGCTGGAACACCAAGCATGAGAGCCGTAGAAGGTAGCGGTGCACTGCCCGCCGGTATATAAAGTCCTACACTTTCTATGGCCTCTGTTTTTAACGTACACACAACCCCGGGTGTTGTTTCTACGGTAATATCTGAAGGTTGTTGGGCTTGATGAAACCGTTTAATTTGTTGATAAGCTGTTTCAATCGCAGCTAAACGTGTTTCACTTAATGATGCGATTGCTTGGTTAATTTGTTCGTCATTCACACGTAAACTAGTTAAGGTAACGCTATCAAAGCGCTGACAAAAATTGTAAAGCGCCTCGTCACCTTTGGCCTTTACTTCGTTAATAATATTGGCCACTTGGGTCGCAAGTAAATCACTTTCAGCAAGTGCTGGGCGCATCAGTGCATTGCGTTTTTCTTGCTTATTTAATGATGACCAATTAATAATGCGGATAGACATGATGTTACTACCCCATCATTTTTTCAATTGGCATGACTAAGATCGAGTCACAGCCTAGGTCTTTTAATCCTTCCATGGTTTCCCAGAAGAAGGTTTCTGTCGCTACTACATGCACAGCGACTAAATCGTCACGGCCCGCTAACGGAAGAATTGTTGGTGTTTCTTTTCCTGGCATAAGTGCACTGACTTGGCTAATTTTGTCTTTAGGCGCGTGTAACATAATGTATTTGCTTTCTTTCGCTTTCATCACACCTTGAATACGTGGTAATAATGTATCTAAGATACTTTGCTTGCTTGCTTCTAAAGGTGTTGCCGTTTGAATTAAAGAAGCTTTCGAGCGGAAAATTTCTTCAACTTCTTTTAAACCATTAGCTTCTAATGTTGCGCCGGTAGACACTAAATCACAAATACCGTCGGCTAAACCTACTCTTGGTGCAACTTCTACTGAGCCTTTAAGTAAACAAAACTCAATATTGATACCTTGTGAATCGGCATAACGTTGTAATAGTTGTGGGTAGGTGGTAGCGAACCTTTTGCCGTTAAGGCTTTCAACGCCTTGATAATTGAATTCTTCAGGCATGGCTATTGAAAGTCTACAGCCACCAAAGTTTAACTGTGAGGTTTTAATATATTGAGACTTAGCACCTAAACGTTCGCGCTCTAATGCTGTTTCTTCAAGTGTGTTATCACCAACAATACCTAAATCACAAACACCATCCATTACTAACCCTGGAATATCTGAACTTCGTACGCGCATTATATCAATGGGCATATTGGCAACATGTGCAAGTAAACGTCGATCAGATACGTTAATTTTTAAGCCGCAACGTTTTAATAATGCTTGAGTATCATCACTTAAGCGACCAGATTTTTGCATCGCAATGCGTAAGCGAGTATCAGTTGTCATTGTTTCATTCCTAGTTCATTAATGTGTAAATTTAAAAGTCCAATTACCCTGTATATACAATTCGTTTGCGTTAAAAACGACAAAACCCCCGAGAGAGATGGACTCTTTCGGGGGTTTTGGTAATGACTTTTACTTTATTCCGCTGAAAGGTCCAATAGCCCCTCAGCGAATAAACCTGAGTGGCTAATTCGTATGATGGTGATGATGAATTGCGATCAGGTTTAAGTACATTTATTTCGTTCTCTTTTCTCATGGGATGTATAGCAAGTGGTAAAACATGTTACCTTGGTTACTACACAATTCAATATTAATACGTTAATTGCTTTTTACAGTACGGGTAAAAGAAGTCAAGCGCAAGTAATAAATGTGATCGTTTTATGAAAATATGGTCTAAACATGTAAACTTTGCTCTAAATAAGCCGATATATAAATTGAATGTATTTTTAACATTATTGCAAGTGTCGGATAACAGGTGAATAATGGATATTTTTACAACAGCGTTAACTAAGGTAAGACCAACGCCGATTAAACCAGACAAACTACGCGTTAAGTCACTATCTAAGCAGGCGGCAACAAAAGCGCTTTCTGATGATATTGATCATGTGGAAGATCATCATTTATATTTTGTTAAAGATTCTCAATCTGACCAGAATTCGGCTCATACAAACGACAATACGACTGACACACATCAAGAACAAACACCACCCCAGTATGTGGTTGATGAAGTGGTAGAACCTGAAATATTGCATAAACAAGATGTGTTACATCCTAAACATTCCCAAGATAAAAACGATAAAGACGATGATGATAAACCGCATCTAGACATTTACGTTTAACACAGTTGTTTTGCGCTATTTATGCGAATATTACATACTCTGATATATTCATTACGTATGTTTTTTCGACAGGTAATAAACAAAGAGTGTATGCGATCTAAGGTTTACCTATATCAATACAGTATTGAGATAATATTTCCATTAATGGTGACTTCCAATTCTACGTTAGCGCTTTATAATGGGCGAAAATTTCTTCTGCCTAGTACCCTATGACACCTGTAGAACAAGCATTTTCAACTTCTGGCGTATTAGCGAAAGTGCTTAATGGTTATTCACCGCGCCAAGCTCAAATTGATATGGCAATCGAAGTTGAACTTGCGATAGAAAATCAATCAAGCTTAGTGGCGGAAGCTGGAACTGGTACAGGTAAAACCTTCGCTTATTTATTACCAGCGCTACTTTCTGAAAAAAAAGTGATTGTTTCAACGGGTACTAAAAACCTTCAAGAACAGCTTTTTCATAAAGATATTCCACTATTGCGCAAGGCAATGGCGACTAACGCGCAAATGGCTTTATTAAAAGGACGTGCAAATTATTTGTGTTTATATCGCTTAGCATTATATCAGCAAGAGCGAGGGCAGTTGGATGCTCAATCACTAGCAGACTTTGTTAAGGTTCAATCGTGGAGTACGGCAACACACACAGGGGACATTGGCGAGTTAGTTGACGTTGCTGAAGATTCACATATATTTCCTTTCGTCACCAGCACGGTTGATAATTGTTTGGCGAAAGATTGCCCTAATATTGATGACTGTTATTTAGTTAAAGCGCGTAAAAAAGCCATTGATGCTGATGTTGTGGTGGTGAATCATCATTTGTTTTTTGCCGATATGGCATTAAAAGATACAGGCTTTGGTGAACTTATCCCAAAAGCGGATGTAGTAGTATTTGACGAAGCACACCAAATACCCGATATAGCCAGTGAATACTTTGGTGATGCGTTTTCTACGCGGCAAATATTAGAGCTTTGCTCAGATGTATTACAACTTTATCGCACTGAATTTACTGACGTGAACCAGCTTGGTAAGGCCGCCGAGAAATTACAAAAAACAGCGATGGAATTTCGTTTATTATTTCCACATGATCCTGCGAGAGGCAATTGGCGAGAAAAAATTCAATTGCCTCGCATTCAACGTAGTTTTGAAAACATTAAAACCGATCTCGACTTTTTGTATCAGGTGTTAAAGCTCTGTATTTCACGTAGTGAAGCCATTGATAATTGTTTTGAACGTGCGGTAGCAACGCTTGCAAAATACGATATCATGGCAAATGTCGAACAATTTGGCATGAGTTTTTGGTATGAAACGACTCGTCGACATGTTGTACTTCACCTAACACCATTGAGTGTTGCCGATAAGTTTAGTGATTATATTAACCAGTCGGATGCAGGGTGGATTTTTACCTCTGCGACGATTGCTGTAAATGGTGGTTTTGAACATTTTACTGAGCAACTAGGTATATCTAGTGCCAATACGTTATTGGTTGACAGCCCATTTGACTATTTGCATCAATCGCAATTAATCGTACCGCGTTATTTACCTGATGCACAAAACCCTGCTAGGGCGAATGCACTGGCAGAGCTTGCTATCCCGCTAATTGAAGCGAGTAAAGGCGCGTGTTTTATGTTATTTACTAGTTATCGGATGCTAAACCTAGTGGCTGATATATTAGCTGAACGCATTGATAATTCATTATTAGTACAAGGGAAAATGAGTAAGCGAAAAATGCTCGATGAATTTATTGAAAATGAAAGTGCCGTGTTATTAGCGACAGCCAGCTTTTGGGAAGGCGTTGACGTACGTGGTGATAAACTAACCTGTGTGATCATTGATAAATTACCTTTTGCATCACCTGATGACCCTATGTTGCAAGCACGAAGCGAAGATGCACGCAGACAAGGAGGTGACCCTTTTCAAGATATTCAATTACCACAAGCCGTCATTGCTTTAAAACAAGGGGTCGGACGGTTAATTCGTGATGTATCCGATCAAGGCATCATGGTAATATGTGACGATAGATTAGTGAACCGCCCTTACGGGCAGGTTTTTTTAAGCAGTTTGCCAGATATGAAGCGTAGCCGTGATACTTACGCTGCTGAACAATTCTTGGCTAATCTGCACCAAATTAACGACCAGTAGTAAAATGTTATGTTAAATTTGATCGCAATAGATACGTCAACAGAAGGGTGTTCAGTCGCATTATCGTGGCAAGGTCAGCTCATAGAGCAATTCGAATTATGCCCACAATCTCACAGTACTATTTTGTTACCGATGATTGATGCAGCATTGAAACAAGCAGATTGTTCATTACAGCAGTTAGATGGTTTGGTGTTTGGTCAAGGGCCTGGTAGCTTTACTGGCGTTAGAATAGGTGTTGGTGTAGCCCAAGGTTTAGCGTTTTCTGCAGAGTTGCCAGTTGTAGGGGTTTCAACCTTACAAGCAATGGCCCAGCAAGCGCTTGAACAGCACAAAAAAACCGAAGTTATCGCTGCTATAGATGCGAGGATGTCAGAAATATACTTATCTGCTTACCGTGCTGATGAACAAGGCATTATGCAGCCGATAGTTGATGAAACGGTTATTGCGCCAAATAAAGCTGCCGACTATTTAAAGCAAGCATTTAATGCTCCCTATGGCGTAGGTACTGGTTGGCAAACCTATCAGGATAGTTTAGCGCCGCTAGCAGGTAATGCTGAGAACATAGAAATATTATTTCCTAATGCTGCCGCAATGTTAACCCTAGCTTCGGTGCAATTTCAGGCGGGCAATGCGGTAGCCGCTGAACAGGCACAGCCGGTATATGTGCGAGATACAGTTTCTTGGAAAAAGCTGCCAGGTAGAGAATAGATTTGGCGAATAGCTGAAAATTTGTTACCTTTATAGTTATGTTAGTAAATAGTTCGACAGCTCACACGCCGCAAGTTAACCAGAACGTTAGTATTGAAAGCCAAAATAGGGTGAGTAAAGAAAGTGAACAGTTAATTGTTCGTGAACAGCAGCAAAAGTCTGCAGAGCGTGAAAACAGTAACGACCAACAACAACGATTTGATGTTGACGAACAAGCGATCGCGCTTGTTGAACAAGAACAACAACGTTTGTCGGCGCAAAATGAACCTACGACTTCTAATGAGCAGGCACAATACGATCAACCTTCGCAACGTCATCAAGTTGCAGTGTCTGCTTATCAAGCAATTAATAATCAACAGCAGCAAGAGATTATTTCCAAATCTTTTGGCGTTGACTTATACGCTTAAAATAAAGAGCTACTTTATTGATCCACGATAAACCTTCCATATCCAACGTGAGTTTTTTTCAACGTTATCAACTTGTGTTTGTTTTTTTAATCGCTTTTTTTGTGGTTGAAATACCTTTTATTTCTATTCCCCTAAAATGGTTTGAAAGTTATTTTCATGAACTTAGCCATGGCTTAGCTGCTTTGATTACGGGCGGCAGTATTGTCAGTATTCAACTTAATATTGATGGGTCAGGGTTGTGTACCACCCAAGGTGGTAGTCGTTTACTGATTAGTTTTATGGGCTATGCCGGAGCAAGCTTATTCGGGTATGGCTTAGTAAGAGTATCAACCATGCACCAAACGGTTACAAAAGTCTTTATTGGCGCATTATCTTTTGTGATCGCAACGAGTTTAGTCTTATGGGCAAAAGATATATTAACAATAGGGATCATTCTGTTTTTACTTATGTTTGTTACGTTAAAATTGTTTTATTTTAAAAAAGCGTATTTACCTTTCTTATTTCAACTCACGGGTGCTACAGTGGTACTTAACAGCATAAAAAGCCCATTGTATTTATTTGATGGTCGCTCGTTAGGCGATGGAGCAACCCTAGCTCAACTTACTTTTATGCCTGAGTTTGTTTGGGTGGTGATTTGGTGCGCTCTTGGTATGATGACCGCCTATTTATTGATAAAATCGCACTTATCTCGGCAGTATTAAATGGAGAATATTATGACAATTCGAATTATTGCATTTAGTTTATTAACTTTGTTAACAACTGCTTGTGTCCATGTACCTGAAAAGCTTTCAGTCGCAGACAATGCCTCTTTAACGAACTTTGAGCAAGCTAAAAGCCAAACGAATAGTTTAAAAGGCTCTACTGTCAGATGGGGCGGTGTTATTGCAAAAGTGAATAATGAAGCTGATCGAACCGTAATCGAAGTTGTACATTTTGATTTGAAGAGATCAACGCGGCCGAAAGTAAAAGACGAAACGAAAGGGCGCTTCAAAGTTATCTATTCTGGTTTATTAGATCCTGTCATTTATAAAGAAGGTCGTAGTATTACTGCCATTGGTCGTTTAGGTGATGTTACCGAAGGAAAGATAGGCGAGCATAAATATCAATATCCAACGTTACAAGCAGACTACGTTCATTTATGGAAAGAAATAAAACAAGTGGATGTTCGTGTTGAACATTATCCGCATTGGTACACTCCTTCGCGATGGTATTACTCGAACCCATACTTACATAGACCTATTTACCGTCGAGTGAATAGTCCTGCTAAGCCAACTACAAGTACTAAAAATAAATAAGCCTGAGTGATTTTACGGCGATGAACAGCGAATTTACCGCGAAAATAAGCCGTGCTCATATAGCTGGGCTTGCTTCTGGCGCTGAGCATGAAAAGCCGATATTGTTTTTGCATGGTTGGTTAGACAACGCAGCAAGTTTTTTACCGCTAATGCCATGGTTACCTAAATACTACATTGTCGCCATTGATTGGCCGGGACATGGACACTCAAGCCATCGAGGCGAAGATGCACATTACCATTTTTTAGACTATGTTTATGATTTAGTACTTTTATTTGAACAGCAGGGTTGGGGGAAAGTGGATATTGTTGGCCATTCCATGGGAGGAATGATTGCTCAAGCTTTTGCTGCATCGTTCCCAGAAAATGTTGCGAGCTTAACACTAATTGATGCAATAGGGTTTATTACTGAGGAACCAGATAATACCTCCCAACAACTAAGAAATGGCTTACTCAGTCGATTTAAGTCCCGACATAAAAGTAAATCAGTTCACCCGACAATAGAGTCAGCGATAAATGCGAGAATCGCGGTTTCTGATTTAAACGTAGAATGTGCATCACTCATTGTTAATCGTGGTTTAAAAAAACTAGAAAAAGGGTATACGTGGCAGGCCGATAGTAAATTGAGGAATACTTCTCCTTATCGGTTGACTCAAGCTCAAGCAACTAATCTAGTGAATAATATTGATTGTCCGGTACAGCTTATTTACGGTGATAAAGGTTTAGACTTTGTTGCGCGCGCAATTAACATTTTTAAACCATACTTTAAAAAGTTAACTATTTATCAACTAAGTGGTGGTCACCATGTTCACATGGAGTTGCCGAAAAAAACAGCGAGTCTGATTGACGAATTTATTAAAAAACCGATGAATTAGTAAAAACTGTCGTTCATAGGTGAATTTTTGTCAAAAGTAATAGACATTAGACCAGTATTACAGTAAAACTTGCTGATTCAAACAAGTGTTTTAAAACTCACTGGCCCACATCTCTGATAAATATAACATTAAAAAAGAGATTGATTAAAAAATAATTAACGACAGAGGCTTGTGTTAATGTTGCGTGCAAGAGAGGAGATGCATAGTGCAAAAAGTATGGCTTGAGAAAAGTTATCCGCCCGGAGTATCTCATGAAATAGATCCGGACAAATACAGCTCGTTAGTCGAGATGTTTGATAAATACGTAGGTATATACGCAAATCGTGCTGCCTTTATCAACATGGGGGCGGAAATCACCTATGCTGAGCTAGAAGAACAAGCTAAAGCATTCGCAGCATACTGCCAGCAAGAACTTGGGCTTAAAAAAGGTGATAGATTCGCCATTATGGTACCTAATTGTTTGCAATATCCTGTAGCGCTTTTCGGTGCATTACTTGCCGGACTAACCGTGGTTAATGTAAACCCACTGTATACAGCTCGAGAGTTGGAACACCAACTTAACGATTCTGGTGCAAAAGGTATGTTAATTATTGAAAATTTTGCCCATACACTTGAGCAAATTATTGATAAAACGCAAGTGCAACACGTGATGATGACATCATTAGGCGATCGTTTAGGTCTGATTAAAGGAACTATTGTAAACGCGGTTGTTAAGTATGTTAAAAAAATGGTACCTGCATTTAATTTAAAAGGTACGATACGTTTTAATACAGTGTTATCTAAAGGACGTAATCTACCTTTTACACCCGTGCTATTAAAAGGGGAAGATTTAGCGTTTTTACAATACACAGGTGGCACAACAGGCCTTTCTAAAGGTGCAATGCTAACGCACAGAAATATGGTGGCCAATTTAGAACAAGCAAAAGCGGTAATTAAGCCTCAATTAGAAGAAGGTAAAGAGCTAGTGGTTACCGCGTTACCGCTTTATCATATCTTTGCGCTTACCGCGAACTGCTTAACGTTTTTAACGCTTGGCGGCACCAACTTATTGATCACAAATCCTAGAGACATGCCTGGGTTTGTTAAAGAGTTACAAAAGTACCAATTTACTGCGATAACAGGGGTGAATACGTTATTCAATGGGTTACTTAACACACCAGGTTTTGCAGATTTAGATTTTAGCTATTTAAAAGTGTCACTGGGTGGTGGTATGGCGGTACAACGCCCTGTTGCTGAAAAGTGGGAAAAAGTCACCAAAACTCGCTTATTAGAAGGGTACGGCTTAACTGAGTGTGCGCCATTGGTGACGCTTAGTCCATATAATCAAGCACATTATAATGGCAGCATTGGCTTACCTGCACCTTCAACTGATATTAAAATTATTAAAGATGACGGCACAGAAGCAGGAATTGGTGAAGCTGGCGAAATGTGTGTTAAAGGGCCACAAGTAATGGCGGGGTATTATAACCGTCAAGAAGCGACCGATGAAATATTAAAGGATGGCTGGTTAGCTACTGGCGATATTGCAACAATGGATGAAAATGGTTTTTTTAAAATTGTTGATCGTAAAAAGGACATGATTATTGTGTCAGGCTTTAATGTTTTTCCAAACGAAATTGAAGAAATTGCTGTTTCGCATGAAGGAATACTAGAAGCTGCCGCTATTGGTGTTCCTCACGAAGTTTGTGGAGAAGAGGTGAAGTTATTTGTTGTGTTAAAAGATACTTCGTTAACCAAAGAAGATATTATAAAACACTGTAAAAGTGCATTAACAAATTACAAAGTGCCCAAACAGGTAGAAATAAGGCAAGAGTTACCAAAAACTAATGTGGGGAAAATTCTTCGAAGAGAGCTACGTTAATGCTATAAATTCATAAAAATGCCGAGTATTGCTCGGCATTTTTATATCTAACAAAATAAAGATTAATGAGTCTGTTATTATTGCGCTTTAATAATTTGACCGGTAATTGATTGACTATCATCAGCCATTAAGTAGACGTAAAGAGGCATAATATCTTCTGCTGATGCCAATGCTGATTGATCTTCTGCTGGATATGCTGTTGCTCGCATTGGGGTTGCTGTAGCGCCAGGATTAATGGCATTTACCCGTAAGCTTGTTTCATCATATTCATCGGCAATAACCTGCGTTAACCCTTCTGTGGCAAATTTTGATACACTGTAGGCTCCCCAATAAGCGCGACCTTTACTACCTACACTTGAAGTGGTAAATGCTAAAGATGCATTATCTGCTTTTAATAAAGTAGGGATCAACGCTTGTGCTAATAAATGCTGCGCTGTGATATTAACCTGAACAATATCATCCCAAATTTGCTGATGAATATGGGTGTAGGGTGTTAATTCACCTAACATCGAAGCATTGAGTAAAGCACCATCTAGCCGACCAAACTGTTGTGCGATGGTGTTTGACATATCAATATAGTGCTGCTGGGTTGCACCCTTTAAATCTAAAGGGATAATAGCGGGTTCTGCACCATTATTGGCCAGTATTTCATCGTAAACTTGCTCTAGTTTACTCACTGTTTTTCCAAGCAAAATAACAGTTGCGCCTAAGTTAGCGTATGTTAATGCTGCTTGGCGCCCAATACCGCTTCCTGCACCGGTGATCAAAATAATTTTATTTTTTAAGCAATTGTCTTTTATCGTGTAATCGAACATGGTGATTGTAAAATTGCGAATATGAATGGTTATTTTACTGATTGACATCGCCTCTGACGAGGAAAAGTTAAGCAAACAAGCATTGTTTTACTAAAATTTACGGAATTTATGAAAAAAGCGCTAGCGAAAAGGCTATTCTTGAGTTAAGTTTAACTGGTCTAACTTGTTAAACTTGACTGAGTCTTATTAATAAAAATAAGCACTAATTACAATTATAAAAAGACTCGTCTATGGGGAGAAAAAATGAAGAAGCTAGTACTGAGTCTCGCAATTGCAAGCACCCTTGGCTTGGCAGCCTGTGATAGCGAAACCGTAAAAGATGTTAAAAAAGATGTAGCAAGCGAAGCGCCTGCTGTTATTACGCCAGCACGTATTGTATTTGATCCTGCCTCTGGTATTGAGGGGCTTTCCGTACCTAATGATTTGATTTTTTCAGGTTCTATAGATGGTACATTAGAAATTCCTGTAGAAGATCCTACAGACGGTTCTGATCCTTTTGTTGCAGCAAGCGCATTAGATGGTTGGTCAACTGTTAACCCATTTGTGATCAATATTGATATGCCAGAAGGGCGTATGCTTGACGGTGATAGTGTTTTTAATCCGTCTTCTGTACGTGTTTTTGAAGCCATTATGGGGGGCGATACAACAGATGTTGATTGTGCCGCAGTTGAGCGTGGTTTAGCTTGTAAAATCGTTGAAGAACTAACGTACCTAGAAGATTTTGTGACGCAAAAGTCAGGAAATTCAGTGGCCTTTGTTCCACTGAAACCGTTAAAAGGCAAAACTACTTATGTTTTTGCTTTAACAAATAGTTTACAAGACAGTGATGGTAATGCCATTGCAGGCTCTACAACCTATGAACTGGCAAGACAAGATATTAATGAAAAACCATTAGGTAGTGAATCACAATTAGTTCTTCAAGCTGCGGTTAATAGTTATGAAAAAGCCGTTGTTTCTGCTGGTGTGCCAAGCGATGAAATTATTTACACTATGGCGATGACCACTCAGTCAACCACTGATGTGATGTTTACCTTGAAAAGCTTGATGGCGAATAACCTTCAACAAGGTGTATATCCGTCAATTGCCATGACAGATACAGGAATGTCGGTTGCTGATGTACTTGCTAACCAAATTCCACCAGAAGCTGTACCATTATATTCTGCCGCTAACTACATGAAAGGTAGTATCACCTTGCCGTATTATTCAGGAGTGCCATCAGCTGAGAATCCAACAGCACCAGCGAACACTTGGTGGACTGCATTATGTGATTCTGCGGCCATGTTAGCCGGCCTTGCTGCGCAAAACCCTGCGGCTATTCCAACTGAGCCTGTAAGCCCAACAGACGCACAATGTATGGCAATATCTCAAGCAAGTGGCTTACCTGCACCAGGATTACGCGATTTAGGTATTGATACCGAGCGTAACTTGACCAAATTTAACCCTGTACCAAAAGTGAATGCAATGTTGCCACTTGAAGTACAGATGACAACGCCTGATTTAGCTTGGGTGAACCCTGTGCGAGCTAGTATGGGCATGGATCCTATTTCTGAACCTGCCGAAGGTTGGCCAGTTGTGATACTACAACACGGCATCACGACACAAAAAGAAGTGATGTTGAATCTAACAGGTATGTTAGCAGTTAATGGTTTAGCGACCGTAGCAATAGATTACCCTATTCATGGTACGCGCGGGTTTAATCTTGATGGTGCGCCTGGCGATGAAATTAATGCTACTACGGTAAGTGCGCTACATTATATGAACTTAGGTAGTATGTTAACAATGCGTGATAATACTCGCCAGAGCGCTATAGACCTACTTGGAGTTCGTTTAGGACTTAATTTCTTTGGTGGCGTAGACAGTAATGGTAATGTGATTAATATCAATAGTAATGAAGTGCATTTCCTTGGGCATTCATTAGGGGCAATTTATGGTATCAATGCTGTAACTCTTGCCAATACACCTTTAGCGCCTACTTTTGACCCCTTGTTAAAAATCACAACTAATACGTTGGCAATGCCAGGGTTAATGTTACCTAACTTTGGTATTGAATCACCAGCATTTGAAGGCTTAGCAAAATCAAACCTAGCGTATAGCGCATCGGAAGATTTTAAAAACTTCGTTGATATGAGTTTCCCTTCTGGTTATACCCAAGATCAATTAACGGCAACTTATGAACAGTTTTATGCAGGCTTAACAGCGGCTCAAAAAGCTGAGCTTGACGCTGTATTTGCGCAATTTACCTTAATAGCACAAACCGTAAATGATTCTGGTGACCCAGTTAATTATGTGCAACAACTTGCAGCTACAGGTACACCAACATTATTGTTTGAAATTGTTGGTAATGGTATGGATAACTTACCAGATCAAGTGGTAACCAATACGGCACCGTTTACGCCATTAGGTGGCACTGAACCTGCCATTGCATTATTAGGTTTACCAGGGGTTAGTGAAACAACTCAAGGGTCAGGTGCTGTAAGGTTTTTATATGGTCACCATGGTTCACTTTTAGATCCAAGACCTAATGCTGCATCACCAGATGCAGAAAAAAGTGCAGCAGTAATGACTGAAATGCAAAAACAGTTGATTAGTTTCATTTTAAGTAAAGGCCAAATGGTACAGGTTGGAAATACTGACCTTGTGAAATAATACGACCCTTTCATTATTCAAAAAAGCCTCAACGTATAGTGTTGGGGCTTTTTTTATTGAATATTATCCCCATTTACTTGTTAGAAGAACCATATATAGGGAGTATCCTTTGGAATTTATATACGATTATGGATTGTTTTTAGCGAAAACCATTACTTTTGTCTTAGCGTTCGCTGGTATTGTTGCCATTATTGCCGCTTCTGCGATGAAGCAAGCTCAGAAGAGAGGCGAATTAGAAGTTACTGATATTTCAGAACAATTAAAAGAAGTGGAAGAAGAAGTTACTCATCACTTACTCAGCAAAGAAGCGTTAAAAGAAAAAGAAAAGCAAAACAAAAAAAACGCAAAGTTAAAAGCAAAAGAAGCGAAAAAATCACAGTCTGATAGTGAAGAGCCAACAAAGCCTCGCTTGTTTGTCATTGATTTTAAGGGCAGTATTGATGCGAAAGAAGTGTCAGCATTACGTGAAGAAATAACCGCTGTGTTGATGGTTGCTACAGAGCGAGATGAGGTGTTAGTAACCTTGGAAAGTGGTGGCGGTATGGCACATTGTTATGGTTTAGCAGCATCACAGCTAGCTAGAATTAAACAAGCCAACATACCGTTAACGATTTCAGTCGATAAAGTGGCTGCCAGTGGTGGTTATATGATGGCATGCGTTGCAGATAAAATAGTGAGTGCGCCTTTCGCGATTCTTGGCTCTATAGGTGTTATCGCTCAAATACCTAATTTTAATAAAGTATTAAAGAAAAATGATGTTGATTTTGAACAGTTAACTGCGGGCGAATATAAACGCACACTTACCATGTTTGGTGAAAATACCGATAAAGGCAGAGAAAAGTTTAAAGAAGAGCTTGAAGAAATGCATGAGCTCTTTAAAGAACATATTACTGAGCATCGCCCAACGTTAGATGTAGAAAGTGTCGCAACAGGAGAAACATGGTTGGGTAAAAAAGCGATCACCGTGAATTTAATCGATGAACTGATCACCAGTGATGATTATATTTATCAGGCGAATCAAAATCGTAAAGTGATCGGCATAAAATACGCGGTTAAAAAAGGTTTAGCAGAAAAGTTATCTAAAGCAGCGTCATTATCAATAGATAATGCGATTAGTAAGCTTTGGCAACACAATCGTATTTTTCCTAGTTAATTAAATAATGGAAGCAAACTTTTGGCATAAATGCTGGGAGCGTAATACCCTAGGATTTCATCAGGTAGAGTATCATCCTTTACTTGAGCGGGTCGTATTGCCTGAACTATTAAAGGATGAGTGTTCAACAAAACAACACGTAGGTGTCTGGCCTAACAAACGTGTACTTGTGCCTTTATCTGGTAAATCAGATGATATGATCTGGTTTGCTGAATACGCCAATGTAGTAGGCTCAGAATTAAGTAAAATTGCTTGCCAAGATTTTTTCAAAGAAAAGCAACTTAATATCCAGCCTAAGCGTGACGGTGATTTTTTTGTTTATCGCCATGAAAATATCAGTTTATGGCAAGGTGATTTTTTCTCATTAACCACAGACTTAATAGGTGAGTTTGATTGGATATATGATAGAGCCGCACTCATTGCATTACCTGAAACTATGCAGCAGTCTTATGTTAATCAACTAAAGAATTTCATAAACCCTCACACCACGTTATTTTTATTAACGTTAGAATTCCCTACTGATGAAATGTCTGGTCCGCCTTTCCCTGTTGATGAGCTGAGAGTCTCTGAGTTATTTTCTGATCACAGTGTTACTTGTTTACATGCACAAACATTACTAGATAAACGCTTTGCTCAGCGTGTGTTTGACGTTAGTCATTTAGTGGAAAAGCTTTATTTGATCACGCAAAGCTAACTAGAATATAAAAGGGGTCAGGTACAATTAAGTTTAATTGTACCTGACCCCTTTTATTGTTTTTACTTGTCTTATTGTTTTAAGTGGTGGAAGTCGATTTCTTCAATTTTTCGACCTGCATTTTCGTTCTCAAAAACTGATTCATCCAGCTGACCTTCAGATTTCGCAACAACGGTAGTAACCATACAGTCACCAGTAACATTAACTGCTGTACGTGTCATGTCTAAGAGACGATCTACACCAATTATTAATGCGATACCTTCAACCGGTAACCCAACTTGTTCAAGCACCATAGCTAACATGATTAATCCTACACCTGGAACGCCTGCGGTACCAATTGAGGCTAGCGTTGCCGTTAAAATAACCATTAAGAAATCAGTAATGGATAAGTCAACGTTAAACACTTGTGCAATAAATACAGTAGCAACGCCTTGCATAATGGCGGTGCCGTCCATGTTTATCGTGGCTCCTAAGGGAACGGTAAAAGATGAAATAGCGTTATTAGCACCAATTTTTTTTGTCGCTGTTTCCATGGTTACTGGAATAGTGGCATTACTGCTTGAGGTAGAAAAAGCAAAAAGCATTGCATCGCGCATTTTCTTTAAAAACGTTAGCGGATTAAGCCCTGTTAATACTTTTAATAACACGGAGTACGTTACTGTGCCGTGTATAATTAACACGACAAAAACAACCATGAAATAGGCGAAAATATTTAAGAAAACACTAAAGTCCATGGTAGCAAAGAGTTTAGCGAGTAAACAAAATACACCATATGGAGCTAAGTTCATTAAAATGGTAACTAAACGCATAATAACAACATTTAAGTCTTCAAACATTTTAGCTACGCGACTGCCAGCTTCACCTGAAAGTGCAATGGCAATGCCAAAGAGCAAAGCGAAAATGATCACTTGTAACATGTTACCTTGTGCAAATGCCGCAAAGGGATTTGTCGGGAACATTTGAATAAATACTTGCGCTAAACTCGGTGCCTCTTTTGCCTCAAAAGTGGTGCTGGTGGTCATATTTACGCCTTCGCCAGGCGCAAAAATAAAAGCCATGAACATAGCAAAACTGATCGCAATCGCTGTGGTTACCATATATAAGCTAATTGCTTTACCACCAATTCGTCCTAGCTTTGTGGTGTCTTGTAAAGAACAAGTACCGCAAATAAGTGAAACAAAAACGAGTGGTACGACTAACATTTTTAAACTTGCGATGAATATCTGACCGCCAATTTCAAAAATACCATCGACGAAAAAAGCTTTAAATGAAAATTCAAATAAGCCTAAATTTAAAGTGAAGTCGCCAGACTTTCCCATTAGTAATTGAAGAAGAAGGCCTATTGCTATACCTAGCGCCATACCGATGATGATACGCGCCGTTAATCCAAAAGGTTTTTTAGTTGTTGTCATAATTTTATTTTTGGGTAGAGGGATTAAATTTTCCGTAAAGAGTACCAGTTAATCGAGCTTTAAAAAACCTAGTGTTGAGGTTTTTTAAATAAGTTAGTGACCTTTTTCTTTTTTTTCGGTTAGTATTAAACTGTTACCTAATTAACACAACATCAGGGAGATGCTTGTATGGCAGTAATGAGAACCTTCTTTTATATCATTAGTTGCATAGCTTTAATTGGCTGTGGTGGTGGAGATGGAGGACTTAGCCAAGACGGCCCTTCTGATCCAACTACGCCTGAACCAATCACTATTTCACTAAGCTTATCAAGCACAGAAGAGGTCTCAAAAGACTCGCCTGTAGATGTTATTGCAACGGTAAAGCAAGGGAATGCCCCAGTTTCAGGAAAGTCAGTGACTTTTAGTTTAGATCTAACGGATGATGAGATAGCTTATTTTGATGGCAATGGAGTGAGCGCAACTAACAGTGATGGTATTGCCAAAGTAACTTTGTATGCTGGTACAAGTGAAGGTGGCGGCGAAATTTCAGCCTCATTGTCTACTGGTGAAGAGTCAGAGCCAATAGGTTTTAATAGTGCTGGTGATGGTAATGTTGTAACAGGACCACAAGTAAGCGAAATTTTACTTTATGCTAGCAACCAACAGTTGTCATCAAGTGGTGCTCAAGGTGTGTTATTAACTGCAATCGCCAAGAATAGTAATAATGTTTTACTTTCTGGTATCGATATCTCTTTTGTTTCACAACCTTCGGGTTCAATACTTATTCCTAGTTCTGAGGATGGCGTACCAAGTTCAACCACGAACGCTAATGGCCAAGCGACGGCTATATTAACCACAGTAGGTAATCCTGAAAATAGAACAATTGTTGTAACTGCGAGTAATGGCGACATTAGTGATGATGTCAATGTGTATGTTGTTGGTACTGAAGTTCAATTAACCGGTTCCTCTTCTTTAGCATTGGATGATGCTAGTTCGTTTAGTATTAACGTACTTGATTCTGACAGTCGTGGTGTAGCCGATGTTGAAGTTGCGCTAACGTTAGCAAATACACCAACAGGCGGTGTTGCATCATTAGAACTTCCAGCAAGTGTTACTACTGATGCTCAAGGAAAAGCGTTTGTTAATGTAACAGGCCGAACAGGTGGTACTAATGCGATTATTGCAACCGCTTTAGGTGCTACAGCTTCTAAAAATGTTTCTGTGCAGGCCGATTCCTTTACTTTTACTCGCTTTAATAATGGTGATGGGCAATATGTCGACCCTTCAGCCGGTACCGACACTCCTGACGTTTTATTATCAGATACTGCAACGGTGACACTTGACTGGAACCGTTCTGGTGCCCCTGTGGCAGATGGTACCAAAGTTGAGTTTTCTACAACCCGTGGTAGCTTAGCTTCATCATCAGGTGTTATTGCTAATGGACAAGTTTCTGCTTCGTTAACATCAAGTGATGCAGGCAAGGCAATTGTCACCTTTACTGGAACAGATGATAACGTTGAAATTTCTAATCAACTTGAGTTTGAGTTTATTGCCGAAACCGTTGAACGAATTGTCGCTCAAGCTTCGCCGAATTCGATTGGACCTGATGAACAAACGTCGACTATTTCAGTTGTTGCAAGAGATGCTAATGGCAACTTAGTGAAGAACAAAACCATTGTGTTTAACCTAAGTGATGTAACCGGCGGCAGTATTTTCCCCGCTGAGGCGGTGACTGATAGTAACGGTAGTGCATCAACGGTTTACACTTCAAATACGGTGTCAGCTCAAGATGGTATTGAAATTAGTGCTACGGTAAAAGATCAACCATCGGTGACTGATACAGTAACGATGACCGTTGCAGACAGAGAGCTGTTTATTGCTGTTGGTACGGGCAATGAAATAGAAGATAACGATACAACCTATACCAAACGTTTTGTCGCTTTCGTTACTGATGCTGACTCAAACCCTGTAGTAGGTCAAAAAGTGACAGTATCTTCAGTACCTGATGCTTATTACAAAGGCCGTTGGGTACCATTTTACGTAGGTGGTGAATTCCAAGTTTGGACAACCGCAGGAGAGTCTGGGGCTGCGCATGCTGCAAGTGCACATGACAGAGATACCGCAACCTACTTACAAGATACACCACCAATACGTTGTAATAATGAAGATATTAATTTAGATGGCATACTGGATCCAGGTGAAGATACCAATAATAGCGGCACATTAACGCCTGGTAATGTAATTTCTTCATTGCTAACTGTAACAGTTGAAGATGATAATACTGTACCTGTTGAAGCGGTAACTGATAGTGAAGGTAAAGTGTTAATTGATTTAGTGTATGCACAAAGTTATGGTAGTTGGGTAGATATTAACTTGATTGTTTCTGCGAAAGTTGCAGGTACTGAAAGTCATGTGATGACAACCTATACCTTGCCTAATTCTGCTGATGATGTGAACGATGAAGATATTTCACCACCTACTGCTAGTATTGGTATGAGCGGTCCCTTTGGTGAACACTTTTCGTGTGACGGTATTCAGTAAATTATGTTAAGCATAAAAAAAGCCGCAATGCGGCTTTTTTTATGGGAATTGACTTTATTCTCATTAAAGTAATGAGCTTATCGCCCCATTGCTTCAATAAGCATGGCAGAGATATCTGCGCCATGTTTTAAGGTTGTTTGCGCACTGGCACTGCCTTGTCCGGTACTGTCGGTAAACGGCGCTATTTCCATCATATCTGCGCCCGTAACCGGAAATTGCTCAGCAAGCGTTGTTAATATGTTAATGGCTTGTTCCGGTGATAAACCATCAGGTTCAGGTGTACCTGTCGCTGCTGCAAATGATTGATCTAATGCGTCAATATCAAAACTTACGTAAAGTTCTTCTATTTTTTCAGCTTTAAGATGAGCAATAATATCAGCTAGTACAGCATCAACACCGCGTTCGATTATTTCATGCGCCCAGTGTTGCTGTACGCCAAAGGTTGATTCCCAATGTGACTTTGGTTTGCCGCTAGAGCGTATGCCTAATTGAATGAGGTGGCTAGGATCGTGTAAGTCTTTCAAGATATGGGTACACCATGAACCAAAACATAAGTCGATACCAAGCCTTTCTACGAGTAAATCGGTATGTGCATCAAAGTGAATAATAGCGGCACGTTTGCCTTGTTTTTTCTTCGCTTGCAAATAAGCTTTGGTTAATGGATAACTGTTTGAATGATCCCCACCGATACCAAAAATACCTTTTTCAGGGTAAATGGCGTAAAAATCATGTAAAACATCTTCGGTAATTGTTAATGGACTTACCGCTAATGGGCTATGTTCGTCATTGTAAAGCGCTTTACGACAATTGGTAATAGTCCCTTCATTTAAATATTTATCGTGCAACAGGTGAGGTATCACGCGCACATCCCCCAAATCAAAACTAACCGACTCAGGGTGATGTTCAAGTAATGCTGAGCGCACAAATAATGGCCCCCAGTTTGCTCCACGTAAAATACCACCACCGCAATCAGAGGCAATGCCAAGTACAACAGCTTTGCTTGCTGTTGAAAGCTCTTCTAAACTTTCTTGCCATTTTTGATCGATGTTTTCGGTCGTACCAAAGAGTTTTTTGTGGAGCTGTTCTTTGCGCTCTTTTGCAGTATTAACCGTGAAAACTCCATTTCCTGGAGGACATAAACTTTGTTGTATCTTTTGTAAAAATGCGGCATGCGTTGTCATATAAAATCTCTATATTTTGTCGTGATAAAAACCACGAATGAAGGTTACATTGACGATTATTTTATTATTATAGTTATCATTTAATGAAAAATTTAGCGGATTAACGCTTATCATTCGGCGAAAACTCTACTATGATTACGCCAATTTTCTCACGCTAGCATTATAAAGCAATCGTCGAGATAGGTTAATCTAAAAAAATTATTGCTTGTAAGCTTGCTTATTTACAGATATATCTAATAGTAATTTGTAAATTTATAAATATTGTTTTCAAAATTAGCGCTGTAATTGGTTAAAATTCGCTCGCAAACCAATCAGTTAAATACGTCAAGCTAGCGCAACGATATCTGGCGCGTTACGTCAGCACATGTAGGATCAAATAGACTATGTCGAAATCTCTGGTAATTGTCGAATCACCGGCTAAAGCCAAGACAATTAACAAATACCTTGGAAAAAACTTCGTCGTAAAATCTAGCGTCGGTCATATTCGTGACCTTCCAACAGGTAGTACTGGGAAGAAAGCAGCCACTAAATCTCCGGCTGAAGTAAGAAAAATGTCTCCTGAACAAAAGGCCAAATATAAGGCGAAACGAGACCGTCAAGCATTAGTTAATCGCATGGGTATTGACCCAGATAAAGACTGGAAGGCTGATTATCAAATTCTTCCAGGTAAAGAAAAAGTAGTAAGTGAGTTACAGAAACTTGCTGCCAATGCCGATACTATCTATCTCGCAACCGATTTGGATCGCGAAGGAGAAGCGATTGCATGGCATTTAAAAGAGATTATTGGTGGCGAAGACAGTAAATTTAAACGCGTAGTGTTTAATGAAATCACTGAAAATGCTATCCAACAGGCTTTCTCTGCTCCCAGTATTTTAAGCATGCCAGGGGTTAACGCTCAACAAGCACGCCGCTTTTTAGATCGTGTTGTTGGCTTTATGGTTAGTCCACTACTTTGGAAGAAAGTCGCCCGTGGTTTATCTGCTGGTCGCGTACAATCTGTTGCTGTTAAACTTGTAGTGGAAAAAGAACGCGAGATAAAAGCTTTTAATCCTAAAGAATATTGGGAGATAAATGCTCACACTAAAACACAGCAAAAAGAAGCGCTGGTATTAGGCGTAACGCATCACTTAGGCAAAACGTTTAGTGCGACTAATGAACAACAAGCGATGCAAGCTGTTTCTGTACTTGAAAATGCTCCATATCAAGTGGCTAAACGTGAAGATAAACCATCGAAAAGTTCGCCTTCTGCACCTTTTATAACATCAACACTACAGCAAGCGGCAAGTACCCGTCTTGGTTTCGGTGTAAAACGCACTATGAGCCTAGCTCAACGGTTATATGAAGCAGGTCATATTACCTATATGCGTACAGATTCAACGAATTTGAGTAAAGATGCTGTTGAAATGTGTCGTGATTACGTACGTAAATCATTTGGTGATAGCTATTTACCAGAAAGTCCTCGTACATATGGCAGTAAAGCGAATGCTCAAGAGGCTCATGAAGCGATACGCCCATCAAATGTGAAGTTAGAAGCTGCATTATTAGAAGGCGTAGATGCTGATTGTAAAAAGCTATATGAATTAATTTGGCGTCAATTTGTCGCATGTCAAATGACCGCTGCACGTTATACCGTAAGTACGTTAACGATTTCAGCCGCAGATTATGACTTAAAAGCAAAAGGTCGCGTAATGCAGTTTGATGGTTGGACGAAAGTACACCCACAATTATCAAAAGGTGATAAAGACACACATTTACCTGATTTAGCTGTCGGTGATAACTTAACATTAGAAAAGTTAGACCCCAGTCAACATTTTACTAAGCCACCAGCTAGGTTTGGTGAAGCGTCGTTAGTTAAAGAGTTAGAGAAACGTTCTATTGGTCGTCCATCAACTTATGCCTCTATCATTTCTACTATACAAGATCGCGGCTATGTACGTTTAGAGAAGAAGCGTTTTTATGCCGAAAAAATGGGTGAAATTGTCACTGACAGCCTTTCAGCAAGTTTTAATAATTTAATGAGTTATAACTTTACGGCTGAAATGGAAAAAGAGCTTGATGAAATTGCCGAAGGTAAATTGCCCTGGAAAGATGTATTGGATGAGTTTTATATAAACTTTACCCAACAGTTACAGTTAGCTGATAAACCTACAGATGAAGGTGGTATGCGTGCTAATGAACCTATTTTAACGGATATTGACTGCCCAACCTGTGGTAGGAAAATGGGTATTAGAACGGCATCAACAGGGGTGTTTCTTGGATGTTCTGGCTATGCATTGCCGCCAAAAGAGCGTTGCACAACAACCATGAATTTAACGCCAGGTGAAGAAGCAGTTAGCGTGTTATCTGAAGATCAAGAAACAGATGCATTACGTGCGATGCATCGCTGTCCTAAGTGCGATACTGCAATGGATAGTTATTTGATTGATGAAAAACGTAAATTACACGTTTGTGGTAATAACCCGGTTTGTGATGGTGTGGAACTTGAGCAAGGTACGTTTAAAATTAAGGGATACGATGGTCCTGTTTTAGAATGTGACCGATGCCAAAGCGATATGGAATTAAAAAATGGTCGATTTGGCAAATATTTCGACTGTACCAATAGTGAATGTAAAAATACACGTAAACTATTAGCTAATGGTGAAGCTGCGCCACCTAAAGAAGACCCTGTGCAACTACCTGAGTTACCTTGTGAAAAGTCAGATGCTCATTTTGTATTACGCGATGGCGCAGCGGGTATCTTTTTAGCAGCGAGTACGTTCCCTAAATCAAGGGAAACTCGTGCGCCAAAAGTTGCAGAGCTAAAACGTTTTCGTGATCGTATTTCACCGAAGTTTTACTATTTAGCGGACGCACCTGAAAAAGATGCTGATGGTAACTTAGCCGTTGTGCGCTATAGTCGAAAAAATAAGTCGCAATATGTAATGACTGAAATCGACGGAAAAGCAACAGGGTGGACAGCGATATACCAAGACGGTAAATGGCAAGAAACTCAAGCGAAGAAAAAAGCGACGCGTAAGAAAAAATAAGCACTTTAATTTGTCAGTTTATTGAAAAAAAGCACTCAATGAGTGCTTTTTTTACGCTGGAAATATGTTTTTAATGCCGTTAGTCATCTAACCATTCAAGTTCATCGATGACTTTTCTTGCTTCTAAAACGGTACAGTCTGTTTTAGCCATTAATTCATTGACGGTGATGCCATCATTTTTTTTGGCAATTGCTAATAATATTTCATGGCTGAGTTTATCGGTTTCTAGTCTTAACTTTTTTGCTAGCCAAAGCCACGAATTTTCTCCTGAGTTTTCGATGAACAATACCACGTCATTCAGTTGCTCAGCGGTACCTGTTAACTGCCAGTTTCGAGAGCGACCCACTCTGTTTAGTTGACATCCTATTGCTCTTATTTCGGCTTTTAAAGCAAACGCGCGCATTGTGCGTCGTAAAAAGGAAGGAAGCGTTATGGTGGTGGTGCGGATCATAAAGTGATAATTAACATCAAGTTTAATGGATTTATTCTAATAACTTATCGAGGCGATGACAAATATTTACATTATCTACCCCCAGCAAGATCCAAGTGGCTACCCGTACAATAGGATGCTTTTTCGGAGAGTAACCAACAAATAGCATGGGCAATCTCATCAACTTGCCCACCACGTTTCATAGGCAAGTTAGGTGATAACCTATCCACTCTATTAGGTTCTCCGCCTTGGGCATGAATATCAGTATAAATCAATCCAGGTCTAACACTATTAACACGTATGCCTGCATCAGCCACTTCTAATGAAAGACCTGTTGTTAATGTGTCGATGGCTCCTTTACTTGCTGCATAATCAATATACTCATGAGGTGCGCCTAAACGAGCAGCAGCCGAAGATACATTGACAATCGCGCCACCATTACCACCATGCTTAGTTGACATACGCTTAACCGCCTCACGGCAACATAAAAAATAACCGGTCACATTGGTAGTAAGTACCTTGTTGATGCGCTCTGCTGTCATATTTTCTATAGAGGACTGTGTGAAAAGTGTGCCTGCATTGTTAACCAGTTGCGTGAATGTGCCGTCAAGCTGGTCGATGTAGTCAAAAAGTACTTTGATGCCATGTTCATTTGACACATCGGCTTGTAAGGCGCTAGCTTTACCACCACGGGCTACAATTTCATCAACAACGTTATTTGCTGCTTGTTGATTCGTTAAATAGTTAACGATAATCAAAACATTCGGCGAAGCTAGCATTTTTGCTGTTGCTGCACCAATACCTCTGCTGGCGCCGGTAATCAAAGCGATAGTATTGTTCATCAATTTTTGACTTAATTTATGAAAAGATGCTGTATCATAACAATAATCAGAAATACTAAACATCTCATTGTAAACTAATGCAAAACATCAAAAAGAAATACCTTCTAAAAGGTTTGCTAGATATGATGCCGTTGAATTTAGCGGTATTACCCTGGGGGATCTTGTGCGGTTCGTTAGCGATACAACGTGATTTTACCGTTCTTGAAGCGTTGCTAATGCCTTTAATTGTTTTTGCTGGTGCTGCGCAATTAGTCTCTATCGAGTTAATCGCTGGAAATGCGTCTTTGGCAACCATATTATTAACAACGTTTATTATTAGCTCACGGCATTTTCTTTACGGGCTTGCCTTACGGAATAAACTAAAGCATTTACCTAAACGTTGGCGTTTACCCTTAGGTTTTTTACTCACTGATGAGTTATTTGCTTTCTCTGGGCGAAAGCAGGCTTATAGGAATAATAATCGCCTATATTATGCTTTATCTGCTGGAGGAAGCTTTTATATTACTTGGTTTATTTGGAACCTTATTGGTGTAATGGCGGGAAGCTTTTTACCCGATTTAACCGAATTAGGGTTAGATTTTGCGATAGCAGTTACCTTTATTGCGTTGGTTGTTCCAGGCATTAAAGACTTTTCAATATTAATTACGGTAGTTGTATCTGGCGTACTCGCTATTATTTTTCAGTTATGGCACTGGCAGATGGGGCTTGTTTTATCTGCGCTAGGTGGGATGTTTGCTGGTTATACTGTCTCTCAATATCAAACTAGGTTACGTAAAGTTTATCAAGGAGTAGAGAAATGACGTTACTTATTATTGTATTGATGGCAATGATTACGTTTTTATCAAGATATCTTTTTTTGCATCCTAGTCTACCGTTAAAGTTAAGTCCCAGAGTAGGGCATTTCCTAAGTTTTAGTGCACCAGCGGTGCTAACAGCTATATGGGTACCGATTATTTTTATCAGGGATGAGCAGTTAGCACTATCTGTCAATAATCCGTATCTAATTGCGGGAATTACTGCCATTCTTTGCGCCTACCGTTTTAAAAGTATCTACCTAACTCTTGGGATTAGTTGTTGTATGTTTATGCTGATAAAGTTCTATTTCTAGTCAACACTATCGCCTAGGTTTTCCCTTAAAAAGCTGTTTAATGTGATGGTTCTTAGATCATTTGATGTTTCGCAATAACCGGATTCGCATACATTTGAATCAGTAACGATTTTTCTTGAGAACTAAGGTTTTCAAAGCGAGCTGTTAAATTCTCTAGTGCGCACAGGTCGCCTGATTGGAGGTACTCGTATGCATTTTTATTACTGGAAAACACATGATAATTACCGATGATCTGTTGATCAATCGCTGCTGCGATAGCTTTACTGTCAATGTAATCACCTTGAATTGCTTCACCAAACGCTAAATGAACATGACCTTTATGACCAACAATACCTTGCGTAATGCTGTGTAAGTCTTCGTGCTCTTGCTTCTCATAGCTGCCTTCTGTTTGCATCTTTGCTAACTCTTTCGCTTTATGTTGATCACAGGGATCAAATTCGTAAGAAATTGATACGGGAATAATATTTAATTGTTCAAGGTAGTCAGCAATGCTTTGATCTTTGGACTTATTGAGTAATAACATCGAAATTAATGCTGCATTTGTTTTATCAATACCATCCTTAGCACGACCTTCTTTTTGTGCAATCCAAATATTTTGTTTTTTATCAGTAAGACTATGCAGTATATAAGCAGATAATTGCTTGGAAGCGGTTAACATAGCACGTTTGGTTTTTTCATTACGTTTAACAATAAAACTTTTATTGACCCGCATTAAGTCTGCAACCCATTGTTTACTTAATAAGTTATCGCCTACAGCAGCTTCAACGGTTGAACAATTATTATCATGTAATACATAATTAATTAAAGCGACATCTAACACGATGTCTCGGTGATTACTAATAAATAAGCATGGCTTGTTTGTAGGAATGTTCGCTAAACCACTATGCGTTAAAGAGGTGATAGTGCTTTTTACCAACGCGTTTAAAAATCGCGAAACATAACGTTGAATGTCATCCACGCAATTAAATTTACGAGCCTTCTGTTTTATTTTAAACTTCACAATCAGTCGAGCAAATGCCGGAAAGGTAGAAAATGTTTTAGGTAATGAAAACACAGCTATGGCATCGATAAACTCTTGTTCTGCAATTAAAGAATGTACTACGCTTTTAACTTCACTATCGTTGTAGGGGCGAATATCGTCAAACATGAAAACTCAAAAAAAATAAACGTTTAGGCTGCAGAATTATAACTAAAAATCTATGTCTAAAAAATAAAATTACAAAAAAAAGCACCAATAAATGGTGCTAAGGGAATATACAAATAGGTTAGATGACTAAGGAGCGGTTACATCCTTAATTGTCACTTGCCCTTGACGGTACTTAGGGTCTAACATTCGTTGAATTTTTTCAGGTGATTTTCCATACTTTGCAACAAAGTCACTAACGGGTAAATCGTTACAGTGTAAATTATTGTTAATATATTGACGTGAATAGCCTGACTGTTTTATCGATGTTAATAAAGCTACTCGACTGCCTTTTGCTGCAGACATACATAACGTAGTTGTAACGCTATCGTTTGCAGATACTAATGTTGCAGAGGTTAATGCTGTACTATTTGCGCTACTGTTAAATGCGATTGCAAGTGCTGCTACGGTGATTGCTGTTGTGATTAATTTCATTCTAACTCTCCTGTTTCATGATTCAGTAAACCTATTGCAGTGAAAGTGCCAATGTTAAAAAGTTAATTAAAAACAGTTGTTTATAAGTTTTTTTATGTTTTCTCGTCATTTGAAAACGACATTGATTTTTAATTATTGGTGAAATAAACTAAAAAGTAGTGAAATTTTCATAAGTATAAAGTCATCGAATGAATGAGGGGATATTTTGATAACCATCGAAACAAAACGGTTAACCTTGCGTTTATTAACGCATCAAGATGCCAATATGATCTTGGCATTACTTAATGAGCCAGCATTTTTAAAAAATATTGGCGATAAAGCGGTTCGTGATTTACAAAGTGCGAAACATTACATTGATACTGGGCCACTAACACAGCTATCACAATATGGCTTTTGTTTACTTTGTGTGGTGCAAAAAAGTTCAAATAGGGCAATAGGGCTATGTGGTTTGATAAAGCGTGATGGTATAAAACATCCAGAGATAGGGTACGCATTGTTAAAGGAGTTTCATGGAAAGGGGTTGGCTTATGAAGCGGCTGAAAGTGTGATTTCTTCTATCGAAAAGAGCGCTAAACTTAGTACTATTCAAGCAATATGTCATCCAAAGAATAGTCGCTCAATTGCTTTATTAGCGAAGCTAAAGTTTATGCAAATAAAATTGATTGCGTTACCAGAACAAGATGAAAAGGTATTATTATTTGAGCGTAAAATTTAAGGTGAGAATAATTATCATACTAAATATGTATCAATAATATGCACTTGGGTTTTTTACATGATTTATTCGCGATTATTACTTGCGTTTTAGCTTTTTTACCCCAGTCTTATAATAGGTAATTAAAAAAAGGAAAAGCTATGAAAATAAACGTTTCTGGTCATCACGTTGACGTTACTGATTCTGTAAAATCACATATCGAAGAAAAACTTGAAAAGATTGCTAACCATTTTCCTACATTAATATCGCTAGAGGTTATTATTACAAAAGCGCATGGTAAACACCATGTAGAATTGACCACCAATTATGAAGGGGCACCAGTTGTTGCTTCCGCTAAAGAAGAGGTGATGTATCCTGCAATAGCAAATTCTGTGAAGAAGCTTGATGCTGCACTAAAACACAGAAAGGGTTTGTTGAAATCGAAGCTTCATCAAAAACCGATTGTTACTTCACCTGATGTTGCTCATGAAAAAGTTCAGGAATTAAATTTAACCTAACCTACTTAATCGAATAAACGCGATCTAATGTCAATGGCATAAAAGCCTTTTTAGATCGCACCCATGTTAAATTTCTTTCAAAAATCGCTCTAAACGGGGTAAGTAGTAATTATCATAATCTAGAGAAAATGCGACTCGTTTTGTGCGACCAATAATTTCACTTCTCGGTACAAACCCTATTACTCTTGAGTCGGCACTATTGTTCCTATTATCACCAAGTACTAAGTAATGATCGTTTGGTACAACAACAGCTGGAAAGTTTCCGTAATTATTATTTTGTTCAGTCACTTTAATTTTATGAGAATTATTCGCTAACTTTTCATTAAATACATAAAAACCAGTATTTTCCGTCTGACCGTGTTGCTGGTATTTTATGGCCTTATTGTTAATGAATAAGCGATTATTAATTAATTCAACGGTATCACCTGGAGCGCCTATCACGCGTTTTACTAGACGTTTCTGAGCGGCTTTTGATTCAAAAATAATGATGTCATTTACTTGAGGATCACTTAGCTTAAAAAGTGAGTATTGAACAAAAGGTAGCTGAATATCATAAGCAAGCTTATTAATAAAAATGCGATCCCCCTCAACGATTGTTGGTTTCATTGAACCTGTTGGCACATCATTCCAGTCAGCAACCGCACTTCGAAACACTAGCATCAAAAAAATAAATAGTACAAATAGTTTATTGCTGTTCCAAAAGTTATTAATGTGTTTTTTCATTGCATGCAACCTTAAAGTGTATTTGTGGCATTATTTATAGTCGGCAAATGAACACTTTTATTACCCTTATGAACTTAAATTTTTGGATTAATTGACTAACGTGAAGATAATTAGAGTATTTTTAGATTTAATTGGTTAAATAAACTAAAAAATAGCTACTTGACCTAAGTATGCTGCTTCTAAATATGTATCATTAAAAGAAATAATAATAAACCCTTGTATTATCAAACAGATAAAAGTTGGCACTTCATTTGTATTGTTTAAGGAGTAATAACGTGAATGATAAAGGATAACAAGATGAAAACATTGATTGCAGGTGCAGTATTATTATCGACCAGTGCAATGGCACATGACACACATTTCTCAACAGATACATGCGATATTGATTTAAATTCAGGGTTAAGTATTCAAAATGACGTGATCAGTTTTAGTAAGAAGGGTAATACGCTTTACCAGCTTATCAATGACCAACAGTTAGTCATTAACGATAAAACAATTGGCTTAACTGCAAAACAACAAGCAGTTGTTACACAATATTCTCGTGAAATTAGGGGGTTAGTACCAGAGGTTAAAAGTATTGCTATTGATGCAATAGAGTTAGCATCTGAGGGGGTAAACTTAGCGTTTGATGAACTGCTAGGAGCAGGTAACAAAATTGGCGCTGATTTATCTCAGCAGTTAAACACACTAAAAGTCGATGTAGAAAACAATTTTGATGTTAACCAGTTTGCTATTGATGAGCATGGTAGTTTAGACGCTGACTTTTTAGGGGAAGACTTCGAGCAAAAAATTGAAAATATTGTTGAAGAGACAGTACAAAACTCAATGGGAACCTTGCTCATAGCCGTTGGTCAAGAGCTATTGCTTGCTGGTGGTAATATGGATGCCTTTGAAGAAAAAATGGAGAAATTTGGTGAGCAGGTAGAGTATGAAATGGAATCTAGAGCTGAGGTAATAGAGCAAAAAGCTGAAGGATTGTGCAAATCTGTGGAAAGCATTGATCGCTTGGAAGAGCAATTAAAAAGTCTAGTTGATGAAATGCCTCAATTAGATGTTATTACAGTACAAAGTAGCGATCGTAAAAAAGCATAGCTACTTCAAAGCCAATAATAGTAAGGCATGTTTACATGCCTTTTTCTTTTCTGAATAAACCCGTAAAATACGCGTCTCTTTGTTCTTAAGACAATATCATGCACGCAGTACAACAGTTATATTTTCAACGAAAATCGCAATCTACTAAGCCTTTTAATGCGAGAGGTAAAGGTGTTACGCGTTGTGAGTTATGTCAACTAGCCCAAAAGCATTGTATTTGTCTGCTTCGGCAAAAAAAACAAACTCATTGTGGCTTTTTACTTTTGATGCATGATTGTGAAGTATTAAAGCCAAGTAATACTGGTCGCTTAATAGCAGATGTCATTACTGACAGCTATGCTTTTCAATGGCGTAGAACCGAAGTAAGTGAAGAGCTAATCAATCTTATTAATCATTCTGATTACCAACCTTTTGTCATTTTCCCACATCAATATGCAACCGATGATAGGAAAGTGTATCACCACTTACCTGAAAAGAAATCTAACAAGAAACCGTTATTTATTTTACTTGATGGCAGCTGGCGTGAAGCTAAAAAAATGTTTAGAAAAAGTCCTTATCTTTCAACATTACCCGTGTTGTCATTATCATTAGATGTGTTAAGTGCTAGTGGCTATGTATCCACATACAGCCTTCGTAAAGCAGAGCAGGGGTTTCAATTATCAACGGCAGAGGTTGCCAGTTTATTATTATCTGAAGCAGGGGAGTATAAAGCGGCGGAACACTTGTCGCTTTGGCAGCAACTTTTTGAATATCGCTATCGAAAAAGTGTGTGTCAGCCAAATCATTTAGATCCTGCGATTGAAAGTGTTTACCTAGACTTTGTGAATACTGTAGATAAAAATAAAGCGCCGAAATAGGCGCTTTATCGAAGGATATTATTTATTGCTAAACAGCACGCTTTCTTAATGCAAGCCCTGCAAAGCCCAGTAACAACAACATTAATGATTGTGGCTCTGGTATTTCAACTGACTGATCATCGGCGATAGAGACTAAACCTTCAATGATATCGTTTGCACAGGTCATCGACCAGCGAAACGCGATTTGAGTGGCGGTTTCTAATGCGGTACCAGCTACATCAAACGAAAAGGTAATTTTGTTGTTATTCGCGTGCCAGTTATCATCACCGTAACTTGTATGAATATTGTTATAATTTCTTAACGATACTGCTTGATTTTGGCGATGCGAACTATCAGTTGATGTTCTAACACCAGTGTTATCAAAACCTGACACTAAACGGCCTTGACCTTGTGTGCTATTATCTCGATGACTTTCAAGAAGCTCATACGCATAATTCCAATTTGTCGATGTATTGTTAGAATACTTCGAGTAACGATCTGTTTCGCTTTCTTGTGATGTTTTCCAACCGTTCATGTTTACAGGTAAATCGGTAGACATAAATAAATCACCAAATTCAATCCCGTTATAACCGTTTTTTCCAGCAAAGTTAGTAAAAACATCTACGGTTAGCGTAGTGCCTGTGCGTTGCACGACCATGTTTTGAATGTCATATATACTGTTGCTACCTTTAACATCGCTTCCATAACCTGCACCGATATAATTATCATTGATGCTCGTTGCAGGAATATCCTGTGCTTGAACTAATACTGAGCTTGCTGAAAACAGTACTGCTCCAATCCATTTTAAAGCTTTCATTTTAATCACCATTAAATATTTTTAATTAGATTACTTCATCTAATTATCTAGCTTAGCATTTATTGTGCCATGAATTTAAATCATTGTTTTTTAATGTTTACTTTTTATTTTGAATGTAAAAAACAAATAAACTGTAAAGTTACCTGACACTGATTAATTAACAAGCGGCTATTGCTGTTTATCTATCTGCTAGCTTATCATACGACATAAAAGGAATAATGAGAACTTGATTAATGAATCAATTTACACAATGTACGTTTTGTATTTTATTAGCCATAACAAGTCAAAGCATTGATGCGGCAGAAAGCACGAGTCAACCGTACGAAAGTGCATTAAAAAGCTTTTACGTGGATGACTTAAATGAAGCCGTTATTCATTTAAAAAATGCATTAAAAAACAACCCAGACCACCTGCCATCAAGAATATTAATGGCGGAAATCTTAATTGCACAAGGCAATGGAGCGGCAGCAGAAATTGAGTTGAACAATGCAAAGCAACAAAATGCTGATGAAAAAAAACTAACGCCATTATTCTTAGAAGCTTACTTATTACAAAATCAATATGAAAAAGTAATCAACAACGCCACGTTGACGATTGGTGACAATAAACTTAATAGTCAAATATTAGTATTAAAAGGACGAGCATTGTTCAAAAAGAATAGTGCCAGTTTAGCCGCGATTGAATACAAAAAAGCATTATCACTCAACGAGAATAATGGCGATGCATTAATGGGGTTGGCTCAAGTTGCGCATAAAAAGAAACAATTTAATGAAGTATTATCATTAACTGAGCAAGCATTAAATGTGTCACCATTAGATATCAATGCCTTACGTATGCAAGCCGAAGTTTATCAGCTTCAAGGTAAGCTTAATCTTGCTGAGCAAGCGATTTCAAATGCAATTTCATTAAATGACCAGCATATTCCTGCTTTACTCACTCGCGCTAGTATTTTAATTGAACAGCGACAATATCAGATCGCTTTAGAAGATGTTAACACCATTTTAAAAGAGATCCCTAATGAACCTAGAGCAAACTTTTTAAAAGCGGTCATTACTTATACTTTAGGCATGGATGAAGCGTTTAAAGAAACTACCTCTCATTTAGAAGTTGTGTTATCAGGCTTACCTAAAGATGTGATGGATGAAAATCCGATTTATCATTATTTGGCTGGTGTCGTGAGTTTTAATCAGCAACAAATGTTAAAAGCAGACGAAAGTTTACGTAAATATTTAGCGATTATGTCTGATGATGTAAGAGCATTAAAGCTGCAAGCTAAAGTATCCATTGCATTGAATGAGTATTTTGGTGCTAAAAATAATTTAGTGAAAGCGCGTTTAATTACACCGAATGATCAAGAAATTTGGTCATTGCTTGGTCAAACTTATTTGGCAACAGGTGAAGTTGAAAAGGCAGCTCGATATTTTCAAGATGTTATTGCTGCAAATCCTGATTCAATCGCTGCTAATTTAGATTATGCAAAGCTATTAATCGTAAAAGGTGACTATAGCAATGCGATTGACAGACTTAAGGCAACAGAGAAGCAAGATGAAAATAACCCACAAATTTTGCAAACTTTAGTCAATGCGTACCAATCAAATCGAGACTTCCTCAATGCTGAGAAAGTGCTTTTGCGTTTAGTCGAAAAACAACCTGAAAACGATTACTTGTATCAACAGCTAGGTGTTGTAAAAGGGCTGTTAGGCGATCATCAACAGGCTAAAACGTACTTTACTAAAGCAGCAGAACTCGCGCCGAATAATGTTAAAACAACCATTCATCTTGCCCGAATCGCATTAATGTCAGGTAACATTAAGGATGCGAGAAAGATTATTGAACAAAAGCTTGATGTAAATAACGAACAAATCGAATTGCTTTTAGAGCTGGGCGATACATACGTTAGTGAAAATAACCTTGATGTTGCAAATCAATATTATGAAAAAGCGTATAGTATTAAAAGGGACAGCTCGCTTGCTGTGAGCAAGGTTGTAGATATTCATGTGCTAAAAAATGAATTTAATAAAGCCATTGAAGTATTGAATAGTTTTGTCAATCGTACAAAAGCAAATTCATCGCTAAGTCATCGCTTAGCACGTTTAAATATGCAAGTGAAAGATTATGAAGAAGCGGTAAGACATTTTCAAATTGCAGTAAAAGATACAGAAAATAAATCACCTGTGTTATTGAGCTTTGCTAAAGCACAGCTAGCCATGCAAAATCAGCAGGGGGCGGTTTCAAGCTTACAGAAAGCTATAGCGTGGAATGAAAACTATTTTCCGCCTTATAGTCAGTTAATCACGTTATTTGGGCAGCGAGGCGAACAAGAAAAAGCATTTGATTTGATTGATGCTCTCATCGAAAAAGTTTCGGTACCAGGGCTTGAAGACACCCTAAAAGGTGAAGTGTTGGCTCAAGTTGGTAATGCCCAGCAAGCAATTAAACGATTTAAACAATCATTAAAACAAGATAACTCCCAGCGTGCTACTTTGGGGTTATCAAATGTGTATATTAGTATCTATGAGTATAAACAAGCCATTCAATTGCTATCAGATTGGCTTGATAACAACAAGCAAGACTTAGTGATAGGTGTTGCCCTTGCCAGTATTTATAAGCAGCAAGAAAGCTATGATGCTGCCCAAGACTTGTATGAAAAATTACTGGATATGCATGGCGAAAAACCTAGTTTATTAAACAACTATGCTGGTGTATTAATCGCTCAACAACAATACCAAGAAGCGGTAACTGCCGCGGAGAAAGCTTATCAGTTAGCCTCAAATAGTATCGCTATTGCCGATACATTGGCGTGGGCCTATACACAGAATAATCAAGCTGACAAAGCATTGCCTATTTTTAGAAATGCATTAGCAAGAGAATCAGATAATCCTGAAATTAAGTATCATTTAGCTGTTAACTTAATAGCCTTAGAGCGTAATGCAGAAGCAAAGATGTATTTACAAGAGGCAGTTGACTCTACTATAGATTTTACGGGGAAAAATGAAGCTAAAGCGTTGTTATCATCATTAGTATTGTAATGATAATTAGAGCGTGTTGATCTTTGCTGTTTAAGTTTAGTTGAACCCTTTGGGCTGTATCTGTTTGGCATTTCTACGGTGTTAACGCTTGACTGGAGTAGAATAACTACACAGCGCAAGTGTTGCCTTGTATAAATACCAAACAAATTGCGGCAAAAGTAAACATGAAAGATCAACACGCTCTAAATTAACTGGCGTTACTAAGCGTTAAAAGTAAAGTTGAGGTATACGTATGCGTATACCTCATTTGTATTAGTGTAACCCCAATTGTTTTTTCCCTTGCTGATAAGTGATGTCAACAGGAATATTGGCTTGATTTAAACGAGCAAGATCTTGGCCCAATTGTTCAGTAATAATGCCTGATTGTTTCACTAAGTTATCAACCTCTTCGTAATCACCTGTGCCTTGTAGTGTTAATATCAATGTGGAAAGGCTATTAATCGCTTCGCTCATTTTTTGATAATTCACTTGATACAAGCCTTGTTCATTGCGAGTAAACGCACCTTGCTCAGCGAAATAATTAAAGCGAACCATGTTTGCTTTACCATGTGCTGAACTTGCACCAAAACGCACTGAACGGAATATCCCTGCTAAAAAAGTGGTGTAGTAATCCTCTAGCTCGCCTTCAGTGATCACTTTCTTATCGAGCAGTTGACGAACCATATACAATCCTAGAATATCGGCTTTGCCTTCTTCTAAAGCTGATGCATGTTCTTTAAGCGCTTGTCGCACTGTTCCCTTGTTATTTATAGTATTCTTAATGCCAAGGCCATGAGCAACTTCATGAAACATTGTGTTTGCAAAAAAAGCGGTGAAAGTAACGTGTTTTCTTTGCTCTGGCACAATTAATACTTCGGCAATAGGTTCCATAATGGCGTCATATTTTGCGCGCATAGCATTTTTAAGTTGCAGGCGTCGAGTGCCTTTCTCAAGTTGAACTTGTTCATCATTAGGTAAATTAATGGCAATTGTTTTACCGCCAGCATTGGCATGCCCTGTGGCATAAATTACTTCATATGCGTTTAAATCAGCATCTGTACCAGGCATTTCTTTGCGGTATTTTTTGCTTACTGGCAAGCCTTTTTGTAATTCTGGCAGGTATTCAGCATACTTCGCTAACTTTTCACTCCATGCCATATCTTTAATGAGAACGTATGACTCAAATGCTGCACGATAGCCATAAAGTTGATCTTCATAAGTTTCGATAGGGCCAATAACAACATCAATAGGATTATTTTTCATATCCATCCATGCAAAGTCTGATGGCTGGTAATCATCTGTTAATAACGCTTCAGCACGCATAGTTAGGTATTTTGCAAAGTCTTTATCTTCGGCAAATGTTGCAGCTTTTTGTAAAATTGCGGCTATTCGTTGTAGTTCATCGTGGTAAGCTTCAGAGTAAGCAATGGCGATTAGTTCTCCTTGCTCATTTCTTCTCACTAGTGAATATAACCCTGTTTTGTCTTCAAAATTTGCTTGTTCAAATTCTTCTTTGCTCATATCGTGCGGATAAAACTCTGCGCCCAACGATTTTTGTTTAATACCTTGTAGAAAAGGAGTGTCACCATTCATTCTGTCCCAAGGGCCATAGTTGATAGAGGCAAACGTTTTTGCTTGTTTATTATCAATAGAGTTTAAGAATTGAGTTTTGTTCTCACTGAATGCTTGTTGCCAAAAAAGTTGATCAATAATATCTGATGCTTCAATTAATAGTGCTAACATTTTATGTTGTTTTTCGCTTAAATGAGAGAGATCAGCAGATAGTGTGACATCTTTATAAATGTTGAGTTTACCTTGATAAGATTCGGTAAGTTGTCGTGATGGTGTGTTTTGCTGAGGTTCTGCTTTATCGTTACATGCGGTTAATGTCACAGAAGCTGCAAGTATAATTGTACAAGCCAGTATTGATTTTTTCATTATTTTTAGCCTATTGAAACAGATGTTCAAGAGACTAGAGAAATTTTTATCAATTGGCAACTAATGCCTTGCCTCTATGTCTTTAAACTTTCACTAAGTGAGCATTTAGCTGTACGAATTAGTGTCATTGTTATCATCAATGAATTTAGTAAAAATAAGACGAAAAAAAACCGGCGTTAGCCGGTTTTTCAAATCATGCCACAGAACAAATTAAAGTGCTTTAATTCTTGCATTTAAACGACTCTTGTTACGAGCAGCTTTGTTCTTATGAATTAAACCTTTACTTGCGTAACGGTCTAAAATTGGTGAAACAGCTGCAAATTCTTTTGTTGCTGTGTCTTTGTCACCGGCTTCAATGGCAGCGATTACTTTTTTTACTAAAGTGCGCATCATTGAACGACGACTTGCATTGTGTTGACGGCGCTTTTCAGATTGTACTGCGCGCTTCTTAGCTTGCTTTGAGTTAGCCAAGGTGAACTCCTAAAAAATGATATCAAATATAGCCTAAATTTAAGGCGTCGAAATATGCCTTTTTTTAAGCACAAAGTCAAATGTTTTTCGGTCTAATGCGTAAGATTATACGCGATCGGTTAATGTATGACCATTTAAAGGTATGATTTACCCTTTTTAAAGCGAATGTGTATAAGTATTTGTTTTTGAATATTAGGTTTTTTAAGTAGGCGTTAACCTACATTTTTAATCGTTTTTTATGATTTATCGTAAGGTATTTCGAGTAAATATTTGTTTTGCCTTAATATGACCTTGTGTTCATTGTAGTAAACAACGCATAATTGTTAGCTAAGAGTTCCATCGACAGCTAGTTCAAGGAAAGTAGTTGAGCCGTAAGTTAGTAAAATCAGGCATTATTGTGAGTGCAATGACCTTAATATCAAGAGTATTAGGGTTAGTACGTGACGTTGTTATTGCAAGTATAATGGGAGCTGGCGCAACGGCTGATGCTTTTTTCTTTGCAAATAAAATTCCTAACTTTTTAAGAAGGCTCTTTGCTGAAGGGGCTTTTGCGCAATCATTTGTACCTGTACTTAGCGAATACCACCACAAAGACATTGATAATAATACACAGAAAACACGTGAGCTTATCGCTAAAGTATCTGGAACGTTAGGGGTTATTGTTACCTTAGTAACCCTAATTGGCATGATTGCTTCACCTTTCATTGTCATGCTGTTTGGACCTGGTTTTTATGTTGAACATGTACAAGATCCAAGTAGCGAAAAATTTGACTTAGCGTCTGATTTATTAAAAATCACTTTTCCTTATTTGTGGTTTGTTAGTTTTACTGCACTGTCTGGCGCTATTTTAAATGCTTATGGGAAATTTGCCGCTTCATCTTTTACTCCTGTGCTGCTTAACGTTGCGATAATATCAATGGCAACATTGGGTCGTGATTATTTTACCAACCCTGAGTATGCGCTTGCATGGGGTGTATTTTTAGGCGGTTTTGCTCAATTTATTTTTCAAATTCCATTTTTGTATAAAGCAGGGGCGTTAACCATGCCTAAATGGGGATGGGCACACGAAGGTGTCACTAAAATAAGAAAGTTAATGGCGCCTGCTTTGTTTGGGGTATCTGTTACCCAAATTAATTTGTTATTGGATACCCAAATTGCCAGTCTATTAGAAACAGGAGCTGTCAGCTTTTTATACTACGCTGATCGCTTATTAGAATTTCCATTAGGACTATTTGGCATTGGAATAGCCACTGTTATTTTGCCTAGTCTTGCTCGCTTGCATACGAAAAAAAGTGTGCAAGAATTTTCCGATACTTTAGATTGGGGGATCAAAATTATTAATTTATTAGGCTGGCCTGCGTTGGTTGGTTTAATGGTGCTTGCGCAGCCGATAATTATGATTTTGTTTATGCGTGGAGAATTCACGCAAGTTGAAGTGTATCAAGTGTCTTTTGCCCTCTATGCATATTTATCTGGGTTAGTTAGCTTTATGTTTATTAAAATATTAGCGCCTGGGTATTACGCGAGACAAGACACGAAAACACCTGTGAAAATTGGGATTAAAGCGATGGTGGCAAATATGGCGTTTAATATTATGCTAGCGCCGTTCTTTGGCTATGTAGGATTAGCAATAGCAACCACATTATCTGCAACATTAAATGCTTACTGGCTTTACCAAGGTTTGAAAGCGCAACAGGTTTATCAATTGTCTAAGCAAGTGAAGATTTTCATCTTACGCTTGATATTAGCGTCGTTAGTGATGGCTTATGTGGTCTATCTATTATCGCCTAGCTTTGATTATTGGTTAACCTTGTCTTTAGCAGCAAAAATCATCATGCTTTGTAAATGTATATTTTCTGGGATTATTTGCTATTTTGCGTGTGCGTATCTATTCGGTATAAGGTTTGCTGACTTTACGGTACAGCAACAAGTAGAAAAAAATCATGAATAATGGGCTGATTCTTCAAGTTGACTAAGCTATAATTCGTCGATTTTTTAATTTGGTTGGCGAGTATTGCGTCAATCGAGACTCGTTTTAGATACTTTCAATAAAAGGTTAACATTTTTAATGCGATTAATTCGTGGGATCCATAACATTCAGTTAGCGAACCAAGAAAACGAACAAGGCAGTGTGTTAACTATTGGAAACTTTGACGGTGTTCATCTTGGGCATCAACGAGTAATAAAAGCGTTGGTGGAAAAAGCCAAAACTTTAAATGCTGTGCCTGTTGTAATGGTGTTTGAACCTCAACCACAAGAGTTATTTTCGCCTGAGAATGCACCTGCGAGATTAACACGGTTAAGAGACAAATATGCGTTATTGAAAAAGCATGGTGTTAAACGCTTGCTATGTGTGAATTTTAATGCCAAATTTGCCAACATATCGGCAGAATCTTTTATTCAACATTTACTTGTTGAGCAGTTAAACATTAACCATTTAATTATTGGTGATGACTTTAGATTCGGTAAAGGGCGTACGGGTGATTTTGAAATGCTGTGCAAAGCAGGTAAACAATTTGGCTTTGGTGTGTCAGATACAGCAAGTTTTAAATTAGAAGATTGCCGAATAAGCAGTACTGCGATACGTGAAGCTCTTCAGCACGATGCATTATCAGAAGCTGAGAGAATGCTAGGTCGCGAATATTCAATTATCGGCCGAGTATTTCATGGCGATAAACGGGGTAGAACGTTGGGCTTTCCAACCGCTAATGTGCATTTGAAAAGACGAGTTTCTCCTGTGTCTGGCGTATATGCAGTAAAAGTGCGTATCAATGACAGTGAATTTACTGGTGTGGCCAATATTGGTTCTAGGCCAAGTGTTAATGGAATTCGACAACAACTTGAAGTACATATTTTTGATTTTGAACAAGATATTTATGGTCAATCAATAGAAGTTGTCTTGATGAAAAGTTTGAGAAAAGAACAGCGATTTTCTTCATTAGCACAACTAAAAGACCAAATACAGATAGATAGTGAACAAGCCCGATGTTTTTTTGGGGCGACATAATATTTTAGCAGTAATTGATTATTAATGGATAAACAATAAATGAGTGACTACAAACATACCCTGAATTTGCCTGCTACAACCTTTCCCATGAAAGGCAATATGGCAAATCGTGAACCGCAAATGCTAAAGGATTGGGCAAATAAAGATCTTTATAGCAAAATTCGCGCAGCTAAGAAGGGTAAAAAATCATTTATTTTGCATGACGGCCCTCCATACGCTAATGGTAATATTCATTTAGGCCATGCTGTTAATAAAATTCTTAAAGATATCATTATCAAAGCAAAAACGTTATCTGACTTTGACTCTCCATACGTACCAGGTTGGGATTGCCATGGTTTACCTATTGAGTTAATGGTAGAGAAAAAAATTGGTAAACCTGGCCATAAAGTATCTGCGGCAGAGTTTCGTCAAAAGTGTCGTGAATATGCAACCAAACAAGTAGACGGCCAGCGAGAAGACTTTAAACGTTTAGGTGTTTTTGGTGATTGGGATAAACCGTATTTAACCATGAACTTCGACACTGAAGCGAATATCATTCGAGCGTTAGGTAAAATTGCTGAAAATGGTCACTTACAACAAGGTTTTAAACCAGTTCATTGGTGTACAGACTGTGGTTCAGCATTAGCTGAAGCTGAGGTTGAATACCAAGATAAGCAATCACCTGCGATTGATGTAAAATTTGATGTGATTGACAGTACAATTGTTGACAAGTTCTCTCATCCAGAAGGCAAGGTAGGTGAAGGTGATATTTCCGTTGTTATCTGGACAACTACGCCATGGACATTACCGGCAAACCGAGCGGTCTCTGTACACCCTGACGTTGAATACTCGCTAGTACAATGTGAAAAAGAAGGCCGCAGTTTTCGTTTAATTTTAGCTTCAGAGCTAGTAACCGAATGTATTGATCGTTTTGGCATTGAAAAATATCATGCGCTAGGTTTCTGTAACGGCGAAGCGCTAGAACATGTTCAACTTCAACATCCGTTTAATGATATTACCGTACCTGTTATTTGCGGTGACCATGTTACCACTGACTCTGGTACTGGTTGTGTTCATACTGCTGGTGGTCATGGTGTAGATGATTTCAATGTTAGCAAAAAGTATGATTTAGAAATTTATAACCCAGTTGGCGCTAACGGTGTTTTCATTGAAGGTACGCCGATTGTTGCTGGACAACATGTCTTTAAAGCTAATGCTGGTATTGTTGATCTATTGAATGAAAAAGATGCATTGATGCATCATCATGCTTATGAACATTCATATCCTCATTGTTGGCGACATAAAACACCTATTATCTTCCGTGCAACACCACAGTGGTTTATCAGCATGGATAAAAAAGGTTTACGTCAAGATTCATTAGCAGAAATTAAGAAAACACAATGGATCCCAGAATGGGGCGAAGAACGCATAAAAGGCATGGTTGAAGGTCGACCTGATTGGTGTGTTTCGCGTCAAAGAACTTGGGGTGTACCTATTGCTTTGTTTATTCATAAAGACACTGGCGCATTACACCCTCGCAGCATAGATCTTATTGAAGATGTTGCAAAGCGCGTTGAAAAAGAAGGAATTCAAGCATGGTTCGATTTAGAGGCTAAAGAACTGATTGGTGACGATGCACAAGAATACGTTAAAGTACCAGATACCTTGGACGTTTGGTTTGACTCTGGGGTTACTCATTATACTGTAGTTGATGCTCGAGAAGAGTTTACGAAAGCTGCAGACCTATACTTAGAGGGCTCAGATCAACACCGTGGTTGGTTTATGTCTTCTATGATGTCTAGTGTTGCTATGCATGGCAAAGCGCCATATTCGCAAGTATTAACACATGGCTTTACTGTTGATGTAAATGGTAGAAAAATGTCTAAGTCACTTGGTAATGTGATTACGCCGTCTGAAATTACCAATAAACTTGGCGCAGATATCCTACGTTTATGGGTAGCATCTGTTAACTACACCCAAGAAATCACAGTCTCTCAAGAGATTTTTAATCGTCAAGCAGATGCTTATCGACGTATTCGCAACACTTCACGTTTTCTATTAGCGAATATTAATGGCTTTGAACCTGCTAAGCACTCTGTTTCACCAAGTGAAATGGTAGAACTTGATAGATGGGTATTAGCGAAAGCAGCTGAACTGCAAACTGAAATTGTAGCAGCTTACGATAATTATGAGTTCCATAACGTTGTACATAAATTAATGAATTTTTGTACAACAGAGTTAGGTGGTTTTTACTTAGATATTATTAAAGATCGCCAATATACGGCAAAAGCTGACAGTGTGGCTCGTCGTTCATGCCAAACAGCAATGTATATTATTGCTGAAGCCATGACACGTTGGATGGCACCTATTTTATCTTTTACAGCACAAGAAATTTGGCAAGCACTACCTGCGCCAGCATCAGGAGAAAGAGGTGAGTTTGTTTTTACTGATGTTTGGTTTGATGATTTAGCTAATGTTGATGACGCTAGTGCCTTTAATGACAACTTTTGGCGTACTATTTTACAAGTTCGTGGTGAAGTAAATAAAGCCATTGAAGTCGCTCGTAAAGAGAAAACGATCGGTAAAGGTTTAGAAGCAAGTGTAACGCTATATGCAAATCCACAACTTGCGAAACAATTACAAACGTTAAAAGATGAGCTTAGGTTTGTATTGATCACATCAGGTGCTTCGGTTGAAGAAGTCACAGAAAAGCCGAGTAATGCACAAAGTACAGAAATTGAAGGGCTGTGGATAAGTATTGCAAGCAGTTCTGGAACCAAGTGTGAGCGTTGCTGGCATTACACTGATGATGTTGGTTCTGATGATGCCTACGATGATTTATGTGGTCGCTGTATTACTAACGTAAATGGTGAAGGTGAAACACGTCAATTTGCTTAATGAGCGAATTGGTTGTATTGATTAAATGCTCAGTTAGCTTAGGTGACTGAGCATTTTGTTTATCTGAATGAGAAGTTTTCATGAATAAAATTAGCCAACATTCAAATGTAAAATGGTTATGGTTAACATTAATCTTTTTGGTTGCCGATCAAATTACCAAGTATTGGGTTGCGAATACGATGGGCTTGTATCAGTCGATAGAAGTACTACCCTTTTTTAATATTACTTACGCGCAAAACACTGGAGCTGCATTTAGTTTTTTAGCTGACCAAGGTGGGTGGCAGCGTTGGTTTTTTACTGCTATTGCTGTTATAGCCAGTGTGATATTTTTTGTTTGGTTATTAAGGGTGCCTAAACAGCAACAGAAACTTGCTATAGCGCTAGCATTGATGCTAAGTGGTGCATTGGGAAATTTAATTGACAGGGCTTTATTTGGCTATGTTATTGATTTCTTAGATTTCCACTTACAAGGATATCGTTGGCCTACGTTTAATATTGCTGATTCGGTGATTTTTATTGGTGCAGCATTGATGATTTGGGATTCATTCTCGCAGGAAAAACAACGTAAACATTCAGCAAAGGCTTAAAAATGACAGAAATGATAAAATCTGATTCTCATGTTATTGTACATATCACCATGAAACTTGCTGACGGCTCAGCGGCTGATAGTACAAAAGTACATAACAAACCGGCTAAAATAATTATGGGTGATGAAAGCATTTCACCAGCATTTGAGGCCCAGCTTTTAGGTTTGCAAAAAGGTGAGTCAAAAGAATTTACCTTACAGGCGGTTGATAGTTTTGGCGAAACTAACCCTGATAATATTCACTATGTTGATATTAATAAGTTTTCATCAGATGCACCTGCTCAGGTGGGGAATATTGTTACCTTTACGCAGCCTGGTGGCATTGAGTTACCAGGTATGATCACAGATGTGTCGGGTAGTTCAGTTACCGTTGATTTTAATCACCCGCTTGCAGGACAAGCGGTTACTTTTGTGATTGATGTTGTCGATATTTTATCAGGAGATGCTTAATGGAAATTGTATTAGCTAATCCACGTGGTTTTTGTGCAGGTGTAGATCGTGCTATTAGTATTGTTGATCGTGCGCTAGATTTATTCGACGCCCCTATTTATGTAAGACACGAAGTTGTTCATAATAAATTTGTCGTCAATGGCTTAAAAAAACGAGGTGCTAGATTCGTCGATGAACTGCACGAGGTACCCGATGACGCGACGGTTATTTTTAGTGCTCATGGCGTTTCAAAAGCGGTTCGCGAAGAAGCGAAAAATCGTGGTTTAAAAGTATTTGATGCAACTTGCCCGCTGGTAACTAAAGTTCATATGGAAGTTTCACGAGCTAGCCGTAAAGGTGTTGAATGCGTGCTTATCGGTCATGCTGGTCACCCAGAAGTAGAAGGTACGATGGGGCAATATGAAAGTGCAGAGGGTGGTATATATTTGGTTGAATCTGCCGCAGATGTAGCAACGTTAACGGTAAATAACCCTAAGCAACTTTATTATTGCAGCCAAACCACACTTTCAGTCGATGATACCAGTGATGTAATAGACGCGTTAAGGGCAAAATTTCCTGAAATAGAAGGGCCACGCAAAGACGATATTTGTTATGCTACTCAAAATCGTCAAGATGCTGTGAGAGCCATTGCTAGTGAAGTAGATCTTCTATTAGTCGTTGGTGCTAAAAATAGCTCTAACTCAAACCGTCTAAGAGAGCTTGCCGAGAAAATTGGTACGCGATCTTTTCTAATTGATGCTGCTGAAAACATTGAAACTGCTTGGTTGGATAATGTAAAAGCGATCGGTGTTACTGCAGGGGCTTCAGCGCCTGAAGTATTGGTAAAACAAGTTATTGATAAATTAAAAAGTCATGGTGGGAAAGAAGTTATCGAATTTCCAGGCCGTGAAGAAAATACTGTATTTGCGGTTCCTGTGGAATTGCGCTAGTCTTTAAACAGGCTAAAAGTTGAGCGGTTGAACTAGATTGTCGGCTGCTCACTTTTCTATTAGATAATAGTAAAGCAAGTAGCTACGCTTAATGATAATTAAGGATAGTTTTTTGCTGTTAAGAAGTAAGGTATGGGTTAATGCGGTTCACGTTTGTGATGTTTAACACATATTCCCCCACATATGTTTTGCAAAATAATGACGGTTATTTTGCTGTTTCTACTCGCCTTTTATTTTCATACCTGTTTCCTTTTTGCTTGTTGAGAGGACGTGCCGATGCGTAACATTCGTCAAACGAGTCGCCATCAAGGTATGACATTTATTGAAGTGCTTATAGCGTTATTTTTACTGCTCGTTGGACTGCTAGGCGCAGTTGCCATGCAAGCGACGGTAAAGAAAAGTAGTTTTGATGCAATGCAGCGTTCGTTAGCTTCATCACTTGCTCAAGATATGTTAGAGCGTATGCGCAGTAATGATCCTACTGCATTAGCAACCTATGAGAGTAACGATTATGGCGTTGCATTGAATGCTGTACCTGCGAACCGCTGCAATATCCAAGGAGCACCTTGTACTGCTGCGCAGATGGCAACGAATGATATTTATGAATGGGAATTAGCGCTAATGGGAGCCGATGTAATGTCTGGCGGCGATCGCCGTGGCGGCCTAATAGGTGCGCGTGGTTGCGTTAGTCATAATGCTAATGCGGTGCAAGTTGTTGTGAGCTGGCAAGGACGAGTGTCTACGGTTGATGGTCAAAAGGTAAACAACTGTGGTGCTGCTAGTGATAAACGACGTCAAGTTGTTGTTGAGGCATTCATAAACTGATGATAAAACTTACGCAAGCAATCGGCATCAACAATAAAAATCATCATGGGTACACCATTGTTGAATTACTTGTTTCTATGGCCATTGGGCTTTTGCTGCTTGCAGGTGTACTTTCCATTTTTGTTGGTATGAGGGTTACCTCGGAAGAAACATCAAGCTACGGTGAGCTTCAAGAGAATGGCCGTTTTGCGATAAGTTTATTAACAGAAGATCTACTCAGACAAGACTTTTGGGGAGATTATACAGGTACGCTAAATATCTCGGCTCTGAATGGTCAAGCGCCAGGTGCACCAGCGAATGAATGTGTTGGGGAAGGTGTGAATAATGGTACGTTTCCTGCGGCAGCTGGTCATTTTAGAACTTTATGGGGCCAAACCGCTGCAACTGCCGACCCTCTTGGTTGCTTTGCTGCGAGTGCGCCAGCATTTATTGGTTCTGATATCTTACAATTAAAACGCACCATTTCCGACGAAGTGTTACCTGCTCAAGTGAGTCCTAACAATTATTATCTTATTACCAATATCAACGATGGTGAAATATTTTTAGGTAATGCAGCAATTCCTACTATTGATAATGCTAAGATTTGGCAATATCAACATCATGTTTATTATGTAACTGAGCAAGCTCAGGGTGGCTATGACGTGCCAGTGCTGATGCAGGGCCGTTTAACAACAACTATGTCTTTTGCTCCAATTATTGATGGTATTGAATATATTCGTTTTATGTATGGATTAGACACCGATAATGACGGTATTGTGAATAACTTCTTATCTGCTGGAAATATGAATCAAAATGATTGGGATAGGTCAGGAAATAACAGCATTATTGCCGTTAAAATTTATGTACTAGCGAGAAGTATTTCCCCTGATAATGATTATACTAATGATAATACGTATACCTTGGGTGACATTCAGATAACTCCCAATGATAACTTTAGACGTTTATTGTTTACCTCGACGGTAACATTATTTAATGCGAGGGTAGATTCATGGCCAAGGTAATTGCTAGAGCGCCGAAATCAATACGATCAAAGCAACAAGGTGTTGTGTTAATTGTTTCATTGGTTTTTTTAATTTCACTTACTGCGGTTGTTGCTGCATTAATGCAAAATACTACTTCAGATGTGAAAATGTCGGGTGCTAGTGAAGAAAAAATGGTAGCAACGCAAGCCGGTGTTAGTGCAATAGATGAAGTGATCTATAATCAATTGCTACCTGGAAATACAAACGTTTTTGCTCGTACAATCGCTGATAATAACTTCCCAAATAATAATCAAGGAGAGTTGTTACCCAATACGAAAACAGCAGCAACAGCGAGTGTTGATATTACCAATAATGAATTTAAACTGGAAGCAGATTGCCCCCACTCTAGATCTGCTTCTTCGGTTCAGGTGTTTACTTGTAATGTGTTAAATGTTCAAGTAAATCGAAATTATGGTCGAGGGAACAATAGTACTGTACGCGTCAATTCTGGTGTGTCGCAACAGTTACTTAGATAGATGACCTTATGGGGAAAATTATGAAAAAACTAGCCTTATTGATGATAGCTTGCGTAATTTCAAGTGTATCATTGAGTGAAGATATTGAATTATATATAAGTGATACGGTGAAGGCTTTATCAAGTAGGCCACAAGTTCTTATCATTCTTGATAATTCAGGCAGTATGAGAACGGAAGATACCGTTACTGCTCCGTATGATCCATCAGTAACGTATCCTGCGGTTGGTGGTAATAATTCTTTATCTAGTAAGTTTATTTATTTTTCAAAAGATGGTGTTGATGGCACTTCAACGCCTGTTCCTGATAGTCCTAGTGAATCAAGACGTTTTTTAGATTCGATTAACAGTTGTAAAACGGCTGCTGATATATTGGCATCAAATGGTTTTTATACCGGTAGAATTCGTGAATATGATACGAAAGGGAATAACGGTACTTGGGAAGAGATCCCAGAAAATAATGGTGCAAATATTGAGGTAATTGATTGTGAAGATGATGTAACTGCTCAAAACCCCGTTAATATTGCATCACTGCCACAAGGTTATCCTGTAGATAGTCAAGGTACCAGACGAAACCCCATTTATCATACTGGCGATGTTGCTGATTCTAATATTGATTGGAACGGACAACTTGTTACCCTTTACACAGATAATTTTTTACGCTGGCATCACAATGCCTCACAGAATCAAACATTGATGTCACGTTTAGATCAAGCGGTTAATAGTATCAGTAGCGTTATTAGATCAGCGCCGTCTGTAGATTTTGGTTTAGAAATTTTTAACTATAATGACGGTAACCGATCAAGCGATCCTAATGGTGGTCGTGTTGTATTTGGCATTAAAGAGTCAACGGCGGCAAATAAAACGGCTTTACTGGATATCATTGAAAATCAGCTTTCTCCTCAAACTTGGACACCACTTTGCGAAAGTTTATATGAAGCATCATTATATTTTTCAGGAAAAAATGTAGATTTCGGCGATGCTGATGAAAATAGACGAGGCTACACTAAAAATAAGCCACCTATGGATAGCAGTGTCGTCAGTAGCGGTAAATATCAAACACCGATGAAAAAGTGTAACAGTAATGTCTATGTTATTTTAATTACCGACGGTGAACCTACTTATGATACTGGCGCAGACAGCAAAATAAAAGCTTTTACCTCGAAAGACGCAGACGGAAATACTGTAAGTTTTAGCGGTAGCTCTTATGCTGGGAGCTATTTAGCTTCCTTAGCCGGTTGGATGCAAAACCAAGATATTAATTTGAACTTAGATGGTATACAAAAAGCAACAACATTCACCATTGGTTTTTCTGACGGTGCCAACAGTGCCGAATTGCTTCTCAAAGAGACAGCAAGACAAGGTGGTGGAGAATACTTTTATGCCGATAACCACACCCAATTAACGAGCGCATTAACGTCTATTTTTGAACAATTAGAGCCTAGTAATGAGAGTTTGACATCAGCGTCTGTTGCGGCGAATAACTTTGATCGCACAGAAACACTCAATGCCGTGTATTACGCAATGTTTGAACCACAGAATGCGCCAAGATGGCAGGGCAATGTTAAAAAATATAAAGTGTTGAATGGGAAGCAAGTTGGACAAGGGGGAGTGTTAGCATTAAATGATTCAACAGGGCATTTCTCTGACACAGTCACCAGCTTTTGGTCACCATCAGGGGCTAAAGATGGTGTTAAAGTAGCTGAGGGCGGTGTTGCTGAAATGCTTAGGAATGTTAATGCCAGAACCTTGTATAGTAATGTTGGTACAGGAAGTAGTTTAACCGCATTTAATCGTTCAAATATTGAAAACTTCTATGGCAGTGCCGCAACGCTAGCGACTGAGTTAGGGGTAGCAGAATCTGATATAGATTCTTACCTTGATTGGCATAAAGGTCTTGATGTTGATGACGAAGATAAAGACTCGTTAAAAGATGATATGCGATACGATGTATTCGCAGACCCTTTACATTCGAAGCCCTTGGTGATTAATTATGGTAATAGTATTCGTATTTTAATTGGTACAAATGCTGGTGTATTACATATGTTTGAAGATAATACTTCTTCTGATGTGGTCTCAGAGTCTTGGGCATTTATGCCTCATGAATTTTTTGACAATATTAAAGCACTTCGTGATAACTTTGCTGGCGGAGATAAAGTTTACGGTATTGATGGCAATTTAACGCCTTATATTAAAGATGCTAACGGAGATGGTATCGTTAACGGTAACGATAAAGTATGGGTATTTTTTGGGCTACGTCGTGGTGGAACCTCATATTACGCGTTAGATATTACTTCACCTTCATCTCCTCAGTTAATGTGGCATATTGATAGTAATACTCCAGGCTTCTCTGAATTAGGTCAATCTTGGTCGCAACCGAAAGTAACCCATTCTGAAATTAACACGTCTGGTTCTGGCGCTACTGCTGTTGCTTCTCCAGTCGTTATCTTTGGTGGTGGTTATGATACGGCTAAGGATGCTAAAGGCGCCGGACTTGCCGATGGTGTAGGCCGAGCAGTTTATATGGTTGATGCCAAGACTGGCAGTTTAAAATGGAGTCTTGCACCAAACGGTGGTACGACTACCTTCACTGGTAATCACAGTATTCCCTCTTCTATTGCTACATTAGATAGTGACGGTAATGGTTTGGCAGATAGACTATATTTTGGTGATACTGGTGGGGACGTGTGGCGGGTTGATATGCCAAGTAAGAACCCTCAAGATACAACTGAGCCTTGGACATTCTTTAAACTGGCGTCACTTGGAGGAAACGGTGTAGATAATGCGATTGATAGACGCTTTTTTAATGAACCATCGATTGCGCGTACCTTTATTTCAGAGACAATAGAAACACAGCATACTGATGCAAATGGAGTTCAATCAACGGTAGTATCTCGTCAAGAAAAGCCGTATGACGCGGTATTGATTGGCTCGGGAGATCGTTCTAATCCGTTAGGTGCAGACACTCAAGATATTTTCTTCATGATTAAAGATGAATATATTCGCTCGCAATCATTTACTTCATCATCTTCACCAGCAATACCTTCTCCAATTTTATTAACAGATTTGTATGACTATACCAATAATCCGTTTGATCAAACGATGACAACACAACAAAAGGAAGCGCTAAAAGTTGCCGTTAGTAAAAAATCAGGTTGGTTTTTAAACTTTGATAGTACTTCTGGTGAAAAAAGTACTTCATCTGCGAGTGTTATTAATGGCGTGGCTTATTTAACGTCCTATATTCCGCCTTCCGCTGCCAGCAGCACTGGGGTGTGTAAGATACCAGGTGGACAAGGGTGGCTTTATGCGGTTGATTTAGCGTTTGGCACACATGTGTATCAATGGACAGATGCAGAAAACCCAAATGGTATAACTGATGGTGATAAACGTAAGGTGTATATTAGCGAACAGTTTTTAGGTTCTCCTACTTTAATTGTCGTACCAGAAGATGATGGTGATCCGAATACCGTTGATGATGCTACAGGAAATATTATTGTAGGCAGGCGCATTATCCCAGTAGGTTTTACCTTAAAAACCATGCGTACTAACTTGTACATAGAAGAGGCACAATAATGAGGAAATATGTTAAGCAAAAACAGGGCTTTACTATCATTGAGCTGCTTTTAGTGGTCGCTATTATTGGTATTTTAGCTGCAGTTGCTTATCCGTCATACAATAGCTTTGTGTTGCAAGGTAATCGAAGTGAGGGGCAAAGAGAGTTGCTGAGACTGGCAAACCTTCAAGAGCAGGTCTATGTTGATACAAGAGCCTATACTGCTGACATGACAGATTTAGGAATGAGTGCTGATCCATTTATCACAGAAAATGGAAATTATAGCATTGACGCAACGGTTGCTGGCGACACTTTCATTTTAACGGCAACAGCGAAGTCAACTCAAGTAAATGATACTGCGTGTAAAATAATGACCATAAATGAGGTTGGGGTTAAAACTCCTACTTCAGGTTGCTGGGAAAAATAGCATGCGAGGAGAGACAAAATGAAAAAAACGCTATGGTTTTATACCGCATTTATTGTTTCAACGAGTGCATTAGCGCAAGAAGGTAGTCACTTAGTTAGTGATAAAATGTTGGCTAAATGTTACGTTGAAGTATTAGGTGGTCAACGTACCATTCATAAAGTGACGATTAAAGAGGAACAGTTATCATCACTTGCTGATCGGCTATCAGGTAGAAATATTCGCGTATCAGGGCACCGAGGATTTAGTACAGTGCATAAAGTGTTTGAATGTTTACCTAATGATGATGCTTTTAAAGCTGGGAGAGCGCGACATTTGGAAAAATCTCAGATTAAATAACGCTGTAGTGCTAAAAGCTGAGCAAAAAGCGTTTTTGCTTAGCTTTATTAAGCATCTTAAATACATGAATTAACAATTTAACTCATTTCCGGCCCTATCTTCATCTTTATTATCATTATCAGTATCTTGTGTAATATATGCTCGTCCTGAGAGTGAGATAGTGACCCCTCTGGCCATACTGTGATGATCTTTAGGGCAGTAAATTAAGGAAATATTCCTGCCATTTACTAAACGACCTGTAGGGGAATAGATAAGGGTAGCACCATCATTAAAAAGCAACTTATCATCTGATGATATTTGATCTTTTACTTTAACCATTGTTTCCGCTGCAGCATCGTACTTACTTGGATCTGTGGTATTAATAAACATACTGATATCTTTACTCCAATCATTTGTGCAAGTGCCGGCATTTAACGGGCAAATGGTCACTTGCTGACCTGAATTGATAGCAGCATTGCGAGCTGTTAGAACAAAGCGTTGTAAAGAAATTGCTTCATTGTCAGTTTTATTTTTAATGATAAACTGATTTAACGCCGGTATCGCAATGATTGACGCAATACCAAGTATAGTTACTGTGACTAATAACTCTATCATGGTAAAGCCGGCATTATATTTGTTCGACATCACGCGTTTAGTTAGTTGCTTCATACTGCGTTTTCCTTCAAGCCACATTACTTCATTTATACCATTGAATTGGATATTCAGCTAGTTTATTAAATAACCAATTAATAAAAATCTTTTATTTTATTAATTACATTGAAGGTATCGATATGAACGAGTTTGTTCTTTACCAAGCGATGATTGAAAGGTTTGGTATATGCGTCCAGATGTTGCCACAATGATACCTCGGGCTTTATCAAAATGCTTTTCGGGACAATACTTAAATGTGCCGTTTTGCCCCCAACCTGTTAAATGCCCCGTAGGGCCATAAGTTACGCCATTTCTACCTTGAGCATACTTGATTTTATCACCAGTTATAACTTCGGGTTTACTGGCAAGCAATTGTTCGTTTAAGGACGGTTCGAAGGTTTTATTGTTATTATTATCGGTAAAAACACTTAAAGATTCTGACCATGAATGATCACAACGGCCATTGTTAAGAGGGCAAACCGTTACGGGAGTACCATAATGTATTGCATAGTTACGTGCAACTTGTAGTAATTTAGATAGACGATAAATTTCATTATCAACACGGTTACGAATAATAAATTCAGTGAAACTTGGTACGGCTATTGTGATGATCACGCACAACATTGCGATTGTTATTAATAGCTCAATTAAAGAAAATCCTTGGATACGAACGTTCATTTCTACATCCTTGTAGTGTGAATAGTCGTAATAAGGTATAGCGCACCTAGTAATTTACGCCAATTATTTATCGTATATTGTAGGTATAGCAGCTCTTTTGTGTTGAGTTTTCAAATAAATATTAATAATCTTTTCACTCACGTGAGGAGCAACCGTTTTACTTTCTAAAAAATCGTCTAGTTGATCGTATGTAATGCCAAGTGCATCTTCGTCTTTCTTACCTGGGTTTAATTCCTCAAGATCTGCAGTTGGTGCTTTATGGATAAGCACATCAGGCGCACCTAATGTTTCTGCAAGAGCTCTTACTTGACGTTTAGATAAGCCAAAAAGTGGAGCAAGATCGCAAGCCCCATCTCCCCATTTGGTAAAAAAGCCAGTGATATTTTCTGCAGAATGATCTGTACCGATAACTAATCCACCTAATATACCAGCGATATGATATTGCATTACCATACGGGTTCTGGCTTTAACATTACCTTTTGAAAAATCTAGAGCGTGTTCATTGGTTTTAAGAATACCTGCTGAGTCAAGTGCTGTGGTAATTTCATGGTGAATACCTTCAGCTCCTGGCTGTACATTTGCGGTTAAACAATGGCTAGGTTGAATGAAGTTGAGGGCTAATTGTGCCTCGTCTTCATCTGCTTGAGTTTCATAGGGTAAACGCACTGCAATAAATTGATAATTTTTGTTCGTTTCAGTGTTTAATTCATCTACGGCAAGTTGCGCTAATTTTCCACAAGTTGAAGAATCTACACCACCACTGATACCCAACACTATATGCGTTAACCCTGAATTGATTAATTGGCTTTTAATAAAGTTTACTCTTCGGTTAATTTCAAATTGCACGTCAATAACCGGTAACACTTTCATTTCGTTGATGATGTCTTTCGGATTCATTCTGTTTCCCAATTGATATTACTTCATAAAAAAACGAAGTAAGTGTAACAAAAAATTCTATTATTTTACTGTGTTTATTTTTGTTAGATGGTAACAATTGTGTAAAATAAAGATAGATGACAATCCAATGGAAGTGAAAATGAAAAAAATCGAAGCCATAATCAAGCCGTTTAAGTTAGATGATGTCAGAGAAGCACTTGGGGAAATAGGTGTTACTGGTATGACTGTATCAGAAGTTAAAGGCTTTGGCCGGCAAAAAGGCCATACTGAGCTTTACCGAGGAGCTGAATATATGGTTGATTTTCTTCCTAAAGCGAAAATTGAAATTGTGGTGGCGTCGGAGAACGTAGAAAGATGCGTTGAAGCAATTATTGAAACCGCACAAACAGGTAAAATAGGTGACGGTAAAATATTTATTACTGATGTTGAACGCGTGATCAGAATCAGAACAGGCGAGGAAGATGCAGAAGCAATTTAATTGCTTCTGCATCACTAAAGTAAAAGGGCCTTTAGCCCTTTTACTTATTTAACTAAATAGTTGTCTGGATAATTTGCTGCTAACACTTGCATAGCATTGGTCTTTAAATCTTCTAAGCCCATTTTATCGTAGCACTCAACCATAATTTCTAATGCTTGTTCTACTTCATTACTTGGCGAGTAATATTCAATAATGTATCGGCCACGGTTAGCTGCTGAAGCATACGCTTCACGCTTTAAGTAAAATTTAGCAACGGCTAACTCGTATTGTGCTAAGCGTGATTTAATTGCAATCATGCGTTTTCTTGCGTCAGCAGCATATTTACTTTCTGGAAATTCAGTGATCAAGGTTTTTAAATCACTAAAGGCACTTCTTGATGCGGTAGGATCTCTGTCGGAACGATCAATTCCAACGATGTCTTGAAACAAATTTGTTTCTGTTGTTAAGTTTATCAATGCTCTCATGTAATAAACATAGTCAACATTAGCATGATTAGGATTTAGTTTAAGGAACCTATCAGCTAAAGCTATACCTTGTGCAACATCACCACTTTTGTAATAAGCATAGATAAGATCTAATTGAACTTGGTGTGATATTGGACCAAAAGGGAAACGAGAATCAATAGCGGATAAAATTTGTATCGCTTTTTTATAAAGGCCATTATCGAGCGCTTCACGAGCATCTACAAAAAGTGCTTGCGCCGATTTATCAGGTACTTTATCTATTTCTGAAACCTCTGAAGAAGAACAACCTACTAGAAAAAGAAAGCTGGCGAAAAATACTGTTTTAATTGTCAATTTGTCCATAGACCTTGTTATCACTACTTTTATTTATTAATTTTAATTACAAAAATACCACATGAAGATAATTACTTAATGTAATTACCACTTCAAACAGGTAAAATAATATCATGCATTCTAACCTAGCATTTTATCCTTGCACAGTGCTAATTCACAGAGAAATTCATGGCTGAGAAAATTCAACATCAAGAAACCGTTCCTGACACATTGTTAGGCAAGCGATTTGACCAAGCGTTAGCAGAAATGTTCCCTGAATATTCTAGATCTCGATTAAAAGAGTGGATATTAGCGGGGGACGTGTCTGTTAACGGCGAAGTGTTAACAAAAGCCAGAGAAAAAATGTACGGTGGGGAAGTCGTAGCGATTAACACCGAAATTGAAGCAGAAGCACGCTTTGAAGCACAAAATATTCCTTTAAACATAGTTTACGAAGACGATGATATTTTAGTGATCAACAAACCGGCTGATTTAGTGGTGCACCCGGGTGCTGGTAATCCAGATAGCACAATACTTAATGCATTGCTTCATCATTGCCCAGAAGTTGATGTAGTGCCGCGTGCAGGTATTGTGCATCGTTTAGATAAAGACACTACCGGATTAATGGTGGTGGCAAAAACCATTGAAGCACAAACGCGTTTAGTTGATGCTTTGCAAAGGCGAGAGATCACCCGAGAATATGAAGCCATAGCAAATGGTGTAATGACCGCAGGTGGTGTTGTTGATGAGCCAATTGGTAGACATCCAAGTAAGCGCACTCATATGGCCGTGACTATATCAGGCAGACCTTCAGTAACACATTACCGTGTGATGGAAAAGTTCCGAGAACATACACGTTTACGACTTCGCTTAGAAACTGGGCGCACGCATCAAATTCGTGTTCATATGGCGCATATAACACACCCATTAGTGGGTGATCCTGTTTACGGTGGTCGTCCACGTCCTCCTAAAAATGCAACTGAAGAACTACGTTCTGTGTTACGAAGCTTCAAAAGACAAGCTCTACATGCTGCAATGTTGTCTTTATACCACCCAATTACAGGGGAGTTAATGAAGTGGACTGCCGATATTCCCGATGATATGGTCGCGTTAACAGATATATTCAGAGAAGATACTAAACTAAATGCACGAGATGAATACTAAAAAAGCCATTGAACGTATTCATTTTGGTATCAAAAATATTGTCGCGGTACAAACATCGCGACTCTCTCCCGATATAAATTGTCAAAGTAGAAGCCCATTCGATAGTTTTAATCTTGCTTTGCATGTTGATGACGACTATCAACAAGTTCTCAAGAACAGGACTATACTCTCAGGGTGCTTTAACAATCAGACTCAAATTCAATGGTTAGAGCAAGTCCATAGTAATAAAGTTGTCACGATAAGTGCTGTTAGTGATAAGCCACTTATTGCCGATGCGATGGTAACTCGCCAGAAAAATATTGCGTTAGCAATCATGACTGCTGATTGCCTCCCTATTTTAATAAGCGACAAGCATGGAAAAGAGGTAGCGGCTATTCATGCAGGTTGGCGTCCGCTTGCTGCTAATATAATTGCTAATACATTAAATGAACTATCTAGCCCAATTGCTGATTTGCAGGTATGGCTTGGGCCTTGTATTGGACAAGCAGCCTTTGAAATCGGCGATGAAGTAAGAGAGGCGTTCTTGACTATTGATGCTGAGTTAGTTGTTTGTTTTAAAAAGTACCAGCAACGTTGGCATGCAGATTTAACATTAATTGCTCAGTATTTATTGCAAAAGCAAGGTGTCACGAATATTCACATATTAGATGAATGCACGTTTCAACAAACTAATAAATACTATTCATACCGTAGAGAAAATAAAACAGGCCGTATGGTTTCTGTTATTGCGATCAATCACTGATGACAATTAGCAAGATAGACTCGATTTGTTAATTGTTTTCTAATGTTATTTGTTAGTGTCTATTTACTTGAAAAATATTAAAAAGCCCATAACTTATTATCAGAAACAATTGTAAGACCAGTAATATGGCAGTAGGAGTATTGATATGCGATTAGACCGTTTTACCCAAACTTTTCAAGTGGCTATATCAGACGCACAATCAATTGCGTTAGGTAAAGATCATCAATTTATAGAACCTTCTCATTTAATGCTTGCATTATTTAATCAAAATAATAGCAGCACAATTCCACTGTTAAAAAGTGCCGGTATTGATATTTATTCGTTACGAAGTCAAGTTGAAGAGGTTATTGCTTCGTTATCACAGGTATCAGGTACCGGTGGTGATGTACAATTATCTTCTGCAATGGCCAATATTCTTAACTTGTGTGATAAATATGCCCAAAAGTTGGGTGATCAATATATTTCTTCAGAAATATTTTTGCTAGCTGCTTTAGAAGATAAAGGCAAGCTTGGTCAAATTTTAAAGTCTTTAGGTGCGACGGAACAACGTATCAAAGATGCTATTACACATATTCGCGGTGGTCAAAGTGTTAACGATCAAAATGCCGAAGACGTTAGACAAGTGCTAGAAAAGTACACCGTAGATGTAACCGCTCGCGCAACAGAAGGTAAGCTAGATCCTGTTATCGGTCGAGATGATGAAATACGTCGCACTATTCAAGTATTACAGCGACGTACAAAAAACAATCCTGTGTTGATTGGTCAACCAGGTGTAGGTAAAACAGCGATAGTTGAAGGGTTAGCACAGCGTATTGTTGATCATGAAGTACCCGAAGGCTTGAAAAATAAACGCGTTTTATCATTAGACATGGGCGCTTTAGTTGCTGGTGCAAAATACCGCGGTGAATTTGAAGAGCGATTAAAAGCTGTTCTCAATGATTTAGCGAAAGAAGAAGGTCAAATCATCCTATTTATTGATGAATTGCATACCATGGTGGGAGCTGGTAAATCCGATGGGGCAATGGATGCAGGTAATATGTTAAAACCTGCACTAGCGCGTGGCGAGTTACATTGCGTTGGCGCAACAACGTTAGATGAATATCGTCAATATATTGAAAAAGACGCTGCCTTAGAACGTCGCTTTCAAAAAGTATTAGTTGAAGAACCGAGCGTGGAAGACACCATCGCAATCTTGCGTGGTTTAAAAGAGCGCTATGAATTACATCATAATGTTGAAATTACAGATCCTGCCATAGTTGCCGCGGCGAGTTTATCACACCGTTATATTAGCGATCGTCAATTACCAGATAAAGCGATTGATTTAATTGATGAATCAGCATCGAGCATACGATTGCAAATGGATTCAAAACCAGAAGAGCTTGATCGACTGGAAAGAAAAATTATTCAACTAAAGCTTGAAGCAAAATCCCTGGAAGATGAAAGTGATGACGCAACAGTAAAACGTTTAACGTTAATTCAAGAACAGTTGGTCGACTTCGAAAGTAAGTACCATGAGCTTGATGAAGTATGGACATCTGAAAAGGCTGCTATTCATGGTACACAAGCGATAAAAGGTGATTTAGAGCAAGCAAGAATTGATTTAGATGCAGCAAGGCGCAATGGCGATTTAAATAAAATGGCAGAGTTGCAATATAGCCGCATCCCTGATTTAGAAAAGCAACTTGATTTAGCTTCTCAAGCTGAAATGCAAGAAATGAGCTTGTTAAAAAATAAGGTGACTGATGTAGAAATTGCTGATGTTTTAAGCCGTTCTACTGGAATACCTGTATCAAAAATGCTCGAAGAAGAGCGCGATAAGTTATTATACATGGAAGACGATTTACATAAGCGTGTTATTGGGCAATCAGAAGCAGTTATCTCTGTTTCAAATGCTATTCGACGTTCAAGAGCTGGTTTAGCTGATCCTAATCAACCAATAGGCTCATTCTTATTTTTAGGTCCAACTGGGGTGGGTAAAACAGAGCTGACCAAAGCTGTTGCTCATTTTTTGTTTGATAGTGAAGATGCATTGATCCGTGTTGATATGTCTGAATTTATGGAGAAACATTCAGTAGCACGTTTAGTTGGTGCACCTCCGGGTTATGTTGGTTATGAAGAAGGTGGTTATCTAACTGAAGCTGTGAGAAGGAAACCTTATTCAGTTATTTTACTTGATGAAATTGAAAAAGCGCACCCAGATGTCTTTAACATTTTACTGCAAGTATTAGATGATGGTCGTTTAACTGATGGACAGGGGCGCACGGTTGATTTTCGTAATACTGTTGTCATCATGACATCTAATATTGGTTCTGACATTATTCAAAGTTTAAATAATGAAAGCCAGTATAGTGAAATGAAAACCTTGGTGATGAATGAAGTAGGGCAACATTTTAAACCTGAGTTTATTAATCGTATTGATGAATCTGTCGTTTTCCATCCGTTACAATCAGAACAAATAAAGCAAATAGCCAGTATTCAATTAGAAGGGTTGGCAACTCGGTTAGCACAAAGAGATATTAGTCTAGAGGTATCCGAACAAGCTTTATCGTTAATTTCAGAAGCGGGTTTTGATCCGTTATTTGGTGCTAGACCTTTAAAAAGAGCGATTCAACAATCAATAGAAAACCCACTTGCCCATAAAATATTAGCAAATGAACTTGATGGCGTTCAGAGAGTTAAAATTGACGTTAAAGATCAGCAGTTGACATTTAACAGTTAAACGCGTTGTCGAAGTTTACGGTATATCACAGTAAACTTCGACTTGCTTTTCATTTATGGCGAGTTGTTGTCTTTTCTCTTTATTTGAAAGTACTTTTAGTTCACCATTTTCATCTGTGTACTGGATATTGTCATAACTTTGTAAGGTGTGTACATTTTCTTTAGCTTCAGTACACTTATTTACCGTTTCATTCTCTGCGACTTTTGGGTTACTTGCTATTTTAGCCTTTGGTTTATTGGCTGTAGTATTCGAAACTTCGGGCGTATTTACTGATTGTGGAATAGCGGCTAATGATAGCTCAGTGTAATTATTATGCTCTGGTTGATGTTGGCTAAAATGTACTACATTATTTTTATCTACCCATCGATATACAATAACATCGTCCGCATAACTTAGCGTACTCGACAACACTGTCGTTATTGTTAATATTAATAATTTCATCCTACTACTGTACTCCATTTCATGCGCGTTATGCTGGTTCAGGTTATATCAACTTCTGCTGCTACTGACAAATGGTTAAAGGGAATTCCTATATTCAACTAATTAATTATAGGACTAGATATTGAGTTATGTTAAATTACCGCGAATTTAACAAAAGAGACAATTGAATAACATGGCAGAAAATAAAAAGGTATCAAACAGCCCAAATCGTGGGATTTATTTACTACCTAACTTATTAACCACAGCGGGTCTGTTTTCAGGATTCTTTGCTGTTGTTTCATCAATGAATGGACATTTTGAAAGTGCTGCAATTGCTATTTTCATCGCGATGATTTTTGATGGTTTAGATGGCCGTGTTGCAAGAATGACAAATACTCAAAGTGAATTTGGGGCCGAATACGATAGTATGGCTGATATGGTTTCATTTGGTATCGCCCCAGGTCTTGTTGCTTATAATTGGGCGTTGTCAGGTATGGGTAAGTTTGGTTGGCTAGCTGCATTTGTTTTTGTTGCTGCGGCAGCATTACGACTTGCTCGTTTTAATACTCAAGTTGGCGTTGCTGACAAAAGGTACTTCCAAGGCTTAGCAAGTCCCGCTGCTGCTGGAGTGGTAGCGAGCCTTGTTTGGTTGGGCACCGAATATGAAATTAATGGTCATGATATTGGATTCATTATGGGTCTTATTACCATAACAGCTGGTTTATTAATGGTTAGTAATTTTAGGTATAACAGTTTTAAAGAAGTTGACTGGAAAGGAAAAGTTAACTTTATCGTTGTGCTTCTCATTGTACTTGTTTTTGTTATTGTGGCGGCGAGCCCAGCTGAACTACTCAGCGCAATATTTGTTTTATATGCGGCATCAGGACCAATAACAACTATTCGTAGTGTCAAAAAGTTAAAATTAGAGCATGTTGTTGGAGATGATGAAGATGCGGAATTTAATACTGATAAAACAGAAAACTCTCCGAAGCAGCAAGAAGTAGATAAAAAAGATAAGCAACCAGAAGATTTGTAGTGTTTTACGATTTATTTTAAAAAAGAGGAAATGTATATTTCCTCTTTTTTTGTTTATAAACTTTGATAAAACACCAAATCTGTACTATTTTTGAACATCCAAGAAGCTTTTTTTAATAAATTGAAAATAGTTGTTGACGGGGCGATAAAAATCCCTAAAATGCGCATCCACTTCTCGGGGACAAGCCAAGAAGGTTCTGTATAGGAAATACTTATTAGAGCGAGTCAGGACGACGAAAGCTCAGTTTTGATAAGTTTAGTATCACGAAAACGGTATAAAACAACAAACCAAACATTCAAAAATAAACGAAAGTTTTTTAAGAAAAAGGTTGACATCAAAACAGGGTTGCGTAGAATGCGCATCTCGCTTGAGGCAACGGCCACAAGCAACTAATAAAGCGGTCTAGTAACGAATGAGATTATTAGCTCGCGTCGAACAAAGCGTTCATCGATGAACCGTTCGACCTACTTGCTTCGGCAAGCATCTTTAACAATTAGTTATCATGCAATTTGTGTGGGCACTCACAGTGATGATGTTTTACCAGTAACTTAGGTTACAAAAATGTCTTAGTGAATGTTCATACAAAAACTTATTTAAGTTTTATTGGTTTATATTACTTTTTAAAAGTAATGACCAAGTATCAGAATTCATTGAGCGGGTTTAGCTTGCTAAACCGAACAAACGATTTTTTAATTGAAGAGTTTGATCATGGCTCAGATTGAACGCTGGCGGCAGGCTTAACACATGCAAGTCGAGCGGTAACAGAGATAGCTTGCTATCTGCTGACGAGCGGCGGACGGGTGAGTAATGCTTGGGAATATGCCTAGAGGTGGGGGACAACAGTTGGAAACGACTGCTAATACCGCATAATGTCTACGGACCAAAGGGGGGGCTTCTTCGGAACCTTTCGCCTTTAGATTAGCCCAAGTGAGATTAGCTAGTTGGTAGGGTAAGAGCCTACCAAGGCGACGATCTCTAGCTGGTTTGAGAGGATGATCAGCCACACTGGGACTGAGACACGGCCCAGACTCCTACGGGAGGCAGCAGTGGGGAATATTGCACAATGGGGGAAACCCTGATGCAGCCATGCCGCGTGTGTGAAGAAGGCCTTCGGGTTGTAAAGCACTTTCAGTCGTGAGGAAAGGGTAATGGCTAATATCCATTATCTGTGACGTTAGCGACAGAAGAAGCACCGGCTAACTCCGTGCCAGCAGCCGCGGTAATACGGAGGGTGCGAGCGTTAATCGGAATTACTGGGCGTAAAGCGTGCGTAGGCGGTTAGTTAAGTCAGATGTGAAATCCCGGAGCTCAACTCCGGAACTGCATTTGAAACTGGGTAACTAGAGTATTGTAGAGGGTGGTGGAATTTCCAGTGTAGCGGTGAAATGCGTAGAGATTGGAAGGAACATCAGTGGCGAAGGCGGCCACCTGGACAAATACTGACGCTGAGGCACGAAAGCGTGGGGAGCGAACAGGATTAGATACCCTGGTAGTCCACGCCGTAAACGATGTCAACTAGCTGTTTGTGTCCTTGAGACGTGAGTAGCGTAGCTAACGCGCTAAGTTGACCGCCTGGGGAGTACGGCCGCAAGGTTAAAACTCAAATGAATTGACGGGGGCCCGCACAAGCGGTGGAGCATGTGGTTTAATTCGATGCAACGCGAAGAACCTTACCATCCCTTGACATCCAGAGAATTTTCTAGAGATAGAATTGTGCCTTCGGGAACTCTGAGACAGGTGCTGCATGGCTGTCGTCAGCTCGTGTTGTGAAATGTTGGGTTAAGTCCCGCAACGAGCGCAACCCCTATCCTTATTTGCCAGCGAGTAGTGTCGGGAACTCTAAGGAGACTGCCGGTGATAAACCGGAGGAAGGTGGGGACGACGTCAAGTCATCATGGCCCTTACGGGATGGGCTACACACGTGCTACAATGGTACATACAGAGGGCAGCAAGACCGCGAGGTGGAGCGAATCCCATAAAGTGTATCGTAGTCCGGATCGGAGTCTGCAACTCGACTCCGTGAAGTCGGAATCGCTAGTAATCGTAGATCAGAATGCTACGGTGAATACGTTCCCGGGCCTTGTACACACCGCCCGTCACACCATGGGAGTGGGTTGCAAAAGAAGTGGCTAGTTTAACCTTCGGGGGGACGGTCACCACTTTGTGATTCATGACTGGGGTGAAGTCGTAACAAGGTAACCCTAGGGGAACCTGGGGTTGGATCACCTCCTTATCTTGAAGTGAAACAGATTGTTGTTGAGTGTTCACACAAATTGTATGATAACGAACGTAGAAGAAGTCACCCTGACTAAGTCTAAAAGGGGCTATAGCTCAGCTGGGAGAGCGCCTGCCTTGCACGCAGGAGGTCAGCAGTTCGATCCTGCTTAGCTCCACCAAATTCTTCGTTATGCGTCGTTGCTTAATGACTCGTTTAGTGAACTAAACGTCGCCATCAAGCGCCTAGCTTAACTCGAATTATTAACTTCTTCATAAAGAATGAGAGACCAAATTAAAGGTTACTTTTTAGTGATTTTCAATTTGGTTTTTTTAACCAAGTTTTTAACCGAATGCGTGTTAATTACGATTTCTTTAACAATCTGGAAAGCTGATATTTATATCCCGATATAAGTAGTTTTATCAACTAGTTATATCACGTTAGCTTTAGGTAAGTAACGAGTGTCGCGCTCATTACTTTAATGAATAAAGCTAACAACCGAAATAAGACTTCCTTATCTTATTTCATTCTAATTCAAGTGCTATTTATAGTACGTGAAAATGTCAGACATACATTGATACTCAGTTTTGTCACTGAGTAACCTAAAATATTTAGGGTTGTATGGTTAAGTGACTAAGCGTATATGGTGGATGCCTTGGCAGTTAGAGGCGATGAAGGACGTGTTAATCTGCGATAAGCTGTGTTAAGTCGATAAAAGACGTTACAGACACAGATTTCCGAATGGGGAAACCCAATGTCATAAGACATTATCATTAACTGAATACATAGGTTAATGAGGCGAACCGGGAGAACTGAAACATCTAAGTACCCCGAGGAAAAGAAATCAACCGAGATTTCGTTAGTAGCGGCGAGCGAACGCGAATTAGCCCTTAAGCGTATGGGCGTCAGTGGAACAAGCTGGAAAGCTTGGCGATACAGGGTGATAGCCCCGTACACGAAGACAAACATATTGTGAAAACGAGTAGGTCGGCACACGTGAAATGTTGACTGAATATGGGGGGACCATCCTCCAAGGCTAAATACTCCTAACTGACCGATAGTGAACCAGTACCGTGAGGGAAAGGCGAAAAGAACCCCTGTGAGGGGAGTGAAATAGAACCTGAAACCGTATACGTACAAGCAGTGGAAGCCTTCGGGTGACTGCGTACCTTTTGTATAATGGGTCAGCGACTTATTTTTAGTAGCAAGGTTAACCGATTAGGGGAGCCGTAGCGAAAGCGAGTGTTAACTGCGCGTACAGTTGCTAGGAATAGACCCGAAACCCGGCGATCTACCCATGGGCAGGTTGAAGGTTGAGTAACATCAACTGGAGGACCGAACACACGTATGTTGAAAAATGCGGTGATGACTTGTGGGTCGGAGTGAAAGGCTAATCAAGCCGGGAGATAGCTGGTTCTCCCCGAAATCTATTTAGGTAGAGCCTCGCACGAACACCATTGGGGGTAGAGCACTGTTAAGGCTAGGGGGTCATCCCGACTTACCAACCCTTTGCAAACTCCGAATACCAATGAGTGATATGCGGGAGACACACTATGGGTGCTAACGTCCATAGTGAAGAGGGAAACAACCCAGACCGCCAGCTAAGGTCCCAAAGTACTAGTTAAGTGGGAAACGATGTGGAAAGGCATAGACAGCTAGGAGGTTGGCTTAGAAGCAGCCATCCTTTAAAGAAAGCGTAATAGCTCACTAGTCGAGTCGGTCTGCGCGGAAGATGTAACGGGGCTAAACTAGTCACCGAAGCTGCGGATTTAAATCTTTGATTTAAGTGGTAGGGGAGCGTTCTGTAAGCCGTTGAAGGTGTGTTGTAAGGCATGCTGGAGGTATCAGAAGTGCGAATGCTGACATGAGTAACGATAATGGGAGTGAAAAACTCCCACGCCGAAAGACCAAGGTTTCCTGTCCCATGTTAATCAGGGCAGGGTAAGTCGGCCCCTAAGGCGAGGCCGAAAGGCGTAGTCGATGGGAAACAGATTAATATTTCTGTACTTCTATATATTGCGAAGGAGGGACGGAGCAGGCTAAACAGGCATGGCGTTGGTAGTCCATGTGAAAGTGAGTAGGTTGAGAACTTAGGCAAATCCGGGTTCTTAAGACTGAGACACGAGACGATACTCTACGGAGTAGAAGCTGTTGATGCCATACTTCCAGGAAAAGCTTCTAAGCATCAGATATATAGGAACCGTACCCCAAACCGACACAGGTGGTTAGGTAGAGAATACTAAGGCGCTTGAGAGAACTCGGGTGAAGGAACTAGGCAAAATAGTACCGTAACTTCGGGAGAAGGTACGCTGTCGACGGTGATGAGACTTGCTCTTTAAGCTGTTGACAGTCGAAGTAACCAGGTGGCTGGAACTGTTTATTAAAAACACAGCACTGTGCAAAATCGAAAGATGACGTATACGGTGTGACGCCTGCCCGGTGCCGGAAGGTTAATTGATTGGGTTAGCTCTGCGAAGCTCATGATCGAAGCCCCGGTAAACGGCGGCCGTAACTATAACGGTCCTAAGGTAGCGAAATTCCTTGTCGGGTAAGTTCCGACCTGCACGAATGGCGTAATCATGGCCACACTGTCTCCACCCGAGACTCAGTGAAATTGAATTTGCGGTTAAGATGCCGTATACCCGCGGCTAGACGGAAAGACCCCGTGAACCTTTACTATAGCTTGACAGTGAACATTGCTCCTACATGTGTAGGATAGGTGGGAGGCTTTGAAGCATGCACGCCAGTGTGTGTGGAGCCAACCTTGAAATACCACCCTTGTATGCGTGATGTTCTAACCTAGGGCCCTGATCGGGCTTGGGGACACTGTCTGGTGGGTAGTTTGACTGGGGCGGTCTCCTCCCAAAGAGTAACGGAGGAGCACGAAGGTTGGCTAAGTACGGTCGGACATCGTACGGTTAGTGCAATGGCATAAGCCAGCTTAACTGCGAGACAGACACGTCGAGCAGGTGCGAAAGCAGGTCATAGTGATCCGGTGGTTCTGTATGGAAGGGCCATCGCTCAACGGATAAAAGGTACTCCGGGGATAACAGGCTGATACCGCCCAAGAGTTCATATCGACGGCGGTGTTTGGCACCTCGATGTCGGCTCATCACATCCTGGGGCTGAAGTCGGTCCCAAGGGTATGGCTGTTCGCCATTTAAAGTGGTACGCGAGCTGGGTTTAGAACGTCGTGAGACAGTTCGGTCCCTATCTGCCGTGGGCGTTTGAGAATTGAAGAGGGCTGCTCCTAGTACGAGAGGACCGGAGTGGACGAACCACTGGTGTTCGGGTTGTCATGCCAATGGCATTGCCCGGTAGCTACGTTCGGAACTGATAACCGCTGAAAGCATCTAAGCGGGAAACAGGCTTTGAGATGAGTTCTCACTGGAGATTTAATCTCCCTAAAGGGTCGTTGGAGACTACAACGTTGATAGGTCAGGTGTGTAAGGGTTGTGAGGCCTTGAGCTAACTGATACTAATTGCCCGTGAGGCTTAACCATACAACACCTAAATGTTTTAGGTATGTTTGATAACATCACGTACTGTGCCTTGAATTAGAATAACGATAGATATCAGAATTCCGAGATTGTGTTTACGAAAGTAGACGAAAAAAGATTATGCTTGATGACAATAGCATTGTAGAACCACCTGACTCCATGCCGAACTCAGTAGTGAAATGCAATAGCGCCGATGGTAGTGTGGGAGTTCCCATGTGAGAGTAGGACATCATCAAGCTTCTATTCCAAAGAAAAGGCCGTCTAGTAAGACGGCCTTTTTTTATGGACAAAATACATGGAGTACTCTCACGAGTGTAGGGTTAAAAAGGTTAACAGACAACATGAACAGTTTCATGTTGGCCCGTTTTAACCGAATGAGCTATGCGAATTCGCGGGCCTGAATCAAGCTTCTATTAAGAGAAGCCCGTAGCGAAAGCTACGGGTTTTTGCGTTAGGTTAAAAACATTAAGTCAGGATAAATATCCTTGAGACTATGGGCAAATACCCAGACCGAAAACCCAATAGTCAATGCAATAGCGCCGATGCTAGTGTGACTCATGTGATAAGTAACGCCCATGTGAGAGTAGGACATCATCAAGCTTTTATTCCAAAGAAAAGGCCGTCTAGTAAGACGGCCTTTTTTTATGGACAAAATACATGGAGTACTCTCACGAGTGTAGGGTTAAAAAGGTTAACAGACAACATGAACTGTATCATGTTGGCCCGTTTTAACCGAATGAGCTCTGCGAATTCGCGGGCCTGAAACAAGGTTTCTTGCATTCTAGCTTCTAAAAAAGTTTAATTAGGTGTATTGATAGCTAATACCAATTCGCATAAATATTCGGTCATTCAGCGAGAATTAAACGCTTTAGAGGCACGGCGTTGATTGCAGAGAATGGTTATTCAGGAGAACGTGCTCCTGCGTTCTCTAATAAGCTACATCCTTGTAGCGTCCTTTTCAAAATCAACAACACAGGCTATGAAGCGTTTAAACTCGCCCTTTGGGAGCGTGTTAGAGGCGCGATAATTGCGCAAAACGTGTTTGATGTAGAGCAACTATACCTGCACACGTTTCGCTTATTCTCCCACCTCTGACATCGCTCTGAACTGACTTAATCTTTATGCGAATTGGTATAACACATCTGACGCTATGCGTGAATACTAGTTGCAAACCTTAGTTGTTAAACTCAAAGAGACAGGTATGTAGTTTTCGCCACGTTTTATCTAAAAACCTTGATTGAATAATAAAGATTTATTACTGGTGTGATGTTAAAATCTACTTTTTTTATAACGTAAAAAAATTATGGCAATTAACTGGTATCCAGGGCACATGCACAAGGCCCAAAAAGAAATTAAAGAAATTTTACCGCAAATAGATGTGGTCATTGAAGTTTGTGATGCTAGGTTACCTTTTAGTAGCGAAAACCCGATGATCACCGAGATAAGAGGTGATAAACCACTTATCAAAATTCTCAATAAGAGTGATCTTGCAGATGAAAATATTACGTCATTATGGTTGGAGCATTTAGAGACACAACATAATGTAAAAGCGATCGCTTTAACAACCGATAATCCGAGTATAGCTAAAACAATTCCAAACTTAATTCGTAGTTTAGTGCCAAATAAAGATCAAACAGGAAAACAGATCAATGCAGTCATTATGGGGATACCTAACGTAGGTAAATCGACGTTATTGAATACTTTAGTAGGCAAAGCTAAAGCTAAAGTAGGAAATGAGCCTGCGGTCACAAAAGGTCAACAACGTATTAGACTAGAAGAAGGGTTATACCTTTATGATACACCGGGTATGCTTTGGCCTAAAATAATAAATGAGAACAGTGGTTATCGTTTAGCAATTACCAGTGCGGTAAAAGATACAGCCTATGATCATGATGATATAGCTTGTTTTGCGGCAGATTATTTAATTGAAGCATATCCTCAAAGGCTTCTTGAGCGTTATAAATTAGTTGAATTACCACAACGTGAAATTGAGCTAATAGAAGCAATTGGCAAAATTAGAGGCTGTGTTAAAAGTGGAGGATTAGTTGATTTTACTAAGGCTTCAACTATTTTGATTAATGAGATTAGAGATAAAACGTTAGGGCCAATCTCATTCGAAACACCTGATATGATCTCTAAAGAAGCGGCTTATTTCGAAGCACTTGATAAACAAAAAATCGCTGAACGTGAAGCAAGAAAATTAGCCCGCGGTCGTGGTAGAAAAAATAAAAGGAAATAGGAGATATAATGGAATCCTTCCAGTTAAATGCAATGTTAAGTAACGATACAATTGAATTGTTAGAGTTGCCATTATGTAAACTATTGCTAATGAATGACAATCAGTATCCTTGGTTTGTACTCGTACCTAAGGTGCATAATATTCAAGATATTTACCAGTTAGATTGGCAACAGCAACAGCAACTTTTAAATGAATCTAGTATGTTAAGCGAAGTACTTATGCAAGTATTTCAGGGTAAAAAAATGAACGTAGCGGCATTAGGTAATATTTGCCCTCAATTGCATTTGCATCATGTAGTTCGCTTTGAAGAAGATAAGGCTTGGCCGAAACCTATTTGGGGGTTGCTACCAATGAGTCCCTATAATGATACAGAAATTGAGAAAATTAAGCATAAATTGCTGCCAGCGTTAAAACTGATATTAGATAAATAAGGCTTGTCGTGTTAACGCTACAAGTGGTGAATGTTTTCAATGTTGAGATTGAATAAGATTAAAAAAGGCGAGCGGGTGAATATTTTCAGTTAGTTTCGTTTCTATTTCATCGAGTGACTTTAATTTTTCACAAAAAACCATTGCCTTATTTTCTATTGAAGTTACCTTTGCGCTCATTTCTAACTCTAGTTCCTCTCCCATGGTTTCCATCCGTTCGTCAAACGTTTGTACACGGCTTTCACCAGTACCTTGTGGTTTATTTGTCATGGCCTCACCAACAGCAAGTAAAATTGTACCAATTGATTCGGTTACAAGCGTTTCGATTTCTTGCTCGAATTCACCAGCAAAAATCTCACTAAAATCATCAAAATCTTGAGGTGCAATATAATAACTTTCATCACTATGATTAAAGCGCTTTCTTAATCGCCATTGCATTTCGTCAAAACGTTTTTGAAGTTTCTGATGTGAAGCACTATTTTCACCTGTTACACCAGCTATGACTTTGTTGACGGCTTTAAGGCCAACATCAACGCCTTCGATTGCAATAGAGACAATTTCAGGTATTTGAAAACGTATCCCTTGAGAGTATTCAGAAATTAATAAGCGTTGCTTGTCAGTTAACGGGATTTCTCTTCCTTTGACAAAAAGTTGTTCGTCATTGTTGATTTGAACGATAGTGATATCACGTTCTAAAATTCGAATATGTGAAGGGTCAATAATAATTCCATGTTGGAAATTAATATCGCATTTGCTTGCGTTAACATTAAATGTAAAAAAGCTACTTAAAAAAATACCGGTAAGTAGCTTTGAGATGATAGTTGACTGACTTTTCATTATGTTACAATTGGATCTATTATAATTTTACGCTCTTTATAGCGCATTCTACTTGGGCCATATTCACGCTTTGTTTTTTCGTGAAAATCGCCAACAGTCATTTGTACGCTTTGATAAATACGTTCTGTTGCCTCAACACATACACTTCCCATGTATTGATTAACTTCTTCTTCGAGTAATTCTTTATCACTGATGTATTTGGCCATTTGCTCTGCATGGTGTTTATAGGTAGAGATGACTTTATTAAGCATGTCTGGGTTTACTTTATCTTTCGGTAATTTTCTTAGCTTATTACTGGCTTCTTTTAGTTCATCGACTTGTTTAGATTCTACCTCTATTTTCGCATCTAATTCAGTGATTTGCTCATTAAAGTGCTCTAGTCTTTTTGCAAAGGTGATAATTGTTGCGCTTCCTGCTGTTGCTCCAACTGTGCCTGCATGTATCGATTGTCCTACGGTAATGTGTCCTGCAATCAGCTTACCGTTAGCTTTTTCATCAGTACCAACCCATACTCTTTCTTCGGCTTCAATAATAGTATGCATTAACTGATTTTCTATTCGAAAATTATTGCATGTTATATCAGCATATTGGCAATATTTTGCAAAAATAGTGCCTTTCGCTTTCAAGTTAGCACTCATGGTGATATCGGTGACTTTTAGATCATCTACTTCTTGTTTCTTGCCGATTATACCACTGCCGATGGTAATATCCCCGCCTGAGTTTAAGTAGGAAGATTCAACAAAACCACCAACAGTGATATCGCCTCTAGCGGTTACTTGCATTCCTTCACATACGTCACCATCGATGATAACACTGCCTTCAAAATCGATATGACCTGTGCTTACATCTACATTTTTAATTTTGTAAACTTCATCAACCTCCATACCGTTATCGATAATGCGTGGTAAACCAACCCTTGTTGATACAAGTACATCTTCATTTTTTGGGCTTATAGTTGTACCTTCACCGGCTTGTAAGGTGCAGTCATCTCCAGGCTTTGGCTCCAGGGGGGTACCAGTTACCGAAAACCCTTTAATTCCATCTGTTAATGGAATTTTTCTCGCTAAAGGATCACCAATTTTTACACAGATAATATCACCTAAATCACGCATATCTACTGAACCATCTTCGCGTTCTTTAGGGCGTAGAATTCTGTCTTGTGCACTTTGTACTAAATGTTTAACCTTGGCATCTTTACCATCGATAGGATCTTTACCGTACGCAATAGAGCCTTTTACGATACTACCAGGGGGCTCTTGAGCAGCGTGTTGGGCAAGTTTTACTAATTCTTCTTTACTAAACCCTTTTGTGACACCTGCTTGTTGAGCAGCCGCTAATATTGCTTTGGCTGTTAGATGTTTTCCGCCCAGGGCAGTTGAAATTTCAGCGGATGCAGTCATTTCATCTTTGTCGATTTCAATGGATATTTTAGCATCCCGTCGCTCAAGCACTTGATAAGAGATTTCACGACCAGATTGGCCTTGTTGAAGGGGCTTTAAAACACTGTTAAGTTCAGCAATAGCATTTTTTATATTACCGTTGTCAACATAAAGACTTGTATACTCAGAAGCATCGATAAGTTCATGGATAGATACCTCAGTAAGCGACGTCTGATCTTTTATCGGCTGTAGTACCAAATCAATATTGTTTTTTTTATTGGGAACTAAAGTTGCCTTTGTCACGCTTTATACTCTCTATTTGAACACATGTTTAAATATAGTTTTCTTGGTGAATACGAATGAAGTTTGGAGTGTTAACTTTTGAATAATCTATTTTGTATTCTTTATTATCAAGTGCCTGCACAAAGATTAATGTTTTTGTTTCACCAAATACTTCCGTGGCGGCTACATCAACTACATCTTGGTAAGCTTTTTTAGCATCTGATTTTTTTTGGGGAAGTTCACCTTTAAAGATACCTATGCCTCGATTACTGACAACAACAACAGGGTGGCTGCCGTTAATGATTAATAAATCAAATTTTCTCATTTTGTGAATGATGGTATTTCGACCACTGGTGATGAAGTTCTTGTCAATCAAAATGTGCTCCTAGGAAACTAAAGCATTATTCGCATGTAATGTAGCAGCATAGATATTTCTCTATTTTGGTTAGTGTACATGCGTTAATAAGTTGTAGATACAGTATATCGTATAGTAAATATATAAAGTTTTGATTTGCTACGCAATAAATAACCTCATAATGCGAGAAATTGAGGCTGCTTTTACATTCTTGCAACAAATTATTGTTATTTTTTGTACATTGGTGACTGTTTGCTCATTAATATCTCACGTCTCAGTAAATCTAAAGCTCGATGAGCAACAGATATTTGGAATGATTGTCTGTCAGATTTTATTATAAATTTTACTGTTCTAATCGTAGTAGAAGTGCCCCAAGCTATCCAAACGGTTCCCACTGGTTTTTCATCACTGCCTCCATGCGGACCAGCAATACCAGAAACGGCAATTCCAAAATCAGCATTTGATTTTTTTATTGCACCAAGTACCATTGCTTTAACGACGGATTCGCTTACTGCCCCATGCTCTACTAATAGTTCTTCAGGCACATCAAGTAAGGTTTGTTTCATATGATTAGAATAAGTAACAAAGCCAGCCTCAAACGATTCTGATGCACCTGAGATATCAGTAAGCAAACTGGCTATCAATCCACCGGTGCATGATTCAGCGGTGGTAATTTTTAGATTTTTTTCCTGCAATAAAGATAAAACATGCTCTGCCATTGTTGGAGGTGCTCCATCAAATTGGCATAACACGTGATCTCCTAATAAATGATGTATTTTTTCTTGCCACTGTTGCAGCAGAGGTAGGGTATTTTTTTTGTGTGTTGTTAACTTCACTTCTAACATCGGTGTGCAAGCTCGAAAACCTAATGAGATTTCAGCAGGCCACTTTGGGAAATGATTATGTATTAATTGTTGAATAGAAGACTCACCAATACCGAAGACTTGAAGTTTTCTGACTTGATATGCGAAATTTTGTGTTACGTTGTCTGCAAATTGCGGAATAATATGTTGCTCTAACATTATTGCTAATTCACGAGGAACACCAGGCGTGCAGTAAATATGGCATTGGTGATGAACAATAGAAAATCCCACTGCGCTACCAATATCATTTGCAATGATGTCTACACCTTTTGGTAGCATTGCTTGTTTGATACAGGCGTCTGTAATCGGGTAGCTTCTTTTATCGCACCAATTTAGTACATGTTGATAGGCTTGATTGTTTTTTTCAATAGGAACATTAATGGCTGTAGCTAATGCTTGGGCTGTTAAATCATCTACCGTTGGACCAAGACCTCCGTTGATAATTAATATGTCTGCTTGTTGACTTAATGTATTTATTTCTTCGATCAGTAATGATAAATCATCAGAAACTGTCGTTTTTTTTGCTATTTTTAAGCCAAAAGGGATTAATTGTTGTGCGATCATCGCAGAGTTTGAATCGACGATATCACCGTTCATGATTTCATCGCCAGTTAACAATAATTGAATGTTTAATCTAGACATAAAGTTATGTTTTAAAGTGCAATAACATTAATTTACCTTATTTTGCCTTTTTGTTTAAACCTTTTCGCGTATGTGAGTTACTAACTTATTAACTCAATAAAAAGGACTCGTTCATGAAAAATGAAATATTATTAACCCTTAGCTTATTAATGTTAAGTTCAGCAACACTTGCAGACGTAAAAGATGAAATTAAACAAACGTTTAATGTTAATTCTTCAGCGGCTGAGTTTCGCTTAAATAACGTTAACGGCGATGTTGATATTATTGGGTGGAAAAAAGATATTATCAGCGTCACAGCAATTATTACTGCAGAAGATCAAGAAGGAAGAAATCGGATAGAAGTGGATATGCAGGAAAATAGCCGAGGTGTTTCGGTAGAAACACGTTATAAAAAAACTAATTGGAATAATAACTCTTCAGGCAGTGTTGATTACGAAGTTAACGTGCCAGTAGGTACTAGGTTATCAGATATTGAACTAGTTAATGGTTCATTAACGATTAAAAATGTATCAGGAGCGATGAAATTACAAACTGTAAATGGTGGCATTGATGCGACAGGATTAGCAAATAATAGCGAGATCAGTTCTGTTAACGGTAGTGTTGATGTTAGCTATATTGATGGTATAGAACAGCTTGATGACATTAGTATTGAAACCGTTAATGGCCGTGTTGTTTTATCATTACCAGCAAATATAAATGCTGATGTTGAAGTGGAAACTATGCACGGAAATATTAAAAATGATTTTGGTCTTAGCGCAAAGAAGAACATGTTTACGGGTAGATCGTTGGAAGGCATGATTGGCAGTGGTGATGTGCAGGTAGACATTGAAACAGTCAATGGTAGCGTAAAGATTAAGAAAAATTAGCATTGACCATTCGTTTAAAACCTAATGTCATGCAGTTTGACATTAGGTTTTTGGTTTCCTAATTAACCCCACCTAACGTAAGTTTTGCAGGATCTAATAATGTTGACAGTTCCTCTCGACTTAAATCGGTATTTTCTTCTGCAACATCAATAATTGGTCTATTTTCTTTGTAAGCTAATTTCGCTATTTCAGCTGCTTTTTGATAACCAATAATAGGGTTAAGAGCTGTCACTAAGATAGGGTTTTTATCTAATGCTTTTTTTAGGTTTTCTTCATTAACTTCAAAGCTTGATATCGCTTTATCTGCAAGTAGCTTGGAGACATTACTTAGTAATTCGATACTTTCAAGCAAATTTTTTGCAATCACAGGTAACATAACATTTAATTCGAAATTACCTGACTGTCCAGCAACGGAAATCGTTGTGTCATTGCCAATTACTTGCGCTGCGACCATGGCGGCTGCTTCAGGTATCACGGGGTTAACTTTACCTGGCATAATAGAAGAACCTGGTTGGAGTGCTTCTAAGGTAATTTCCCCTAAACCTGCTAAAGGACCCGAATTCATCCATCGTAAATCATTAGATATTTTCATGATTGAAATAGCGACGGTTTTTAATTGTCCTGATAACGCAACGGCAATATCTTGTGAGCTAATATGAGTAAAAAAATTATCAGCAGGCGTAAATGCGATATTGGTATAAGATGATAACGCTTTATTAAAAGCAGCAGAAAATTTATTGTCGGCGTTTATGCCAGTACCAACCGCAGTTCCACCTTGTGCAAGGCTCTGAACGCTTGGTTGTAATTGTCTAAGATGAATAATGTTTTGACTTATTTGGTCAGCCCACGTACGTAAAGATTGCCCTAAGGTAATAGGCATCGCATCCATTAAATGTGTACGGCCGGTTTTGACAAACTTTTCAACTTGATTAGCTTTGTTTGAAGTAATCTTTACAAAGTGTTGCAAAGCAGGTATCAACCGCTCTTCTACTTCAATAGCAGAACTTATATGTATGGTAGAAGGAATAATATCATTACTACTTTGACCATAATTCACGTGGTCATTTGCATTAACTTTTTCATCAATGTTTTGGTTTGCAAGTGTTGCTAATACTTCATTAGCATTCATATTGGTACTAGTGCCTGAACCTGTTTGAAAAACATCCACGGGAAAGTGTTTAGTAAAGTCTTCTTGCAATAAATTATCTACGGCATCAATAATCGCTAAAGACATATTTTTTGAAAGATGATTTAATTCACCGTTAGCTTCTGCAGCTGCACGCTTGGCAATTAATAAGGCTTTTATAAATGCTTTTGGCATTGGTTGGCCACTAATTGGGAAGTTATTAATTGCTCTTTGAGTTTGGGCACCATAAAGCGCGTTAATGGGTACATTTAATGAACCCATGCTGTCTTTTTCCGTGCGATAATTACTCATGTTGTCTCCTTATCTATAAAAGCGAGCGTAGTCTTAGTGTGAGCGAATAAATTGAACGCTGCTTAGAGCAGCGACACATGTTTTTTATATAACCCTTTGTCACCTAAGTATTTTCAATAAAAGTTACATTTATACATCAAACTGCTTACAATGATAATTCGTTTGGTATAGGCCGCTATGATGACATGCTTTACTATTGACTCTACGCATAAACTGCCTAATGATCAAAGTAGTTACTTATTAAATGCAATGAGGAAGGCGTGTCAAAAGTTATTATTAAATACGGCTTAATTTTGTTTGGTTTATTGGCACTTTTAAAGTTCATAGAATTTCAGTTTTTTAGTTATAAATTACCGTTATCGAGTTATTTAATGATCATCGCTTCAATTTTTCTTATTGTTGGCTGCGCGATAGCTTGGTTTTTTAAACCAGATAAAATTGTTGAGCGTGAGGTAGAAATTGATCAAGAAAAGTTAGCGCAATTGAGTGAACGAGAGCAACAAATGCTCTTGTTTTTAGCGCAAGGTTATACCAATAAAGAAATTGCATTAAGCTTGTCTATTTCACCTAATACCGTAAAAACCCATTTAAAATCTTTGTTCGAAAAGTTGGATGTATCAAATCGTACACAAGCCGTTGCTGAAGCTAAATTGTTAAAGCTGATACATTAAGCTAACGTTGTTCAAACGCTTATTTTAACTAGCTCACCCATATGGGTGATAGCCTTTTTGATAATGCTTGCATAAGGTAAAGCTACGTTAGGTTCTTTACTATACCTAAGATAATAATTCTTAACATTCACGGAGTAGGCGATGAAAAAATTAATAATGAAATATGGCTTGATTGCAGGTGTTATTGTTGTCTGTATACCTTTTATCGGTAGTTTAGTGATGGGTAGTGATCCATCCACCTACCAAATGGGAGAAATCATTGGCTATTCTACAATGATTTTTTCACTATTAACGATATTTTTAGCCGTCAAAGAATATAAGGCGCAATGCAAAGAAGTTGTATCTTTTAAACAGATATTTTTATTAGGTATTGGTATCACTTTTATTGCTGCATTTATGTTTGGCGTTTATAACGTATTATATGCAACCGTCATCGAACCTGACTTTATGAATAACTATTTTAATTACTACATTGAAAATATACGTAATAGTGGTGCTACAGAGGAAGTCATTAATCAGCAAATAGCCCAATTAGAACAAGAGAAATCATTTTTTATGAACCCTATGGTTAATTTTTCTGTGATGTTTGCAAGTGTCTTTATGATTGGTTTAATTATTTCGATTGTGTCTGCATTTAGCCAGTCAGAACGTAAGCCAGCTAGTTAAACAATCAGTACATTTCCTAGGGTCTGTTAATCTTTCGAGATTAATCTTTGTTCGAACTAAACACGAAAGATCAACAGACCCTAACAATACTCTTTATTTTTTGAAATCGTTTTAGTTGGTCACTTATTTAAGCGTAATGGTATAAAATACCATGACTAAAATTACTTAAGAAAAACTATGTATAGACGAGAACAACTTATTGGGAGCTGGTTTAGCAGTAGACAACAAACTAACGGAGAAACTCATAATGAATTAGCAAAAATTCATAGCGATGGCTGTTATGAGTTTACGTTCACCGTTCTTGATCAAGAAAATCAGCTCATGCAAGAATATATTGAAGTAGGTGATTGGGGCTTAGTAGGCGATGTTCATTTTACTATCGCTAAAGCAGAAATTGATCAACAAGAAGCATATCCAATGGATATGGCTAACCCTGACAACTATCATGCTTATCAAGTTATCCAATTAGACAGTCATATTTTTAAATATCAGCATATTGCCACGAAAGAAGTGTTTATCCTTAAGCGCGTTGTTGATAGAATCGCGCACTGTTGACATTATTCTTTTTATTATTGCAAATCGATCGAGATATTCATGAAGCAAATACATTCAGCAAGCCTGATCACGGCTATTAAAACTCCCTATGATGACCAAGGTGATATTGACCTAGCAACCTATGATCGTCTTGTTGCTAAACAAATCGATGCTGGTGTTGACGGTATAATTGTTGGTGGCACAACGGGTGAGGGGCACTTGCTAAGCTGGGAAGAGCATTTAATGCTTATCGCTCACAGTGTTCATCAGTATGGTAAAGAGCTTATTATTATTGGTAATACTGGCAGTAATAATACCCGTGAAGCAATAAAGGCGACTGAAAATGGCTTTGCCATGGGAATGGATGCTGCGTTACAAATTAACCCTTATTACGGACGTACTTCCTCACGAGGTGTAATTGAGCACTTTCGTAAAGTATTAGATATTGGTCCTGCGTTTATTTATAACGTACCGGGTCGAACTGGCCAAGATTTAACACCAGATATCATCGTACCAATTTCAACGCATGAGAATTTTGTTGGGGTGAAAGAGTGCGCGGGCAATGAGCGTATCGGTTATTATGAAGAAAAAGGTATTGCCTGTTGGTCAGGTAATGACGATGAATGTTTTGCCGGTCGTCATCAGTTTGGTTCGCATGGTGTGATTTCTGTTACCTCTAACTTAGTACCAACATTAATGCGTAAATTAATGGATGAGCAAGACAGTAGTCTGAATGCTTCAATGCAAGGATTAATGAATTGGTTATTCTGTGAACCGAATCCTATCGCCATTAATACTAGTTTGATGATGACAGGGGCTGTTTCGCCAAATTTCCGTTTACCTTATAAGGCACTTACTATTGAACAGCGTGAACAGGGGCTTGCATTAATGGAAGCTATAGGCGCCGAACATCTAGTGGGTGAAGAACTCAACGTGTTAGATGATAGTGATATTCGCTATACACCCTAACCCTATGAGGTTAATATTTTAGCAACGCCAATAAGATCTGGTTTTAATGATGTTGTTAAATTAATATCTTTTACTTGTTCAGTTAATGGGCAAGTAAAAGATAAATGTACTGCGGTTAACTGTAAGTTTACCTGTGTATCGTTATTCGCGTTACCGTGTAGCCTGTCACCTACAACAGGGTAGCCTAAATCAGCAGCATGTAACCTTATTTGATGTTTTCTACCTGTTTCTATCTCAACATTAAGTAAACTAATCATAGCTTTTATTGATTTGTCGGCATATGAAAAGAATGTGCTAGCAGCTTTATTATTAATAGGGGTTGTTGTGTGTATAACGTTTTCTTCAACTAAGCCATGAACAAGTACTTGATACTTCTTGGTAATTTTACGCTGCTCAAATAAGTGACTTAACGCTTTTGCTGCCTTTTTACTATGTGCGATCAACAATAAACCTGAAGCTGCTTTATCAAGTCTGTGTACTAAAAAAGCAGGCCGTTGGGGTGTTAGTTGTGTTTCTGCCCATCTAGTTACTGTGCAGTGATCTGCCCACTTTGAACCGTTGCAAGGCATACCTGAAGGTTTATAAATAACGCTATATTCGATAAAGTCTTCAATAATGTGAGCGGCTAAACATGTTTGAGATAACACATATTCATCATAATAAAAATGTAGTACATCATCAGGTATCAGGCTTTTTTTCACCTTACGTAAACGATCAATATTTTTACCGCGCTCTAACCATAACGCTCCTTTTGTGATTGCCATTTTTAACTGTCCGTTGCTGAATAAAGCATGCGCTCTACAGGCATTCGCTAGCAGTTCGATGACCGAGTCGTCTTGAGATTTTACGGGAAGATGAAGTTCAAATTTGATCATGTATATACTCGACAGCAATGAACATTAAAGAATTAATCACTGAATTTTTTTGATGAAATAGTTACACTAGTTTTATTTTACCCAGAGAACAGTGCAAATGGAACGAGATTATACGTTATTCCCAGAAGATGAACACGGTGAAGCTTTATGGCAAATGTTATTGCAAGGGGATGACTTGTCTGTTGCTAGAGAGTTTCAATTTTCAGTAATTTTTGCTAGCGAAGAATCAGCACTTAAATATGGTCAACTATTGTTGGAAAATAATCAAAAGTTATCATTTTGCCCGTATCCTGATAATGCAGATTATCCATGGGAAATAACGGCCTATCCAGAAATGCCAGCAAGTTATGAAAACATCACCGCCTATCAAACCCTATTAGAACAAAGCAGCGCGCCTTTAGCTGGGCATTTTGATGGATGGTATTGTCAGTCGGTGGGTTAATTTTGCTTGATATATCACAATTAAAAAAGTTACAAAAACGTAGTACTAGGTCATTTCATCAGCAAAAAAAATTGATTGCTAATGTACTTAATGGGCAAAAAGTATATTGCCCACAATGTGAAAAGCTGCTTTCTGTTAAGGTTGATTATGATAAAGGAAGCACTAAAATTTTTTGTAAAGCCACCTGCACAGATATAGAACTAGAGCATTAACGAGCAGTAAAATGATAGCTACCCTTATAAAAAGGTAGCTATCTCATCAAGTGATTTTTTGACACTAGCATGATGAGGTACTGTTGCACCTTCTGCAGGATAACCCGCCACTAATAACATATAGGCGCGATCATTTTCAGGTCGGTTACATACTTTACTTAAAAATGACATTGGTTTTGGTGTGTGCGTCAGTGTTACCAAGCCGCTAGAATGCAACGCATTAATTAAAAATCCTGTTGCTATGCCTACTGATTCATGAACATAGTAATTAGTATGTTTATCTTCGGCATGGATCCCCCCCTTCTTTTGACTAAATATTGCGATGAGCCAAGGAGCGTGCTCAAGGTAAGGTTTGTTAGCATCTGTCCCTAAAGGTTTTAATGCATCTAGCCATTCATCTCCTGCTCTGCCTGCATAAAAGCTACGTTCGTGTTCTTCTGCTTGTGATCTTATTTGTGCCTTCATTTCAGCACTATTTATCGCAACAAAGTGCCAAGGTTGATGGTTGGCACCACTGGGTGCAGTGCCAGCTGCTTTGATACAGTTTTCTATTATTTCTTTAGCAACAGGGCGATCACTAAAACTACGGATACTATGCCGACGTTTAATTTCTTGATAAAAATGTTCTGAACGTGACAGCATCTCCTGTTCAGGATATTCAATATAATCAGTTAATGGTGTTGCATCATGTTGTTTCATTGTAAAACCCTTACTTTTTTGCATAGCATACCGCACAGTAATTATATTGCAAGTGCAATATAATTACTGTGCGGTATGCTAAAATAAAACAATAAATGCAGGGCTAAGGGCATTTATTGTTTATTCTGGTTGTATCGTTATCTATATCAAAAAATTGAAAGTTTTCAATGGTAAATTGCTCGATAAAACCGAGCTTTTTATAAAGGGGTAAACCCGCTTGCGAGGCTTGCAGTACAAGGTGTTTGATATTTAGCGTAATGCATTGGTTGATAAGTGCAACCATGATTGCTTTGGCATATCCTTTCCCTTGATGTGTAGGCAGCACACCCATCTGATGCACACCAGAGCATGTTTCGCTGTGTAATAACATACTTGCTCCGACATTAACTGAACCCGTAGAGGCAAGATACATCACCACTTGGTTATTACTAAGCAAGGGAAGAATAGCATTAATATCAATGTGGTAGTTAAAAGCTGCTGAGCCAATATGACACCATTCTTCAACTTGCTTTCGCGACCTTACAGGGGTTAAGGTTAACGTTGGGCTTTCTGGTAATAAATGTTGATGATTTAGCGGTAAATACATTGCAGTTTGCTTAAATGATTTTTGCCAACCATTTGAAAGTAAATGAGATTTAATCGCTTGGTGTATGTTGGATTTACCTACAGTTTGCCATAAAGCAAAGATAGCATTATGTGAAATTTTTTGTATTAGCGTTAATAACTTTTCATGGTGTTCTTTCTCAAAGAGCTCTTCAGTTAGCGCAGAAGCTGAGGAGTCTAGCCAATGTCGATGCGGCCAATGTCTTACTGCATTAAGCGTGAACATGTCATCGCGATAAAGTGTGGTTGCACCATATAATCGCCACAATTTTTTAAGGTTAGTTAAATTTGCACTATCGATAATATTCATACGGCTTTCCAGTTTATCAAAATGAGTCCTATTATCATCAACGAAGCACCTAACGTACTTTCAAGATTCATTGTTTTTTGAGGTAAAGACAGCCAGCCAAAATGACTAAATATCATCGCACATATGAGTTGGCTCGTTAATGCAAATGACATTAGGGAGCCAGCACCCAATTTAGGGATCAAATAGTAAAGTAAACCCACACCAAGTGCACTAAGTACGCCTCCGGTATACCAGATTAAACTTGGCACTTGGGTTAATTGGTTGAATTTAACGGTATTGCCCATGATCAGATAAAGTACCAAGACTGAAATAAAAGCGATAAAAAAAGCACAGGCGGTTGCCAGTAAAGTATTATTTAACAGAAGCGCCAATTTGCTGTTTATCATTGCTTGTATAGCAATGGCTGAACCTGCAAGTAATGCAAGCAAGATTAAATTGAACATATTTACCTCATTTCAGCAAATTGTTCTAGGGAGTTCCGTATTTTTGCATAGTTAGCATACTTATCATTTTTTGCTCGCAAGCCAACAGGGCAAATAACTGTCGTTTTATAATTACTATCTTTGAGTGCTAGAATGTCATCGTACTTTTGCTGTTCAAAGCCGGTCATTGGACAACTGTCTATTTGATTAAAGGCTGCTGCTGTTAACAACGTACCCAATGCTATATAGGCTTGTTCGCTGGACCATTTATCAAATGCTGCGTTATCCATCGAATTGACAAACTGTGATACTTGTTGCTGGTAAGAAAGTATCTGATGTGCTTCTGTGTTATTTCCCCTACAATATTGAGTAAAATAGTTATTAACGAGGGTTTGTCGATCGCCAACATAATGTGCAAAAATGAATAGGTGTGAACACTGCACCACCTTTTCTTGTCCGTATGAATAGGGCAGTAATTTTTCCTTGAGTTGTTGATCTGATATAACAATTAACCTTAACGGTTGAAGGCCAAAAGCAGAAGGTGCCAATCGAGTTGATTCGATAAGTAGGGCGATTTGTTGTTCAGTTAATCGCTGTGAAGAAAAGGTTTTTACAGCGTATCGCCATTGTAATGCCGTTAATGTATTCATGTGATTCCTTAAATAAATGATGCTGAAGTAGCATACAAAACAAGGAAACATGGCGCATTTACATAGGTTGATTTAGCGAGTAATGTTTTTTCTGATCCTAGATAATTGAGTAGGTGTAATGCCAAGGTGTGAAGCGATATGATATTGCGGTAATCGTTGGTTTAATTGTGGAAAAAGATCTACAAAGTTTTGATAACGTGTTGTAGCGTCTTGTTGAACTAATTCAATCTCTCTCGCATCTTTTGCAAGCACCCAGTTTTTTTCTAAGTAATGGATATGAAAAAGTTTTATTTCTTCATTTTTGCTTAGAAGTTGGCGGAACTTTGCAAAATCAATCGAAATGTAAACGCTATCTTCCACGGTTTCTATCGCCAATAAAGCCGGAGTGTTTGTTAATAAAGAGGTCATTGAACCTGGAAACATATCCTCAGTAAAAAAAATTTTATTGTATTCATTACCTTTATTGTCAACGCTATAAGCACGCATTAATCCTTGATAAATAAAAGAAAATGAACTTGGGGTTTCTGCTAAAGGATAAATAATGCTATTCGCTTTCACTTCATGAAATTGACAAATTTTTTGAAAACACTGCCAAGTTGACTCGCTAATCGGGTAATAGGTATTCATTACTTGAAGTAATTGTTGGAACGCGAGAGATTTAGTTAGCATACTTTATGTTCACAAAGATCTTAAGGGTGTGAAAGTGTAATTTCCTTGGTACGATTGTATTCAAGCATTACGGTAAAACAAATTACTGCATGGCAGTATTAGCAAAAATCAGTTTACTATAAGTCAATAAAGCAAGGTAGAAATTTTTAAATGGACAGTTTACGTTTTCAGCCAAAGGTATTATCACTGCTTATTATTTTGTTAAGCGCTTTTTTGCCATGTTTAGCAACTGCGCAAGCAACATCAATGAATTGTATGTCGCTAAACGAAGATGTCGCGCAAATAAGAAAGTTTGCCGATGAAGCAACCTTTCGATCAGTATTACCCGTTGATAAAGAAATAAAGTTTAATTATCAATCACTACCAAGTTTTGGTGAATATTTAACATTCGCTCGTCAGCATATAGAGCAATTAAACCCTAAAGCGAAGATAAAGTGTTCGATAGATACAGCAATAAGTGAGCTTTATTTAAAGAAAAATCTATCTGAAAGAACGGTTGTTGATTTAATTCAACCTTTTGAAATAACGCCTCCAGAAGCTGAAACCGTTGTTTTATTGATTCATGGATTAACAGATTCACCCTTTATGTTTCATGATCTAGCAAAGCAGTTTTATCAACGTGGTATTGCAGTTAGAACGCTATTGTTACCTGGGCATGGTACAGCGCCTTCAGCCTTAATTGATATCGATGAACAACAATGGAGAACAGCCGCTAAGTATGGTGTTCAACGGGCATTGAAAGATTATAACTCTGTTTACCTTGGCGGCTTTTCAACAGGCGGAGCCTTACTTATTGATCAGTTACTTTCTTCGCAATGGCAGCCAGAAGAAGTTGCACGTATCAAAGGATTATTGCTTTGGTCTCCTGCGAGTAAAGCAAAGTCAGATTTTGCTTGGGCTGCAAGATATATTGATTACCTTCCTTTTTATGATTATCTCAGTAAAGGGGCTGATATCGATATCGCTAAATATGAGTCATTTGCCATTAATGCGGGCGCGCAAGTACATAAACTGATGTTGCGTATTTCACCCAATAAAGTGTCATTTAAACAACCCCCAGATGTCCCTGTTTTTTCGGTTGTCAGTGATGTAGATACAACCATTAACACAATGGCGACTCTTACTTTACTCAAGCGCTGGCACCGCGGTGAAAATCGCCAATCTAAAACAGCAGATCAATTAATGTATTTTGGCAACGAAGCGCTATTACAAGGATTTCCAGATACATTTAAGGTGAGTAGAGCACACTGTAACAATAAGCCATTTTGCCAGCACGTGTTAAATGTTGCCCATACAGCGACAACTAACGCACCTAATAACGTATATTATGGTGTGCATGGCATATATAGAAATTGTCAGCATATTAATGAAAATGCTTATTTTCTTTCTTGTAAAACCGATGATGAAAACTACATGGGTGAAACCACGAAAACGAATAAACAACAATACCCTGCAATGCAACGATTAACGTTTAATCCTCAATTTGATCAAATGATTATCTTGCTTGATCAATTTATAAACAACACCAGCATGTGATTCAAATAGAAAATATCGATAAGTAAAATACAATGCTTTACTTTTGCTACACATTTTGTAGTATGCTACTAAATGTGTAGCGTATTTTGTGGGTATTTATGACCATTCCATTTCCAGGAAACCCTGTTAGAGGCTCAAAAACAGGTAAGCCGATCATGGCTTTATTAGATCTACTTGGTAGAACGTGGGCTTTAGGTATTATTTGGCAGTTAAATAAACAAACGTTGACTTTTCGTCAATTACAAAAAGCGTGTGAGGGAATATCACCTACCTTATTAAATACACGGATCAAAGAATTAACGTGTCTATCACTGTTAACAAAAGGGCAAAGCGGTTATCAATTAACAGACCAAGGTAAGGAGTTGTTTTCATTAGTACTTCCTTTAGGGCCTTGGGCGTTAGAGTGGCAAAAAGCAGTATTAACAGAAAAAAAATTACAGGACAATAAACATGTCTAAGTCATTATCATTAACACAAATGTCTTTAGACCGATGCAGCAGTGCACGGAAAAATCCGGAATGGATATCCACTCAGCTTACAAAGCCAAATACTCACTTTTTTGTGAGTTATCAAGGCAAGTTTTTAGTAAATGCTGGGCAATTAGTCACTTTAAGTAGAACGCAATTTGAACACGTTAATCATCATCGAATGACGTGTATTTTTTTGGGTAAATATTCACATGATGGCCAAGCGGTCTTTATCTTAGATTTCAGTTTACTAAGCGAAGAACAGTGGCAAGAAATACATAACCGAGTATTGCTGCAATGTTCAGATGATTTGGTTGACTTACGTCGTGCGTTGAATGAACTGCCTGTCGAAGTTGCATCTATTGCTGGTTTTGCAAATGCACTAATAAACTGGCATCGAAGTCATCAATTTTGTGGTTATTGCGGTTCTCCTTTACTTGATAAAGAAGCAGGGCATGCTAAGCAGTGTATTGATCAAGTTTGTGCAAAGGTTGTTTTTCCTAGAACAGACCCTGTCGTCATTATGATTATTGAACATACTGATGAACAAGGGGTCTGCCGTTGTTTATTAGCAGGCCACCAACGAAGCCAAGGACAAGTTATTTCAACGCTTGCGGGTTTTGTTGACCCGGGAGAATCAATCGAAGAAGCAGTAGAAAGAGAAGTGTTCGAAGAAGTCGGTTTAACCACGACCAATATTCGCTATTTACGCTCACAACCATGGCCTTTTCCTGCATCGTTAATGCTAGGGTTTCACGTTACCGTTACCAGCAATAAAACAACAATTGATCCAGATGAAATTACCCACGTAAAATGGTGTACAGCCGAAGATATTGCAGACTTTAGTGACTGGGGAAGTGAGGATGACAATATTCAAATTCCAGGAGAACATTCTATTAGCCGTTACTTAATAGACTGGTGGTGTGAAAATCAACTTAATGTGTCAAAGTAATTCATCACTTCTTGTTCTAAAAACAAGGTAATTAGATAGCTTAATCCAACAAAACCAGCGTTGATAAGCATACGAAAAACCCTATTAAGGTGAGCGTAATTGACGTTTAACACACTTGTTGTAATGACAATACAGGCCATTAAAGCAAACCACGGTGTAAAGAAAAATATGGGTGTAAACTTTATCAAAGAAACAGCTGAGTCGTGTAGCGCGCCGCTGATAATAAAAGTGACTAATAACGCACAGGATTGAGGCATTATTTTTATGCTAGGCTTTTGAATATACTTTGCTAAGTAATAACTCCAAATAGGATTCCAATAACGCCAAAACAACGCAAAAGAGTTGGCACCCAAGGAACGAACGAGCATGTTTTTTAGTGAGTCAGAATGGCCTAATTTTACTCCCGTTCTACGTTTTACATAAACTGAAAGGCTAATCGCGGGCATGAGTTGTTTGGAGATCCATACGTTGTTGGTTGTTAACTAGCATAAAAATAACCGTCTAGTATGTACAGACTTATCAAGTGATTATTTAGCCTGCTACGCTCAAGGTTGGTTGTTGTTTTCATTAGTGGAGGTTGCTACAGTACCTTCGTGCATATTTACCGTATTATATTGTCGCCAAATTTTAGCGGTTTCACCATTACTATCTAGTGTTTGCAATGCTTGTTGAAATTGATACGCAATACTTTCTTTTGTTAACTGATGTTTTTGGTTACTAAAAGATAAATCTTCGTACTGTTTAAATAATGGATTACGCAAAAGATCAATGTGTTTAGAACGTAATGAAAAGCCTAAATACATTGGATGATCTTTACTACAGCACTGATGTATTTTGATTTCTTTTGTTGGGTATTTTGATAAATAATATAACATGACATCTTCGTTATATGCGTAAAAGTCAGCTTGCTCTGAAGATATTAGCTCAATAGCTTTACCAATAGATAAGTCATATACATAACGGATGTACACACCTTTAAGGTCTTTTTTATCATAATTGGCGCCTTGTGAAATCAAGAGTGTTTTACCACGCATATCTGCAAAACTTTTTAAATCATCAACGTCTGATCTTGAAATGGTGGCAGCTCGATAATGAAGACCATTTTCAAAATAATGGGTAAATTCAGCTCTTTCGTCGTTAAAGCCAAGGCCAGGGTAAAAGTCTATTTCACCTTTTTTAAGCATATACAGGATACGTTTTTTGGGAGCACGTATTACCGCCAACTTGCAATTAATTTTGGCAAGCGCTTTGGAAAATAAAATTTGATAAACACCATTATTATTGGGGGCTTTTTCAATAAGTGGTAGCTTGTTATTCGTTCTGTAACCCATAGTAACGGTACAGGAATAAACGTGAAAACTACTTAAAATGAACAGAAATAAGCTTACATAGCGCAACAACATAATGATAAACGTTAACCTTTTTTAGTAATATGCATCAACTCTAATGCACTAACATATGGCCCATCATACCAAACATGAACCCAAACACAGCCCATAAAGGTGGGGACCAATGTTTTTCTAACCTAACCTGTGGAGCGATATCTTGAAAAATAGAATATAAAATACCTCCAGAGGCTAATAGCATTATCAATGAAACAACTTTAGGTAAGTCATATAAAAAAGTATAGCCTAAAATCCCCGATAGCGAGCCTAATAATGCTAATCCAACAAATGATAGAATAATGATAACTGACTTCATTGATGAGCCATCTTTGAGCTCTCGATAAGCATTGAATCCTTCTGGTAGGTTTTGAAGAGCGATCAATAGCGCAATTAAATAGGCGCTTGAACTGCCTGTAGCAAAAGCTGCACCTAGGGCAATGGACTCTGGAATAAAATCGGCCAGCATGGCGACTAATTGGCTCGCTGGCGTGTTAATTTTTTTGAGTAAAATATCTAACAACATAAAGCCTACGCCGCCTAAGGTAAGAGCTAAGCAGGCAACCAATGGCGATAGATTGGAAGTACCTTCCGGCACTAATACTAACGCTACTGCTGATAAAAGCGCACCAGCTCCAAGTGCGATAACACTATGTCGTAATTCACTTTTTAACCATGAAGGGTGTAAATGTTCAATCTTCGCCAACAATGCACCAAAGGGCATCGCCAATCCAGAGAGTAGGGTTAGAACAATTACGGTGAATAATAAATCCATAGTGATTATTTTTACCTTGCTAATTTTTATCTGTAAAGTATAAACCGATTAGTTATTTTTTTTGATCATGTATACGCAATTCTCTATCGGCATTGGTTCTGAATATTGTGCTAAAACAAACCCAAGTTTTTGATATGCCCTAGCTGCTGATGTGTTGTGTGAAAATACAAATAAAGATAGTTCATTTGAATTTAACAGCTTACAGCCTATTTCACCTAGTTTTTGAATGAGCACAGTTGCTATACCTTTGCCTCTTTCGCTTGGTTTTACAGCCAACCGAGCTAGGTGACATCGATTCATTCGTAAGTAAAATTGGCCAAATGCGATTATCTCACTGTTTTCATTTAATAAAGCATAAGATGATAACGTTGATAACTTCAGATCATCTATAAACGTTTGTTCGGTGAAAGGGTAACGAAAACCAGGGCCAGACCAAAGAGAAAATGCTTGTTCATTAGGAAACCAAGCCATTAATGTTGGAATATGTTGTTGAGTAGCGACGGTTAACTTCATGATGTTTTATCCCTTAAACCTTAAAATGAACGATTACATTATATGACTTTTATAGAATAAAACCTATCTATAACATTACCTGCTTTTTTATTTCTATTTTCTTTATTCTTGCTAGATCAATAGGTTAATATTTACATAAAGAGATAAATGGAGTTTCTGTGCGTAAAATACATCAAATTTTAGGGTTAATCATGTTGCTACCTATAATTGCTTGGGCAATAACGGGTACCTATTTCTTCTTTAAACCGGGATATCAAGAAGCTTATCAAGCGCTTAATGTTAAAACATACCCATTAACTTATATTGATAAACTGCCTAAAGGGAAGTGGCTTGAAACGAAACAGTTAAAAACAGTATTAGGTCAACATGTTTTATTAAAAGATAATAAGCAATGGCATCACTTTATCATGCCAAGTTGGCAAGCTGTTGATACTTTATCTAAAAAACAAATCAATGCGCTGGTAGCTGATGCGATTACGGCAAACAAAACTCGCTATGGCGAGATAAAGTCTATTACCAATAACCAAATTTTAACCACAACTAACGTAGCAATCACCTTAAATTGGCCGCTATTATCACTAAGACAACAAGGAAAAGACACTGACTTTATTAATACGATGTATAACATTCATTATTTGCGTTGGTCTGGTAATAAAACCCTTGACCAGTACCTTGGTGTAATAGGACTATTTTTAGTGCTTTTATTAGCAGGGATAGGGACTTGGATGACGATCAAACGGACATAATAAACACTTGGTTGTTTTATGGTGAGTGACAGGCTTGAGGTCAGACCTCTTGTTGTGTAAGGTAATTGCTTTTATTGAAATCTTTTTAGCTGTTTAAAGTAGGTTGATACCAATGAAACAAGAGTCTTTGTTTGTAAAAAGCGATGAGCATCAATTGCATGTGCGTCATATTTATCAACAAGAAGGTGGCACGCCTATTTTGATGCTACATGGCACCATTGAAAACGGCAAAATTTTTTATACCCAATCAGGTAAGGGTTTGGCTTGTTATCTGGCTAAACAAGGTTTCGATGTTTACGTACCCGATTTACGCGGTAAAGGTCTAAGTATACCGACATTGCATGAAACAACTGAGCATGGCCAGCATGAAATGATAGTTGCAGATATACCTTCATTGGTTAAATTTGTAGCAGAAAAAACCGGAAAGCCAATGCATGTTATTTGTCATTCATGGGGGGGCGTTGTTTTTTGTAGTAGTTTTGCTCGATTTCCAGATTTACACAGCCACGTGTTAAAGCTGGTGTGCTTTGGAACGAAACGAAGCGTATACCGTAAAACCTTCAATAAGTTTTGGAAAGTTGACGTGTTGTTTAATCGTATAGCCCCTTTTTTAGCTAAACGAAAAGGTTTCATTGACGCTGTTAAGCTTAAATTTGGTGCAGATAATGAAACAAGCCGCTTTTTGAAAGAGTGTACTTATTGGGTAAAGATAAACCCATGGCATGATCCCGTTGATCAATTTGAATATGGTAACGCTGCAAACTCGATTGAATGGCCTGACACTTGGCATTTAACGGGGGTTAACGATGATTTGTTAGGCCACATAGACGATGTAAAAGCTTTCGTTGAAGAAACCAATCCAGCAGCTAAAGTGTCACTTTTAAGTAAGCAAGCGGGTAACTTAAAAGATTACGATCATATTGATATTTTGACCGATGCTAATGCAGTACAAGATCATTTTCCTGAACTTGTATCCTGGTTAAATAAGTAAGCTTATAAAGTTGGCTGAGAAAGGGCTGTATGAATGTTATGTCATGACAACCCTTATTTGCGTTAGGCTATTTTAACCAACCTTTTGCAATAGCATGATTTGACAAAGCAATAAGTAAGATGCCAATCACGATCACCAATAATGGCATAATAATGCTGGCGCTACCGTAAACGGCCATTGAGTCAATAACAAAAAAACTATGATAATTTTGCACTAAAACGCCAATTAAAGAGACAATAAACACTGGTTTAGCGACTGATTTTTTCAGTAATAAAAGTGCACTACCAAGCGAACCTGCGATTACTGCGGTAGCAAAAGCGATTGTCGCCCACATAGGCATATTTTGATAAAGTGCTTGTTCAGCACTTGGTAATTCGCTAATCATCTCTGGTGTCATCATTATATGGCTGACAAATGCCATCAACCCTAAAATATTCCATATCAGAGCGATAATACTGACAATTAAAAACCATTTTGGTATTGCTGGTGGAGTCTGTTGATTCATAGTTACCTGCTTATTTTTATTGATTATTATTTTTATTCCAATAAGGCCAATTATGCTGATTGATCGAATTGGTGTTGTCTTCACCAGTGTAGTTACATTTTGAATAAATTTATACTTTGAAAGTCAATTTATTATGTAATATGCTGTTCACCTTTTTTAAAATTATAATTAAAACCATGAAGTTACCTGTAGTTTTCCTCTATTTTTTGCTATTTACAACTGTTGGCTGTAGTTCACCTTCTACAGTGCATTTATATGCTAAGTTCTTAAAGCAAGCTGAGATTAATAAAATCAAAAACTCGTTAACACAAGCTGAAATGTTAGTAGAGGTAAATCGCTTACCCTTTCCAAACTCAATAGGTGACAATGCCTTAATTTATGCGCCTAGTAAGGGAAGTAAGCAACAAGCTGAACAAGTAATGAATTTGTTGAACCAACTAGGTATTGTTATTGATAATACGGGGCTTATTCTTGCAAGTAATCATAGTTTTAGTGCAAATAATATGGGGTTATATATTGTTCCCGATGATATCGTTGCTCGTAACGCTATACATGTCGAACAAAAATATAATATCCCTTTAATAAATGAATACGCGGCAAGAGATTGTCAAAACACTAGCACGTTAATATTACAAAAAAATGGCCAATTTCGTATTGAAGAAGACATATGGGATGCATCAAAAAAACTATATAATGAGCATGTGTTTAAAGGTACTTGGAAGTTAAAAGAAGGTAATTTTTTATTCTTAGCAAGTCAACAACTCGACTTTACCTTAATTTTTGAACGCGCTCCATTTTCACGTAAAATAGAAGAAGGTTTACTACAAGGTTATCAATTTTTACCAATGACGACCTACAGTAAAATGAACAACGCTGGGCGTATTTATTGCACTTATGAAATTAGCCAAGTCTTGTAGTGATTTTTACAATTATGAATAATAGGTGTTTTATTTAACGTTTATGCGCTACGTGTGGATTTTCTTTAAGTTGTTCATATTGTTGCGTTATTACGATTAAATCTGCGTTAACCTCATCAAGCTCTGCCTGTAGCGCACATGATGTATTAATTGCTACTGTTTTTTCTTGCTGCAATTGAATTTCCTTTGTTTTTGCTAAGGCTAGCTTTTCCTTTGATTCTTCAAGTAAAGCGATTAATCGAATAACGTCTTTGTTTTCTGTAAAAACTTGGTCATGGCCAAGTTTATTTTCAACGACTCCTTCTTCTTCAATAAGTGCGTTTGCTTTTTGAGCGAGGTAAAAATAAACCAATCGAGCGATGAAAAATAGGCCTGTTAATAAAAGCGTAAGAATATATTGATGATCAGTTTCTGTTATTGCGGTATTAATTTTACTGCTAAAACTTCCACTGCTGGTAAACAATGAAATAAAGAATTGGTGATGACAAATAAGCCAGATAATCGCATAAACGAGCAAGAAGTTAGGTGCTTTAGGTTGCGCTCGGTGAAACAAAACTACGTTTTTTAAAAACGATTGGAACATAAAAATCCTTTTATTACTAGTCGCCATATTCAATAAGTTTACTGTGTTAATTACTTTATTTATATGATTTTCGTTATTAGGGGTTGTTATTTTTCTACGGCGTTTTCGCTTATTTATGTAGAACAACTTTATTACATAAGTTTATCCTTGTACAAACACCAAATATTACGTCGTAAAAAGTGTACAGACAATTTCAACATGTCCTTAAGTGATATTTCTATCAAAAAACTCTTGAATAATCATCATTAAATTTATGATTATTCAAGATGTGTTATTTTGTAACTGTGCTTTTAAGATAAATGTACAATAATCTGAGATATCTGACCTCCGCATGTAATAATTCTTTTGTATACTATATTCATGTATTTTTTGAGTGTGACCAAGATGTATTCAACACAATCAGGTAAAGCCTTATTTCCTTTTATCATTACCCTTTTAGTAGGGTTGTGTATTTATTTATATTTACCGACCAGCCAAGGTGAAAAAAACGCAATGGCAGGTACGGCAACACAAGTTATGGCGCATAAAGCGACCCTACAAGAAAATGCAGTGCTAATTGAAGCGATTGGAAGTGCGCGTGCTAATCAAGCGATTTACATAAAAAGTGCCCAAAGTGATTACCTTATCGATATTTTCTTTGATGATGGTGATTTTGTTGCTAAAGGTCAAAAACTGGTGCAATTACAATCTGAAGAAGAAAAAATAGCCGTAAAAGAGTTAAGCATTAATTTAGATGAAGAACAGCGCCAATTAAATAGACTAAAGGAACTTTCTCGCTCGCAAGCAACAGCTAAATCAATGTTAGAAGAGCAAGTTTCCATTGTGGAAGCAACAAAAGCGCAATTAGAAAGTGCGAAAACTAAACTTGCGGAAATGACGATAACAGCACCATTTACTGGTCTATTGGGAAAACGTGAAGTATCGATTGGTAGTTTTGTGAATACGGCGACTAACATCACAACCTTAGATGATATCAGTGTTATTAAAGTTGACTTTAAAGTACCGGAAAAGTATCTCGCGCAATTGCAGTTAGGAATGAAAGTTGTGACTAGAAATGATGCATACCCTGAACGCACTTTTACAGGTGAAGTTACACATATCAGTTCTCGCATTGATGCAGCAACACGCAGTGTAGAAGTTACCGCGAGTTTTGCGAATGAACAACGTTTGCTTAGACCAGGCATGCTTTTAGAGACTTCATTACAACTCAGTTCCGCTCAAGCGATAATGATCCCAGAAAAAGCGGTGATCCCACTAAAAGATCAACATTTTGTTTTTGCAATTGAAAACGGTATTGCTAACAAAGTAGAAGTGCATGTTATTAGCCGCCATGATGGCTGGGTTGCTATTGATGAAGGCTTAACTGATGGACAACAAATTGTAACCGAAGGGCTAATTAAAATACGTTCTGGCAGCAAAGTTAGTATTAAGGGGTAATTGAAATGAAAATTACCGATACAAGCGTAAAGCGTCCAGTCTTTGCCATTGTTATAAACTTGTTGTTATTAACGTTTGGTATTGTGGCTTTTACCATGCTGCCATTGCGAGAATATCCTGATATTGAATCGCCAATAGTTAGTGTTAGCACCAGCTATACAGGGGCAAGTGCTGAAATCATTGAAACCAAAATCACTCAAGTATTAGAAAATAGAATTTCGGGCATAGAAGGGATCAAAAGTATTAACTCTTCAAGTCGTAATGGTCGCTCTAATATCACTATCGAATTTAATATTAGTCGAGACATTGATGCTGCATCAAATGATGTGCGTGAACGTGTTGCCAGAGCGTTAGATAGCTTACCTGAGCAAGTTAACCCGCCAGAGGTGTCAAAGTCTAACAGTGATGAAAGTCCAATAGCTTGGTTTGTTTTAAACAGCACCACCATGAATTCATTACAATTGTCTGATTATGCGCAACGTTTTATTGTTGACCGTTTAGCCGTTGTAGATGGTGTCTCTAATGTTCGTGTCGGTGGTGAGCGAAAATACGCCATGAAGGTGTGGCTTAATCGCAAAGCTATGGCTGCGCGTGGCATTACAAGTAGTGATATTGAAAACACACTTAGAACTGAAAATGTTGAATTGCCTGCAGGTGAAATAGAATCTGTAGATCGAGATTTTACTGTTCGCACGGCAAGAAGTTATAAAGATCAAACTGACTTTAGAAACCTCGTTATTAAACGCGGTGAAGATGGCTATTTAGTGCGTCTCGGTGAAGTGGCCGATGTACACCTTGAAGCGGCTGACGACGAAAGCTTATTCCGAGGCAATGGGCGTAACATGATTGGCTTGGGCATTGTAAAACAAGCGAAAGCTAATACGTTAACCGTTGTTGATAATGCGCGAGCAGAACTTGAAAACATCAAACGTAATTTGCCTGAAGGTACCACCATAGGTGATAGCTATGACTCGTCTATTTTTATTAAAGAATCCATTGATGAAGTTTACCGAACGTTAGCCATCTCTATGGCATTGGTTGTGCTAGTAATTTACCTGTTTTTGGGGAATATTCGCGCAACATTGATCCCTGCTGTTACTGTACCTGTCGCTTTGATAGGTAGTTTTATGTTTTTACTCGCGATGGACTACTCGATAAATTTATTAACGTTATTAGCGTTAGTACTCGCTATTGGATTAGTCGTTGATGATGCTATTGTGATGCTTGAAAACATTCACCGTCGAATTGAACTAGGTGAACCTCCTTTATTAGCAGCTTACCGCGGTGCAAGAGAGGTTGGCTTTGCGATAATCGCGACAACGTTAGTGCTTATTTCAGTATTTGTACCGTTGGTATTTATGGATGGTCGCATAGGTGCGTTATTTACAGAGTTTGCTATGGCGGTAAGTGCTGCGGTATTTTTCTCTAGCATTACCGCGTTAACATTATCTCCTGCGCTTTGTTCAAAAGTATTAAAAGCTTCAGAAAAAGAAAGTAAATTTAGTCAATGGATGGATAAAACCTTTCACCGTATCGAAGAAGCGTATAAGAACTCTATTCGTTCAAATATGTTACGTAAGTGGGGCTTAGTAATCACCATGTTATTGGCAGGATTTGCGAGTTATTCACTTTATCAACAAGTCCCTTCGGAACTAACACCTAAAGAAGATCGTGGTACTTTTTTCTTAATGATGAATGGCCCAGAAGGGGCAAGTTATGAGAATAATGCAGCAAATATGGCAAAAATTGAAGAAAGATTAATGCCTTATTCTCAATCTGGCGAGTTAAGTCGTGTGTTAATTCGTGTGCCAGGTTGGGGCGGACGAGGTGGTGTTGCTATTGTTGGTATGGCTGACTGGGATGAGCGTAAACGCTCTACATGGGAAGTCATGGATGAAATAAGCGGTAAAATGCAAGAGGTTACTGACGTTCGTGCTTTTGCAATAATGCGCCGAGGCATCGGTGGTGGTGGCTCTTCTCGGCCAATAGAGTTTGTGTTACAAGGTAATGATTACGCACAACTGGCTGATTGGCGTGATCGTATTATTAAACGTGCTGAAACTAATCCTGGCTTGGTTCGTATTGACCATGATTACAAAGAAACATTTCCACAGTTTCTCGTCAATATTGATAAAAATAAAGCAGCTGATTTAGGTGTTTCTGTCTCTGAAATAGGCAGAACCTTAGAAACTATGTTGGGTCAACGCCGTGCAACAACGTTTATTGATCGTGGTGAAGAATATGATGTTATTCTAAAAGGCACGAAAAAAGACTTTACGAACCCTACTGACATTTCCAATATTTATTTAAAATCGCGTAGTGGTGAATTGGTCCCGTTAGATAGTTTAATAACGTTAACGGAAGAGGCAACTGCATCAAGGCTTAATCGTTATAATCGTATGCGAGCTATTACCTTAAGTGCTAATTTAGCTGATGGTTATACGTTAGAAGAAGCGCTGAACTTTCTTAATCAAGTCGCTGCTGAAGAAAACGACATTGATGGTGCTATAGATTACAAAGGTGAATCACAGCTTTTCTATGAAGGTGCATCTGCGATGACTTACGTGTTTATTTTAGCACTTACCGTAACGTTTTTAGTGTTAGCGGCACAATTTGAAAGTTTTGTTCATCCGTTTGTGATCATGTTAACGGTACCGTTAGGCTTAGTGGGTGCTTTATTTGGTTTATGGTCGACAGGGTTAACTATTAATATTTATAGTCAAATTGGTATTGTGATGTTGATTGGGTTAAGTGCGAAAAATGGCATACTTATCGTTGAATTTACCAATCAATTACGCGATAAAGGGGTTGAGTTTAAAGAGGCCATTGTGCAAGCAGCAGCACAACGTTTACGCCCAATCATTATGACATCGTTAACAACGGTAATGAGCTCAGTACCGCTTGTATTGGCATCTGGTCCAGGCGCTGAAAGCCGAATGGTTATTGGTGTTGTCGTGTTTACTGGTGTTATAGTTGCAACCTTATTAACCTTGTTTATTATTCCTGCTGCGTATTATGCCTTAGCGAAAAATACGCAATCTCCTGAATTTTTACAAAATAAGCTTGATAGCCAAGCTCAAGAAAAACCCTTACAGCAATAACACCATGTTTGTTGGCATAACACAGTTTTTACTGTGTTATGCCAACATATTAACGTCTTATTTTTATTAAGCTTATAGTTACTAATAGTGCTAGTAATGCATAAATACTACCGCCGTGACCATGGCTTTCGCTTTCATAAACAACATCGGCGTAATCAGGGTCATAATCAGTGCTTTCTAGCGGTAAAGCATATAAATCGTTAGTGTCATTTGCACTATATGTGGCTACAATATCAGGGTAGCCAACTTCATATAAGTCAATTAATACATCATAATATTCAGGAATATAGCCCTGATTTAATGTCGTATAAACTTCATATTCGTCATTGTCATCTTCACCAATAATCACAAAGTCTTCAGTGGTGTAATAATGTATCCAATCACCACCATTTTTACTTAAATAAAGTTCGGCATAAACCTTAGCTGAGTTGATGTGATCATAACTGTAAACATCCGCATCAAACGTAACGCTTAAGGTTTGGAAAAAGCCATCTTGGTCATAATCTTCGATAAGTTGGGCGTACCCTTGGTAAATTGAAAAACTTTGATAAATACGTGATGCCGATTTTTGACTATTGTTTATCATTTGTTTTTTGGCAGATTTTCGCTGTAGCACTTGGTCTCTAGATAGACCTACTAATGGATTTTCCAGTCGTTCACCATCTTTCAGTTGGCCTAGTGCAGTTGAGGTATCCCATGTTGCTTTGGAAGCCGAAATGCTTTTACTTGCTGCCGTTTGCGAAGCTGCATTTACCGGTAACGTCATTAGTACGCCTAATATTGCAATAGTTGTGATAGTGTGAGTCATGAGCCATCCTCGAAATAAAAAATATACTTTATTAAAACGTGTTTATTCTGAATGCTTCCTGAACGATATAATTTTGTTTTTATTTGGTTTATTAGGCGTTTTTTGTTCAGTTCGTATTCAGTTTCTACTTGATAGATTGTCATCAAACTCGATTACTTTTACACTGACAGGGTTGTTATCATAGGCACGGTATTTTAAATGAATTTTTGTACGGTAGTTCGCTCCATTATTTTAATCGTTATGTTGTTTTCACTTAACAGCTATACGCCTGTTTATGCTCAGCCATTTGAAGCAGGAAAAACGTATAGGGTAGCAAATGCAAAACAAGCAGCGCGTTTAGTAAAAGCGCGTATTGGTGGCAAAGTGTTGAAAGTTCAACGTACCAACGTAAAAGGTAACCTAGGCTACCGGGTTAAAGTGTTAACCAATAAAGGCCATGTAGTGTCGGTAATAGTAGATGCGGTAAGCGGAAAAATAGTAGGAAGATAGCGATGCGGTTATTACTTGTAGAAGACGATATTACTTTACAAACGCAATTAAAAGATCAATTAGAACAGGCTAAATATAGTGTTGATTGTGCCGACGATGGTGAAATAGGTTTATTTCAAGCGACAGAATATCAATATGACGCGGCCATTATTGATTTAGGCTTACCTAAGCTTGATGGTAAATCGCTCATTGAAAAAATACGCGCGCAAGATATTAAATACCCGATTATTGTCTTAACTGCACGCGATAGATGGCAAGATAAAGTTGAAGGCTTAGACGCTGGCGCTGATGATTATTTAACGAAACCTTTTCAAGTGGAAGAATTACTTGCAAGATTAAATGCTTTAATCCGTCGCAGTGTAGGGCAAGCAAGCCCTGTTATCACGAATGGTCCATTTTCGATTGATACCACGAGTATGGTCGTTAGTGTTAATAAAGAAACGGTTCCATTAAGTAGCTATGAATACAAAGTGTTCGAATACATGATGTTACACATGGGGCATGTTATTTCTAAAACACAATTAACCGAACATATCTATGATCAAGATTTTGATCTTGATTCTAATGTCATTGAAGTGTTTGTAAGACGGCTACGTAAAAAGCTTGACCCTGACAGTAGTTTGCAATTTATTGAAACGTTACGTGGCCAAGGTTATCGCCTCAAACAGTTTGAACAATAGTTGAGCTAACGCCTGATGGTTCAACTAAATAATTGGTTCAACTCGCTTAAGTCACGGTTAGTCGTCAGTGCTGTTTTTATGGTGGTTGTGTTATTGCCCATTGTTGGTATAACCATTATTAAAGCATATCAAGGCCATATGGAGTCTGGTGTTAATAATGAACTGACCGCTTATTCATATAGCTTACTTACTGTCGCTGAATATGAGCAAGGACAGCTGCAAATGCCAGAAGTTCTGGCAGAGAATCGGTTTAATATCGTTCAATCAGGTTTATATGCCGCCATTTCGGATAAAAAGACCAACCAACTTCTCTGGCAATCGCAATCTCTACTTGCTATTGCATTGCCTGATAAAATGCCATCGCCTGCTGTAGGTGATGAACGCTTCACCACCGTTACAATTGATGACAAAGATCATTTTATTTACAGTTTTTCTGTACTGTTTTCTGATCTAGCAGGTGAACATGTTGTTACGTTACACCTTATTAAAGATCAATCGAGCTTTTTGGTGTTAATGGCTGAGTTTAAACAGCAACTATGGTTAGGGTTGCTGATATTAATGGCCGTTTTATTATTATTACAATATGTGTGGTTACGTTGGAGTTTACAGCCGTTGTCTCGACTAACAGCCGAAATTTCAGCAATAGAGCAAGGTAAAAGTAAGCAACTTTCTTCACGTTATCCACTTGAACTTCAACAAGTGACTGAACAGCTTAATAACCTACTTGATACGGAAAAAATGCAGCGTACTCGCTATCGAAACGCACTTTCTGATCTTGCACATAGCTTAAAAACCCCCCTTGCGGTTATTCAGGGGGATGTAAACACCAAGAATACGGCGAATGTGCAAGAGCAAATTGATGTGATGAATTTGATGATTGAACATCAATTAAAACGTGCACAAAGTGCAGGGCATGCTGCATGGTATTTAGGCGTTCCGGTTGCACCTTGTTTACAAAAATTAATCAATAGCCTAGAAAAGATATACCGTGAAAAAGCACTTATTATCGATAGCCAATGTGATGAACAGCTAATGTTTAAAGGCGATGAAGCAGATCTGCTTGAAATATTGGGTAACTTACTCGATAACGCCTGTAAAGCGGCAAAATCAATTGTATCAATTGAGATACTAAGTATTGATAATAAGCTGGTCATTAACGTTGAAGATGATGGTGAAGGGATTGCAAAAGCAGATGTAGCTAAGATCTTAAAACGTGGAAAACGCGCAGATACCTATCAACAAGGACACGGTATTGGTTTAGCGATTGTACGTGATTTAGTAGACAGCTATAAAGGAACACTCGCTATTACTGACTCAGCTACCTATGGCGGAGCATGTTTTACCTTATCATTTAACCAATAACTTCTTTATTTTTGGAACATTTTCATTTAATAAACCTATTCAGCCTTCATTCAGTTTACTTAGCGTAAATTAACCTTAACACCACAATTAGGTTAAGGCGGGAAGATGAAAATACATCACCAGTTGATCTCTAGCATAATCGTAGCAAGTGCAATAACGAGCAGCCAAGTTAGTTTTGCAGCAGTCAATCAAGCGCAAGTAACGGTTGAACAATCGGTAATGACACAAGCCGAGTTAGCGCAATTGCTTTCACCCATTGCACTTTATCCTGACGCGTTATTAACGCATATATTGATTGCTGCCACTTACCCAATAGAAGTGATTGATGCAGACAGGTTAGTTAAGCGTAATAAGCATGCTAGCAGTGAAACATTGCAAAAAATGGCGCAAGATAAAGATTGGGATCCGAGTGTTTCTGCTTTATTAGCTTTTCCACAGGTATTGGAAAAACTAAGTGAAGACTTAACGTGGATGCGAGAGCTAGGTGATGCTTTTCTTCAAGACGAAGAGCAAGTGCTAGCAAGTATTCAGTTACTAAGACAACAAGCTGATGAAGCCGGAAATCTTGCTAAAATGGACAATGTGCAGATCATTCGTGAGCAAAAGACCATTGTGATCCAACCAGAACAACCAGAAGTTATTTATGTGCCTTATTACGATACTCGTAGCGTGTATGGTCGTTGGCACTGGTCACATCGTCCACCTATTTATTGGCATCGCCCTGTTTATTATAGCTATCATAATGGACCTTTTTACTGGCGTTCTGGTATACATTTAGCGGCGGATTTCTTTTTTGTTGGCTTTCATTGGCATAATCGTCATGTTATTCATCATTCGCCGAAGTATTACCGCAATTACCACAGTAAAAAGCGAGTAACAACTAGCCACCGTGTTAAACGTTGGCAGCACAACCCACATCGCAGAAAAGGCGTAGCTTACCGTAACCATGAAGTTAAAAAACGCTATGCACCACATCGCTCTGTAAATAAGCCAGTAAAAAGAGCTCGTACATATGATGCCCGTAGTAAAGCAGTTAAAAAGCATCATGTCGTCACTAAAAAACTACGTGGACATAGTAATAAACGTATCATTGATAAAGGCTTTAGAAAACAGACACATGCTAAAAACAAACCGTTACGTAACTCGTTACATAGAAAAGCCATTGCTGGTAATGCTGCGAAAGAGCGTAATAGACAGCAAATAAAATCTATACAACGTCATGATAAGCGCATAGAACAACGCAACACGGTGAAAAAATACCATCGTGTTGAGAAGAGAAAGTCTTATTTACCTTCGCCAAAAGCAACACGAGTAAAACAACCTACTCATAAGAAAATGGCTAATACTCAAGTGAGAAAGTCTCATCTACATAAACCAATAAAAGTAAGTCAAAAGCGCATAGCCAAGGGAGATCACTCAAGTAGCAATAAAACCTATACACGAGTGACTAGAAGCTCACATGGTAAACAATCGTCTGTTCCTTCCAGTCGAAAAATTAAGCCGCGTCGCGATTATACATTCTTGCACGTGGCTAATAAAAAATAACCGTTGAGCTAAAGTAAATATCGCAAACATGGATGTTTTGCGATATTTTTAACCTTGTCATTCAGCATTTATTTTCCACCATTTACACGTAGTTACGCTAGTATTTATTCTAAGCCTGTATTTAGTAGAACACGGTTTACAACCATTTAATAAATTAATTAACGTTATGGAAAAGTTAATGAAGATAAGCCTTTTAGTTATGTTGCTTCTGCTCTCTGTCAGTTCATGTACTTCGAATAATGAACACAGGTCGACAGATGAATCCTCGTCTTGTTCTTTACAAAGCTATCAGTTGATTGCTAACCAAGTGCACACAGGTGATGAATTAGATCATGGCCCTGATATTGGCAGTGACGAATGGAAATCAGTGATTGAATTTAAGTTAGGTATTAGGGGGAATTCGTCAATACCAGCACGGTCTAGTGCTCGGTGGTGCGTTTATATTCTTAATATTATTAACACTGAAGCTGTTACTAATGTGGTTAACGATATTAACAATATGTCACCTTCTTTTGAGTGTATTGATAGTCAGCTTGGCAGTGTAGAAGATTTAATTTGTAGTCATGAAGATTTAGCATTACTCGATAGAAGATTGTCGCAAGTTTACCAACAAGCAAAAAACTCATTGCCGGAAAGTCAAATTAATACGTTAAGAACAATGCAACATGGCTGGCGTAAAGGTAGAAATGATTGTTGGAAGGCAGAAGATCAACAACGTTGTGTGAAAAAACTATATGTTGATCGTATTGCAACATTACAAGCAAAGTACCAATTGGTTCCATCTACAGGACCTTTCAATTTTTATTGCGATAATGCAACATCAAGCAAAGTAGAAGTGGTATTTTATCAAACTAAACCTGCGACTCTGATTGCCAAATATAACGAGACAGTATCGTTAATGTTTCAACAGCCCAGTGCAAGTGGATCAAAATACAAGGGCCGCAACGAATCCTTTTGGGAACATCAGGGGCAAGCGCGAGTCGTTTGGGGGTATAATGCAACGCCGATGGTATGCCACTTACTAAAATAAACGGCGTAGAATATGTTTTGCCTGTTAATGTCAAAGAGGGAAATACATCTACTTCCCTCATTAAACTTAATCATTAATAAATTTTACCGCGACTTTTCACTTTATTTACATCAACACGAGTGGGGGTGATTTTACCATCGACTAGGCCTTGCGTCGCAATTGATAAGCTTTCAATCACTTGATGCATTGAGGTTAAATCTAAACTCGCTAAATCATCTGTCACTTTATGATAATGCTGATCTTTATCTAGTTGTGTACTACTAAAACTATGTGCAGGTACACCTAAACGCGCTAAGGTTGCGTTGTCAGAACGATAAAATAAATTTTGCTTAGGGTATGGGTCTTTGTAAATTTCAAAATCTTTACCAGCTAGTGCTTTATTGAGTTCTTCACCTAATGAAGAGCGATCCATACCGGTCATCCACACATTGCCTGCGCCAAATTTAGAAGGTTTACCAATCATTTCAATGTTGATCATCGCGACAACGTCATCAGGGTTTAGTTGCTTAGAAAAGTATTGAGAGCCAAAACCTCCAATTTCTTCCGCAGTAAAGGCAGAAAATATTAATGTTCTTGCGTTATCACCTTTGTGAGTAAAATATTCAGCAAGGTTTATCACTGCTGTTGTGCCTGATGCGTCATCATCCGCACCATTGTAGATCACATCACCTTCTCCGCTTTGTGATGCGCCTAAGTGATCGTAATGTGCTGAATACAGAACAATTTCATCTTTTTGTTGCTTCCCAGGTAACACACCTACAACATTGGTTAATGTTTGTCCGGTAATGCTGGTGTCTGCACTTATGCTTATAGCGTCGATTGCTGAATCTTCTGTCATGATCATCACTATTGCACCTTGGTGTTCAAGAGATAGCTTATTTAGCCCTCTTGCAAAATAACCGCTGTACCTCGCGAATAGCTTTTTATGAGCAGGGTTAATTAACACGAGGTGTTTACCACCTTGTTGATTGATACCGCTAATAACTTGACTCATATTATCGTTTTTGCCGACTGTATGAAGAGTAAAGTCATCAGTGTTTTGCCACTGAATTTTTTCAATAGTGCTGGCCAAACCAAGTTGGGCTGATTCAATAGTATTGCCATTTAAGGTAACAGCGATAGATTTTGGCTTTATTGTTGTTACTGTAAAGGACTGTTTAAAGGTATTCTCACCTTGCATCGGTACTAAACCAATCTCACTGAAACGTTGGCTAATGTAATTAGCCGCTTGATCTATTTCTTTGCTGAAATTACCTCTACCCTTTAATTCATCACTCGCTAAAAAAGTTATGTCTTTCGTTATTGTGTTAAATGACGTGTTGTCAGCCTGTGTGGCAAAGCTGACAGTTGAACTCAATGCAACCGAGGCAGCGAGAGCTAGCGCACTTTTTGTTATTGTTATCATGGGGAGTCCCTAAAGTAAAAAGGTTACTATTGATTATTCGCTATTTTATTGCAAGTAACTCATTGAAGCTAAGTGCGATTTGTTTGTAACGTTTGGTGTTCAATAAGCAGACTTTCATCGCCAATAGTAAGCCATAATTGGCCATCTTGAATACTTGCTTGGATTTCCGTTGTACGTTCAATTAATTCAGAAAACCTGGCTAAAGCATCGTAGTCAAACCGTGTTATTTGTAGGTTTTTAAACAGTGTCAGCTTTTTTTCTTGTTGTTGCCACCAAACATCGAACGGTGAATGGTAACCATAAATTATTACCGATTCAGCTTTATTGCTAGCACGCTTTATCCGCTTTTCATCGGGTTGGCCAAGTTCAACCCATAAGGTAATATCTTCGGTTAGCGTTTGTTGCCATAAAGCAGGTTCATCTTCATCACTCACTCCTTTGCCAAAAGTAAGTGCTGGGTCGGCATTTAAAATATAAGCAAGTATTCTTGCGCTCATACGAAGCATTGTTTCTGAAGGGTGCTGAGCAATAGTTAAGTTTAGGGTGTCGTAGTAATGACGATCCATGTCAGATAAGTGGATGGTTGTTTTGTAAATAATTGATTTAAGCGCCATGGCGATTATCGGTAATATGTTTTTGCTAATGATACGCCTAAGTGTTGTATAACCGAAACTATTTATTCGATGAATAGTTGAGATACAGTGAATTAATTTAGCGAATACGCTATATCAGTGATACATTTTCGCTATTGTTAACCGATGAGAACCGTGATGACTTATTCTTCGTTTATTCCGCCACAGCGAATTTTAATGGGCCCAGGCCCCTCAGATGTTAGTCCACAAGTACTTTCAGCCCTTGCACGACCTACTATCGGGCATTTAGACCCTTTATTTGTTGGTATGATGGATGAAGTAAAAAGTTTATTGCAATATGCCTTTCAAACCTCGAATGAAATGACCTTGGCTTTGTCAGCACCTGGCTCTGCCGGTATGGAAGCTTGCTTTGTTAATTTAATTACACCTGATGACACGGTAGTGGTTTGCCAAAACGGTGTATTCGGTTCCAGAATGTCAGAGAATGTGAAACGTATCGGGGCAAAGTTAGTGCTCATTGAAGGGGAATGGGGAAGAGCGGTTGATCCTGAATCACTTGATGCCACACTTTTACAACATCCGGAGGCAAAATTTGTCGCTTTTGTACATGCTGAAACATCAACAGGGGCACGTTCAGACGCTAAAGTACTGTGCGAAATTGCTCAACAATATAATTGTTTAACCATTGTTGATGCCGTAACGTCGCTTGGTGGTTGTGAGCTAAAAGTTGATGAATGGGGAATCGATGCTATTTATTCCGGTAGCCAAAAATGCTTATCTTGTGTACCGGGCATTTCACCGATTAGTTTTAGCGAAAAGGCGATTGAAGTGATTAAACATCGAAAAATACCGATACAAAGTTGGTTTCTTGACCAATCACTGGTGATGGGGTATTGGTCAGGAAAAGGCAAACGTGCCTATCACCATACAGCGCCGGTAAATTCATTGTACGCATTACATGAAGCATTGCTGTCGTTAAAAAGAGAAGGATTAGAAAATGCATGGAAGCGTCATCAAGAAATGCATGATTTATTAGCCAAGGGTTTGGCTGAATTAGGTTTAGATTTTGTTGTTCCTGAGAACGAACGATTGGCTCAACTTAATACGGTGTATATTCCTCAAGGGATAAATGATGAAGAAGTGCGACGTTATTTACTTAATGAATACAACTTGGAAATAGGCGCAGGGCTTGGAAAGTTTGCTGGCAAAGCGTGGCGAATTGGTTTAATGGGCTATGGGGCACGAAAAGAAAATATTGCTTTGTGCTTAGCTGCGCTTAAAGAGGTCTTAGCTACTACATCTTAGCGCTATTTAAATAAAATATTTGCCCTTATCGCGATTAGTTAGGCTGAAGTTGCTTGTGCTGCTTTACTTGCATCATCCATAATATTAGCTACATATCGATAAGTTTGAAAAGCGCTGAGCTCAAGCACTTTGTACTGTTTTTCTGATAAAGGCATGTTATTAATTGTTTCTATAATATCTTGTTTGTGTTGCACATCTAAAATTGCATGGTGCATCAATGCATTAAATGCTTCTTTAGGTAATCTTGAGCGCTCTACCAGCTCGTTAACGTAGTCCACCGTCGGCGGGTGTGTTTCTGTGCAAGCCAAATATCCCATAATAGCAACAGGATCAACATGCTTTATTAGAAAGTATTGAGAACCGATAAATGTGGTTATATTGAGAGATGGAATTCGATCTTCCGCTTCTGCTTGGCTAACACCCATGACGGCCAAATCTTCTAAAAACCACTCATCATGCCCAGTTTCTTCCGGAATATGTTTCTTCATATAACCAGCAAGTAATTGATAAACAGGGTCGTGCATTTTCTTTAAGGATTCATTTAATGCTTCTTGCATTAGATTAATGGAGGCATTAGAAATTCGATAACTTGAATATGCTTGTTCTATGCATGCATTGACTGAGTGAGAGTGAGTAGTATAGTTTTCATTGGCGACACAAGCTCTGTTTTCCATGAAAGAAAGGCTTTTTTCAAGCCTTTCAAAATTTGAAAGATTTTTAGCCATTAAATACCGATACCTACAGGCTTACCTTTTGTCCCCTTTACTTTTTTGTTGATTGATTTCAATTGTTCAACTTCTTCTTTTGAAAGACTCTCTATTGCCTTTATTTGCTCATCGTGTAACTGCTCTTTATTGATTACGCCTTCTGCATGTAAATGTTCTACGTTTGATTTGTCCATTTTTATGAATCCTATGAAATTTAAAGTTTGATCTGTTTTATATTTTAATCAATTGCAAATACTAGAATAAGGAAATTTTTTTAATATTGTCAAGAGAATAAAAATGAGCTTTTACTTTTTAGAGTAATACTTCACAATGTGGATAATAAAAAATAACTTAAATTTTGAAATGTGCGAATGATTAAACTTTGTTTATTAGCTGCTTATTGCTTCTTTCTTGTTTTTTGTAACTTATCTACTGCTAGAGAAGACAGCATTAACCAATTAGATCTTAATTTTGAACGGTTTGGTACTGCTGATGGCATGTCGCAAACAACTGTAAATGACATATTGCAGGATTCAAGTGGTTTTTTATGGGTAGCTACAGATGGGAATTTAAACCGATATGATGGCTATATTTTTAAACATTATAATTTTAATAATCCAAGAATATCTGTTTTACATGAAACAATCAAAGGTGAAATTTGGGCTGGCTCAGATGGAGGTTTGTATCATTATATTAAGAAAATTGATGAGTTTAAAAAAGTAGGATTTTCATCGTCTAGAGAAGGGGAAATAATTAACAGTATTGCTTCAGATTCGAAAGGGAATCTTTGGGTAGGTACTGATAACGGCTTGTTTTTAATTAATAATACAAATGAAGTTGTACGAAAATACTTTACTAAACATGCAGTCACCAGTTTACTAGTTGATGGTGAGGGTAATATTTGGGGAGCCAAGCAGAATCGAAAGGCACTTAATTCAAATTTATTTTTAATCGAGGGTAATGATACAGAATCTACTATTGCTTTTGAAACTATATTTAAAATTAACGATGTTAAGCAACACACTCAAAAGGGACTTTTTATTGCAACGACTAAAGGAGTGTTCACTTTTGATAGTAAATCAAAAGTGTTTCAAAAAATTGAAAGGTTAGATGGCATAGAAAATGTAAACTCATTGTATTTTCGTAATGCTTCAGAGTTATGGATTGGAACAAGTAATGGCGGTTATAAATACCAATTTCAAAATAATGAAATTTTATATTTCTCTCATCAGCAATCTAAATCTCGAAGTCTAAGCCATCCCGAAATTAGTTTGATTAAGAAGGGCAGTAACGAAACCTTGTGGTTTGGTACAAGAGCCGGAGGTTTGAACAAGCTTGATTTGACCTTAGGTCAGTTTAAGTTAGTTGATAAGGCCAAATATAATACACTTACGAGTAATGTTATTTTAGGGTTTGAGGAAACAGCAAAAAACTATTACTTTGCAACTTATGGGGGAGGTATTTACAGTATTGATAAACAATCTGAAGTATTAACACATTTGCCTATAAATAATAAACTAGGTACGTTATTAACTGTATCTCTATTATTCAGTGATGACCAAAAAACTCTTTACATAGCGACAGCGGATAATGGCTTATTTGTAGTTGATTTAGAAACAGAAAAAATTAAACATTTTAAAAACAAATCAACTGATTCAAAAACGATTAGCCATAATGTGTTGACTAAATTATTTATTGATAATAAAAAGTTGCTTGTGGGTACAATGGGTGGCGGTCTAAACATACTTGATTTGACAGATGGAAACTTTGAAAACTTTCTATTTGATGAAAATATAAAATCAAGTATTTCAAATAACAATATTTGGGATATAAAAAAGATTGATGAGGATACTTTTTGGGTTGCTACTGATTCTGGTGTTAGTGTTTTAAATTTAAGTACTTCTAAATTTCATCCTTTAGTTCTTTCTACAAGCGAAAAACAGAACAGTTTTTTTAACGACTTAACTGTATGGGCAATTACAGAGCATCAGCAACAATACTGGTTTGCTACTTCGTTTGGCTTGATTACTTTTAATTCTGAACTTGATAAATTTATTGTTTATGATGAAAAAAATGGTTTAGCAAATAATAATGTTTACGCAGTGTTACCAGATAAGAATGGGAATTTGTGGATAAGCACGAACAAAGGCCTATCGAAGTTTGATATGAAACGACAGGTTTTTAAAAACTATAATCAAAGTGATGGCGTCCAAGGCAGTGAGTTTAATTCTTTAAGTTATTTCAAAGCTAAATCAGGGGAGTTATTCTTTGGTGGCGTGAATGGTTTTAATCGTTTTTTCCCCGCTGACATTAAAGATGATACATCGTTACCTAAAGTTGTGTTGACTGATTTTTTAGTACATAACAAACATGTTGAAATTCAATCAAGTGAAAACAAAAATGAGAAAAAACGTAATGTGAATAGTGCTGGTTTCACGATTCCATCCGATATTAATGAATTAGAACGCTTAAAGTTAACATACGATGAAAAGCTGGTTACCTTTGAATTTGCCGCGCTGCATTTTGCAGCCCCAATGAATAATCAATACGCCTATAAGCTTGAAGGTTTTGATGAGCAATGGATTTATACCGATGCCAAAAATAGAAGGGCAACATATACCAGTTTACCCTCAGGTGATTATACATTACGTGTAAAGGCGAGCAATGGAGACGGGTACTGGAATGAAACCGGTAAATCACTCAATATAACTGTGCTACCACCAATGTGGCGGACCTGGTGGGCTTATACAATATATTTAATTTTGATCATCGGCATTATTGGATTGATCTTATATCGGCAAAATTATCAGCGATTAAAAGAGCACGCAATAAATGTGCAGTTAAAACGTGCGGACAGATTAAAGGATGAGTTTTTAGCGAATACATCTCATGAGTTACGTACCCCACTCAACGGGATTATTGGCTTAGCTGAATCATTAATTGATGGTGTTTCTGGGCAGTTGCCCGAATCTGCTAATAAAAACCTTGCTATGGTTGTTGCCAGTGGTAAGCGTTTATCAAATCTTGTTAATGACATTCTCGACTTTTCAAAATTAAAAAATCATACCTTAAAGCTGAATTTAACGGGAGTTGAGTTACATAGTTTAACTGACGTTGTAATGACGGTGTCTACTCCGTTAATAGGAGATAAAAACATTACACTTATTAACCGTGTATCTAGTGAACTTCCTATTGTTAATGCTGACGAGAACCGATTAGAACAAATTTTATATAACTTGATCGGTAATGCGATAAAATTTACCGAAAATGGTGAGGTAACTATTGATGCAGAACAAAGCGGTAATGTCGTTAAAATTTCGGTAAAAGACACTGGTATTGGTATAGCAGCAGAACAACTACATCTTATTTTTAACTCTTTTGAACAGTTAAAAGGCCAAACGAATAGAGATCATAGTGGGACAGGCTTAGGTTTAACCGTTACAAAACAACTTGTTGAATTACATGAAGGTACAATATCAGTAACCTCTGAATTGGGTAAAGGGAGTTGTTTTAGTTTTACCTTGCCAATTGATAATGACCATATTACTGATGTCACAAATATTGTTAAGTCGACGAATCAACAGAAGCTAAATCGTTTACAACACCTTGATAATGAAATTGAGTATATCAGCTTAGATGAAAGCGAGTTAATATCTCAGCAAAATAGGCAGCTAAATTACCAAAACTATCACATCTTAGTGGTAGATGATGATCCGATTAATCGTCAAGTGTTATTGAACCACTTAAATCTGAAAGGGTATCAGTTAACAGAAGCTGCCAGCGGCAAACAAGCATTGTCTTTAATTGAAGATGCTACAGATAGCAGCGAAGAAAAAATTCGACCTTTTGATTTAATATTACTCGATATTATGATGCCAAAAATGTCAGGCTATGAGGTATGTAATCAAATAAGAGAATGGTATTCGTTAAATGAATTACCCGTAATTTTTCTGACAGCAAAAAATCAGGTAATCGACTTAGTAGAAAGCTTTTCGGTTGGTGGTAATGATTATTTAACTAAACCTATTTCTAAACATGAACTATTAACCCGTGTTGAAAATCACTTAAGTTTACTTGATATCAACCGACATCTTGAGTATCAAGTGTCTAGCCGTACCGCTGAACTAGAAAAAGCGACACAGGCGAAAAGTGAATTTCTCGCTAAAATGAGCCATGAAATTCGCACTCCTATGAATGCTATTATCGGTTTAAGTCATTTAGCATTCAAAACCAAACTTGATAATCACCAGAAAGATTTAATTGGTAAAATTCAAGATGCCTCACAAGCGTTGCTTGCACTTATTAACGACATATTAGATTTTTCTAAGATTGAAGCAGGTAAAATGACCATAGAGTCAGTGGTGATGAATATAGAGGCGCTGATTAAAAAAACAGCTAACATATGTGCTTTAAAAGCACATAGCAAAGGGTTAGAGCTAGTGGTAAGAATTGCACCTGATGTACCTAAACAAATTAAATCTGATCCTATCAGGCTGCAACAGATATTGGTGAACCTTGCGAGTAATGCAATCAAATTTACTGAAAGTGGTCACGTATTAATTGAGGTTAAGTCTACCGAAAATAACACACTTGAATTTTCAGTGTCAGATACGGGGATAGGTTTAGATGAAAATACCATGGAAAACCTTTTTACCTCATTCAATCAAGCTGATACCTCTATAACCCGTCGCTTTGGTGGTACAGGGCTTGGTTTATCGATTTGTAAGCAACTGACCACGCTTATGGGGGGTAAAATATGGGTAGACAGCCAATTAGGGGAAGGGAGTACTTTTGGTTTTACGGTGCATTATGAAGAAGTCGAACAAAGTGAGTTACTTGCTGCACAATCGTTAATGATCGAGGGAATAAATGTATTGGTTGTTGATGATAATGCACTTTGTTTAAATGTGTTAGATGCTTTGTTAAAACAGTTTGGTTGCAAAATCACAACAACGGAAAGTGCTATAACAGCACTTGAGCTTATTGATAACGCAATATTACTTGAACAACCATTTGATTTAGTGATCACTGACTGGCGTATGCCCAAAATGGATGGTATTGAACTGGCGCATCGAATAAACAAATTAACTGAAAAGCATGATATACCAGCAGTATTAATGGTGACGGCATTCGACAAAAATGATGCAATGACTTTGTCGCATGAGGCTGGTATTGATGGCTTCTTAGAAAAGCCTGTTGATGCATCTTTATTATTAGATGCGATGATGAATGCATTAAAGCTTGAACAAAAACATTTAGAATATCATCAAGTACAAAAAGGTATTTTAGATTTATCTCATAGTCGTATACTGCTTGTTGAAGATAATGCTTTAAATCAACAAGTGGTTCTTGGATTTTTAGAAGAAACAGGTGTGAATATTGATATCGCAGAAAATGGACAAGTGGCGATTGATAAATTAGATAGTGAAAGCTACGACCTTGTGTTTATGGATTTACAAATGCCGATAATGGATGGGTTAACGGCAACAAAAATTATTCGTGCAAACGATCAATTTAGTAATTTACCTATCATTGCAATGACCGCCCATGCCATGCAAGAGGAATTAGATCGTTGTTTAGAAGTAGGGATGAATGATTATTTTACTAAACCGATAGATCCAAATGCTTTATATATCTTGTTATCAAAGTGGCTAAATAATGAAGCAGTGAGTGAACAAGTAACACTGATAAAAAGCGATGAAACGCGACAGAAAATCACCCATCAAAAGCGAAATACAGAATCAGAGCAAACGAAGGAAGTGTCTCTGTTAGCAGAGATAGAAAAGCTCCCGAGTATTGATGCTAAAACAGCGATTAAAACTATGGGGGGGCGTGAGCATTTATATCAAAAGTTAGTACAGCAATTTGCTAAAAATTACTCTGATACAGTAGATTCTCTACGTGAAATATACAAGCAACAAGATTATGATACTGCTTATAGGGTCGCACACTCTTTAAAGTCTAATGCAAATTATATTGGTGCATTAACGTTGGCAAAGCGGGCTACTCAGCTTGAATCTCAACTTAAAAGTGACCCAGAATCGGCTGATTTACTGGTTGCTGAAACATCGATTGAATTGAATAATGTGTTAATCGCGCTAAAGAGTTTACCGGTTAACTTAATAGCACCTGAGCAATCAGAAAATTCAATTGTTAATGTTCAGTATTTTCATAAACAGTTAAACGACCTGCTATCGTCTATTAAGACCTTAGTTGTTGAAGAGAATGCTAAGGCTGAAGATTTATTACCACGACTGTTAACATTGACCAAAGGCTCTGATTATGAGCAATTAGCCAAAAAAATAGCAGATGACATTGATGACATTGAATATGCACAAGCAATTAATAATATAGAGGCGATATTAGCAACAATAACTGGCGCTAATGTTTCAAATAATAAAAATGATAAAGAATAATCATCGTATGGAACTAGAAAGTTTTGACCTTAAAGTGTTAATTGTTGATGACGAAAAAGCTAACCGAAAAATATTAAAAGAGCTTTTGCAAGAACAAGCAAAAATTATCTTTGCTAAAAACGGTGAACAAGCCATTGAACTCGCACACAAGCATACGCCTGATTTAATGCTATTAGATGTTGTAATGCCCGATAAGTCAGGTTTTGAGGTCATTGAAACGATAAAAAATGATCCCGTTACCATGGCAACATCAGTGATATTTATCACTGGGCTTGCCAATTGCCATGATGAAGAAAGAGGCTTTGCTTTAGGGGGGTGTGATTATATCTATAAACCGTTTAATACTAATATAGTGACGGCACGTATTTCTACACACCTTGAATTAATTCAACAACGAAAAATGCTTGATACTATTGCTCATATTGATGCCTTAACGGGGATTTCAAACCGTAGGAAGCTTGATAAGGTATTAAAAAGTGAGTTAGCGGCGAATAAACGTGACAAAAAACAATTACTGGTAGCCATGCTTGATGTTGATTATTTTAAACCATTTAACGATAACTACGGGCATGGTGCAGGCGATATTGCTCTGAAAAAGGTGTCGGTATTGCTGCGTGAAGTGCTAAAAAGACCGAGAGACTTTGTGGCTCGCTACGGTGGAGAAGAGTTTACGCTTATATTACCTGATTGCGATGAGCATGGAGCAAAACAAGTACTACAGAATATTTTTACTGCGTTGTCAGATAAAGCTATTCAACACGAATTCTCTGATGTGTCTGACTATTTAACCATGAGTGTTGGTGCAGTATTGTTGAATGGTGATAGTTTACTTTCAGCTAAAGATGTCTTAGTAAAAGCAGATCGTTTACTATATCGGGCAAAAAATAATGGCCGTAATCAGACAGTTTTAGAAATAATATAGTTATTGAAGATTTTAATTAAGGTGAAGATTACGCTTTCACATTAGAGTAGCCAAGGCCAATAAGATACTACCGAGCATGGAATTAGAAAAAGAAGACTTAATTGTACTTAATCGTACAGGAGAAAACTTAAAAAGTGTTTTACGTCGTTTGATTGCTGAATTTCCAAGATCAGCACAGTCGATCACAGGAATGTCTAAATGGTTGAGTTTTAATCGCTCAAATTGTCAACGCATTCTAGATGGTGTCTATAAAAGCCGGGATGGTAAACAAGTGTTATGTCTATTGCCCGGCATCGCTGGCTTAAAAGATTTTTTAACACAAGTTGAGCAAACAGACATTGAACAACAATTGATTTTAGAGACTGTTAAAGCACTTGATACTTTTGAACTTGTCTTAAAGAAATATGTTAGAAGCCATGCAGAACTAAAACGCTTGTTAGGCGCTAAGTCAGAATTTACCCCAGTCGATTCAACTATGCTATCTGCTGAGGAGAAACGAGAACAACATTACCTTGCCTCTAAGCAATTGGTAGGCTCTTCAATTGACACGCTGTTTGCTTGTTATTTGTTGAAAGAAAATGAGCACAATAATGAGTTTTTGCAAGAAGTTGCAATGATTGCCAAACAGGGTATTGTACGCGCAAAATCGGCACCGCCGTTTGTGCAATTTTATACTCATCCTCACCCAGAAGATTTTACCCGACCTGAAAATATTACTCGTCATTCTTCGTTAGATACGACCAGGTTTCAAGTAGGGGTGGTTGATGAATACTCAACTAAAGGCTTGTTGGATTCTTATGCGAGCTACTCAGTCAGTAATTCAGGTATTGTTTTTAATGAAATACCGAATGTATCAAAAATAAATGCAACATTTTTATTTAGTAACCCAGATGAATTATCTAATCCGTTGCAGCATGTAAGTAAATGTAGTTCAACGAGTATTTCGATTAAAAATCCAACGAGAAAGTTGTTAACCATGGTGTTTTTTGAGAAAAAACTAGATAGGCGTAGCACGGTTAACGTTGGTTGTTATTCTGGAAATCAAAAAGTAAAAGAAGGTAAATTAAGAGCGGATGATATGTGGACTGAACGTTTGCCTGAGTTTCCTGAATTACGAATAGTTCAACCAGATGCTCCAAACTTTATTGAACTAGGCGGTTTAGCGATTAAAGACATGACAGATTATTTATTTAATTTTACCCATTTAAATAAAAACGATTTCATTTGCTACTTTCTTGAAGTAGATCATCCTATTTGGTCTTCCACATATCGCATATATTTCGAGCATGAATAATAGTTAATTGATTAAAGAGTCATGCAAATTGGCCTACGATGTACTGTGATGCAAAAAAGCGGAGCGTCCAGAGTGATTCCGCTTTTGTATTGCATGCTTTAGCTAATTAGAAAGTATAACGAATACCTGCGTAATACTTACGACCAATACCATCATACAGTAAGCTACCTGCATTTAGGTTTGGTAACGCGGGCGGGCGTTTATCTGTTAAGTTGTTTACCCCTAAATAAGCAGATAAATCGTTTGTGATTTGGTAGTCAACATTGATATTGTGATAAACATAAGAACCAACCTCGTTGTTAAACCAGTCCTCATAGGTTTCTTCCGTCGCTTCTTTGTTAAACGTAGAACGACCAATATAATTCATTGACCAGCTGACATTTAAATCTTCATAGTGATATGAAGTATTGATTAATGCCCGAAGGTGAGGGGAGCCTGCTTGTCCTGCAAAACTAGACTTGTCGTTTGGGTCTTCAATATTATTAAAGAATTTCCGTTCGTCTAGGTATGTTCCTTTAATATGAACATTCAAACCACCGGTATCACCAAGATCAAGTGAGTAGTTCACATCTAAATCTACGCCGGAAGCAACAAATGCTGCAACATTGATTGATTCGGTATGAACGGCAGTGATTTGACCCATCTCATTTCGGTTTACAAGATCACAGAATTTATCATTCACTGATTGGCCATCTACACAATTGTTGAGAATAAAGCTTGGATTATAAGTTGTTATAGCGTCTTCAATTTCAACATCCCAATAGTCAATAGCAATACTTAGCTCATCTAAAGGGGTAATCACTAAGCCTAGAGTATAAGTATCTGCTGATTCTGGGTCTAAGTCAGTATTACCGCCTCGTAATTCAGTTCTAGTGCCAAAATCAGCAGTAGATACAAAACCCTCAGCTATACCAATTGCTGCGCAGTTATCAATACGATTGCCGTCTTGGGGGCCAGAACCTATATTACTTGAAGAGCAGGGATCTACCATATTAGCGGCCGTTGCTTGCTCGGGTGTAAAGAGCTCTTCAATATTCGGTGCGCGTACAGCATGCGAATAAGTAGAACGTAAGCGTAAATCTTCAAAAATACTCCAGTTCAACGCTACTTTATAGGTAAAGTCACCGCCTGTGATGCTATGATCAGCATAACGACCCGCGAGCTCTAGTTCTAATTTTTCAACTAATGTTTGACCGTTAATCAAGGGTATTAGCATTTCACCAAAGACTTCAGCAACATGGTAACTACCGTTTATTGGTCTTAAATAGGTGTTTTGATCTCTTGTAGGACCGGTTCTTGAACCAACAAGACCAGAACCGATACCGTCAGAGTCTGTTGCTTGCGACAACGGATCAGGTTTACTTTGAGAAGACTCATCGCGGTACTCTAAACCAACAACAAAGTCAGCGTATCCTGCATCTGTTTCAAAAGCTTCACCGCCAATCGTTGCAGAAACAATCGTCTGTTCTATTTCATCAGCGGTTAATAGTTGTACACTGGCGTACGCTTTTGCTTCATCGGAAGCGCGAAAGAAAATGGGATCATAGGCAACACACTCTGGGTGCTCCGCCGCTTCACGACAGACCGCCTCACCATTTGGCCCCGTAACAGCATCGAGTGCTCGATAGTAGTTTTCATTCAATACATCATCGTTAAGTAATTCAGTGGATACTTTCCCATGTTGCGCATAGTAAGTGTAATGATAATCACCTAAAAAGCCATCACCGCCAATAACAAACTGAGTTGTTTCACGAGTGGTATCACTGCGGGCGTTTAAACCAATAACAGCTAGACCAACTGATTGCAGCCCACGTTGATCCATTATGTCAACCAACGGTTGTGGCCTAAAAGGGTTTTCGTTGGTGATAGTAATCAATGGACCAAAGTTATCATCATGGAAAACACTTGCTTGGTCGGATGCAGCGGATTCTGTTTTACCGTATTTGATTTCTGCATATAGGCGGTGGTTATTGTTGATATCGTAGTGCGTTGCTAGACTAAATAATGTTCTTTCACTTGGTACATTGAGTGTACCAGTTTCCTCTGTTCTAAAACCGTCACCTCCCTCACATGGGACTACGCGACAATTTGTACCTGCTTGAAAGTCTCTAAAATGGCCATCTTCACGATCGATTGTGTAGGTATCGTAGTTAAAGCCAAAGGGATCATCGGCGAAAACTGGTGCACCGATGACGGTTGATACCATGGTAATAGGCAAATCACCGAAGCTGTAGTTTTGATTGGGTACGTAAAATAAACCTTCTGCACTTAATGCTTGGAAACGTTGATCGTCGAAAAAGATTAAATCGGGGACCCCATCATCATTTGAACCATTGGCTGGGTTTGAGTCAAAGGTATGGTTTTTATTAGCGTAATCACGAGCACGAATGGAAATTTCTTCTTCTTTAGAATAAGAGGCATGCATGGTTAGGCTACCTTTGCCACCCGCATATGTTAACCCGTACTGTAATGAAAGATCTTTAGATTCGCCATCATTAAAACGTGTTTCACCCATGGATGCATCAATCTCAAAGCCTTCGATGTTTTTACGCATAATAAAATTGACAACGCCAGTAACCGCGTCTGCACCATAAATAGCTGAAGCACCGCCAGTTATAACTTCAACACGCTCTACCATTGACGTAGGGATCATGCTTAAATCCACTGCTGATGAACCAGCAGAGCCTGCTACGTGACGGCGTCCGTCAACAAGGACTAAGGTACGGTTAGTACCTAAACCACGCAAATTTGCCAGTTCAAGACCAGCATTATTGATATTGCCACCATTATTGTTATTAATAGCGCTACCTCCAACACCATTTAAAAGAGCTGGCAGTTTATTCATTAAATCAGCAATGTTTTTCACTCCTGATTGCGCTATCGCTTCAGCATCAATTACCGTTGTTGGTGTTGTTGTTTGCGCACTACTGTGCTTTATGCGAGAACCTGTTACGGTAATACGCTCGTTATCTTCTTCAGCTGCAATGACCTGTTGACCTAACACCATTGTTGATATGCCGGTTAAAGCCAATGCATATTGCACTGTCTTAGTGACTTTGTTTTTTGATAAATTCATATATACCCCTAGTATCCTTAACCTTCTGGTTTGTAAAATTTTTGTTAATGTAAGAAGGTGTAATCTGAATCTATCAGATGTTATCTGAGATAACATGGCGTGATTGTTTTATTGTTTTCAAACTGTGACAATTAACTGTAAAACTAATTGAACATATTCATGACAGTAATGCGGGTATTTAAGTGAGCTTTAATTGATTAACTTGTTGATTAATAAATATTATTATTATTGTAAATAAAACTGTACTTATTGCGGCTAAAGCGCAATGTATTTGAATTGGGCTTTAGCACTATAATTTTCCAAGCCGTGCATAATAATAAGATAAAAGTCATAACACTTTTATGCTCAAAGCAACTGCATTATCAATATTGCTGAAGAATAGCATTGTAAATAAATGATGCTGGCTACCGCTTTACAAGCTACATAGTTAGATAGTTGGATAAGCAAATAGGCTAGTTTGAGGCTAATTCATTTCGTCTAGTATTTTTTCTATATCCAAGTTACCCCCTGGCGAATCTTCATTACTAGGCATTTCGGCTTGTGCCAGAGGAAATGCAAGGGCCATTACACATTTACTTAAATGAATGATTAGATGGTTTTCAGTTAACCAGTGCAGCGTGTCTTCTATTTGCTGAGTATTATTTGAAATTTGCTGTTCATCGAGTTTTTTGATTAATCTATCTTTTGGCAAGGGCTCTGCACATAAACGATAAATATCCGCCGTTAAACCCGCTAATGTGTGAGAAAAAGCAGTCGCTACTTGTCGTGTATCAAAAATAATAATGTTATTGCCATGATCTGTCATACAACACATTGGAATTGTGCCGTTTAGCCAACTATCACTCCAGTTGTTTAGTAATGATTGCACCTTTGCATGTGAATTAGTTGCTGGCTTAAAGGTAAAATTTAGCGTGTATATCCCTGTTTCTTTATCGTTTGCCTGAATGAAAAAATACGCGAGGTTATAAACAACTTGTTTATCTAGTGGATAAATATATTGATAACTTTTGGTTGGCTCGAGTGTTAAACCAAACTTTTCTGGGGTATTAAAGTATGGGCTAAAGCGGTGGTAACAAATTTTGGCCATTTGATCGAACGGTGGATGGTAATGTGTCACTAAAGGCAGCCATTCAGCCATTTCATCATACCAAAATGCTTGTTCATTAGGGGCTTCGCATAATAAATTCCAGGTCACTCGAACGCCATAGCTACGACACCACTTAAGTGCTGCAAGGTTTTGTATTGCTGTAGTGCCTTTTTTTATTGCCTTAAGAAAATCGTCATGCAAGCCTTCAATGCCGGGTTGTATCCACTTTATTCCAGCCTCAGCTAGCGATTTAACATGGTGTTGTTTTAAGTTAGCTTTGGTCTCATAAAATAAATTATAGGCAGGATCTTCTGCTAATGTAGGTAGCACCGTTTTCATGTATTCTATCGGTAATATATTATCGACAATTAAAAATTTATCGACGTTGTATTTGCTCGATAAATTTTTAAATTCACTTAATGCAGCTTCAGGTGTTTTTGAACGGTGATCCATAGTACCGCCATTTAAACCGCAAAAAGTGCAGTGTTGTTTTGCTCCCCACCAACAACCTCGAGAGGTTTCAGCGACTAAACCTGGGGAAATGTATTGTCCAATTTTTAGACTCTCTAATGATTGAAAATAGCTGTCAAAAATTGGCTCTCCAACTTTTCTCATGTCTGAAATATAGGCACGAGGTGGCTTTTGTGTTTGCCCAGCATCAACGGCAAGTGACTTGTGTTTTTGGCTAATAAAGCCGTTTGGTAAATTTTGGTAGTTAATTGGCTCGTTTTTCATTAGTTTGTCAATGAAAGGGCCTATCACGTCATCACATTCGCCGGAGAAAACATAATCAACCCATGAAAAGCTCTCACTGATTGTTTGCCCCATAATGCCTTCACAGTTAGCCCCTCCCATTAAAGTAATAATACTGCTATCAAGACTTTTAATTTTTCTTAACAAGGCAAGTGACGCACAATTTTGTTGAAAGGTAGAGGTACAACCGACAATTTTTGGGCTGTTGCTGACAATTTCGTTGGCAAGTGAGTCGATGTAGCGCTCAGCGGTTTCTCTGATGGTTAACAGTTTTTGCTTATTTTCATCAGACAAATCAGTAAAAAGCGCAAAAAAGCCGTCATCATCAGCTGGTTTGTCAGGAAACGCTGCTTTAGAAAACGTCCACTCGCCAATTAAATAATCATTAAATGTGTTATCGATGAAGTTATATTCAATCAGACCAATTTGTTTCGCAAAAACTAAGTTGGCGTATAGTGATTCAACGTTATAGCCATATTCTGTGATATACGTTTCAAGCACTCCCATTGCCATTGAAGGAATTGTTAACGAAGTGTATGGCATACACACTAAATAAATATCTTTGTCCATAAATGCATTATTATTTGATTATCGCTGTTGTCATCGTAGCGTAGTCAATATAAATGGTCGAGGGAATTAACAATATAAGATAACGATTGATTATTTATAGGGTAAAAAAATCTTCGTCTAATGCTAGTTCAATAGGTGAAGTTGCTTGTGATTGAGGCAAGATATAATGAGCAAAATTTACTTGATAACTGTGTTTAATGTGTTTTGTTACATTCGACTGGCAAGTATATCTATTATCGATATATTTTGCTGTAAACATGTCGAAATTAGTTTCATTAAAGGTAAGTAAATCGAAGGCATTAGGTGCTAGTACCTCAAGTATAATAGGCACTAAGGCTAATAAGTTGATATTCGACTCAAAAGAGATATAACTACTGCCACGTTGCGGAGTTACGTGAATAGTAAAGTACCATTTATCTTTAATGGCATTTAAAGAGTAACCAAATGGTTCAAATACGAAGTCATCCAACGTAAAGCCTGGAATTAATCGTTTAAGCTGTAAAAATTTCCTCACATCACTTGCTGTAAGCTTAGGGTTAGTGAGTACTGCTGAAGCGCGATCACTTATTTGGTAGGTTGTTAGCTCATAGGTTTTAGCCGTAGGAATACTTTTAACGTTATTATTTAGCTGAAATAAATAATTATGATGACTATCTAAGTTGCCAAAGCGAAATGCTTTTCCTGATAAATAATTTTGTAATCGTTTCGCGTCTTGGCCAAAGTTACTTGATTGTGCATGAGAAAAGTATTCATTTTTTCGTTGGTATATGAAATGTTCAACTACATTAATACCATATTTCTCGAAGAAAAAAATGGCTGAATTTACCAGTTGAGTAATACCACATGTGATAATTAATAAGCGGTCTTTCCAAATAAAAAGGCTGGACTCTGACAATAAATATGCGCGGCAATGTTTGTTTTCAATTGAGGACAAAATTTTTGCATTGCAAGCGTTTACGAGATCTTTCCAAACACAAGTATCAATGTCAGTTAGTAAGTTTAATTGCTTACAATCAACAATTAACTCTGTTTTCTTTTCAGAACCTTCATAAAACAACGGTTATTCCCCAGTGCTATTTTTCTAAGCAGTGCATTATTGTACGAATAAAATGACAACAAGCAATATATTACGTATATATGCATTAGTCACTATTGATGCAGTTCAAGTATTTTAGGAAGTTGCAGAGCAAGATAAATTAGGAGATTGTACGTTTGAAAAAGCACCCATTCATCAAACGTACACAGAATGTAGCTTACTTTGTTGCATGAAAAACTTTTTCAAAATGCCTAAAAAAAGAAGTATCAAAATACTTACCATGGACGGCCCAAACCTGACGAAAGTTATTTCTTAAAAACCACTCTTTTATTTCGAGTTCCCACCCTTGCCACTGATCTGTTTGTGATCCAAAAGTGACGCGGTTATACATCAGATAAGCACGCTCAAATATGGCTATTCTGATTAACAAAATGGCTTCTTCTTGTTTTTTTTGTGTTTCGGTCAACTCCCTTGGTGATTCATATGGGGAGTCAAAGACATCTAGTTCTGGATGCTCAATACAAAGTTGCTGAATCTCTATGTATTTCTCATCCAAAGCATCAAAAGTACCATATTCTCGTTCTAGTCTTTGTTTATTTTGCTCTTTAATATAGGCGAAGATTGCCGAAGGCACACCAAATATGGTGATGATAAAAGTCATTATTTCTAAATATTGTGACAGTTGTTCCATTATTTTTACTCTTGTACTGTTTACAATGTTTATTTTGGTCGAAATCCTATATTAACTTTATCGTTAGAGTAAATGTTTTTCTGTGCTATTTTTAATTTGGCGGTAAATATTAGACTGTGATGAACTGTAATTTTGGGGAATGAAGCTCAAAAAGAAAAGTGATGTTAGTTTGAAATGTTTATTACTTCTTCTGTTTTTACGTTAATTGTTACCCATCTAAATAAACAGTTTGAGTTTATCTAGATGGGGAATACGAAAACAAACGTTATTTTTTACGTATCAAGGGTACTGCGCATAGCAATAACGCAAGCCAGCCGAAAGAGCCGCCACTGCTGCCACCAGATTTTGGCTGCTCTAAGCTTTTTTCATAAAGTGTATTTTTCGCTGAGGTTAAGTCAGCATCAGTGCTAATTGTTGCATCATAAATAACGACTTGATATACCGTAACAAAATTCTCTTGACCTGGCACTGCGTCGGCATCTGCACATTGATCTTCGTAGTCTGGCATTGGCAGCTCTTGGAAGCCGCCGTGGCCTGTGTCACAACGTGGAACGTCAGCAATTGCATTAATCACCTCCATTCCGTCTTCAATAACTTCACCAAATACAGCGTAAGCACCGCCACCGTATACATCAACAGGATCTAACACTGAGGCATTATTTTTTAAGTTGATGAACCATTGGCTGTTAGCACTATTAATCTTACCACGCTGCTTCGCCATTGAAATAGTCGCAGTTACGTTTGAATAAACAGGCTCATTTTCAATAGTACCATTGGTTTCAATCCATTTTGGTGGTAATTCACCCTCGAACTTTGCTCCTCCGCCTTGAACAACAAAATCATCTACCGTACGGTGAATAATGGTATTGTCATATTTGCCATCACTGACGTACGCGAGAAAGTTTTCTACGGTTTTTGGGGTTGTTTCGTCATGTAAGTTGACTTTGAAATTACCATGCGAGGTTTGAAATTCAACAATGGTTGCATGACTCATGCTAGCACTAAGACTTAAGGTTAGCATGAGTGCTGAAAGGTAAGGTTTTTTCATTATAATTTCTTAAAGTTGCCTAAAAATCAGTGTGTTCGATGTTAGAGGCAGCGATAAAAAACGACAAGCAGAGAAATGTTATCTTATGTAATTCTTAAAGGTGAACTGAGGAATATGGTTGCAAATATAATGTTAGTATAGGCATTAGTTATTAGTTGCGGGAAAACACTAAGCGTGAAAGTACACGCTTAGTTTAATGAGTTTATGATGTTATCTCTTCAATCGAGAGGTAAGTAAAGCTAATAATCCGAGAGAAAATACGAGTATACTTGAAGGTTCGGGAATCTCAGCGCTTAAATTCATGTCAAATGATAGATCGTCCATCGCCCATGCCCAACCATCATTAGGTTGCATGCCTAAAATTTTACTGACACCGCTTGATGAAAAGTTCACAGGTACATATGCTGATGCATTAGATGAAACGCTTTTAGTTTCTAAAAGTAAGTTATTGATGTCGTAAAGCTCAAAAGTTACTGAACCTGAACCTAGGGTATCAAGCATAAGCGAAATATTAGAACTACTACCGCTAAATAATATTTCTATGATATCAGCTCTATTGCCGGGACAAGCTAAGCTTGCATCAGCACAGTTCGTTAGCACATTACTGCCACTTGGTGCTGTTACGCCATCAGGATCCGGTGCTGCATTGATATTTATTGAAGCGTTGTTTTCAAACCCTGCAAACGTTACTCCCCAGTTTTGATATTGATTAGTAATTGCAGTGTTGGCCGCAATGACGTTGCCATTTGCATCAGTATCAAAATCTATGAGCGTACCATGTGCGTAACTAGTGGCTAATACTAATAAGGAAACTAACGATGATTTAATAATTGTTAACGCCATATTGTTCTCTTTATAATGTGAATGTACTTTATGTACTTTACTCAGCAAAAAACAGACCGCTATTTTTTTTCTAAACATATTCAATGATTTATTTGTTTTTTGTTTTTAATGTTGATACTTATTGTAAAATTTTTAGACACTTTGTTATGCGTTAGCGTTTTAAGGCAGCACTAAATTATTACTTAATCATCCGTGCGCGAAAATTCCTTCCTTTCATTTTACCTTCAGATACGACTTTTAACGCTTTTTTTGCAACGGTGCGTTTAACGGCAACATAGGCTTTTAGTGGTGTCATTTGTATTTTGCCAATGGCACTACCATCAATCATATTGTTTGCTGTTAAAGCACCGAGAATATCGCCTGGTCGAAGTTTTTGTTTCTTACCGCCATCAATTTGAATCGTTGTCATGGGGGCCATTGAAATAGGATTATTTAATACCTCGATATTAGGTAAAGGGTCAGCATGAACTTCTATATCAAGGTACTCTTCTAAACGAATGACCTTGTGTGCTTCTTTATTGCTCATTAGTGAACAAGCGATACCTGTATTTCCTGCGCGTCCAGTACGGCCGATACGATGTACATGAATCTCTGGATCATGAGCAATATGGTAGTTAATCACCGTGCTTATATTGTCAATATCAAGGCCACGAGCAGCGACATCAGTCGCAACAAGAATATTAATACTTTTGTTAGCGAAGCGTATTAAGGTTTGATCACGATCACGTTGCTCTAAATCACCATGTAAGGCTGCACAACTAAAGCCGCGATGTAGTAAAGAGTCAGCTAATGCTTGTGTTTCTAATTTAGTATTACAAAAAATGACTGAAGAAGCGGGTTGAAAGTGTTGTAACAATAATGCGACAGCAGTGGAACGTTCATCATTATGTTGTACTTCAAAAAAATGCTGTTCAATGCTTGCGTGGTCATGGCTACTTTCTACCTTGATCAATTCTGGTGACTGCATGATCTGGTTAGCCATTGATTTTATTTTTTCAGGAAAAGTAGCACTAAATAGTAAAGATTGTCTTTGCGCTGGACAGTGTGAAAAAATTAACTCTAGCGCTGGCTGAAAACCCATTTCTAACATGCGATCTGCTTCATCTAATACCAGCGTGTTAAGTTCTGATAAATCTAAACGATTCTTGCGTAAGTGATCTTCAATGCGTCCGGGTGTGCCAACAATAATGTGTGCTCCATGCTCTAACGAACCAATTTGCGGGCCCATCGGTGTTCCACCACAAAGTGTTAGTACTTTCACATTGTGAATAGCTGCCGCTAATTTTCTAATTTCTTTAGCGACTTGGTCTGCAAGTTCTCGCGTTGGGCATAGCACTAGTGCTTGTACTCGAAAACGTTTTACTTTTAAGTTGTGCAAAAGTCCTAGCGTAAAAGTGGCCGTTTTGCCTGACCCTGTTTTACCTTGGCCTATAACATCTTGTCCTGCCAGTATTTTTGGTAATGCCTGAGCTTGGATAGGAGTCATTTCAAGATAACCTAAACGCGTTAAATTATCGATAAGTTCGGGACTTAATGCGGTAGTAGAAAAAGAGTGAGCAGACAAACGATAAACCTTATTAACATGAATTATTTGGATTATACCAGAGGGGAGGTGATATAGTGCGATTGATTTTACACTAAAGAGAACATTTTGTGAGCAAAATTGCTATTTTTGTTGATGTACAGAATATTTATTACACCACGCGCCAAGCATTCGGCAGGCAATTTAATTATCGCCAGTTTTGGCAGCGAGTCTCTCAACAAGGTGAAATTGTCATGGCAAATGCCTATGCGATAGCACGAGATGATGACCAGCAACATAAATTTCAAACGGCACTCAAACATATTGGTTTTGATGTAAAGCTAAAACCGTTTATTCAACGTAGCGATGGCTCTGCAAAAGGTGATTGGGATGTCGGAATCGCGATTGATGTACTTGATGCTGCTCCTGACATTGATAAAATAGTTTTACTTTCTGGCGATGGTGATTTTGACTTGTTATTACAAAAAGTCGCTGATAAGTACCAATGTCAAACACATGTTTTTGGCGTGGCGCAACTAACAGCAGCCTCACTAATTAATGCTGCTGGCGACTTTACTCGTATAGACAACACGCTATTGATGTAGCGTTTATTTGTGTGTATTTGATCATGATTTTTTGTCAAATATCGATTGACGTATAGTTTTCGATAATTTTTTCCTGCTTAACTTTTCAGTTCATAAGTACTTTGAATGTAATTCATACTGTTCTTTTCGTTGTTAATCGCAATTTTCTTTTACCACAACAGATGACAAGCTAAGTTAATGAAAGTTTTTTCATTTTGAGGATAACATCATGAGATGTTTGATCGCGAGTTTAATAGTTAGTTTGCTTGTTTTATCGGGTGGTGTGATTGGCTCCGAACGTAGTGAATACACTATGGGGAGCGACGGCCCGTTACCAACGTCACAGCAAGGGCTTTTGTTGCAACATGCAGAGCTTCATTTCACCATATTACCTAAAGAGAAAGCAATTAATGGCACGGGCATACTAACTCTTGTTAGTGACCACTCGAGAAACAACGTTGGTATCAATTTAGATAACTTTTTTTCTATTGATAAAGTACTGATCAACAGCAAGGTCATTGATGAGAACCAGTACAGTAACCCAGAAGGGCTACTATTGATCAATTTACCTAACAAAATAAAGGGTAAATTTACCGTTGAAATACACTATTCTGGCGCACCTCGAGAAGCCGTAAAAGCGCCTTGGGATGGTGGTTTTGTTTGGGCGAAAACATCTAGCGGTAAAGACTGGATTGCTACGGCTGTTCAAGGTGACGGCTGTGACTTATTTTGGCCATGTATTGACAACCCTATTGGCGAACCAAAAACGACAACTATGCATATTACTGTTCCTAAAGGGTTGGTAGCAGCGGCAAATGGTACGCTGCAGTCGGTAACTAAAGGTGAAACAACAGATACCTATCACTGGCAGGCATTATCACAGTTAAATACGTATGGTGTTGCTATAAACGTGGGGCCTTATGAAGTGATTAAAACAACGTTTCATAGCCAGTATGGAAATGAAATTCCAGTTGAGTTTTATCACCTTCCAGAAAATAAAGAAGGTGCTAAAAAACTAGTACAAGAACTGCTAGACATAACCACATTCTTTGAACGTAAAATTGGGCCTTATCCATTTGGCCAAGACAAAATAGGTGTTGTTGATACGCCCCATTTAGGTATGGAACATCAAACCATTAATGCTTATGGCAATAATTACATTACTGACAAGTATGGCTTTGATTGGTTGATGTTTCATGAATTTGCACATGAATGGTTTGCAAATCAATTAACCAATAAAAATGCCAATGCCATGTGGTTGCATGAAGGCTTCGGTGCTTATATGCATCCGTTATACGAATATTATTTACATGGGCAAACTGCTTATATGTCACACATGTTTGATATGCGATTAAAAGTACGGAATAAAGCGCCGATAGTGAGTAAAGAATTATTAACTGTAGAAGGTGTGTACCAAGAAGAAAAAGGTGGTCCAGGAGCAGATATTTACGCGAAAGCACCTTGGGTATTACATACTTTACGTAACATTATTGGTGATGAACATTTCTTCAAAGCAACGACTGAATTAGTGTATGGCACAGCAAAGCCAACACCTGGTGACTTCAAACCGGTGCTTGCTGATACGGAAGACTTTCTTCGAATTGTTAACCGGTTAACGGGTCAAGATTTCAGATGGTTTTTTGATGTGTATTTTTATCAATCTGCGTTACCTGAAATTATTCAGAGCAAAACTGATACTCGTTTAACTTTACAGTGGAAAACGCCAAATAATTTACCTTTCCCTTTGCCTTTAGATGTATCCGTGAATGGTAAAGTGTTAACACTCGATATGACTAAACCTCAAACAATAAAGGTTTTACCAAATGATTTAGTGATCATTGACCCAATGAGTAAAGTGCTAATTGAGAAACCACATGTAGCGAATTATCAGCGCTTCATCGAAGAAAGTACTAAATAACTTTTATCATAGGTTTTAACTTAATTAAGCAACATTAACAGCGGTTCTTTGATTGGCTGGTAAATCACTAAAATCTGGACGATGTGCGGCAACTCGTCCAGACTTAGTTATCCTGAATAAATTACTGTATTTTTTACATTTTTAACGTACTTGCTAGTGGAAAATTTCAAGAAAATAATAAATGTACCTGACCCCATTTATAAGTTATTTTGAAGGTTAATCTAGCCAAGTTTTACGCGGGGACTCCCCTAGTTTTACTAAGTAAGCTTTCACAAAATCGATAAACACTCTTCTTCTTTTCGGTAAATGTTCACGCTTAGCGTAGATGATATATACCCCAGATGCTACATGTTCTGACTCATCTAATGTTGCAATAATTTTTACCTTTTTTGCTTTTACCCATTCTTTTGCAATGAAGTGGGGCATTAATGCAATACCTGCGTTTGCAGCGCAGAATTCGGCCATTGCTTCGCCATCATCTACAATTGTTTTTCTTGTAGGCTCTAATGAGATGCGCTTACCTTTATATTTAAAATCAATTGGCATGGTTTTACCTGTTTGTTTGAATCGAAACAGTACCCAAGGATAAGAAGATAAACATTCCTGCGTTATTTCAATATTGTTCGTAATATCTGCGTTACTGCCTATGCAAAGTACAAATTTTATCGGGGTGAGTTTCTGAGCAATAAGTCGATTATCAGCTATGGTGCCACTTCTAATGGAGATATCGATAGACTCTTTGATCATATCAACATATTCGTCACTAAAATTTATATCTAACTGTAATTGAGGATACGCTTCTCTAAACTTACATAGCATGGGCAATAGGTATTGACGGCCGTAAGATACTGGCAGATTTATTTTTAATGTGCCTTTAATATCGCGAGAGTCTTGCCGTAATGCTTCTTCATGATTTTTAAGTTTTACAAGTAACTCTTCAACCACTTGAGCGTAACGGCTACCCGCAGAGGTTAGTTTTAATTGCCTCGTTGAGCGATTAAACAATTGTAGTCCGAGTTGTTCTTCAAGGCGCTTTATTGCCTTACTGACTGTGGATGGATCAGTTGCATGTAATTTTGCAGTTTCAGTAAAGTTTTCTGTTTTAGTGGTGGTTGCAAAAAGCGTCATTGCTCTGAACTTATCCATACTGACTATCCTTATATGAATTATATTCATTAATATAATGAATAAGTGGCACTTCTGGCAAACAATTTATCCGTTATACTGTTTGCAAGTTTGTTACGTAGTTTTTGATCTTAAATACGAGGGAATGTGCAATGCTTATTGCTGCGGGAATTTTTGCTATCTTACTTGGTGTAATACATTCAATTTTAGGTGAATGGCTTATCTTTAAAAAACTTAGACATAATACGATAGTACCAACACAAGGAGGGACAGTATTAGCGGCTAGACAAATTAGAATAATATGGGCAAGTTGGCATTTAGTCACGTTATTTGGTTGGTCATTAGGCGCAATTTTATGGACTATTGCTTTTGCAAGTTCCTCTCATGTAGATGTAATCGCCATTACTACTAATGTCATTGCCGTAATAATGTTTTGCAGCGCATTATTGGTGTTATTTGCAACGAAAGGTAAACATCCAGGTTGGGTGGTGCTAACACTTATTAGTGTGTTAACCATGTTGTCTTAAGTATTTATTGACTATTTTTCCATGATTAACATAGGAGCTGTTGATTTTCGATGAACCCAAAGGGCAGCTTTTATTGTCATTACCTTGTGTAAAAACCAATAAGCGGCTGTAAAAATATATAGACTATGAATTTAATTCAATTTAAAAAGCTTAAAGAGGTTGGTAATGCAAGTCATTTTATTATGGGCTGCAGTGTTAGTCAGTGGTCTTACGTTTGTTATTCATACCTTTATTGGTGGTATTAAGGTTGCAACTCCTCTATTAGAAGATACTTCGTTGCCAATTGCCTCTAAATGGTTAAATTATTATTGTTGGCATATTACAACGCTATATACCTTTTTTATGGGATGGGTATATGGCTTTGTTGCACTTAATCCTGATAAACCTGAACTAGTCGTCTTTCTAAGCGTTTTGAATGTGTCATTTTCGTTATTAAGTGTTTTGGTTGCCATGAAGGCAAATATTTCCCCTTTGCGATTTCCATCAACGACATTGTTTGCTTTGGTTTCAATTTTAGGTATTGCAAGCCTTGTTGTTTAAACAAATTTTTAATTAGTTAACAGTAGGTTCTTATGATTAATGCTCTGTATAAGTCGTGTTTTTTTACACTAACGCTTTTGTTTTCTTGGTCAGCATTGACGGGTAATTTGCCAAATAAATTACTCAATGAACCAATACTGTTGCTGTCAGGTGAGCAAACAAGTTTAGCTAATTCACTTGATAAAAAGCCAGTGTACTTAAAGTTTTGGGCTACTTGGTGTCAGCCATGCTTAAAAGAAATGCCTCACTTTCAACACGTACAAGAAGAATATGGCGAAGCAGTTGATGTTATTAGTATTAATATTGGCATTAATGACGACATAAATTCAATAAATAAGGTCATTGAAAAATTTGGCTTAACTATGCCAACAACCATCGATAAAAGTGGTGATCTCGCTAAAGCTTTTAACTTTATCGGTACGCCATACCACCTATTGTTTGATAAGCAAATGAACCTTGTGCACTTAGGGCATGAAGCAACAGAGTCACTCGATAATAAGATATCGTTATTAAGCCAACAACGCACTGTAGAGTTACTTGATTCAAATAAGCTGATTGATCACGAAACACGATTAACACTGTCGTTAAATGACGGACGTATTCATGCGTTGTTCTTTAGCGCTACATGGTGTGATTGGTACTTAAAAGATTCGAGGCCAGCAGTATCGCAAAGGTGTATCAATGCACAAAAGATTGTGAGTGCTTTAGCGAAAAAGTTTCCAAATGTTAGTTGGCAAGGCTTGGTTTCTCGATTGTGGACAGGTGATTCAGATTTAGCCGCATATAAGAAAAAATACGCGATTAATTATCTTGTAGATATTGATAAAAGCAATTCGATATTTCACCAATATGGTGTCAACGAATTACCTGAACTGATTCTAATAAAAGATAATGAGGTATTATTTCGCAGTAATAGGTTAAATGACGACCAGCAATTAGATAAAACATTGGCTTTGCTAAAAACTGCAGGTGAATGATATTACGCTTTTTAAATGAGTAGTTCTTCAAATAGTATGATCAAGGCTTTCGATTGCGCTGCATAGCTATTTGCAAACGAAGAAAAGTGGCAGAAGTGAACTTGTTGCAATAATAGTCATAAATATGCGCGATTTTATAGGGGGTTTGCGTTTAATGCTGTATACTGCGCGACCTTATTATTTTGAGTCAGCATGTTTTTTGTTTATCGTTTTTACCTATAGCTTGCCGTTCAATTCTATTTGTTTATTCTAGGAAGTTCTCTTTGATCACTACATCAAATATTACCATGCAATTTGGCGCTGAGCCGTTATTTGAAAATATCTCTGCTAAATTTGGCAACGGCAACCGCTACGGTTTGATCGGTGCTAATGGTTGTGGAAAATCAACCTTTATGAAAATTCTTAGCGGTGAGTTAACGCCTACATCGGGTAATGTTTCAGTGTCTTCGGGCAACAAAGTAGGTACTTTAAGCCAAAATCAATTCGCTTTTGAGCAATACAGTGTCATTGACACAGTGATCATGGGTGATGTCGCTTTATGGAAAATAAAACAAGAAAGAGATGCCATTTATGCACAAGCCGAAATGAGCGAAGCTGATGGTATGCGAGTAGGTGATTTAGAAAGTCAGTTTGCTGAAATGGACGGATACAGTGCCGAAAGCAGAGCCGGTGAAATTTTATTAGAGGCAGGCATAGAAGAATCATTGCATTATGGTTTAATGGAGCAAGTTGCCCCCGGCTGGAAGCTTCGGGTATTGCTTGCGCAAGCATTGTTTGCTAACCCTGATATTTTATTGTTAGACGAACCTACCAACAACCTAGATATTCATACCATTAGCTGGTTAGAAGGTGAGCTAAACAAACGCAAATGTACCATGATTATTATTTCGCATGATCGACATTTTTTAAATGCGGTTTGTACTCATATGGCAGATATAGATTATGGCGAGTTGCGTATTTACCCAGGCAACTATGAGTACTTTCTCGCGCAATCTAGCTTATTAAGAGAACAATTATTAGCAGGAAATGCTAAGAAAGCCGCTGAAATTGAAGAGCTACAAGATTTTGTAAATCGATTTGGTGCTAACGCATCTAAAGCCAAACAAGCCAGTTCTCGTGCTAAGAAAATGGATAAAATCAAACTCGATGAGGTTAAATCTTCAAGCCGGATCACACCCAATATCGCTTTTGCATCGGGAAAAAAGATGCACCGACAAGCATTAGAGCTAGAAAAGCTTTCTCATAGCTTTGATAATGAACTGTTGTTTGAACAAGGTGATTTATTATTAGAAGCGGGCGCAAAACTTGCTGTTATTGGAGAAAATGGTGTTGGTAAAACAACTTTTCTGCGCTGTTTAATGAATGAAATTAGCCCTAAAGCTGGTGTTGTGAAATGGTCTGAAAATGCGTCAGTAGGGTATTGCCCTCAAGATAGCGGTCACTTTTTTGATAATGATCTAACCTTGATGGATTGGATGTCGCAGTGGCGTAGACCTTGTCATAACGATTTAATGGTTCGTGGTATGTTAGGACGTTTACTTTTTACTGAAGACGACGCCAATAAAAAAGCGCGCAACTGTTCAGGTGGCGAAAAAAATCGCTTACTTTTTGGCATGTTGATGATGCAAGATATTAATGTATTGATCATGGACGAGCCAACAAATCATATGGATATAGAAGCCATTGACGCGTTAAATAATGCGTTAAAAGCGTTTGAAGGCACACTGATATTTGTTAGCCATGATCGCGCGTTTGTTTCAAGTTTAGCAACACGGATCATTGATATTAAAGACAAAAAAATTATTAACTTTCAAGGTTCTTTGGATGAATATTTGCCCAGTGAGCAGGATCTTCATGCTAAAAGTCTGATGGCAAACGACAGTAAGCGGTTCATTGCATAAATATTGTTTGGTTAATTTAGGCGGGGTAAAGGTAAAATATGTCATTTTCAACACTTGGATTACCAGCATCAATTGTTAAAGCGGTTGATGAACTGGGATACCGCACACCAACAACGATACAAAAAAAGGCCATTCCTGCCGTATTGTCAGGTAAGAATGTTGTTGCTGCTGCCCATACTGGCACGGGTAAAACAGCGAGTTTTGTTTTACCAATGTTAACGCTGCTAGATAATGGTAAAGTAGTGCGAGGCAAACGTATTCGTGCGCTTATTTTAACACCAACGCGTGAGCTCGCAGTACAAATAGAAGCAAGTATTCAACAATACGCGAAGCATTTATCGCTTACTAGTATGGCTATGTATGGTGGAGTTGCTATAGAGGCTCAAAAACAGCAATTAATTTGGGGCGTTGACATACTGGTAGCAACACCGGGTCGATTGTTAGATATGGCGCACCAACGAGCTTTCCATTTTGATGAATTAAAGATGTTAGTGCTTGATGAAGCTGATCGAATGTTAGATATGGGCTTTATAGATGATATTAATAACATTATTGAACGCTTACCAACACAACGACAAAATTTACTCTTCTCCGCAACTATTTCTGATGACGTACGTCGTTTAGCTAAGCGCAGTATGGAAAACCCTACTGAAATTACGATAAAGGAAAATAGCAAAACTTCACCTAACATAGAGCAATGGTTAGTTACAGTAGACAAAGACAAAAAGTCAGCACTATTGAGTCATTTAATTCAAACCAATCAGTGGCACCAAGCACTTATTTTTATTGAAACAAAGCATGGTGCAGCTAAGTTAGTGAGTCAGTTGGCAAAACGTGATATTAAGGCTGAGAGTATTCATAGCGGTAGAACGCAAGCAATTAGAGAGCAAATATTAGCTGATTTTAAAGCCGGTAAAATACAAATGTTGGTCGCTACAGGAATCGCTGCTCGAGGAATAGACATTGGTAATTTAACACGTGTTATTAATTATGATTTACCAGCGCATACAGATGAATATATCCATCGAATTGGCCGTACTGGTCGAGCAGGCGCAAATGGTGAAGCTATTTCTTTGGTATCAAAAGATAATTTTCGTGAACTTTGTGCCATTGAAAGTCGGTTAGGCCACATCATTGAAAGAAAAGAATTTGACGGCTTTCCTGTAAAGAAAGTGGTACCTGTTTCAATATTAAATTATGTACCGAAACATAAGGGGTAGTTACCTTATACAAGAAGTCACTAAATTATGAGTCAATCACAGGTAATTATCGGTTTGGTCAACCCTAAAGGGCCAAGTAATGTCGGTACAATAATGCGCGCTGCAGGGTGCTTTAATGCCCACGAAGTATTATACACGGGTACTCGTTATGCGCGGGCCGCCCAATATGAAGTAAAAACCAATACCGATACCCATAAGTCCAGAAACAATATTCCTTTAACGCAAGTCGAGTGTTTACTGAGTCAGAAAGCAGAAGGGATGCAAGTTGTTTGTGTTGAACTGTGTCTTGGCGCGACCTCGCTTACTGAATTTTCACACCCTGAACGCGCATTATATATTTTTGGCCCCGAAGATGGCTCTATTAGCCAACCGATTATAGACCAAGCTGATCATGTTGTTTATGTTCCGACCATAGATTGCTTGAATTTAGCGGCAACGGCCAATGTTGTTCTTTATGATAGGCTTGCTAAATCTTCAAACATCAATAAAGGTGATGAACTGATAAAAAGCAGTCGAGATACCAATAACCGCCTTAAAGTTCGCACCTAATAATAGCATTAAAGGATGCAGAAGTTATAAGAACAAGGCCTTTGAAACTCACTTTAAATACATAAATATCCAGATAGGCACTTTCATTCACTATCGCTAGTGAATCCTGTATAATTCGCACACTTAAAATCATCAGTAACCTTTATTGATTTAAAAAGGCGCATTATGACCGTTGAACAATTCGATCCTGCTAATTCATCGCAAACACAAGCTAGGCAGACAACCACCTTAGACACACCCCAAAAAGTGATAGAAGAGCAAGCTCGTCATATTGATCATAGTAAAACGCAAGGCTCGCGCATTGGCTTTGTATCGTTAGGTTGTCTAAGGTGTGCTTAATGTTGCTTTGTAGCGCAAAATAAAGTCCTCCACACTTCCATAACATTTCTTCGTCTCTCCTTTACCAACTAAGCGCAAACTATTTTAAGAAACAAGGCTTTTAATTATTTGAAAGCTCGACAGTCGAATTTTGAGCTTCTAATGGCAGCTGCTTTTTGCGGACATTAAGTGTAGTAGCTAAAACCTCCAATTAGGAGGCCAAATTAACTATGCCACTACACTGTCAGTACATCTAGTGTCATAGCTAAATCACAAGTATTAATCAACCAATCGTAAATTTCTTTACGCTTGCGACCAGTTAAAGATAAACTTCCATTTACAATTTGATAACCTCCGCTATCACCAATAATTAAAGGGGTATCTTTTTTTAGTTCTATCAAGGTTTTGTATCATACAAGCAGGAGGAGTAGTTTAAAATGAATGACCTGCTAAGACTCAAGTTAAATCCTAGCTTTACAATCATTAATATCGCCAATGATAGGTGAGTTTAATAACGGTATCTTGGTGTTGTTTGCTAAAGCTTGAGTGGCTATTTTGCCTATTCATCTCATTGTCGTATTTTATATAGCTTTGGTTTAAAACAAAGTTAAATGAGTTGAGAGGTGTACGTTGCCATACCAGCCTTGAATAAACGCCTATCTCATTTGATACATTATTGTATTGAAACCAGTTATTCCAAAATAGCTGTGGAGAGAAGGCTATATTTACTTTAGCTGACGCAGAGTTAATTTTGAGCGTTTGATTGGGGAACTTAATTTTTCTATGATCAGCCTCTAACGATAGATTAATAAAGCGGTTGATATTAGTTGAAATTCCAGCCAGTTGGTAGTCCATTTCACCATGTAAATATTTTCCTTTAGACAATATTAAGTTGTATGAAAACGGTTTTGATTGGTCTGATTCTGTTGCCACTTCCCACAAATGGTATTTATATTTATTTGTAGGAATTTCTACTTTGCCAAGTAACATAAAAGGTTCGGTAATATTTTCATAGGCGTATTGATGAGATAATCTAAAATGTTGTTGATTTGATGTTGTTATATCGATCAAATCAGCAAAAATATTTTTTGAAATAGTACCTCCATTAAGTGACGATATTTGATCAAATATCACTGTGTGATAGGAATTATTAGTCCAAGAAAAGTTTATTGGGCTGGTTAAACTTACCCATCCATCAATTTGTTTAATATTGGCCCTATTAATAAAGCCAAGCGACGGGTTAAAATCCTCACCAATCTCTGTATAGGCTAATTTAGCATTAAGGTATTCATTGGGTAGATAAAGACCAACTTGATAAGCACTGTCTTTTACACGCCCATTTTTATGTTGATTATCGCTATTTTGATACCAGCCTTTTAATTCAACAACATCACCATTAAGTATTGATTTGTTTCGGTATTGCCAATCAATACCTGCGGTAATGCTATCTTTATCTATTGTTGGAGCGCCAATAGTTGAAATTAAACCTAAGGTAAAAGACTCATTAAGCTGGTGGCTTACTCGAGCGACAGCAAGGGAGGTGTTTTTATTATCTATAGTATCAGCTTCTTGGTTAATTGCTAATACACCAAATCGCGTATCGTCAAGTTGTCCTGTTAACTTCGCACCATAGTTAATACTTAGCGGTTCACCTCTTTGTGATAAACCTAGCATGCGCGAAAAAAAAGGACGCCCATTAGTACTTATATCACCAAATTCAAAAATATCAGCACCTTGGAGAAAAAAGTCTCTTTTCTCTGGAGTGAATAGTGAAAAACGCGTCAAGTTAATTTGTTGTTCATCAACTTCTGTCGCTGAAAAGTCGGTGTTAACTGTAATCGAAGCGGTAATTGCTGACGTAGGTTTGTAGGTGATATCTATTGATGGTTCAAGTTGTGAGTTTTTTTTCTCTTCTCTTGCATGTTGTTGAACGAAGCTTGATGATAGCTTTATATCTACACCAGCTCCTTGGCTAATATTTTTAATGCCATTTACGATGCCTGCGTGTTCGGGAGCCCATGCCTTTGGTGTACTTCCATGTGACGTCCAATAATGAGTTTGCTCAGGTTGTTTTATTTCTCTTAGAAAATTAATGCCCCAGCTTTCGCTATTTGGATTAAATGATAATGAGCTAAAAGGTATTGCTATTTCAATCGCCCAAAAATCTTCATAAGTTTTTGTTTCAACAAACCATATACCGTCCCAGTTGCTCAGATATTGATTATTATTAGCGATTAATCCTTCTTCTTTAAAGCTATTCGCATTGGTAGCGAAGTAGTAGCCGTTAGTTTTGTCATTAAATGGATCTAACACGATGCCGAAGTGATCGTCTTGTTCAATGTCTTGTCCTTTTGACATAACATTTTGGCTTAAGTTTGCAATATCATCATCAAATAGTTTTGCCATGATATAAAGATTACTCTCATCGTAAGCGATCTTTATTTCACTTCTATAGGTAGTTGCTTCAAAGGGTTTAGGGTAAATTTGATGTAAGTCGCCTATAGGTGTTATTTGCTGCCAAAATGATTCAGAAATGATACCGTCAATTGTTGGCGAATTTATGGTTCTCTTTATGTTAAGTTCATGATTATCTTGTGCAATTCCTTCATTTGTCATGCGATAAACAGGAAACTTTTCGGCAAACAAATAATTTGATTGAAAGACTGAAAAAATGAATGTTAATTTTATTGCTGAGAGTAAATTTTGCGTACAAGTAACCCTCAGCTTGCTAAAGCTGAAAAAGCACATAGAGATCCTTTTAAGTAATTAAGTTAACTAAGTATTAAGAGTGATTATTGATTTTTGTGGTGTATCAGTTGCCGCTCAATCATATGTTTAAGTGGTCGTAGAATGAATTCTGCAAACATTGCTGCGTATAGTGAGGTGAGCATCGAAACCCCCAACCCCATAGCAAATGGGTATTTAGCAACGGGGGCATATTGATATTCATAAGATGCTGATGTCATAAATACTGCAATAATGCCAACGAGCGTTGAAATTCCCCCTGCCACATGACAGTAGATAATATACTTATTTAGAGGAGGCAAAAATTTTTGTAAAGCTATCTCATTTTTAGGTAAAACGAAGACCCAACGAATGAGTGATAAAGTAGATATTGAGTTTCGAAGTCCTAAAGACAAAGAAGACATCGCAAATGGTAAACCAATAACTAGTAATAAACTTACCAAGTCAAAGTATGGTGCACTACCCAGTTTGAATTGGAGCAACATTAATGCTAAACACAGCAATATACCGGTTATTCCTCCCCAATTTACTCCGCCATTGCCAACTTTTACTTCTTTATCATCTAATAATTCTGAAGGAGGTATGTTAAAGGCTGTAGCAATGGATAGTTGTGATTCAAACGAGGCATTTTCTCCGCTTTCAATGCGCTGAATGGTTCTTAGGCTCACGCCGCTAATATCTGCTAAACGTTCTTGAGACCAACCATTTTGCTTACGTAGCCCTTTTAGCTTGTCGATAGAAATATTCATAAGGAGTTCCTTAATGTTATTGCTTAGGTATAGCTTAAAATAGTTGATATGACACCGCTACGACACGGCTGCGACACTTGGCCGCCAATCACCATTTAATGAATCTTTTTTCCTTTTTTAACGAAAAATCGACATGCTGATATGTATCTTAATGATGAAAGTAAGGATCAATATTTTAGGTAATCTATCTATTAATGTTAACAGTATAGTGAATGGCTATCTGTAGTGGATCTGTTCTCTAGGCGTATTGTCGGATGATCTATGGATAAAAACATGGACAAACACCTAGTAATAAAGCATTGCTTATGGCTGTCTATCAACGCCAACCAAAGACTGAAGTGATGGTACGCAGTGACCAAGGTAGCCAATATGGTAGTGCTGATTACTTAGCGTTTATGAAAGAGCACAACCTTGTACCATCAATGAGCCGAGCAGGAAATTGTCACATTCTAATCAATTTATTAAACAATTAAGTTAAATATCCTCTTAAAACTAGTTATTCATCCGCAAGCAACATTCCTGTATAATCCCGCGCTTTAAACAACTCCCTTAGTAAACTACGTCAAGTAAACATTAAAGGCAGTTAAATCACCATTTATGAGGCTTTAACAACCCGAAACGACGTTAAAGAAGCAGAGCGCAATATGACCGTAGAACAATTCGACCCACAAAAACCATCTAAATCAGCCACTAAGCCAAGTGATAGCATTGCCAAGCAAACTACAACACTTAAAACACCTGTTAAAGTTATTGAAGAACAAAGTAATGCTCAGCAAGACTCAAATCGCGCTGCAAAGGTGGGCTTCGTAAGTCTCGGCTGCCCTAAAGTTTACTAACCTGTACTAGAAAATAGAGTGTTATAGTTTGCCAACCCTCTCTCTCACTCATTTCGAACAAATAATTAACAATAATTAACAATAAGCAATAGTAACTCTCTTTATTCTGGGTTAATGTAGCTTCCGTCACAACACAACCATCTTGATATTGTTCGTATGGTGTATACCTCTAGTTTTTAAGGGTTATCGGAGGGTGCTTTGTGAGTCTTTGATTGTAGTTATATGGAATGATTGATGAGTGAGAAGTCACAAGATAAAACCAAAAGAAAAGCAATTAACGCTATAACTAAATACAAGCCAGTATATAAACTGAGTTTTGTTATTGAGGATTTGCTTGATGATATTGAGGGTGACACTGAAATCCTAGTTAATCAACTACCAGCAATCAAAAATAGAATATCAAGAAGGTTTAACAATGGGGTGGTAATATTTTGGATTAAATCTAAATATATATCCAAATTGGGAAAAGCCTACCCTTTGATTAATGTATTTTTCCAAGTAAAACCTAACTATAAAAAGGTTTATGAAGAGTTGTGTGATTTAATGCATCCTGTTGATATCAAAATCTATACGTCTAACTTAACCCAAGAGGACAATGAGCGGTGGTGCAAAGCTGTTAAAAAACAAAAACTACATAACCTTGAATCCGTATATAACTGTAACAATTTAAGGCGTTTTGCTGTTCGAAATATAAATCAAGATATTTACAAGTAATCTTTTATTTGATTGAACAATTAAAGCTAGGTTTTATTGCCAATCTCTGCTTCGTCACGCATTCTGGTCAGTTTGCGGTAGATAGAAGAATCTTTAAAGGGGAGGGCTTGAATTTGACTTGTTCTATAAGAAATTCTTCAGGTTAAATATTTAATAGAAACCCAGTATACAAATTCCATATTATGCTACATGTGATTCAAGCCCTAATTTTGAATTTATGTGTTCAGATAGCTACCACTGTAAAGTTTATTATTATTCTAATATTAAAAACCTCTTCGATTTATATTTAGCTTTATTTCACTACAGTTAGAGTTGGTTTTGGTTTGTTTGTTTTTACATTGCTACCACCAATTACATTAAACCTAAAAAGTAAATTGCTAACCTCTTCAACTGGTAATTTTAAATCTTTTGCAATATCGCTAACTCCAATGTTTTTTAATTTTAATTTTTCTAAGATGTTATTCAGTAGCTTAGACTTTTCTTTAGGTATGCCTTCTATTTCTTTTGTTCTTAAGCCCATTTTACTTGCTTCTATTATCATTGATTTGTATTGCCACTCGCTTAAAACTTCCAATCTCCTCATATGTACAATTAAGGCCATGGCAGAGACTTTCCAGCTTTTTTTTAGTTTGAGTATGTCGCTAATGGAAAAAAAGCGTCCTGATAACTTTTTTACTGTATCAGTTGGCATCAAAAAATATGCCGCAAAAGTATCAGCTTCTCTTTCTATATCTTTTCCTTGTGGAACTGACTCCCTGTGAAGCACAAGATGTCCAAGCTCATGACATGCATCAAACCGGCTTCTCTCTCCTGATTTTTGTGTATTTAAAAATACGTAAGGAACACCATCTCGCCAGAATGAAAAAGCATCAACAGCAGCGGTCTTTTCGTCTAGGGAGTACACTCTTACTCCGTACTTCTCAAGTAAACTAATAACATCACTGATGCTATTGTTGCCCAACCCCCATTCACTCCTTATAAGTGTTGCTGCTTCCTCTGGGGTTGAATCCTTTAAATCAGGAAGGTTTACTTTGGGTAACTCGAACTTATCTCTCAAATAGGTGTCAACCATAACACCTAGAGAACCCGCACTAATAGCTGCATGTTGATGAGAGGCTTTCATGCTTTTTAGTGACCTGAACGATACAGAGTCAGTTGCCACCTCATCAATGTCATCTTCTTCAAAGAAAAACTCTGGAGGATAAAATAAAGCCTCAGATATTGATGCAATAGTCTGCCCCTTTGGAACAGACGTGCATCGCTCTTTTTCGTATTCTGACACAGCTCTCGGTGTTAAACCCACTAGCTCGGCTAGCTTCTTTATAGTTAATTGCCTCCTAGTTCTCGCAAGTTTTAGTCTAGAAGGGTTAAATACCATATTCATAACAATTTATTCTCTTGGTTTGACATCAAAATCAATATCCTCGTTGAATTGATTTGTGTCATTAAATTCATCATAAGCCTCGAACGGGAGAGGGGCAAACAGGTTGCGCTCTACCCATCTTGATACTTTAACTTTGCCTGCGCTTCCTATTTCCTTAATCCCGTTCGGAAGGGATAGTTCAAATCGAACCTCTTTCTTACCAAAGTCAAAAAAGTACAATAGATACCAAAACTGATTTTCGTCCTTTGAATTGGATGATGTAGCTGCTGGCAAGTCAGGAAGTTCGCTGTCACCAAACAGGCTTAAGGTCTGACCATAATTACACATTATTTGGTCTTTAGTGAACATTCCTTTACCGTTTTTAGTGCAAGGGTCTTTGTGAGTATCACTTAAACCAGTGTACTTGTCGCCACTCGTAACTATGACAGTGATATTATTTTCACTGTTTACAGTTAAACATTGACCACTTTGATTTTTGAGTGCCCAACCTTTATTTATGGTTAGAAGCTGCTGGCGCAATGTTTTGATTATCGTAAAAGAGGCTTTAGAGCCTCCTGCATTTAGCGGTTCATACGGTGAAGTAAATGCATGCTCCTCAATACCTTTTTTTACGGCATTAACTAGCACCTGATGGGTAATTCCAAGCTCCTCTAACAACTCAATAGAAGATTTTTGCTTGTGTTTTTTGATTGTTTGCATTGAATATCCTTCAATAAGTATTTCATGTATAAGCAGTTTAATTTCAGTTGCATAAAACCGATTTCTGCTTGTTTGGCTAAATCGCTGCAACGCGAGTTCCTATTTTAACCTACTTTTGTAGGTTAAAACAAGAAGTGATGTTGTTTTTCGCTGTGTTTATAAATGTGCCTTTTAGAGCTTTCTTTATGACTGAGTTGCTACTTGAGGATTGTCGAAGGTATTTTTGAATTCTTGGTGAAATTCTGACTAGTGGTTTGGGTGGTATCAAAAAACACCCGTTTAATTACACCAATATTGATACCAGTCTAGTGGTGTCATAAAATGAAGTGAATTAATTGTTGATACCAATGATTGTTGTTGATACCATTTTTGATATCTTTTCATTGATGCAGGATTTTTGAGGTGCGTACTTTTGCTTACTTGAGGACTTCTACAGATTCGCAAACTACTGACCAGCAGATGATGGTTATTGAAAACGCTGGTTATACTGTTGAGCCACATAGACAGATTGTTGAAACTATCAGCGGTAAAGTGCCAGCCCTTAAGCGCCCTGAATTCGCCTTGCTGGTTAACAAGCTGGAAGTTGGTGATACATTAATAGTTAATAAGCTGGATAGATTAGGAAGAAACAACGTAGACCTACAGTTAACGGTAGAGCAATTAGTTAATACTGGTATTCGTGTAATCTGCTTGGACTTGCCAACACAAGACTTATCAAGCGCAGAGGGTAAACTAATGCTTCAACTATTCGCTTCATTCGCCGAATTCGAGCGTAACCGTATCAGTGACCGCACTAAGGAAGCCTTGAATAAGAAGAAAGCTGACGGTGTTAAATTGGGTAGGCCTTTAGCTACCAGTACAACTGAGCAAGTGCATCAATGTAAAGCTGGTGGGCTATCACAAAGTAAAACATCTAAAAAGCTTGGTATTAGTATTGCAACTGTTAAACGTCACTGGAATAAGCAGTGAGGATGCTGTAAAAACATTTAAAATAATGCGTTAAGGTATCTTGAGATTATGCGTCAATTCTAACCTAACACCCAAGTCCTGCTTAAGTGGTCTTGTGCTGATTTTCTGAAATAACCGCCTGTCATATCTTATCTTAAGCTCTGTACATCATCTTGTGATTGGAAGTCTCAATCGGCAGGGAGAAGGATGGCTTCCTGTGTTTGTATAGTTAGTAGAATTTTATTGATTTCATCCTTCTGGATAAAGGTTATCTTCACTACCTTATTCGTCTATATCAAACTCTTTTGGTGGATGTAATTGTATAAACTTTTTGCCATCTTTAAAGGGAAGTAGTTTATCAATCACTTTTGGTGCTCCATCCATCGGTAGTTGATTTTCATCCATATTCCAAAACAGTAGATTTTCTAGCTTCTGGTTTACACGGTCAAACTCACGACTAGCTTCTTCATCTGTCATTTTCACATCGGATGGAGTAATTCCAATATGACTAATTAGAGTTAACTTGTGTTGTGAACGTCTAGCTTTAACAGTTTCACCGTCCTTGAATTCTATCTCTATCTCATTTCCTGCTCGTTCACCACCAGCTAATTTCCAGATAGTAATAGACCTCACCGAATCCCTAATCATGCCTCTTACTTGCGTTCTGATATCATTATTGTCCTTATCTAGTACGCTTGGTGGTATGGCTTTCCATTGTTGCTCTATGTCGCTTACAGCCACTTGTGGGGCGTTAGCTTGTTGCTCTAATTCTTCAATAATTGCTTTGGTGTCTGCAATGTTAACTTGTAACTCATTCATCTTCTTAACCATCGAATCAGGTACTTCATTAAACAGTACAAACTTATCGACTAGGTTAGATTCCTGCTGTTCGAACTCAGACAGTTTCGACTTATTAGCTTCAATCTCTGGTAACTGACTAACTGAATTATCCTCATTGGCTTTCCATATTTTCCCAAGTCCTAGCCTGATAATGGTGTCTTCAATTCGCTTTGCATCCATACTACCGCTATCACAGTTCTTAGTTGACTGTTGTTTATTGGTGCAGATGTAGCGCAGCGTGTTGTATGGGACACTCTCACCAGTGACTTTATCCTTACGTGTCTTCCTGCTGGTGAAGAAGCTCAAGCTATCAGTACAGTGGCCGCACTTAGCAACACGTATCCCAGTGAACAAACCGACATAGTTCCTACTGGTGGTTGTTACTTTGTTACGGTCTCGAATATTCTGCATCTTAAAGTAGGTGGTGTCATCTACCAGACTTGGATAATAACCATTTAACTCGTATTCAACGCCAGCAATAGAGATACGTTTAATCCCACGGATGTACTCACGTTTATGGAACTTGCGCAGCATGTCGATTGACCACGTATTGCGCTTCTTGTTCTTGCGTTGCTTTGGTGGTTCATAAGTGGCATTCAAGTACTCGCAGATTTTATAACTACCCATACCTGACAAAATCTTGCTAACAATGTCCTTTGCTACATTCCAATGAAGTGGATGCTCCCTGACGTCACCATGACTGGTATCAAACATCCATGGATGGCTTCCTACAGCTTTTATAGGAAGGGCATAACCATCATCCGACCTAACTCCATCGTTGAACTTATTAATGGCTCTCAGTGCGCTCTGGTTTGTCCTGTTGGCTTTGGTTTGGCTTTCCTCGTGTGCTCTTGCAAACAGCATGATTGAATACATCAAATCCATAGGGTTTTTAGTAACTGACTCTTTCGAATAGACTTTGTTATCCATACCAGTAACAACGGTTATTTCTCTACGTAACAACCCGCTGAATAATTCATTAGATTCAAGTATCTGTTGCCTAGATAAACGGTCTAAGTTCTCAACAACTAACCAGCTACCGCTTGGTACAACACCAGCCTTAACGGCTTCTAGGAAGTCACCCAACGCACCTGTATCAGCATTATTACCCTTGAATGCGCTGACACCAGCATCAAGCATTTTTACAAGCTCCAAGTCGTGTTCGGTAGCTATCTTGGTGGCGTATTCAAGCTGACGCTCTAAACTATCGCCTTTGGTTTGCTTATCACTAGACCAGCGAATGTAGCTGTATAATTTGGGTTTGTTCATGTAAAATAAGCCTATTGAAATTTTATGTATTATTGAGCCCATGTCCGTAGAGCATTTTAACCCAAAAGACCAAGTAGATTCCCTTAAGGGATGTAACGGCAACACAGCATCCAAGGCAGTGACTAGAAGCCTTGACGAATCTTCAAATCTAGCTGAACCTAAAGAGCTTATAACACACGGTAAAGCTCCGAGTATAGGTTTTTTGTCTTTAGGTTGCCCTAAAAACCTCGTAGATTCTGAACGTATCTTAACCCAGCTTCGTACCGAAGGTTATGACGTGGTGCCCAGTTATGATGATGCTGATATGGTGATTGTTAATACCTGTGGTTTTATCGATTCAGCGGTACAAGAATCTTTAGATACCATAGGTGAAGCGCTAAAAGAAAACGGTAAGGTGCTAGTTACAGGGTGTTTAGGTGCGAAAAAAGATGAAATTATTGAATTGCATCCGAATGTGTTAGGAGTCACTGGTCCACATGCATACGATGAAGTGCTAACCCAAGTTCATGAGCATTTGGAAAAACCGAAACATAACCCATTCGTTGATTTAATTCCTGATCAAGGTGTTAAGCTTACCCCAAAACACTTTGCCTATTTGAAAATATCAGAAGGATGTAATCACCGTTGTACGTTTTGCATTATTCCTTCAATGCGTGGTGATTTAGACTCTCGCCCCATTGGTGATGTTCTGGGTGAAGCCCAACGCTTGGTAAATGCCGGCGTTAAAGAACTACTGGTAATTTCGCAAGATACGTCCGCTTATGGGGTTGATGTAAAGCATAAACTTGATTTCCATGAAGGAATGCCGGTTAAAACCCACATGCAGCAGTTATGTGAAGAGTTAGCGAAGCAAGGCGTTTGGGTGCGATTACACTATGTTTACCCGTATCCTCACGTGGACAATATTATACCGCTAATGGCAGAAGGAAAAATTCTACCCTATTTAGATATCCCTTTTCAGCATGCTAATAAACGAGTTTTGAAATTGATGAAACGACCCGGTAGCTCAGACCGCGTATTAGAGCGTATTAAAAAATGGCGAGAAATTTGTCCTGAACTGGTAATTCGTTCAACCTTTATCGTGGGATTTCCTGGTGAAACAGAAGAAGAATTTGAAGAGCTATTAGACTTTTTAGAAGAAGCACAATTAGACCGTGTCGGTTGTTTTAAATACTCTCCGGTTGAAGGTGCTACGGCGAATGATTTACCTGATCATGTTTCTGAAGAAGTGATGGAAGAACGCCTACAACGTTTTATGGCGGTTCAAGCAAGGATCAGTGCGGAGAAGTTACAAGCGCGTATTGGTCAAGAATATTTAATACTTGTTGATGAAGTGAATGATCTAGGCATTGTAGGGCGTTCATATATGGATGCGCCAGAAATTGATGGTAAGGTTTATTTATCTGATGATTATGACGCTGAACCTGGCGATCAACTTTGGGTTCAGATCATTCACGCTGATGAACACGATGTTTGGGGCATAAGAGTAGAAGATTAAATAAGGCCATTTCGCCCATTGAATTTAAGGGTAATATAACAAATGCACAGGTAGCTCACTCGCTATTCTAGCTAAAACAACTGTGGCTATGTATTTTGCATAGTCATTTTTTATTCTAATCTATAACCCTCCCAATTGTTATATGCCATTATGCAAGGCTGAATTGGTTTTTAGGATGTTGTTAAGTCACGTATTTAACGTAAGTAAAACCTTAACGTAAACAAATATAGGTTTTATTGTGTACTCACCGCAAAGGCTTTCTAAGCAAATGATCTTTTAATGGTCTTAATTCGTTCAATTTATACTGTCCCCCGCTCTTTATTTACTATTGTTATTTATAAATTACTTATTGTACTAATTGTTTTAGTGATAAATGATTCCTGAAATAAGTGCTACTTGCATTTGTGTTACTTGTTTGAAAACAAAAGATATTATTTATATATATGTTGAGGTGATACTACTTTAAACTGTGCATAATTCGGTTTTCAAGCGTGAAATTTATACTGGTGCTCAAAATTTAAACTTGATAATTAGTGTGAAAATGATTAGAGTACTAACCATTAATATACGAATTGATTTTAAGAGTTTATGAAAACCGACATTTCTGATTATATATGTTTCTATTTAATACTAGGTATAGGCTTATGCCTAACGTTACTTTCTTCAGGCTTCAAAAGCTTAAACACTCTTCTCTCAAGCAAAACATAACCTTCTAAATCTAATAACAGCACGTTATCAAATACGTTGTTATTAGTACGTTTTTACACTGCATAATCGATGGCACTTTAATGTGTGCTACTGATATTTACAGGCTGAATACCATGTAAAAACACCCACTGAAATTAGTGACTACTTGTTATTGATAGTCAAAAAAAACAGCCGACAGAGCAGGCAAGGCGTGGCTTTATGCTACGAATAACAGCTCAATGGAGTATAAAAAGTGAATGTAGATTCTAAATCATTACCGTGGCAACGAATTGTCATTAAAGTTGGAAGTGCGCTTATCGCCCCCAACAGAAATGGCTGTAGTAGCCAATATTTATTAAGCATTGCTAATTTTATTGTTCGCTGTCGCATGTCAGGAACCCAAGTAGTGCTGGTTTCTTCTGGCTCAGTAGCTGCAGGAGCTCATTTATTTAAAGGGGTTGATACATCACCCATTACAATAAAAAAGGCAATGGCCGCCGCTGGTCAATCAGAAATGATGGCAACGTGGGATAGGTTATTTGATTTTAATACCGCGCAAATATTGTTAACGCATGCTGATCTAAAAAACAGAGATCGGTATGTCAGTGTTAGAGATACTATCGAAGAATTGCTCGACAATAATATTCTGCCGATTATTAATGAAAATGACACGGTGGCAACTGATCGATTGAAAGTCGGTGATAATGACAACTTATCTGCCATGGTAGCGAGTGCTGCTAACGCTGATACGTTAGTTATTTGCTCCGACGTTGATGGTTTATACGATGCTAATCCAAAATTAGATATAAACGCTCAGCTTATTACCGATGTTTATGAAATTAATGCCGGTATATATAACATGGCGGGTGGGGCAACGAGTGATGTCGGTACTGGCGGTATGAAAACTAAAATTCAAGCCGCAGACAAAGCAGTTTCTCACGGTATAGATACTTATATCGTTAATGGCTTTAATGAGTCGAGTTTTAACGATTTATTAGCGGGTAGCAGTCCAGGTACACATTTTCACCCGCATAAAAAACCAATGCAGGATACACATCATTGGATGAAGCATACGACCAGAATTCAAGGTGAGTTAGTGGTAGATGATGGTTTTATGATGCAGAAAGACGCTACGGGTGATCTGCTTTCACCTCAAGATCTATTAGAAGTTAGCGGTGAATTTTCAGCTGGCGATGTTGTACTGGTGAGAAAAGATAATGGCGACAAACTTGCCAAAGTCAAAACGAATTACAGCAGTTGTTTGCTTAATTTCGTTGCGACTCAAAACAGCGAACACATTTCGGAACAGTTAGACAATACTGACGAACCGATACTTTCCAAACAATATATTACGTTATTAGGAGTATAATGAGTTTAATTACAAATATTGCCGAGCAAGCTGCAATCGGTGCAAAGGTACTCGCAACTAAATCTTCAGAATTAAAAAAAGCATTACTTAGCGACATGGCGAACGCATTAAGAATAAGACAAGATGAAATATTAAACGCCAACAGTGAAGATTTAGCAAATGCGCGTGACAACGGGTTGTCTGATGCCATGATTGACCGTTTAACGTTAACTGCTCAACGCATCGAAGATATGGCTGTTGGCTTAGAAACAGTTGCTCACTTACCTGATGTTGTCGGCACCACTCGCCTGATAGAAACGCGACCGAATGGCATAGATATTCAAAAAATGCGCGTACCATTAGGCGTAATATGTATGATTTACGAGGCTAGGCCAAATGTTACTGCTGATGCGGCAGGGTTGTGCATTAAATCAGGTAATGCCGTGATTTTGCGTGGTGGTAAAGAAGCACTGAGTTCTAGCTTAGCAATTGCTGATGCACTGCAAAGTGTGTTGAAAAAGTATGATTTACCAACGTCTATTGTCTCAGTTATTCCTGATCCAAATAGAGCACTTCTCAATGAATTATTAACCTTAAAGCAATATATTGATTTAGTCATCCCAAGAGGGGGCGAAGGGTTAATAAATTTTGTGAGTGAAAATAGTAAAATTCCCGTTATTCAACACTATAAAGGCGTTTGCCATTTGTATGTTGATAAAGATGCCGATCTAGAAAAAGCCCTTAACATTCTTGTTAATGGCAAAACTCAACGACCTGGCGTTTGTAATGCTCTTGAAGGTTTAGTCGTGCATAAAGATATCGCAGAGCGTTTTCTTCCGATGGTGAATGAAACCTTCGAAAAAGAGCAGGTTACGGTAAATGGTGAAAGTGATATAAGTCAGTACTTTAGTTCATTTAAACCGATCGAAAATACTGGTTTTGGTGAAGAATACTTAAGTCTAGAAATTTCAGTGAAAGTTGTTGATAGCCTTGAAAAGGCAATTAAACACATTGATGACTTTGGTAGTAATCACACTGAAGTGATTTGTACTGAGAATAATGAAACAGCAGCTATTTTCCAACAAGTAGTTGATGCGTCAGTTGTTATGGTTAATGCCTCTTCTCGTTTTTCTGATGGTTCTGAATTAGGTTTAGGTGCTGAAATTGGTATTGCCACTACTAAGTTGCACGCCTACGGCCCAATGGGCATTGAATCGCTTACCACTGAAAAGTTTTTAGTCAATGGAACCGGGCAAGTAAGAGCCTAATTAATAAACGCTTGATAAGAGAGTTACCTTCCGTTCATGTTTTGATTGGATCGGGTAACTCTTTTTTTATGCATGTTGTGTTAGATTTGGTCTGAGTTGCTACCTGCTACATAGACTTTTTTACCATTGACCCAGGTTTCAAGCACTTTAATTTGCCAAATATCTTGCTCTGGCATGGTAAAGAAGTCGTTATCAATGATAATGAAGTCGGCTTTTTTCCCTTTACTTAGTGAGCCAATGATATCCTCTTGATGGCCTGAATAGGCGGCATCAATAGTGAAGCTTCGTAATGCTTCTTCTCTCGTCATCTTCTCTTCTTTTATCCAACCACCTTCAGGTAAGTTTTGCTTATCTTGTCTGGTAATTGAAGCGTGTAAGCCGAAAAACGGGTTAGGGGATTCAACGGGAAAGTCTGAACCAGCGGCGATAATAGCATTAGCATTCAGTAATTTTCGCCATGCGTATGCGCCCTTAATTCTATCTTCGCCGAGTCGGTCGCTAGCCATATTTTTATCAGAGGTTGCATGCGTTGCTTGCATGGATGCGATAACGTTTAACTCATTAAAACGCGGAATATCTTTTAACCTTAGTACTTGTGCGTGTTCTACGCGGTGGCGTAAGTGTTGAGTTTTGCTGTTAGCAATATTTTTTTCGTAATTGTCTAATACAATTTTATTCGCATTATCACCAATGGCATGCGTGTTGACTTGGAAACCTTCTTTCATCGCAGTTTTTACGTAGCGTTCGAAATCTTCTTGGGTATGCAATAGCAAACCGCGATGACCATGTTGATCTGAATAATCTTCAATGAGTGCCGCCCCTCTACTACCAAGCGCACCGTCAGCTTGAATTTTTACGCTATTAAATTGCAGCATATCATTGTCAGTGCTAAATGTGCCGTATTTTAGTGTTTGTTGCCAATCAGGAGAAGGGAGGTAAAGCATGGCATTAATGCGAATTGCCATATTATTATTGCCCGACATTTGCAAATAAGCTTCGAGATTATTACTGTCAATGCCGGCATCATGTACGCTGGTTAACCCTTGAGCTGCGAGTGAATTCATCGCGTTCTCTAATATTGTTTTTTGCTCAGCTAAGGTTAATGGCGCAATATTTTTTTCAATGAGTTTCATGGCGTTATCAATAAAAACACCGGTAGCGTTACCATTTTTATCGCGAATAATTTCACCTCCTTGTGGTGCCTTGGTCTGTTTAGTTATACCTGCTAACGCCATTGCTTTAGTATTTGCCCAGCCAGCATGTCCGTCAACGCGGCTTAACCAAACAGGTTTATTGGGAAAAAATTTATCTAAGGAAGCTGCGGTTGGAAAAGCATTTTTCAGCCATTGTGTTTGGTTCCACCCTCGGCCTTTGATCCACGTTAAATTTTTATTGCTATTGGCGTAGGTTAGCGTTGCTTCAACCGCTTCTTTTTCGCTTTTCGCTGGGGTTAAATCTGCTTGCATTAAACTTTCACCATAACTTAATACATGCCCGTGAGCATCAATTAAGCCAGGTAACATAGTTTTGCCTTTTCCATCAATAACTATACAACCATTGCAGTTAATTGGACGGTGGTTTTTTTGATAAATTTGTTCGATGGTATCATCGTTAAACTTTATCGCTGCAAACCGCGTTACGGTATCATTATTGATGGTATAACCATTTATATTGGTAATTAGCGTTGTTTGTGCAGATGCAATCGTGCTTAAAACCGAAGTTAAACTCAATGCGATTAGCTGTGTATATTTCATGTTTTTATTATATGTATTAAGAGTGCGTTTTTTAATCTTAACAGGATTTAGTAGAAATTATAGTGTGGGGACTTGTTTATAATTTACCAATACGTAAATTTCGTATCAGAACACATAGCACTAATAGAAATGAAATAACATAAAGTGGTGTATTTCCATAACGGGCATAGGGTGTTATGCCTGTGACTAATGTCACATCTTGCTTTAAAACGTCTTGAGTAAACTGCGGTAATATACTGGTGAACTCACCTAAATGATTGGTGATTGCTGTGATCCCGGTATTTGTTGAACGAAGTAATGGCCGACCGAATTCAAGTGCGCGCATTCGTGCTATTTCCATATGTTGGTGCGGGCCATGAGAATTGCCAAACCATGCATCATTGCTGACGGTAAGCAAAAAGTCACTGTTGGCTGAAAAGTTTGCGCTAAGTTGGTCGGCGAAGGCAATTTCAAAACAAATTAATGCTAATAATCTAGTATCATGTGCTTGCAAGTTTTGCTGCACGTAATCCCCGCGGGTAAAAGATGACATGGGTAAGTTAAAAAAAGGTGCTAATGGTCTGAGTAAGTCGCCAAAAGGTACAAATTCGCCAATGGGTAATAAATGATTCTTATCGTAGCGGTTTTTGTGATTGTAATAATAACCACCTTGTTGATCATTGGCCGTTTCATTGCCAAGCACAACTAAACTATTAAAATAGTGCTTTGATTCAAAATGATAATTAATGATCCCGGTGATAATCGCTGCATTGTTAACACTTGCAGACTGATTGGCAATATCTAAAAATTCTTGTGTACTGCTCATGGTTTCTATGGCAGGAATTGCAGACTCTGGCCAGATAATAATGTCTGCATCATAATGTTTTCGACTTAAATCCAAGTACTTAAGCATGGTAGGCCACTGCTGTTCTGGCTCCCATTTGATTGACTGAGCAATATTACCTTGCACTAAAGCAACACGTTTAGATTTACCTGTAGGGGTGACCCATTCAATTGATTGGCTGAGCCAAACCACGGCTCCTAAAATAACTGTCGGTATTATAATAAGCTTAGTTTTTTTCGTTATGAACAGATCCACTGTTAAACCAGCGATAAATATAACGGTAAATGTTAAGCCGATTTCACCAATAATAGGGGCAAGCGAAGCTAGGGGGGAATCAATTTGTGTGTAACCAATAGAAAGCCAAGGGAAGCCTGTGAGCACTACACTGCGAAGGTATTCTGTAAATAACCAAATGGGTGCTAATAACCACCATTGAATACGTTTACATATCAACTCTGATATTTTGGCGGTGAGAAACAACGCCAGAGCAGGGTATATCGCTAAATATAAGCAAAGCAAAAACATAATAGCGACAGAGACAACTAACGGCATACCACCAAACTCAGCAATACTGACATGCACCCAACTAATGCCAGCAGAAAACCAACCAACACCGAAAGCGAAGCCATGTTTAGTGCAATCTTTGATAAAAGAGGGACTGTTAGCACACTGATTATTTACATAAATAAACCATATAGGTAAAACAAGCCAGCTTAGCCACCATTGCGAAAAAGGAGCATAAGCAAAAACCAAGCTGGCACCAAGAAACGCACTTATCCAAAGCGAAGAATTAGACAACACGGCACCAATGCGAATGGTGCCTAGTTTGTTGATGAACGTTTTAAGCATTTGTGCTATTCGGAAGGTTTACCATTTACTTTATGGTTCTTAGGTACGGTAACTTGTAAGGTTTGTAAACGGCGACTGTCAGCAGAGGTTACTTTATATTCAAATTTGTTGATAGTGACTTCTTCACCTTTACGCGGCATATGGCCAAAAGTATGAAGTACTACTCCACCAATGGTATCAGAGTCGCCTTCATCAAGTTGGCAATTAAAGTATTCCATAAAATCATCGAGCTCTGTTAATGCTTTTACTTGGTAAACATTACCCGCTAAATATTTTATATCTTCTTCAATTTCATCATCGGTTTCATCTTCTATTTCACCAACGATTAACTCAAGAATATCTTCAATGGTAACGACCCCAGACACACCGCCATATTCATCAACAACAATTGCCATATGGTAACGTTGAGATCGAAACTCTTTTAATAACGGTTCTACGCGTTTGCTTTCAGGCACAATGATCGCTTGTCTGATCACTTCTTGTAAAGAGGTTAAGGGTGCTTGCTGTTCGAAACCATAAGCGAGTAGGTCTTTTGCTAATAAAATACCCTCAATGTGATCAATGTCTTCATTAATGACTGGAAAACGAGAGTGTCCTGAGTCGATGATGACGGGTAGCAATTCATTAAGCGGAGTATTAATATCTAGGGTGATCATTTGTGAACGTGGGATCATAATATCCCTAACACGCATATCTGAAACTTCTAATACGCCTTCAATCATAAGCTTGGTTTCAGGCTTTATTAGTTCACGGTCTTCGGCATCATTTAATACCTCAACCAATTCTTCTTTATTTTGCGGTTCCCCAGTAAAAAGCTGAACGAATTTATCAATCAGCGATTTATTTGCAGAACCGTTACTAGAGTGGGGGCTATCTTCGCTCATAGAGCAATCTGTATTCCTTATGTAACTCGGTTTTTAAGTGTCTATTTAATTAGCAAACAATTCAAGAAAAATTTATGTTCGATGATTATGTTAAATCGCAATAGATCAAAGAACAATTATTACTCGCTAATAATGTAAGGGTTGTTAATACCTAGTGTAGCAAGTTTTTCAATTTCTATTGTTTCCATTTCTTGTGCTTCTTCGCTAGATATATGGTCATAACCTAATAAATGCAAGCAGCCATGGATCACCATATGAGCCCAATGGTGATTTAAGGGCTTTTGCTGTTGTTTAGCTTCAGTTTCAACCACAGAGGTACAAATAATAAGATCACCAAGTAAGTTAATATCAACGCCATCAGGCACTTCAAAAGGAAAAGATAATACGTTGGTTGGCTTGTCTTTATCACGATATTGATGATTTAATTGCTGGCTTTCAGCCTCATCAACAAGTCGAATGGTGAGCTCATAACTATTTTTCACATGGCTTAATGCGGTATCAACCCACGTTTGAAACTCTGCAGGCAAAGGTAGGTTGTTTTTATTACAAGCTATTTGTAAATCGACAAGGTGAGACATTTAATCGTTTTTATCCTGTGCTGCTTGCTGTTGTTTTTCAAGCTCAGCTTGTTGCTTTTTAGCTTCACGAATACGGTTCATTTTTGTTTCGTGTGCTTCATAAGCCTCTACAATTCTAGCAACTACTGGGTGTCTAACCACATCTTTAGACATAAAGAAATTAAAACTAACGCCGGGTATGTTATCGAGCACTTCAATGGCGTGTCGTAACCCTGATTTTTGTCCTCTCGGTAAATCGACTTGGGTAATATCACCAGTAATAACCGCACGAGAATTAAAACCAATGCGAGTTAAGAACATTTTCATTTGTTCTACCGTGGTATTTTGGCTTTCATCAAGAATGATAAAAGCGTCGTTTAATGTTCTACCACGCATATAAGCAAGAGGGGCGATTTCAATGACACTACGTTCAATTAACTTTTCAACTTTTTCAAAGCCCAGCATTTCAAATAAGGCATCGTAAAGCGGACGTAAGTAAGGGTCGACTTTTTGTGATAAGTCACCAGGTAAAAAACCCAGTTTTTCGCCCGCTTCAACGGCAGGACGAGTTAATAAAATACGCCTTACCTCTTGGCGTTCAAGAGCATCTACGGCACAGGCAACCGCTAAATATGTTTTACCGGTACCAGCAGGACCAATACCAAAACTAATGTCATTGGTTAATACATTTTGAACGTAAGCTGATTGATTTTTATTACGCGGTTTAATTAAACCCCGTTTAGTTTTAATCGTCACCATTTGTTCGTAGTCAACATCTACCTTCGATGGTGCTTGTTCTAATACGTTGGCATCAACAATCGCTAAATGTACCATTTCATCGGTTATGGTTTGTTGTTTGCCTTTTACCGTTTCTGTTTCAACATATAAATCTTTCAGCAGTTTTATAACGGCTTCAGCACTTTTTGGCTCGCCAACAACTTTAAAGTTATTGCTACGGTAACTTATTTCCACACCTAAACGGCGCTCAATGGCTTTAAGGTTATCATCCATCGGCCCACATAGGTTAGCTTGCCTGCTGTTATCAACAGGTTCTAATATGAGGTTTTCGGTAACTATATTGCTCAAAAAAGTATCCTATTTGTTGCTATTCTCTGCGAAAATTATGGTGCAAAAGTGCCTACACCTAGTTCATCAATACGAGTGTTACTAGTATTTGTTGATTTATGGTGACTATTTGACAAAATATCTGCAGGCGAATGTGCAATACGTAAGCCCATATCTTTTTCCATACGTACTAACTCGCCACGTAATGAATTGGCATAAACATCGGTAATTTTTACGTCTACAAACTGCCCGATGACTGCATGCGGTGCTTCAAAGTTAACAATGCGATTATTTTCAGTACGGCCACGTAATTCCATCGGATTTTTCTTAGATGGCCCTTCAACTAAAATACGTTGTTCAGTATCTAACATTTGGCGTGCAATTCGCAAAGCTTGTTGATTAATACGATCTTGTAGAATTGCTAACCGCTGTTTTTTCACATCTTCTGTAATATCGTCAGGTAAATCAGCTGCTGGTGTACCTGGACGTGCACTGTAAATAAAGCTAAAGCTTAAATCAAAATCAATGTCTTTGATCAAGTTCATTGTGGCTTCAAAGTCTTCATTAGTTTCCCCTGGAAAACCAATAATAAAGTCAGACGACATGCAAATATCTGGTCTTGCTTTACGTAAACGACGAATTTTAGATTTATATTCCAACGCAGTGTGCGCACGCTTCATTTGCATTAAAATGCGATCTGAACCGGTTTGTACAGGTAAATGTAAATGACTTACAAGCTCTGGTACATCTTTATATACGTCAATAATATCGTCTGTAAACTCTACAGGATGCGATGTGGTATATCGAATACGGTCAATGCCATCGATTGTTGCAATTAAGCGGATCAAATCAGAAAAACGACAAATACTGCCATCGTGGGTATCACCGCGGTAGGCGTTTACATTCTGACCAAGTAAGTTTACTTCACGCACACCTTGTTCAGCAAGTTGTGCGATCTCATAGAGAACATCATCTAATGGTCGGCTAACTTCTTCACCACGCGTGTAGGGGACAACACAGAATGTACAGTACTTGCTACAACCTTCCATAATAGAAACGAAAGCAGAAGGGCCTTCAGCTTTTGGCTCTGGTAAACGGTCAAATTTTTCAATTTCGGGAAAACTTACATCAACAACAGGGCTACGTTCGCCTTTCACTTGTTGGATCATTTCAGGCAAGCGGTGTAACGTTTGAGGGCCAAATACCATGTCAACATAAGGGGCGCGAGCACGAATAGCATCACCTTCCTGCGAGGCTACACAGCCACCAACACCAATAACTAAATCAGGTTTCTGATCTTTAAGGTTTTTCCATCGGCCAAGTTGATGAAACACTTTTTCTTGGGCTTTTTCTCGGATAGAGCAAGTATTCAAAAGAATAACATCGGCGTCTTCAGCTTCTTCAGCTAATGAAAAGCCATGTGTAGAGTCGAGTAAATCTGCCATTTTCTGCGAGTCATACTCGTTCATTTGGCAGCCCCAGGTTTTGATGAATAACTTCTTGCTCATTTTTAAATGCCTATTATCGATTAAAATTGATTCTAGTTTATGCTAGAGAATTTCAGGGGGCGTATTTTACTCGTTCTTTATCAAGGTGGCTAGCTTAACAAGCGATAAAGCTGAAAAATCATGCTTAGTTGACATTTTGATGATCATAATCATCGAATTAGCCGCTAGGGTTGGTTAGAATGTTTGCGAGATAAATATTTTAAGGTAATAGCAAGTAATGGATCAGTTTGACTGCGTGGTTGTTGGTGGAGGAATGGTAGGAGCAACAAGCGCTCTTGCGTTGGCCGAGTTAGGGTTAACGGTAGCTGTGATTGAAAAGCACCAACCGAAAGCATTTGAACCATCACAACCTTTTGATTTACGTGTGTCTGCAATATCTCTTGCTTCGCAACATTTACTTGAGCAAATGCAAGCATGGCAGCAAATTGCTAATTGGCGCAGTTGTCCGTATAAAAGATTAGGTGTTTGGGAGCATGAACAGGCGTATACAGAATTTTCATCTAAAGAAATTGATCAACCTTATTTAGGGCATATTGTTGAGAACAGACTCATTCAATTATCGCTATGGCAACAACTTGCTGAGCATCAAAATATAACGCTTAAATGTCCTGAGTCATTAGTTACGTTAGAACAAAGTGCAGATGCTGTTAACTTGACGCTAAGCTCTGAAAAAATTTCTACAACATTGCTTGTGGCAGCAGATGGCGCTAACTCTCAAGTACGTCAACTTGCTGGTATTGGCGTTACCGGTTGGGGGTATAGTCAAGATGCCATGTTGATCAACGTTGAAACTGAATTACCTCAACAAGATATTACCTGGCAACAATTTCAACCTACTGGCCCTGTTGCCATGCTACCAATGAAAGGGAAATACGCTTCTTTAGTCTGGTATCATCAAAAGGCGGAACTAGCTCGCCTTGTTAATCTCAATAACCAGCAACTACAGCAAGAAATTAACCAACACTTTTCAACGAAACTTGGTAATGTTCGAGTGATTGATAAAGGTGCATTTCCGTTAACACGACAACATGCGAATCAATATCAACAAGGCAGAGTATTACTACTGGGCGATGCTGCCCATACAATAAACCCCTTAGCTGGGCAGGGGGTAAACCTTGGTTTTAAAGACGTAAAAGCATTACAAACGGTAATCGCAAAAGCTATTGGTGAAAATCGCTGTTGGCATGATCCTGCTGTATTGGCTAACTATGAAAAAATGCGCCGTAAAGACAATTTAATGATGATGACAACGATGGATATGTTTTATGCTGCTTTTAGCAACCAAAATCCTGTGCTTAAATCATTACGAAATATTGGCCTTGCTACGGTAAACAAAATGCCAATACTTAAATCTAAAGCATTGGCATATGCATGTGGTGTATAAAAGAGGTTAACCGGTAATACTTTACCCGAAGAGAGCAAAGTCGACCTCTGGCAGTAATTCAAAGCCCGGATGAGCAAATAAATACCCTTGCATTAAATTGATACCAGCACTGTTTAACCACTGCATTTCTTCTATGGATTCAATACCTTCTGCTAATGGCGTTATATTGAGTGACTGACACAAACTTATGCAGTGCCTAATAATGTGTTGCCTCGTAACATCGGTATCAATATTTCTAATAAGTCCCATATCAAATTTTATAATATTTGTTTGAAAATCAGCAAGTAATCCAAGGCCTGAATATCCCGCACCAAAGTCATCTATTGCGGTACGTAACCCCATAGAATTGTAATAGTTAACAATATTTTTAAGGTGGTTTTGATCTTCTACTTTTTCGACTTCGGTAAATTCAAAAAGTATTTTCTCAATAGGAAAGTTATTTACCTTAGCGGCCTCCAATGTCGTACGTATGCAGCGTTCTGGTTTATAGATTGCGTTAGGTAGGAAATTAATACTAAGTACGCAATCCATATTAAGCTTGGCAGCTAAAGTAATGGCTTTAGTACGACATAATTGATCAAAAAGATAACGATTTTCGTCATTTACTTGAGAAATTATAGAATAAGCTGACTCGTTGTTCAGGCCTCTTACCAGTGCTTCATAACCATAGATGGTTTTTTCTTGGCAATTGATGATGGGTTGAAACGCCATCGTAAAGTCAAAGCTCAGTGAGCCTTTATCTTTGCACCCATTACAGGAAAAACGATCATATATAAATTGCTGTTCATTCATAGAAAACCTTGCATGTTTTGACGTATGTACGTTGAGTGGCTATGGCTAAATTAGTAGTCTAAGTAATTCAAAGCCAAAACACCTTCTTATACACTGAGTCGGATGTTTTACTGTATTTAATAAAAGCCACAAGAATAGCACAGCCGATTATTTTACAGTATAGGCGATAAATTCATAGGTAAACTCACTTAACTTTTCATCCTATACTGCTGTAATTGTTAATAAATAGTTAAGAGAGGACGCGTAGAATATTGATATTTGTTGCTTAAACTCTTTTTATCACGTGTTTTTTGCGCTAAAGAACTTTAAATACATATCATGCACTTATATTTCCCTATCGCCAAAGGCCATGTATGAGGTTTGTTAACGTGTATTTGTTTATAATTGATTTTAATGGCTGAGAACCCTACATTAAATTTTTTTTAATAATTGTACTAGGCTATTTATTTCTACTGGTTTTAATGAGTCAAATAACGAGTTTGTTGTTTGTGAAAATGATGCTTTCGCTTCTTGGTAAATTTGTTCGCCTGTAGGCGATAAGGTGACTAAGCTAACTCTTGCATCACGCGCATTCGCTTCTTTTGCAACAAGGCCTATTTTTTCTAGTGGATTTAATAATCTTGTTACTCCTGATGGACTTAATCCTACTTGTTCAGCGAGATCAGAACGTCTCATTTTCGAATAAGGAGCGTGATAAAGCTTATCTAAGACGAGATAATCAGATAGTCCTAACCCGTGTATTGAGAGCGTACCGGTAAATTTTTTTAACATACTATTTTGTAGGCCAATTAACTCAAAGACTAGATGCTCTTTTGCTTCATTTAACATATTAATAAATTCTCTAATGAATAGGGGGATATAGTATCTTATTTTGTTGTGTAGTCAAATACTAATCAATGACTAGTGTGATACTTAACAATTAGATTTAAAAAATATCATGGTAAACAATGCATTAAGAAGTTTGCTAGAAATAAATAGAGCTGTTTGCCAGATGTTCAACGTGGTAATTATTAGAAGGTAATGATTAAAAGGTAATTTTTGAATGGTACGGGAGGAGAGACTTGAACTCTCACATAAACCCCAAGCGTACTGGAACGTTAATACCTAAGCGCTGCCAGCGCGTCTACTAATTTGGCAAATAGATGTATTACATTTACGTATATGATTTGATGTTCAACGTGGTAATTATTAGAAGGTAATTTTTTAATGGTACGGGAGGAGAGACTTGAACTCTCACATAAACCCCAAGCGTACTGGAACGTTAATACCTAAGCGCTGCCAGCGCGTCTACTATTTGGCAAATAGATGTATTACATTTACGTATATGATTTGATGTTCAACGTGGTAATTATTAGAAGGTAATTTTTTAATGGTACGGGAGGAGAGACTTGAACTCTCACATCTTGCGATACTGGAACCTAAATCCAGCGCGTCTACCAATTCCGCCACTCCCGCACTTTGAAACTTTGTATAGTTTAAGGAGTTTACAACTCCTGCGCTACTGGAACGCTAATACCTACAAAATGCCAGCGCGTCTACCAATTCCGCCACTCCCGCACTTTGAAACTTTGCATAGTTTAAGGAGTTTGCAACTCTTTGATACTGGAACGCTGATGTTCGTATTAATTAGTAGGTAATTTACGTAATAAGTAATGGAACATTGGTAAGAATTGGCAGGGGTAAGAGGATTTGAACCTCTGAATGACGGGATCAAAACCCGCTGCCTTACCGCTTGGCTATACCCCTTCCGAAATTCTTAACCTTGAAACATTGATGATTTATACTCGCCGCTTTCTTTATGAATGTTAAAAGAAAGTGGCAGGGGTAAGAGGATTTGAACCTCTGAATGACGGGATCAAAACCCGCTGCCTTACCGCTTGGCTATACCCCTGCAATGTTTCTTATTCTCGCAACATGTGTTGCTTGAATGGTACGGGAGGAGAGACTTGAACTCTCACATCTTGCGATACTGGAACCTAAATCCAGCGCGTCTACCAATTCCGCCACTCCCGCATTTTTTGCATAGTTTAAAGAGCTTGCAACTCTAGATACTGGAACGCTATTACCTTAGGAATGCCAGCGCGTCTACCAATTCCGCCACTCCCGCATTTTTTGCATAGTTTAAAGAGTTTGCAACTCTAGATACTGGAACGCTATTACCTTAGGAATGCCAGCGCGTCTACCAATTCCGCCATTCTTGCATTGTAAATGGTGGCTACACCGAGATTTGAACTTGGGACCCCATCATTATGAGTGATGTGCTCTAACCAGCTGAGCTATGTAGCCATTTACAATCTTGCCTCTCAGCAAGTGGCGCGTATTATGCAAATCTGATCGCGTAACGTCAACCGTTTTTTTTGAAAATTATGACACTTTTTAGTTGTTTGCTTATTTCATCATCAATTCGTTGGTGAAGTGTGCAAAGTTGGCGGATAAAAGGGTAAATGGCAGCAAGTGGCTTCGACTTATTTAGAGGGTATTATGTTTGTTGTAAAAAAAATTGAAAGTTCAAATACCCTCAAGTAAATAATGATATTACTTTACGCGCTCCTTAGCTTCTGCGGTTAAATGAGCAGAGTGTGCACTTAGGGCGTCAATATTTGCAGATACCTTTTTCGCAGGAATTTTACCAATAATAAATTCCCCCGCTGCTAAAGCATTATTTTTTGCAGCAAAGATGAGTAAGTTATCGCCGTTACATTTCATGTTATCAAAAATAGATCGTACTTTGATTTTTTGGGCTCTCATATATGTGCGTAATCTATTTTTATCATTGGCAGCAACGTATTCACAAATGCGTTGTGCCATGTTTTCATTGGCAAATGCTTTTGAAGTGGGAGTTATTGAGGCAGTAACTGCAAGCAGACTTAAAGCAAGAATTGTTTTATTCATATTTTTACCTTCCCTTAATAAGTTATTATTGATATTAAGTAATTCTTATAGGTATAAGTTTGGTCGGTATTTGAAATAAAGCAAGGCGCTAAAAAGCGCCTTGTTCGTGGTTAGAAATGGAGTGTTATACGTTGAACCTAAAGTGAACAACGTCACCATCTTTAACAAGGTAATCTTTACCCTCTAAACGCCACTTACCGGCTTCTTTAGCTCCTGACTCACCGTTACAGCCGATAAAATCATCATAAGCGACTACTTCAGCGCGAATAAAGCCTTTTTCAAAATCAGTATGAATAACGCCAGCAGCTTGTGGTGCTGTTGCATTGTGCTTTACGGTCCAAGCGCGTACTTCTTTTACGCCCGCTGTGAAGTAGGTTTGAAGGTTAAGTAAGCCGTAGCCTGAGTTGATCACTCGGTTTAAACCAGGCTCTGTTAATCCCATTTCAGCCATAAATTCGTCTCTATCTTCATCATCCATTTCAGATAGTTCCCCTTCAATTTCAGCACAAACAGCGACAACTACAGCACCTTCTTTATCAGCAATAGCTTGCACAACATCTAGGTAAGGGTTGTTTTCAAAACCATCGTCATTGACGTTGGCTATGTACATAGTGGGCTTAATGGTTAAAAAGTTTAAATAGGCTACGGCGGCTTTTTCTTCTTTTGTCAACGCTAAAGAGCGGACCATTTCGCCATCTTCAACGTGTTTTAATATTTTCTCTAATACGGGCAACTCGAACTTAGCATCTTTATCGCCGCCTTTTGCACGCTTAGCTTGGCGGGTAATGGCTCGTTCAGCGGTATCTAAATCTGCTAGTGCTAATTCAGTATTAATCACGTCGATATCATCGGCAGGATTAATTTTGTTCGCTACATGAATAATATTGTCGTTTTCAAAACAACGCACTACATGGCCAATGGCGTCTGTCTCGCGAATATTCGCTAAAAACTTGTTCCCTAAACCTTCACCTTTTGAAGCACCCGCTACTAGACCTGCGATATCGACGAACTCCATTGAGGTTGGGATGACTCGCTCAGGGTTGACGATTTCAGCCAGTTGATCTAATCGAGGATCCGGCACAGGTACAACACCTGTGTTAGGTTCTATGGTACAGAACGGAAAGTTTGCAGCTTCAATACCTGCTTTAGTTAATGCGTTAAAAAGGGTTGATTTACCAACGTTGGGTAAGCCAACGATACCACATTTAAATCCCATAGTTTTTTACCTGTAATCGTTATTAAGCTTGTGCTTTAAAGGAGTGTAATCTGTTTTGTGCAACTTTGATGTCTTTTTCTTGCCAAATCTCAAAACAGCGACTTGCTTCATCAATACTTTGATCAATCAACGCTTGTTCACTGGCTGGTGCTTTTCCTAACACATGGCCGGTGACTTTTTCACGGTGTCCGGGGTGGCCAATACCGATACGTAATCGATAGAATTCTTTATTATTGGCTAGCCTTGAAATAATGTCTCGTAAGCCATTATGACCTCCATGTCCGCCCCCTTTTTTAATTTTGCATACACCAGGTTCCATATCCAGTTCATCATGTGCAACTAACATATCGTCAACAGGTATTTTATAAAAGTTGGCTAATGGCGCTACAGCTTGACCACTTCTATTCATAAATGTTGTTGGAACCAGTAAATGCACAATATTGCCACCAATATCGCCTTTACCATAAAGACCAAAATATTTTTTTTCAGGACGGAGAGAAATGTTATAACGTGCGGCAAGTTCTTCAACAAACCAGACGCCTGCATTATGACGGGTATTTGTATATTCGGGGCCTGGATTACCCAGGCCCACAACTAACTGAATAGTCATTTAAGGACTGGCCTTAATTATTCTTCAGTAGTTTCTTCTTCAGCTTCTTCGTCGTCACTGCTTCCACCTTTAGGTGCATTTGCAGTTACAACAGCTTGGTCGTGGTCTTCACCTTTTGATAACTCATCTGAAGTTACACCTTTTGGAAGTGTTATATCTGATAAGTGTAAGGTTTGACCAATTTCTAAGCCAGCTACATCAACTTCGATAAACTCTGGTAAATCGCCAGGTAAACATGTTACTGCGATTTCAGTGATGTTGTGAGCTAAGATGCCACCACTTTTTACGATAGCTTCTTCATTTAAGAAATGCAGAGGCACGTTAGTGTGGATTGGGTGAGCAGCATCAACACGCATAAAGTCTAAGTGCATGATGATTTGCTTGAACGGGTGACGTTGCATATCTTTAACAAGACACTCAACAGGTTTACCGTCAACATTTAACGTTAATACTTGTGAGTAGAATGCTTCTTCTTGTTGTGCACGGAAAACTTTGTTGTGCGCAAGTGTTAAAGAAACAGGCTCTTTGCCTTCACCGTAAAGGATCGCTGGAACTTTATTCGCGTGACGTAGGCGGCGGCTCGCACCTTTCCCTAAATCAGTACGTACTTCAGCATCCAAAGTAAATATATCAGTCATTGTTATTACCTAATGTAAAAGTATAATTTTGGTTGTTTTTTGCGACCAAAAACAACCGCGTAATGCTTTTCTAACCTTGCTTTTAGTACTCGGATAAAAAAGGCGCGGCATAATAACATTATCATCTGACGAATACTAGCCGAAGTGAGTAATAAAACGGAACGTGATTTCATAGGCTAAGCATAGCGAGAGCTAAGCACGATAGAAGGCGTTAATAGGAGTGAAGCGGTGGTTGAAATGAAAAAAATGGCGCTTTAAATAAGCGCCACTTATCGATTATTTGTGTTATTAATTATCAAACATCGCTGAAATAGATTCTTCGTTGCAAACGCGACGAATTGCTTCAGAAAGCATACCGCTCAAGGTTAATTGGCGAACGTTTTTAAGCTTTTTAATTTCAGGAGAAAGCGGGATAGAGTCAGTAACAATCACTTCATCAATCACTGAATTTTTTAGATTTTCAGCAGCATTACCTGAAAGAACCGGGTGTGTAGCATAAGCAAAAACGCGTTTAGCACCATGATCTTTTAATGCTTCAGCAGCTTTAGCTAATGTGCCGCCAGTGTCTATCATATCATCAACGATAATGCAGTCACGACCAACTACATCACCAATAATATGCATTACTTGTGCAACGTTTGCTTTTGGCCGGCGCTTATCAATAATTGCCAAGTCTGCATCATCAAGAAGTTTGGCAACAGCACGAGCTCGCACTACACCACCAATGTCAGGCGATACAATTACCGGGTTATCTAAGGCTTTTTCTTGCATGTCTTCTAGTAATATTGGCGTACCAAATACATTATCTACTGGCACATCAAAGAAGCCTTGTATTTGCTCTGCATGTAAATCTACTGTTAATACACGATCAACACCAACACTTGAAAGGAAGTCAGCAACAACTTTTGCGGTAATAGGTACACGAGCACTACGTACTCGGCGATCTTGTCTTGCATAACCAAAATAAGGCATTACTGCGGTAATACGACCAGCTGATGCACGACGAAATGCGTCGATCATCACGATCAATTCCATTAGGTTATCGTTGGTTGGGGCACAAGTAGATTGAATAATAAAAACGTCAGCACCACGAACATTTTCGGTGATTTCAACGCTGATTTCACCATCACTAAAACTGCCAACCTTGGCTTCACCTAAGGTGATGTATAAGCGATTAGCTATTTTTTTGGCCAGTTCAGGGGTGGCATTACCCGCAAAAATTTTCATGTCAGGCACAGGTAGTTCCTCAGAAACTTTTGACATTGGTTTATCTTTCATACCGTTATCAATCACTAGGATAATAACAGCACACATTAACAAAAAAGCCAACTATTAGGCTTTTTTTATACAACTTTTTTACTGTGTTATCCTGTTTTCAACATCGCCATTTTCTGATGAAGTGGAGAATGATTAACACCTTTTGCCACAAAAGAAGAGATATGTTCCGGTAATAAACATTGCACTTTTTCAGCCTCCTCTTTGGTAGAGAATCGACTAAATATGCAAGCACCAGTACCCGTCATCTGAGACGGCGCGTATTCTATCAACCAAGCTAATAGATTGGCAACCTCAGGATAGTGTTTTATTACGAAAGTTTGACAATCATTACGGCAGTTTTCTATGTCCATTTGGTCAAGTTTTATTTTTGGCGTGTCTCGGGTAAGCGAAGGAGCGGTAAATACTGACTGAGTTGAAATACTGACCATTGGTTTAGTAATCAGGTAATAATCTTCTTTTGGATAGACTGGTGTTAACTTTTCGCCAATACCTTGTGCAAACGCAGCATACCCATGAATAAATACCGGTACGTCTGCTCCTAGAGAGATACCGATGCTGGCTAGTTCATCTAGTGATAGCTGTAATTGCCACAAGTGGTTTAAAGCAATTAATACTGTTGCAGCATTAGAAGATCCTCCACCAAGCCCACCACCCATAGGAAGTAATTTGTTTATTTTTATTTGAGCACCTTTTGTTGTGTTCGAATATTGTTGCAGGGCCGTGGCTGCTTTAATGATAAGGTTATCTTCATTGTTAACGTTGGCAATAGGCGTTAATAATGTGATGGAACTAGAGATCAAGGTTGCAATTTCTATGGTGTCACCAACATCTAAAAATTGAAAAACAGTTTCTAGTTCGTGATAGCCGTCGGTACGTTGCCCCACAATATGTAAAAACAAATTAAGTTTTGCTGGAGAAGGAAAAGAAATAAAAGTATTTGTCGACATATTACAAAGTCCATTCACTGATCAATAATTTTATGGTCAAATTTTGATGTTTAATGGTTAATTTATTTGCCAGAAAAAGCGTATTTATTGTTTGATAATCTTCATATTTTACTTGCCAAGGAGAATCATAGCTTTCGGTAGTTAGCCTTGAGGGTAATTTCTTATCTTGTGCAAAGTGGACCTGATCACTTTTATTGGCAGCAAGACCAAATAACCATTGTGTTAACTGGGTAGCGGGTAATGGGTAACCGGTGAAAGAATCGAGTAACCTAGAAAGGTTAGTGTCGGTATAAGATTTTCCATCAAGTGTTAACGTATGCAAACCATCTAAAGAGGTAAGAGAAAAAACCTGAATGCCTAAATAAGTGGTGAGGGTGAGTTGCTGAGTTTGAGTTTTAGGAAAATATTGCCAATATATATTCGCGCTTTCGCGTTTTTTTCCTTCTAGAAATGCAATTTTACCTGTTAATTTCCATTGATTTAGTTGAGCTATTTTCGCTTGACGTTCCTGATAAGAATCAAGGTTGTTTAATGGGGTGTTTTTTTCACTGGGTAAACTTGAACAGGCATTAATAAAGCTACAAAAGGCAATAATTAGTAATACTCGTACTTTTATCATGGTTTATTTCTTTCAATTAGTCGGTTTATTTCGTAAAATTACGCCGTTCGCAGCGTATGGCTAACCGTCATTATTCAATTATTTGTGTGTATGATACACCACTAAAAGTAATTGTCAGCGCTATTTCATTATTAAAATATTATAGGTTTATCTTTACGTTTTATGCCCATACTTGCTGTTGGAATAAATCACAAAACTGCACCCGTTGCTGTTCGGGAGAAAATATCATTTAACCCTGATAATTTGTCTTCAGCACTGCAAGATATGTTACGCCATGTGCAATGTAAAGAAGCAGCTATTTTATCCACCTGTAATAGAACTGAACTTTATTTAGTTGAAACGAAATCAATTACTGACACTAAAACGCTGGTAACGTCATGGCTAGAGAAACATCATAACGTAGCAGCATCATCAATCCTACCAAGTTTATATTGGCACCGAGACCAACAAGCAGTTAACCACATGATGCGTGTTGCCTGTGGTCTAGATTCATTAGTGTTAGGCGAACCTCAAATTTTGGGGCAGATGAAACAAGCATATAGTCAGGCTAAAGCTGCCGGTTCAATGGCATTAGTGATGGACAGACTCTTTCAACGGACCTTTGGCGTTGCCAAACAAGTTAGAACAGATACTGATATTGGTGCAAGTGCTGTGTCAGTTGCCTTTGCTGCGGTGAATTTAGCGAAGCATATTTTTGCCAGTTTAACAAAAGCGAATGTATTACTCGTAGGGGCTGGTGAAACGATTGAATTAGTGGCGAAACATTTATATGAGAATAACGTTGGCAGCATAACGGTAGCAAATCGCACCTTGTCACGCGCGCAAGCAATGGCTGAGCAAATTGGCGCTAATGTGATAACACTTGCACAAATACCTGAACAAATTAGTGATGCTGATATCGTCATCAGTTCAACGGGCAGTACATTACCTATAATAGGCAAAGGTATGGTGGAAAATGCGTTAACGAAGCGTAAACATCGGCCTGTTTTTATGGTTGATCTTGCTGTTCCTCGCGATATAGAAGAGCAGGTTTCAGATTTAGAGGATGTATTTTTATACACGGTTGATGATCTTCAAGGCATTATCGCTAAAAATATCGAAAATAGACGCAAAGCAGCAGTAGATGCTGAAGCGATAGTGACAGAACAAACCGACAGTTTCATGGCATGGTTACGTGGTTTAAATACGCAAGATACGGTAGTGAGTTACCGCAATCAGTGTTTAACAGAACGTGATATATTACTTGAAAAAGCAATGCAGCAATTAAGTGCTAATAAAGACCCACAAGCGGTTGTTGCCGAGTTAGCCACTAAATTAACCAATAAATTTATGCATGCGCCGACTAGCGCAATTCAACATGCTGCACAAGGTGGAGAATTAGACAAAATCGTGTACTTACGTGATATTTTTAATATCGATAAATAGCGACAACATGGGCTCTTTGTTGAAAGTCGCTAAGTAAGCCTTTACACTTCGCGCAATTCTCAGAGAAATTATTCAATAAATGGTGCAAGCACACCGTTTAATCAACGTATCAAAAGATAGAAGTTTCATGAAAAAGTCAGTTTACGAAAAACTAGAAGGGTTAGTAGAGCGTTTTGAGGAAGTTCAAGCGCTATTGTCTGATCCTCAGACCATTGCCGATCAAGAAAAATTTCAAGCATTATCCAAAGAGTTTAAGCAGTTAGATGAAGTGACAGAAGTTTTCAATCGTTATAAATCAGCACAAGACGATTTCGCTGCGGCTGAAGAAATGCTAAAAGATGAAGACCCTGATCTAAGAGAAATGGCTCAAGACGAATTTAAAGACGCTAAAAAAGCCGTTGAAGCATTAACAGACGAGTTACAAATTTTATTACTGCCACGCGATCCAAATGACGATAACAACTGTTTTGTTGAAATTCGTGCGGGTGCAGGTGGAGACGAAGCTGCTATTTTTGCGGGTGATTTATATCGTATGTATACTCGTTATTGCGAGTCTAAAGGCTGGCGTATTGAAGTAATGAACATGAACGAAAGTGAGCAGGGCGGCTTTAAAGAGATGATCTTTAAAATAGCCGGTGAAGGCGTTTATGGCCAAATGAAGTTTGAATCAGGTGGACACCGTGTTCAACGTGTTCCTGAAACTGAATCTCAAGGCCGCGTTCATACATCTGCTTGTACTGTCGTTGTGCTACCAGAAATACCCGAATCTGAGGCGATTGAAATTAACAAAGCGGACTTACGCATTGATACGTTCCGCGCATCAGGTGCAGGTGGCCAGCACGTTAACAAAACTGATTCAGCCATTCGGATTACCCATATTCCAACGGGACTAGTGGTTGAGTGTCAAGATCAGCGCTCTCAACATAAAAATCGTGCACAAGCTATGTCAGTATTACAAGCGAGACTTCAAGCGGCAGAAGATGAGAAACGTCGCAGTGAAGAAGAAGATTCGCGTCGAAACCTCGTTGCAAGTGGCGATCGTTCAGAGCGTATCCGCACGTATAATTATCCGCAAAGTAGAATGACAGATCACCGTATTAATTTGACGTTATATCGTTTAGCAGAAGTTATGGAAGGCAGTCTTGGTTTGGTGTTAGACCCTATTCTACAAGAATACCAAGCTGATATGCTTGCTGCGCTTTCTGATAGCCATTAATCCACTTATATGGGTGAACTAACTACCTTTACAATACAGCAAGCAATTGAACACGGTAGACATTTATGTTCTAGCGTTTCTGACTCAGCTAAATTAGACAGTCAGGTGTTGCTTGCGTTTTGTCTTGAAAAACCAACCAGTTATTTGTTTACTTGGCCTGAAAAAACGTTAGCGAATTCACAGCAACTATTGTTTGAATCGTTAGTGGTGCGAAGGGTTAATGGTGAGCCAATTGCGTATATAACCGGTGAAAAAGAGTTTTGGTCATTACCGTTAAAAGTTTCACCCGCAACCTTGATTCCTAGGCCAGATACAGAAGTATTGGTAGAGCAAGTGTTGTTAAATCATAAAGCAAAGAGTTGTCGTTGTTTAGACTTAGGAACGGGAACGGGCGCTATCGCTTTAGCGTTAGCAACAGAGAAACCAAATTGGCAAATAGAGGCGGTAGACTTTCAAGAAGAAGCTGTTGAACTTGCTTCAGAAAATGTTGAGCGGTTTGGTTTACAAAATGTTTCTGTTTATCAAAGTGACTGGTTTGCTCATATTGATCAAGCGACGCGTTTTGATATTATCGTAAGCAACCCACCGTATATTGATAAAAATGATCAACACCTGTTAGAGGGGGATGTAGCATTTGAGCCAAAAAGTGCGTTAGTGGCTGAAAAAAATGGTCTTTCAGATATTCAAAAAATAGTATCAGATGCGCGACGCTATTTAATGTCAGGCGGGTATCTGTATATAGAACATGGCTGCGATCAAGCATTTGAGGTACAAAGCATTTTTTCAGCATTTGATTATCATCATATTCAAACCGTGAAAGATTATAACAATAACGATCGAGTCACATTGGCTTGTTACCACAATAAATAAAATAATATTTAAGGAAATTATACATGTTTAAGCATTTACATATGACATTGGCGGCGATCAGTATTTCGTTATTTACCATTCGTTTTGTATGGACACTAATAGGCTCTAAGCAATTAGACAAAAAATGGGTAAAAGTAACCCCTCATGCCGTTGATACGTTGTTATTAATTTTTGGTATTGCGTTAATGGTTCAAGTTGGCTGGAATCCGTTAGAGCATACTTGGTTAGCTGAGAAATTATTAGCAGTAGTTGCCTATATTTTTACCGCTTATTACACCTTAAAATTGGCAAGAAATCGCTTAATGCAATTTATTGGCTATTTCGGTGCGATTGGCTGGATAGTACTTGTTGTACGATTAGCACTAACAAAAGATAATATTATATTTTAGCCGTATAACCGCTGTTTTATTAATATTGCGCCCGTAAGTTTTTATAGGATAAAAGAAAATTTAATGAATGATTTGTTGTTGTCAGAAATCTGTTCTGAACAAAGTGATTTATTATCATTGTTGGTTTTAATTGAAAAGTATGTTTTTGACAAGCACGCTAGTAACCAATTTGAACGTGTCATCGCGCCCGTTGTAGATACTTGCCAAGACGCTATTGAGGGCATAGATGACACAATGGCGCAAGCTGAATGTTTAATCAATGCGTTGTATGTTGATGAGTTGTTTATCGATAAACAACGTTCTGCTTGGCCTGTTCTTTCTTGTGTTATTGAAAGTGCAATAGCACACAGAGTATTGTCTCCTGTGGTAAAGGCTGCCGTTATTCTACACATTATTAATCGTTGTCAGTTAGAGGCTGAAATCGTTTATGTACCTGAAAGTGTGATGGTTAGAATTATATGTGATGATGTTTATTCAATCATTTTTGACCCCATTACTGGAGAGTCTTTGAATTGGGAAGAACTAGATAGGCGATTAGACGGTTTACCTAATGAACCTCATAGTAAATATCTAGAGCCAATGGATAAAAGTAGTACTATCGTTGAGCATTTAACATTATTAAAAAATAGCCTAATTAGCGAATCGAAATTTGATCAGGCGTTAAAATGTGTTGACTTATTATTAGCAATAAAACCAGAAGACCCCTTTGAAAGACGCGATAGAGGTTTTTTGCTTCATCAACTTGACTGCTTTAAAGTGGCTTATGATGATTATCAGTACTTTGTTCAGCAATGTCCTAAAGATCCTGCAGCGCAATTATTAAAGTTACAACTCGATAACATAAACTTAGGCGAGACCGTGCTACACTGATCGCTATTAAAACAATAACAAACAAATAAAAATAACAAGACAAACAAATTGGAGATTAATTATGTTTGCCGACCCTACAGTAGCAGATGCTGCACACGCACCATTATTAACAAACGACGCAACTATTCTGGGTATTTTTGCCTTAATGTTAGGTTGGGTATTTTATACGTCAAATAGCCAGTCGCCTTTTTGGAAAAAGTTTTATGGGGTAGTTCCTGCCGTATTGCTTTGTTACTTTTTACCCTCACTTTTGAATACGTTCGATATTATTCGTGGCGAAGACTCAAACCTTTATTATGTTGCTTCAAGATATTTATTGCCTGCTTGTTTAGTCTTACTGACAATTAGTATTGATATTAAAGCGATCAAACGTTTAGGAAGTAAGGCGATTATTTTATTTTTTACCGGTACGGTAGGTATTGTTATCGGTGGTCCGATAGCGTTATTAATCGTATCAGCAGTTGTGCCTGAACTTATAGGTGTATCAGGACCAGAAGCTGCATGGCGCGGTATGACAACAGTTGCCGGAAGTTGGATAGGTGGCAGTGCAAACCAAGCAGCGATGAAAGAAATTTATGGTGCAGGTGACGCTATTTTCTCAACCATGGTAACGGTTGATGTAATTGTTGCAAATTTATGGATGGCGGTACTGCTAATAATGTCAGGTAGAGCAGCCTCTATCGATAAAAAGTCGGGCGCAGATGTTAGTGCCATTAATGAATTGAAAGAAAAAGTTGAACAATTTCACGCCAAGCATTCACGTATTCCCAGTTTAGCCGATTTAATGATTATTGTTGCTGTTGGTTTGGGCGTTACAGGCTTTGCGCATTTATTTGCTGATATTGTTACTCCGTACTTTGTAGAAAATCATCCGACGTTAGGTAAATTCAGTTTTCACAGTAAATTCTTTTGGATGGTTATTTTTGCTAGTACCGTTGGTATTATTCTTTCCTTCACTAAAGTTCGTAATTTGGAAGGGGCAGGTGCCTCGAAAGTAGGTAGTGCATTTCTTTATGTATTAATCGCAACCATAGGTATGAAAATGGATGTGAGAATGATTATGGATACACCTTTGTATTTTGTCATCGGTGCTATTTGGATGATTATTCATGCTTCATTAATGCTCATTGTGGCGAAATTAATTAAAGCGCCTTTATTTTATATGGCGATAGGTAGCCAAGCCAATGTTGGCGGCGCGGCATCGGCACCGATTGTTGCCTCTGCATTCCACCCATCTCTTGCACCGGTAGGTGTATTATTGGCTGTACTCGGTTATACCTTAGGAACCTATATGGCATGGCTATGTGGTCAATTTTTACAAGCAGTGGCTTAAGTATTAGGATATTAAAATGACAATTGAACAAGTTAAGGTTGGCGAGATTACTGTCTCCAACAACAAGCCCTTTACATTATTTGGTGGAATGAATGTGCTTGAATCTCGCGATTTAGCGATGAGCATAGCTGAACAATATGTTGAGGTAACAAACAAATTAGGCATTCCTTACGTGTTCAAGGCATCGTTTGATAAAGCTAATCGTTCTTCAATTAATTCGTATCGTGGGCCAGGTATGGAAAAAGGCTTACGAATCTTTGAAGAAATCAAGAATACTTTCAAAGTACCTGTGATCACCGATGTACACGAACCACACCAAGCAAAGCCTGTTGCAGATGTAGTCGATATTATTCAACTACCTGCGTTTTTAGCCAGACAAACAGATCTTGTGATCGAAATGGCAAAAACAGGCGCGGCAATCAACGTGAAAAAGCCGCAATTTCTAGCGGCACATGAAATGAAGCATATCGTGACAAAATTTGCTGAAGCGGGTAACGAGCAAGTTATTTTATGTGAGCGTGGCAGTTGCTATGGTTACAATAATTTGATTGTTGACATGCTAGCGATGGATGAGATGAAAGCCATGGCTCCGGTTATTTTTGATGCAACCCATGCTTTACAAAAACCAGGTGGCAGAAGTGATTCTGCTGACGGTAGGCGAGCACAGGCGGCACAATTAGCACGTAGTGGAATGGCATTAGGAATTGCAGGGCTTTTCATTGAAGCACACCCTGATCCAGACAATGCTAAATGTGACGGTCCTTGCGCTTTGCCTTTAGATAAACTTGAACCTTACCTTAGTCAAATGAAAGCAATTGATGAGTTAATTAAAGGTTTTCCTCCTTTAATTACCGCCTAAATTTACAATAAAGACAAAAAGGGGTCAGGTACATTTATTAAATGTACCTGACCCCTTTTTTCCTTGACCCCTTTTTTCCTTGACCCCTTTTTTCCTTCGTTTCCTTTAGTAGGAGGGCGCATGTAGATCCAAATGGTCAATGCAACAGTTTTACTAACATACTGATTTGCATTGGAAGCTCTCATGAAACGATCAAAACGAACATTTACACAAGATTAGAGGGCTCTGGAAGAGTGAGGTATAACAAACGATCTAACAGAGGTTATCAGCTCATGCCATGCAATATGAGTTCGTAAGCGTCACCTCATCATCTGCTCAATCGTTAATCGGGTGTTATATGTGCTTAATAAGCTTTTGATCGCAGTCAGTGAAAAATCATCTAAAAATCATAAGGGGGTCAGGTATTCTAAACCCAGTTTAGTTAAATTGAACGCTTATTCAACCGCTTTTAAACTTAAGCAAAATAATTCGCTGGCTTCAAAATAAGGAATAATTTATGAAACCGATTTATCCTTCAATATCTCTATTACTTTCTCTGTTGATAATGAGTGGCGAAAGTCGTGCTCAAGATAACGTTCAAGTGCTCGATAGCTCTTATACCATAGCCTATACTTCAAAGGGCGTTGTCAAAATTTATTCAAGTGATAAAGAAGGTATATCAAATATTAAAAGTATAAAGACAAAGGGGGATTACTTAGCTTTATCTCCTGATGGAAACACATTTGCTTTTCGCATATACCTTGATGGTGGAAAGACTTGGTCTATTTATACAATGAACATTGATGGTACGAATATTGAACGATTAACTCATGCTAAAAATAAATGGGATAGTGCACCTGCATGGACTCCCGATGGGGATAAAATTGCTTTTGCGAGAGAATACAAAGATTCGGAAGGTGTTTGGCAGGCAGAAATTTGGATTATGAATTCAGATGGTAGCGAAAGGACTCAAATAAAATCATTAAAAGGGAGTAATCCTTATTTTACTCCCGATGGGAAAATAGTCTTTTCTTCTGAACATAAAGATAAAAAAAGTGAGATTAGCATAGCCGATTTTGATGGTAGCAACGTTATCCACTTGACGAATAATGCTGCTGAAGAGTGGCACCCTGACGTTTCTCCTGATGGTAAGCAAATCGCTTTTATGTCGAACAGAGATGGAAATTATGAAATTTATGTAATGAATATAGATGGCTCTGATCAAAAACGATTAACATTTAATAATGCGGGTAACTGGCACCCATCTTGGTCTCCAGATGGTGTTAAAATAATTTTTTCATCGTCCAGCACAGATAAAGAGTCACATATTTATATGATGAATAAGGATGGTTCTTCAGTACAAAAGATTATCTCTCATGGTAGAAAAGGGATATTTCAGCGTTAGCCAGAATCAAGTAATGAACCAAATAACATTGCAGTAAGGGCGAGGCCAAAAGGTGGCTCGCCTTCTTGAGGTTTTAAAAAACAAGGAGATGACATGATTGAAGCGACTTGCCATTGTGGAAATATAGCAATAACCACAAATAAATTACCAGAATCAGTAACAAGTTGTAATTGTTCTATGTGTTATCGTATTGGTGCTTTGTGGGCATATTACGCAGCGAATCAAGTAATAATAAAACAAGCATCGAAAAGTACTGTATATCTATGGGGTAATAAACTACGTTCGTATCATTCGTGTTCGTTTTGCGGGTGTATCACTCACTACACACAAATACGGGATGATGGTACAAATAGAGTTGCAATAAATACTAGAATGGTAAACTCAGATATTCTTAAAGCAGTTAATATTAGATATTTTGATGGTGCGAACACATTTAAATATGTCGAGCAATAAAGCACTTAACAAGAGACCATCGCGCCAATAGTTAATTTAAATAATAGCGCTTCCCATAATACCCCATTGATTAACATCGAATTTAATATCATTACCTTTCTAATGTGACTAAATCACTCATATCTTAGATAGTTTCTATTTTAAGGAAGATAACTTAGGTTTTAATGCTTCATCGTAATGAACAATTATTTATGCGAATTGGTATTAAATTCAGCATTTGCCAAATACTATTCAAACGTTACTTTCACCACTCCATTATTATACAAGCCAATGTAGATGACGGTTTTTCCTGCATTTTCAACCGCTAACATACTTCTAACACCACCTTTGAACTCTTGTTGTTCATAGGTATACGATTGCCAAGTTTGGCCATCGTCTTTGCTCATTTCTAAAATTAATGGTTGCACATTATCGCCTTTATCCCAGCCAGCGGTGTATATAACATTATGATCGTTTGGATCAAAGACTGGTGAAAAATGAAAACGATAGTCTTGCTCCGTGAGCAATGGCAGCCAAGTTTCACCATAGTCATTAGAATGAACAATACCACCTTCACCACTGGCGACAATACGCTCGTTATTTTTAGGATCATATAAAATTTGATAAATTACACTGGGGCTAGGTAAATATTCATTAATAGCTTGGCCATGCATAGTTAGCTCATAGGTTTCGGTATTAAGCTGGTCTAAAATTGGGCTCTCAATACCGTTTTGTCCACCATACCAAACATCTTGTTTCTCCGGATGCAATAAGATAGAGCCTAACCCTGTACCGAGTGAGCTCCATTGCCCCTCTTCTACAGTCCATGAGCGTCCTACATCTGAAGAGCTAGCTAAAACATATAACCCTGTCGCGTATAGTTTTTGTTTTTCATTATCATAAGCCAAAGTCCGAGCCACTTCACCGGATGAAAAGTCGCCACCAAAGTTATTGTCAAACTGTTGCCAAGTTACACCTGCATCGGTACTTTCAATTAAAAAACCCTGTTCATTTTGTTTAATACTCGCCACCCAATGTGTGTCACTAATCGCTACCATCGCTAATACGTGGAAACTTTTGTCAGTGATGATTTGCCAGTTAGTATCATATCGATACAACCCCTGATCAGTTAACGCGAGTAATTGTCCATTAATCTGCATTAACTTTTCGACTTTATGCCGCTCTAAGCCAAGCTCAGTAAATTTAGGGGTTAATGGCGTTTCTGGTTTGTCAGGCACGATAATAGCTTTATTACTTGAGCTTGAATTACAGCCAATCATGAATGATGCTAAAGTAGAGAACAAGATAAACGATACAACGTTTTTAAACATGATAATCCCTTAATTATAAATGATGTTATAAGTTACAGAGGTTACCAAAGTTGAATCTTAATAATTGTAACTGTATGTAATCAAAGTAAATATAAAAGACATTAAATTACCGCTATCGTAACGAAATATAGAATAATAGTCTTATAAGCTGAATGCGATTATGTAACATATATTTTCATTAGTACTGCAATTTATTAGCCTCAAGAAAAGTACGGTTAAGTATTGCATTGTGCATTGATACCTCTTCTTGAAACAGGTATTAACTTTTCGCTTAAATGCAGGTATTTAATCTGGCAGTATTGAGCGGCAACAGCATTTATATGCATTAGTGATTTACAGAGGTTGTAGCCGGATTAAAGACGTTTAAGCATGAATTATTCTGTTTTCATGTGATAATAGTCACTTGTTGTATTTTTTAATAGGTAGAAAAATCGTTATGCCTAGAGTTTATCTAAGCCTTGGTAGTAATATTGATCGTGAGCAGCACATATCGCGTGCTCTTGATGCGCTCGATAAACATTTCGCGCCATTGATAGTTTCCCAAGCATATGACTGTGAACCTGTGGGCTTTATCGGTGATAACTTTTTAAATTTAGTGGTGGGTTTTGACTGCGATTGTGCAATTGCTGAGATCACCACTATTTTGAGAAAAATAGAAGATGACAATGGCCGAGTAAGAGTAGGGCCTAAGTTTTCCTCTCGAACCTTAGATATTGATATTCTTACGTATGATGATCTTATAGGCGATTTTAACGGTGTTACATTACCGCGTGGCGAAATTACCGAAAATGCTTTTGTACTGTTGCCTCTTTCAAATATTGCGCCGAATGAAGTACATCCTCAATTACAGAAAACCTATCAACAGCTCTGGCAACAGTATGATAAACAGTATCAAAAATTATCGGCCATAGAGTTTAATACCAATTCGCATAAAGATTAAGTCAGTTCAGAGCGATGTTAGAGGTGGGAGAATAAGCGAAACGTGTGCAGGTATAGTTGTTCTACATCAAACACGTTTTGCGCAATTATCGCGCCTCTAATACGCTCCCAAAGGGCGAGTTTAAACGCTTCATAGCCTGTGTTGTTGATTTTGAAAAGGACGCTACAAGGATGTAGCTTATTAGAGAACGCAGGAGCACGTTCTCCTGAATAACCATTCTCTGCAATCAACGCCGTGCCTCTAAAGCGTTTAATTCTCGCTGAATGACCGAATATTTATGCGAATTGGTATAATTGGTAACCGAAAAAATAATCGTTAAACAGATAGTGCTGCATAGATAATATTGCTTTAATACAACACTTAACGTGTTTAGTAATTTAAATTCAATATTTTTATCATTAATAGGTGAACCCTAAATTGCCTTTATACGTATATACTTACGATTAAAAAGAATAAAAAACAGGTCAGGTTTATGAACAACAATGCCATTATTACTATTACCAATTTACGGTTAAGAACCTTTATTGGCTTTAATGAAGAAGAGAAAAACAAACAACAAGACATTGTTATTAATGCAGAGGTACATTACCCGGTTAGTAAACTCTGTTTAAATGATAGCGTTGAAAGTGCACTAAATTATAAAACAATTTGTAAAGATATTATTAACCACGTTGAAAGTGGTCGTTTCTTATTATTAGAAAAATTAACCAGTGATGTATTAAATATTTGTGTTAATCACCCGTGGGTGAATTATGCAAAGGTTACCATTGATAAACCCCATGCGTTACGTTTTGCGGATTCGGTGTCGCTTACTTTAAGCTATCAAGCAGAGGAAGGGGGCATATTATGATCAGCTATGAAGCAGCGTTAGTTCGAGATACGTTAATTGCCAGAGGTTTAGAAACGCCCATGGTAGTCACTGAGTTAACTAGCGAAGAAAAATACACACGTCTAAAAGGCTTATTTACTGAGGTGGCTAACACGATTGGTTTAGATTTAACTGATGATAGCCTTGCTGAAACGCCGCATCGTATTGCTAAAATGTATATTCATGAAGTTTTTTCAGGTTTAAATTATGAAAACTTTCCTGCCATTTCAGTTATAGAAAACAAAATGGCTGTTGATGAAATGGTGAAGGTGACCGATATTAATTTAACGTCAACGTGTGAACATCATTTTGTGACGATAGATGGCTTAGCGCAAGTTGCCTATATTCCTAACAAAAAGATTATAGGTTTGTCGAAAATTAATCGAATTGTGCGTTTTTTTGCTCAAAGACCTCAAGTGCAAGAGCGTTTAACGCAGCAAATATTGGTGGCAATACAAACATTAACGGAGACAGATAATGTTGCTGTATCGATTAATGCGACACATTTTTGCGTTAAATCTCGAGGTATCATGGATGTGAATTCTAAAACTACCACTACCGCTTTAGGCGGCATATTTAAAACAAATCCTCAAACACGTGCGGAGTTTTTATCGTGAGCCAAGTTGTCTTAATTACTGGAATTGGTAAACGATTAGGTTTAGCGCTAGCAAGTCATTTTTTAGCACAAGGATATCAAGTCATTGGTACTTATAGAACAGCGTACCCTGTGCTAGATGAACTAAAACAACAAGGTGCTGATCTATATCAAGTGGATTTTTACCAACAAACACAAGTAGATAATTTTATCGCACAGCTTAAACAAAAGTATACCTCGCTGCGAGCCATTATTCATAATGCTTCTGATTGGTTACCTGATAACGCGCAAAAGGAGGATGTGCAGTATTCTGCTGCTGACATTATGCAGAAAATGATGACAATTCATGTTGGCATTCCTTATCAATTAAATTTAGGGTTAAAAACGTTATTGAAAAACTCAGATATCGGCGGGGCAGACATCATCCATTTAAGTGATTACGTCGCGGAAAAAGGCAGTAAAAAACATATCGCTTATGCGGCAAGTAAAACGGCAATGAATAGCTTAACCTTATCTTTTTCTGCACTGTTAGCGCCTGATGTTAAAGTGAATTCAATTTCTCCCGCGTTATTGAAGTTCAACGAAGGTGACGATGATGCCTACCAAAAAAAGGCGCTTGCAAAAGCACTGCTGCCTAAAGAAGGTGGCTTTGATGAAGTAATACAAGCCGTTGAGTTTATTTTTAATAGTCAATTTATGACGGGCAGAAATATGCAATTAGACGGTGGTAGGCATTTAAAATAACCGCTAAGCCGCTACTATTTTACCTTATTCGTTGTTAAGTACCACTTCAGGATATTTCATATGGATTATTTATCAATAAATAGAAAAGCGTGGGATGATCGTACCGAGATTCACGTAAATTCAACGTTTTATGATGTTAATGCCTTTATAAGCGGCAAGTCTTCACTGAATGAAATTGAGCTTAACCAAGTAGGTGAAGTTAAAGGGAAGTCATTATTACATTTGCAATGTCATTTTGGTTTAGACACATTGTCGTGGGCCAGAAAAGGAGCGATTGTCACCGGGGTTGACTTATCTACCAAAGCCATCGTGCAAGCGAATAAACTCAACAATGAACTTGGCTTAAATGCGACTTTTATAGCTTCAGATATTTATCAATTTTCTGATGAAAATACCAAAAAATACAATATTGTGTTTACTTCTTATGGTGTGCTCTGTTGGTTACCTGATCTTGATCGTTGGGCGCAAACGGTAGCAAAAGCATTATTGCCAGGTGGTGAACTCCACTTGATAGAGTTTCACCCAACAATTGATTTACTGACTGGCTATTCATATTTTCCTCGAACAGAGCCTGATGTTGAAGCTGAAGAAACGTACACAGAAAATAGTGATGGTGTTAAATCTACGATAGTGACTTGGCCACATGCATTCAGTGAAGTGATAAATGCATTGATATCTGCTGGTTTATTTATTGAGCAAGTAAATGAGTTTCCTTATAGCCCTTATAATTGCATTGAAGATTTAGAATATGTTGCTGAGCAAGGGTATCAGTTGCTACATAAAGGCCAACAAGTACCATTAATTTATGCAATAAAAGCGCGTAAATTAGCATAAATTTTTGATGGTTTGGGCATACTAATCGTTTAATGTAATCAAATTTGTTTCTTGTGAGTTGGCTTTTTATGTCGAATTTTTTTACATTCTTGGTAGGGTTCGGGAGATGTGTTCGGATAAGTATTTGACTTTAATGCTTTTTATTTTTAAGGTGTGGTTCTTGCTTTTGTACTGCAGTACAAATTTAACTTTTATACACTACAAAAAAGCTGTAAAGGAAAATATAATGTTTTTTAAAAAAATACTGACTACTTCATTGCTTGTTTTAGCGTCTACGGGTGCAACTGCAAATGTTATTTACCAAGAAACGTTTGATGGTAATGGTAATACTTGGAACACGGTAGATAATAGTGCTGATGTAGGGGTGACTAATAATTCAGGTGCTATTTATACCCAATTTGGTGGCTATAGCGACACTTTTGGAAACGGCTTTACGACGAGTCTAGATATATATTTAGATATAGACGCATGGGATATCGGCCAAGGGTTTGATTTTACTTCAGCGGTAAACGATCAGGCGGGTAATCATCGTCGTGATTTTATTTTTCATGCGGGTAAAACAGCCAATAATGGCTTTGTAATTAACAGTTCAAATAATACTGACTTTATTTATAACGAATATAAATTAATTTCAGATAACAGCTTTTTCACTGTAGGTTCAAGTGGTTGGTATACTTTTGAACATAACTTTTATGATCTCAATGGCTTTTTAGCGGTTGATTTTAACGTATACGATAACAATCAAGGGCTATTATTCAGCGAAACGCGTTCATCAACTGCTGATGATATTGCAACGACAATTGGTGGCAATCGTTATGGTTGGTTTACTTATACCAATAATAACTTAACCATTGATAATGCAACATTAACTAGAGCTGACCTTGCGGCAGATATTCCAGAACCGTCTACGTTAGCGTTATTAGCACTTGCTCTATTAGGTGGCGTATCACGCCGCTTGAAAAAATAGAATACTTTGTAGAAACCTATTTTGAAAAAAGGGCAAATTTTGTCCTTTTTTTATAAGTGAAAATCACAATACTGGTTAGGGTCTGTTGATCTTTCGCGTTTATTTTTACAGCAGTTTATGGGGATTTAGACAAGGCATTGCGATTAATGTGTGGTTATTCCACATGAAAAAGCAATAACGACGTATAAATGACAAAAAACGCTGCCCTTTGGGCTGACGGATCCCCATTTTTATATAACTGAACATATTTGATAATAAGCTAAAAAGTTTTCTCGACTTTTCTGTAGATAGTGATTTTTAATTTTGTGGAGTCTATGCCGAATTACTTGCTTCGCCAATGTAAGAAACGATAGAACTCTGCGGTGTTTTATCGTATTAGCCTGAAACATTATTTGCCAATTGCGCTGCTCCGCTTCAAAGCCAACAAACCAAAGTAATAGACTGGCTAAACATGCAATTAAGCACAAGGCACTCATTCGCCTTACGCCTTGTGTTTTACTAAACCGCCACGAAAAGCCATATTGTTGGCTTTTGTCATCGCGAAAGTTTTGCTCAATTTGCATCCTTTTACTGTACAACTTAATTACTTGATCACTAGTGAGTGTATTATCTGATGTTGCGAGTAACCATGGCTCATGAGCATGCCGTCGATACATGCGAGTATCTTTAGTAAAACGGCTATTCCCTTTTCGTCCTTTGTATTTTCCTTTGTACAAATGGAGAAATGCATCACATGCTGTTGGACTGTGTTGAGTAACCCTCGCTTTGCCAAGTCGAGTTGGTTGACAGCTCGCTCCCTGATGAAAGGCAGGGAGTTTTTCCCAAGTATTTTTACCTTCTAACTTACATGTCATCGTGCCTCTGAGACGGCCAATAAAGTGCCATCCTAATGAACGGACTTTAGTATACCAAGGAGTAAGAAAACCACCATCTGACAAAATATAAACGGACCGGTGTTCACCAATAACTTGAAGGAGGTTGTCTAAAAATCTGGCATTGGTTTCTGGCGTATCAAAATCTTTTAATTCAACAACCATGTTGTAAAGCACTAAAGAACGGCCGTCAACGAGTAAACTCGCTCTAAGCAGGTGGTAATCTGAACGACAACAACCACTCCAGTCCACTGCAATGGCTAAATAAGGCAAGTTGCTAATGATTGGTTTGGCCAACGAAGCGTATATTTCAACTTGTTGGTTAAACAAATGCTCGTTATTAAGAAAACGATCAACCCTTTTTATTTTATGCTTAATGTTCGCACGTCCAGCTAAGTAACGCCCCAAACTTGTTAAGGTTAATCTATCAGACGCTATAAGTGCTTCAGAGCATGCTTTAAGTGTCTTCATTCTCGCTTGATTGAAATTCGATAAGGACTTATCAAAGAAGTTATGGCAAAGTAAGGATTCAGGCATAGCATTTTACTCTTATTTTTGTTTTGGCGAACTAATAAGATCATAAAATGTTGTGCTTGTCATTTTTTGGGGATTCGTCAGCCCTTTGGGTTCAATTAAACGCTATTTCTTCATCGTTGTTCGCAATTGACATGGCATAACCATGCGACATTGCTCACGCCTTGAACAAAAAGCGTTTAGTTCGAACAACATTTAATCTGGAAAGATTAACAGACTCTAATAAATTTCGACAATATCTTTTTTGTCGGTAACAACTTGTGTGGCTAAAATTTGATAATTTTTTATGTCTGTTAAGGCGGAAAGGTAGCTAGCTTTTTGATTAATCACGCTGAATTCATAGTTATCTAAACGATAACGCCAGAGATGACCGTGCTTATTTACTGAATAAATATTTTGCTTTTCAAGTAAAAACTCTTTCCGAGCTGATTGGTTTTTGAGCGTTGTTAACTGTTTTTTAACGTGGTCATCTTTTTGCCAAAATTTGTTATTGTCATCCAATAAAATCAAGTTGCCGTTTAGTGTGTATTGAGCCCAGCGAACCGGTTCTGAGAACAAATTTGTAAGCTTACCTGAGTTTAATGATAATAAAGATACATGGTTTTTATCATTGTTAAATGAGGAAACTAATACTTCGTCATCAGTTATCCATTGATACACTTTGGTAACCGAATGCGGGTAGTTTAATTTGCTTGCTGTGCCATCTAAATCTATCAGCCAAAGTTGACGATTATTGGCAACGATTAATTGAACACCCTCAGGGTGCCATTGAAAATTGCTTAATTGACTGTCGATAGGAAAGAAAGTGAGCTGTTTAACGCGATTTTTTTGACCAAGCCAAATCTGTGCTTGACCTGACCGATCAGAAACAAACGCAATTTGCTCACCCAAAGGCTGATATTTACCGCTGTGCTCTTGTGCAGTACTTCGAAAAAGACTGGGGAAATCTGTTGTTACTTGATTGATTTGACTTGGTTGAACAGTATCAGTATTTGTAGGTGTTAAGCTGACTTGTGCAACATCATTATCTAATCGCCCTCTACTCGCCAGAAGGGTAGTACCATCTGGCGATAATGCATACTGATGAGTGTTTATAAAGGGTAATTGTTGAAAATGGTTTATCGAGCCATCGTCATGTAATGTATATATATTTTTCCCAGTTGCAAAAAAGTGTGATCCTTTTCCATCATACGCGAAAGGTCTAATGTTGTTGTGAGCGTTGAAAGATTGAGGCAATGATATGCGTGTACTGTTAATAATATCACCGGTTATTGAAATGATTTCTCGCCAGTGTTGGTTGCTTTTATCTTTAGATAATACAACGAATTGTTGTTGCGCTGCTAAGTAATCAAAATAATAAAGTTGTTTGTTTTTAGGGTTATAAATATCAACGCTATTAGCTGCATTGAGCATGTATTTAGCGAGACGCCAAGTTTCATTTTTACCCCGTAATATCGCGATGCTACCGTTATCTAACCATGTTGGGTAGTTAAGTTTTCCTTGTCGACAATTCGCTAACTCAATCGGTGCCTGAGGTGACGAAAGTGCAGCATCAAAATCTAAAGACATTATTTTCCAACATTGTTTTTGATTTTCTTCTTTTTGGGGTTGGGTGCAAGCGTTTTTAGCCAAAAATATTAACTTTTTGCCGTCAGATGAAAACCTGTGTGGTCCGTAAAAGTCAGTGGATTTTGTGAGTTGAATTTCTTCTTTTGTCGCGTTATCTATCGCCCATATATTGTTATTACAGCGGCCATCATAGCGATGAAAGACAAGGTATTGACTATTTGGGGCATAACTAGGGAATTGTTCTTTATAGTCTGAGTGAGTGAGTTGTTTGATGGTTGAGAAGGCCGGAGTTCGCTGTTCAATGTTTTTGATAAATGCGACCAAAGCCAACATTATTAACAATGCTAAAGCTGAAATACGTAAAGACTTTTGGCTTATTATCTTGTTATTTTTCTGGCTATTTATCGTTGCTTGTTTCGGCGATAACGCAAAGTGATCTTCTGCAATATTAACAGGAAGTTCTAAGCAGTAGCCTTTCTTAGTGTGGGTTTTTATAATGGCTTGATTATCGCCCGAAATAACAAGTACTTTTCTTAATTGCGTTATGCAACGCTGTAACGAGTTGGGCGAAACGATGGTATCTGGCCAAACTTGATCAATGATATAATCTGTTTTTAATACTTCACCTTGCTGCTTGGCAAGAAGTTGTAATACAGCAATAGTTTTCGGTGGAAGAATGTGTTCTTCTTGAATACCACCCTCTTGTTGGACGATGATTAAGTTTCGCTGAATGTCGACGTAAAACTGACCGATGAAAAATTTTGTCGGCATTGAAAGTAAATCTCATTATCGATGATAAGTTAACATTATATCCTTGTTTAAAGAATTTCAATAATTCTTAACTCATTGATTTATAAATATTCAGTGAAAAGTCAGTATTTTATCATCAGTGCTTCAGGTAATTTGAATACCGTTTTGTCATATTATTCTCGAATAACAATTACATAATAATCACGAGGAAGAATATGACATTTACATCTGCGTTCAGTGCTTTAATTGGCGTATGTTTTTTGCTTATCGCAACCGTCGCACAAGGCAATGATAATGCTGAAAACCAGCTCACTTATGGATTCACGTTAGATTTTGAGTCTGACATTATTGAGGATAAAATTCCTTTAAATATATACCTGCCAGCAAATTTTGATACTGTCTCTGAAGATTTTCGTTACCCGATTATTTTTATCAATGGCTCGCACGGTAATCGTTTTTTTCATACCTTAACAGGCATTGTAAAGCACTTAGCCAGTGTTGATCGTATGCCCGAAAGTATTGTTGTCAGCTTAAACTATAGTGGACACTTCCCCGATACTTATACCAACGGAATGTGGCCGAAGCGTGAGGTAATATCCGGTTATGGTGATGCAATGAAATATCAAGCAATGTTGGAGCAAGAGTTATTTCCATACCTTGAAAAACATTACCGTGCAATGAATAAACGCTCGATTATCGGTGTGTCTGGGGCATCACTATTTCCTTTGTATAGTATACGTAGTAAACCAGCGCTTTTTGATAACTATATTTTTCTTGCTGCGAGTGACATGTTGGGTATGAGCTTTAATCAAGAAACTAAGCGTCCGTTTAGTGAAACAATACCTATGCAGTTAGAAAAGGAGCTTAATGGGCTGGTACTTTTTGCCGTAGCGGATGATGATTTAGAAGGTAAGCCTGATTATATTAATAATCATAAAACCGTGTTAGAAAACTATCAAAAACTAGCTAATAAGCAAGGTAAGTTGATTACGCATGTGTTTGATAACGAACGTCATTATGATGCTTTTATCAAAACTTTGTTATTAGCTTTTGATACGTTATACCCTGAAAGCCTTTGGGCACCTAAATACCGTGAACTTGTGGCTCAAAAAGGGGATGCATTAACGAATATTGATCATTATTATCAAAAAATAAGCGAGGATGTTGGCTTTACCGTATTACCAAACCCTGTCCGTTGGAACAGTGTTAATTCTCTTACATTTATTGTTAGTCATTTAATTGAATTAGAGCGATTCAAAGAAGCTGAAACGGTGGCGTTGCGATTGGTGCAATATACGCCTGAAAACGTATCAAGTTACCTTGCATTGGCGCGAGTGTATGAAACATTAAATAACTTATCGTTAGCTTTAGATACATTAGCCCAAGCGAAAAACTTAGCAAGTAAAACTGATCATTGGCAGTTTGATAAAATTGTTCAATCTATTGAACGATTATCAACGCTTCAAGAATAAATGTTTGGTTAATAAATCAGTAAGTTGGTACGTGTATCAATTATTAAAAAAACACCTTATACCAATTCGCATAAAGATTAAGTCAGTACAGAGCGATGTCAGAGGTGGGAGAATAAGCGAAACGTGTGCAGGTATAGTTGTTCTACATCAAACACGTTTTGCGTAATTATCGCGCCTCTAACACGCTCCCAAAGGGCTGACGGATCCCCATTTTTATATAACTGAACATATTTGATAATAAGCTAAAAAGTTTTCTCGACTTTTCTGTAGATAGTGATTTTTAATTTTGTGGAGTCTATGCCGAATTACTTGCTTCGCCAATGTAAGAAACGATAGAACTCTGCGGTGTTTTATCGTATTAGCCTGAAACATTATTTGCCAATTGCGCTGCTCCGCTTCAAAGCCAACAAACCAAAGTAATAGACTAGCTAAACATGCAATTAAGCACAAGGCACTCATTCGCCTTACGCCTTGTGTTTTACTAAACCGCCACGAAAAGCCATATTGTTGGCTTTTGTCATCGCGAAAGTTTTGCTCAATTTGCATCCTTTTACTGTACAACTTAATTACTTGATCACTAGTGAGTGTATTATCTGATGTTGCGAGTAACCATGGCTCATGAGCATGCCGTCGATACATGCGAGTATCTTTAGTAAAACGGCTATTCCCTTTTCGTCCTTTGTATTTTCCTTTGTACAAATGGAGAAATGCATCACATGCTGTTGGACTGTGTTGAGTAACCCTCGCTTTGCCAAGTCGAGTTGGTTGACAGCTCGCTCCCTGATGAAAGGCAGGGAGTTTTTCCCAAGTATTTTTACCTTCTAACTTACATGTCATCGTGCCTCTGAGACGGCCAATAAAGTGCCATCCTAATGAACGGACTTTAGTATACCAAGGAGTAAGAAAACCACCATCTGACAAAATATAAACGGACCGGTGTTCACCAATAACTTGAAGGAGGTTGTCTAAAAATCTGGCATTGGTTTCTGGCGTATCAAAATCTTTTAATTCAACAACCATGTTGTAAAGCACTAAAGAACGACCATCAACGAGTAAACTCGCTCTAAGCAGGTGGTAATCTGAACGACAACAACCACTCCAGTCCACTGCAATGGCTAAATAAGGCAAGTTGCTAATGATTGGTTTGGCCAACGAAGCGTATATTTCAACTTGTTGGTTAAACAAATGCTCGTTATTAAGAAAACGATCAACCCTTTTTATTTTATGCTTAATGTTCGCACGCCCAGCTAAGTAACGCCCCAAACTTGTTAAGGTTAATCTATCAGACGCTATAAGTGCTTCAGAGCATGCTTTAAGTGTCTTCATTCTCGCTTGATTGAAATTCGATAAGGACTTATCAAAGAAGTTATGGCAAAGTAAGGATTCAGGCATAGCATTTTACTCTTATTTTTGTTTTGGCGAACTAATAAGATCATAAAATGTTGTGCCTGTCATTTTTTGGGGATTCGTCAGCCCAAAGGGCGAGTTTAAACGCTTCATAGCCTGTGTTGTTGATTTTAACAAGGACGCTACAAGGATGTAGCTTATTAGAGAACGCAGAGCACGTTCTCCTGAATAACCATTCTTTGCAATCAATGCCTTGCCTCTATCCCTTTTATTTCTCGCTGAATGACCGAATATTTATGCGAATTGGTATTATTGTATACTGGTAGGCCTATTTTAGCTGTCTATCAGTATATCAAGTTCATTAATCATTATTCGCATAGCGGAGAAAAATTTATTAGAATATTTGTTTTTTCAATAGTGTGATTTTCTATGTCTTTTCCTCCTTGTCCTCGTTGTACCTCAGAATATGTATATCAAGATCAAAACAATTTAATATGCCCAGAGTGTGCTTATGAATGGAATCCTTCTGAGCAGGCAGATGAAGACACTATTAAAGTGAAAGATGCAAATGGCACTTTGTTAAGTGAAGGCGATAAAATCACAGCAATAAAAGATTTAAAAATTAAAGGCAGTTCACAAGTGATAAAAATTGGCACTAAAGCTACCATTAAACAGATTAAAGATGCTAAAGATCATCAATTAGACTGTAAGGTCGACGGTGCCGGTGAAATGATGATAACTGCTAAGTTTGTTAAAAAGGCATAGCCCGTAAGTTGTTAGCATGAAATATTTTGCCTAGCGGCAAAGTGTTAAAAAAACGAGATTGATTAATAGAGATATGTAGATGTGCTAAATGTTTCTAGCTTGTTTTTATTTTTACTCTTGATTATGTGAGTATTGTACATTCACGACGCAATGATGACGTTAAGATGTCGTATTGATGACGTATCAAATAAAAGGCTTTCCTTCGATAATTATTTCAATATTTAGCGCGGAGGAACAGTAATGGAAATGAAATTAGATAACGTAAAACTAAAACAATACAGAGAAGCAAAAGCTTGGAGCCAATCTCATCTTGCCGAGGTTAGTGGTATTAGTTTAAGAACAATTCAGCGTATTGAAAAATCAGGTGTAGCCTCACCTGAGTCGGTTAAATCTTTATGTGCTACTTTTGATGTGCAACTAAATGAACTGTTAATGTGCAATGAACATCAAGAGCGAGTAGTACCATTTTCTTTAGCGACAATAAAATATAAAGTGGCTAAAACGGATATAAAAGCAACGCTTGTTTCATTTTGTATTGCATTCATTATAGCTTTTGTATTAACGAAGTAGGCACCAGTAATTCTATTGATATCGCTTTGAATTATACGATGTATCAATGCAGTAGGTATTAAAAGCATCATGGCTGCTGACAGTAAAGTTTAAAGAGTTATCAATCATGAAAAGGGTTTATACCAACGAACATAGTTTTCTTGTAACTAGAATGAAAGATCTCATTAGTGCCCAAGGTATCGTCGTATTTCTAAAGAATGAATATGCTCAAGGTGCTATGGGAGAAATAGCGCCATTAGATTGCTGGCCTGAACTCTGGGTGGTCAATGATGAAGATTATGAACGGGCGATTGGGCTCGTCAACGTGAACCAAAAGAATAAACATGCTGATGATTGGATCTGTAATAACTGCACAGAAAAAAATGACGCATCGTTTGATATTTGTTGGAATTGCCAACAAGAAAGTTTATAACACTGAGCTTAACAAACAATAATAATGGTTATGTAGGAGGGAAGAATGAAGTTTCTTAATTTCAAAGAAAAAATGGTGGTTTGTGTGTGTTGGCTAGCCACTTTATTGATGTGCGGCTCAGGCGTATATCAATTTACTCAGGACAGTTTATCAGCGCTGGAGCTAACCAATATTATCGGTGTTAGCTTAATGTTTTTTGGTCTTGGCTTAGCCCCCAAAATATTTTTTACGCCAATAAAACAGTTGTTTTCTACCACATATAAATTAGAGGCCTTAGTGAATGATAAACTACAGCAAGGCATTGTTATTAGCGGTCTTTCAATCTCGATGTTTGCGTTGTTTGCACAGATAATGTGATCAATACGTTGTCTTTAATTAACGAAACTAAGGTCTGTTATATTACTATGATGCAGTGAGATGATTGAAGCATTAGCACCAATAAATGAGCGTATTGCTCAGCAAATCCATCGTACTTTTCAGCGCTCTTATTTGATAGAGGCGCAATTAATTGGCGTCAGTGATTTTCCTCCGCTACAGCGTTCTATTGAAGATATTGCCCATTCTAAAACGCTATTTTATGGCTTTTTTGATAATAGTAACCTTGCGGCTGTTATTGAAGTTAGCTTTGCTAACAAACATTTAGCCATTGAAAGTTTAGTGGTTGATCCTGATCATTTTAGAAAAGGCATCGCTGGTAAATTACTGACGTTTATTCTAGCGCATTTTAGCTATCACTCGGTAAGCGTGGAAACGGCTGTAGTGAATATTCCTGCGATAACGTTATATCAAAAGTTTGGCTTTGAAGAGCGTAAACGTTTTACGCCATCATATGGCATTGAAAAAATTGCCATGGCGTTAGCAGCACCTTAAACATCTGCGCTGTTATTACCTTGCTTTTGTAACGTTGCCTGTATTACATAACGCCATTGAGTATTAGGCGATAATGAATCAAATGGGTAGCAGGTGATTAAGGTCAGGGTGTCGTTATTGCTTGCAGCGGTAACGCTCATGTCTTGTTCGTGTACGATGCTAATATCGATGATTTGATAGGTAAACTTACCCCTGAGTGTTTCTACGGTTAAAGTATCATTAAAAGTCAGGTGTTCAAGTTGTGCAAAATGGGTATCACGATGACCGGCTATGACAGTATTACCCACCTCCCCTGGTAGCGGTGTGCTACTCATATGTCCAGGGCCAAAGGCTAGCGTTCTTCCTGTCACGCCTGCTAACAAGTAATAACGTTTTTTTTGCAAGGATATTTTAGCAACTGGATAAGTATCCGCCCATGACCACGGTGGCTGTTGTTTACCTGTTGATAATGTTGCGGTCCAAGCGTTTGCAATTAACCATTGTGCAAATATTGCTTTAGCGTGTATGTACATACTTGACGCAAAAAATAAAGCACTAATGAAACAGCAGGTAACAATTATTGCTTTGTGTTTGTTCATGGTTAGTGATTTCATCGGCGCGTGTTATTCAGTAAGGTGACACCCAAGGCGAGAGCTAAAAAGAATAAGGCTATCAATGCTTGTAATAAAGCGGGGGTTGCTGTTTGTGGCAGCATACCTTGTTGGCCTTTAGGTCGTTGGTTTTTGATGACTCGGTCTGAGCTTGGTACCTTTGCGGATGGTGTTATATCTATTGCGACTAAGCTTGTCATTTCACTGACTAAATGGTGTTCCATCGCAGTCTCTAAAATTTGTTCATTGATTATGGTTGCATCTTTACCTTTATATTTATCTCTAGAAAGTTGGGCAATTTTCCGACGAGCCCATAAGGTAGATAAACCTGACTGTTGCCCACTGTGTTGTAGCGTAAGCGTTTGCTGCCAGTCTTGCTGGCGTAATACACCTGAAATGAGCATTTTATCTGGAGTTTGCTCGCTAAAGTAGCTGATCATGACAGGTTCCCCTTGATATAAATCAGGTAAATGACGAGGGTACATGTCTGCATCTTGACTCATTTTAGCGGTTAGGTTAGCTAATACTGGCTGTTTAAGTTTGCCAAAAAGTTGCTTCATTTTAGCTTGCACCGTGTTTACAGAATTTACATAGGTATAGGTTCCTTTACCCATCAAGGCTGCTTCAGTCATAAAGTAACTGTTAGGTGCAGAACCTATTCCTACGGTGAAAAGTCGGCTTTGATTTAAATGATTGTTGATATAGGTAAATAATTCGGCTTCATTACCTACTGCGCCATCAGTAATAAAAATAACTTGCCGTATTCTAGCTGGGTTGGGCCTTTGGTGGCCTAATGAAAGTTGCAGTGCCGACAGTATTTCGGTGCCCCCATTTGCATTTAATTGTTCAATATATTGCATGGCAGAATTTTTATATGCACGATTGGCGGGCATGGAATGTTGAAATACTTTATTGGCGGTACTGTTAAATGCTATGACATTAAAAGTATCAGTGGCTGCAAGATCTGAAATAGCCCATGCAAGTGCGTTTTTAGCTTGTTTAATTGAAGTGCCTGCCATAGAGCCAGAGGTATCAATTACGAAAACGACTTCTCGATTTAGCGGTGTAGCATTGTCGGTAAGTTGTGGCGGCATAAGCATTATCATACCGTAGTGACCATTTTCTGTTGTTTGGCTAAAATGCGCTGCTGTTGGTTGATGAGTAGGTTTTGCTTGCCATTGAAGTACGAAATCTTGGTTTGCAATCATATCTTGTTCTAGTTGCACTTTATATTGGCTAGATGTCACTTTATTCGTGATGATAGGATGTTGTTCGCTTTCAATGTTATTAAGTTCGAAACCGCTATTGAGAGTGATGTTCATGGCAACTTTATGCATGGGCGGTGCAGCTTCTTCTTGTGCATCAACAGTATTGTTATTGAAAGTTGGCTGAGTGATCCCCCAACCACTTTCATCAATAGATTTTTGTTCGCTGTTTAAAGGAGAAGCGGGTAAGTAGCGTTGGGTAACAGTAGTAGGAAATCGCAAGCTAAACATATTGTTTTCAAACGTTATCGCTTGTTGGTATTCAATAGTGACCCTTATTGTGTCACCGGGGCCTATGTTTGCAACATGATTGGTAAACAGGTTTGAGCGATTTTGTACTAATAGACTGGCTTTTTTCCCGTCAGATTTTGCTTGTTGATATAATTTTCTGGCTTTTTGTTTAGGCTGAATTTTTCCAACGATTGTGCGATCGCCAATGTCCATCGTTAAATGATCAACCGCAGCATTTTCGGGTAATGGAAAAACATAAATTCCGTTGACCCAATCATTTGTTGAGTTGGTAAATTGTTGCGTTACCACAGCCCGAGCAATAAGCCCTGTAACCGTAATATCTACCTTGGTATCTAATAAAGGTGAAAGCAAATACCCCTGTTTGTTTTCTTGTTGTAGAAAAAAGCTTCCTTGTTGTACTTGCCCATATTGTTCTACTTGTAATAGTGGCTTGCTAGATGAAACTGTTTTATATGACAGATCAACATTAAATTGGCTCGTGCTCTCGGAATGTTTACCATTAAGATAAAATGAGGCGCTAAGCGCTATTGTGAGTATGACAAGTGTAATAATCAGTCGGGTATGCGTGTTCATGAGATCCTCCATGTTTAATAGGTTTTATTAAACATGAAAGAAGTGGCTTATTTAGGGGAGAAAAAGGGCAATGTGATGAACAATTATGGCAAAAAAATGTAAAGGTATCGTTGCCGGCTTTTGTAGAGAGGCGCTTGTTTTATTTGATTAAAAATTTGCGCTGAGGCAGTTATCTACCTCAGCTTAACGTATTGGTGATTAGAATAAGTAGGTGACACTTGCGCGTATTGTTCGTGGTTCTATTGGATGAAAATGAACATCTTCTTCGCCTGTCTCGCTTTCTCCGGGTAAACGACTTTCATATAAATAATCAATATCATGATCATTACTGTCGAATAGATTTAATACTGAGACATTGAATTTCCAATCGGATAATAAGTATTGCGCATTCATATTCACAACACTGAATGTGTCTGACTGGTTGTGGTTGAAACTATCAAGTGTACGTTTACCAAAGTGTCTTAAACGCATGCTTGTGTTGAAGCTGTCATTGATGTGCCAACTTATACCTACACTTGCAACAAAAGGGAGTGAACCGTCAATGTAATTTCCTTCGCCAACGTCGTCTTCGGTAAAGCGTGATTTTGTCCATGCAAGTTCAACATCCGCGACAATTTCTGACGAAAGCCAATATAGCGCAGAAAATTCAGCACCATAACGCTTAGAAGCACGACTAGCTTCTGTATTACCGGCGTCACCAACAAACACTAGTTCAGAATCATTCTCTAACCACCAAAGTGAAAGAGAGGCGTTGTAGTTTTCATATTCTGCCACTCTTACTCCTACTTCTGCGCCTTGACCTTGCACCAGTAAATCTACGGTTTCCGCCGCTTCATTCGTTACAGGGTCAATACTTATTGTTGCCCCGCGAGCATCATTAGAGTGAAATGATTGTCCCCAGTTAGCGTAGGTTTGCCATTGTTCGTTAAATTGATAACTCAAACCCGCTTTGAAATTGGTAATGCTGTCGCTGTTATCGCCACTATTTATCGTTAAGTCGCTGTTTACGTCTACATTCATGTAATCATGACGCACGCCTGCATTAACTGACAAGTTATCGTTGATATCAGCATTGACTTGATAAAAGCCACTAACGGAATATTGTTCGACGGAATCAGTTCGCACAGTGGATAACCTTTTTCTGGCATTCGTTTTGTAAAGACCGACTTCGTTAATGTCATCAAATCTTACATCAAGACCTACACTATGGTGTATGTGAGTATTACCTTGTTGTTGATTAAAGAGTTTGACTACACTAGCACCAAATATTTTTCTATCGTCAACTTGCTCAAATTGGTCGCCATTGTTTTGATCGTCTAGAAAATACGTAAAATTGGAATAGAGGTTTAATGAGCTTTCAATAGCATATGCAGAAAGAGCCCATTGCTGGTTACGCCAATTCATTGAGAAACTATAGCGATCAGACTCACCACCTAAAGTATCGTCAATTGAGCCTAACTCATCAATTAACTGATTTTTGACAGCTCGAGTGGGGATTTGATCCGCAGCATTCCAGCTATTTTGGTAACCTAAAAATGTCAGGTTTAACGTACCATCAAGTATGTTTTGTTGGTAACGAAGCATGACATTCTTTTTATTTATGTTTTCATCGATATCAGTCCAAGGGCCATCATACTGTTGCCATTCTGCACCAATAGCAAGGTTACCTTCGGTTGTTTTGATGTTTTGACCAATAACGCCTCGACGGTAGCTATCTTGGCCTAATTCTACTGTAACGAATGGGTTAATAAAGTCAGACTTTAACGCGAAATATGCTGATCCTGCGGTAGAAAAGTCGCCTTGTGCTGTTTGATATGGTCCTTTTTGGTAATGAATACTTTCAATGAATTCAGGGGTGATAAAATTTAAATCCGCATAACCTTGGCCATGACCATGTGTGCGCATATTAATGGGCATACCATCAATATAGGTACTGAAATCGGTACCGTGATCAAGGTTAAAACCTCGTAAGAAGTATTGATTGGCTTTACCAGAACCACTATGTTGAGTAACAACCATGCCGGGTACAAATTCTAATATTTCACCTGAGCGTAAAATAGGACGCCGTTCAATATCACCATAGCCAACCAAACCTTCCGAAGCTGACATGGTTTCGCCAATTAAGTTGGCTCGCTTACCCAAGACCACAAAGTGTTCGAGCCCTGAAACGTCTGCTAATACGTGAGTTGAAAGTGCCATTATAGAAATAGCAGAGAGTTGTTTTTTCATTTGAGATTACCGTGCAAAAAAGGAGAATAGGAGACTGAAATATTAGTGTGATAACATATCAAAACCCCACTAAGAAATTAATTCTTTGACGACAAGCCGTATGGTTTTTGTGTTATTTAGCAGGTCAACGCATAAAATGATTACTGACAGCTGTATATATGACTGTAAAGGAGAGGGCTTAAGTTACTTAGCCAAACAAAATCGCTTTCGTATGGTTGTGCCGCACCTCTCGTTGTTTAAACTGCCTCTTAAGGATAATATCATGAGGCCTTTTGTTGGTGTATTAGCGCCCCTAGATGGAGTTTCTCAGAACATTATTCAAATTGACCAACCTGATAACTACCAACATCTGCACCAAATGCTAAGGTAATTCTATTCCAGTTATTGATACTGCAGACCACAATACAGAGATCAACGATGGTTTTATCGTCAAAATTATTTCGCATCGTTTCAAGTAATGTTGAGCAATGTTCGTGAGAGTCTATTGTTGTTATTGCTTCACTCCACGCTAAGGCTGCACGCTCTTTTGCGGTGTAAAACGGTGAGTCTTTCCACGCAGTCAAACCAAAAATACGTTGTTCACTTTCTCCGTTAGCTCGTGCATCTTTAGTGTGCATATCAATACAGTAAGCACAGCGATTAAGTTGAGATACACGTATTTTTATTAGCTCTATCACTGTCTTACTAATATGCGGACTGGCATCTTTTGACGTTAAATATTGCTCTAGCCCAAGTTGTGCGGCTATTGCTTTTGGCGCGATTTGATAATAATGTAATTGTACTGGCATTGCCTTTTCCTTTATGTTGTAAAGATGAAAATCATAAGGCATGCGTGAGCATTAAGATTGTAAATTTTCGACATGTTTAGCAGCTTGTCGTTGAATTTGTGTCAATGTTTATCTTTGTTATACTGCTATGACTTAATTCACTTCACCTAATGTTATGACAACATTTAACAGGTCTCATTTTCAACGTTTTGCACCAACCTCTCAGTTAGCAAATTTAGTGCAATGCTATTGGCATGTAACATATGGGGAAGGGCAGTTAGCTATTGCCGATGAATATATGCACCCAGAAGGTGGCAGTGGTATTATTTTTAATTGTGCCGATCCAATCAAGATTGGCAATTTTTTGTTAAAGCAAGGCTGTACTATTGTTGGTCCTAACCGTAAATCTGTGCATTTTACCGGGCTGGGTAGAGTAGAAGCATTTGGTATTCGTTTTCACCCTGGAGCCGGACATCAGTTCTTTGGTTTACCGTTGACGGAGATTGAAAATACAACAATTGTACCTGATGATATTTCATTAACGAGATTATGTGATCACTTAATGAATGAGCTTATGATGAGTGCTTCGGTTGAGCAATGGATCACTGCTATTGAATATCATTTGTTTTCTCACCTTCTAACCATACAAAAACAAAATAAGTCATTGTCAGGTAAATTAGATAATCGGTTAGCGTTTGCGATAAACTGGATTGATGTGAATAATGGCTTGAAACCCATTTCTGCCTTAAATGATGAATTATGTTTAGGTCAACGTCAGCTTGATCGATTGTTTAAACAACACATGGGATTGGCGCCAAAGCAGTATAGCCGGCTTAGACAAAATCATTACGCGAGATATTTATTAAAAACGCAGCTGTTTGATCTGAGCCTTACTGATATTGGGTACTTGGCAGGATTCTATGATCAAGCACACTTTAATCATCAATTTAGAGAGGTTATTGGCATAACCCCTGGTCAATACAGAGATAAAATAATTGCTAAAAGCCGTCTTTACGCGACTAGAGCGTGTTGATCTTTCATGTTTACTTTTGCCGCAATTTGTTTGGTATTTATACAAGGCAACACTTTCGCTGTGTAGTTATTCTACTCCAGTCAAGCGTTAACACAATAGAAATGCCAAACAGATACAGCCCGAAGGGCTGACGGATCCCCATTTTTATATAACTGAACATATTTGATAATAAGCTAAAAAGTTTTCTCGACTTTTCTGTAGATAGTGATTTTTAATTTTGTGGAGTCTATGCCGAATTACTTGCTTCGCCAATGTAAGAAACGATAGAACTCTGCGGTGTTTTATCGTATTAGCCTGAAACATTATTTGCCAATTGCGCTGCTCCGCTTCAAAGCCAACAAACCAAAGTAATAGACTGGCTAAACATGCAATTAAGCACAAGGCACTCATTCGCCTTACGCCTTGTGTTTTACTAAACCGCCACGAAAAGCCATATTGTTGGCTTTTGTCATCGCGAAAGTTTTGCTCAATTTGCATCCTTTTACTGTACAACTTAATTACTTGATCACTAGTGAGTGTATTATCTGATGTTGCGAGTAACCATGGCTCATGAGCATGCCGTCGATACATGCGAGTATCTTTAGTAAAACGGCTATTCCCTTTTCGTCCTTTGTATTTTCCTTTGTACAAATGGAGAAATGCATCACATGCTGTTGGACTGTGTTGAGTAACCCTCGCTTTGCCAAGTCGAGTTGGTTGACAGCTCGCTCCCTGATGAAAGGCAGGGAGTTTTTCCCAAGTATTTTTACCTTCTAACTTACATGTCATCGTGCCTCTGAGACGGCCAATAAAGTGCCATCCTAATGAACGGACTTTAGTATACCAAGGAGTAAGAAAACCACCATCTGACAAAATATAAACGGACCGGTGTTCACCAATAACTTGAAGGAGGTTGTCTAAAAATCTGGCATTGGTTTCTGGCGTATCAAAATCTTTTAATTCAACAACCATGTTGTAAAGCACTAAAGAACGACCATCAACGAGTAAACTCGCTCTAAGCAGGTGGTAATCTGAACGGCAACAACCACTCCAGTCCACTGCAATGGCTAAACAAGGCAAGTTGCTAATGATTGGCTTGGCCAACGAAGCGTATATTTCAACTTGTTGGTTAAACAAATGCTCGTTATTAAGAAAACGAGCAACCCTTTTTATTTTATGCTTAATGTTCGCACGCCCAGCTAAGTAACGCCCCAAACTTGTTAAGGTTAATCTATCAGACGCTATAAGTGCTTCAGAGCATGCTTTAAGTGTCTTCATTCTCGCTTGATTGAAATTCGATAAGGACTTATCAAAGAAGTTATGGCAAAGTAAGGATTCAGGCATAGCATTTTACTCTTATTTTTGTTTTGACGAACTAATAAGATCATAAAATGTTGTGCCTGTCATTTTTTGGGGATTCGTCAGCCCGAAGGGTTCAACTAAACACCTCCTGCTCTTTGTTACTTGAATTAACCATAGAATGACTATGCAATAATCCAAGTGCCGCGATCAGAAGGCGTTTAATTTGAACAAAACTTAAACAGCAAAGATCAACACGCTCTAATATCAATTGAAATAAATAATGGGTTACTTAGCGAGAGTTAATAGGGTTAGAAGCAAGGCATTGATTGCAAAGAATGGTCGCTCAGGAGAACGTGCTCCTGCGTTCTCTAATAAGCTAGATCACTGTAGCGTTCTTGTTAAAATCAATAACACAGCCTATTAGCCTTTTAAACTCGCCCTTGGGAACTCAGTTCACTGATAATTTCTCTAAATAATCAAACCATAGAGTGACTGTGTTTACATTATTTAGCGTGTTTTAAGCGTGCTAATGAAGTGCTAAGTTGATCAAATCTTTAATTCAATTGGTATAATTATTGATGATGTAAGAAATCAATGAAATAAAAATGACTCAAATGTTAGAAGATTACGCTATTTACTGTATTCAAATACTCAAGGCTGCTACGCTAATGTAGTACTTGTGTAGTTGCTGAACGTTTAAAAGTAATCATTCTAATCTTTTTAGGAGTGTTAATGTTGTTAAAATACCGAGCTGCCATCGTTGCTGTTGCTACATTATTACTGTGTATATTGATTGTGTTTTTTTATTATAGCCAACAAAAAGATGAGCCATTACCGCCGATGACGGTAAAAGAAAAAAAAGCGAGATTTATTGCTCTCATTTTGCCTGCGGTTGATACCGTTTACGCTAAACTACAGATGCGCTATGAAGATATTAAAGCGATGATTGATAATGGGCAAAGTCATGATCGCATCGAAAAACTCAAAGAAGAATACAAGGTTACTTCCAATGAAGCATTACTTATCGCGTTAAAGCCCCATCCAAAAAGTATTGCTATTGCGCAGGCGGCAATGGAAAGTTCATGGGCTACCTCCCGTTTTTTTCGCAAAGCGAACAATGTATTTGGAGTATGGTCGTTTAATGAAGACGAACCTCGTATAGCTGCATTGCAAAAACGCGGAGATAAAACCATCTGGGTAAAAAAATATTCAACCATTGAAGAGGCCGTTTTTGATTATTATCGCACGCTTGGCAGAGGTCGTGCATTTAGTGAATTTAGACAGTTAAATGCGACTACCGATGATCCACTTGCCTTAGTGACTAAGTTAGATCAATACTCAGAAAAAGGCAGCGAATATGGTGAAGAACTCGCCGACATTATTGAATATAATAACTTTGATCGTTTCGATGAACATTAATGATGATTTACTGTTGATCATATTTTAGCTGTTTTGGCTTTAACACTATAGGCAGCGCGCTAAGCTTCCACTATTTCTTTATCGCAACACACCGTGTCAATGAAGCCCACGTTGATAACAATTTCTCGTGAAAATGATCTTTAAACAGTTTTACTGCGTATGTTGGGTATAACTTGTTGTATAAGCTGAAAATGAAAAATAACGTTTTAACGATATTCTATGATGGTTATTGTCCGCTTTGCTGCGCTGAAATGAACCAATTAAAGCAATGTGATAAAAACAATGTGATTGAGTTAGTGAATTTACGCCATGACAACTTTTCATTAAATTACCCGCACATTAACACAAAGGTTGCTTTACGGGTTTTACACGGTGAATACCAAGGTAAAGTTTTGCAGGCATTAGACGTAACTTATCAAGCATGGAGGATGGTTGGAAAAGGGATTTATGTTGCACCACTTAAGTTCCCAGTGATAAAACAAATCGCTAATGTTAGTTATTTGGTTATAGCAAAATATCGACAACCTATCTCTTCATTTCTGCATCGTTACTTAGGAATAGGAAAAGCACATTGTGAAAATGGAACCTGTTACCCCACAAGCCGTATTAATTGTTGGCGCGAATAGTGAAATTGCTAAAGCAATAGCAAAGCTGTATATAAAGCAATCACCGCACCAGTTGATATTGATATCGAGAAATTTACAGTACTATCAAAGCGACCTTTATTATGATGCTAAATTAATTGAAGTAGAACAGTATAGAGAGAGTGATATACAAGCTGTAGTGGCGACACTAGGAAATTATGCGATCAAGCGTATATTTATTTGTCATGGCTTTTTACACAACGATCAATACACACCTGAAAAAAGGCTTGAAGATTTTTCATCTGAAAGCTTTGCCCAAGTGAGCTTAGTCAATACAATTACGCCCATGTTATGGCTTAAACATTTAACCGTAATTCTCAGCGGAAACATAGACTGTAAAATTGTTTTTTTTAGTGCCAGGGTAGGTAGTATAGGTGATAATAAACGAGGTGGTTGGTATAGCTATCGCAGCGCTAAAGCCGCGCTAAATATGCTTTTAAAGTCAGCAGCGATCGAGTTAAAACGCCGAGCAAAAAATATAAAAATTATAGCCTTTCACCCTGGAACAACCGATTCTCCTTTGTCTAAACCTTTTCAAAAAAATGTGCCAAAAGGGAAGTTGTTTACGAGTATGTTTGTCGCACAACAATTGCTCACCATTATTGATGACTTAGCAATTGATGGCGAGTTAAGTTATCTGGATTGGCAAGGTGAGACTATTATCTGGTAGCTTATTGTTTGTGAATAACTGTTTAGTTAGTGATTGGAGTCTGATAATCGCCAACTCACTATTTCCATCCAATTTTCCATTGCGAGCTGTCTTTTAGTTCACGCCAATCAATCATATATTCATTGTGATTAATCACTGCTTGTATCACGCATTCAACCACGCGTTGATCTTCATCAAAACTGATGCTGACTACGCTAAAGTGTTTCTCTTTATTGTTAATATGTGTTTTAGTCCACTTGCTAAGTAGTAACGATTTTGGTGCAATTTTATTCATGGGCGTCTAACTCGTAACGTTCGATTATACGATGAAATTTTTCGAGGGTTTGTTTGTCTTGATAATCAAAATTAAATCGATTGTGAAAGTATATGGTCATGATTAAATCTTTGTAGCCCAAAAAACATGTATAGCCGTCAAGATCATGCCATGCGGATAAGTTTTCAAGCCAATACTTGCCATCTTTATGCTCACCATGACTAATAATGTGATTAAAAACAAGTAGGTGTTTATTTAGTTTCATAGAGCCTCGTATTTACGTGCATAGAAGTAAAGCGTTAACGTTGTTTTATCATCAAACAACGTTAAAGGTAAGCCGTTTGATTAATGATAATTTATACCTGTTGAATAATACGGTTTTATACTCTTTTTGGATTATTAAAAAGAAAGTATTTATTTTTTAAGGTTAACGATGTGTTTACTTATCACCAGAGGGCAGTAAATCGGGAAAGGTTAGGGGAAGCCCCCTAACCTAAAAGAGATATCTAGGGTTTTAAAGTGTACTTAGCGGCTTTATCTTTAGCTGGAATGCTATTGATAATGAATTCTCGTACATCTTGGTTTGATTGCTTTAAATCCTCATAACGTAGGTACATCATATGACCACTGCGATATCCTTTAAAAGACAGTCTATCTTTCATCTGACCGCTAGGGTCTAGCTGCCACATGGTGTACTTTGCGTCAAAATAATTTGTTGCGCCATCATAATAGCCTGATTGCACCATAACGTTTAAGTATGGATTTTGAGCCATAGCTTGACGTAAATTTTCACCGGAATTGTTGTTTGTTCTATCCCATGGATGTACGTCGCCAAACATCGCGTATTTTAAATCTGTTTTATAGCCTAGCTCTTCTCGCAAATAATAATTTATCGCTGGCGTAAAGCTGTGCAACCACGACGTTAGCTCTGCACTATAATCAGGACGACTACCGCTTGCTTTTTTATCGATGCCTAAATAGCGAGAATCCAAACGGCCAATCGTTTGCTTTTTATCTCGTAATAATGCTTTCCAGAAATAAGATGGGTTGATGTCCATATTATTATTAAGCACTTCTTCTACCGTTAAGCCTGAATATTTGGCAACTTGTTGCGCGATGTTTTGTTTCTCATTTGCGTCGATAAAGCCACCTTTGGCGAGTGCTGGAATATAATGGTTAATGGTAAATTGCTCAACTTCTGGCAAAAGTTCAAGTAAGTCTTTTTGTTGTAGCTCATTTGGTAATGCTTTGTGATACCAAGCAGCAGCGGCAAAGTATGGTAATCGATTTGCTGCTTTAACGGGACCGTCACGCTTGATACCAATGCCAGTCGGAGACACTAGAATTACGCCATTTAAATACATCCATTGGCGATTTTGTAATTCAAGCGCTAAACCTGAAACTCGGGTTGTACCGTAACTTTCACCAATGAGATATTTAGGTGAGCGCCAACGATTATTGCGACTAACAAACGTTTCAACCCATTGTGCTAAATATTTAATGTCTGCATTGACGCCAAAAAATATTGATTTTTGTTTGTCGCGACTAGGTAACTTACCTTCATCGTTTGGTAAAACGCGAGAGAAGCCTGTATTTACAGGGTTAACAAACACAATATCCGCAACATCGAGTACCGAATAAGGGTTAGTTTTAACACCATAAGGCTGCAACGGATAACCTTCGTTATCAACATTTAATACTTTTGGGCCAGTATAAGCGACATGCATCCACACAGAAGCTGAGCCAGGACCACCATTAAAAGAAATTAATAATGGGCGTGATGCCTGATCTTTTATATCACTGCGTTGATAGTAAGTATAAAACAGACTAGCCGTTGGATTGCCGTCTTTATCCCACACAGGCTGAGTGCCTGTTGTTGCAGTATAAGCGACTTTCTTACCGTTAATCTTTGTGCTGTGCTTGGTGACAACTACGTTGTCAGCCTCAAGTTGATTTTTTGAGGTGTTTTGTGCTTGTACAGGTTGTACTAAAAATAGTATCAACGATAAAGCAGTTAATAAACGAACGTTCACAATGTGTCCTTATTGTTTTGATATGATATCAGCATACACAATCACTCATTTTTAACTATATTAATTAGTCAAATTGCGCAGTAATTGAGGCGAATAACAGAATGGCCATATGCTATTGTATGTATTGATCATTTATTCGTTAAGTAAGGCTTTAGCTTATCAAAGGTAAGATGGTAATCTAGTAGGAACATCACTGGTACAATTGCCCTATGCGTAAAACAGATAAAAAAATTGAAAACCAACTTCGTATCGGTTTAACCGATGTTTGTAATAAAGCGTTAAAAGATATTCATGGTTTTATGTGGTTAACGCATACCGTGAACTATGCTAATTTTCCACACAGCTTACAGATTGTTTGTGTGTTTGATACCAATGATAACTTGCAGAGTTATCAAGGTTCAGCGCAAAGTAAGTCACTAGAATCGTGTATTGAGATTGAGCTTATTAATCTTGGTATTAAGGTAAAAAACATCACTAAACATATATCATTCGATACAGAACAATCGTGTGAAGCTCAACATGGCGGCAATTGGGCGATTAGGTTAGCAAAACAATAACAAGTTAGGTGAATTGATAATGAAGGAAGGCTAATGATGGAACAAAAGGTAAAAGATAAATTTGATTGGTACCCTGACGATATTTATACATTACTTATTGAAGTTCGCACAATGATTTTACAATTGGCATCAACGTTAGATTTAGAGGAAGTGACCGAGTCACTTAAATGGGGAGAGCCTAGTTATTCAGTGAAGTCAGGTAGCCCAATTCGAATGGATTGGAAAGAAAAAATACCAGAAAATTATTTCCTTTTTTTTAATTGCAATACTACATTAGTTGCAACTTTTCGTGAGCTATATCCTGATGAGCTTGAGTTTCAAGGTAACCGGGCGATTGTTCTAAGTCGTTCATCACATTTACCTAAAAACGTTATTTCTCATTGTCTTACATTAGCTTTAACTTATCAGCAGATAAAGCACCTTCCGTTATTGGGTCAATAGTAATTTTTACCTTTTAGTTAGCGTTAAGCGCGTTTTCCATACGTGACTAGCGCTGCACCGCCCAATACTAATAGTGAGGCGATAAACAGTTTTATCGTAATAGCGTCATTAACAAAAATAACGCCACCGATAGCTGCAACAATAGGCACAAGCAGTTGTACCACACCCGCTTGAATAGAAGTAAAGGAAGGTAATATGTTATACCAAAGTGCATAACCTATTGCTGAGGTAACAGCCCCCGAAATAATGGCTAAAATAATACCTTGAAAACTGAATGAAACTTCGGTGGTGATCAGGAACATAGAAACCAAAATAAGTGGAATAGTACAAGTAAAGTTTGCTGTTGTATTTTGAATAGGTGCTAGACCACCTAAGCCAGATTGCGTATATACTCCCCAAGTTATCCCTGAAATTGTCATCAATATTAATCCGATTAATGACGGTTGTCCTAATTCGTCTGCCATTAAATAAACAAAGCCAATGAAGGCAATTAACAACCCTAACCATTCTAATAAACTAATTTTATGTCCTTTAATAAAAGAAAATAACACTAAAGTCACTTGAACAGCGCCAAAAAGTACAACAGCACCAATGCCTGTTTCTACCGTTAAGTAACCGTAAGAAAGGGTGATTGCGTATAAATATAAACTGATGCCACCTAACCAATTGTTTTTATTTACTGTTAATTTTGCTGGTTTATGGGTGAAAAGAAAAATTAACCACAGGGCGAATACGCCAGCAACAAGTCTAATATTGGTGTAGCTTGCTGGGTCAATATAGCCTTCTTTTACTGCGAGTCGGCATAACACTGAGTTTCCAGCAAAAGCTATTAAGGTTAATAATGTTAATGATACTAACGATAACAGAGATTTTTGCGATGAGTGTTTATGTCTTCTTTGTTTACCGTGGTTGCTATTCATGTATGAGGCTTTTGAGTAGAGCATATTATCAGCAGGCTATGTTAACGCATTTCGTCGCTTGTGTGTAACCCAAAACAATTACGTTACAAGGCTATATGTAACGTAATTGCTATCTTGGCTGCGGTAATATGATTGAGGTATTGATGATGTTAATTTTTTTTCAATTTAGAAATTTCGTCAGACAACTCGTTAACGAGTTGTTGATTCTTAGCGACCACTTGGTTTATTTCATCTGCACTGGTGCTGGCTTTTTGTGCTAAGTTTCTTACTTCATCTGCAACAACTGAAAACCCTCGGCCAGCATCGCCAGCTCGAGCCGCTTCAATTGCAGCATTTAACGCAAGTAGGTTCGTTTGTTCAGCAATGGCGTTAATAGTCTCTACCATTTTTGAAATGCTATTGCCTGAACTAATCAAACCATTTGTGACATCTTCACTTTTATTGACAACTTGCCGTCTATTGCTCACATCGTTTGCAAACATCACATATTTTCGAATATCGCCGTGTACGTCTTTAATAACGGCAAAAGTGGCGGCTAGGCCTATCATTTGGTTACTGCCTGATATCGCTAAATCAAATTCTTTAATTATTGTGTTGTCATCAGCAAGCTTTGTTAATTCATCAAGGTTGATTAAGGTATCTAAATTGGCTAGGCTTGCTCGCTCGTTTTCTTTACTGATGTTGGCAAATTTTTGTAGTAGATGATTGCTACTGAGCAGGCTTTTGCTTGCATCCCACTCAACAAAGAGAAGTGACTGACAAATAACATTGAACCGTGTTTCAAACTCTAATGCGGTTGTTTTTACTTTATCAATGTTGGCTAAAATGGCCATAAAACCGGTATGAGTATTATTTTCGTCTAAAATAGGGTTGCTGGTTACCGAAACCCAACTAGGATTGTCGTATTTGTCATGTACCTGAATTTCATCATAAAAGGCATTAGGTGCCTCGAGTTCTGCTGTTATTCTGGCCAATGTTGATTCGTCAGTATAGTAGCCTGTAATTAATTCTCTAACCGTATGACCCAGTGCTTCTTTTTCTGAATAGCCTAACATTTGTGTAAAGCCTTCATTTGCATATTTTATTCGTCTGTCTTTATCCGTAATAAGTACAGCGTTACTGGTTTGATTCGCGACAACAGACAACATTGAGAATTCTTTTCGTTGTTCCACTTGTGCTGAAATATCACTAGCAAATTTTACTATTTTAATCACATTGCCAGAAGGATCTAATATTGGATTATAGGTTGCATGGATCCATACGGGGTCATTATGTTTGGTAAACCGTTGGTATTCTGCCGTTTGTATATTGCCATTACGTAATGAGTCCCAAAATTGGGTGTAACTTGATGAATTTGCTTCATTCGGATCAACAAAAATACGGTGATGCTTACCTTTGATTTCGGATAACTGGTATCCCATTAATGATAAGAAGTTTTCATTGGCATCAACAATTTCGCCGGTTAACGTAAATTCAATGACGGCTTGGGCTTTATGGATTGCATTAATTTGTGACTGGTTACTCGCATTCCTCATGACTTGCTCGGTAATATCTGAAGCAAATTTAATGATACGTTGTACTTTATTTTGATGGACGATTGGTGTGTAAGATGCTTGGATCCATACTTCTTTTTTAGATTTAGTAATACGTTTGAATTGATCTGTTTGCGATTTTCCTTGTCGCAGTTGTTGCCAAAACTGTTGATACTCACTACTCTGCGCGGTTTCTTGATCAATAAACATTGAATGGTGTTTATTAATTACTTCTTGTTTTTGATAGCCCATTAGTGTGAGAAAGTTATTATTTGCGTTTTTAATCTTTCCTTGTAAATCAAATTCAATGACTGCTTGGCATTTGTTTATGGCGGTAACAACATCATCATTTTGGTTTTTTAAAAAACTTAACACGTTTCGTATCTCAATCGGTCCCTGGTAAATATTAGTATAATAAACTTTTTAAAATCTGCTACTTAGCAGGTAAATTAGTTTTTAACTCCTTTGACCCCTGCTGTTTATCACTATTGTTATTGTATTTTGCACGGATGGAAAATTTTAAAATACTACCTTGTACTACAAGGTAAGTGTGTTATAGTTCTGTACTATGTAGTGCAAGGTGTCGTGCTGTGCATGACACCTTGTACTCGGCGTGTGAATAGGAATATTAACAGTGAAAGATATAGTAGAACAAAAGAATGAAAAGTGGGATGTGCAGCTACGCAAAGGTACGCTCGAGCTAGTGATACTTGCGGCACTTAAGGCGCGAGAATTGTATGGGTTAGAGCTACTTAAACTATTGCATGGCTATGAAACGATGCAAATAACAGAAGGGACGCTTTATCCATTACTCGATCGTTTAAAACGCGATGGTGTAATACAAGCTACATGGCATCAAGAGGGAGATACGCGCCCGAGAAAATATTATCACTTAACGACTCAAGGCGAAGAAAAGCTAACTGCTTTAGCCAGTCGATGGCGTCAGTCAGTACAAGATATTGAGTCATTAATTGCACAACCTACTTTTGTAAATAAAGCGCAAGGAAAATAATATGTCTGAACGAGAATTGATCAACCAATATTTAAAGTCGTTATCTATTTATTTATCGCGGTTAGATAAAAGTGACGCAAACGATGTGATCCGCGAAATTGAAAGCCACCTTTATGATGCACTTGAATTACAACAGCAACAAGGTAAGCCTTCAAATGCACAAGTGATCCTTGACGGTTTTGGTGAACCCAGGCTTTTAGCTCAGCAATATGTTGAACACGTAGTAAATGGGGCACCACCACCAGAAGGTTTTAACGCGATACAAAAAGTAAAGCGGGGTGTGACAAAAAGCTTATTTTATACAATGGCCTTTGTTGGCTATGGTATTTCATTATTTTTAATCGTTGTTGGCTTGTGCAAATTAGTGATGCCTGAAGCGGTTGGCGTTTGGTCAGCTTCACAAGGTAATAGTATTACGATTACTATTTCAGAGCATAACTTTCCGCAGTCGCAAGAGGTGTTTGGTTATTGGCTTATTCCCATCGCGTTATTATCTGGTGGTTTTATCGCGGGTTTAACCACGAAAATTTTAGCAGCGTTAAAACGAATAATCACCTAACTACTGCTCTTAAGAAAAATATTTACGGGTCTATTGATCACAGAGTAATGACTCTGTGATGCGGGTAAGTCGCGTCTGAAATTTACAATTTGGGGATTAAAAATAATCTTCGAACAAAGGAGTTTATATGTTCAATGTACTAAAAACGAATCTTAAACATTTTTTTATCACCTTCATTCTTGTGTTTTCACTGGTTGTAGCGATTGGTATATATCACGGAGCTGAAGCACATTTTAACGAAAATCGTCTGGCTTATACGCTGGATAAGGAAGGGCCTCATATTTTTATTGATGAGCAAACTCTGACGGTAAATTATGTTAGAGGAAGCAAAGAATCTGGCGGTTTTTATCGTGATAGCCAACAATATTCTGTCAATGAGGATATTAAAGCAATGGCATATTTCCCTTTAGAACAGCAGGAAATTCCAATTACGATAAACTCTCGTATTGAAGTACCACCAACTACCTATCAAGATAACAAACCAATGTTAGCAATTTCAGATATAGAAGGGGGTTATAAGGCGTTTCGTGATTTTTTGATTATTCACGGTGTTATTGATAGCTCTTTAATATGGTCATTTGGCCAAGGGCATTTAGTGTTGGTAGGTGATTTCGTTGATCGCGGAAACTCGGTAACACAAGTTTTGTGGCTAATTTATAAATTAGAGCAAGAAGCGAAAAAGCAGGGTGGGCATGTACATTATATTCTAGGTAATCATGAAATAAAAAATTTACAGGCTAACTTCTATAGCGCATCACAAAAATATCTTTATATTGCTGCAATGTTAGGCAAAACACAGGCAGAGCTTTATGATGAAAGTTCGTTTATTGGTAAATGGCTTGCTAGTAAAAATAGCATAGAAAAAATTAATGGTTATTTGTTTGTTCATGGTGGCATACATCCTAAGTTGAGTGAATTTGATTATGATTTAGACCAGATAAATCAAATAGTCAGATCACATTATCGAAAACCTTTTCTTACGCGTTTAAATGCAGACGATGATGACTTTTTAGTGTCTAATAAAACGGGACCTTCTTGGTATCGAGGGTATTTTAAAGATGATTTAACGCAGCAAGAGGTGCAGCAAGGGTTAGATAAGTTTTCAGCAACAGCGGTGATCGTTGGCCACACGATTCAATGGCAAGTTCAAAAACTATATCAAGGTAAAGTTGTGGCAATTGATGTAAGGCATCCAAGCGATTATGAATCACACTTTCCATCTAGAAGTTCAGAAGGTCTGTTAATCAAAGATAGTTTATTTTATCGTTTATTAGCTGATGGTAGTAAAAAAGAACTTTAATACAAATGGTTAGTAGGGTTGTATTTTGAACATGGTCATTTACAATCCTATTAATTGATAACATTTATCGTTTTGAATAAATCGGTCAATGGGCATAATAGTCTTTCGTAATAAAGGTTTGGTCGTGTGATGGTAAGTACAATGCAAAAAAAGCATCAATGGGCGAATGCGTTTCTATGCATAGCAACATTTGTCGCATTGCAATTAATAAAGCCTATGACATTGATGACTATTTATCGAGAAGTGTATCAATTTAACCCTACACTTTATAGCGACTGGGCCTTGTATAAATTGGTATGGTCAACCATTCAGTCTGGCGCCATGAATGCACAAGTGACGATAGGAATATTGCTAGGTGAGCTAATGATGTTATTACCCGTTTACTTATTATACCGCTTTCTTTTTTCTGCTAACAAGCAACAGTCAACACCTTAATTTAGCCATTGATATACTTCGATGGCATTCCAACCAATTAAAAATGCAATGGCATAACTTAATAACGTACCCAATAACATATATTCTGTGAGCTTCATATCATGGTTTTTCGTGAGGTCGCCAAAGCGAAATATGGTTTTCGTAGCCACTAAAAAGCCAATACCAATAAATTGCCCGGTAAACATAAATGAAATCGCCAAACAGCGTTCAAGATAACCTATCCAAGCACCAGCTGAAATAAGTCCTGTGTTATTACTCTGAGCATTTTTATTGGTTTCTAATAATGTTTCCGTATGTCTTTTTAGCGCTAAAGAAATAATGATGGAAGCGGGTTTACATGCTACTAAATAGGCCATAACAATAATAATATTGGCTGCGGTTAATTGCTCTGTCGCAAATTGTAGCAACTGTAATAAAGTTATCTCATTTAAATAAGCTGAAATTAAACCAATAATGGCGAGGTGAATACCTTGATCAAGTAAGAAATACCCGAGTGTATTTGGTCGGTATGACTTCCACAGATCAACGATAGCATGAGAAAGCGTAATGACGATGATGGCTATAATCGCTGGCATGAACGCTATGTTAAGGATGAAAAGAGCAAGCGTGTTTAATAGCGTATGTACTAAGCAATGCTTTTTAAGCCCGTTAGAGGCATAATGGTGCTGATTACGACAAGAAATCCAGTGTGTGGGTTGTAAATAAAAATCACCAATGAAGTGTGCCGTAAGTAATAAAAGCAATATTTCCATTATGTAAATTCCTTGTATTGTAAAACCTCTCGATGAATAAACTGCATGTAATCTCTGACAAGGTGCCCGCCAATATTCGCTAATCTGTTACTGATGTTTTGTCGTGAGGTGTTTGTTATTTTGGCTAGTTTCCTATGTTCAGTAAAGTCACTTTCAATGTATTGATACAATAGAACCGCTTGGGTTTTTGTTAATTTATTGAGCAAGTGGCTCAAAAATGTTGTGAGTAACTTTAATTGAGCTGTTGATGTAGTTTGTTCAACACTTAGCGATAAATCACCTTTAGGTGTTTTTGCTAACATTCTTCCAGATGCAATATAAACAGGGCCTGAAGAAGTATTGGGCTTGTCTTTATAGTTTTCATAACTGCCGTATGCCAAAGACAGTGTACATTGTATTGGTTTATCTACGTATTGAGCGATATGCAATGCAAGTTTGATTAATAGGGTACTTTTTAATGCATAAATAGGCTCAGGGTAATGTATTTGGAACTCATCGCCACGATATATTTCACCACTAGCTTGATAGGTTTTTTGTGACTCTATCAGTAAATCGTTTAAATGGTCTACAACTTGAGTATAAATCGACGTAGACATTTTACTTGAATTTACTAGGTCACCGGTCAGTACTGCGATCATTTACTACCTCACTTTGCCTATAAGGCAACTATATTGAGTTGCATGGTTGTTTGCAACTATATTTGATTGCCTATTGGTTTGCAACCAAATATAGTTGCTATTTAAAGCGTTATAATGACAAAACTAAACATTTAAAAGCATGGGAAGTGTTTTTATTTTTAAGATTTTGGTTTAGAATGATCGTTCATTCTAAGTTTAAGGTAAAACCATGCAACGAATTAGAACTTTTTTTTATGTTTTTTCGGTTGTTGTAACAACAGCCCTCTTTACAGGTTGTGGGCAAGAAGAACAGGCCCAATCAAATGCCGGCACAGTACAAGCAATACCTGTTGGTGTTGTTACCTTGAACAGTAAAACTGTCACGCTTACCAAAGAATTGCCTGGTCGTGTTGTGGCTTCGCAAATCGCTGAAATACGTCCGCAAGTAAACGGTATTATACAAAATAGGCTCTTTATCGAAGGTGCAGAAGTTGAAAAAGGGCAAGCACTTTATCAAATTGAATCTGCACTTTTTGAAGCACAAGTTGCCACAAGTGAAGCGGCAATTAAAAAAGCTGAGGCTAATATCGCGAATACTAAAGCAAGATTGCAGCGTTATAAAAACTTGCTGAATACTAAAGCGGTAAGTCAGCAAGAATACGACGAAGCCGATGCAGCTTTCAAAAGCGCTAATGCTGATTTATTAACCACAAAAGCACAGCTTAAAACGGCGCAAATTAATTTAAATTATAGCAAGGTGCTATCGCCCATCCGTGGCCAAATTGGCAAGTCTACTGTAACGGCAGGTGCTTTAGTAAATGCAAATCAATCTGTCGCATTAGCGACGGTTACTCAACTTGACCCTATTTATGTTGATTTAACACAATCAAGTAATGAATTGACACGGTTAAAGCAAGCGATTGCTAGCGGAAAATTATCCCGTGATGCTGATTTACACTCTTCAGTCGAGTTGTTATTAGAAGATGGTAGTACTTATGCGCATACGGGTACGTTAAAATTTTCAGAAGTCACCGTAGATCCTAGCACTGGCTCTGTCTCTTTACGTGCGGAATTCCCAAACCCAGATAAATTATTATTGCCGGGTATGTACGTGCGAGCTGTTATTGTTGAAGGAGTAAAGCAAAATGCGATATTGGCACCACAACGTGGTATTAGCCGAAATGCAAAAGGTCAACCTACCGCGCTCGTTGTGAGTAAAGAAAATACCGTTGAGCCACGTGTGTTAGTAGTAGATAGAACAATGGGGTCGAAATGGTTAGTCAGTGAAGGCTTGTCAGACGGTGATAAAGTTATTGTAGAAGGTTTACAGAAAGTACGTAGTGGTGCCCCTGTAAAACCTGTTCCAGCACAATCATCAAACAGCGCACCTTAGCGGAGAAGTAATATGTCACGCTTTTTTATCGACAGACCTATTTTTGCATGGGTACTTGCTATTGTGGTTATGCTTGCAGGTATTTTAGCCATTAAAAGTCTACCCATTGCACAATATCCATCGATTGCACCCCCAGCGATTAGCATACAAGCTATTTACCCAGGTGCATCAGCACGTACTCTAGAAGATACAGTAACGCAAGTTATTGAACAAAAGATGAAGGGCTTAGATGGTTTGCTATATATGTCATCAACGTCAGAGTCTAATGGTGCAGCAACACTTACCTTAACGTTTGATGCAGATACTGATCCAGATATTGCACAAGTTCAAGTGCAAAATAAGTTGTCGTTAGCAACACCTTTATTACCTGAGGAAGTACAACGGCAAGGTGTGACGGTTGCAAAATCAGCACGAAATTTCTTAATGGTGTTAGGTTTTGTATCTAAAGACGGCAGTATGAATAATATCGACATAGGCGACTATGTTGCATCCAATGTACAAGATATTATTTCACGCGTTAATGGTGTGGGTGAAGTTCAGTTATTTGGCTCTCAATATGCAATGCGTATTTGGCTTAAACCTGAAATGCTGCACAAATATCAATTGACACCAGGGGATATTAGCGCTGCAATTCAAGCGCAAAATGCGCAAGTATCGGCAGGGCAGTTAGGCGCGTTGCCTGCGGTTTCTGGACAACAGCTAAATGCAACTGTTACGGCGCAAAGCCGGTTACAAACCCCAGAACAGTTTCGTGATATTTTTGTTAAAACCAACACAGATGGTTCAGTGGTTCGTTTATCAGATGTAGCAACCGTGGAGCTTGGCGGTGAAAACTACGGTGTAGTGGCTCGTTTTAACGGTAACCCCGCAACAGGTTTAGGTATAAAACTTGCCAGTGGTGCCAATGCACTTGATACCGCCCAAGGGGTTAAAGATGCGTTGAACGAGTTAGCACCATTTTTCCCAGAAGGGTTAGAAAGTGTCATTCCATATGACACCACGCCTTTTGTGTCATTATCGATCGAAAAAGTTGTGAGTACGCTGATTGAAGCGGTGGTCTTAGTTTTTCTAGTCATGTATCTTTTTCTACAAAACTTTCGTGCGACATTGATCCCGACAATTGCGGTGCCCGTGGTATTGTTAGGTACCTTTGCTATCTTGCAAGTCTTTGGCTATTCCATAAATACGCTAACCATGTTTGCCATGGTGCTTGCTATTGGTTTATTAGTTGATGATGCAATTGTTGTGGTAGAAAACGTAGAACGAGTGATGACAGAAGAAAAATTGTCACCTCTTGAAGCTACACGAAAGTCAATGGATGAAATTAAAGGGGCATTGGTTGGTATTGCCATGGTCCTATCTGCGGTGTTCATTCCTATGGCCTTTTTTGCTGGTTCAACTGGGGTAATTTATCGACAGTTTTCTATTACATTAGTCACTGCCATGAGTTTGTCTGTGCTAGTGGCGTTAATTTTAACCCCTGCATTATGTGCAACGATGTTAAAACCTAGTCATGTGCATAATAACTCCTCTTTAATTGGTCGATTTTTTACCGGGTTTAATAGAGGTTTTGATAAAACAAATCACGGTGCGCAAGGCTTTGTAAGCCGAATGATCAAACAAAGTAAACGTTACCTATTATGCTATGGTTTAATTGTTGGTGGCATGATTTATATCTTCTCGCAATTACCTTCAGCATTTTTACCGAATGAAGATCAAGGTATTTTGTTTAATCAAGTTAGTTTACCTGCTGGTGCAACGACCGAACAAACGCTAGCCGTGGTAGAAAAAATGGAGCGCCATTTCTTAGAAGATCAATCTGAAGCGGTTAATTCAATTTTTAGTGTTGCAGGGTTTAGTTTTGCTGGTTCAGGCCAAAATGCTGCTATTGGTTTTGTAAACCTTAAACACTGGGATGAACGTCAACGCCCTGACTTGTCTGTAGGTGCGGTGGCTGGAAAAGCCATGGGGTATTTTTCTACAATCAAAGAAGCATTTGTTTTTGCATTCCCACCCCCTGCGGTTGTTGAATTAGGGACAGCTAATGGTTTTACTTTGTTTTTGCAAGATCGTGTTGGGTTAGGCCATGAAAAATTGTTAGACGCAAGAAATATGCTTTTAGGTATGGCAGCAAAAAGCCCAATTTTAGCTGGTGTTCGTCCGAATGGGTTAGAAGACAAACCTGAGTTACAACTTGATATTGATTTAGCGAAAGCTGAAGCGTTAGGCGTTAAGCAAGCTGATATTAATAATACCTTATCTACTGCGTGGGGTGGTCGTTATGTTAATGACTTTATTGATCGCGGACGTGTAAAAAAAGTGTATTTACAAGGTGTTGCTGAAGCGCGAATAGTGCCAGAAGATATCAATCAATGGTATGTGCGTAACGATGAAGGTAAAATGGTACCTTTCACTGCGATTGCACGCTCATATTGGACCTACGGCTCACCACGATTAGAGCGATATAACGGGCTTTCAGCGATGGAAATACAAGGCTCTGCAGCTCCTGGTTATAGTACTGGGCAGGCAATGGATGAAATGGAACGATTAGTTGAACAACTACCGCCTGGTATCGCTTTTGAGTGGACAGGTATTTCATATGAAGAACGTTTGAGCGGTGGGCAAGCTCCATTGTTATATGCATTATCATTATTAGTGGTGTTTTTATGTTTAGCGGCACTATATGAAAGTTGGTCTGTGCCGGCTGCGGTTATGTTAATTGTACCATTAGGTGTGTTTGGTGCAGCAGTAGCTGCGTTCACAGCTAATTTATCAAACGATATTTATTTGCAAGTAGGTTTATTGACAACTATTGGGTTAGCATCCAAAAATGCGATTCTCATTGTTGAATTTGCTATTCATAAAATGAATGAAGGTATGCCTCTTGTGGAGGCCGCTATTAATGCAGTTCGATTGCGTTTAAGGCCTATTTTGATGACATCTATGGCATTTATATGCGGTGTTTTACCATTAGCAATAGCTTCTAGTGCAGGGTCTGGAGCGCAAAATGCTTTAGGTATTTCTGTCATTGGAGGAACCTTAGCATCTTCAATTTTAGTCGTTATTTTTGTACCGATGTTCTTTGTATTGGTAAGAAGAGTATTTCCAGGAAAGCATGTTGCGTAGGCTGCATTGCAAAATTTAACTATAGGTTTGTGTTTTAAGTGATGCAGAACAATACGCATCACTTAAGCACTTAAAAGTGTGGAGTGGTTATGACCGTAAAAACTAAAAAGCATGCTGATCCTGCGTTAGCTGAAACCAGACGAAATCAAGTGTTATGTGCGGCAGCTGAATGTTTTAAACGAAAGGGGTATCATGGCGCAGGTATGGCTGAAATTTCAAAAACAGCCGGTATGAGCGCGGGTCATATTTATAATTATTTCGCGAGTAAAGAAGCGATTATTGAGTCAATTATTCAACGAGATATGGAAGAAATGATCTCATTGTTTCAAGAATTTGGCGATAAGCCAGGCGATCTCATCGCGATCTTGGTTGACAGTTTAGATGAAGCCGTTGAACGTCATACTAATGCTGAGAAGAGTAAGGCTTTACATTTAGAAATGTTATCGGAAGCGGCGCGCAATGATAAAATTGCAAGTTTATTACAACAGTCAGATACACATGCAAGACACGAAATGCGTAAGCTACTCGTTGGAAGTAGAGGTGCGTTAAAAAAGGCAACTGAGCGTGAAGTAGATGCACGCATAGAGGTAATGTTTTCTATGATTGGTGGGTTATTGTTGCGCAGAGTACTAAATCCTTCACTTGATAAAAAAGGTATTTTGCTTGCGTTACGTCCTGCGATGAAAACGCTGTTATTGCCATTTGAGGAAAAATAACCGACAGGTTGCGGGTAAAGCTGAAAAAGCGTTAATTTACTATTTTATTGCGGGTTATCATCCATGCGGCACATTTGGCAAAACTGCTGTAAACAGGCTTTTATTTCTGTCACGTCAAAACTATCAACCGCTTGTTGAAGATCAGCATTAAAATGACGTAAAGCTTCGCTTTGGTAATGTTCGGCTGTTTGTTGCAGCTTTTGAGAAAATTGTGAAATTTCATTCAAATTATTATTCTGCATCAATTGCTGGCAACTAGTTAAATAGGTTACTTGTAAGTGCTGTAATAATGATTTGCTAAATACATTATCACTTGATTTTTCTTTATCGGCTGATAACTCTTGATAAGGTAAATGTGTCTTTAACTCATTGATTAACTCTTGCTTTAGTACTGGTTTTCTTAAATATCCGGTAAAGTTTTCTCGGCGCTGACGCTCATAATCATCACGCATGACGGAAGCCGTTAGAGCAATAATTGGCAGTTTAGGGTGTGATTTATTAATAATATTTGCTGCTTGATAGCCATCCATTTCAGGCATTCTGATATCCATAATAATCAAATCAAATGTTTGATGTTTTACAGCGTTGACCGCTTCTAAACCATTACAAGCTTCATGTGTTTCAATTGCTAATGTTTTGCATATTTCGATTAATAGATGACGATTGTCAGGAATATCATCTACGAGTAATATTTTTGCTTTATCGAATACAATAGATTTATCAGCGGCTTTAACCGATGTTGATTGTTGATTATTCTCAATCGCGCAAATATCGACTTTTCTTAAATAAACTGAAAAACACGACCCTTTATTTACTTGGCTTTGCACAGATATTTTGCCATTCATTAGCTCAGTTAATCTTTTGCTAATGGTTAGCCCTAAACCGGTTCCGCCATATTTTCTAACGCTTTGTCCTTCTTGCTGTTGAAAACTTTCAAAAATATGCTCGACTGTATCGGCAGGTATGCCAATGCCTGTGTCTATAACGTCAATTCTTAAATCAACCGTGCTATGAATGCTGTTTTCATTCTCAGCTGTGGCGCGCAATGTAATGCTGCCTGTATCGGTGAATTTTACAGCATTGCCTACGAGGTTAAATAAAATTTGCCGAATGCGAGTGGCATCAAGTAACAACGAATGCGGAATTTTTTCATCAACCTCAAGCATAAAGTCTAAGCCTTTTTGGCGCACATTCATGGTAAACACTTGGCTGATGTCTTCAAAAATATTATGTGGGTTGCATACGTCTTTGGAGATGCTTAGTTTACCTGCTTCAATTTTTGAAAGGTCTAAAATATCGTTGATTAACAGTAACAATGAGCTGCCAGCAGACTTGATGGTTTTAACAAAGCCTTTTAATTTATTGTCTTGAATTTGCTCATAGAGAAGCTCAGTAAAGCCAATGATAGCGTTCATTGGGGTGCGAATTTCATGGCTCATATTAGCAAGGAACTCTGATTTAGCTTTATTGGCATTTTCGGCGTTAGTTTTTGCTTGTTCTAACTCTCGCTCCATAACAACACGTTCGTTCAGATTTACAATAATATATAACAGGGCGTGTTTGTGTTGATACCGAATGGGAATAACAGAAAGTAACCCCTCGATAGTGTTGTTTTTTAACGTTGATATTGTCACTTGCTCATCATGGACATTCTCAATGTCACCTTGATAAAATTGATGACTAGAGAAGGCTCCAAGGTTATCTTCATCAATATTTAATTCATCAATCGCATGGTTATTTGCCATTAATAAAACGTTACTTTGCCTGTCTGCAACAAAAACAATGACGGGAATATTATCGATGACAACAGATAAGTTTCTTTCACTTTGTTTTAGTGATTGCTGTGTTTTTGTGCGCAACAGTACTTCTTGTTGTAATCGTCTGTTCCAAAGAAAAATAATGATAACTATTAGGCTCGCAATAATGAGAACAAGAAAAATAAGTTGGTAATTAGTGCGAATAATTGGTTCTTTGTTTCCCCAGTTATCAACTATTTGTTGTTTTTTTGCCGTGCTGATGCTTTTTAATGCTTTATTAATAATAGGCACCAGTGGTGCTAATTCTTCTTGAATGGTAAAACGTAATGGTAAGTTGTAAGTAGTTTTGCCGACAACACGTAAGCCACTGTAACCTTGCTCTGCGATTAAATAGTTTACTTGGGCTAGCGATGCAATAAAAACATCTGTTTTACCTGATGACAAATCATCAAGCCCTTGTGCCGCGTTATCCACTAATTGAAAGTTTTTATCAGGAAATCGGTCGATTAAATCTTGTGTACTGAAGTAGTCATTAATCAGGGTGATGCGCTTATTTAATATTTGGGTGATGTTATCAATATATTTTTCTTCATTTTGCATCACGATGACAAAAGGACTACTGATAATACTGTCTGTAAAAAGTAAATGTTCAAGCGGTTTGTAAGTATTAGCGGCGGTACCAATATCTGCTTTTTTTGTTAACAGAAATGTTTTGCTTTCTTGCCAGTTTTTAGTTGGAAGTCGTTTAAATTTGATATTAAGTAATTCTTCGATAATTGAAAGGTAATCAGGCACTATACCGATATGTTGCTGGTGTTCATTGATAGATTCAAACGGCATCCAGTTAGGATCTATCGCTAGACTTAATGTTTTATGATCACGCAACCATTGTTTTTCTTCAAGCGTAAGTGTTAATGAAGATAGCTTTTGTAATCTTGAGTTATTTGTAGTACTTAATGACCACTTATTAAGAAGCTGGTTTCGTTCATCATTTGTTATTGAGGCTAGGGCTTTGTTGATTATGGAAATTAACGGACCGTTTTGTTTTGTTGTTGCCATTTTTAACGGCGTAGATTGCGTGCCAGCGATTGGTCTTTGTGCAATAAAGTTAACAATGCCATTGTTGGTAATATGATATTGAATCGCGCTATAACCATCATAAACTAAGTCTGCTTTATTTTCTTGAACGTCTTGTATTGCTTCTCGTAATGTCTCTTTATGAACGATCGTTAATTTTGGGTATTGTTTTTTGATTATCGAACTCGCTGCATGATCTTTCACTATTGCGACTGTCAGGCCTGCTAACGTGTTATTTTTCCGTATGTCTAACGATTTTTTTGAGAAAAAGTAATCGAGAGATTTGTAATACTCATCTGAAAAAATGAAATCTTCATCACGCTTGGGGGTTTGATAAATGGCTGGTAGTAAGTGTGCGTTGCCCTGTTTTGTATTACGTAATGCCTCTGTCCATGGGTAACTTATTGTTGAAAATTGCAAGCCAGTACGTTGAGTGATCAGGGTTAATAAATCATGGGCAAAGCCAACAGGTTTACCTTGTTCTGTGTAATCAATAGGAGGAAAACTGAAATTACCTGCAACATTTACCGTTGGATTTTCAGCCAACCATTGTTGCTCTTCAGTGGTTAACGGTATTTTTAGAACAGTATCCGTAGGCGGTGAAAACCAAGTAAGCTGTATTTGCCGATGTTGCTCAACGGTAATGGCATCTAGCCCTTTTTGAATGATGCTAGCAAGCTCAGGGTGGTCTTTATGTGAGACAATATGGATCGGATTTTTTCCTATATGCCGTGTAGACTTAAATGGCACAATAGTATTTATTCCTTCTTTTTCTAAGGTGTAAATTAAAGCGCCGTATGTGTCATATAACATATCCGCTTCATTTTCTAAAACCGCGTCAATGGCATCACCGAAGGTGTTTACTTCAACAATCTTAATGTGAGGGAAGTGTGTTTTTATTATTTTTTGATGTGCATAACCTTTAGGTAGTGCTACACGTTTACCGTTGAGGTCTGATAAGTCATATACTTCTAAATCTTTTCTAATAAAAAAATAATCTAATGCAAAAAAATAAGGTTTTGAAAAATTTAGAAATAACTCTCTTTCTTTGGTTTTATAAACAGACCCTAAAATATGAACATCACCCGATTGAATTAGAGCTAAGTTGGTATGCCACGGGTTTATTTCTACGTTAAAATTAAGCCCTGTGTATTGAGCAACGAGATCAAGGTAGTCTTTGGCAATACCATGCCATTGTCCTTGAACATCACTAAAGTTGAACGGGGTCCAATCTGGAGTTCCACCAACAACGACTACTGGGTTGTTGATTAACCATTGTTTTTCAGCCTCGGATAAAGAAACCTTAGTCGTGATCTGTTGATTACTTTCAGCACTTACTTGAGTGAGTGAAACTGAAAAAAATACAACGATAATCAGCAGTTTTATAGCGCGAAATAGCATAATGTTAGTGCATTATTTCAAGAAATTCAGGTAAGTGTTCAACAAAAATATCTACTAACATGGGGTCAAAATGCACCCCTTTATTGTCTTTTATATAGTTTACGGCATCCTCAACGGTCCAGGCATTCTTGTATTGACGTTTATGCGTTAAAGCATCAAATACATCAGCAAGTGCGACTATGCGACCATAAATATGAATTTGCTCCCCTGATAATCCTCTTGGGTAGCCAGAACCATCCCATTTTTCATGGTGATCACGAGCAATGATTGCGGCGGCTGTTGTTAAACGTCGTTTTGAGTTTTTCAATAATTCATACCCTTTTTCAGCATGGGTTTTCATTATCGTCATTTCATCAGTGGTTAACTTACCTGGTTTATGTAAAATGTCTTTAGGAATGGCTATTTTACCAATATCATGCATTGGTGATGCAAGAAATACTGTATTTACGTCTGTGTCACTAAGGTAGCTCACATGTTGAGCGAGCAACCGACAAGTTTCAGCAACGCGGCGAATATGTTGTCCGGTTTCATCAGAAGTTGACTCCATGACTTCCATTAAAATGTAAATCATTTCACACTGGTGTTCTTCAATTTCAAGTACGAGTCGTTCCGCTTGTAATTTAGCTTTGTTGGCAACCTCTTCTGAGTGTTTCTGTAATGCTTTTCGTGCAGTGGACAGTTCTACATGTGTTTTTACCCGTGAAAGCAGTTCATTCGCATGAAATGGCTTGGTAATGTAGTCAACCCCCCCCACATCAAAGCCTGTTGATATGGCGTCAACATCAGCCTTGGCTGTTAAGAATATTACCGGTATATCTTTTTTATTCGGCTGGCTTTTGATTGCTTTACAAACATCAAAGCCATTAACATGAGGCATCATAATGTCTAAAAGAACCAAATCAAAATCGGTGTGTTGTATTAAGTTAAGTGCTTCTTGCCCGTCTAAGGCAAATGAGAAGGTGTAGCTTTCTTCTTTGAGTACATTCATGGCAACTTGAATGTTGTCTGATACATCATCAACGATCAGAATGTGTATATCGCGTCCACTTTTCACCAACAACTCCTTTACTACGTTTGTCCATGTACAATATCAAGCCACAAGATGCGTTAGCATAGAACATGTGATAAATCTTTCATGCTCAAGTACTTTAAAGGCTGTTTACAGATTACTTTTTTTTGGGTAAAAGTCTAGGAACTTTTGAGATTAAATTTTGTTCGAACTAAACATTTTTTGTTCAAGGCGTGAGTAATGTCGCATGGTTATTTCATGTGAAATATTCACACATTAATCGCAATACCTTGATTAAATAACCTGAGCTCGAGATAACAACTTACTTTCTAGCAGCTGTTTTTCCTTATTCCTGCGTTAAATGTATTTGCAATAGACACGTTATTGACGCACAAATTTGCCTTGCACTAAGAAAAAACTCCGTGCTAGAACAGTGTGATAAATAAAAGCTACCGTTTCAATTGATTAGCTAACTTCTTATCTCGAGTTCAGGTTAAATACCTATAAACGGCTGCAAAAATACTCGTGAAAAAGCAACGGAACCAGTATTGATGTTAACAATTAGTCAATTGCACTGTTTTGTTGATAAATCATGTTTTAGTTAAAAATAGTATTGAGGGTGGTTGATGCTACGCAGAAAGACATCGCAAAACTGTTATGTTGGTCACCAGTCTTGCGATGTTTTGAAATAAATTGCCTTTAGTGTTAAGCAAATTCTAAGTCATTACTTTGTGAGAAAGTGCTTCGTGCACTGCTTTTAGCAAAACCGTGATGCATCTTACTTTTCATGACAGAAGCTAAGTATTTTTGCCATAATTTTGCTAAATAACATGTCGCAAGTTCGGTAGATGATACTTGTTCAATAAACAAGTGTTCGTCTGCGTTTTCAGGCGTTAAAGTGCCGTTAGCTAATGCCGAAAGCGTATGTCCGTACATGAGTAACTCTTCTGATTCTCGTTTATTAAAAAAGCCGCTACGAGAAATACCATGTGTAAACACATGATCGCCATAAAATGGTACTTTACCTTTTCTAATCGTGGTATTCATAAATACTCCTTCGTTGTCACAACGACAAAGGGCTATTGTGACTCAATTAGTGGTGTTTTTTAGTGGTATAAACGAAAGATAATTTACTTAAGTTATATAACACTGCTATACATTGATACGGTGATTATTGGTTACGTGAAATGTATGTAAAAAAGTGATTATTTAAAAACAAAAAATATTTGTCGTGAAGACAAGATTTATTTACATTGCAATAATACTGCTAACATTGGATGCATTTATGGATATTCGTGTATTTAAAACCTTTATTTCAGTAGCTGAAAATAAGCATTTTGGCCGAGCAGCAGAAAACCTATATATTACACAAGCAGCGGTAAGTGCGAGGATCAAACAACTAGAGGAGTTTTATGGTACACAGCTGCTGATCAGAGATAAAAATAATTTAAGACTTACGCAATCTGGCGAAGTGCTGTTGTCTCACGCGCAATTAATGGTACAACAAATGGCCCAGTCAAAGGTGGCATTATCGATTGCTGATCAGCAAAAGGTTGCATTTAACGTTGCTGCAACACCTAATGTTTGGGATGCGTTTTTTAGTTCACGTATTCTTGATGCTTTAGCATTATTTGAACACGTTTCGCTGAGTACAGAAATTTCAGTACGAGAAGCAATACAACGGAAAATTGACGAACATACAGTTGATGTTGGTTTACTTACGGATCCAATAAAAGACGATGATTTCATCAATGAATTAATTGGCTATTTTGATTTATCACTTGTGGGAAGTCGCAGTCGTTTTAATTCGGAAGAAGATGATTATATTTACGTTGACTGGGGCATTACTTTCAATAAAGAACATGCTTTACATCATAAGCTAGTGCCAACGTTTAAAACGTCAACAGCAATGATGGCATTAGAAGTGATGTTATCAAAAGGGGGATTTGGTTATTTACCGACCGAATTAACCCTTGAGTTTGTTAAAGACGGACATTTATTTGAAGTACAATCCCCCCTCCAAATAACCAGACCAATTTACATGGTGTATAAAAAGAATCATTACCACCAACAGCTAATTGACGACTGGAAAACCTTGTTTAATCAATCAAGGGCTGATGCTATACGTAATCGGTCGTGCTAGAAGAACATTATCTTCAGCATTATAGCCTGTGGTTATTTTCTTGTTGTACCAATAAAAACAAGCTAAAGCGTTTAGGCTCGCATCTAGCAAGTGCCAGAAAAATAAACACGAAAAATCAACAGACCCTAATATGCGGTGCGATAGCCTTCGATATTGCTGCGGTAAAATCACGTGTATGATGAATACCTAATGCATGTAAACGCGTGTCTTTTAGCGCACAATTAAACGGCCTGCTTGCTGTTTCTGATGGCGCAGATAAAGGGGTTAATGTTTTATCATCTAGAGAAAACTGTGTTTTGATTATTTCAGCAATATTAAATTTGGTTAATTTTGTGGTATCACTAACATGAAATATTCCATGACATTGCGATGAAGCTAGGGCAATTAAATCGCTAATCGTAAGTGCAATATCTTGAACGTGCGTTGGATAACGAATGGCCCAGTGGTCATGTTCAGTTTCTGATGATGCTATAACTTGCTCGGCAATCACTGTAATAGCTGACTCGGCTAACGTTTGCACTTCGCCGTATAAAACAGGTACGCGAATAATTGTGTGTTGTTCACTTACTGATAAAACGGCTTTTTCTGCTTGGTGTTTACTTTGGCCATAAAAGTTAAGTGGACGAGGCGTGGCATTTTCTTGGTAAGGGGCATGATCACCATCAAAGACATAATCAGTACTGATAAAAATAAAGCGAATATTATGCTGTAAACAACACTCGGCTAAATGTTGAGATGCTGCAACGTTTAAGTTTAAGGTTGCCTCATGATTTGTTTCGCATACATCAGGCTTACGTTCTGCCGCCGCATGAATAATAACGTTTGGTTGGTGAGTTTCGATAAAGTTGGCAACCGCTTGTTGATCTTGTAAATCGAGTGAAGCTATTGGCGGTTTAGCACGAGAAAACCCAGTAGCGATAATGTCGTGATGTTCAGATAAAGTATTAACAAGTTCTCGGCCCAGTAAGCCTGTTGCACCTGTGATCATAATTTTCGTCATAACAAGAGTTTACCTTGATGATTTAAGGTGTTTCATTATAACAATGATATGAGATTAAACCACCCTAACCAAATACTGCTACCACTTGTTTTGATATGGCGAGTAATTGGCCGTTTTCATGCCAAAATTTTGCTTGTTCATGTCCATAACCATTTCGAATATGGTGCGCTTCTGTTTGACTAGCCACCCATTGATTACCCTGAAGTATTAACTCTGGATTTATAAATTCTACATTCCAACTCATGGTGCTTGCAGGAACAGGTAAACGGATCATTTGTAACATAGTGGGTGGAAGGGCATCCATTAATGCAATCAAATGTGCAATTTTCATTTGCTTGGGTGCTGTCGAAAACTTTGTCCAGCCATGTAAAACAGGATCTTGGCTTTTGGTTACCGATAAATCACCTTTATGAAAGGTATAATCAAAGTGTTGAACAAATTTAGGCACAACTTTGGGAATAAGAGGAATAAATTTAGGCTTTTTCGGTGCTGGCATGTTGTGGCGATCGGTCGCCACTTGCAGTATCGCAGAGTCACGGTCGACTCCGAAGCATACCTGAGACATTACACCGACCTGGCCATTTTGGCTTACTTTTGCAACGATTTGAGTGACATTTTTCCCTGAGCGTAAAATTTCTGCGCTAATGTGAACGGGTTGTTCAGGCATTAATGGACCAATAAAATTACAATGGAAAGAGCGGACTAATCTATCATCGTCAATAAGGTTCTCAGCTGCTTGGTAGCTCAATGCGGCTGAAAGGCCGCCATAAATGGTACGTCCTTGAGACCAATTTTTAGGAACGGTGATTTCATATTGTGCCTGTTGTTTGTCAAAAGGTTTAAACAGCTGTTCAATTAACATATGTATGGATTATACTCTTCTGGTCAGATGAGTTGAGTGTAATGCAAAAGTTGATGCTTTTAAAGCTGAATTAAATTGAAACTAGAGCGTGTTGATCTTTGCTGTTTGAGTTTAGTTGAACCCTTCGGGCAGCACCTATTTGGCATTTCTACTATGTTATCGCTTGATTTGAGTAGAATAACTACACGGCACAAGCGCTGCCTTGTATAAATACCAAACAAATTGCTGCAAAAACAAACTTGAAAGATCAACACGCTCTAGTTAGCGATAACATCAGGAAAAAAGTGATCATACACCAAAGACCAAAATGTCGTGGAAAGCTTATTAATACTATTACTTTCAGCATTCATTAACATGGCAAAGCCAAGATCGAGTTCAGGAGAGTAAGCAATATCGGCTCTAAAGCCAGATACCCAGCCAGAATGATAAATAAGCTTTATTTGATCAAATTGATAAATACGCCAGCCATAGCCATAGTGAGCATCTTCAAGGTGCTCTCGCCAATAAAGGCGTCGTAAGTCTTTCTTTGTTTTGATGCGTGGGGTGGTCACTTTAGTAATAATCGAGTCAGGCAATATTTCAGGTGCATGGCCTAAATTGGCTATTAACCACTGCGACATATCAGAAATACTGGCGTTAACGCCCGCTGCGGTAGCAACTTTGTAATAATCGGGTGTTACTTTTACTGTACGCCAAATGTTTCGTTTTATCACTTTGCCGCGACTATCATATTTTTTAGTGTTCACACGCTTTCTTAATACATGTGGTTTTGCCGTATTTGATTTTGTATGGTAGACATCAATACCTACAGAAGCATTTTTCATCGCTAGTGGTTCGAAAATACGCTGATTTAATAATTTTTTATAAGAAGTGTTAGTGGTAGATTCGATCACCGGTTGCAACATGCCATAGGCAATATTTTGATAACCGTAACATTTCTCTGGCTCACAGATAGGGGTTACGCGGTCGAAGCGTCCGATAATTTTTTCGATACTCCAATTTTCATGAAGTAGGTTGTCATAAGCATTGGGCATTAGACCGGTTGAATGGCTAAGTATATGATGCAGAGTGATTTTATCAGCAGCTTCTGGCGTCGCTAAGCTAAAGTGCGGAACATACTTGGTTACTGGGTCAGTTAAGCTTAGCTTTTGTTCGTCGGCAAGCATATTAACCAATGTAGCGGCAAAAGGTTTTGACACAGATGCAAGGCGAAAGACTGTGTTAGGCGTTATTTTTTGTGATTTTTTTTTGTCTGTAAAGCCAAAGGTTTCAGTAACAATAACGTTGTTACCTTTTACAACAGTATAAGCAGCACCAGGCACACTCTGTTGCGTTAACTCTTTTTTTACTATGCTATAAAAATGTTGATTCAGTGACTGTAACCCACTCGCGAATAGGTCGGGCGATGAAAAAATAAGTAAAATGACCGTGAACGTTTTAAACCACATAGCACTATTTTTTAGTTGAAAAGCGCTGCATGATACCGAAAGTTACTCAAAATAAAAAGGCGACTTGTATATTTGGTGTTGCAATATGTTTCAAAATTGTTAAATGTATTTTTCAGTGTTAATGGAGGGGAGGTGGTAAGTCATTGATGATGCTGATATAGGTCGAAATGTCAGTTTATAGTGAAAGAGCGTTATTGAAAATGTATTCAATAACGCTCAAGTCTAGTTAAATACCTTGAGTATAATAATGATTAACCCGTATTTCGTAAGCCCGTAGCAATACCTGCCATGGTCACGGTTAACACTTGTTCATTTTTTATTTTGTCAGGTGATTGTCGTAAGCGTGATAACACTTCAATTTGCATCAAATGAAGCGGTAATAAATATGGCTGACGGAGTTTGAATGAATTCAAATTCCATGGGTCAGATTCCATGATGTGTTCTTGCGACAATAATGATAAAACTGTTTGTTTATCTTTGGCTAACTGAGATCTTAATGTTTCACCAATATTTTGCAATTCAGGTTCGACAAGTGCTTTATCATATAACGCTGAAATTTGAGGCTCGGATTTTAAATACACCATTTCAATCAGTGATAACCGAGCTCTGAAATAACGCCATTCGGTTAACATGGTTTGAATGGTTTTTGCGTCTTTTTCATTTGCATTGGCGAGTGTTTGACCTAAACCTAGCCAACTTGGCAACACTAGTCGGTTCTGACTCCAAGCAAAGATCCAAGGAATCGCTCTAAGCGATTCTATACCACCATCAACCTTTCTTTTACTAGGTCGAGAGCCTAAAGGAAGTGACGCAAGTTCTTGTTCAGGGGTTGCTTGACGAAAATAACGTACAAAATCTGGCTCTTCTTGCACGTAATGACGATAAATATCACAACTTTCTGTGGCAAGTTTACCCATTAATTCTCGCCATTCATCGCTCGGTGTTAATGGCGGTGTAATTAAGCTATCAAGTATTGCGCTGGCATATAAATGAAGGCTTCTGACAGCGAGACTAGGTAAGCCAAATTTATAGCGAATTGTTTCACCTTGTTCGGTAACACGTAAGCCGCCCTCTAAGGTGCCTGGCGGTTGTGAGGCAATAGCGGCATGAGCTGGACCGCCACCACGACCAATTGTACCACCTCGACCATGAAATAATTTAAGTACGGTGTCATGGTTTTTAAACACATTAACTAAAGCTTCTTGAGAATGATATTGACCCCAAGCGGCAGCCAATACACCTGCATCTTTAGCTGAATCACTGTAACCAATCATAACAAAGTGTTTGTTATCACAGCGACTTTTGTATGCATCTATTGTTAATAATTCATCCATAACTTTAGGCGCATTATTCAAATCATCCAACGTTTCAAATAAAGGAGCAATCGGCATTTGCCAAGAAACATTGGCAGTTTTTAAGAATAAGTTTACTAATAAAACGTCGCTGACTTTACTCGCCATAGAAATGATGTAAATTCCCATCACTTCCCTAGGTTGTTTAGCGATAAAGTCAAAAGTGTCGAGTACTTCCTGTGTTTCTTGGCTCCACGCCTTATTGGGGATCAAAGGTCTTGGGTTATTAATTTCAGTCAACAAAAAGTGAATTTTTTCTTCTTCAGACCATTGAAGATAATCACCCAAACCTAATGACGTTAGAATTTCTGCTAATGCCGTATCATGACGCTCACTGTGTTGTCTGACATCAAGTTTTACTAATGAAATGCCAAAGCATTGAACTTTTCGCATTAAATCGATGATATGAGAATTCGCTATGCGTGTTAAACCAACGGCTAATAAGCTGTCTCGGCACTGTTTTAATGGTAAATATAATTCATTAGAACTTGCGATCGCACCATCGGTATTGTTTGACTCTAATAACGATACTGAGTGCTGTAACTTTTCAATCACAGGTTTCAATGCTTGTCGGTATGGGCCTAACTCATTGACATCATTTTCAATTAAATCAGGTGTTGCTTTCCCCATAGAAAGTTCTAAATATAAGGTTTCAAAATCTTGTAGGTATAATTGAGCAGCCATTAACCTTGCCTGTAGAATAGCTTGCTCACTTAATTTTGCGGTAACAAACGGGTTGCCGTCACGATCACCTGCCATCCAGCTAGCCATCGTTAAAGGCACGCATGTTTCAGGTAACGGCTTGCCTACTTTTTCTTGGCTAAATTGGTCTAGTTCACGAACAAAATCAGGAACAGCATGCCACAAACTATCGCTGATGGTGTTCAATCCCCAGCGCGATTCATCTAATGGAGAAGGGCGGTTATTACGTATTTCTTGTGTATGCCAAGCTTGTTCAATCAGTTCATTAATGCGTTCACCTAGTTCATTCTCATTATTGTCGAGTGCTTGAGCAATTTCATGATATTTATGAATAAAAGTACGACGGTTAACTTCGGTAGGGTGAGCTGTTAACACCAATTCAATTTCTAATTGTGAAATTGCTTTTTCAATAATATGTGCTGGTTTATCGCTCAACTTTTCTTTTAAGTCGTCGAGTGGGTGTGGCAAGTCGAGCTCTGCGAGGCCTTTGTCACTTGCGGTGTATTGTTGCTCTGCAATATTAGCTAAGTTAAGAAATTGACTAAATGCTCTTGCATGTACAATAAGTTCATCAGCGTCATACCCGCGAAACTTTTCTTGTAGTTCGGTTAACGCTTGTTCATTGCCGTTAGACACTTCTTTTGATAGATGGCGAATAGCTTCAATGTCATCAACCCATTGCTGCCCTTTATCATTAGCGATGGTTTGGCCGAGCGCTTCCCCTAGTTTTCTAACGTTATTGGAAATTGTTTCTAGCATATCAACACCTAAATGTAATTTTATTACAACAAATTGTATTTCTCTACTTTACGCAAAAAACCTGATTAATCCAACGAAATATTGATAAATTGTGTTTATTTTGAAAGTTGGTATAAATAAAAAAGCCAAAAGTGGTGTTTAATTACGTCATTTTGGGCGTTAAAAGCGTTATGGTAACTATCCTAATTATTGCTGATAATTGAACCAGATAGTGATTTGATGCGTTAAACCAACTTGGTTAAAAGTAGACTAATACTTATTGAATGAGCAAATAATTGACGTGTAAACAAAGTAAAATGTTAAATTAATCTGTAAGGTTATTGTTGTTCAGAAAAATAATGATAACAGTTTGATGCATATTAAACATATTCACTTGGCCTGTTAAGGAGTAACAAACCAAGTGAAAAAATAAACGTTACGCTGAACAGTTAACGTTTAACTCTGTGAAGTAATAGCAGTGCTAAACTAAACAGGGCAATACTTGCGGGCGTTGGTACCGAAGTAACATCAAAAGTAATAGCCATGCCTTGTAGTTGATCTAACATCGTATTATCAAAACTAAGTACTTCAAAACCATTAAGCAATGACAAAGTTTGTTGGCCTGAACCTACTGCTGTGAATGCGATAGTAGCAAGTACAAATTCATTACCTTGTATGGCTGTGATGGTGGGTTCATCTGCAAATAAATCAGCATAATCTTCAAGATAAAGTGAACCATCTATACTGTCATCAGCATGAGAGTAGCTGCCGAAGCCATCATCAAAGCCTTGACCAAATTGCCAACTTGTTAACGCTAATGCATTGTCATCAAAGTTCATTTCTCCTGCAAACCCGCCTAAGGTATAAGGAAAGTTTTTAGCGACAATCGTTGCGGTGACGGTATCACCTTGTTGATACGATGTTTGATCTAATTTAAGTTCTATAAGGGTTGCGTGGCAATTTAACGTGAAGAGCGTAAGCAAGCTAATAATAAATGATTTCATAGTGTTTTCCTTTGGTTATTGGACAATTGTACAGCGAGCTTGGTCACATAATGACATCATGCTGCGAATGTCTCGTCTATCAACGATACCGTCTTGGTTAAAGTCATATTCAAGTGATAAACTGCCTTGTTGGCGCAACATACGACTGAAAGCTGCAATATCTCGGCTGTCCACTTGTTGATTTCCGTCGATATCAGCAGGGTTATTTTCTACGGCTTGGCATTCGCCATTGCCAGCAATAATACAGTCTAACCACTCGTTAAATTGTGCATCGAAATTAACGCCCCAAGTGGTAATAATGTCTTGATAAGGTGTGAAGTTAGGTAGCTCAGGTTGTTCTTCATTTGGTTGGCCGCAAGTCCAAACCCAACTGCCGCTTGCCCATTCACTGTCGTCATAGGCCCAGTACCAATTATTTTCGATGGCTTCTGTTTTCGATTTCCAACCCCAATCAAATGCACATTCAGCAGTTGAAACTACATATTTGGCTGCACGAAACGTAGGTAACAATGTGTTATCAATATCAGCACGATTTTGTTCCATCATAAAGCGTGTTGCTAAATAGCCCCAATGATAAATTCTCTCAGTATTGCCATTGGCATAAGTGGTTTGAAATAGCTCACTTAACGCGTAGGTTTTATTTGCAGCAGCGGCTAGTGCATTGCTGTTGTTGTTAGGTTGAGAAAGATACTCAGCTAACCCTTCACTCCACCAAACACTGTTATCAGCTTGATCTGAAAAGCTGCCCCACAGGTTGAACCTTCCATCAAGGTAATGCACGTATTCATGTTGTAAATTCCACACTTGAAACGTTGGTAGCCAGGTTGCTTGGTGGGCAATAAAGCGTGCTTGATTACCTGGCGTAGCAGGCTCACCTTCTAAATACATACCGCCATTATCAGTACTGATTCCGAAGAAGGTTCCTGCGTAATTGTCATAATCAGTGTATGAACTAAAAATAACAACTTCTAAATCAGTATTATGATCATTGCTTACTGGTGTATCTTTAGCCGTTTGAAACATTTGATGAAAAGCTGTTTCTTGTTCGGCAAGTTGCACACAAATTTGATCGCGGTTTACTTCATCAATAGGTTCTTGATAACGAAGCTTCAGGGTTGTGCTACAGGTGTGGCTGCCAGATAAAATCGTTGCTTCTAAATCGAAGCTACAGGCATTGCCATAGAGATCACAGTTCTGTGAATCATATGCTATCACAGCCGTTTGTGCCTTTAACCAACCCATACTACCCGCGCCTTGGTAATCGTAGTTATTTAGTATGGTGATAATGGCGGGTCTAACGGTATCGGCAATCGTGCCGCCAAATTTTAAAAAGCGGGCGAGTTCATTAACACTATCACCCCATTGATATTCCCGTGTGTGACCAACAAGCCATTGACCTTCGTTTAATACAAAAGAAGATAAATTGGTAAGTAACTCAGGTTGATTTTGTACTAATTGTTCTAATGCGCTGGCATCTTCACTCGAGGTATTAAATAAATGTGTCAAGATCTGGGTAACACCATTTTCTTCATAATAAACACCCCAATCATCAGCACGGTTTACGGTTGAAGCATAGCCAAGTAAGCTTTCTGTTAATCGCGTTAAATAGGGTAGGTTATTAGTACCAGAGCTACGTAATAAAATGAGCATCTCATATCTGACCATAAAATCTCTGGTTGCTTCGCCGTTATAATTAACAAAGTTTTCACCTGAAATGTATAGGTTAAATGCTTGCTCAAGCGTATTGGTAAACTGACTATCGAATACTCTATTTGTGCCCCACTCAGCCCAGAACATAGCACGTAAGTAAATGACTAATTTTTCTAATTGAGCAGCCTTTGTGGTGTCAGTTCCGTCATAACCAGTAGAAAGTAGATCTGTTATGGCATCAGCAATGGTTTGTAAGCTTTGATCTGAGAATACAGATGTGCCAACTAGGTTAGCGTCAAATAATCCATAAAGACATGAAGTTAAATCACCATTAACTACGGCATTCACTAGAGCACCATCTGATAATGATTGTAATTCATTGGCATTGGTACAACCGCTACTTTGCATTGCTTTAATCGGAGAGCGCATTGAGCGATTAAGCGTTTTTGGATCAGAGCGATAATGATCGTTTAGTGTTTGTTTTGTCTGTAGTAATAGTTCGAATTGTTTTGGTGATATTTGCCTAGGGGGGCTGATATCTTGTTGTTTACTATCTTGTAACTGTTTTGCTGCATGTGATGTTAGCAAAGGCTTTGCTGAAGTTTTAGAAAGTATATTTGGTGTGATTTGTTCATTAGCAAATGCTGTATAACTTAAACAGGCGCTAACAGCTAAACCAGCACAGAGTATCTGTTGTGGAGTTTTCACGTTGTTTCCTTTTTTTATCATCGTTATTATAATTTGTATATAAAATACAGCTGTAAGTATATTGTATAAAATATAATTATCAATGATTTGTTAATAGCGTTAATGCATTGTTATAAGGTGTAGAAAATGAATTAAAGTTTTTATCTTTTTAATCAATTAATTAAATGGATAATATACATTTTAATGTGAAAGTTGTTTGATGGTTTTTTAAACAAAACGATCGTTTTGTTGACGCAAAACGTATTAAAGATTACTATTAATTCGATATTTGTAAAAGGCAAGTATGGTGAAACCCATATACGCAAAGCTTCCGACCTAAGGTAAATACTATGGTAGCGGGGTTGCAGAGAATTGAGCTTACCCAATCCTTGTCTGTTGTCATCATTACATTTTGACGTTAATAGTTTTTGTAAATTATATACAAACGAGGATCATCACTTGAATTATCAACTTATTCAACAAGCTAAAGTGTTAAGTTTTGCTGCATTACTGGGATTGAGCAGTGTTTCAACAGCAAATATTTATGACTTTCAAAATAAAGCGACCGGTTTTACCAGTGATAATGCACATTTTTCATTGCTTGGTATGGCTAACAATAGTGTACTTGCCCATGAAAATTCGATGTTTTCTATTCCGATTGATGACTTGAATCAACAAGGTCGTATCTTTGAAGTTATCAGCGATAATAATGCTGTTACAGGTGTTTTTAATCAGAACGAACTCTTTGTTTATGTCAATGAAGTTGATGAAGATGTTGCTGTTACGGTTCGAGTAGTTAGCGCAGCTAATGTAATGGCAACTGAATTTTCATTAACTATTAATGTGGTCAATAAGCCTACGTTGGCAATTGATACTTATGCTGCACCACAATTTGTTTCTGCGGATCTTGGCGGGGTTATTGTGGGTGAAACTAAACAATGGCTTACCGGTATTGCCGGTAATACTTATTTAGGAAACTTTGCTCGTCGTACAGGCATTGTTGCTAATACGCCAATTGCTTCAGGGTTTTCTCAAAATAATGCACCGGTGTTCTCATTGGCTACTGGCACAGCTTCTGGTCAGCTAATTCCAGTGATTAACCGAACAAATGCTTCTACACCGCTGTTTTTTGCCAGTAACAATATTGCAGAATCGTTTATTGAACAACCAATAAAATCTGCTGTTCCATTGGCTCTGATTTCGCTGGGTAAAGAAAAAGCTGCCTTACTGGCTAAACAAGCTGTTGAACGAGTGTTTCGTCAAGAAAATACCAACTCTACGGGAGGCTCTGGCGAAGAAGAGCTAAATAACGGTTCTGTGACCGATAATAACTTGGGTAATTTGCCAATAGGCGGTGAAGAGCAACAACAAGGTCAAGGTAACGGTGGTGGAGATCAAGGCAATGCGGGAGGTGCGTTTAATAACCGTGGCAGTTCTACTGGTGAAAATGGAAATCAAGATCCAGTAAATCAGAACAAGGGTTTTGTTCAAGCACCAAATTTTTCAGATGATAATAGCCCGAAGCCCACCGATATGAATATTGAAGTAGTGAAAATATCAGAGCCTCATTCTTTCGGGATAATGTTACTTGCTTTAATTACCGGATTGTTTATGTACAAACGTAGAAGGTTAACGAAATAACAATATATACCAATTACAACAAGGTATGCTTTTGATGTAATTGGTATCTCGACCTATCTTTTTCTCTGGTGTAGTTAGTCAGTGTTAATAAAAGCACTAATAGGGTGATGGGTAGGTTTTTAACCACTGATCTATCTGATTAAGTGTTGTCTCATTTAATGAAAGTTCGAACGCAGCAATATTCTCTTCTAATTGCGCCATACTGGTTGCACCAATAATGGTTGAAGTAACCCCTTTTACTTGATTTACCCACGCGAGCGCTAGTTGAGTTGGCGAAAGGTTTATTTGCTTAGCAATATCGCTGAGGCTTTGAACTGCGCTTTCAACGGCCGCAGTATCTCTAAACAATCCATGTCTTTGCATTAAGGTCCATCTACTACCTTTTGGTCTACTTCCGTTTAAGTATTTACCTGTTAGCGCGCCAGAAGCTAATGGTGACCAAGGTAAATAGGCAATATCTTCGTGGATACAGTTTTCGATTACATACGGCCAATCTTTGGTATGAAGTAAATTAAATTCATTTTGTACTGAAACAACTCGCGGTAAATTGTGCTGCTCGCTTAGTTTGACATATTGATTTATTCCCCAAGGTGTATCATTTGATAAACCGCAATAGCGAATTTTTCCTGCGGCAACACAGTCGGCTAACCCTTGCAGAATGTCATGCATTTTCTCAATTTCTTCAGTCGCGTTCACGTCAGTGTAATCAACCATATTTGGCCAATGTTTAGCAAAGTGAGGAGAGGTGTAATTCGGCCAATGTAACTGATATAGATCAATATGATCGGTGCTTAAGCGCTTAAGTGAATCATCAACTGCTTGAATAACCGCTTTCCGTGTTATCTCTGAGCCACCCCGTATGTATGAAAGTCCAGGGCCAGCCGCTTTTGTAGCAATGACTAAATTTTCTCGGCGTGAAGGATTAGCTTGTAAATAATGACCAATAATACGTTCAGTTTTACCATAAGTGTCAGCGGTAGGTGGTACTGCGTACATTTCGGCGGTGTCGATAAAATTCACTCCGTGATATTGCGCGTAGTCTAGTTGTTCATTGGCGTCTTGTTGTATATTTTGTTTACCCCATGTCATGGTACCTAAACAAACATTTGATACTTCTAATGAACTACTACCTAACCGAACATACTTCATAAAAACTCCTAAAACAATAATCTACATGATTAATCAAGGGTGGATAAATCACCACGAGTGACAGGGAAGCCAAGGTGCATCCAACCAAAAATACCTTCCCACAAAACGGCTGTTTTTGTAAAACCTTTATGTCGTAATTTATTGACTACATGATCAGCGGCAGCACGCGGGCATGAACAATAAGCAACAATTTGAACGTCTGTAGGGATGTCTGCAATCATAGCATCAAGATCTGCATAATAAGGTAATGGCACGGAACCTTTAATATGAGCGGTTTGCCATACCGAGGTTACACGAGTATCAAATAATACCATTTTCTGTTTTTTTTCTAAGGCTTTATATAGGTCTTCAGCCATCACATATTGATCATCTTTAAGCGTGAAATTTGGGTGTTCACCCTCAGGGTTTACCACATATTCTGCAGGCGTTGGTAGTTGTTTTAATACTGGCTTATTATCTTGCCAGCCACTGGCTTTGTTGCGTAAAAAAGCGGTAATATCGTTAATTGATTGCTCTGGTAAAATCCCTTGATAAGCTTTCATTGGGGTATTTTTCCTACCATGTCGAATAGCATAACGAATGAATTCATCGGTGTTGTGTGCTAGCGCTGAAGGATTTCCTAAAGCTGGAGCTGTTATACCTTCGCCGTTGATGCCATGACAAGTTGAACATTCTTTTTGATAGACTCGTTCGCCTTTTTTAATATCACCTTGCACAGGGTTCGTTGACAATTTAACCCGATCAACGCCTGATTTTTCGAATAACCAATAGGTTAAGTTCCATGTTTCTTCTAATGTCATAGGGCCACCAACCTCATCTAAATAGCCGCCCATTGGAGTGCCAGTTCGACCATATGACATTGGCCTTAAAATGGCATGAGGCACACCAGACTGAAATAGACTGGCGCTTTTTAATGAAGGTGCATGGTCGTTCACATGGCCTTGTCTGTCTTTACCGTGACATAAAGCACAATATTGAAGATAGTTTTTCTCTGCTATTTCAGCTTGTTTTGCTGTTAATTTTCTTGGTGGTTCAATGGTCTCATACTCTTGAGCAATAATAACCTTACTCAACATTGTAGAGAGGGTGAGAAGAAACAGTATTTGCTTATACATAACGTAGAAATCCTTTCGAGAGATAGCTTTAGTGTAACGCTCTATCCAATACAATATAAGTATAATTTATCGTAAACTCTCGGCGTTTAATCGAGAATAGATGTAACAAAACATAGTGAAAATTTCGATTAACATAAACTGAGGGATGAATAATACATGGCTTTCGGTATAATCTTGCCAACGCACGAATAATACAGATTAACCTATGCAAAACGAAACTCTCTACCCCATTGGCAAGCCCGGTATTAAATGGGGGCCAGCAGAAAAAGCCCAATGGCGTGAAAAACAACAAATAAAACGAAGTTATCAACAAGAAGTGGTCAGTAAAATAAACCAATTAACCGATCATTTTACCGTTAAACAGTACGGTGCCTTACCTTATAACGAAGAAGCTTATCCTTTGTTAGCGTTAGTTTCTAAAGCCTATACTAACAACAAACCAACGGTGCTGGTGACTGGTGGTGTTCACGGCTACGAAACAAGTGGTGTGCATGGTGCTTTATTGTTTGCAGAACAATTTGCCGAAAACTTTCATGAACAGGTCAACTTTATCATTGCGCCTTGTGTTAGTCCGTGGGGGTATGAAACGATTAATCGCTGGAACCCTTTAGCGATTGATCCAAACCGTTCTTTTTATCAACCAAGCCCTGCGCCAGAATCTGAAAAGTTAATGTCGTTCATTGATGAGTTAGGCGTTGAGCTACTAGCGCATTTTGATTTACACGAAACCACTGATACCGATAACTCAGAATTTAGACCTGCGCTTGCCGCGAGAGATGCAACGGTACATGATAATTGGAATATCCCTGACGGCTTTTACCTTGTTGCTAACACAGCTAAACCACAACCTGCTTTTCAAAAAGCGATAATAGATGCCGTTGCTAAAATAACGCATATTGCTCCCGCTGATGATGAAAATAGATTAATTGGCGAAACGATAGAACAGTTCGGAGTAATCAATTATGACGCTAGACCACTTGGTTTATGTATGGGCTTTAGTGACGCAAAATATGTAACCACAACAGAAGTTTACCCAGACAGCCCTAAGGTTGATACTGATAATTGTAATTTAGCACAAGCAACGGTGATTAATGCTGGTTTGGCATATATTCTCGCTAACAATAGTTATAATGATTAATAAAAGTTTGTTTAACATTTAAGGAAATAACATGCCAAAGGCAAGTGATGTAAAGAAAAACCAAGCTATTGAGCACAATGGCGGTGTATTTATTATAAAAGATATTGAACGTTCAGTGCCACAGGGCAGAGCAGGTGGAAGTTTGTATCGCATGCGTATGTACGATGTGGTGACAGGCGGTAAAGTCGATGAAACGTTTAAAGATTCAGATATGCTGAACTATGCGGACTTAATTCGACGACCTGTCATGTTTTCTTATATTGATGGTGAAGAGTATGTGTTTATGGATAACGAAGATTACACACCATACAACCTAAATAAAGCATCTATTAGCGACGAAGTACTGTTTATCAATGAATCTACTCAAGGTGTTCAGGTAATTTTAGTGGATGGTTCTCCAGTAGGTATCGACTTACCCTCAAGCGTTGAGTTAGCCGTATTAGAAACTGATCCTTCCATTAAAGGGGCGTCTGCGACATCAAGAACGAAGCCCGCTACACTTTCAACGGGGTTAATTATTCAAGTGCCTGAACATATTTCAACGGGTGATATCGTAAAAATTAACACCGATGAGAAAAAGTTTATGGGGCGTGGTGATAAGTAAGATTCTGTTTTAACGTGAACGTTACTATACAACGCAATTGATGAAAAAGCCCTGTTAATTAACAGGGCTTTTTTATGATGAAACCTTGATTAAGCGTTATGGTACTTTTTACGGAACAAAGCAAAGAGGCTTAGGAATAGTAAAAGGCCCGTTGCAGGTTCATTAATCGCACTGACAATCTCGTCACCGTTGATATCAAATTGTCTAACTGCTGCAATGTCAAACGATGCGGTAAAGTCAGCAAGCGCTGTAAATTCTGCAATACCTAAATTAAAGGAAGTTGAGGGCACTTCTGTGGCATCAAACCACCAAACGGCTACTGAAAGTAAACCCGGTTGGCTTAACGTAACGTCAGTAAATAACGGGCCAAATGCAGGTGAAGGTGGTGACATCATCATAGAATCAAAAACAAAATCTTCAAATGATAACAAGGTATTATCAAAAGCTATGTCAACTTCAAGCGTAGCCATTTCTGCTGCGACTTGTTCAACGGCAATGTTTAATAGTACGTTGTCGTTTGTATTGTAGCTCGCTTGATCGCTGTTTAACGAGATGAGGTTAGCGTTCGCGTTTGTCGCAACAAACAAGCAAAGTAGTATAAATAAATTTTTCATGTTTTTCCCTTAATTAATGATTATTCAGTAGCGCATCGAGCACGAGTACACAGTTGCATGTAACCGCGAACATCTCGGCGGTTGAGTTGTTTGTCGTTATTAAAGTCGTAAGCTAAATCGGTTAATTCATTTGATGCTGATAATGTTAAAAACAGCGTGATGTCTTGGGTATCTACATCAGAATCTTGATCTAAATCTCCAAACATACTGTCTTGTGTTAACGAAATTTCGACAATAATAGGGTCGTGGTCTGATGAACGGAATGCATCAGGGGCGTAGTATTTTGCGTGATGTGTCGCGTTTTGATATTGCATGCTGTAATCAAGTACGCGAGGTTCATCGGCGTTTATAGGCCAAGTGACAACATCTACCACATGCTGTGCTAAAGCTTGATTAGCTAACGCGTGATCTAATTGGCCGAGTTGTCCATCAAAGATATAACTATAGGCATCCACTTTATTTAAGGTAGTAAATAAGTCATCAAAGCCGGCATTTGCTAACGCAACAATAGGATCTTCTTTTAAATAGGCGTTTAAATCGCCAATAACGAGGGTGGGCAGCTCGACATATTCTTTATTTAAGAACAAGCCAAGTGCTTTAGCGGCTCGTGTACGCGTTAAGTTACAGTTACCTTGCCCATCATTGTTATCATAGTCGTTAAGGCTGTTGCAGTGACTACCTTTCGATTTTAAATGATTAACCGCAATCACAATTTCTTGTTCAGACGCTTGATGTTTAAATAACTGTGTTACAACAGGGCGGTTCTTGTTTGATAAGAATAGTACTTGGCCATTTTCATCTTTAGCAGAGTTTTGGCTATTTAATACTTTAGCAGCCTCAACAGGTGTCACTGAATTCGCTTTATAAAGTATGCCAACGGCTATTGCATCACTTCCCATTTGACTTTCCGCAGGAGCAACAAACTGATAAACGTTATCATTAAAGTAAGCGTTTATCCCTTGAGTAAGATCGGCAATGGCTGATTGTGCGCCGTATCCGTCGTTTTCTATTTCCATTAAACCGATAATATCAGCGTTAATGGTTGCAATGGCAGCAATAATTTTATCACGCTGACGCACAAACTCCGCTTCGGTTTTAGCACCTCTAGCGGTTGGAAAACCACCTCCTAAGCCATTGCCATTAAAGTAATTAAGCACGTTAAAGCTTGCAACTCGTAAATTACCCACGTTAGTAATGGTAGGCGTTTGCTGGCGAGCATTGGTGGTTTGGGTAGCAAGAGGTGTTGTTGGTAGGATTTGATAATTAGTAAAGTGAAATGACAAGATACCTGTCAATGTTGGTATTGTATCACCACTTCGTAATGAATTAATGGCACTTAATTCAGGGGTAGGTGCGGGCAGCGTTTCAGGATTTTGTGCCGTGTCGCCGTCATCAACAAGAATCGATTTTTCAGCGTTTTCTATTGCTAACTGATTGGCCGAAGCGCCAGGTTCAGATACTTGCGTTGGTGTATATAAACGTTCAGAGGCAACTTCGAACTGACCATAGCGGCCATAGTTATAGGTATCTGTGATCACTGCATCTTTTATGGTAACCCTCATACCTTCAAGTGCTTCTCGTTGGGTTGCATCAAGGGGTAAAGTAACTAATTGTGCAGCAGGCAAACTGACCGCAGTTTGACACACCTGTAGCTCAGTCACCGTAGAAAGTTGCGTTAAATTGTTATATTCACTAACTTTCGCGTGTAAACGAATGTTATCGCCGACGGCAACTGTATCAGCTTGGTGATAAACAAATACACCTTCTGAAGTCATGGCGTTATTGTCTGCTTCAAGATCAGCGCTTTGAATGAAAAAACCTTTATAACCAGTATGCTGAAGAGTATGAGTGACAATACCTTCTGTCCACACTGTATGCCCTGATAATGGGGTACTGTTACTACTTCCTTGAATATTTGCTATGCTAGTATATGTATCACCACAGTTGCTGGTTGCTGGAGAATCTCCACCATCACCATCACCACCATCACCATCACCTGAACCATTGTCACCGTCACCAGGGTCTCCATTATCCGTTGAACCGTCAAACTGATGAGAGCCTAATGAATCAAGGGTATTCTTTGCAAAGCCTATCCATTGGCCTGCGGGGTTAAAGTCATCATTTGGGTTTGTATCGCCACTGCTGATAGAAGATTTACGCACTAAGGTATTGTCTTTTGTACTTGTTAATGCGCTACCCCATTGGCTACCAGGGTCTTGGCCGATTTTTCCTATTGAATCAATAATCGTATTTGCTTTCTTTAACACGATAGCATCATCACCGTTAAACAGTAAACTGCCTGTTGTTAACTGGGTTGCAACACTGCTATCAATGTCACGATGTGCAATCACGAAAGTACTATTAGCGGCTATGGTGCCGCTTAAGTTAATGGTGTTTCCTGCTGTCGTTTTACCATTAAAGTATAAGGCAAGTTGATATTGAGAGAGATCGACGCTTTGAGCGCTGGTATTAAATAGCTCAATCGCTTTGTTGTAACTACTTCCCTCAACGTATTCTGAAATTATGATATCTGCCGATGCTGTACTGGTGAGCAATGCAGATAAGACTAATAAAGGTATTTTTTTCATGTTTTTTGGCCGTTATCAAGTAAGTAAAAGTGAATAGCTTATAAAAGCTGACCAAATGGTAAGTGTTTTACGTTAAGGATTTGTTAATAATGTGTGTAGCCTTTATGAAGTCTACATGTCATTTTTATGAATGATATGGTTTAGTTATTAACGACTTGAATGCATGACATTGTTTATCTGAATGTTTACGATACTAAACGTTTGCAACGTTTAAATTCATGATACAGTTAACGATTATCAATTGAATATAGGAATAAAAGTGCCAGGGGTAAACTTACTCGCGTTAATCGATGATATCGCCACTGTATTAGACGATGTTGCTGTACTTTCAAAGGTTGCAGCTAAGAAAACAGCTGGTGTTTTGGGGGATGATCTTGCGTTAAATGCTCAACAAGTCTCTGGTGTAAAAGCACAGCGGGAATTACCTGTGGTGTGGGCGGTTACGAAAGGCTCTTTTGTTAATAAATTAATTTTAGTACCTGCCGCGTTGCTAATTAGCGCTATTTATCCACCTTTAATTACTATTTTAATGGTACTGGGCGGTTTGTATTTGTGCTTTGAGGGGGCAGAAAAAGTTACCCATAAATTTCTACAAAGCAAAGAAGAAAAAGCAAAATATCATCAAGAAGTACTGGATAAGTTAACGCAAAATAACGTTGATTTAGTGCAATTAGAAAAAGATAAAATTAAAGGTGCCATTAGAACAGACTTTATTCTATCAGCTGAAATTGTGGTTATTGTGTTGGGGTCAGTCAAAGAAGCAAGCTTTGAAACACAAATTGCGGTGCTCAGTAGTTTAGCTATCGCATTTACTGTTGGTGTTTATGGTTTAGTAGCAGGCATTGTTAAGCTAGATGACCTAGGATTATATTTATTGAAGAAATCTAAGTCAGGTGGTTTCAATCAATTGCAGCGAACTTGCGGGCGGGGGTTATTAATATTTGCGCCTTTATTGATGAAATTGTTATCGGTGGTAGGCACATTAGCGATGTTCTTAGTTGGCGGCGGTATACTTGTTCATAGCATTGCGTTTTTACATGATATTTCAATCAGTATCACTCACTACGTAACGGCTTTATTGGGTAATAGTTGGGCAACAATAATCAGTGTGGTGCATGATGGTGTTGTTGGTTTAATTGCAGGGTTAATGATTTTAGTGCTAATGACAGTATTTGCCAAAGTCAAAAATAAACTTAAGCACTATTAGCGTTTATTCTTTTGTATTATAAGGGGAAATCATGAGAACTAGTGTTGATCAATATGTGGCACAAGCACAAGAGTTATGTGTGTTACCAGATGTTTACATGACGCTTAAAAGGCTGATTGCGGATGAAAGCTCAACATTAGACGATATTGCTCAAGTATTGTCTCTTGAACCGGCCATTGCTTCAAAATTATTAAAAATAGCAAATAGCCCCATGTTCGGTTTTCCCCGTGAAGTGGTTTCAATCGATCGTGCCTTAATGATATTAGGGATTAAAGAAGTAGAAAACTTAGTTGATGCTTATGGGGTAACGGCTGCATTTTCTGGTATTGATCCCAACATCGCAGACATGGATAGGTTTTGGGAGATCAGCGTTGATTGTGCGTTATTAACCCAGTTTTTTGCTAAACAACTTAAAATGCCTAGCGAAAAAAGTTTATTTCTATCAGGGCTATTTCATAATATAGGCGCATTAGTATTAGTACATTTAGCGCCAAAGCAAGTTAAATACAGCGAAGGTTACCACCAAGGAGAAACGCCTTGGGAGCGACAAAAAGATGTATTGGGCTTTACGTATTCACAATTAAGTGCCGCGTTGTTAACCTCGTGGCAGTTACCGTCAGTTATCGTTGAGCCTATCGCACAGTATGCTGATGCTTATCAGAATGAATTATCTAATGAAGCAAGTTTGTTGTTTATTACCACACGTTTAGCGTTAATTAATTCGCATCCTGGCATGTATGCAAAGAAAACATTTTTAGGAAATCATCTTTTGCAGGAACTTGGTTTGACGGCCCAAGATGTCGATTCTGGATTACAATATTGTAATCAACAAGGTGTGGAAATTTTATCGGTGTTAGGTCACATTTAATTAAGGTCTGTTGATCTTTCGAGAGTAAATGTAGTTGAATGAACCCAAAGGGCAGCGTTTTTTGTCATTTATACGTCGTTATTGCTTTTTCATGTGGAATAACCACACATTAAACGCAATGCCTTGTCTAAATACCCATAAACTGCTGCAAAAATAAACACGAAAGATCAACATATCCTAAGTTTTATCGTCATGTAACTGTCACGTTTCTTTCAAAAAATGATCATAAAACCTGTTTACATTGAAGCCAGTTATTACAATGTGGATAAACAAAATGAATACATCAGATTATAGAAATTTTGACTATGTTGAATTCGACGAATTAGACGTTCATGAGGTGAAAGCAAAAGTAAAAACCCGCAAACGTAAATGGCGAGAAATTGAAAATATTAAAGAAGTTCGCAGGTTACGTAAGGAATTAGCACAATATGATAGCTATGAACTTTAATCATATGTGCGCTTAAAAATTATTTTTGCATTTTACTGTTGTTTTTTATTTTATTGCCCAGAGGTATATAAATAGAGAACGTAATCTCTGTTTCTATTTTTCAATGAAGAGGGTGTAAAATGAAAATAACAATTTCAGGTCATCATGTAAAAATTACCCAAGCAATCAAACAAGCAATTGAGAATAAATTAACTAAAGTCGCGAATCACTTCCCAGATATTATGGCGATTGAATCGGTAGTGAAAGTTGAACCGAATCAACAACAAATCGAAGTGATCACCCAGTATGAAGGGCAGAAAATATCAGTTCGCGCTGCCAGTAAAGAATTGTACAAAGCTATTGCAGAAGCAGCTAAAAAGCTTGAAGCAGCATTGAAGCACAGAAAGGGAACATTGCAGAAGAAACAACATAAGAAGTATCGAGTACCTCAATCGGATATGTTTCAACCAAGTTAATTTAAAATGCCGCATTTAATGCGGCATTTTTCGTTTAAGCGGGTTAATTTCCAATTAAGCCATTAATATGGGCAACAGCACACCTACCTAAAGCGTTTAGCGCGTAGCCACCTTCAAGGGCAGAAACAATACGGCCTTGAGCGTATTGGTCAGCAATATTTTTTATCTCGTCAGTCACCCAGCGATAATCATCTTCCGTTAAGCTTATTTGTGACATTTCATCTTCAATATGCGCATCAAACCCTGCAGAAATAAAAATAAATTCTGGTTTAAATTCATGTAAATGCGTTAACCATTTATCTTTGATGGCTTGCCTAAATTCAGGCCCTTTTGTGGTTGCTTTGAGGGGGGTGTTAATAATGGGCGGACTGTCGCTTGCTTGCATTTCAAACGGGTAAAAAGGGTACTGATAACTCGAGCAAAATAATATCCCTGTTTTATCTTTTACAATATTTTCAGTGCCGTTACCGTGATGAACATCAAAATCTACAATAGCAACACGCGAAACACCATATTGCTTCTTCACATACTCCGCCGCTATGGCGATATTATTGAAAAGACAAAAGCCCATGGCTTTGTCACGCTCAGCATGATGGCCAGGAGGGCGGGTAAGACAAAATGCCGAAGACAAGGCCTCGCTCATCACTAAATCAACGGCATCTTTTACCGCCCCAGCGGAATATCGCGCAGCCGTTAATGTTTCAGCATTCATCGCGGTATCATCATCGAGACGAAAAAGTCCTTCGCTTGGGGCATTGCTGTAAATATAGTCGATGTATTGTTTGTCATGGGCAAGCAATAATAGTGATTTATCAATGGGCGAAGCGTCAAATTGTTTGATCACATATTCAAGCCCACTTCTGATTAACTGGTCTTGAATAGCGCCAATACGCGCAGGAGATTCAGGGTGATGCTCTCCCATCATATGACCATTACAGCGATGGTGGCCTATAATTCCTACGGTCATTCGATTTCCTTTGCATTCGTGATTGTTTCTTCTAGGGTTAAGCATAATGAAATTTCGTCGAAATCTTCTGAGTAACCTCTGACAAAACCTGCATTTTCGAACACTTTAAGCATGGCAGCATTGTCTCTTCTCACGCAGGCAATTAATGAAGATAACTTCCGTTTCTTTGCAATTTTGATCATTTGCAATAACAAGGTGGTTGCCATGCCTTTACTACGTTGGGTTTCACGAATAACAAAAGCTACTTCAGCCGAATTCGTTGCCTCAATAAAATAGTATCGTCCAACGGCTTGAATAATTTCACCTAAGTGGTCGCGTTGTGTAAAGCACAATGCTAAATCTTTATGTTGATCAACACTGACCAGTTGACAGGAGTTTTCACGTGTCATTTGTGTTAAATGGTGGTTATAGCGCATCATTAACGTTTCTTTGGTATGCGAGTAAAAAAACTCTTGTAAGCGTCGTTCATCTGCAGGGCTTAACGGGCGAAGTATAAAGCGTTCACCGCCAAGGGTGAATTTTTTCAATTCAACAGCGCCAAGTTCAGGTACAGAAGTGGGGGTATTATCTTGGTAGGTGGGCACCCAATAATGTTTGCGAACCTGTTGGAGTAAATCATCTCTAAACTTAGGATGCGCGATACGAATTAGTTCTAAAGCACGTTCGCGAATACTTTTACCGATTAAATTGGCGATACCAAACTCAGTGACCACATAGCCAACATGGCCTCTAGAAGTCACAACACCACCGCCTTCGGTAATATGTGGCACGATACGAGATATACTGCCATCTTTAGTGGTAGAAGGTAGCACAATAACCGGTTTACCGCCTTTACTCAGCCATGCACCACGAACAAAGTCTACTTGCCCACCTATACCGCTATAAAATTGGTGTCCAATAGAGTCTGAGACAACTTGTCCGGTAAGATCAACTTCAATGGCACTATTAATTGACACCATGTTGTCGTTCTTTGCAATATTTACTGGCGAGTTGACATGCTCAGATGGGTAAAATTCAACATGCTGATTTTTATCTACAAAATCGTATAATCGCTGTGTACCTATACAGAAGGTAGTAACGGTTTTACCTTTATGAAACGTTTTTCGGCGGTTATTGATCACGCCACTTTTCATCAGATCAATAATACCGTCTGAGATCATTTCACTGTGAACGCCTAAGTCTTTATGATTCATTAAATATTTCAACACTGCGCTTGGAATTTTACCTATTCCTATTTGTATGGTTGCACCATTTTCTACGAGCATTGCGGCATATTGGCCAATACGTTCACTCACCGGATCAATTTGTTGATCAGGTATTTCTGGTAAACGCTGCTCTGCTGTCAACCAAGCGTGAATTTGATTGACGTGAATAAAGCTATGGCCGTTGGTGCAAGGCATATGTGGGTTCACTTGCGCAATAACAACTTTTGCGGATTTTACCGCTGACGCGACTACATCAACGCTAACACCTAACGAGCAGTAGCCGTATTCGTCTGGTGGACTAACCATCACTAATGCTGCGTCTAACGGTAAAATATTTTGCTTAAATAGCGTGGGTATTTCTGAAATAAAGCAAGGTGTATAATCTGCTCTTCCTTCGGCTACTGCTTCTCTTACATTCTTTCCGCCGATAAACAGTGTGTTGACTTTAAATAAATCTTTATGTTCAGGTTTGGCCCAAACATTGTCTGAAAAGGTGAGAATATGGACTGTTTCTATATCGTGAAGTTGCGCGCTATTTTCAATTAAATTATCAATTAACGCGTTTGGAACAGCGGCGTTAGAGCCTATGAAAATACGATGGCCAGATTTTAAGTAATCTTGCCATTGAACAGGAGTGCCAGCTTTGTTCGTTAACTGCATGATAGTGCGTCTTATTGGTTATTGATTGGTCGAAACCTAGTTTGAGAGATGTTTAACTTATTGAAGATAGCCACAACATTATCCAACTAGGTTTCATTAGTGTAGTGCTTACTTGTTTATATTAAAACAATATTGTGGCTAATACTTTGATGTTGAACAATAATTTTTATTGTTTTTTTAGACTTTTAACCAATAACGAAAGTAAAGCTATTGGTTAACTGTTTTCAATTCTAAAGCCTATTTTTAAGGTGACTTGAAAGTGACCAACTTTTCCATCAACAATATGGCCGCGTGTTTCAACAACCTCAAACCAATCCATATGGTTAACTGATTGGCTGCATTCCGTAATCGCGTTATGAATGGCGTCTTCTATACTTGTTGTAGATGATCCCACAAGTTCTAGTTTTTTATACGTGTGATGATTTGACATAATACTCTCCTAAGTTTCAGATGGTTTATGGTTAATATAGTACAAGAAACAGAGGTTTTGTTTGTCGTGAGTAATTTCTCGTAGACTTGCGATGTATCACGCTATAGGATGATGTTAATAACTGGTACGAACAGTTAACCATTTTAGAATGTATTGGGTGAATTATGACATATGCTGCAATTAAGGGTTGGGGAAAATGCCTACCGCCTGCCACACTTACCAACGACGACTTAGCTACTTTTTTAGATACAAATGATCAGTGGATTACAACGCGTACAGGGATGAAAGAACGCAGAATTTCACATGTAACAGTAAGTGAACTTGCTTATGTTGCTTGTGAACAAGCATTAGCGTCAGCAGGAAAAATTGCTGATGATGTTGATTTAATTGTATTTGGAAGTACTACATTTGATGAGTTATGTCCAAATGCTGCTTCTAATGTACAGCGCTTATTAGGTGCTGAACGTGCAGCATGTATGGATGTTAACACCGCTTGTACTAGCGGCATGTATAGTTTAACCACAGCAACTGCAATGATAAAAAGCGGTGTGGTTCGATCTGCGCTAGTGATTGGTGCTGAAGTAATTTCACCAATTATGGAGTGGGATAATCGTGATGTCGCTGTACTTTTTGGTGACGGGGCCGCTGCGCTCTATTTAGAGGCTACAGAAGAAAAATCAGGCGTATTGGCTGAGTCATTAGGCTGTTTTGGTGAATCTCGAGATATACTAGCTGTGCAAGGTTGGGGCATGAAGTATGCAAACAAAGCACGGCAACTTGGTGATGCACATTGGAATTTTATCGGCCAAGAAATCTTTAAAAAAGCGGTTGCGGGTATGGCACATGGTTGTGAAGCAACCTTAAATAAACTTAATTTAACTGCACAAGACATGTCACTAGTTGTGCCTCACCAAGCAAATTTGCGTATTATTGACGCATTAGCCAAAAAGCTTGCACTGCCAACAGAAAAAGTTTTCGTTAATATTGAAAAATACGGCAATATGTCTGCGGCAACGGTATTGGTTGCCTTTGTTGAAGCCCTAGAAGAAGGCTTAGTTACTGACAATAGCCATGTGCTTTTACCTGCATTTGGTGGTGGGTTAACCTGGAGTGCTCATGTGCTGTACTTTTCAAAAGCCCCTAAATCTAAAGGAAAGTCAGCGGTAACACTTCCTGCAACAACACTAAGTGGCCTGGAATTAGTACAAAACCTTATGCGTGCAAAAGCGAGTGGAATTACCAACAAAACGTAATGTAGAAAATTTGCATATTTGATTTATCTTTTAATTTACTGCTATTGTTTAGAAAAACAACAATAAGAGGTTCGTAAATGTCCCAAGTAGTCACTAACGCAACAAAAGACGATATCAGAGCAGCATATTTAACTGCTGAAGAACTGAAATTAGCAGTCTCTTTGTTGTATCAGTCTTATCATGATGATCCGGTATTTTTAGAAATATTCAATGCTGAAAAAAGTGATTATGAACAACGGCTACGTTCTTCAATTCGCGAAGAGTTAAATGCTTTTTGGCAAGCTAAACAACCTATTGTTGGCCTTTATTTAGGTGAAACCTTGGTAGGTGTTGCTTGTTTAAATAGTCGACAAGATGGTGTTACAGCCGAAAGGTTTTGGCACTGGCGACTAAAAATGCTGTTAGGCGCAGGTTATTTCAGCACAAAGCAAATGATTGAAAAAGAAGAAACCGTTATGGCTGCAGTACCCATGACAAATTTTCATGTATTGTCATTTATTGCTATTCACCCATTACATCAACACCATGGTTTTGGTCATTATTTAATGGCTGCGGTTAATACGCTGTTAGAAGATTATCCAGAAAGTGAAGGTGTGGCTGTTTATGCGACAAATGAGAAATATAAAGTATTTTTCAACGATGTAGATTACGAGTTTATCAAAGAGGTTGCCGTAGGTAATGTTAGCGGTTCGCTGATGGTGCATTACCGTAAATAACTTTACATAGTCCATAAATATTAAAGGGTTGATGACAGGTATGCATTATTTGTATTTGTTGTCAGCCATTTTATAACTCAAAGCGCTTTGTTTATACAATCACTTCAACTCTTTAATAGGGTACTTATTTCCTTCCTTGGCGTATTGATTAACGATTTAACACCGATTTAGCTATATCATTCGCTTTAAATAAAAGTTGTAGTAATTAATTCAAGATGCTGTTTTTATATACAATAACCCTTTATTCTTGTTTTTAACAAAAAATCGAGAACCATTCTCGTATCTAACGGGGAAAACGAGAATAGGAAATACTATCTCGTTGATATAGTTGGGAAGAAGTGATAATTTAAATTTTCGTTTTTATGAATAAAAGGGCTGTTCGTAGCGTTACTTGCGAGAATGGTTCTTATGAATAAGCTGTTAGCAGTCTTTATCTTTTGGTGGTTAAACAAGGATTGGTGTTTAATAAATAAAATGGATTTTCAGTTCTAGCAATTCATTGTTCAATCCATTTCATGCATTCATCTTAATTTGTTATGTTCTTATCGCTTCTTTTTAAGTAAGGTAAAGTCTTAAAAATTTAAGCAGTTTAAAAGTAGCTAAAGCGGTAAACCGCTGAAGTTCGGCATAAACTGCTAACAAGGCAATTAAACGGAAAATTTACAGTTGGCTTTTTTCGCTTCGCTCAATATTTTAGCCAACTATAAATTTCCGCTTATTGAAGCGTTAGGGTGAATAACTCATTTAATTATCGTTTGTTAAGTTTAGTGTTTAACAACTTGATTTGTTTTCGACTCAACTATTGTGATTCTGGTGTTTAAAAAGTAGCGGCTTGGTTTAGTGTTATCGGCAATCTAGTTTTCTTTAAGTTTTACACACTGCCTGTAGCTTAGTTCAGGTTTAACTTCTGGGGTTAAACAATCAGGCTCAGCAGTGAATCGAACCACTTGCTAAATAACTGATGCTCAAGTAAATTCACCTAACAAAAAATTCAAATCGGACTTAAAAAGCTTGTTTCGTTTTTTGCAAGGTGCAAAAAAGCAAACCAATCATTTTAAGCCGTTTAATATAAGCGTTAGCAGTCTTTATCTTTAAGTGGTTAAAACAGGGATTAGTGTTTAATAAATAAAATGGATTTTCAGTGCTAGCAATTCATTGTTAAATCCATTTCATGCATTCATCTTAATTTGTTATTTTCTTATCGCTTCTTTTTAAGTAAGGTAAAGTCATAAAAATTTAAGCCGTTTAAAAGTAGTTAAAGCGTTAAACCGCTGAAGTTCGGCATAAACTGCTAACAAGGCAATCAAACGGAAAATGCACCTCCCCCGTTTTGGTGGACACCTCCTCATCATATTGAGGAGGCTACAATGCCCAAATATACACAACCTAGAAAAACATGGTTTTACCCAGTAAGTTTCAAAATCAAAGTAGTCAAACTAAGCTTAAAAGACAATGTCATGTCAAAGGATGTTGCTTTAGCACTTGATATTCACCCGTTTATGCTCAGTCGTTGGCGGAAGGAATACAGAGAAGGTAAATTCTCTAAGCATCAGCGCTACCAGGGCAGCAATGAAATAATGAGTAAAGTCCCCACCCAAAAAGAACTGTCTGCAATTCAAAAGCTTAAAAAGGAAAATGAGCGTCTGAAACTGGAGAACGACTTGCTAAAAAAGTGGCAACGGTATCTGGCGGAAGTACATCAGAGCGATTTGGATTCATCCACAAGTTCGGACAAATCTTAGGTGTGAAGTACCTTTGTGATTGGCTCAACGTTTCTCCCAGTGGTTTTTATGCTTGGCGTAATCGTCCTTTATCAGCCAAAGTGTTAAGAGATGCAGATTTATTGCAGCAAATAAAAGCCGTGTTTCATGCTAATCATCAGACGTATGGCAGCCCCCGTGTGTTTTATGCGTTGAAAAGATCAGGTATAAGAACAAGCAAGAAGCGGGTTGCAAGGTTAATGCAAGAGAGTGGCTTGAGAGCTAGAGCAATTAAGACATATAGCAAACCAGCTAAGGTTAAATTTTTCTATAAGGAAATTCAAAATAAGCGTAGAAATATAGACAAGCCGACAGCGACAAACCAGCAATGGTCGGGTGATATCACGTATCTTAAAGTTGGTGCACGTTGGCATTACCTTGCTGTCGTTATCGATTTATACTCTCGTCGTGTTATTGGCTGGGCCTTTGGTAAAAACAAATCAACTGAGCTGACGTTAAAAGCATTGCGGCTTGCCATTAAAAAACGCAAACCCACTGAAAGAGTATTATTTCATACTGACCGAGGTGCCGAATATCGAGCCCACAATGTTCAGCACTACTTAAAAATTCACAATATTAATGCCAGTATGAACCGGCCTGGATGCTGCACAGATAATGCGGAAGTGGAGTCGTTTTTTCACTCATTGAAAGCTGACATCATTCGAGGAAATCGTTTTGAAACAATGAGTAAGTTACATTCTAAACTAAAAGGTTATTTAAATTACTTTTACAATAGACAGCGATTGCATTCAAGTTTAGGATATCAACCACCAGTTGAGTTTGAATTGGCAGGAAAATAAAAGTGGAAGGTGTCCACTTTTGCGGGGGAAGATCACAAAAAACAGTTGGCTTTTGCTCCTTCGTCGCTATTTTAGCCAACAATTTTTTGCCTGTTAATTAGGCGTTATGTTTTCATCAACCAAAGGATTTGCGATGAACAAATTTATACTTATCAAATGTTTTTTTCTTATAATTTCTTTTAACTCGTTAGCTAAGCAAACATATATTAGTGGCAGTGCGCCTTGGGCTCAACAGAAGAACTTGGAAAGAGCTGAGCATTACAACAAACTTACTTTAGGCCTTAACAAGTCAATATTGAAATATTTAGATTCATATGAGTCCAGAATATTTACTAAACAAATGGAAAGTTGGGCTCAATATTCAGAAAATACTTGTGCTGCTGTGGCTTTTTCATCAGGTACAACGGGAAGTAGGTTGAAAGTATATAAGTCTATGTGTCAAAAAGGCTTAAACTACAATAGATACTTTTCTACTAAAAATGCACTTAAATGTATTGAGCGTATTAGCAATCAAAAATACTCTGAGCCAGGTGTTAAATCTAGTTGTTTGTTACAAACATTTAATATCAAAGTGTATTAAAAACAAAACACATATGAACCTTCTTCCGTCAAATAGGCAATAGTGTTTTTTTAGCTGCCGCTAGGCAGCTAATTGTTAATCAATCAGCAAAATAATCTACTTCGTTCTGTCACTGTGACCGTTAAAATTGTTTACGGAAAACACATATTGAGGCTCTCTTATGTGAACTCAATCACTGCCTGAATCTGTCAGTCCTTTAGTTGTTCAGGGGCACTAGACATTCATCGGTTAACCTTACGAAGGCACTATTCAAGTCAGTTGGCTCATAAGTCCAGTTAGTTTCAGGCTCAACTAAGGTGTAAACAATTTTGCTCATTGTTAATGCGCACCAATGGGGTGTCTAATCAAGCGCAAGTAGCTTATACCGCGACTATATTTACCTGCATTATCATGTTGTTGTGCATATAGCTTACAAATAACACGAGATAGTTCTTGCTTATCTAGTTAGGCGTTCAGCTCACCCCATTGTGCGACTTAAATGTTTAGAAATCGTTCATCATTAAACACCGTTTTGTTTTTTAGCATGAAGTAAACCGCACGACCAAGTTTATGTGCTAATGCTGATAACGCTTTGGCTTTACTCATGCGTTTTTGTAACTTGTTTAAGTAACGTCTGGCCTTGTCGTTTCCTCGTAAGTAAAGTATAGCCGCCTCACTAAATGCCCATTTTAAGTGACCGTTACCAATCTTATTACCGCTTGTTCCGTAGGTTTTCCCGCAGATTCTGCTTTGCATTTGACTAACCGAGAGTAGGAGGCAAATTTCTGTACAGAGCTAAATCTGTTGATGTCGCCAATTTCATAAAGAATTGTCATCGCGAGAATAATGCCGATGCCAGGAATTGTTCTTAGTTGTGCGTAATAGTCTGGGCGGTGTTGTTTTGCTTTGCGCTCAATAAAATATTCAAGATATTTAAGCTCTTTGGCGTAGTTGTCGAGAATCGTTAAATCGAAATTGATATTTCGCTGAACAACTGGGTCTTCATAACGCGTTTTAAATTCTTCTCGAACGCTTTTGTTTTTCATGTGTAATTCAAGGGCTGGATAATTATATTGGCTGTTGGTATTAACAATATGCGCTTTGAGTTGAGCACTATGCTGAACCAGTTTGGTTCTTCTTCGCAATAAATCACGGGTTGCCCGCATTTCACACGGATAGTTATAGGCTAAGGGAAAATTGCCGCCTCTTAAAAGGCAGGCAATTTTATATGAATCAATTTTATCGTTTTTGGCTTTACCACCATGAATGGCTTTCATGTACAAAGCATGGCCGAGTAGAAAATCAATATTATGCTCATCACATAAATCACTGACCCAATACCAGCAATGCATACACTCGACACCAATTACTACTTGCCCAATATAGGGCTGAAGAAGTGATAATAACGCCTGTTTATCGGCCTTCATCTTCTGCTTCGGGTACATAAATAGCGGTGAGCGTTTCTGCCTTAAAAAGTAGCGCTAGTTTAGCCGCATCACGTTTATCTGTTTTTACTCGGTCGCCAGGTTTTTTAGGAATGAGTGAAGGAGCTACGATATAACAGCAATGGCCAAGGCTGGTTAACAAACGATAAATCCAATAGCCACAAGGGCCTGCTTCATAAATAAAGTGCAGTGTTGCTTTAGGGTATTTTGATTGTAGTTGCCTAGCGAGCTTAATAAAGGCAGATTTATTGGTATTAATTCTACCTAATGATTCAGGTTTAGCTCCTCGTTTGTCTTTTAAAGCAGCGAGTTGTGTAAATGTTTTATGAGTATCTAATCCAATAAAAATTATGCTATGGTATTCATGCTGATCTCCTTTTTTAGTATTTAACAAACTAATTATGGCTCTGGCTTTCAGCTAATCCACGAATGGTTGGAGATCAGTACTTTCGTGGGGAGTCATTATGTCTAGCATACAAGGAAGGTTATGAGTTTGAAACACGGATTGATTTCATCATTAGCAATTATTACTTTACTTGGGGCAATCTTAGCTGGGGTAATTCTAAATCAACCTAACCAAATAAAGATTATAAATAATTCAACTCAAATAATTACAAACGCTTCAGTAGCTGTTGGTGGAGAAGAATATACTTTTGAAAAAATCGAAAGTAATTCAGCTCAAAGTCTATGGTATTTTTATAATGGCGTAGACAGTGAGTTCGACGTTTATATATATTTTGAAAATGGTCAAACAACCCGAATGGTTGGTGGCTACATGACTAGCGGAATATTTTTTAATACAACAATCGTTAATGTATCACCGAAATTAGAATTAACTTTGGCTACAGAGTAGGGACATAGCACCAAGGCTAATCATTCATTCCGATAGAGGCGTACAATATCGTGCGGTGAAATACCAAGAGTTAATTCGCAGCAAAGGTGGCGTAGTCAGTATGAGCCGCCGAGGCAATTGTTGGGATAATGCAGTGATGGAATCTTTCTATAGTCGTTTGAAAGTAGAGCTAGTTTACGCTGAGCAATATCGCTCGATTGATGAAGCTAAATTGGGTATATTTAAATACATTGAGGTTTTTTTATAACCGTTTACGTAGGCATTCAGCGTTGGGCTATGTCAGTCCTTCTGAATTTGAGCGCATTGGCGCATAACCAGTGTCTACTTTTTATGGGTAATACCAGTTACTAAATAAGTTTACACCATATTTAAACTATTTTTGTATAATCACGACTATGTAAATGGATTAAATTTTTTAATTAGGGATATACCATGAATAAAATTTTCAACTTCCAATCAATCGTAATTGCTATTTTATTAGTAATTTTAGCTTCATTAGTTCATACCAATAATCAAATATCAGATCAAAATAAAAAACTAACTAGCCAAATCTCTACTTTAAATACCCAGTTAAACAAAGTTAATTCTTCAACTACTAAAATTGAAGAGCGTGTGGCAAAAATAGAAAATAAACTTGAACCTAAATTCCAAGGTCTATTGGTTATGAGCAAATAGTAGCCTAACAAGGAGAGTATCATCAAAGCTCTTACAAACGTTTCGAATTGACGCGACAGTTGGAGCTTTTGTCGGTTGATTGCTTTCAGCTTGAATATTTATCGCAAGTTTATTTGTCGTGAGATTGTTAATAATTGCACTATTAGCAGCCATAAATGATCCCTTTGATTTATAAGGGAATTGCTTTTTGTTGATAATTATTATGTCGATTATGAAAGGTATGGGGAATTGAAGGTTGTCATCAATTGAATATGATATTTGTCATTAATTGTCTAGAGACAATCAGAGACCCTTGAGATATTACCGCACTTTATAGCAGTAAGGTTCTTTGACTCTATAAAGTTTACTGGAACAGGTCTTACGACGTGAGCAAATCTTATAGGCCTCATCATTTTATCTAAGATCATGAGCACCTTTTTTTATGAACGTGGTTATTGCGATTGTGTATAATTTCTGACATTAAAAGTCGGCTAAAATAGTGCTTTAAATACAGGAATTGATTGTATTGCTGACATTATTGTCACGCAAAACATCGAGCGTATTCGTTACCTGCTGTTTTTGTTTTTCCCTCTTTAAAGCACTACTTTCTCTACAATTGGATAGTTATAGTGGTTGTGTTTACATTTTTCTTTACAATTTATGTTTACCCGCTTTTGTTTTGTTCACGTATCTTACACCTAATAATCAGTGACTAAATACTGACTATAAATAGTTGTCACATTTTTTTGAAAAACGCCAAGATACTGTGTGTTTATAGGATATTTTAAACGCTGTTTGACTTAAACAATAATTCAGACCTAATAGAAGGAAATTGGGAAATGTTTACATTCAGATCTTTAGTTAGACCAGTATTTGTATTATTTATCATGAATATAACAAACGTGTTTGCTAACACTAATGACAAAGACGCAATTTGGCATGCAGTTCATAAAAATCCACATAGAACGGTTGAGGAAATTAAACGTGATCAATATCGTCACCCAGAACAAGTACTGCGTTTTTTTGATATCAATGAAAAATCGTCTGTTGGTGAAGTAGCACCTGGGCGTTTTTGGTATACACATATACTTGCGCCGCTGCTTAAAGACAAGGGGCGTTATGTTGGCCTAGAACACAATCCTGATTACTATAGAAAATCTCCTGACTGGGCAAATGAGCTTGCCAAATATGCACAAGATATTAAAGATGCGCCTGAACTTTATGGTTCAAATGCAGTTGGAACTTGGTTACCTGCTACTGAGGGATTACCCGTTGAAGCTGGTTCCTTAGATGTCGTTTTTATCGCTCGTACCATGCATAACTGGCAAAATCAGGGTCGGGTAGATGTTGGTTTGAAACAGTCGTGGCAGATATTAAAAGACGGCGGTATTTTAGCGATTGTACAACACAGAGCAGATGAAGATTTTGCAGGTGACCGACAGGCTGCAGCAAAACTGGGACGTTGGAAGCAATCTGACCTTATCAATGTAGTTGAGTCGTTTGGGTTTACATTAGTTGCTAGCTCAGAAATGAATTCAAACCCAAAAGATACAAAAAACTATGAAAACGGTGTTTGGACGTTACCGCCGCGACTTCGCTTGGGTGAAAAAGATCAAGAGAAATATGAAGCAATAGGTGAGTCGGATCGGATGACGTTGAAATTTATTAAAATACCTCAATAAATGGATGAATTCGCTTTTTATCACCTGTTCTGACCTATGTTAAATCGATGTGCTCAAAGTAAGACTTAGTTTTACTTTGCTTACTAGCTCTGCCTAACTAGGCGCTGAAATTGTTTAGTACCGAAGAAGTTTTTTAGGTTGCGTTGAACGTTTTCGATCAATTTAGAGCCGGTAATTTTCGTTACCGTTAACAATCTAAGTTCGTTGATTATCGGCCTTCAAGCAGGCGTTAATTGCAAACTAAAATGATGTGTTGAAATAATCAATAAAAATCAAGAATAGTATAAATAATAATAAAAAGGAAAAACTAATGAACAAACTGATCATAGTACTCATGTTCTCTATTGGCTTTAATGTGTCGTTATCAGCCAATGAAAGAGAAGGTTACAGCGGTACCACTAAGGAACTTCCCACAGGCTCGAAAGCTATATCAACTAATGGTCTCATAGCTGCTTATGATTTTGAATCTTATACCAGTGATGGGCTTTTACGCGATTTTAGTCCTCTTGGTAATCACGCTAAGCTGACTAAAATACACAGTACTACAGGGCTTTTTGGAAAAGCACTAGCCTTCAGCGAAAAAGAAGATGTTGCCATTATTCCTAATAGCTCAACGTTTAATTTAACTGGCCCGATAACCGTTGCGGCTAAACTAAAAATATCAACGCCGAACTTACACCAACATATCTTCGCTTGTAACGATCTGTTCGTGCTTTGGATCACAAAGAGTAATAAATATAAACTTGCTGATACGCAAGGACAAGGCTTTACAACGCCTAAAAACGTTGAGGCTGTCGTTAAAGGAAAATGGCATAGTGTTGTGGCTATATTGTCTGCAAACAAAGGCGATATACTAAACAAAGAAAATATCAAAATCTTCATAGACGGTGTTCAAATGGAGGGAACATATAAAAAAGCATGGTCACCAAGTGAATTGGTGGCAGTTAATGCATGCGTAATTGGTGGTACTCGCACTGGAGAACAAAGCCATCAAGATCTTCAATTTGAAGGCGTTATTGATGAACTTCAGATTTATTCACGTGCATTTTCTGATAACGAAGTAAAAGCTTATTCAAATGGTGGCTTATAGAAATTGCACTTTTTGCATAAGAATACAAGCAAATACGGATTTTTTAACACTTTTGCTACTTAAACGGTATTTTATTGGTAAATCTTAACGTTTAAGTAGGAAGGTGTTTAGTTGGCTTTTAGTTTTTAATTCAATGTATTCGCTTACTTTAAATTTACTCTAAATCATAGGTTATCTTTACAATTATTATAAATAAAGGTGCTCAGATGAAAAATATTATCATAGTGATACTAGGACTTACTTTTTTTGCAAATATTGTAATGGCAAAACAAACGCCACCAAGCTGGGTTAGTGAAGGGCCTTTTATAGAAAGTTCCCCAGCTTCATTTGAAATACCTATCAAAGTAATTGGTACGAAAATGTATGTCGAAATAGAGATAGGCGGCAAACCTCGACGGTTTGTTTTTGATACAGGATCGCCCTCCATGATTGATAGTGCACTCGTTGAAGAGCTGGGACTAAAAACTGTTGATACCAATAAAGGCATTGATGCTCATGGCGCTATCATCGAAACGGAAATTGTACAGGCGAACCTAAAAATAGGAGAGGTTGTTATTCAAAAAATACCAATGATGGCGGCAAACTTTTCATCTTCTATAGTAACTAAAGAGTTTATAGGTGATGGGGTATTAGGCTCAGATTTACTGCCTCTTGGTGTTTGGCAATTAGACTTAAAAAACGCTGTTCTTCGTTTCAATACAAACTTGCAAGACCTAGACTATATTAAAGGTTCAAAGCAATTGAAATTATATCAATTTGGCTACCCATATATGCCAATACTCGATGTATCATTTGCAAAAAAAGCCCGAAGTAAAGCAATGTTTGATACAGGATCTCCAACATTTTTTGCTATCTCTTTTGCCGACTTTAACGGGGCTAAAAAGGCGAATGGTATCGGTAAAACAGTCTCTGGTTATGGCTCGCCTGGTGCATCTCTGGGCGGACAAGCGGCAAACACTGAACTACTGCAAGCAGAGTTGAAAAATCTAGTCATTGATAAACTTGAACTGGGCCGTGTTGTTGCTAAAAGGAGAAAGTTATCACCAAGCCTGATTGGTGCTAGAATTCTCGAAAATTATATTGTTACTTTAGATTCACGCTCTGAAAAGGCGTACTTTAAAGAGTATTCTGATGGAGTACTTGCAAAATCATCTTTTGGATTTTCTTTGGCTTTTGATAACAATATTTCTATCGGTGCAGTATGGGAAAATTCACCTGCGAAAGCTGCTGGGCTTCAAGCTGGTTTAGCGTTAAAATCAATTAATAATATTGAGGTAGAGTTTACAAAAGAGGGTTTACATAGAGCAATGGAAGCTTTGGAAGGTCAAACAATAGAATTAACTTGGAAAGGTGGGTCTGTTAAGTTAGTAAAAAAACATCTCATTTCCATCGAGTAAAGCCTGTATTCAACGTTGAAAGATAAAAATGCATGAGTAACCCTAATTGTTTAGTATAGATCTCAATTACGTTTGTTTGGCTTAATTTCTCATAACACTTCAATGTCAAACCATTAAATGACGCTTGAGGCTGTTCATGATTACTTTATTGTATTCAGTAAGCAATTATTCGCCTATTTTTAATAACTACACTTTAACACCGATGTGGCGTATGTTGATTTGTAAACACCTTTAAATTACATTAGTGTTCTAAGTAGAGTGAAGTATAAACGTTGATTTTCATCGTTTACCGTCATCAAAAAAATTAATAATTTTAAAAAAACTAAATCATGGCATATCGATGTTGCTTACTTTATTGATAAGCGGAAAAACGGACAGCAATGGTGATGTTGGTTGTTATTTGTTTGCTAGACACTATTACGTCTTTAATGCTTGCAAGTATTATTGCCGTTTGACGCGGTATTAGATTTATCTAGGCATGGAGTGCAAATGAAAAATAGAACAATATTGATTACTGCTTTTTGTTCAGCGATGTTATTTTCTTGTGGTGGGTCTGAACAAGGCACATCTAACACATCAAAAAGTGATGTTAAAACAACATTAACTAATACTACCTGGAAAAGCGAATGTTCTCTTTACAGTAAAATTCCGACTGACAACACAAAGGAATTATGGAACATAACAATTAAGTTAACGATAGACTCTTCACTCAAAGCTACTTACCGAACAGAATTCTTCCACCCCACTGATAAAGCATGTGAGGTAATGATGTTTGATGCTTTAGATGTCTCAACATTTAAAGTAACAGGCAAAGTGATTACTGATGAAAGCATCGAAGCAAATGGTTTAAATGAAACCTTTATTTATAATTCAGATAATCGAGACTTGCCTACAAACTATACGTTAATTTATATGGATAGTGAAAAATTATATTTTGGTCAAAATTCAGGTTCAAATCTTGGCGAAACGCCTGAAACAAGGCACTCTTCTATTTCATTAGATAATTATTTCACACAAATCACCAACTAAAAGCCAAATACAAGATTATAGTATTGTTGTTAACTTACTATCTTTAGTGTTTTTCACTTTATGTTACGTTTTTACTTATCCCGAGCTCAGGTTACTTAGCGCTTATAATCAAAATCAACTTTTAAATATAAGCAATAGAGCAGTTTTTGGTGAGTCGTAAGTTGCATGTGACAACCTTGAGAGTTACCCGCAATTATTCGTATGTTCGCATAAATAAAGGAGGCTTTGTTTTACAACGTGCTGATTTGACCTACATTGCTAAGTATTAGATAGGTAATCCACCAAAGCCTACCAAATAAAGTTACTAAACCTTTGTTAGTTTGATAGTAAAAATGCAATTTTGAACTATGCTAAAGGCATTGCAATTTTACTTCGCAAGGAAGCGACATGACTCTTACTAGAGCCCCTCTAATTAGTTTTTATTCCACATCCTTGTTTTTCGTATTTCTTGTTGTGTTGGCTATGCCTTCAGAACAAGTAAAAATAGTCATTAACTTTGAAAGTCCAATTAATTTTTTGTTGGATTAATTCCCTTATGTAAGCCATTTAAAAAGGAGAAAAACTGTTGGCATTTTGTTAATTTCTCACAATTTTAGCCAACTGCATATGTTATGCGTTACTCATTGTGGTGTTAGGTTTGTCACATTTTCAATTAAATTATAGGAGTTGTTATGAAAATTAGTCAAATGATACAAGTCGCCTTGCTCTTTAGTATTACCATTTACGTTAATGCTGAACAGGCTTTATCTCACGTAGCTGTTGTACAGTTAAAGTCCACTGATGTTGGTGACTTTGAAAAAATGAAATCTTTAGTGATTCAGGCAAAAAATGAAGGTGCTGAATTAGTTATATTCCCAGAAAGTTCTGTATTCGGTTGGTTAAATCCTGACGTATTTACCAAAGCTGAGCCGATACCCGGAGCCTTTAGTGATCAGTTTGCAGAAATTGCCGTTAGCGAGAATATATGGATAGCTGCGGGGTTGGCTGAAAAAGGGCCTAAAGCAGGAGCTGGGGCGCTTCCAAATGCCTATTATGCGTATGACTCAGGCATTTTAATTAATCCCCAAGGAGAGCTTGTAATACATCATCGTAAAAATAATGTACTTAAAAACGCTTTTAACCCTGAAGATTGCAAAAGAATCTTAAATCAAGAACAGTGTAATTATAGTGAAGGTCCTATTTCTGACGTTAGCACAGTTCAAACGCCTTTTGGTAAAACTGCTCTTTTAGTTTGTGCGGATGCTTATATTCCTAGTGAATACAACCCAGGAACAGCGATAAAGGCGTTGAAAACGCTTGAACCAGAATTTGTTATTGTGCCATGGGGGATTGCTGCGGGTAATGAAAGCGACTGTGGCAAGGCAGGGTTTAATGCGGCAGACTATGCTTCACAGGCGGCCGTTTTTCTTTCGTCGGCTAATGTTGTTGGAGCCAACGGACTTGGAACCCGAGATTACGGTAAATATCTACCTTCGTTATACTGCGGTACAAGTGGTTATGCTGGTCCAACAGGTAAAGCGGTAGAAATTGAAAACCCAACAGCAGCACTAACTGTTTTCAACATTCCTGTTAAGTTTACCGCTGAATCTGGCCCTATATGGAATAATGCAGTTGACGCACCCAAAAAATGCCCACCAACGTGCGATAAATTCAGTTCTACATGGGACGGTCAATGGTGGACGACTGTTATGGGGGAAATGTCTGTTTGTGAATGCACCCTTGGCGTAAATTAACTATTATATTTAACATCGTTATCGAATTTTACTTTATAAGGGTTGTTCAGGCTGGAACGGTGTTTTTAATAATCGAGTTTTAAGTATAGTAAAGTGTTCAAAAGCGCATTTAACAGATGTTGAATTGGCGATCATTAAAAGAACTTTATAGGGGGGGTTGATCTTTCGCGTTTATTTTTGCAGCAGTTTATGGGTATTTAGACAAGGCAGCGCTTGTGCCGTGTAGTTATTCTACTCAAACCAAGCGATAACATAGTAGAAATGCCAAATAGGTGCTGCCCGAAGGGCTGACGGATCCCCATTTTTATATAACTGAACATATTTGATAATAAGCTAAAAAGTTTTCTCGACTTTTCTGTAGATAGTGATTTTTAATTTTGTGGAGTCTATGCCGAATTACTTGCTTCGCCAATGTAAGAAACGATAGAACTCTGCGGTGTTTTATCGTATTAGCCTGAAACATTATTTGCCAATTGCGCTGCTCCGCTTCAAAGCCAACAAACCAAAGTAATAGACTGGCTAAACATGCAATTAAGCACAAGGCACTCATTCGCCTTACGCCTTGTGTTTTACTAAACCGCCACGAAAAGCCATATTGTTGGCTTTTGTCATCGCGAAAGTTTTGCTCAATTTGCATCCTTTTACTGTACAACTTAATTACTTGATCACTAGTGAGTGTATTATCTGATGTTGCGAGTAACCATGGCTCATGAGCATGCCGTCGATACATGCGAGTATCTTTAGTAAAACGGCTATTCCCTTTTCGTCCTTTGTATTTTCCTTTGTACAAATGGAGAAATGCATCACATGCTGTTGGACTGTGTTGAGTAACCCTCGCTTTGCCAAGTCGAGTTGGTTGACAGCTCGCTCCCTGATGAAAGGCAGGGAGTTTTTCCCAAGTATTTTTACCTTCTAACTTACATGTCATCGTGCCTCTGAGACGGCCAATAAAGTGCCATCCTAATGAACGGACTTTAGTATACCAAGGAGTAAGAAAACCACCATCTGACAAAATATAAACGGACCGGTGTTCACCAATAACTTGAAGGAGGTTGTCTAAAAATCTGGCATTGGTTTCTGGCGTATCAAAATCTTTTAATTCAACAACCATGTTGTAAAGCACTAAAGAACGACCATCAACGAGTAAACTCGCTCTAAGCAGGTGGTAATCTGAACGGCAACAACCACTCCAGTCCACTGCAATGGCTAAACAAGGCAAGTTGCTAATGATTGGCTTGGCCAACGAAGCGTATATTTCAACTTGTTGGTTAAACAAATGCTCGTTATTAAGAAAACGAGCAACCCTTTTTATTTTATGCTTAATGTTCGCACGCCCAGCTAAGTAACGCCCCAAACTTGTTAAGGTTAATCTATCAGACGCTATAAGTGCTTCAGAGCATGCTTTAAGTGTCTTCATTCTCGCTTGATTGAAATTCGATAAGGACTTATCAAAGAAGTTATGGCAAAGTAAGGATTCAGGCATAGCATTTTACTCTTATTTTTGTTTTGACGAACTAATAAGATCATAAAATGTTGTGCCTGTCATTTTTTGGGGATTCGTCAGCCCTTTGGGGCCAACTAAATTTAATCTCGAAAGTTCAATAGACCCTAGCTTTAGTAAAATATAAAGGACATATTTGCTTATGAATGAAATTGTATATCAAGTAGGGTTGCCGAGACATTTAAAATCAGAAGCTGCAATTTTGTATGATGAGGCGTTTGGTAAAAAACTTTCGGTTGCAGTGAAATCCGAGAACAAACGAGTTGCTCTTATACAACGCTCGCTTAGATCAGAGTTTGCCATTGTGGCAATATCAGAAAACAAATTACTCGGTATCGCTGGTTTTCATACTGAAAATGGCTCTTTAACAAATGGGATCACTTATAAAAACTTACTTTCTGAATTAGGTTTTATTAAAGGGAACTGGGCCGCTATCATTTTTAGTTTTTATGAAAGAAAACCTAAAAAAAGTGAGTTATTAATGGATGGTATAGTGGTTCATACTGACTCAAGAGGAAAAGGTATTGGCAGTAAACTGCTTGAAAAGGTAGCCGATTATGCCCAAGAAAATCACTTTAAGAGTGTTCGATTAGATGTTATTGACACAAACCCAAAGGCAAAGGTGTTATATAAACGTAAAGGGTTTGTAGTGGTGAAAACCGAATATTATCCATACTTAAAGCGGTTTCTAGGTTTTAGTGGCTCAACAACGATGGCGTTAACGTTAAGTAAATAACAAAAGGGCTGATGACATAGTCTTTTGATTTTAAACTCTTTATAAGAGTAATTAAATTAATCTTATTGTAAGCAAGAAAATATTAATATTTTACTTCTTAAGTGAACAACACATGTGCTAATTTTTTAATGCAGACATTAGCAACATAATTTGTAAGATATGTCTTACAAGGTCGTGAGATATTGAGTTATTTATCGTAGCTAAGTGGAAGTATATTTTCATTATCTATTGTTATATAAAGATTTTTTTAATTAATATTTAATTTACACTTACTTTACAATATTTTTTATGTGAATAGATTAATGAAAAATACCTGTTTCAGCGTATTATTAATCATGTCAGGAAGACATTGACTAGGAAGGTCAAGGGCATTGCGCTCTCAAGGAGAAACCCTAGGATGGGGTTATAGTAGGCCAAACGGACTTGTATTAAGGATGAACGCTGAAACACGGAACGTTAAGGACTTTGTTGTGGCTTAGAAAAGCTGCTTAGAGGGAACTTGAAGGACGTTAATGGAATTAACAAGGAAAGGCTAAGGATAGCTGTTTAGGGATGAAGCGGGATACTTGAATGCAGGATGCATATAGCTAGTTAGAGAAGTGCGGCTCATGATGAGCCGCATTTTTTCTTTTACCGCTACGGTTAATTTATTTATTCATATTCAACAGCGTAGGTTTCTTCATAACTATGTGAATAGAGCTCAAATAAATTACCGAATGGATCTTCTAAATATACCATTTTAGCAGGTTTACTATCATCTTCAGGGTGATAACGCATAATATCCATACGTACTTTACCCCCAAAGGCTTTGGTGCGTTCTATCACACTTTCAAAGTCATCTGTTTGCAAACAAAAATGGAAAATACCAATACGAGAAAAGTCAACAGGATGACGTTCTTGACGATCTTTCATTTCAAATAATTCTACACCAATACCATCTGTAGTAACTAAGTGAGCAATATTAAACCCTTTGAAGCCAGGACCAAAAACTGCAATACACATTCTACCAATTGCTGTTTCACGCTCTTCAATGACTTGCGTGTTATTCATAATGACTTTGAGGCCAAGTGCGTTGGTATAAAACTCAACCGCTTTGTTCATATCACCTACCATGATGCCAACATGATTCATTTTCATTATTTTCTCCCAATCTACTTCTTCATTTATGGTGTTATACCAATTCGCATAAAGATTAAGTCAGTTCAGAGCGATGTCAGCGGTAGGAGAATAAGCGAAACGTGTGCAGGTATAGTTGTTCTACATCAAACACGTTTTGCGCAATTATCGCGCCTCTAATACGCTCCCAAAGGGCGAGTTTAAACGCTTCATAGCCTGTGTTGTTGATTTTGAAAAGGACGCTACAAGGATGTAGCTTATTAGAGAACGCAGGAGCACGTTCTCCTGAATAACCATTCTCTGCAATCAACGCCGTGCCTCTAAAGCGTTTAATTCTCGCTGAATGACCGAATATTTATCCGAATTGGTATTAGTGGGAGAAGTATATGGAACTATTTAAATTAATAAAAATTATCATATATAATTAAAATAATAATTTTTTATTATCAAGGATGAATGTTGTTAAATCCTAACTGGCTTAAAACGTTTGTTACGTTAATCGATACTGGGCATTTCACTAAAGCAGCGCAAAAGCTTTATATGACACAACCCGGTGTTAGTCAGCACATCAGAAAACTTGAAGTGGTGTGTGGTCATCAATTGATTCGTAGAGAGAAGAAAAGTTTTGATATAACTGAACAAGGCCGTTTAATTTACGATTATGCAAAGCAACTTAAAAAGAATGAAGAACAGGTACTTGAACAGTTAACCTTTGATGACCCATATTCAGGTGAATGCACATTGGCATGCTCAGGTGCGCTTGCGTTGATTTTATATCCAAAATTGTTAACGATTCAGTGCCGTTATACTGCACTTATCATACAATTAAAGGCAGCACCAAATGAACAGATTTTAACTGAAGTAGAAAATGGGGAAGTTGATCTTGGCTTAGTCACTGACGTGCAAGACCATAGGATACTTGATGTTCAAAAAGTTGGTCAAGAGCAGCTTTGCTTGGTGGTTCCGGCTGACGCTAATGCTGATGAGGAACCTGATACAGAAGATATGTTAATGCGCCTAGGCTTAATTAGTCACCCTGATGCAACACATTATTTAACGCGATATTTTGCACAAAACGATCAACTTATTAAGGCTGATTTTAATGTAGAGAAAATACCTGTGACCGGTTATGTAAATCAAATTAGCCAGATATTGGCACCCGTTGCAAGGGGTCTAGGTTTTACTGTATTACCTAAAAGTGCAGTCGATAGTTTTAATGATCGTGAAAAACTACAAATATTTAAAACTAAAAAGCACGTTGTGGAAACACTATATATTGTGAAAAAGCGTGGTAGATCGTTACCTAAACGTTTTGGCTTAATAAAAACAATGTTAGGGGAGCATTTTGAAGGAAGTATTTTTGAAACAAAAAACGAACCATAAAAGTTGTGGTATTTGCATAGGTAAAGCCAACAAAACAACCTTGTGAATGGTGGCTAAAATGATCAATCACAGGGTTGTTTTGCTATATTTGAGTTATTAACTAGCTTACAAAACAATAGCAATGCATTAAGGTAACAATTTTGCGTATTCGTTACTTTTGCCTATTATTGCTTGAGTACCCTTTAATGAAAAGTCATAGCCACACAAAGTAAAGCTACCTCGATATACAATATTGTTTAAGATATCGGGGCTATCTAATGGCGAGAAATAGGCAATATAGGTGTCTTGATTTTCTACCATGACTTGTAATGGCCTGAATGCTTTTTGGTTATTAAAAGTTAAATGACTGCATGATTTATCGCCTTGTCCGGTTTTAAGCTCCCAAACGGTTTTTTGCTCAGTAATATCAGCTTGCCAACTTATAAATATTCCTTCGTACGCACTTAAACTTAATGTAAATTCATCAGGTAGTGAAATTGGGTTGAAGCGTTCAAGAACCTTGCTATTAAGCTTTGGTTGGGTAGAGATTAATGGCTCGGGTTCTTCTGGATTTTTGTCAATGGATAATAGACTCGTTATGACAATACCTAAAATGACTATCGCAGCTAATGCGCTAAGCGTATATTTGCTGTTTTTACCGAGTAGCTTGGCTCTAATCAGTTCACCTAAATCACTTGTACTATTTGTTGGTTTAGCCTGATGCGCTTGATGTTGATAGTGGTTAGTTGCCAATTCTGCCTCTGCAATTAATGGCTGATTAACGCCACCTATATTGGGCTCAACACGACTCTGATTGGCTTGTACTTGCTTATCTTTATAGATAGATAAATCCACTGGGCCAGCATAACCAAGAATGTACTTCCTGCGGATGTTCTTTGCTTTACCTGGATATGTAAGCAACAAAGACGCTAATGCCAAAGGTAACAAGATTAACCAATATAATGCGACAATATCGATAAAGGTCATTAAACATGCTGAAAATAAAAAGCTAACGGCAGGAACATACAACCATGGGCCATGAAGCTGTGCGTCAGCTAAGCGACGTTTACTTGAATAGAAAATAATAATACTACCAACAACTGCGCTAAACAGTTTTATAGCGATAAAAGTGTGAAACATTGCTGAAAAAAGTAAAAAACATATATGGCATGCAAGAATAATAACGCTAAAGCGAATTCTATTATCAACACCATGTTTACAAAAAAGAGATAAAAATAACGGCACAAACTCTCCAAATGAAACGCTTAAGAGGATTGAAATAAAGCTACCGCAAGGGTAATCATTTTTTACTTAAATGTCAGCGAAATTTTTACTATTCATATAGAAGTTTATTTTTTCGTTTAATCTTTGTTCGATATTGAAAACTTCAGTGATGCGCATTTGGAAGTTAAGCCTGTGAGATATTTCTTACGATGATGTCAGATTTAGAGATGAAAATTGTAAGTTAGTTATTTTATTGTTATTTAAATTATTGAATTTATTTGATTAAATAGTTTTTGTTTTAATGTGCCTATAATTTTCTGACATTTTTTTATTTTCTTTGGTTTTCCATTTATACCGTTTTGCTAGAATTAATCGTGTCAGGAAGACAATGCGAAAAGGAATTTTGTATTAGGGACGATGTAGTAATAATTGGTTATGGATAATCAAATAACTGTTATGGCTCAGTTTAAAAAAGGAAAGCAAACGGAAAATAAACAGAGGATGTTACTCAAATAATAGTAGCAGGATGCTAATAAGGATAACGTTTCAACAGGATGTTGATACAGGGAACAACTATTATTTGTACGAAGGAGCGTTTGTAAAATAAGTATGGACACCCGTCAGGAAGACACTGGGCAATAGTTCAGGTACAGGACGTACCGGAGCATAGAGAAAAAGCGACATTATGTCGCTTTTTCTTTTTGGTGTTATGTCAAATCATGATATTAACCATCAACTTGATTTTGCAATGGTTAAAGTAGATATCAAGCTAAATACGATGCGCGGGCGTTATGATGTTTTCTAGCTTTAAATTCGCCATGGATAATACGCCGGTATACGTAGACTCTCCATCACCACTAAACTCAAAATCAAATACGCATTGCCAATAAGGCCCGTATCTTTTTGAAAATGAGAGTTTAGTAGACCGCCTAGCCACAGATATAAATTGTAAACCTTCCTGTTGGCAATAGCGATCTACATGCTTTTTGGCGGTTTCAGACACTTTACGTTGAAAAATAAAGAACCAAAAAATTAGAAAAATTAAAATGATAATGTAAAAATCGCCCATGATGTTCCTTAATTAAACAAGGTGCCAATTGCTTTTGCAAGCGCAGGGCTACGTTCGGTATCCCGCATACATTGGAAGAGATAAGGGCGAACACTCGGGATCGCAACTAAATCTTTAAATAGCGCGGCAAACATATCTGGGGCTTTTCGCACTAAGGTTTCTAAAAAAACCAGACAACGGTTTTTATCAGCAAGTATTTGCCAACATCTACCAGCTAAAATGACAAGCATTTCAGGGGTAAGTGTTTCATCAGCTAACATCTGATCAACATAGTCAACAACGAATGGGTGTTCGGCACTTGTGGCTAAACATCTAAACATTGATTGTTGTGTTATCGCATTTTCAGTGTTTTTTAAGCGCTCAATAACGGCTTGAATCACCTTTAAAGGTAAAGTGATGTTTTCAAGTGCGCTACACATTGGTTGCAATACGTCATTTGGCAACTGAGGTAAAGCTTCAATAAGAAGTTCTTGATGATTATCGTGATTAAAGCGTACAGCAAAGTCAGTAATACCTTGCGCACCTATTTGCTGCCAATTTTGCCAATTCTGCTCTGATAAGTATGTGACAACCCCTTGGTAGTACTTGCTTGCAGGCTGTTTTAGTTCATCGGTGATAAAACTATTAAGCATGGCAAGTTTGTATTGGCTTGGGGTAAAAATATAGGGGTTGTTTTTAAGTAGCTCTTCTTGTTTTTCTGTTGGATTTACTGATAAATCAGTACCTAAAGCTTCAACAATGATGGCAATAAAATGATTTCTGGCTCCTTGGTTAATCAATCCACGCTCATCAAGTGGTAACTTGATAAACCATAAGTACGGGCTTGCTGATTTTTGTTGCCAAAAACATACAGCAAAGTGCGCATGTCCTTGAATAGGTGTAGGGTGAGATAATTGATTGTGTTCGAGCTTTTCGAAGAGCTCTTTACTCAGTTTTTCTACTCGTCGGCCCAAATCATAAATGCGATATTGGCATTGGGATAAAGTGAGTAATTCGGTGATTGTTGCAATAGTGCTCATAGGGAAAAATAACTCTCGAAACGTGCGCGTATTATAGAGATAATACACAACAAACAAAACATTAGGCGGTAACTTTTTGTCTGCGATTATTACTGAAAAACCTGAATTGACAATATTATACCAAGATCAGTATCTTGTAGCGATTGATAAACCGGCAGGTTTGTTTGTACATCGAAGCTTTCTAGACAAAGACGAGAAATATTTTGCGCTGCAGTTATTAAGAGATCATTTAGGCCAATATGTTTACCCTGTTCACCGGCTAGACAAACCAACATCAGGCGTGTTGTTGTTTGCACTTTCAGAGAATGTTGCCCGAGAAATAAATAGTGCCTTTCAAGAAAAGCGAATGCACAAAACTTATTATGCGTTGACTCGTGGGCATCTTGAAGGAGAGGGGAGAATAGATCACCCTATAAAAATAAAGCTAGACAAAATTGGCGATAAGTTTGTTAACAAAGATCAACAAGCAAAAGATGCAATTACCGATTATCAAAGTGTTGCAACAGCAACGTTACCAATACCGTTAGGAAAGTATTCAACTGTACGTTATTCATTGATTAAATTGTCTCCTCAAACTGGTAGACGGCATCAAATTCGTAGACATTTAGCGCATTTAAAACATCCGATAATTGGTGATGTAAATTATGGTGATAATAAACAAAACCCATTTTTTTATCAGCACTTTGGTATTAAGCGTTTAATGTTGCATGCGCAATCGTTGTCATTTATTCATCCGATAACTAACCGTGAGGTAACAATCAAGGCTTCTTTTGACCAACAATGGGAGAAGGTGTTTCACACACTGAATTGGCCACAATTTTTGCAGTAAGCTACTCAGGACCACGAATTGCGGCTGCATTAATATCGTTAGCAATTAATGTTTGGTAGTAGTTAGGAATGCCATTACTGCTGGTAGAGCCTGTGATTGAAATAGGGCGCACAAAAGTCGTGGTATCTAACGTATGTTGCATCTCTGTTTGATAGTTTGCAAAGGCAAGCATGATACGCTGGTCTGTGGTAATTGGTCGATCGAGTAATGACATCATTAATTCGTGATCTGATACGAGTGGCTTTTTGTCAATATATCTTACTTGAGGCTCTGTGCTGCTGCATGCCGTGCAAAGCAGTATTGCGGTTACCATTGCCCATTTGATCACATTCATCATTGTACACCTAATTTGAAACACAATGTGCTATCGCAAAGGGTATGCCAGAAGTGTTTTTATCTTTTTATTAGTGTTTGATATTTCTTTAACCTATTGAATATAAAGATTAATAAATATGGTGATGAAAAGGGATTTTAGCTGTGAGGTTAAAGGAAATATTTGTTCAATCCGTAGGTGTCAAAAAAATAACGCCTTTACTTTTTATCAAAGAAAGACGTTATTAACGGATTAAAGTTTAGCGATTATTCTTCACTAACAGAACGTAAAAGTGCGTTAATACCGACTTTTGCTCTTGTTTTTGCATCTACCTTTTTAACGATAATCGCAGCGTACAAGCTGTAAGTTCCACATTTTGAGGGTAAGTTACCAGGCACAACCACTGAACCAGCAGGTACACGACCATAATGAACCTCACCAGTTTCACGATCATAAATACGTGTACTTTGCCCGATATACACACCCATTGATATAACAGCGCCTTCTTCTACTACAACACCTTCAACAATTTCTGAGCGAGCACCAATGAAACAATTATCTTCAATGATCGTTGGACCGGCTTGTAAAGGCTCAAGAACACCACCAATGCCAACACCACCAGATAAATGTACGTTTTTACCAATTTGCGCACATGAGCCAACAGTTGCCCAAGTGTCAACCATACAACCTTCGTCGACAAATGCGCCAATGTTGATATAGCTCGGCATCACTACAACATTTCTACCAACGTAACTTCCTGTTCTAACTGCTGCCGGTGGTACAATGCGTACGCCTTCTTGGGCAAACTTTTCTTCCGTATAATCGCTGTATTTTAGAGGAACCTTGTCATAAAACTTGCTTTCCGCACCGTCAATAATCTCGTTATCCCAAATACGAAATGAAAGTAAAACAGCCTTTTTAAGCCATTGATGAACGACCCATTCACCGGCAATTTTTTCTGCAACACGAGCTGAGCCATTGTTTAGTGCTTCTAACGCATCTAACACTGCATTTTTTATTTCCGTTGGTACGGTTGCTGGCGTTATTTCCATACGCTGCTCGAACGCTTGTTCAATGATTGATTGTAATTCTGACATAGTTCTTCCTAATCTTGGTTAATTCTAACTATCTAATTCTTCTTTCAATTTTGCTGTTAATTGCGCTTTATCTTCTTCGGTCAGCGCTTTGTTTTCAGCATTTGAGATAATAAAAACGTCTTCTGCTTTTTCACCAAAGGTAGTAATTTTGGCTGAGTGAATGTTAATTTTACAAAGTTGAAACACATCGGCAAAATCAGCAAGTAACCCAGGTTTATCTAAGGCGACTATTTCCAGTAATGTGCTACGTTGCGTAGGTGTTTCAACAAAGCTAATTTGCGTAGGCACTCTAAATTGTTGTAATCGTTTTGTTCTTGGTTTTGATGTAAATTCAATCGTGCCTTGCGCTAATACGTTTGTTAAAGACTGCCCTAATTCAACTGCTCGGTAGCTATCGTCGATGGCGTTACCTTGTTGGTCTAAAATAACAAACGTATTAGCGGTATAACCTGCTTTACTGGTGATAATCTTAGCATCATGAATTGAAAAGCCTTTAACGCTTAACAGTGCAACAATTGTTGCAAAGATATTTGCTCTATCTTTGGTATAAACAAAAACCTCAGTACCGCCACGATAGGGTGTGGGACTGATCAATACTAAAGGTTGTTCACGGTCATGTTTTAAAATATGCGAACAATGCCATGAAATTTGCACAGGCGCATAGCGTAAGAAATAATCTGCTTTAAATTCACGCCAAAGCGTTTTAATCTCAATTTCGCTGAAATTTTGCGCTAATAATAATTGCGTAGCACCTTGCTGGTTTTCTCTAATTTGTTCACGTAAATCAACTGGTTTTTCTAAACCAAGTCTAAAGGCTCTTTTAGTGGAAGAATATAGTTCTTTTAATAAATTCTCTTTCCAGCTGTTCCATAAACTTTCATTGGTTGCTCGCATATCTGCAACCGTTAAACAATATAAGTAATCAAGATGCGCTTCATCTCTAACAATGCTGGCGAAGTTTTTGATCACTTCTGGGTCTGAAATATCGCGTCTTTGTGCGGTAACAGACATTAATAAATGGTTTTTAACTAACCAAGAAATCATTCTACCGTCGTGTTTATTTAGTAAATGATCCTGGCTAAACTGTAGGGCGTCAACAGCTCCTAATTCAGCATGGTCGCCACCTCTGCCTTTCGCGATATCGTGAAAAATGCCAGCTAAAAACAACACTTCAGGTTTTCTGATCCGTTGTACTATTTGGCTACACAACGGAAATTCTTGAGAATGTTTCTTTAGTGTAAAACGATAAAGATTTTTCAATAAACGGTAGCTATGTTCGTCTACGGAATATGCATGGAACAAATCAAACTGCATTTGCCCAACGATATTACGCCAAGCAGGAAGGTACGCACTCAAAATTGAGTGTCTGTGCATCAATGAAAGGGGTAAACCTAGCCCACGGGGATGTTTGATTATCTCTAAGAAAATCTCTCTACAACGCGCGTAATCCATCAAACCTGAAACTAAACGTCTGCGTGCGTTACGCATTAATCGTAGCGTTTCAGAATGTAAATCAATGATTTCTTCATGCTTTGCAATCAACAAAAACATTTCCATAATGTTAATGGAACGCATAAAAATATGTTTGTTGGTTGCTTTTATATAACCATCTAAAATAACAAAGTCATCATTAAGTATGACTTCTTTATTATGTTTTTTATCGCGAATAATTGAGTAATCAAAATGTTGTAATAACATTTTATTAAGTTCAGCAACACGGCCGATAATGCGATAAAACCGCTTCATCATTCGTTCAACGGCAACTTTACCCTGATCACCAAAGCCAAGTAACTTGGCAACATCAGCTTGGTGATCAAACAACAATCTATTTTCACTACGATTAGCGATAAAATGTAAGGCGCAACGCATACGCCACAAATAATTTTGACACTCAAGTAGCTCGTTATATTCGTTGTTGGTGAGGTATTCGTGTTCTACTAACTCTTCGAGTGAATCTGCATTGAAATGACGTTTAGCAACCCAACCGATGGTTTGAATATCTCTAAGTCCACCAGGGTTAGCTTTTAAATTAGGCTCAAGGTTATATGAAGCACCATTGTATTGTTTATGACGTGCTAATTGCTCTTCACGTTTGGCAACAAAAAACTTCTTTGATGTCCAAAAGACATCTTCATTTAATAAGGGTTGTAAATGCTCTGTGAGTGCATCGTTTCCGCACACTTTTCGCATTTCCATTAAGTTTGTTGCAACGGTTACGTCATTTACTGCTTGTTTTAAACACTCTTTTATACTGCGAACACTATGACCAATATCGAGTTTAATGTCCCATAGTTGGGTGATGAATGCTGAAATTTTGTCAGCCAAATCTTGTGGTAGGTCTTCTTGGGTTAGCAGTAGAATATCGACATCTGAAAAAGGGTGCAATTCGCCTCTACCGTAGCCGCCTACTGCTAATAAACTTAACTGGTATTCGTCAAGTTGATGTTGTGCCCAGAGTTTTGTTAATACTTTATCAACAAAGTGTGCCCTTGCATTCAGTACAAAACTTACATCTTCGTTGATAAATTGTTCTTTTTGCCAAAGGTAGAATTCCTCATTTAGCTGGCAAATATCAACGGTGTCAATGCTGGGAGCGCTAATACAAAGGCGATCGGTAAAGCATTGAGGAACTATACTTTCATCAAGCAAAATTGCACTCACTTATAAGTTAATTACTGAATTAGTTATGTAATACTCTCGGAATAGACTCTTCTTTTCGCAAAGTAAGAATTTCACAACCGGTTTTAGTCACTACAATGGTATGTTCCCATTGTGCAGACTTTTTGCCGTCTATTGTATATACCGTCCAGTTGTCTTGTTTATCTAATACCGTGTTTGCACGTCCAAGGTTAATCATCGGTTCAACCGTAAAACACATACCTTCTTGCATTTTGGTTTTGTCATTATTTTTATAATGCACAATTTGAGGTTCTTCATGAAACTCAGTACCAATACCATGGCCACAATATTCTTTCACAATCGAATAGCGGCCTGATTTCTTAATAAATTTTTGTATAGCACTACCAATTTCACCAAAAGTGTTACCTGGTTTTACTTTTTTCAAACCAACATAGAGTGCTTCTTGGGTAATACGGCACAATCGATTATCTTCCGGTGAAACATCACCTACTAAAAACATTTTGCTGGTATCACCATGAAAGCCATCTTTTATCACGGTTATATCGATATTGATAATATCGCCATCCTCTAGTGGCACATCATTAGGAATACCATGACATACAACATGGTTAACTGAGGTGCAAATTGATTTAGGAAAACCATGGTAATTCAGCGGGGCTGAAATAGCCTGTTGCTCTTGCTCTGTGTATTGTGCACAAATAGTATTTAACTCGTCAGTAGTAATACCTGCTTTTACATGCGGCTCAATCATTGTTAAAACGTCTGATGCTAGCTTGCCAGCAATACGCATTTTTTCTATTTCTTCTAGGCTTTTAATATTAATGGTCATTAAAGTCTCAATATATGCCAAATTATGGGTCACGTAATAATCGTTCAGATTTTACATGGAATATTTTCACATTCCTACATTGAGTAACCCATTATTCACTTTTTTTTAAAAGTTTGACTATAGAATAAGGGACAATTGTAATAGAGCGTGTTCGTTTATCTGATTTATTTGTTATTAAAAACGCTAATACTTATTAACGGCTGGAATCTTAGCAGTGGCTAATTAAGCGATAATGTTGTTAATTTAACGAATAAACGTGAAATTGACTATTTAAATTCTTAATTAACTTGCTTAGATTATTGTTTTAAATAGTTATATTCTGTTGGTGTATAATTTGCTTGAATCATAATATTACAATGAAATAGGACGTTCTTATGCCGGTGAAAATTGAAGATAGACCAACAGAAGCAGTTCGTGATGAAGTGATTGACCAACTTGTGATGAATTACAGTCATGGAAAACTATCATTTGAAGCTTTTGAAAGACGGCTAGATATCGCAATGAATAGCCAAAACAATGTTGAAATCGCAGCGCTAGCTGAAGACTTAGATCTAGAAGTAGATAAAGACTATGTTGAAAACAAGCAACGCGATTTTGAGCCACAATTTGCCCCTCATGAGGGTGAAGAAGTTGATTACATGGTGAATATCTTTGGTGGTAGTGATCGTAGTGGGTGCTGGTCAGTTGCCAAGGAATTAAGAACCATCAGTGTTTTTGGTGGAAGCAACATTGATTTTAGTGAAGCAGTATTTTCACAACAGCGTACAACGTTAAAAGTGTTTTGTTTATTCGGTGGTGAAAATGTTTATGTTCCCGAAAATGTAAACGTTGTTTCAAAAGCCTTTTGTGTTTTTGGTGGTGTTTCGAATAAAGCCCCTTCATTTGGTAACAAAAACGCACCAACAATTATCATTGAAGGTTTTGTTGTGTTTGGTGGTGTTGATATTAAATTGAAACGTACTATTAAAGAAAAGTTTGTCGCTTTTGCTGACAGTATGAAAAATATGTTCAATTAACCTGATGATAATCAACCCCAAAGACCATCAACATGACCTTTGGGGTTGGTAAATTAAAACATTTTGGTTTGTTTAAGTCTGCTTAGAAGAACCGCAGCAAATAGAGCCGTATAAACGCTGTAAATGACCACCATCCATTGTGGCATACTGTAACCTAAGAATTGCCAATCAATATCACTACAACTACCATCAGCTTTAAAAAGTGCAGGTAGCCATTCGTGTAACGGCGCCCATTGTGGAAAGTTGGGTACTAACTCACAACCGTATAAAAACGCCATCGAAGCATTTTGCATATCAACATGTTCGTTAGCGATTAATAGGCCCCAAATAGCACCAGTTGCCCATAAACCATAAGCAATCAAACGTCCAAAAACAGAAGAGCAAGTGAAATAACCAACGATACCAGCAAACACAATGGCCCACATAGCAGCACGTTGATAGATACACATCACACAAGGCTTCAACTCCATCATGTATTGAAAATACAAAGCGGCAAGCTCTAGTGATAAAGCACTAATGAACAGTAATAACCAAGCGTTTTTATTTGTTGTTAAGTTACTTAAAAAATTCACAGGTATTCCTTATTGTTTTTTGATCGCTAGATTACCTTTAAGCGAATTTATTGTCATCAAGCAAATTGTAAATAGTTAATAAAAAAGCGCCTTTCGGCGCCTTTCACGGTTAATGTGCGTTTGAAGTTGCTTTACTGTCATCTGCAACATGATGTGATATTAAGCCTGCATCATAAAATTCTTGAGTTTTTCCTTCTAATAAACCACTTGATATGGCTAATAAACCAACAATGGTCAGCACAATTGTGTATGGAAATGCCATGATTACCATACGGCCGTAAGACAACCTAATAAGTGGCGCTATTGCAGAAGTAAGTAAGAATAAAAAAGCTGCTTGTCCATTAGGGGTCGCAACACTAGGTAAGTTTGTACCGGTATTAATTGCCACCGCTAATAAATCAAATTGATCACGCGTAATCACACCAGCTGATAGCGCTTTTTGTACTTCAGTAATGTAAACAGTTCCAACAAAAACGTTATCACTGACCATGGATAAAAAGCCATTTGCTAAATAGAACATCACTAATTGCATATTACCTTCGAACGTTAATACCCAAGTGATAACCGGTGTAAAGAGCTGTTGATCTATAATAACAGCGACAATGGCAAAAAATACGGCTAAAAGGGCGGTGAAGGGGAGTGCTTCTTCAAAAGCATGGCCAATTTGATGTTCTTCAGTGATCCCGGTAAAAGAAGTGGCAAAAATAATAACGGTTAATCCAATTAAACCCACAGCAGCAAGGTGCAAGGCTAAACCAACAATTAGCCAAATACCGACAACTCCCTGCATGATTAATTTTACTTTATCTTTCTTGGTGCGTTTTTTAGACTGAGTTTTTTCATAATCGATTAAGATATTTCGTACACTTTCAGGTAACGTTGAGCCATAACCAAACCACTTTAGCTTTTCAAGCAAAATGCAGGTAATGATACCTGAGATAAAAACAGGAATTGTTACCGGAGACATTCGAATGAAAAATTCAATGAAATCCCATCCTGCTTGTTGACCAATAATTAAGTTTTGTGGTTCACCAACAATGGTGCAGACGCCGCCAAGAGCTGTACCAACACCTGCATGCATCATTAAATTTCGTAAATATGCGCGAAAATTGTCTAAATCAAGACGGGAGGGCTCTTGAACACCTTGGTCACAAGTATGATCATGATCATGTTGGTGATTATCTTTTCCAGAAGCGACTTTGTGATAAACCGCGTAAAAACCAACCGCTACTGCAATAATAACGGCAATTACCGTTAACGCATCTAAAAATGCTGATAAGAAAGCACTACTTACACAAAACAATAAGGAAACGATTGTTTTAGAACGAATCTTAGTAACAATTTTAGCGAATAGAAATAGCAATAAATTCTTCATGAAATAGATGCCTGCCACCATAAAAATCAATAGCAGTAATACTTCAATGTTGGCTTGGATTTCATGCATGACTTGTTCAGGGCTTGTCATGCCAATAACAACGGCTTCAATTGCCAGTAAGCCACCCGGTTGTAATGGGTAACATTTAAGTGCCATTGCAAGCGTGAAGATAAATTCAAGTACGAGTGCCCAACCAGCAAGGTAAGGACTAATTTGGAACAATATTGGATTAATAATGAGGCAAGCAATAATGGCTTGTTTGTACCATCTAGGGGAGTTCCCTAAAAAGTTTTGGTAAAATGCACTAATGGCAGATTGGTTCATCTCGGAAGAGCCTTTTTTCTAGGTTAGCTAAAAAATCGGCAGATTTATAACAGGGTCATATTGTGGTTGCAAAGACTATTTTCATCTAAATTAATTCTATTGGTAGGCAAGTCTACTCTTTTATAGAGTGAACGACGTCACTATAGGCTTAAAAAAATAAAGCTCCCATTATGTAGGAGCTTTATCAAATGAATTGGTATTAAATCGCTTTAATACGCTAGATGTAATACAACAATAAATAGGCAACAAGTAAAATTGCCACCCAAACTACCATCGTATCAGTAAGCCAAAATCGAGCAAAGTAGCCTCTAGGTTCATTTTTATCTGCATCGTATGAACGCTGTACTATATGCTTAATTGACATTACCACAGCAAGTTCAGCACGTTGATAGCTGTGATAGACAGCACTGGCAACCCGTTTTATTACATTCGGTGCCAATTTACGATAAAACCAATCCGCATCTAAGTTTGTAGAGGGCAACTCAGGTGGATACATGTTTCGTTGGTTAAGCCATACGAAAGCAAGTGCAGAGAAGAATAACAATTGTAATTGCGTTAATACATGCGTTAAGTCATACGGTTGGTAGTTTGCTTCCCATGGCAGCAATGCATAAACCGTTTGTGCAGGGAATGAACCAATAACCACACAAGCTACAGCTGCTAAAGTCATGGCAATTAGCATATTACGAGGTGGCTCTGTGGTTCTGATGCCAGAATCATGAGCAAAGAATGCGAAGTAAGGAATTTTGATCCCTGCATGATGGAATACACCTGCTGCAGCAAACAATAATAATAGCCAAACGACATCGTAGCCTTCAGCAACTGCCGCACTCATAATCATCGATTTAGAGACAAAGCCACTAAAGAGCGGGAAGGCTGAAATAGATGCAGCGCCGACAATACAGAGAATGGTCGTTTTAGGCATGCTTTTGTATAAGCCTCCTAATTCGGAGCCATTTATTTTCCCTGTCATATGTAACACAGCCCCCATCGTCATCATTAACAAACCTTTAAAGATAACGTCATTGAAAGCATGTGCAACAGCACCGTTTAACGCGACCGCTGTACCAATACCTATACCGACTATCATAAAGCCGATTTGGTTAATTAAACTGTACGCAAGTACGCGCCTTAGATCATTTTCTATAACAGCAAAGAAAATTGGAAAACATGCCATAGTGACACCAATCCAAACAAGTAATTCAGTGCCAGGGTAGCCACGAGCAAAAGCATAGACTGCTACTTTGGTCGTAAAAGAAGCTAGAAATATTGTTCCTGTAGGCGTAGCTTCAGGGTAGGCATCAGTTAACCAATTGTGTACAAAAGGAAAAGCACATTTAATACCGAAGGCTAAAAAGATTAACCAAGCACCAATTTGTGCAATACCTTGATGTTCTAAACCAATCTCAGTAAACAATAAACTATCATTGACTTGAGCGTAGATAAGTAGACCTGCAAGCAACATAACACCTGAGAGTACTTGAATAATTAAATATCGTAGACCCGAAGCGTACGCTTTATCAGTTCTTCTGGCCCAAATTAAAAATACTGAAGTAAGTGCGAGTAACTCCCAAAATACAAACAGGGTTAATAAGTCACCAGCAAATACAGCACCAACAGCACTTGCTGCATAGGCTAATGCTGCAACATGTTGAAGGGTATCTTTAATATGTATCGCGTAAACAATAGCGATAAACGAAGCAATATGAAAAAGATAGCCAAACATTAAACTGAGCTTATCGACCTTTACGGGTTCTAAGGTATAGCCCATAAATTCTAATGACCAAAATACACCAGTATCTAGACCATAGATATTTAACGCACCAATAATGGGTACGATTAACATCACAGTGTTTCGTAACCAACCACGTAAAAATAAAGCGGCTAGCGCCCCGAATAATAGCGGTAAAAAGGGCGGAAGCAGTATTAAGCTATTCATCGTAATAATCTTCCTTACGCATTAAAAACTTTCTCATTTCGGTGGCGATTAATACCAAAACGACACAGCCAACAAAACCATAGAGAGCATAAAATGCAGGAATGTTTTCCCAGTCATGATAAATATGGCGGTTAACAACAAGGTCTACAATCACGAGTAAAGCGCAAATGATATAAAAAACTCTTAACATTTTACGAATGTTTTCAGGCTTATCGAAGAAGCCACTTTGTTCATGGTTTTGCTCAGCCATCTTAACCTTCTCCATTAGTAGCAACGCCCGGAATAAGATTGATTAAATCAATCAAGGGCTGTGGATAGAAAAATAGTACAATACAACCTAAAGATGTTACCGAAATAGCGATTAACATAGGTAAAGGTGCTTCTTGTGTTTGCTGCCAACTCCAAGGTTGGTTATCAGTACTTGCTTTATTAAAGAATGCTTTGATTGGTATAGGTAATAAATACGCTATATTCAGTAATGAGCTTATCATTAATGTAGCTACAATTAATAATTTATCAGTTTCTAGGGCACCAATGGTTAAATACCATTTACTCCAAGTACCAGCCATTGGCGGTAGACCTATAATGCTAATAGCACCTATAGCAAACGCGGCCATGGTAATCGGCATTTTCTTACCCAAACCAACCATTTCTGAGATGTTTTTCTTGTGACTAGCAACCATAATGGCGCCAGCACAGAAGAATAGTGTAATTTTACCAACCGCATGGGTTGCAATATGGAGTGCAGCACCCGCACTCGCTATAGAGGATGCTAATAGGGCACCAACAACAATATAGCTTAGTTGACTAACTGTAGAGTAGGCTAACCTAGCTTTTAAGTTGTCTTTAGTCATGGCGATACATGAAGAAAGTAAAATAGTAGCGGCGCCAATATAGAGCATTATATCAGTGGTCGCTAACTCTTTAAGGGTATCTAAACCAAAGATATAAATGACGATTTTTAAGATGCTGAAAACCCCAGCTTTGACTACTGCAACAGCATGCAACAATGCACTGACAGGCGTAGGTGCCACCATTGCTGCAGGTAACCAGCGATGAAACGGCATAATTGCTGCTTTACCAATACCGTAGCAAAATAATACTAATAAAATAGCCATTATCATTTTGCTATGCGAGTTATCAAAAACTCCACCGGCTTGGAAGGTTAAATTACCTGTTAAAGCATAGGTACCCATAACGGCAAAAAGTAAAAATAAGATTGATGTACTTAACAAAATACCTAAATAAACACGTCCGCCTCGTTTGGCTGCATCATTGCCAGCATGTGTTACCAATGGATAAGTTGATAATGTTAATACTTCATAGAAAATAAAGAGAGTTAACAAGTTTCCAGAAAAACAGATAGCCATTACGGAGCTAATCGCTAAGGCAAAACAGCAAAAAAATCGTGTTTGATTCTTTTCGTTGTGGCCACGCATATAACCGATGGCATAAATGCTGGTGACGATCCAAAGGAAACTGGCTACTAGCGCAAATAGTACCCCAAGAGGTTCTACGGTGAAGCTGAGCGCTAACCCCGGAAACAAATCAATGACGTGTTGCTGTAATACCACACCTTGAAATGTGTAATCGGTAATGGCGAGCACTATCGTAAAGAGTATCGCCGCCGTTACTAACGTTATTGTTTCTCTTAAATTAGGGAATTTACCTGCTGCAATTACCAGTAGAGATCCAATAAAAGGGACTAATATTGATAAACTAATCAGTAGTGATGGGTCTATATTTTGCCAGAGGTTCATAATGCTACCCCCGCTGGGTTATATCCTTGAAACAGCCATTGCGATGCACTTGTTGCAGCTTCAACCGTTAAACTGGTATTAATTCCAAAATAAATGTTTGCTAAGACCAGTATCCACATCGGCATAAGCATTAACCATGGCACTTCTTTAATGTTGTTAGCATCTTGAGACTCCGGCGGTTCCTGAAAGTAAGCAGCTTCTAATACGCGGCCGATATAAACGACGGCTAATAAAGAACCTAATAAAACTAAAGCTGCAACTATCCATAGGTCTTGTTCTAACGCTGCAGTCACTAAATACCACTTGCTGACAAAACCAGCGGTTAGGGGCACACCAATAATGCTTAACCCAGCAATAGTAAAGGCTGCCATCGTAAGTGGCATTTTCTTACCTAAACCTTTAAAGGCTTCTATGTTAACTGAACCCATACGATAGAACACCGCACCTACCGCCATAAATAATGCGCCTTTCATTAATGCATGGTTGAAAATATGAATTAACCCTGACATAAGACCAGGGATACTCACTAAACTAATACCCAGTACCATATACCCTATTTGAGCAACACTACTGTAGGCAAGTAGGGTTTTTACATTACTTTGCACAGTTGCCATATATGAGCATTTAAAAATAGCAACAATGGCTAAAATCATCAGTATGATTTCCATGCTCATTGTTTCGAATACATGTGATGCACCAAACACCGAGAATATGAAGCGTATCATCACGTAAACGGCAACTTTGGTGGCAGTACTTGCAAGGAATGCGGTTACTGACGATGGCGCATGGGTATAAGCAGCAGGTAGCCACATATGTAGTGGGAAAAGTGCAAGCTTTAAACTTACACCTACCATAATAAAAGCGAGGCCGGTATTTAATGTACGATTGCTTTCAAAGGCTGCCATTTTCGTTGAGAGATCAGCCATGTTCAGCGTACCCGTTTTCATATAGAGCATGCCAACCCCAATGAGAATAAAGGTAGCTCCTATAGTACCCATGACTAAATAACGAAAGGTTGCTGTTAAACAACGGCGATCAGACGCTAGACTCACTAATGTATAAGTAGCTAACGAAGATATTTCTAAAAAGACGAATAAGTTAAAGGCATCACCGGTAATTAACATACCAGATAAACCCGTTAAACAGAGTAAATGCGCTGTATAATAAAGTGAATGATTAGAGGTATTGATTTCTTTTTCAATACTGTCTTTTGAATAGATTAATACCAAGGTTGACATTGCACTGACGGCTAATAAAACAAAAGCATTAGTGACATCAACGTTAAGTTCAATTCCCCAAGGAGGTGGCCAACCACCCAGCGCATAACTTAATGCGCCATCAGAAAGCGTTATCATTAACAGTTGCCATGATGCGATACAAGATAAAGCACTGACTAACGTTGCGAACGCCCAAGTAAGCATTGAACGCCCTAAAATAAGCGCAATAGGTGCTGCAATAAGAGGCAGTATAATAGGTAGAGTGGCTAAGTGTTGTTCAATCATCAGATAGCATCATCCTTGTTTTCAAATTCATTTTCTTCAACCGTACCGTATTCTTCTTTAATACGTACAATTAGAGACAAAGCAACGGCTGTAGTAGCAACACCAACAACAATAGCGGTTAAAATCAGTACATGCGGTAATGGGTTAGAATATTGAGTAGCCCCTTCGGTTAAGATAGGTGCCGTGCCTCCTTTAACTTTACCCATTGATATATAAAGCATAAAAACCGAGGTTTGAAAGATGTTTAAACCAACAACTTTTTTTACTAGGTTGCTCGCTGAAATAACAATATAAAACCCTGTCATCATCAAGAATACGACGATCCAGTAATTGTAGTAATCTGCAATAAAACTCATTGAATATTCGCCCTCTCAATTTGGCTGTCAAAGGCATAAAAAATACTGAGCATAACGGCGAAGACTGTTATGCCCACTCCAAGCTCTATTAGAATAATGCCGTAATGTTGACCGGATAACGGATTTTCAGCTAAATAATTGTAATCAAGAAAGTTGCCTCCCATTGCCATACTGTATACGCCAACTCCAGCGTACAGAAGTACGCCAAACACGGCGAGGATTCGTAAAAACGTAGGACCAACCACTTTAAAGACATTTGATAAACCAAAGACCAATGCATAAAGAATGAATGCAGCAGCAGCAATTACACCTGCTTGGAATCCTCCACCTGGACCAAAATCACCATGAAACTGCACATAAAGCGCAAACAAAATAATCATAGGAATAACAATTTTAGCGATCACTTGTAATACTCTATGCGCTTTAATGCCAGATTCAGGATTTTTATCTGCGTCACGTTTTCTAAGCCTTAACAGCGACAACACGCCAATCATTGCAGAAAATACAACCACGGTTTCTCCTAGCGTATCGAACCCTCGATAGCTTGCTAACACTGAAGTCACCATATTAGGCAAACCAATTTCTTTTGGAGACTCTTCAATGTACCTTGGCGCAACGTGTTCATGAACAGGGTTTTCGGCATGACCAAAAGGAGGCATGTCGAGCGTACCGTATATGAGGGCAGCGCCTGTAACGACCACTATGAGTAACGGTAAAAGCTTTGATTTGGCAGGAGGTGTTTCTGTACGCCCGGTTATAGCGATTGTGCCTAACATCAATACGGTTGATATACCGGCACCTACGGCAGCTTCAGTAAAAGCAACATCAACAGCATCAAGGTTGATAAAAATTAACGCAGAAAGAAAGCTGTAGATACTAAATAGCATTACAACTGCGAATAAATCTTTAAGAAAAATAATGCGCAATGCGGTTAATGCTAGCATTGCGAGTAAGACTAAATCGATTAATAGTTCCATTAAGGCTCATTCTCCTTTTGTTGTTCTTTTTCTGGCATAGAAAGTAAGCCACCATGTCGGGCTGACTTTGCTAGAACATGAGATGCCGTCGGACTCGTGATTAATAGAAAAATCAAAATAAATAATAACTTAGCAGTATTCAGATCTAAATTGGTTTGTAATATAAGACCACCAAGTACCAATATTGCTGCAATCGAATCGGTAACACTGGCGGCATGAACGCGCGTAAAAAAATCAGGGAACTTAAAAAGACCAACGGCACCGCTTAGCCCGAAAAAAGCACCAAAGATAAGTAATACACCACTGATAATGTCGAGTAATAACATAAATTAACCCTTATAGGTGATGATTAGTCGATCGGTGCTGTATATTCGAAAAAACGAAGTACAGCTACCATACCAATAAAATTAATGAGTGCATAAACGATGGCGATATCTAAAAAATCAGGTCGCCCCATGAGATAACCAACAACAGCAATAAACAAAACAGTTTTAGTGCCAAACATATTAACACCGAGGATTCGGTCATAAACGGTTTCAGCTTTAAATGCTCGTGCTAAAGCTAATGCCATGACCACTAGAATTGTAATACATACAGCGGCAAGAACGGGTGTCATTCGTTTTCTCCCCAAATAATTTTTAATTTATTTTCCATATCACCTTTCTTAAGTCTATCAATAGATTTTTTTTGAAGCGCGTGGACTGTTAATTCATCACCTTCTAAATCTACACTCAGTGTTCCTGGTGTTAAGGTAATAGAGTTGACGTATAAAACACGAGAATTATGCGGTATTTTGCTGACATTTATTTTTGATAATGATGGCGATACACTTTTAGAGGGGCCCCAAACAAGCTTAGTTACTTGTAAACTCGAGCGGATGATTTCGCTAATTAACCATAAGAAGTAACGCAAAACCCTATACCCGGTACTTACTGACTTTTCTTGTTGGTCAACGTTATCCATGCGTTTAATCACAACAATAACAATAGCAACTGATATTAAACCAAAGGTGAGCAGTAATGGTTGATAATACCCAGAGAGCAGAAGCCAGAAACCGAAAAGTAATATTGCCCATTTCAACAGATGCATAATCGTGACCTTTTTGTTATCACTAAAACCTAACGGACTTCTAATAATCTTTATATTCAATTCGTTAACTTAATTACAACGTAAAAGCACAGGCTTTTTAAATTAAAATGCTACTTTGATAGGCAATCTGTTAAAGGGTTAGTTACACCCGTTTGACGGTTTTATCGGCAAACGTCTATACGTATCATCTGTTAGCAGTAATTTATGTTCTATAGGTTAACGCTATTTCGTCGAAGGTTCTCGTTATAATGTTTATATTAGTTATTGTAAATTATACGAGTTTTCAGTTTATGTCTAATAGTATCGTTTGTAAAATAGATTCATTATTATTATTAGAAAACTGTTTAAATATTTATGATTGCTGCTTACCTGAATTATCTTTAATTCATTGATTTTTAATCTTTAAATTATATTTTCGTTGTTGCTTAACTATTACTGTCACTAATTTTCTTGTGCCAAAATATTCTTCTGGTACAATCAGTTCACTTTTAATTAACGTCGTTGCGTGGAGCCTTATGGTTATTAAAGCACATAGTCCGGCAGGGTTTGCTGAGCAGTATATAGTCGAATCCATCTGGAATGGGGGCTTTCCTCCAGGATCAATTTTACCTGCAGAACGAGAGCTTTCTGAATTGATTGGAGTAACCAGAACGACACTTAGAGAAGTATTACAGCGATTAGCTCGCGATGGCTGGTTAACCATTAAGCACGGCAAACCAACTAAAGTGAATAATTTCTGGGATACGTCTAGTTTAAATGTGCTTGAAACACTTGCACAATTAGATCAAGAGGGCGTTCCTGACTTAGTTGATAATTTAATGTCAGCTCGCACAAACATCAGTGCCATCTATGTTCGTGGTGCAATCAGAAACAATCCTGAAAAAACCATTGAACTACTTGAGGCGTATAAAGATATTGAAGATACTGGTGAAGCGTACGCTGAATTTGATTACCAACTCAATAAAGAATTGGTGGTTGCATCAGGAAATCCGATATATTTATTGATTTTAAATGGCTTTAAAGGCTTATATTCTCGTATTGGTAGTTTATATTTTGCTCACCCAAAAGGTAGAGAAATCTCGAGAGCTTATTACGATAAACTTATTGAATTAGCAAAAGAAAATAAATTTGATGATTCAGTTTTAACCGTGCGTAAATATGGTGTTGAATCAGGAAAACTGTGGCTAGAGCTTAAAGAAGATGTATTAAAAGAGCTTTCTGCCTAGATTGAATTGAAGATAGAAATGGCGAGCAACGTGTCGTTAGCTCGCTTTTTCTTTTTCTAATGCGGGACATTGCGCGATAACCTTTTCTTCGCCGTGATGTTCTTCAACTAACCTAACGTCAAATTGCCATAAGTAATGTAAATGTTTCATGACCTCTTCGCTTGATTCGGCTAGCGGAATTTCATTGTGGGGTGTGTATTTTAGGGTTAATGATCTATCGCCACTCACATCTGCGTTTATTACTTGAATGTTAGGCTCAATATTACTTAAATTGTATTGATTAGAAAGTGACGTTCTTAATGCTTGATAGCCTGATTCATTATGTATCGCTGCAATTTCAACAAAATTTTCTTTTTCATCATCGTGAATATGGAAAAGTTTAAAATCACGCATTAGTTTGGGTGATAGAAATTGACTAATAAAGCTCTCGTCTTTGAAATTTTCCATTGCAAAGTGCAGCGTTTCTAACCAGTCGCTGCCGGCAATATCAGGAAACCATTGTTTATCTTCTTCGGTGGGGGCTTCGCAAATCCGTTTAATATCGATGAACATATTAAAACCAAGAGCGTATGGATTTATGCCTGAATAATATGGGCTGTTGTAATCGGGCTGTGCAACAACATTAGTATGGTTGTGTAGAAACTCGATCATAAATTGATCGCTCAGTAACCCTTCATCGTATAAGTGGTTCAAAATAGTGTAATGCCAAAAGCATGCCCAGCCCTCGTTCATCACTTGTGTTTGTTTTTGAGGGTAAAAGTATTGTGATACTTTTCGTACTATTCGCACTATTTCACGTTGCCAAGGTTTTAATAATGGCGCATTTTTTTCAATGAAGTATAAAATGTTTTCTTGTGGTTCTTTTGGAAAGTTATCTGCATGTTTGGTCTTTATTTGTTTATCAGCAGGTAACGTGCGCCATAAGGTGTTCACTTGAGACTGTAAGTATTGTTCACGTGCGGTTTGACGTTTAAATTCTTCTTCGAGTGAAATTTTTTGTGGGCGTTTGTATCGATCAACGCCATGATTCATGAGTGCATGGCAAGCATCTAAACAAGATTCCACCTCATCTATTCCATATTTATGTTCGCATTTTGCTATGTAGTTTTTAGCAAAGAGTAAGTAATCAATTATTGAACTGGCGTCAGTCCATGACTTAAATAGGTAATTTCCTTTAAAAAAACTATTATGGCCATAACAGGCATGCGCCATCACTAACGCTTGCATCGTTATTGAATTCTCTTCCATTAGATAAGAAATACATGGATCTGAATTGATGACAATTTCATAAGCGAGCCCCATTTGACCTCGTTTATAGTTTTGCTCCGTTTGAATAAATTTTTTCCCATAAGTCCAATGGTTGTAACCTATAGGCATACCTACACTGGCATAAGCATCCATCATTTGCTCAGCGGTGATTACCTCTATTTGATTTTTGTAGGTGTCTAATTTGTAATGTTTAGCAACACGGGCTATTTCTGTTTGATACTGATCTAATAGTTCGAAGGTCCAGTCAGGGCCATCAGATAACATCTTCTTTTTAACCATTTCAGCTTCCTCCAAGTAGGGCAGAGTACTACGCTACTTGTTGCGTGTTTTTCTTAAAGAGCTCTCTAAATACAGGGTAAATATCATCTGCTGTTTGGATATGTTGCATAGCAAAATGTGTATTTGTTTGCGCTACTTTTTCATATTGTTGCCACAGTGTTTGATGAGCGCGCTGGGTAATTTCAATATAGGAAAAGTACCGACAGGCGGGCATAATTTTATCCATCATTAATTGATAGCAATGGGGTGAATCATCTGCCCAATTATCGCCGTCAGATGCTTGTGCGCCGTAGATATTCCATTCTGTTGGGTTATATCTGTCATTGATGACTTGTATCATTAATTCTAAAGCACTTGATGCGATAGTTCCGCCAGTTTCTTGTGAATAAAAAAACTCTTGTTCATCGACTTCTTTTGCTTGGGTGTGATGGCGAATGTACACCACATCAATTGTGCTATAGGTACGCGTTAAAAAAAGATACAGTAAAATGTAGAAACGTTTAGCAATATCTTTAGTGGCTTGATCCATAGAGCCCGAAACATCCATTAAACAAAACATCACGGCTTTTGATGTAGGCATTGGTTGGCGAGCATAATTTCTAAATCGTAAGTCGAAAGTATCGATAAAAGGTACAGCTGCTATTTTCTTTTCGAGGGCGTTTATTGCTTTTTTAAGCGTTTTTATTTCTGCTACGTGATCAAACGTGTCTGCTTCAAGATCAGCAAGTTGTAATTGTAAGGCTTTTAATTGTTTTCTTTTTGAGGATGTCATCGCAATGCGGCGGGCCACAGAGCCTTGTAATGATTTTACAATGTCAATGTTTGCTGGCACACCTTCAGCACAGTAACCAGATCGAACAGTTTTGTAATCAATTAATTTATTGAGTTGGTTTTTCTCTAGGTTAGGTAATTCCAGATCTTCAAACAGTAAATTTAAGTACTCGTCTTTAGAAATGGAAAAGACAAAATCGTCTTCCCCTTCGCCACTATTACTTGCTTTACCTTGACCTGAGCCTTGGCCACCTTGTTGTGGCGGACGTTTAATGCGATCGCCTGCACTATATTGATCATTTCCTGGGTGTACTCGATCACGCACGCCGCCTTTACCTTGATGAAAAACAGGCTCGGATAAATCTTTTTTCGGTATGGTAATGCTCTCACCACTTTCTGTGTCGGTGACACCACGATTATTTATAGCGCGCTCAACCGATTTTTTAATTTGCGACTTATAGCGCCTAATAAAGCGTTGTCGGTTCACCGTACTTTTATTTTTACCATTTAACCGTCGGTCAATAAAGTTTGCCATGATTACTGCTCCTGCCAAACGCTTGTTATGACGCTTTTCTTACACGTAAATACCACTCAGATAATAGTCTTACCTGTTTTTTGGTATAGCCTTTAGCCATCATACGTTTGACAAAGTCGTCATGTTTTTGCTGATCATCATTGGAGGTTTTTGCATTGAATGAAATAACTGGCAGTAGGTCTTCGGTATTCGAAAACATTTTCTTCTCTATCACAGTGCGCAGTTTTTCATAACTGGTCCAATTAGGATTTTTACCTTTGTTATTTGCACGAGCCCGTAGAACAAAGTTAACAATTTCATTGCGAAAATCTTTCGGATTGCTGATCCCCGCGGGTTTTTCAATTTTCTCTAGTTCATTGTTTAATGCTTCTCTATCGAATAATTGCCCCGTTTCCGTATCGCGATACTCTTGATCTTGTATCCAAAAATCTGCATAAGTTACGTAGCGATCAAATATGTTTTGTCCGTATTCTGAATAAGATTCTAAATAGGCGGTTTGAATTTCTTTACCAATAAACTCAATGTATTGTGGCGTTAGGTATTCTTTTAGGAAGTTTACATAACGCTCACTGGTTTCTTTAGGTAGTTGTTCTCGTTCGATTTGTTGTTCGAGTACATAAAATAAATGGACAGGGTTGGCAGCAACTTCTGCGTGATCAAAATTAAAAACACGTGATAATATTTTGAAGGCAAATCTTGTTGAAAGCCCTGACATACCTTCATCTACGCCTGCATAATCTCGGTACTCTTGAAAAGATTTTGCTTTAGGATCGGTGTCTTTAAGACTTTCTCCGTCATAAACGCGCATTTTAGAAAAAATACTTGAATTTTCTGGTTCTTTTAATCGTGATAACACACTAAATTGCGCTAATGTTTCTAAGGTATCAGGCGCACATTGTGCGTGACATAATTCACTATTGGTTAGCAGCTTTTCATAAATTTTAACTTCTTCAGATACACGCATACAGTAGGGTACTTTAACAATGTAAACGCGATCTAAAAACGCTTCGTTATTCTTATTATTTCGGAATGTTTGCCATTCAGATTCGTTAGAGTGAGCTAATAAAATTCCATCAAATGGTAGGGCTGACAAACCTTCTGTTGGATTGTAGTTGCCTTCTTGCGTTGCAGTTAGTAAGGGATGTAATACTTTTATTGGTGCTTTGAACATTTCTACAAACTCCATTAACCCTTGGTTTGCTCTGCATAAGGCGCCTGAGTAACTGTATGCATCTGGATCATTTTGGGCGAAATGTTCTAATTGGCGGATGTCAACTTTACCTACCAGCGCAGAAATATCTTGATTGTTATCATCGCCAGGCTCTGTTTTTGCAATAGCAAGTTGATCAAGGATAGAAGGGTAGGCTTTTACAACGTCGAATTTGCTGATGTCGCCTTTAAATTCATGTAAACGTTTGGCAACCCAGGGTGACATAATGGTATTTAAATAGCGTTCTGGGATCTGATACTCTTCGAGTAAAATTTTACCGTCGGCATTTTTATCGAATAAACAAAAAGGATGATCATTTACTGGGCTACGTTGTCCGTTTGCGCTAAGCACGTAAATAGGCTCTTGCTGCATTAGGGCTTTTAATTTTTCAGCAAGCGAAGACTTTCCCCCACCTACTGGACCAAGTAAATAGAGTATTTGCTTCTTTTCTTCAAGCCCTTGAGAGGCATGTTTAAGGTAGGAAACTATTTGCTCTATTGCTTCTTCCATGCCGAAAAACTCTTTAAAGGCAGGGTAGCGAGAGATGACGCGGTTTGAGAAAATACGTGATAATCGGGGATCATTGGCAGTGTCGATCATTTCGGGTTCACCAATGGCTGATAATAGGCGCTCTGCTGCACTTGCGTACGCCATTTTGTTGTCTCTACATAAAGACAGGAACTCTTGCACTGAACAAGTTTCTTCCTGAAGTTCATCATATCGAGATTGATAATGTTTAAAGATGCTCATAACCGTCTCCTCGAAAAATGTACTCGAATGCGGTGGCGCGACTGCTTTCAGTTAACGGGCTTTACTGTACGTTTACTAAGTTAAACAATGCTTGCCAAGGCAATTAAAAGTCTTAATTTTTAAAGCGCTACTTTAAGCTTAGTACGGATTCTTTAAGATGATAGAATTTATCGAGAGAAATATATAACCATGAAATATAACGAGGTAGAACGTCATCAGTCAGACATAAAAAAACCAGCGGCAGTGCGCTGGTTTTTTAGCAAGAATTTTTTATTTAAGCAAAATTTGCAGAAGCAAATTCCCAGTTAATTAATGCCCAAAATCCTTCTAAATAGCTTGGGCGAAGATTACGGTAATCAATGTAGTAAGCATGTTCCCATAAATCCACTGTCATTAACGGTGTTAAACTATCATCAGTTAATGGCGTAGCTGCGTTAGACGTGTTTACAATATCAACACCGCCATCCGCTGTTTTCACTAACCATGTCCAGCTTGAACCAAAGTTATTTACTGCTTTCTCGTTAAAAGTGGTTTTAAATGCTTCAAATGAACCAAACTTTGCATTAATTGCTTCTGCAAGTGCGCCTGTTGGCTCACCGCCGCCGTTAGGGCTTAAGCTGTTCCAGTAAAAAGTATGATTCCAAATTTGTGCTGCGTTATTGAAAACACCGCCGTCTGAAGCTTTAACTATGTCTTCTAAAGACTTACCTTCGAAATCAGTACCTTCAATTAAGCCGTTTAATTTTACTACGTACGTATTGTGATGTTTACCGTAGTGATACTCTAAAGTTTCTTGTGAAATATGTGGAGCAAGTGCATCCATCGCGTAAGGTAATGCTGGTAACTCAATAGCCATTTATACTCTCCAGGAATTGATTAGAAATATTTATTTTGCCCTAAAATAAATTAGTGGTTTGAATTTAAAATAATCCGAGTAAAATACTCAGGTATTTTTAATTATGCATAGTGTACTCAAATATATAGGTATTGCTAGCCCAATTATCAAGGCTAAGCGCTTTTATTTAAATATTTTTATTATTAGTAGTTACATCATTGAATAATGGCAATGTAATCTCCACTATGTATTGTGTTCGCGTAAATAGATAGAGGCATAAAATGGATACAGTAGAACGTATTAAACAGCAAATCGCAGAAAACAGCATTTTACTATACATGAAGGGTTCACCTAAGTTACCAAACTGTGGTTTCTCGGCACAAGCGTCTCAAGCATTAATGTCTTGTGGTGAAAAATTTGCTTATGTTGATATTTTGCAAAATCCTGATATTCGCAGTGAATTACCTATTTATGCCGATTGGCCTACATTCCCTCAACTATGGGTTGAAGGTGAGTTAGTAGGTGGTTGCGATATTATTATTGAGATGTATCAGCAAGGTGAATTAGCGCCTCTAGTAAAAGAAGCAGCAGAGCGTGCAGCTGCAAAAGAACAATCAGAAGAAAAATAATTTTCAGAACAGGTTGAATTTATTCCTGATGCCTCAATACTATTGAGGTATTAGTAAACATACATAAATAACATTGGAGAATAAAATGAGTGTATTAGTGGGTCGTCCGGCGCCAGACTTTACGGCAGCAGCAGTATTAGGTAGCGGTGAAATTGTAGATAGCTACACATTATCCGAAGCAATTAAAGGTAAAAAAGCTGTTGTATTTTTCTATCCTTTAGACTTTACATTTGTTTGTCCATCAGAGCTTATTGCATTCGATCGTCGTATTGAAGAATTCAAAAGTCGTGGTGTTGAGGTCATTGGTGTTTCAATTGATTCACAATTTTCACACAATGCATGGCGTAACACCCCAGTAAATGAAGGTGGTATTGGTCCAGTTCAATACACGTTAGTTGCTGATGTTAAACACGAAATTTGTCAAGCATATGATGTTGAACATCCAGAAGCTGGTGTTGCATTCCGTGGTTCATTCTTAATTGATGAAGAAGGCAATGTACGTCATCAAGTAGTGAATGATTTACCATTAGGTCGTAACGTTGACGAAATGTTGCGTATGATCGATGCTTTACAATTCCACCAAGAGCACGGTGAAGTATGCCCAGCAGGTTGGAATAAAGGTGATAAAGGTATGACTGCTTCACCAGAAGGTGTTTCGTCTTATTTAACGGATAACGCTGATAACTTATAATTTAAGTTAATGCTTTTTAAAAACCGACGTATAACGTCGGTTTTTTTGTGCCTTTCAAACGTTGCTTTGCAATAGCGGGCTATTCCTACAGTAATATGCCTTGAATTCAGCAAAAAAGTACCTCGTTAGAAAGAACAACATTTGTTAGGCTATTGAACTTATTAGTATTACACTATTTCTTATGCAAACCTGAGGTTAATATAGGTTAATGGGTGAAGAGACATTAAAATATTAAGTTTGCCAATAGTGATTACTGCGACTTTTTATGTAACGGGGATTAAACAAAATAGACAAATGCATCTATGATATAAGATAGCACCGACCGTTAAGGAAAAATATGCAGTTACCAAAGTCTATTTATGAAAACCTTCCTTACCTCTATTTTTTGATCAGTGGTGCACTTTTAACACTAGGTGAAACAAGCCATGTATTCATTTTTTCAGCATTTATTTTTTATATGGCGGCTTGCATTGTTTTGGTCAAAAGGTCGGCATTTCGTCGTTTAGATAAACAGTACCGTAAACAAAACAAGAGATGGTTACCTGAACTTATCTATGAATACTTACCATTTGTTTATCTTGCGATTGGTGTATTTTTACTGATGATTGGAACAAGTGATTTGCTTCAATTTTCTGCGTTTGCATTGATTGTTTGGGCGGTAAGAAACCTAGTTTGCCGGCGTCATAATCGACAACGTAAACAATCGCTGTTTTAATCGTTGCTAACGGGGTCAACTGCAGAGGAGGTGGGTAATGGCCACCCACCTAATTGTTGCCACTTATTTACGATGTAACAATAAAGTTCTGCAGTTTTCTCAGTGTCATATAACGCAGAATGCGCTTCTTTGTTATCAAAGGCTAATCCCGCTGCTTCGCACGCTTTTGCTAAAACGGTTTGTCCAAGCGCCAAGCCTGATAATGTTGTGGTATCAAAACTGACGAAAGGGTGAAAAGGGGTGCGTTTTATTGAACAGCGCTCAGTAGCTGCATTAACAAAGCCTAAGTCAAAAGCAGCGTTGTGCGCGACCATAATGGCACGTTTACAGCCAGCAGCTTTCATTTTTTTACGAATAAATTTAAATGTTTCTTTTAATGCTTCGCTTTCTAAAACGGCAGCCCTTAGCGGATTAGTTGGGTCTATTCCGGTAAACTCTAATGCTGCAGGTTCAAGGTTTGCTCCTTCAAAAGGCTCAACATTAAAGTGTATGGTTTCATCGAGTGATAACATGCCGGTTTCTTCATTAAAAGATAGCGTAGTAGCTGCTATCTCTAATAATGCATCTGTTTGCGCATTAAAGCCTGCGGTTTCTACATCAACAACAACGGGAAAATACCCTCTAAAACGCTCTGAAAATTTATACGTTGTTGGCGTTTCAATGTTTGATTGCTGGTTACTACTGTTATCGAGCATTAATTTTTTATCTTTGGACGTGCTTTGTGGCTATTATCGCAGAAATTTTTAGTGAAAACTAACTCGGTGGAGAATAAATCGTTATCAATTCGCAGTTTTACATTACTTGCGGTAAACTCACTATGACGTTGATTGTTTTCTAGCCTTTGGTTGTGTGAACTTTCAATGAACGTAATAAGATTCATGTCATAGATCGATAGGTGAACAATAAAAAGCGGGTTTTTGCCTGCATCCTTTCCCTAGTTTGTCTGTGTTGTGGTTATTAAATAATTTTTAAAGTAATTTTGAACCGTGCCGATATAAGTTTTAAGCCAAAAAATTGAATAGTGATTATGAAAAAAATACTTATTGCTGCCTCAATCGCCTTGTTTGTAAGCCAAGCTAGTGCTGGTATTCGACAATATCAAGCAGATATAGCAAGTTCTAAGTGGCACTTGGTCGATGAATCAAGGCTACAATGTACGTTATCGCACAGTATTCCCAATTATGGTGAAGCCACATTTTCTGCGAAAGCAAATCGAAATTCAAATATGCTCTTTGAGTTAGATATGCTTGGTTTACCCGATAACTATTCATTAGCGGAAGTACGTTCAGTTGCGCCTAATTGGCGACCAGGTAATGCCGGCAGAACGCTCGCGAACATGAAGCTTCATAAACAGTTTTCTCCTGATCTCCCTAAAAAAGTTGCGTGGACATTACTTTCTGAATTAGAAAAAGGCATGTCACCGACCTTCTATTATAATGATTGGTACAACGATCACGATAAAGTGTCAGTAGGGTTATCAACTTCACGTTTCCACAAGGCATATCAAAAATTTGTTTCGTGTGTTGGTAACTTATTGAACTATAGTTTTGATGATATTTCATATACGGTGTTAAATTTTGAATTTGGTAGCGATAAATTTACTAAAGCGTCGAAAAGAAAAATTAACATGATCAGAGAGTATTTATCGTTAGATCAAGAGTTAGATATTGTGTTAATTGATGGCTTTACCGATAGTTACGGCGGTAGAAATACAAACTTAAAAACGTCTGAGAAACGTGCGAATAAAATACGCCAGTATTTTATTGAAAATGGTATTGAACCTAGCCGAATTGAAGCGAAGGGTTATGGTGAAAAGCGCCACATAGCCTCTAACCAAACGGTTTTAGGTCGAGCAAAAAACCGCCGCGTTGTGATCAGAATGGACAAACCTTAAATGTAATTTTCAAGAATAAAGTCTTTTATTTACAAGGCTTTATTCTTTTTTTGTTACGAAGAAAAAATCAGTGCTTATTACGTAAATAATTCCTGCAATTATTCCCCATAAATGTGCATCTATCGCAACATTCGCATCAATCATATTGGCGAGTTGCTCGCTAGCGCCGAATAATTGTTCATAACCAACCTTAATGAGCACGCCAGCAAGAAGAAGGTAGCCGGTGTGATCTTTTTGCTTTATGTCTTGAATAGCACCCCAAATAAATAATGCGTGTAGTACCCCTGACATACCTACGTATCTTTGTAACTCTGGTGAACTGTAATAAACACCGACACTAACAATAATGGCTGCAATAAACATAAGTAAAGGAAATTCATAGCGATAATAATAACGGCGATGTAGTAAAAATAATAACGCTAAGGCTGCCAAATTAAGTAGTAAATGGAGGTGGTTTGTATGTAACATGTGACTGGTAAGCAGTCGCCATAACTGTCCTTGCTCAAGAGAAGATCTGTCAAACTCAAAGAGTTGATAATATTGTTCATTTAGGAAAAATGCTAAAATACAAATGAGAAAAAGCGCTATTGGATAAAGATCTGTACGGCGTAGTGGGAAAGGTAATAGCATAGGCATATAATGGCTTTTTAAGTTGGCTGTCTCGTGTTAATAATGTAGTGGCATACCATAGGGTTTCTTTGCATTTTCAGCCTGCTAGTTTCTGTTTATCAATCACATAATTCAAGATTTTATTTATGCCTAGAGCAATATGCCAAAGTTGTCAGCGACCTAAAACCAGTTGTATTTGCCGTTTATTTGTTTCAATTATCAATGATATTGAAATTGTTATTTTACAGCACCCAAGTGAGGTTAAGCAAAGCAAAGGTAGTGTTACGTTGTTAAAGGGCTCTTTGCAAAATTGCCATGTATTGCAAGGAGAGTCTTTTAAGGGTAATGCCGATTACCAAAAATTATTTTTGCAAAAAAATCATAACACGGTTTTGTTATATCCTAGTGATAAATCTGCATTAATTAGTCAGCTGAGTAACAAAAATCATCAACAAGGTGCAATTGAAAGAATAATTTTATTAGATGGTACATGGAAGAAGGCCTATCGAATGTATATGTGTAACCCTGAACTTCACTCGTTACCGCATATTCGCTTACCTGATAATATATCTAGCCTATATGATGCTAGATCAACCACTAAAAAAGGTGGCTTATCTACTTTAGAGGCTGCTTGTCATACATTGTCAGAATTAGAAGACAATGATATAAAATACCAAGAATTATTAAATAGCTTTAAAGCGTTTAACCAACAACTATTAGCCTTTAGACCTTCTACTTTATGAGGAAATTACTTTTGTTTAAGCCGTACTCCGTTACAAGTGCATTAATTGCGAGTTTATTCGTTTTTCAACCTATGCAAAGCTGGGCTAGTAATACCCCATACCATGTTCAAGAAGATAGGGAGCCTGAAGCAGCGACTGGGATCACGGTGAAGCAGGCTGTAATTAAAAAGCAGTTTATGGTTGCTGCTGCAAACCCTTATGCGACGAAAATTGGTTATAATATTTTAGATCAAGGAGGTAGCGCTATTGATGCCGCTATCGCTGTGCAATTAGCGTTGACCTTAGTGGAGCCTCAATCATCAGGTATTGGGGGAGGCGCCTTTATTCTTCATTGGGACAAAAAGCATCAACATTTAACAACGTTTGATGGGCGAGAAGTTGCACCAAAAGCAGCAACGCCTGATATTTTCTTAGATAAAAAAAATAAAGCTGTTCCATGGATTAAAGCAGTAGTTGGTGGGCGTTCTGTCGGCGTTCCTGGAGTGTTGGCGGCGCTAAAAAAAGCGCATGATAAATATGGTAAGCTTCCTTGGAAGCACCTTTTTACTGATGTGATAACGCTTGCCGAAGAGGGTTTTATCGTTTCACCTCGTTTACAAAAATTAGTTGAAATGCAATACAACCCAGGCATCACTGAACTTGATGAAATTAGGGAATACTTTTTCCCTAATGGTCATGCAGTAAAAGCGGGCGATACACTGAAAAATAAAAAGTTAGCTAAGGTGTATCGTAGTTTATCAGAAGAAGGTATCAGTCCTTTTTATCAAGGCTGGATTGCAAAGAGTATCGTCAAGGCTGTGCAATCTTCACCGGTAGCTCCTGGCAAGCTGTCTACTGAAGATTTAGCAAGCTATCAAGCGAAAGAAGTGCCACCAGTATGTGGTAGCTATCGTGATTACCGTATATGCGGTATGGCGCCTCCTAGTTCAGGTGGTGTTGCGGTATTGCAAATTCTTAAACAACTTGAACCTTTTGACATAGCAAAATTAGCTTTTGAAGATGCGCAAACAGTCCATTTATTTACACAAAGTTCGCGTTTAGCTTTTGCTGATAGAGCAAGATACATTGCAGATGATGATTTTGTTAACGTGCCTACAAGTACGTTAGTGAGTGAACAATACCTTAATCAACGAAGTAAACTCATTAATATTCATCAAGATATGGGTAAAGCAACAGCAGGTGAAGTTGAATCATTAACAGCATTAGCTGATAACGTATCGATAGAGTTACCTTCAACGAGCCATATTTCGATTGTTGACGCTGACGGTAATGCTATCTCTATGACGACGAGTATTGAAATGGCATTCGGCTCTGCAGTGATGACAGAAGGTTTTATATTAAATAATCAGCTAACAGATTTTTCATTGGCACCTACGGTTGATGGTAAGTTGGTTGCTAACCGTTTAGAAGCAAATAAACGACCAAGAAGTTCTATGGCACCAACCATGGTGTTTAATGGAGATGATCTGACACTGGTGGTTGGGTCGCCAGGAGGCAGCAGAATTATTAACTATGTTGCTCAAACTATTATGGGGGTATTAGATTGGGGGCTTGATCCGCAGCAGGCGATAAATATGCCTAAGGTGACCAACCGCAATCGTATTACCACCTTAGAAAAGGGAACGTCCATAGTGGACTTAGCAACAGAACTAAAAGCGAAAGGGCACGAGATTGCCATTCGTGACTTAAATAGTGGTATTCACGCTATTGAAGTAAAAAAGTCTAGTTTAGTGGGGGGAGCTGATCCAAGACGTGAAGGGACAGTAATGGGGAAATAAAAAGCCCGAGTATTCTCAGGCTTTTAGCTACTTCCATGCTCGTATGTTAGAACGGATCTTTTAAAATTTTATTGATGACCCAAGTATCGTCTTTTTGAATTAACGAGATCCGTTTAACATCTTTATATACTTCTCCGTGGTAAGTTCCATCAAAATAAACGGTAATGACGGCTTGATCTTTAAATTGCTCTCTCACTTTTACACCGGTATCGTCTGGCTTAATTTCTACTTGATCAAATGACATGTTAAATAAGTGACGAGCCACTGCACGAGGTGACTTGTAATGTAAAATTATGCGCGCTAATTTGGGAGAGCAAACAGACGCAGCTTTCTGTACATCTCTTTCGTTATAAAGTGCATGAAAAAACGCTATGGTGATTTTCTCAGGGTTGTCTAATTCTTTAATCTCATCTTCATTACCGCCACAAGCAGCTAACATGGCCAAACAAGGTAGGACAATAAGTAAAATATATTTTCTCATGATGATATTACAATCTAAACTGAATATAAGGCAATAATACATTATTTTGGCCAATAAAAAAGGCGCATGGTGCGCCTTATCTTATTGAGTTATGTGCTTATTGCACTAGTTCTTTATCAGAGAAGCTATCAGTGAAAAGCGCACTTGATAAATAACGCTCTGCTGAACTCGGTAGAATAACGACAATATTTTTACCTTCATTTTCGGGTTTTTCAGCTAATCTCTTCGCAGCTACTACTGCAGCACCTGATGAAATACCGGCTAAAATACCTTCTTCTTTCATGAGCTTGTGCGCCATTGCCATAGCATCTTCATTTGATACTTGTTCAACAGCGTCAACGACAGAAAGATCTAAGTTGCCAGGAATAAACCCAGCACCAATGCCTTGGATTTTATGTGGTCCTGGTTTTAATTCTTCACCCGCTAACTTTTGACTAATCACAGGAGAATCGGTAGGTTCTACGGCAACAGAGAGTACATCTTTACCTTGTGTCTTTTTAAGGTAACGACTAACGCCTGTAATCGTACCGCCAGTACCCACACCTGCAACAAAGATATCAACATTACCGTTGGTATCTTCCCAAATCTCAGGACCGGTTGTTTTTTCATGGATTTCAGGATTCGCAGGGTTTTCAAACTGACCTAGCAACACATATTTTTCTGGTGCTGAATCTTTAATTTCTTGTGCTTTAGCAATTGCACCACCCATACCCTTTGCGCCATCGGTTAACTCTAATTTTGCTCCAAGGGCCGCTAATAATTTACGGCGCTCTAAGCTCATAGTTGCTGGCATCGTTAGGGTAATAGCATAACCTCTTGCTGCAGCAACGAAGGCTAATGCAATGCCTGTGTTGCCACTTGTAGGCTCAATAATTTCTTTGCCTTCGACTAACTCACCACGCTTTTCAGCATCCCAGATCATGTTTGCACCAATTCGGCATTTAACACTAAAGCTTGGGTTGCGTGCTTCAACTTTTGCATAAACATTACCGCTCGTAACGCGGTTTAATTTTACTAGAGGGGTGTTACCAATTGCGGTTGAGTTATCTTGGAATATATTTGCCATGTGCGCATCCTTTATTCTTGCTTAATCAATTTCAATGTTGATCAGCATGATCGAATTTATCATTGTTTGTTTGTATACTTTTAGGGAGTGTGTATTTTGTCATGGTTTTTACAAAAAATTATTTGTATATTTACATTAATAAAGTGCCAATGTGTATACATTTTTGAGGTATTCACAAAGGCTAGCATTCAGACTAATAGTACATTTCAAAAAGTCATCACACCCTAGTATGCTAATGATTAATAGTAGACATAAAAAATAGAAAAAGAAGTGCCAATTAGTTATATCTTATATTCTAAAAAGTAATAAATAATTAGCTAGTTAAACAATAATTAAAAAGAAATATGCAATATGATGGAAGAAAATCAACGTGCGTTAGCTGAACCCGAAGCTGAAACGCAACATGCGTTACCATTATCAAAACAAGAAACCAAAACAATATTGACCCCCTTTGCTTTTGAGATAAATAAGCAGTTATTCGGTTTACCCTTAGCTGTTCCGTGGCGCAGAGGCGTTGCATTATTGATAGACTTTATCATTATTGCCATGCTTGCTGAGACGCCAGGCGAACTGTTAGCGTTATTAGCTGCGTTAACCTTTTTTCGTTTAGGGAGTAAAAAACGCGCTAAACAAATGGGGAAAAAGCGAGGGATTAGACGCTTTATATTAAAAACCACAGGTGCTCTTGTTATTTTTGTTGTGCTTATTGATACCATACCGCCTATGTTTAATGAAAGCTATTGGAAATCCCGCGACACGGAGTCAGTAAAAGTTGAAGCTGAACCTGAAGTTACATCAGCTGATAAAACATCGTTTGCTGAACAAACTTTTAATAAAGGGGTTGAGTGGTCACAAAGCGTGGTGAAAGATTTGGGATTAGGTTTTGGTTGGGCTGCACTATACTTTTCTGTATTAACTGCTATTTGGCATGGTCAAACGCCAGGAAAAAAATTACTAAAAATTCGTGTTGTACAGCTTGATGGTACGCCGTTGTCTGTTTGGGACAGTTTCGGTAGGTATGGCGGGTATGGTGCCGGATTAGCAACAGGGTTACTTGGTTTTATTCAAATTTATTGGGACCCTAACAGGCAAGCAATACACGATAAAATATCATCTACAATCGTGATTGATGTGACAAAAGCAAAGCGCGAAAATCATCCAGCTCAACAAGCTGGCTATCGCGTTAAATCAGAACAATGAGGCCGCTTATGAAAACGACAGTTTTACGTTATTTTCCATTATTACTTTTTATACTTTTTGCTCCAACTACATGGGCAACTAGCAAAACGTTAGCACCGGAACTTATGTTATTTAAAGACTACTTAGGGACTTGGCAATCACAGTTTCCGGTAAGTAAAGGGCAACCTGAAGTTGAAGATGTTGCCCGTTGGGAGCGAGCTTTAAATGGCATGGCTATTAGAACATTGCACTCAATTAACCAAGGTGAATATGGCGGTGAGTCACTAATCTTTTATGATAAAGAAAAACAAAAAATTGTGTTTTACTATTTCACTACGGCAGGTTTTCATACTACTGGGTATATGGACTTAATCGATGAAAAAACCTTAATTGCTTATGAAGAGGTTAGTGGTAACAAAGAAGGAATAACACAGGTAAAGTCAACAAATGAACTGTTAGGTAATTCAATGAAAGTATCAACGTCATACTTTAAGAAAGGTACTTGGACAACACCTGAAACAAGAGTATATCAACGCAGTGATAAAGAGGTTATTTTCAAATAATTTGTAGTTAAATGTGCGCTAAGAAATCACATTTTAGTCATTAGTGCTTTAAAAAAAAGTAGGCATATAGTGATAAAGTTATAGAAGGCTATAATACAGCCTTCTATAACTGCTTACTTTAAGGCAACCACGCATAGCTTATTTTAGTAAAAAATGTGCGTTGCTCTCGTGTTAACCGGTCTAGAAAATCATCTTGGTAACTACTATCTGAATACCCTAAATAAAAGACGGTTTGTGGGTTAAGTTTATAGGCGTATATAAGCTGTGTTGATAGATCATTATTGCGTGCTGACACACCAATAAAGGGGTTGTTATCAGGGTTACGGTCAATATCACTGTACACAAGGTTAAGTTTCAGATAACTGTGTACATTAAATTGATAAGATAATCGTAATTCTGAGAGTTTGGCTTGATAGACATCTTGTTTATCTGCATCTAGGCTGGCGTTTGTGTAATAAAATTCGCCTGATAGTTTTTCGGTGAAACTATAGGTGATACCAGCGAATATTTCTTGGTAATCACCAAGTCGATTATTGTTATAGTCAATCTTATCACCAGCAATAAACTCTGCCTGCAACAATAAATTATTTCCCGGTTCTACTTGACCGTACAGTGTGATCGCTTTCTCGGTAAATAACGTTGCGTTGTTATCAATGGTTAGCTGAGTTTCATCACGTCGTAAGCCTATTTTATCGTCATAATTTAAAATAAGCTCGAAGTAAGATTGCATCGGGCCATCTATGCCTACTAATGACTGTAAGTTTTTTTCCAGCAACTCACCATTTTCATTATGTTTGATTTGCCAACTACCACTTACTTTAACTTCTTGCCACGGTGTATGTTCATCGCCGTAAAAAAAGCGATCTAAGGTTAGCTTATTCGACTGATAATCTGCTAACGTCATAAACCCTAAATCGGCTCTAAAGTCTTTACCGATTTGTTTGTGCTCGGCAAGCAGGCCCCAATATTCTGAACTATGCTCATAACTGGCAAGAAAGGCATGATCACTAAAATCATCTTGTTTATTACTTCTGTGTACTTGCTCGGTGTATGCGCAATCGCCAAAGTTACACGCTGTTTGTTTTGGTTTATCACAATCATTGAAAGCGCTACCGTAGCAAAAGCTTTGATATAAATCGGACGGGTATTGAGTGTTTGAACCCAGTAATTGAGCTTTTAATTGATTTGATTCGTTGATGCGATAATTACCATCAATACCAATAACATAATTGTGATATTGATCACTGTCACGTAATGTTGAAACGGTACCAATTGAAAAATCTTCATGAATATCATAACGGTACCGCATAGCCGCTGAGTGACTGTCTTGTGCTAACGAGGCGATATTTGAGCCAGTATTACCCGGCACAATAAAGTTAGTTTCAGTATCGTTAGTCACAAAAACACCATAACTGTGCGCACCTTCAGTACCGGTTACCTTGGCGCCATAATCTGGATCAGCAATGTTACGGGTATATACTAAATCAAAATTAGAGCTAAAATAATCTGCGTTATCTAGGAAAAAAGGGCGTTTCTCATCATAAAAAAGCGAGAAGGTTTTATTAATATTTAATTGACCTGCATCTGATTCTACCGTAGAGAAATCAGGGTTAATGGTAGCATTTAATAAATTATTACTGTTGATATTCCATCGTAAATCAAGTCCTGCATCAACGTTATTTTTACTGTGCCATTCATCGGAAGGATCATAGATATCTCTCGATTCATTTCTTGTTGCAACAATGGCAGGTGTTAGCATTAGGTTTTTACTGGCTTTAGCGTTTTTAAAACCAGATATTTCAGGAGATTGACAAAGCCAACAATCGTTATTTCTATCTATTTCTTGGTTGGATATTCTAAGTTTTGTATCGCCAGGGTATAACCTAATTAATTCAAACGCCCATGTTTTGATATTTGTGCTATTTTCAAAGTTTAAAATGCCATAGGGAATAGCCATTTCTACTTGATAACCGCCTTTAATGAGTTTGCCAAATGAATCCCAAATACCATCCCAGGCGCGATTAGGTGTTTGTGTCATTTCATTATTAATGCCGTCGTGCTGTACACCATAAGCATTAACAAAAAACTCATAATTTAATCGTCTAGTGTTAAAAGTATCTAATTTGATACCAACAATATCGTCAGACCATCGAGAGTCACGATCACCTAAAAAGGCTTTCACTTCTTCATTATCTCTGATTTTTGCCACGAACGATAAATAAATAAATTCACCATTCTCAACTATTCTAGCCGTTGTGCTGACAGGGCTAGGCTTGTTGTTCCATGGACTGTTGACAATTGTTAATGGGATTTCTTTTGCTTTTTTCCAGATATCATCAGTTAATTCTCCGTCTATTACTGCGGATTGATTAACGTATGGAATTTGATAATTTTTTTCTTCTGAGTGTGCGGTGTTACTACATAGTGAGGTTAGTGAAATTAACATCACGATGGCGCAGTATTTAAACGAAAACTGCATTTTTGCTCCAAATTTATTATTGTTTTGTTAAACCAGAATGTTTCTGGAAATCCTTTTGAAGGCGAATTTTTACAAATTTTTACAAACTTAACAACGTATAAAATAAAAAAAGCCATCACAGACGGCTTTTTAAATCATTAAATAAAAGTGCTGAATGTTGTAGTTATTTTATCCATGCGTAACTCACTTTAATAAAAACACTTCGTTGTTGCTGTTCTAAGTCATGAAAGTTACGCTCTGCTTGGTGATTGTCTGAATACCCTAAATAAAATACCGTTTGTGGATTGATTTTATAGGCATACAGTAATTCGGTTCCAACACTTTTATGGTAAGGCGTAATGTTTTCAGGTGCGGTATATAAATAGTTATTCGCATTACGGTTTGTGTTGTTATACACAAATGAAAAACGTAAAAAGCTTTTCACGTTAAATTGGTAGGTAGTACGCAGTTCTGTTAATCGTGCATTGAATACATTCTGGTTGTCGGCGTCTAATTGATTAAAGATATGCTTTAATCGCACTTCTAGGTGTTTGTTAACATTCCAATTGACTTGCGTGTCAAATTTCTTGTTTTTGCCTAAGCGATTATTACTGTAATCAATGGCGTCACCATAGCTGGCGTTTGCCGATAAATAAAGCCCTAAAATCGGCTTAATATTACCTCGAATACCAAGCTGTTGTTCTGTAAACAATGTAGTATTATCATTTATCGTTAAGATTGATTTATTGTGTCTTGTGCCTACTTTATCTCGCTGTGTATAGTAAAGTTGAACCCATGAACTATAAGTCGCGTTTATCGAGGCATTAATGTCAAACTCACGCTCTATTAAATCACCTGCATCATTATGGGTAATGTCCCAATCAGAATATATTTTTGCTTGGGTCCACCAGCTACCTGCTTTTCCGTACCAAGTTCTATCTCCGCCAATAGCAAATTTGTTATGATCAACATAAGAAATAAAACCTAAATCCCCACGGAAGCCTGCATTTTGGGTATCGTAAGTAGCGAAATAATGCCACTTTTCATCATTATGGTAGTAACCTGCACGTAAGGCATTGCCGCTAAAAGGCTTTTCTTTTTGTGTTCTTAATACATTTTCATTGTAAGCACATGAACCAAATTGACAATCTACTGGTGTAGTTTGCTGGCAAGCTTCGGGGTTGTCTTCATTGCAAAATTGTTGGAATAAGTCGTCAGGATATTCAGTATTTGAATGCAAATATTGAAATTTAAATACATCATACGTTGATAGCTTAAATCTTGCGTCGATACCGTGAACAGCATTATGGTAATTTTTTGCATCACGTAAGGTTGATACCCAACCTACGGTAATATCTTTATTATAACTGTAGCGGTAACGAATAGCTGCTGCGTTTGATTTATCATCAATTCTGGCAACCGATGAGGATCTATTTCCTGGAATTAGAATGTTAGTGGTGTCGTCGTCAGTAACAAACAGTGCGTATGTGTGATTATTATGTCGGCCGGTTAATTTCGCACCATAGTTAGGAGCATTGATGTTACGTGTATAAATAAGGTTATAGTTGGTGTCGAAATAATCAGCATTGTCTAGAAAGAAAGGGCGCTTTTCGTCGTAATATAATGCAAAGGTATTATTAATATTTAGCTGCGCATTGTCAGTTTCAACGGTTGAAAAGTCAGGGTTGATAGTGGCATTTAACAATGTATCGGCGGTAATACCCCAGCGTAAGTCTAAGCTGGCTTCGGTATTATTGTTTTTGTGCCACTCTCCATTATTATCTTTATCTTGGTGAATACCTGATACCAGTGAAGGTGCGATAATTAAGTTGTCGCCTTGTTTAGCTCCTTTAAAGCCTGTTGCGGTATGTAGTTGACAAAGCTCACAACTATTATTTCTATCCAGTACAATATTTGAAATGCGTAATTGCTCATTTCGAGGATAAAAGCGCATTAATTCTATGCCCCAGTCTTGCAAGCTTGTTTTTTCTTTAAAGTTAAGCATGCGAAGCGGAAGTGCCATTTCAACAATATAACCGTTCTCGGTAAGACGACCAGCGCTGTCCCAAATACCATCCCAAGCATCACTCTCTTTTTGTGTGACTTCATTTTCGATACCGTCAATTTGAGATCCCATTGGATTGACTAAAAACCGGTAGGCAGCGCGCTGGTCGTTAAAGGTATCTATTTTAATACCAACAATATCGTCGCCCCATGATTTATCGCGGTCACGTATAAAGGCTCTGATTTGGGTTGGGTCTGGATCTTGTGCAACAAAAGCAAGATAAAATACTTCGCCATTTTCCATCAATAAAGCCTCGGTACTTATCGGGCTTTTTGTGTTGTTATATGGACGGGTTACAATGTCTAACGACACTTTAGTTGCGTGTTGCCATTGAGGGTCAGTTAGATCAGCATCAACAGAAATATCTCCTTGGATACGAGGAATATGTATGTCTTTTTTTTGTTTACTGTAAGCGTTATGGCTAGTAATACATGAACAGAAGATGGTTAGGCTACAAGCCAAAATATACAGCGTTTTGACAGAGGGCATCGATAGCATTCTTTTTTATCATTATCATTGTTGAGAGCGCGCAATGTAAAAATTGTGCCTTACTATGTCAAAGTATTTTCGATGACTTGCTTTTTACATCAGTTTAATAACGTATTTATTTGTAGGGCGTGTTGAATGTTGCTGTACATTTCTAGTCTCATATTTAGTGTTTGTACAAAGTTGAACGCGAAAGATCAACAGGCCCTAATGAAACGCTCAGATAAAAGGTTTAACCACTTCAAAAATATGATAACTTATTATGTAACGTAGTTAACATTTTCTCGATGCTTCATGTCTAATTTGTTATTTAATTTATTGGCGCTGGTGGTCTTTATTGTTTGCTGGATGGGTTACACAGAATTTGCCAGAAAAAAAGCAAAAACCACTAACTGTATAGCGCGTAGTTTACATCAGCATAGAATACTTTGGATGTACGAAGTGATCACACGAGACATCAAAGTTGGCGAAGCTGCATTACTTGCTAATTTAGAGCGAAACATTGCTTTTTTTGCGTCATCAACGTTACTTGTCTTAGCGGGCGTACTAACCCTCTTTGCTCAAGTAGAAAAACTAGAGGCGGTTATTGCAACTATTCCCTATGCTGATTTTCCTAACCATACCATAATCCAGCTAAAGCTAGGCTTACTTGCGTTCATTTTTGTCATGGCCTTCTTCCAGTTTACATGGTCAATGAGGCAGTACGGCTTTATTAATGTTATGGTTGGCGCTTCTCCAACAGATCAATCGGGTACCAATAAAAACTTATTAGCTTACGCAAAGCAAATGGCGATAGTGCAAGACCAAGCGGCACATTCTTATAATTATGGTTTGCGATCTTATTATTTTTCAATAGCGGCGATTTGTTGGTTTTTTCACCCGTTATTATTTATTCTAGCTAGCGTGTTGGTTGTGTATACGTTATATAATCGCGAGTTTAGATCAAAGGCCGTGCGTGCCATCACAGCTGGGCAAGAAATATTGCATAGTGAACGAAATGAGAAGCTTAATAAGTTGAGCCGCTAGCAGAATGTCAAAGCAATACGAAAATTTTGGCCCGGCGGATTTTGACAAGTTTGATTGTGTGAAAATTGCCTTAGGGGTTTACTTAATTCTACTGTTTATCTTACGCGGTTATCTTATCTGGCTAATGTCTGTCACGAATATGCAAGACCGTGTCAGTATTATTGCGTGGGTTTACCCTGATCCTAAATTATTTTATTTAAGCTTGCTATCTGGTTTAGGCGGTATATTAACAGTATTTCTATTGAGCTTACGCCGGCCTGGTGCAAATAGCTTTATCAAAAAAATGTGCAGTCAGTTAAAAAACATTTTATTTATTGCGCTGTTTTTCGATTGGTTGATAAATTTAGTCGCCTATTACTTTTGGCAAATGCAAAGTAAAGAATGGCTATTGATTAATTCAGTTACCATAATAATAGCCGTGATTTATTTATACTCGAGTAAAAGAGTTAATATCAATGTACAAGAATTCCCAGAAAAATTACCAGAAAAGTAGGGTGAGAACGTGAGTAATGACAAACAAGAGCATCGGTTAGTTATTCTAGATACCGAAACAACAGGTATAAACCCTCGAGAAGGTCATCGGATTGTTGAAATTGGCTGTGTAGAGATGATAAACCGCCAATTAACGGGGCGAACGTATCATGCGTATATCAACCCTCAATTTCAGATGGAACAGGAAGTTATCGACGTTCATGGCTTAACGAATGAATTCTTACGCGATAAACCATTGTTTGCTGACGTAGCTGGAGCTTTTATTGATTTTATCAAAGGCGCCGAATTAGTCATCCATAATGCTAAATTTGATGTTGGCTTTATGGATCATGAATTTAGCATGGCTAGGGCACAGCTGCCAATGACTGAAGACATTTGTACAGTTACTGATACGTTAAAAGTATCTAAAGATGAGTTTGGCTCACCAAAAACCTTAGATTTCTTAGCAAAACATTATCGGGTAGATGGCTTAATTGATCGTACTTATCACGGCGCATTGATTGATGCTCAGTTACTTGCATTTGTTTATATTGAAATGACACGTAAACAATCTACGCTTAATTTTTCCATGGGTGACGGCCAGGAAAACGGCGAAGACAGCAATGCTATAAAACGTTTATCAAGTGAACGACAAAAATTAAAGATTGTACGTGCATCTGCCGATGAAGAAGAACGACATAAAAAAAGGTTAGCGCTAATCGCTGACAAAGGGAGTGAGCCAATATGGCAATAATGAAATGGTTGACTGTGTTATTAACAGTAGGGCTTTATGCGATACCTGGCGTTGCTGTTCAAGACACTAAAACTGAAATTCATTATTATGAGCAAGATAACGTAACAAATCGTGTTCCGTATTTTGACAATAGGTTTCACATTGATGCACAGCTTGAAGAAATTACCTTGTTGTTTTATCGTCGAAGTGGAACACCTCCCATCATTTTAGTGCGCCCTGATGGCAGTAAGATTAAAGTCACTAATGCGGAGAAAGGTAAAGTAGAATGGTACGATGATACTACTTTCGATATGATACGTATTGTGCGTCCTATGCCTGGACCATGGCAAGCGATAGGCGCAATTTTACCTGATAGCAAAATAATGATTGTTTCAGAAGTTAAGCTAGAAGTAGAACCATTAGCTGACATTTTACTTTCCGGTGAAACCCTCAAGATAACCAGTAAATTATATAATCAAGAAAAAGCGATAGATGATCCACTGTTTAATGATGTGATCAAATTAACCATCGACTTTTATAGCACTAATAATACGGGTTACGATAATTTTGGTGCAGAGCCTATAGAAATAGGTACGTTTAGAGACGACGGTTACGAGTTAGATGAATATGCTCGCGACGGTATTTTTACTGGTGAATTTGAATTGAACTTTTCACCCGGTGAGTGGACACCCATTTATCGAGTAATTATGCCAATGGCAACTAGGGAGTTACGACAAAAACCTGTTATCGTTCGTCCGAACCCTATTTCTATCGAGGTTAAGCCAACAACAGATCCGCTCGCGTTTCATGAAGTAACTATTCATATCGATGATAGCTATGTTGACCCTGACAGTTTAATTTTTCAAGGTAAAATTACTTATCCAGATCGCCAATCTGAACCTTTCGCTATTATGGAAGGTAATGGAACCGCTCGGGTTAAAGAAATTGGTTATACTGAACCAGGGGTACATAGAATCACATTAAATGCATTCGGAAATACAAAAAACGGGCGAGAGTTTCGTTTAGTGGTGCCAGACTTTACCTTTAATGTTGAACGAGAAGGCGGGCCTTTAGTCCCTAGCTTAGATGAATCATCACAAAGCGAAGCTGAAAAACAAGCGGCGGCGTTAATTTTAAAGTTAGAGCAAGAAAAAGAAGCGCGTGAATTAGCATTGAAGCAAGCAAAAGAACAAAAAGCAGCTGAAGCAGAGGCACAAGCACAAAAAAATATTATTATGGTAATTGTCGCGAATGTGATTTTATTGCTACTAGCTGGGGGTGCAGTGTTTTTTATGAGACGTAAAAAGCAATAAAATGCTGCTAAATTCAACTTATTGTTCAGCAATTATGCAAGCAGTAATATTAATGTAAAAAAGGGGTTGACGCCTTGCACTGTTATCCGTATTATTCCCGCCGCATTCAACGACTTGTTGTTGAATTTAGGAATACTTGTGTGGAGTGGTAGTTCAGTTGGTTAGAATACCGGCCTGTCACGCCGGGGGTCGCGGGTTCGAGTCCCGTCCACTCCGCCAACTCTTCCTAAATGTTATCTCTGCGGAGTGGTAGTTCAGTTGGTTAGAATACCGGCCTGTCACGCCGGGGGTCGCGGGTTCGAGTCCCGTCCACTCCGCCAATAGATAATGAAAAACAAGTAATAGAATTGAGACAATGCGGAGTGGTAGTTCAGTTGGTTAGAATACCGGCCTGTCACGCCGGGGGTCGCGGGTTCGAGTCCCGTCCACTCCGCCAATGTTTCATAAGGGTCGCCTTATAAAATACGTTCCCCTGTGCGGAGTGGTAGTTCAGTTGGTTAGAATACCGGCCTGTCACGCCGGGGGTCGCGGGTTCGAGTCCCGTCCACTCCGCCAAATTATCTTCATTGTATTATCAAAATTTTCATTATTTATCTTCTCTTTATAAGTTCTCCAATTGTTAATAACGAGAATAAATGTCTCGTATTACGCACTTATACCAATTCGCATAAATATTCGGTCATTCAGCGAGAATTAAACGCTTTAGAGGCACGGCGTTGATTGCAGAGAATGGTTATTCAGGAGAACGTGCTCCTGCGTTATCTAATACCAACTCAATTAAGTATTTAGCCACTTAGCGAGAAATAAAAGGGTTAGAGGCAAGGCATTGATTGCAAAGAATGGTTATTCAGGAGAACGTGCTCCTGCGTTCTCTAATAAGCTACATCCTTGTAGCGTCCTTGTTAAGATCAATAACACAGTCTATGCAGCGTTTAAACTCGCCCTTTGGGAGCGTGTTAGAGGCGCGGTTATTGCGCAAAACGTGTTTGATGTAGAACAACTATACCTGCACACGTTTCGCTTATTCTCCCACCTCTGACATCGCTCTGAACTGACTTAATCTTTATACGAATTGGTATTAATTTTAGTCTAATTACTGCTATGCTTTAATTGGTTAAAGTTGCTGGTTAGCAAATATAGAGGTAAGACCAGTTGATTTATGTCGTAGAGTTATCTAGTATTGAGATAATTATAACAGGTCATACCAGAATGGAGAGCTTTTATGCTGACATATAAAGCACCAATTACAGACATAAAATTTTTATTTGAAGACGTTTTAAGCTTTTATCCTCATTATGAAAAATTTCCAGAGTTTGAAGAAGCGACTCCGGATCTTTTTGATGCGATTTTTGAAGAGTGCGCGAAATTTTGTGAACAAGAGCTATTACCGTTAAATCAATCTGGCGATAAAGAAGGTTGTCGATTTGATAACGGAGCAGTAAAAACGCCGAAAGGATTTAAAGAAGCATACGATCAATATGTTGCAGGTGGTTGGCAGTCGTTATCTCATGGCACTGAGTACGGCGGGCAAGGTTTGCCTCCTTCAATGGGTATGATTAAATCAGAAATGATGGGCACTGCGAATTGGTCGTGGGCTATGTATCCCGGTCTTAGTCATGGCGCTATGAATACGATTGATATTCATGGTAGTGATAAACAAAAAGAAACGTACCTTACACGGCTAACAGAAGGAGTTTGGACCGGCACTATGTGCTTAACCGAGCCGCAATGTGGTACTGACTTAGGTCAAGTGAAAACGAAAGCTATCCCTAATGACGATGGCACTTATGCAATCACAGGAACAAAGATTTTCATTTCTGCAGGTGAACATGATCTGACTGAAAACATCGTGCATATTGTTTTAGCGCGTTTACCTGATGCTCCTGCTGGTACCAAAGGTATTTCATTATTCATCGTGCCTAAAATGAACATCAGTGACTTAGGTGAAATCACCGATAGAAATGCTGTTGAATGTGGCTCTATAGAAGACAAAATGGGTATTAAAGGTAGCGCGACGGCTGTACTTAATTTTGATGGTGCTAAAGGAGAGCTGATCGGTCCTGCTAATAAAGGTTTGGAATGTATGTTTACCTTTATGAATACTGCACGAATAGGTACCGCATTACAGGGTGTGTGTGCCACAGAGCTTTCATATCAAAATGCCTTAATGTATGCAAAAGAGCGTTTATCAATGCGCTCGCTTTCTGGTAAAAAAGCGCCAGACAAAGTAGCAGACCCCATTATTGTACACCCTGATGTACGGAAAATGCTGATGACCCAAAAAGCGTTTGCTGAAGGCGGTCGTGCGATGATCTATTATGCAGCGAAACTTGCTGATGAAATAGAGCATGCTAAAGACGAGAAAGCACGAAAACGTGCAGACTACAGACTTGGTTTTATCACACCAATTTTGAAAGCGTTCTTAACAGAAGTTGGTGTAGAAAGTGCGAATTTAGGCGTACAAGTATTTGGTGGTCACGGCTATATAAAAGAGTGGGGTATGGAGCAAATTGTTCGAGATGTTAGAATAGCCACTCTATATGAAGGGACCACAGGAATACAAGCGCTTGACTTACTCGGACGTAAAATTTTATTGAGCCGAGGTAAATCATTGAAAAGTTTTTCAATGGAAGTGTTGGGTTGGTGTAAAGATAAAAGTATGCTTTCAAGTAATCCTCATAAACGTCAAATGAATAAATTTATCTGGCCGTTAACTAAAGCGGTAGCTAACTGGCAACAATATACGCTTAGGCTTTCGTTGAAAGCAAAGAAAGATCGTGATTTTGTTGGTTCAGCATCAGTAGATTATTTAATGTATTCTGGGTACATCGTCATGGCATACTTCTGGGCACAAATGGCACAGTCTGCTTATGAAAAACTTGCAGGAGAGGTAGATAACAGAGACTTTTACCGTGCAAAAATCAAAACAGCAGAGTTCTACTTTGAGCGTATTTTACCAAGAACTAAGTCACTTGCGGCAACGATGATGTCAGATCCAAAATCGTTAATGCAGTTAGATCAAGAGTTATTGTAAAGATGGTGAGTTGATATATTACCATTAAAATAAAAGCGCCTTAGGCGCTTTTTTACTGTCTGGTTATGGTTAACTATTCCGATTAAATAGTGAAGCGGTAGAATGAAAGTTTATAAGTGCCTAATAAGCTTTAACAGCTTAAACTTTAAAGCAGTAAATGGCGCGAAACGAACAGGTAAGTCTTTTAAGAACGGGCGTTTTAATACAGACTTTAAGTGGCTGAAGTTATCAAACCCCGCCTTACCACTGTATTGTCCCATTCCGCTAGGACCTACACCACCAAATGGCAGATCTGGCACGGCGTTAAACATTATCACATCATTTACGCATAAACTGCCGCTACTGATCTCGTTTAACCATTGTTGTTCCTGAGTTTTATCGCGGGTAAATAAATACGCGGCTAATGGTTTGTCTCTTGTCACTACCGTTGCTTTTGCTGCCTCGAAATTTTGCACAGTAATAATAGGTAATATCGCACCAAAGATTTCTTCCGTCATTAAAGGGCTATCTAAGTCGGGATCAACGACAATCGTTGGTGAAATGTATCGTTCATCAATGTCAATATCGCCACCATGAACAATGTCACCACTGGTGAGATAACTCGCAATTCTTTCACAGTGTCGTTGATTAACAATGCGTCCGTAAGACTTACTCACTTTAGGATTTGTGCCAAACATAGTTTGAAGTTGTTTTTTTAGCGCTGTAATGAATGCTGGCAATAAAGAATGCTCAACCATGACATAATCTGGAGCAATACAAGTTTGTCCTGCATTCAGCCACTTACCCCATGCAATACGCTGTGCACTGATGTTGATATCAGCACTCCGATCAACGAAAACAGGGCTTTTACCACCTAATTCTAAGGTAACGGGTGTCAGGTTTTTGGCTGCTGCAGCCATGATTATTCGAGCAACTTGTCCATTACCGGTGTACATAATATGATCAAATGGAAGTGCGAGTAATGCGGTAGTTTCGTCAACAGCGCCTTCAACAACTGAAATAGCATTACTGTCTAAATATTGTGGAACAAGTGAAGCTAGTAATGCAGAGGTTGCCGGTGCAAGCTCTGAAGGTTTGATTATCGCACAATTACCCGCAGAAATTGCTGCAACAAGTGGAGCTAGTACAAGCTGTACAGGGTAGTTCCATGCACCAATAATTAAAACGCTACCTAAAGGCTCTGGATGAATGTATGAACGGCCTGGTTGTGCAACAATCGGCGTTGATACTCTTCGCTTCTTTGACCATTTGTTCAACCGTTTAATGACATGATCAACGTCACCAGCAACGTAAGAAACTTCTGTCATCCAGCTTTCTAAGGACGGCTTACCAAGATCTTCAGATAAGACATCTAAAAAACGTTGCTCATTTTCTTGAACCATTTTTTTGATTTGACGTAATTGAGTTTTACGCCATTGAATATCACGAGTGACAAGCGTATTAAAATATGTCTTTTGATCTGCTACAAGTTGTTTAAAAGTCACGAAATCCTCTGTCGAAAACTAAAAATAGTAGAAGAACACTTTACTTCTTTTTTGAACGATTGTACAAAGATAATCGTGTTGATTTATTTTCTTTTAACACGTAGAACTGCCATAATTAATCGCTCTACAACACTATAGATATACGCAGTGTTTACCGCTGAAGGATCAACAAGGTTACGGTATTCTAGTTGTGTGAAAACCGTGAGCATTATATCGGCATCAATTGTTGACGTTTCTGGCGAGAAGTAAGTACATAACTTCTCAAAAGGGGTCATTAGTGCAGTTCTGTGCGTGGCGGCTAACTGTTGTAATTCAGGCGACACTTGAACCTCGGTAAACATAAACTGCTCAACCGCTAAATCTATCGGGTTTTCTTTAATTTTATTAACGAGATAATTGCAGGCTATGGTTGACAGTGTTGTGGCAAGTTCGCGTCGAACAGACATGTTTTTCAATCGTGTTTTTGTGTAGCTATCTAATAGCTCAAAGACTCTTTGCCAAGCATTTGTTGCTATCTCAATAGTGCGGTTTGAGCTAAGTAAAAAGGCTTCATGCACTAATTGCTGTATGTCTTTAAAATAATACGTTGTCAGGGAGAGTTGAAGTTTTGCTTGGTTTGCAATCGCGCGGTGAGTCGTTCCCTTTATACCGTTTTCTGCCAATACTTCAATAGCTGAATTAAGTATTTTTAGACGTGTTAATTCACCTTTTGAGCGGCGTTTAACAACGATGTGTTCCTGTGTTTGCGACATTAGACCATCCAGTGTAATTCATGTAACAATAAATTAACGTTTTTTGTGTCTTAGTTCAATGAAACCGTAGCCTTGGAAGCGCTTACCTTGTCAAATATTTGTTAATTTTTATGTCGCTTAGATGCCAAAGTTGTGTTAGCCATCGATGAAAGTTACGTTTGTAGTTTACATCGTTATTATAGTCGCCTTGTAATAATTCGTTGCGATTAATTTGTTCAATATCGATGATCACCTCTTTTAACTTTCCTTGAAGTGTATCTTTCATAATATGTCCTGGATTTTGAGGGTAAATCAATGAGACCAATAATACTTTATCAAATTGCTCACCCATGGCTTGAACAGTAAATGCAATGCCGCTGGGTTTAGGGGTAAGTAAATGCTTAAAGTTGTTTTTTTGTCTTAGATGTTTTTCTTTGGTAAAGCGTGTACCTTCAACAAAGTTTATAATTGTTGTAGGTTGGTGTTTGAACTTTTCACAAGATTGTTTAGTTGTCGCTATGTCTTTACCGATAAGATGTGGATGTTTTTTAATATAGCTTTTGCTATACCTTTTCATAAATGGCATATCAAGTGCCCAGCAGGCCATGCCAACGAATGGCACTTTCTTTAATGAATTTTTTAGAAAATATTTTGGGGCCGGAATCCGTGTTCGGGCAAAGTGTGAAAGAATAAAGATGTCTAACCAACTTTGATGATTGGCAATTAGCAAATACCAAGCCTTTTTATTCAGTGCTGCGTCGCCCTTTATTGTCCAAGAAACGCGATTAAAGATAATGATGAGCAGGTAATTGTTAAGTGCCCATAAACGATAGAAAAAATTCATTGGGTGCACTAAAGCACGGTGAAAAGCGGAAAAAGGCAGTAATAATTTACAGACTCCACCAAGAAAAACAAATGAGCCACATAACGCCAAATTTAAACAAAAAAGTGAAAAACTTATCGGCATTAAGATAAAAGAAGGTAGAAATGACAACATCTTACAAAATTTATAGTAACCACTACTTCACTTTATTCTACTGGCTTTTTATCGACTTGGGTATTGGTTTTTAGGATCACACAGAGATTACAGAGACAAAAAAAGCTTAAAATAGCGCATTACTAAATTAGGCTTTTTACTATTGTTGCTCTAATGCTATACAACAATCTTATTTAAGTGTTGAGTGATTTCATGATTCACTTTTAGCAAAGGTACCTGAAACGAGTTCATTATGATCAAAATCGTCGACGTTGATCACTTGTAGCCTTCTTTTTTCAGCATTGACCAACATGTCTGCTTCTTCTTGAGAAATCGCTTTTTCTGCTAAGCCTTTTTCTGCCACCTTATCTAAGTAATAGAAAGGTAGTTTTTCATTGAGTGCTTTACAAACTTTGTCGTAAATAGGTTCACACGCAATTAATAAGCTTAGGGCACTTTCTAGTGCACCGAAGTTATTGGCGCCATCATCGGTAAGGTATTGGCCAGCACCTAATCGATCTCTTGCTTCACTTGGCGTCTGTAAAAGTCTAGCAACCTGATGATCAGTAAGATCAGAAGGTTTAGTTAACCACGTACCAAACGGGAAAATCATTAAGCGTAAAGCAACGGCAACCACTTTGTTTGGAAAGTTACTGATTAGTTCATCAATTGCTTGCTGTGCACGATATAAGCTATCTTCTACTGCCCAATTAACTAAAGGAATATCACCCTGTTGACGGCCTTGATCATTGAAGCGTTTTAAGCTTGCACTAGCAAGATAAAGATAACTTAAAATGTCGCCTAATCGTGCAGAGATGCGTTCTTTACGTTTTAAGTCACCGCCAAGCGTTAACATTGCAATATCAGATAACATGGCTAAATTGGCGCTGAAGCGTTGCATTAATTGATAGTAGCGACGAGTATGATCATTAAAAGGTGCGTTGGTAAAACGTGCGCCAGTAAATGCTAACCATTTAGTGCGAACAATGTTGCTCATAGCAAAACCAATATGACCAAATAAAGCGTGATCGAATTGCTCAAGTGCTTCTTTTGGATCAGGGTTATTCGCAGCGCCTAATTCAGCAAGTACATAAGGGTGACAACGAATTGCGCCTTGGCCATAAATAATCATGCTGCGCGTTAAAATATTGGCACCTTCCACAGTAATAGCAACAGGAGCACCTTGATAGCCACGTGCTAAATAGTTATTTGGCCCCATGCAAATGCCTTTCCCGCCATGAATGTCCATGGCGTCAGTCACACAACTGCGCATTTTTTCTGTTAAATGGTATTTAGCTATTGCCGAAATAACGGATGGTTTTTCACCAAGATCAATAGCACCTGTACTCATGGTCGTTACGGCATCCATTAAATAAGCATTACCGCCAATTCTTGCTAGCGCTTCTTCTACACCTTCCATTTTGCCGATTGGCAATTTAAATTGTCGACGAATACGACTATACGCTCCTGTGGCAAGTGCGATAGATTTGATGCCACCAGCACTGTTCGACGGCAATGTTATTGCACGACCAACAGATAAGCACTCCACTAACATTCTCCAACCTTGGCCAGCCATTTTGGGACCACCAATGATAAAATCAAGTGGTACAAAAACATCTTTACCTTTAGTTGGACCGTTTTGGAAAGGAACATTTAGTGGGAAATGGCGTCTGCCAACATCCACACCATCTATATCTGTAGGGATTAATGCACAGGTAATGCCTAAATCTTTTGTCTCTCCAAGAAGCCCATCAGGATCTTGAAGTTTGAATGCTAGGCCTAGCACGGTGGCAACAGGCGCTAACGTAATATAACGTTTATTCCATGTTAGTTTCATACCTAACACTTCTTCACCGTTAAATTCACCCTTACAAACGATACCATAATCAGGGATTGCACCAGCATCTGAACCAGCTTCTGGGCTGGTTAAAGCAAAACACGGAATTTCATCGCCTTTAACCAATCTTGGTAAGTAATGATCTTGTTGTTCTTTTGTTCCATAGTGCTGTAGTAATTCGCCGGGACCTAAAGAATTTGGTACACCTACTGTGCTGGCAAGTACAGTACTTGCCCCAGAAAGTTTTTGTAACACGCGAGATTGCGCAAAAGCACTGAAAGCCAGGCCGCCATATTCTTTTTTAATGATCATGGCAAAAAACTTATTGTCTTTTAAATATTGCCAAACTTCAGGAGACATATCAGCGCGGTCGTGAGTTGTCTCCCAGTCGTCAACCATTTTACATACCTCTTCAACAGGGCCGTCTAAAAACGCTTGTTCTTCGGCTGTTAAGCGAGGGGCAGGGTAATTGTGCAGCTTTTGCCAATCTGGATTTCCGCGAAATAAATCCGCTTCAAACCACGTTGTACCTGCATCTATCGCTTCTTTTTCTGTTCGCGACATTTCAGGCATGATTTTCTGAAACATTGTTAGCAGTGGTTGACTGATATATGTTTTTCGAAAATCACGAATATTGAAAGGTAGTGCGATGATGACAAATAAAAGCCAACCGAAAAATGACACTACTTGAAAAACTGTCCCTAATGCCATCAAAATTGCAAACGACAGTGTATAGGTTGAGAGTGAGGCACGATTGTACGCCATGAAGCCTGTTAGGGCGATTGCGCAAATAAACCAAGTTAATAATTCCACATTACACCTTTATATAATTTAGAGGTCTGACCACTAAGTAAGCATAGATCGCTTCTTAACTATTTTCAATGCTTTCTTTTATAATATAGCGGTAAATTTTTGCTTTGCAGTGTTATAATCTTTATTAAGTTATCTTATTGATTTATTAATATTATGTGTGAGTTACTAGCGATGAGTGCGAATGTCCCAACCGATATTTGCTTTAGCTTTAGTGGTTTAATGCAACGAGGAGGTAATACAGGTCCTCATAAAGATGGTTGGGGTATTACCTTTTATGAAGGTAAAGGCTGCCGAAGCTTTAAAGATCCGTTACCAAGTGCTCAATCTCCAATTGCTACGTTGGTGACAGAATACCCGATTAAAAGTGAAGCGGTTATTTGTCATATAAGGCAAGCAAATTCTGGCGCTGTATGTTTAGAAAATACCCACCCATTTACGCGGCACATGTGGGGAAAACATTGGACATATGCGCATAACGGGCAATTGAAAGACTTTCAAGAAACATTACCTGTAAAATATCACCTGCCGGTGGGTACTACAGACAGTGAACATGCCTTTTGTTGGATACTGGATCAAATTCATTTGCACTTTGGTATTGAAGAGCCAGATGATGAAGCGCTATTTGCTTATATTGCAACACTGAGTGAGAAAATAAACCGATTGGGCGTATTCAATTTATTGTTATCTAACGGTGATTGCTTATTTTCATACTGTTCCAATAACTTACATTGGATTACTCGTCGAGCACCCTTTGGCGAAGCAAATTTGATTGATGCAGAAATGACGGTTGATTTTCAACAGGTTACTACAGCAAATGATGTTGTCACTGTGATCGCAACACAACCATTAACGGGTGATGAACGTTGGCATAAAATGCAAGCAGGTGAATGGTTGTTATTTAAATTAGGGGAGCCTATTTTAAAGGGACAGACTCCAACCTTGATAAAAAATACTGACTAAGGAATGGTCTTACTGTTTAGTGAAGTTTGTCAGCTGAGCTTCAAATTGCTCAGCTCCTGATTTTGATTGGTATAATTTCACTAATGCGTAATCAAGTTCAGGCGCGAACCAAGCATAAGTAATGCGCTTTTTCTCAACGACCTCACGCTTTAACCTTATTGTTTGTAAATTGCCATAAGGAAGCATTAACTCTTCAGTACCATCGTATTGATAAACATAATTTTTAATACTTCCAGAAGTGGAAATAACGGGGTATACAAATACTTTCTGATCGGGACTTTCTTTTAGCTGTAAACGCGTCTGTAAATGATAACTCAGCTTATCTTGAATATTTTCAGGGAACGTAATGTTATGCAGTTGATTATTTTTTTCATCGGTTGCTTTATTCTCGGCAATATCGAACGTCCAGAAATATGACTTATCTCTGCCAGTACCTGAACGCTCATAATGATATTCAAGCGGAGTAACATGATGTTTATTTACTGTTAATATCGAGCGTTCTTCACGTTCATCAGAAAAGATTAACCATTCAATCTTTGTTTGATAACTATATTCAAATAAACCATTGTCGAGCGCTTTTAATGAACGACTGCCTTTTCCCACTGGAGATGATTTGTGAAGAATACTGTATTCTGCAGTAAAGGGGGATATAGCTATACTTTCATTGTTTTTAGTCTCGTTAACAACTTGCTCACCGAATGTTGATAAAGAAAATAACATGGTTGTTGCTAAGCATAGCGTTTTAATCATACTTACCTCTATATTTTAATTATTATTCGCTAGCGTATCCACTAGCAGGTAATACTTCACCGTCTAATATTACTGCATCTCCTTGCATTTTTAACCTTCCTGAGCAGAACCACTTTATTACTAAAGGGTATATACGATGCTCTTGCTCGTGCACTCTGCTTGCTAACACTTGCACAGTATCTGTTTCAAATACAGGCACTTTTGCCTGTAAAATTACGGGGCCACCGTCTAATTCTTCTGTGACAAAATGTACACTAACGCCGTGCGTTGTGTCACCAGCCTCTATTGCTTTTTGGTGCGTATTTAATCCTTGATACTTAGGCAATAAAGAAGGGTGGATGTTCAATAATTTTCCTGCGAAAGTATTAACAAATGTTTCTGTAAGAATTCGCATAAAACCAGCTAATACAATCACATCTGCTTGGTAACTGTCAATAAGCTTAATTAATGCACTGTCATATTCTTCTCGCGAAGAAAAATCACGGTGAGATAATATACTATGATCGATATTTTCATTGGCGGCTCTGGTAATGCCGTACGCATCGGCAACATTAGAGATAACACCAACAACTTGTCCTGGATATTCTGGTGACTTGCAGGCATCAATAATTGCCTGCAAGTTAGAACCACTACCCGAAATGAGTACAAGAATTCGAGAGGTCATTGATGCATTAGTCCTGATTGATCACAACTTGCTCATCACCTTGGCTTAGTGTCGCTATTTCACCAATATGCCAAGCATTTTCGCCTTGTTCTTGTAATATCGCTAAACTGTTATCAACTTGATCTGCTGGCACTACGATGATCATGCCTACACCACAGTTAAACGTGCGATACATTTCATGTTGTGTGATATTACCGTTTTCTTGTAACCAGTTAAAGATAACTGGCCATTCCCAGCTATTACCATTAATTATTGCTTGTGCGTTATCTGGTAATACCCGAGGGATATTCTCCCAAAAGCCACCGCCAGTAATGTGTGATAAGGCATGTACGTCAACTGTTTTTAGAAGTTCTAGTACTGATTTCACATAAATTTTGGTTGGTGCTAATAAACGTTCAGCGATTGATTTACCATCTAATAGTTCATTGGTATCGGTGTTATTCACTTCTAATACTTTACGAATGAGTGAGTAACCATTGGAGTGCGCGCCAGTGGAGCCTAAAGCAATAAGTTGATCACCAGCGGCAACTTTACTGCCATCAAGTAAGCGTGATTTTTCAGCAACACCAACACAGAAACCGGCAATGTCGTAATCGCCCTTATGGTACATTCCTGGCATCTCGGCTGTTTCACCGCCAACTAGTGCACAGTTGGATTGAACACATCCTTCTGCAATACCACTAACCACAGATGATGCAACGTCAACATCTAGTTTGGCTGTTGCATAGTAATCTAAGAAGAATAATGGCTCCGCGCCTTGTACGATTAAATCGTTTACACACATTGCCACTAAATCAATACCCACGGTGTCATGCTTGTTTAGGTCTATCGCTAAACGAAGTTTAGTGCCTACGCCGTCTGTACCTGCTACAAGCACAGGCTCTTTGTAACCGCTAGGAAGTTGGCAAACAGAGCCAAAGCCACCTAAGCCACCCATCACTTCTGGACGAGTGGTACGTTTTACCGCACCTTTAATATTTTCAACTAGCGCATTACCTGCATCGATATCCACACCAGCATCTTTATAACTTAGTGACTGTTTTTCTTCACTCACGGGAGAAACCTCATTTATAACCGTTTGATATTGCCTGCTGCATCGAGCAGAGATAAAGAGCGCATATTCTACCAGTGCAAAAGCGCCCTGAGAATCTTTTCAATGAATTATTTTTTTCTTTGCGATATTTATCGATTTTTAGCGACAATTTCTTGTGGTAACATAATGGTTATGAAACAAATTATTGTTGGCTTTACTATGCGCTGTGTACCGTTTTTTTTAGTGATGTTGTTTAATGCAATAATCGTTAAGCACGTTAATGCTGTAGAAGTAAAAGATCTGTATTTAGCCCGTGTTGAAGTATCGAATCAAAGCGTACAAGCAAGGAATGCTGCATTTAAAAAGGCATTAGATATCGTATTGGTTAAAATTAGTGGTCAAACGGATATCTTACAAAACCCAACAATTAAACAGCAACGAGCTCGTTATCAATCTTTTGTGAATAATTTTCGTTATGAGCGTAAAAACGATAAAAGTTTGTTGGTTGTTACCTTCGATGAAAGTAAAATTAATCAATTATTTGTTGGGGCTAACTTGCCAATATGGGGGAGTTTACGACCACAAATTGTGTTATGGGTAATTGAAGAACAACAGTTAACCCGAAATATCATTAGTGCCGACATTGATAACCCGATTAATGATGTTGTAAAGGCGGTTGAAGATAATAGAGGTTTGCCTTTTACCTTGCCCATAATGGACTTACTTGATAGTAACCAAATTACAACATATGAACTTTGGGGGCGATTTACTCGACCAATTGTGCGCGCTTCAATGCGTTATCAACCCGAGGCAATTGTGGTGGTTCGTTTATCTGATAACAGTTTGTTGTCAGAAGAACAACTATCACTTGGCAACAATTGTAGCGATGATTGTCAACCAACCGTGGCGCTAGATTGGAGCTTTTTATCAATGTTGAATACTGATCAACTTCCGCATTTTGGTGAGCGTGTTTATGGTCAAAACAAACAAACACTTTTAGCTGAAACGTTAAGTCAGATTAGTGATATGGTGGCAAAACGTTACGCCGTCACTACAGATATGAATTTAGATTATGTGATAGATGTCGCTAATGTTGATAGCTTGGCTAAGTATGTTGAGGTTACTCAGTTTTTATCGCAACTTTCTGCTGTTAAAGCGGTGAAGCTAGTTAAAGCACAGGGTAATGAGCGACGCTTCAGTTTATCATTATTAGGGTCAGAGCAAGCCTTTTTGGCCGCACTTAAGTTAAATAAGTCGCTGAAACGATATGCTGATCCGTTAGATCCTACTTCATTGCAAGGTACCCCTTTGTTTTATTGGGAGTCGCTTTGAGCCCAACGCCACAACTTTCGTTATCGGTACAATTACCTGACGACGAAACGTTTGAGAGTTATCGATCATCGATTAATGAGCCTGCAACGAGATTACTTTCAAGCTTTATTGCACAAGAACAGTTAATTGATTCAAGTATCCATAGTACTTATTTGTTTGGCCTTAATGATGTTGGAAAATCGCATTTATTGCATGCTTGCTGTGCTTTTGCGCAAAGTGTGAACTTATCGTCGGTTTGTCTTTCTTTTACTGAGAAAGAACAGTTATCACCTGAAATGCTACAGGGTTTAGAAAACATTGACGTGATTTGCTTGGATGATATTCAATGCATTAATCAAGATATACAATGGCAGCAAGCGGTTTTTGATTTGTATAACCGGGTTATAGAATACGATAAACGTATTATAATTTCAGGTGATAAAGGGGTAAATGAATTAGGCTTGACTTTACCTGATTTAATTTCTCGGTTGAGTTGGGGACATGTATTACAAATCAAACCACTCAATGACGATGAAAAGCTTGAAGCCTTACAATGTCGAGGGCAGCAACGTGGTTTATATATTAGTGAAGAAGTAGGGCGATTCTTATTGGCAAGAATAAACCGTGATATGACCAGCTTATTGGCCGCATTAGATACACTCGATAAAGCGTCAATAAGGGAACAGCGACGTATCACTATTCCCTTTATTAAAGAAGTGTTACTTAACCGTTAAGCTTAGTAAACGAATTTACGGCCTTTACCGTGGCGCTTTTCTCCATCTTTTGGGATCAACCTAGTATCAATTTGTTTAGCTTTAGCGGCTAATTGCCCCGCTAAAGAGTGTGCGTTAATGGTAGCATCTTCTGAAATATTGATACTTTCTGACCAGCTTTTAGATGGATCTAACGGTGTTGCTGCTGGCATATTTGCAAGAAAATCTGCTGCTTCTGTTGCAAATTCAGGAATAATACGCTCAGTAACAAATTGCACGCGCGGCTTTATTTGTGTTTCGCCTTCACGGCCACGTTGGCCCCATACAATATCATCGTAGTCTTGGTCGCTTACAGCAACATCACGGTCTACACCGTAGCGTGCTTTCATCATAAAACCATCGAATAAAATGGCATAATCTTCACGTGTTGAACTATAGCTGTAAAATTGCGGTGCACCTTCTGTTTTAAACAGGTTGGCGACATCTTCCATGGTGTAGGCTTTTTGTTGCTCAGTAATTAACGTTGGATCTTGGAAGCGGACTTGACCAAGTTTCGTCATTTCATTTTGCCCACCTGTCGCCCAACCCTGGTCTAACGGTAATGCTCGTTGTAAATCGTCAGATTGAATTTCTTGATCAGTAAAAAGTCGGTTTACTAACGTTAAGAAAGTAGTATTGCTTTCGTTTAATTCATCCCAACTCGTAGATGGGAAGTAATCATTGGCATGAGCAAGTTCATGGTAGAGCAATGAAGCAAAATCGTACTCAGCATTTTTCATTGAGCGAGTACTTCTAAAGCGAAGAGGGTAGTAATAACTAGCATATTCGTTATCTTTTACATAGCGCCATGGAATTTCAAACTGCAATTCGCTACCAAAGCCCGCGCGAAAATCAGGGGCTTGGTTTATCGTGTCACGTTGTGTGGGTGTTTCCCATAAATCACTTGGGTCAAGATAAATGGCGCCAGTATATGGATGGTAAAATGACGGGCGAATATCATAAGAAAGCACAACTGCGGTGGTGGCTCTTAACAAGTTTTTAAAGTCATCGTGTTCATCATACTGTTCAAGGAACTTTTTAAATTGATCGCCCATCCATTGGTGTGAAACCACCACACGATCCATAATTTCGTCAACAGTTGGTGTTTCAGAAATATGCGCTATTAATGGCGTTTGGTTAAAGTTACATGAGTTGCTGTAAGTCGCTTTGTTTGAATACACACAATCAATGAGCTTTTGACCCGCAGGTGAATTTTCGTTGTATAAGAATACATCAGCGATACGTTCATCAAATGGAACGTAATTTCTTTCCCCAAGGACAGTAGTACTGCTTTCAACTAATATTGATATATCATCAGAAACTGATTCACCGTTAAGCGTACCCGATACGGTGAAAGTTAACAGGGTGTCTTCGCTTACGTCAGGAGCATCAAAAAAAACGGCAACTTTGCCATCAGTGCTGTCAGCAGTAAATTCTACATCTGGACCCTGAGTTTTGGTCCACGATAAACTTGCTTGCTCTTGTTCTGTTAAATCAATTAATTGAGGTGCGTATGAGATTAATGAAACGCTGTTGCCTTCAACTACCGCATGACCAAGTCGAGCAGTTAATGTAGCTACATCACTTGTTACGGTAAACTCTTTAGTTAATGACTGTTGTTGACCATTTTCGTTAAAGGTGATTTCAAAGCTATAATCACCCGCAACCGTTGGTGTAAAGCCAATAACCTTACTGGTGGTAGCATAAACTTCAAGGGTATCACCTGCCGTTTGCTGCCATTGAATATCACTGATCGTGCTACCAGGTGCTAATAGTACTAATTCAGTGGATTGACCTAGTGCTACTGTTTGTTCTGCTTGTACAACCTCTGCCGATGTACTATTTACCGGTGGTGTGATAGGTGTTGTTGGTGCTTTTGTTGATGAGGAACCGCCGCCACCACATGCGGAAAGGGCGAGCCCTAACGATATTGTAATAAGAGTTTTTTTCATCGTTTAATACTTCATATGTTTGTTAAATTTAGCCGGAAAATACTAACACACTTGTTAATATACTGTTAATAGCTAATGTTTCATTTAATCAGCCTGATCTGTATCTTTTTTCTTACGAATACTAAGACCGAGTTCTTGCCCGCGATATTTCGCAAAGTAGGTGCCAGAGATAAACATCATAGTGGCAAAGGTTAGTTCAATAATAGCCCACCAAAAGTCGCTGGTTGATACCCAAAGAGTCGTCAGGCCATGTAGAAAGTACCACATGACAATAAAGTTTGACCAAGCAAAGGTGTAGGGGTTTCCTTTCAGTAATCCTCGAAGCGGAAACAATAATGGGAGCCAAAAAAATAATAAGCTAAGTGTTGGTGAAAGTTCATCTGAAGGATTTAACCATAATAACCAGAGTGGTATATAAATTAATAACGAAAAATAGCCTGTTAGGGCTATTTTTTTATGTTGTTGGGTTGAAAAGTACTGCTTCATCTATGGTGACTTATAAAATGGCTAAAACATTTTCAGGAGGACGACCAATCACTGCTTTGTTTTGATTAACGACAATAGGGCGTTCTATTAATTTAGGGGTATTTGCCATGGCAGCTATTAATGTTTGTTCATCGGCATCTTTCAAATGTTGTTCTTTAAATTCAGTTTCTTTTGTTCGCATCATTCCAATGGCTGAAACACCTAATTTTGCCATTAAACCTTGAATCTCTGACTCATTAAGTGGTGTTTTTAAATACTCAATAACGTTGATTTCAGCATTTTTTTCTTCCAATAATTGCAATGTTTGACGGCTTTTTGAGCATCTTGGGTTGTGATAAATGGTTAACATATTTGTCCTATTTGCTTAAGCGTTTAAGTTTTTCTTCTTGAGATTGAAATTGTAAAATTCTGGCTTTAATGCGCTTTCTAATCAATGGTGACTCATCAGCGAAATTATAGCCTGTTTGCAGTTCATCAACTGCACGTGAAAAGCCGCCTAATAAAGCAATGATTTCAGCTTTTGCTGCATGCATCATTGCCATTTTCTTTTGTTTTCGGTAAACCGTGACTAACAAATCGTAGGCAATGTAACTGTCAGGTTGTAAAATTAAATAGTCTTCTAAAAGTGTTTCAGCTTCTGCGTATTTTTCAGCTTCAATAAGCGCATTACTATAATTAAGTGCAACAACTTGGTTATTTGGCATGAGCTTGTTTAATTTGCTTAACATTTCAAGTGCAGCGTCAAAATTTTTGGTGTTGATATAAATATCCGTTAATACATCAATATAAAACAAATTATGTTCATCAGCAGCGAGTAAATCTAACAATATTTGTTGTGACTGCTCATACTCTTTATTTTCAAAATAAGCGACAGCGAGAGCATATTCAGCTGCGGCTTTGAAGGCATATTGTTTTTTATTTATTCGTTTTTTGAATGTCAAAATATTATTCTTCGCTTCACCTTGATAGCGCGCTTCTATTCGTGCTTTTGCTAGGTGGAAAGCTAAACTAGGTCTGACGTTACGGGTATTATAGTTTTGTGCTCTAACGCGTGCATCAGAAATACGAGATTCAGGTAAAGGATGAGTGAGTAACATTGCAGGCGGCTTGCTCGTATAACGATATGTTTCAGCCATTTTACCAAAAAAATTAGGTGCACCCATTGGATCAAAACCACTATCTACTAGCAATCTAATACCTACGCGATCCGCTTCTTTTTCGTTACCTCGAGTATAGTTAATTGCTGCTTGTTGTGAAGCCGCCATACTGGTACTTAATGCAGCCATACCGACAGTTGGGTTAATGAGCGTTAATAACACTCCTGAAATTAATCCTGCTGTTGATAATGTTTGGTTTTGTTGCTGTGTTTCAATTCTACGTGCTAAATGGCGCTGGGTTACGTGAGATATTTCATGCGCCACAACAGATGCAAGTTCACTTTCTGTATCTGCGGCGGCTAATAAACCGGTATGAATACCGATATGACCACCAAAAAAGGCGAAGGCGTTTAATTCATGATTGTTTAGAAAAAAGAACTTGAAGCTATAATTTACGTCGTTGGCATTTCGCACCATACGATTACCAAGGTCGTTGATGTATTCATTCAGAATAGGATCATGAACAATAGGTTGCGTAGCTCGCAACTGACGCATCATTGCATCGCCAACCTGCCGTTCTTTTTCGATAGATAGAACACTGATCCCTGCTGCGCCTATATCTGGTAACGCATTTCGATTATTTTCTTGTGCGTGTAAATGCGCGCTAAAAAGTGCATAAGAAATTAAGGCAGAATGTAAAATCGGTTTTATACAGAAACGATGAATACTGCGAGATGATTTCATTGAAGAGATGATTTTATTCAAATTAGCGCTCATTTTTCTACTTGGCTTCGGTACCCAATTTCTTGGCAAAATTGAGCAATGTTATAACCTATGACGTCAACGACCTCAAATGATTCCGTTAAAATATCAATTAACTCCATTGTTTTGTTATGAGCAAAACGAATTAACGCTAAGTCAGCTTCATCACCTTTTTTATATGAAAAAATGATAAAAGACACAATAGCATTAATACGAAATAGCATTTGCATAGTTTCAGGTACCCAATGAATAAAAGGGCACCTAGGATGTTTATGCAAACTAACCGCTAATTTTTCACCATTCATCACTGGAAAACAATGCAATTCGTAATCGTGTTTTGTGTAAACATGTTGCAATGCAATTTTAGGCTTATGTTTGACAACAATGTCGCCTTTTTCATTTTGAGAAGCTTTTAATAATGACAAATTCCAGCTGTTTCTATCCAATATTTGACGGTAAGCACTTTCAAACCCGTGTGTTAGTATACTTTCTAATTCGCTTAAGGCATTACTGGTTAGCTGATAAATTGGCGGCACATCTCCCCAAGCAAGTTGCTTTTTCTTCGCATTGATTGTTTTCAAGTCGAAAGGAAAGGGCGCATCATTCATTCATCAAAACCATATCGTTAATTAAATATATATTATATATGTTATTGTAATCAATTGTCGCAAATAAGATAATCAAACGAAAGTGTGATTTGGTGTTTAAACGTTGACGATTTATCAATACGATGGCACAAATGACAAGTGTCCATTGCCTTTAGTGAAGATGCGTGTTTTGTTAAAAAAATTAACAAAACACGATGTTTGTGTTATTCAAATATCTGATCCTAGTTCTTTATCGGATATTCCAAAGTTTCTTCAACAAAAAGGTTATCATTTTCAGCAGTCACAGCTTAACATTAAGGTGACGGAGCTTCGTATAACAACAGGTAAGTGAGTATATGTTTTCTTTCTTCTCTCAATGGTACAAAAAAAAATTCTCTGATCCTCAAGCAGTCACACTTGTGGTTATTTTATTGATTGCGTTTATCGCTGTTTACTTTCTATCAGGTTTATTAATGCCGATTTTAGTTGCAATAGCGATTGCCTTTCTCTTGGACTTACCGGTTAATCGCTTATCGCATTTAGGACTTTCGCGCAAATGGTCTTCCGTGATTGTTGTCTGCTTGTTTGTCGGGATAACGCTTGTCACCATGCTAGGCTTAATGCCGATTATTTGGCGACAAAGTAGTAATTTATTACAAGAAGTACCAGCGATGTTGGCGCATGGTCAAGAATATTTATTAACTTTACCTGAAAGGTATCCTGAGTTTATTAAAGCGGATCAAATTGAATCAGTATTAACGCTTACGAAAGAAAAGTTTATAGATTGGGGACAGTTGATTTTACAAGCATCATTGAACTCTATTTCAGACGTTGTTGCCTTAATGATTTACCTAATACTTGTACCCATTATGGTGTTTTTCTTTCTTAAAGATAAACAAGAATTATTTGCTAGTTTTATGTCGTTTTTCCCCAAGGAACGTCGAATGGCATCTCAGGTGGGTGATGAAATGAACCTACAAATTATGAATTATATTCGCGGTAAAGTGATTGAAATAATCATTATTGGCGCAGTATCAACGATCACATTCACCATTTTAGGGTTAAATTATTCATTATTGTTGGGTGTGTTAGTGGGGCTGTCAGTATTAGTGCCATACGTTGGCGCAACGTTAGTGACTTTTCCGGTGATGGTCGTTGCACTTTTTCAATGGGGTGTTACGACGGACTTTGGCTATGTCATGATTGCTTATGCCATCATACAGGCATTAGATGGTAATTTATTAGTACCGTTATTGTTTTCAGAAGCGGTAAATTTGCACCCTGTTACCATTATTATTGCCGTGATCATTTTTGGTGGTATGTGGGGATTTTGGGGAGTGTTTTTCGCTATTCCGTTAGCAACATTGGTAAAAGCAGTGCTAAATGCATGGCCAAGTGCTGAGTTTGCTACGCCTCAATAAGGTGTGAAGCACATTAAAAAGGGCAGTAGATATCTGCCCTCATTTGAAAGACTTTAGTAAGCTGTCAAGTTAGCTTGCAAGAACGTCTAAAACGACTTCATGGTGGTTTTTGGTTTTGAATTTATCAAAAACATGTTTAATTTTGCCATCTAGTCCGATAAGAAAACTAATACGATGAATACCATCATATTCACGGCCCATGAATTTTTTTAATCCCCATACACCAAATTCTTCAGCAACTTGATGATCTTCATCTGAAAGTAAGGTGAAATTTAATTCATCACGTTGGCAGAACTTGTTTAGTTTTTTAGGGGCATCAGGGCTAATACCAAAAACAACCGTGTTGTGTTCTTCAAGAGCTGCTTTACTGTCTCTTAAGTTTTGTGCTTGTACCGTACAACCAGGTGTCATGGCTTTAGGATAAAAATATACTAACACCTGCTTTTTACCAATATAATCGGCTAAGTTGATGCTTTCTTCATTTTCATTCAATAAAGAAAACAGCGGAGCAGTTTCACCAACGGTTAATGTTTTCATAATTATGTTCCTATTTATAAAGAGTGTTGTGTGACTTTTCTAATACGGCCTTGAACGTCAATTTGTTCACATAATGCAAAAAAGTCTTTCTCTAATTCTTCAATCGGCATTTTTTCATTAAGCGCGATGTGCACCATGGCACTCATATGATTTGTTTCAGGGTCGATCTCTGATTTTAATGAAGAAATATCGATACTTCGGGTCGCAAAAAAAGCGGTAACAGCTTTTAAAAGACCTGGCTGATCAATACCAGCATAGTCAACTTGATAATGTTCTGTATAGTCTTGCCGTTTATAGTCAGAGGTGCGTTTCATCATGGTGATCAAATCACGCTTGATAGCAACAGCAGGCAACTTGCTTTCAAGTTGGTTAATGGCTTTTGCACTACCTTTTAGTAACATGATCATGGTAAATTCAAGGCCAAAAATTGCCATTTTACTGTCAACAATATTACAGCTACATTCACTCGCAAGTTTTGTTAAATTACTAACGCTACCTGTTCGATCAGGTCCCATAACAGTTAGTACCAAATACTGTGATGACATTTTTTACCTATAGTCAGTTGAAAAGGGGGCAGCATTGTACCGAAAATTGAACAATAGTGCACCCGTCAATATTTCTGATTTATGCGATGACTTATAATTGCGTGGATGCCACTACTAGGTCTACAAGTCAACGCGTTTAATAACCTGTTTTACAATGAATTAAAGTTGAACAGATCCAAGTTATTTAGTGTTATGCTCAAGAATAATTCTTGAGTTTGCATAGCTCTACAAGTACCATGTAGCCTTAATTAATCCATATAATAAATGAACTTTGTCTTAAACAAAGCGTCTATCTTGTCACTTACATTAATAAGATTGATAAACATGTATAGTGAATACGTTGGGAGTATGAATGAATCGTAAGCTTTTTGGTTTCTCGCTAGTAGCATTAGCTGTAGCAGGATGTAGTAACGTTAGTAAAAAACAAGCCAGCGGCGATTTTGAATACGCCGAAATAAAGGAAGCAAAAACATTATCAATTCCCAAAGATTTATCTGCACCGAAAAAAAAGCAAAATTTTGAGGTACCAGATAACATTAATCATCAGGGTTCTATTGGTCGTGAAGTTGACGTAAGAGCGCCTTCTTTGGTATTGCCTGTTGCCACTTCTTCTCGTGTTGAATCAACCACGCATAATGCGAAAATTTGGTTTGATCAAGTGCTTGAAGAGCGTGAGTTGCTCGATTTTATCTATCAGGCGTTAAAAACTCAGCTTGAAGATGATGGTGTTGGCCTAGATGTTATCGATGCAGAAAACCTGATTTACGAATCTCAGTGGTATAACCGTGAGAAAGAATCAGGAGTTTGGTTATTTGAGGAAGTCGAGTTAACAGAGAGTTTTAGGTTTCGCTATCAATTTGAAACGAAGCCCCATGGTAGAAGTGTCGCTTTATCTGTTAAGTTAGTTGATTATATGCGTACTGATCAATCAGGTACCTCGAAAAAAATGGCATTACTGGATCAAGAACGTGCTGAAATGGCAATGTTAAATGAGATTGTTGCGCAAGTTGATTTTCAGTATCGTAAACAACAACAAGAAAATCGTTTGATGCGCGCTAATCAAAAGTTGGTCTCTACGGGTGAGAATTCACAGGGACAGCCAGCATATATTGTTGAGATGGCATTAGACTCATTATGGCCGAATATGCCTATTTTCTTTGAAGATTATGGCTTTACTGTTACTGATCTTAATGAGTCTAAAAAAATATATTATGTTGACTTTGTTAAGCCAGATGTTGGTTTATGGGACAAACTATGGGGTGATGACGTGCCTGTGCTTGAGTTGTCTGACCAACAATATCAGTTTGTACTTGAATCGATAGAAGATGATAGTAAAACAACAGTGACGATTATAGATGATCAAGGCAACGTGTTAGACCAAGAAACCTTAACGCGTATTTTCCCCGTGATGGAAGCGGCATTATCATTTCGTGACATTTATTAATTGAACGATAACTTAACGTTAAAAGGCCAGTAAAACTGGCCTTTTTTATGTCAAAACTTTATTAAAGAAATAACTGTTTTTTGTAAGCTACGCTGTTACTTCTTTGTCACTCGCCAAAATGCAAAGCTTGCTACAAATAGTAAAATCATTGGGTAGTAGGCATGTGACACCACTGCTAATGGTGATAATTGCAATGTTGTTCCAAGCAGTAATGCTTGAGCGCCATATGGTAATAAGCCTTGGTTAATGCAAGCAAATATATCTAAAATACTAGCAGAATGTGCAGGTGACAACGCGCCATCTTCTGCGAGCTCTTTAGCGGTCTCGCCTGTAACAATTATAGATACGGTATTGTTTGCGGTAAAAAAGTTACAAATGAAAGCTAAACAAGCAATGCCAAAGCCAGCTGCCCGTTTGTTATTATTACGATAAATACGTCTTGCAATACGTTCTACAAGGTCTGTTAATGCCGCTAAGCCACCTTGTCGTTTGATTAATTCACTTAAACCACCAATGAATAGCGCTAATATGAATAAATCTTGCATATTGGCGAACCCTTGATTGATATCATTTATCCAGGTTGATAAAGCGTAACCTGTTTGCCACATCCCGACACCAGCAGCTAAAACAATACCTATGACTAAAACGATAAATACATTGACGCCAAGTAGCGCCAGTATAAGGATGGCGATATAAGGAAGAAGACCAATGATATTTGTTTCACTTGCGGCAATAGTAGGCATAGTAACGCCCATACTGGCAAATAAAATAATACATAATATGGCAGCGGGTACAGCAAAGGTGAAGTTCACTTTAAACTTGTCTTTCATTTTCGCCCCCTGAGATCGGGTCGATGCAATTGTTGTATCAGAGATAATAGACAAGTTATCACCAAAGATAGCGCCCGATATAATCACCCCTGCAATGACACTACTATCGACATCAGAAGCTTCAACCAAGCCTAGTGCTATAGGGGCAATTGCAGCGATAGTGCCCATTGATGTGCCCATAGCAGTAGAGATAAAAGCGGCAACTAAAAATAAACCCGGTAAAAGTAAAAAATCTGGAAATAAGGAAAGGCCAAGTTGAACACTCGCGTCAACACTTCCAGTCGCTTTGGCAACAACGGCGAATGCCCCTGCTAACAAATAAATGAAACACATGGTAATAATGTTCGGGTGGCCTGCACCATTAATAAACTGTCCTATCTGTTCACTGATAGGTTGCCTACCCATAAAAATTGCAATAATGATGGCTGGAATAATAGCGATGCTCGCAGGAAGTTGATAAAACGCAAATTCAACTCCTTGCATGGTTAACACGATACCAGTACCTAAAAATATACTGAGAAAAACAGCAAATGGAAACAGGCTAAATAAGTTCTTAGTAGGCGCAGTTGTTGCGGATTGATCTGTCATTGGAATATTTCAAAAGAATAATTTTTATTATTGCCAACAATAAAGTTTTTTTTCTAAATGTCTATGACTTTTCTGTGCAAATATTTTAGGCCGAGCAAATAATTAATCGAATATGGCGTCAATCCTGCTATAAAGCGTGGTGCTTGGTTTAATTATAATAAATAACAAAATGAGCCCGATTGTGACTACAGACATACAATGGTTTGTGCTATCCTAGCGCGAATTTTCTATCCATATCTACTGTAAAAGGTAGGTAGCTAAAAAAGTGAATATTATGTCTGATAAATTATTTGAAACTATTGAACAACGCGTAAGCTACGGTGTAGGCCGTCAACTGGGTGATCAACTTCGCAACAACCCTTTTAAAGATTTTGATGTTACTGCCGTTCAAGCGGGTTTAGCTGACGCAATGGCAGCTGCAGATAGCCAAGTATCTGAAGCTGATTTAAATGAAGCCTTTTCCGTTGTTTCAAAAAAACTACAAGAACAAGAACAAGAAGAAGCAAAAGTAAAAGCTGCTGAAGGCGAAGCTTATTTAGTAGAAAACGCTAAGCGTGATGACGTTGTTGTTTTAGAGTCTGGTCTTCAATATGAAGTGATCACTGAAGGTGAAGGGGAAAAACCAACAGCTCAAAGTACAGTACGTACGCATTACCACGGTACATTCATTAACGGTGATGTTTTTGATAGCTCTTATGATAGAGGTCAACCTGCGGAGTTTCCTGTTGGTGGCGTCATTCAAGGTTGGACTGAAGCACTACAATTAATGCCAGTAGGTTCTAAATGGCGTTTACATGTACCTTATAACCTAGCTTATGGCGAAAGAGGCTCTCAAGGAGCAATACCTCCATACGCTGCTTTAGTGTTTGATGTTGAGTTATTAGACATCATCAGCTAATTAAACAAAACGATAAGCCGGGTGTTCCCGGCTTTTTTATGGGATCAATATAATGTTAGTTGCAGCAGACATAAACGCATTGTTTAAACGTTATCTTGCCGGCTTTATTCAGCAAAACCTTGCTGAGGTAGCAAGTTGCTATCAAACGCCTTGCACGTTAACTACACCCGAAGAAATGCAATATATCGTTGATGATGCACAATTAGAATGCACTCTGCTTGAAATATTTTCTCAGTTATCTGTTGCTAATGTGGCAGAAATAAAGGTGCCGTATGGCAGTTTTGATACCATAAACACTGAACTTGCATTAGTTTGTTTGCATTGGCAATTTATTGACCAGAACCAACAAACGTTTGCAGAATTTTGTGCTTTTTATCATATAGAATTGACTGCTCAGGGGAAGGCAACAATTCGTCATGTGATATCACATGATCTTAGTGAGTTAAAGCATCTTAGCACAACTATTAATTTTGATAATATTTAGACTTTGGAAATGAACAATACTATGAATGTTAACGTAGCTGTTTTGGGAAGCAGCGGTCGAATGGGTAGAAACTTAATACAGGCTGCAGTAGAACATCAACAAACCTTGTTGGTTGGTGGCACGGTTAGAGCAAGCTCTTCTTTTTCTCAAGTTGATTTAGGCGAATTAGCTGGCATAGGTAAGATAGACGTAAAGGCAACGACTGAACTTTCATCATTACTTGCTGCTGATGTGTTTATCGACTTTACTTCTATTGAGTCAACCTTTGAGCATTTAGCTTGGTGCCAACAACATAATAAAGCGATAGTCATTGGTACTACAGGATTTAGTGATGAGCAAGTAGAGAAAGTAAAAGAATATGCCCGAGATATTCCGGTAATTTTAGCGCCAAATACCAGTGTAGGGGTGAATGTTCTATTCAAACTATTAGAAATGGCGGCCAAAGCGGTTGGTGATTTTACCGATATTGAAATTTTTGAGGCACACCACCGGTTTAAAAAAGATGCTCCGTCAGGAACGGCAATGAAAATGGGCCAAGTCATTGCAGATACCTTGGGGCGTGATCTTAATAAAGTTGCTGTTTATGGCCGAGAAGGTATAAGCGACGAACGGAAACAAGATACTATTGGCTTTGCTACCGTCAGAGCGGGTGACATTGTTGGTGAGCATACTGCTTTTTTTGCTGATTTGGGTGAACGATTAGAAATTACGCATAAAGCAACCACACGCATGACTTTTGCTTTAGGTGCAATGCGTGCAGCTACATGGCTTAACACAGCAAAACCCGGTTTTTATGACATGCAGGATGTACTAGGGTTAAAAGACGTTTAGGCCTAGTTTATTGTTAAGTATTAACTAAGTAAAATGTACTTTTTAACCCTTTAGATACAATTTCGCGGCTAAAGGCTACTTTTTACATTTTTAACTGGACGTTATTATTAAATCAGCGTAGAATGCGCGGAATTTGTCAAAAATTTGTTTTTTGTGAATTGATTGGCAGATTAATAAAGCAACTTTCGCGCTTAATATCACCATGTTTTGATGGTGTAAAATATTAAGATTTATTTCTTCTTTTCGGAGGTTAAATTGACTAAATCTGCAATTTTAGTGCTAGAAGACGGCACAACATTTAAGGGCACCGCTATTGGTGCAGAAGGGGCCGCCGTTGGTGAAGTAGTATTTAATACTTCAATGACTGGTTACCAAGAAATATTAACTGATCCCTCGTACGCAGAACAAATTATTACCCTCACTTATCCCCATATTGGCAACACAGGCACAAATAAAGAAGACGAAGAGTCTGAGACTATTTGGGCTAAAGGCCTTGTTATTCGGGATTTACCATTACTTGCTAGTAACTTCAGAAACGAAGAAACGCTTACTGAATACCTTATTCGTAATAATATCGTTGGTATTGCCGATATCGATACACGTAAATTAACACGTATATTACGAGAAAAAGGTGCTCAAAATGGTTGCATCGTTGCTGGTGAAAACATTGATGAAGCAACTGCTTTAGCAAAAGCAAAAGCATTTCCTGGCTTAAAAGGAATGGATTTAGCGAAAGTGGTTTCTGTTAAAGAATCTTACCAATGGACAGAAGGAAGTTGGCAATTAGGTACAGGTCATGTAACACCTGAAAAGTTTGACTTTCACGTAGTTGCCTATGATTTTGGTGCGAAACGTAACATTTTACGTATGTTAGTGGACAGAGGCTGTAAACTTACAGTAGTGCCTGCGCAAACAACTGCCGAAGAAGTACTAGCCCTTAAACCTGATGGAATATTTCTATCAAATGGCCCTGGCGACCCTGAACCCTGTGATTATGCGATTAAGGCTATTAACGCTTTTCTTACAACCGATATGCCAATTTTTGGTATTTGTTTAGGTCATCAGCTACTTGGTTTAGCCAGTGGTGCAAAAACAACCAAAATGAAATTTGGTCATCATGGTGCAAACCATCCAGTAAAAGATTTTGATCGTAATGTTGTGATGATCACTTCGCAAAATCATGGTTTCGCTGTCGACGAAGAGAATTTACCTGAAAATTTAAAAATAACGCACAAGTCATTATTTGATGGTTCTCTACAAGGTATACACCGTACTGACAAGCCTGCATTTAGTTTTCAAGGGCACCCTGAAGCAAGCCCAGGCCCCCACGATGCAGCACCGTTATTTGATCACTTTATTGAACTTATCAACGCTCGTAACTCATAAGATTGTGGAGATTTAAACACTATGCCAAAACGTAATGACATAAAAAGTATCCTAATCTTAGGTGCTGGTCCTATTGTAATCGGTCAAGCCTGTGAGTTTGACTATTCAGGCGCTCAAGCATGTAAAGCTTTGCGTGAAGAAGGTTTTCGAGTTATTTTAGTGAACTCTAACCCTGCAACGATCATGACAGATCCTGACATGGCCGATGCAACGTATATTGAGCCTATTCATTGGGAAGTTGTACGTAATATCATTGAAAAAGAACGCCCTGATGCTGTGCTACCAACAATGGGTGGCCAAACGGCATTAAACTGCGCGCTAGAATTAGAAGCGAATGGTGTTCTAAAAGAATTTGATGTTGAAATGATTGGTGCAACAGCTGATGCGATAGACAAAGCCGAAGATCGTAGTCGTTTCGACAAAGCAATGAAAAGTATCGGCCTTGAAACGCCGCGTGCTGAAATTGTTCACTCAATGGAAGAAGCTAAAGCAACCGCTAAACGCATCGGTTTTCCTTGTATCATTCGTCCTTCGTTTACTATGGGTGGTACAGGCGGTGGTATTGCTTATAACCAAGAAGAATTTGAAACCATTTGTACACGAGGCTTAGATCTTTCACCTACCAACGAATTATTAATTGATGAATCATTAATTGGTTGGAAAGAATATGAAATGGAAGTGGTTCGCGATAAAAATGATAACTGTATTATCATCTGTTCTATTGAAAACTTTGACCCAATGGGTATTCATACGGGTGATTCAATCACGGTTGCACCTGCTCAAACGCTAACGGATAAAGAATACCAAATAATGCGTAACGCTTCTTTGGCGGTATTGCGTGAAATTGGTGTTGAAACGGGTGGTTCAAACGTACAGTTTGGCGTTTGCCCAGATACTGGCCGAATGGTTATTATTGAGATGAACCCGCGTGTTTCACGTTCGTCGGCACTAGCATCTAAAGCGACAGGTTTCCCAATTGCTAAAATTGCTGCCAAGCTGGCTGTTGGTTATACCCTTGATGAACTTTCAAATGATATTACCGGTGGTGCAACGCCAGCATCATTCGAACCTACCATTGATTACGTTGTGACTAAAATCCCACGTTTTAACTTTGAAAAATTTGCTGGTTCTGAAGATCGCTTGACCACGCAAATGAAGTCTGTGGGTGAAGTCATGGCAATTGGCCGTAACCAACAAGAATCGATGCAAAAAGCATTGCGTGGTTTAGAAGTTGGTGCTTCTGGTTTTGACCCACAAGTTGATGTCACTCAACCGGGTGCAAAAACAAAGATTATGCATGAGCTTCAAGAAGCCGGTGCTGATCGAATTTGGTACGTTGCTGATGCATTCCGTTTAGGTCTTTCGGTTGATGATGTCTTCCGGTTGACCAAAATTGATCGTTGGTTCCTTGTGCAAATTGAAGATATTGTACTTGAAGAACAAAATGTTGCAGAAAATGGTATGGCGGGGCTAACACCTGAGTACTTACGTCAATTGAAACGTAAAGGGTTTGCGGACTTACGCTTAGCATCATTAATTGGTGTTAGTGAAACTGAGATACGTAAAAAACGTCATAGTGCTGAAATATTCCCTGTTTACAAGCGTGTTGATACTTGTGCAGCAGAGTTTAAATCAGACACTGCCTATATGTATTCAAGCTATGATGAAGAGTGTGAATCTGCGCCTACTGATAATAAGAAAATTATTATTTTAGGTGGTGGTCCTAACCGCATTGGTCAAGGTATAGAGTTTGACTACTGTTGTGTACATGCTGCATTAGCATTGCGTGAAGACGGTTATGAAACAATAATGGTTAACTGTAACCCTGAAACAGTGTCTACCGATTATGATACGTCAGATCGTTTGTACTTTGAACCGATTACTTTTGAAGACGTATTAGAAATTGTACGTGTTGAAAAGCCTGTCGGCGTTATTGTGCAATATGGCGGTCAAACACCGTTGAAATTAGCACGAGCGTTAGAAGCTGCAGGTGTTCCGATTATTGGTACTTCCCCTGATGCTATTGACCGTGCAGAGGATAGAGAACGTTTTCAACAAGCGGTTGAGCGTTTAGAGTTATTACAACCTGAGAATGCAACGGTTACTTCTGTAGAAGAAGCGCTTGTAAAAGCAGAAGCGATCGGGTTTCCTTTAGTGGTTCGTCCATCATATGTTTTAGGTGGCCGTGCAATGGAAATTGTATACGACCTAGAAGACTTACGCCGTTATATGAACGAAGCGGTAAGTGTTTCCAATGAAGCGCCAGTATTGCTTGATCACTTTTTAGATGATGCGATTGAAGTTGATATTGATGTGTTATGTGATGGCGAAAGTGTTGTTGTTGGCGGTATTATGCAACACATCGAACAAGCAGGTGTTCACTCTGGTGATTCCGCATGTTCATTACCTGCGTATAGCTTGAACCAAGAAGTACAAGATGTTATGCGTAAGCAAGTATCAGATCTTGCCTTTGAATTAGGTGTTGTTGGCTTAATGAATACTCAGATGGCAGTGAAGGATGGTCAGGTTTACCTCATTGAAGTTAACCCGCGTGCAGCACGTACTGTGCCGTTTGTTTCTAAAGCAACGTCAGTTCCTTTAGCAAAAATTGGTGCACGAGTAATGGCAGGTAAAAAACTGGCTGAGCTTGGTATTACCGAAGAAGTCATTCCACCTTATTTCTCTGTAAAAGAAGTGGTTATCCCGTTTAATAAGTTCCATGGTAGTGACCCTCTTGTAGGTCCTGAAATGCGTTCTACAGGTGAAGTAATGGGCGTAGGTAAAACGTTTGAAGATGCATACGCTAAAGCTAACCTTGGTGCTGGTGTATCGGTGCCTAAATCAGGTAGAGCGCTTATTTCTGTCAGAAACAGCGACAAAGAACGTGTTGTTGAACTGGGTAGAAAAATGGTGGAACTTGGCTATGAAATAGATGCTACGCACGGCACTGCTGTTGTGTTAGGTGAAGCCAATGTACCGTGTCGTCTTGTCAATAAGGTACATGAAGGTCGCCCACATATTCTTGATAGAATTAAAAATAGCGAATATAACTACATCATTAATACGACAGAAGGGCGTAAAGCCATTGAAGACTCTAAAGTATTGCGAGGTGGGGCATTACGTTATAAAGTACCTTATACTACGACATTGAATGCCGCTTATGCATCATGCCAAGCACATGCAGCAGATGCACTTAAAACGGTTAACTCTATTCAGGAATTACATGCGTTATGCGCTAAAGGCTAACGTAGAGTATTCTTTGTCGAATGATGACAGTTCTGTTAAGCTAGTCATTATTGGTAATAAAGTTTGATATAAAGGTGGCTTTGACCACCTTTATCTTTTAGGAAAAGGAAATAATGAATCAATACCCTATGACGCTTAAAGGTGCTGAAGCCTTGCGTGATGAATTGAACTATTTGAAATCAGAAAAGCGCCCTGAAATCATTGAGGCAATTGCTGAAGCTCGTGAACACGGTGATTTAAAGGAAAATGCAGAATATCATGCAGCCCGTGAACAGCAGGGCTTTTGTGAAGGGCGCATTCAAGATATCGAAGGTAAACTTGGTAACGCACAAGTTATTGACGTAACTAAAATTCCTAATAATGGTAAAGTGATTTTTGGTGTTACAGTAACGCTTTTAAACATAGATACAGAAGAAGAAATGACTTACCAAATTGTAGGTGATGATGAAGCCGATATTAAAAATAATCGCATTTCAGTAAATTCACCGATTGCTCGCGGGCTAATTGGTAAAACGGTTGATTCTGAGGTTGAAATTACCACGCCATCTGGTTTGGTTGAATATGAAATTATCGCGGTAGAACATAAGTAATATTTGCTAGGTTCAGCTGTTAAAAAACCGATAAACCTTGTTTATCGGTTTTTTTTGCAATATTGACGGTGTTATTTCGTTATTGTAGCGGCAAATAGATATTTAATGTTGCTTGATGTGGCGCGACATCAGGGTACATGGTTAATCGTTCAATGATACAGGGAAAGTCAGCAAGAGTTTCATCATTATGGTTTAACCAATCACTGTAGAGAAAGTTAAGTGCGGTTGCTAGCCCTTGGTCGGGCCCTTGATAAGGTAATTTTGCACATTTCATTTTAGGAATTATTTGGCTGAAAATTTGATATTGTTCATTTGAAAGTTCATGTTTAGTTTCTGCGCAAATGTCAAAAATGAATGTACTTGGTTCAGCTTGTTCTGGATCACTGTAAAGTAAATTAAAAGTTTTAGACTGATCAGGAGGTGTGTGATGTGCTCTTCGCCATTGAATAAAATGTTGCACACTGGCCATTATGTTTGCGGGATCGCCTTGATGTCGGTAGGTGGCAACACAGGTACGTGGAAAATCAATAATTGATACGTCATTATTATTATAATGGATCATGTTAGCTTCCTCTTTAGCTAATGCTGGCGTAATAAGCCATGGTTTATTGTTTGGTGTTAATCGAAAATCACGAGGAGATTGTTTAAACTTCTTTTTAAATGCTCTACTAAACGCCTCTAAAGATTGATAGCCGGCATCAAAAGCAATGTCGGTAATATCTTGATCGCGTAAATACACTTGATGAGCAGCACGAATCAATCGTCTTGTTTGCACGTACTGACGAAGTGGTTGTTTTACTTGGGCGCTAAATAATCGATGAAGATGAAAACTTGAAATAGCCGATTGCTTACTTAACTCTGAAAGGGTAAGAGACTCCGCGAGGTTTTCTTCAATATAGTTAATCAGCGTTTGTATCTTTATAGAATATTGCGACATTGACAATCCTGAATGATTTTTAGCTACTTTAAACCGATGAACTCAAGTGTGCTTGATAAAACTTGCGTAAAAAAGCCAGCAATTGAATTTGCTGGCTTTTATTCGTGAAGAACTTCGCGTTTGTGTTTAATGCGATTAGTTTAACAGTAATTCATTAACCCTAGTTATTTTCAATCAAGGTAAACACACCCTTCGCAATATCAGTGTTATCTATTAATCCTTCAAAAATAGCACTTTGGGCACCAATGGCGTAAACAGGTACATCTACCGCTGTATGACCGGAGGTTGTCCAGCCTGTATTCGTTTTGCGATCAATAATGCTATTTAATGCGCGATACAGCGCATACTTAACACTTGGTTTACGTTGCTTCTTTTGTTGCTCAGGGGTTAACTGTAAATATGCTTGTAGCTTAGATAACGCTTTTTCTTTCGCTTCAATAACGTTTGTAACATCTTCGTCTTCTAGTGTTATATTTGCTAGTGCAGCACTTAGGCTTGTTTTTGAAATTTCACTATCAGCCAGAACTTGAGCGGCAGCAGACGTTGATGTTTTCATCTCTCGTAGCATTTCAGGTGACCATCGGTATTCACCTTTAGCCGCTAATGTTAAGCCACCAGTGCTATGATCTGCAGTTAAAATTACTTGTGTATTTGGATTAGAATCAACATAACTTTCTAAATACGCTAATGTTTGTGCTAAATCGTGCATTTCAGCCATTGCACTATTTATATCGTTGCTGTGCCCAGCCCAATCAACTTGGCTTGCTTCAACTAGCATAAAAAAGCCATTAGGGTTTTCTAAATGAGACAACGCGGTTTTCGTCATTTCTAATAATTTACCTCCGCCATTATCTAAGGCTGGAGGTAAACCAACATCTGCGAATAAACCAAGTAGTTTATTGTTTGTATTTGTTTGCGAAAGTAGTTCGAAGTTGTCGATATAATCAAAACCTGCTTGTTTGAACTCATTCACTAAATTTCTATCATCTCGAATGAAATACTGCCAACCACCACCGAGTAACACATCGACTTGTATACCATTATCAATATAGCTATCAGCAATGGCATTATAGTTTTTTCGGCTTTCATTGTGAGTGATGTATGCCGCTGGTGTAGCATGATTAACTTGTGAAGTTACGACCACACCCGTTTTTTTACCTAATGCTTTGGCGCGTTGTAATACCGTTTCAACGGGCTGTTTGTTGACATCAACACTAATGGCTGAATTATATGTTTTCACACCCGCTGCTAGGGCCGTTGCACTTGCTGCAGAGTCAGTAACTCGGCCAGATTCCTGGGCTGGATAGGTGCTGCTCATGCCAACAAGGTGTTTGTCAAAAACAGTTTGCTCTATATTGGGTGTTGATGGGGTGTCGGCATAATAACGGTATGCTGTAGGGAAGGCCGGGCCCATGCCATCTGCAACAATCATAATCACATTAGTAGTGGGGGTTTTTGTTACAGGTTGTTTGGTGGCTTCACTTGTCGTATTACAACCTAAAGTGATTGAAGCAACGGCAAGAGAGATTAACAGTTTTTTCATTTGCTTTTCCATAAAATTAATAATCGGTTAATAAAATATCAATCCAGACTAAACGATGATCTGAAGACGCCTTTCTAGACTCTATTAACCGGTAATTGTCATCATTTTTTTCTGGCCAAAAAACACCTGAATCAACCACTTTAAAGCCATGCTTAGAAGGTAATAAATAGTCTGCTCTCATACGCCAATAGGCCGTATGATTAGCGGCATGTTTGTTGTCTGGTGAGTGTTGTGACGCTGCATTACTACTTGGTTTAGGATCTTGAACATTAGGATGATCAATGAGTGCACTTATACTGCTATTGATAGCATCGCCTTCAACTGGGGATGCATTTAAATCTCCAGCAATCACGAACAAATCGCCTTTATTTAAGCCACCAGATTTTTTGTTGTCATCATAGATATAATCACTTTTACCTGGTGTTATATAATCATGCCAAAATCGTATTTCATCGTGATTACGTTTACCATTTCTATCTTCTGGTCCATCAAATACTGGTGGAGTAGGGTGACTGGCGAGTACGTGTAATGTGGTATCGTATATTCGAATAGGTATATCCCAATGGGTTTTAGAAGATAACCTTAATGCTTGCCATACTTCTTTAGAGTAGTAATCTTCTCCAGTTTTAGGGTCTACTGGCTTTAATGCGCCAGGCATATCACTCCATTTAAATTTCTGAAAGGTTCTAATATATTGAGCATCAATGGGGTAGCGCGACATTATCGCCATTGAATATTGTCCTGGAAAATATCCAAAACCGTGAGTGTCGCTAGGGTGTGTTATTTTTCCATCACCATTAGCATCTGCTGGTAATAAAACACCTGTGTTTACTGGCGATTGGTACGAAAAAGAATAATGGATCGGCTGTTGTCCATTTTGACCAACCGATAAAAAGTTATCCATGAATGTTAGCATGGCTTCTCGGCCAACATTTCTATGGTTATCAATCTCATTGATTAATAATATATCAGGGTTCACACGTTGAATAATTTCGGCAATATTTTTGATTTGTTGATGCTCATTTTTCATTGCATCAAGAAGTTCTGTACCTGTGACCTTGCTGTTATCGTTTTGTTGAATATAATTTAACGCTTCCATACTGACATTAAAGGTTGCAACGCGTATCGGTTTTTTCGCTTGAACGTGAGTAGACATTAGCAGTAAAAAGCCTGTAATTGTAATAAGTAGTTTCATGTTTATTTTATTCCTAGTCCTTTTAAAATAAAGCCTGTTAGAAACTGCGTAACATGCTCTATATCCTCTTCCTCATAATCTGCACGGTTCATTATCGTCAGAATTTGTGTTTCAAAATCAGCATAGTGTTGCGTTGTTGACCAAATTAAGAAAATTAAGTTGACAGGGTCTACTTCTGTCATCCTTCCTTCGTTAATCCACTGTTGAAACACTTTTGATTTTTCTCTAACCCACTTTCTTAGATATGTTCGAGCAAATTCTTTTAAATGTTGTGCGCCTTGAATAATCTCCATGGCATATATTTTAGACGCTTTAGGCGCTTTAAATGACATGTTAACTTTAGCAGCAACAAACTTTTCGATGGCGACTTTTGGGCCATCTTCATAAATAATATCACCAATTCCTTCATCCCACATGTCTAATGTTTGTTCTAATACCGCATGGTAAATATTTTCTTTATTTTTAAAATAATACAATACGTTTGCTTTTGGCAATCCGGCTTGGTCTGCTATTGATTGAACGGTAGCACCTTTATAGCCATGGGTTATGAATTCATCTTGCGCAGCAATTAATATTTTTTGCTCGCTTTTGATGCGGATCTTTCCTTGCTTTTTGTTTGAAGTATCAGTCATATGTTTACTTATTATTATGGTTGTCTAATCGGTCGACTATTTTAATGTTGCTTACACTAGCAGAGATTGTATTCTGCATGCAATCACAATGCGGTAGTTCGCCTTTAGCGCAATAAATAGCGTTAATAAAGTGATGATTATAACGCTTATAAAGAGACTTTTACAAAAGCTAAGTTATTCGATATGAAATGAATAATTAGTATTGTGAATGAAATATTATATGATTATTTGGTTATTTAAGTTTTAATATGTAACTCATTGTTTTTATTTGTTTATATTGCTACTTATTAATATCTTGACTAAATGGTTATATTATAAGGTGTCGATTCTTTAGAAAAAAATCATATTAAAATAGAGAAAAAATCAAAATAAATGCCATTAGAGTAATGAATGTTTAACCATTTGTTTTATATGTGTTTTTATTTTTGTGGTCGGTTTTTTAACGCTGATGTTTAATTGTTTTTTAACTTGTATTTATCATGTTTGTGAAATAGTGTAATAAAAGTGTAAAAAAAGTCTGCTCTAATTTATAATAAATAAAGACTTTGAACCGTACATCTTTGTTGTGCTTTTTGAACAACTGGTCAACAAAATGTATGACTAATAAAATAAAACATACACCAAGGGAAATTAACAACATGAAAACCCAATGCCTCTCAAGTGTCACTAGTGCGATAGTATTAGCACTCGGGCTGTCAACATCTGCTCTTGCTAATACAACAACATCGACAATTAAAGGTCAAATTATCGGTCCTGCAGGCAACCCTGCTGCTGGTACAACAATCACTATTTTACATACACCTTCTGGAACAGTTAAAACAGCCGTAGTTAATGCTTCTGGTTTATTTAATGCACAAGGTTTAAGAGTCGGTGGACCTTATACTCTTACTTTAGATTCTGATAAATTTCAGGATCGCGTGATAACTGACGTATATGTACAATTAGGTGAACCATTAGATTTGAATCTTCAATTGCAAAAAGAAGCAATTGAAACAATCGAAGTTACAGGTCGTCAGTTAACTGCTGCTGAATTAGGCTCTACGAGCCCAGCATCAAATTTTAATCTAGAAGATTTAGAGTTTGCTGCCTCAGCGGATCGTGATATTAAAGATTTAGTGCGTATTGATCCTCGTATTAATATCGAAGAAAGTGACGGTGAAGAAGCGATCATTTGTGGTGGTAGTAACCCACGGTATAGTAGTTTAACTGTTGACGGCGTTCGCATGAACGACAGTTTCGGTTTGAATTTTAATGGTTATCCTACGGTTAGAATGCCATTTTCATTTAGCTCTCTAGATCAAGTAACGGTTGAAATTGCGCCTTTTGATGTGCGTTTTGGTGGTTTTACAGGCTGTAACATCAATGGGGTGACTAAGTCAGGCACCAATGAATTACACGGAAGTGTTTTTTATGATTACTCAAGTGATTCTCTTCGTGGTGATAAAATTGAAGGGGATGACATTGACACTGGTGACTATACAGAGAAGCGCTATGGTTTTGATGTTGGCTTTCCTTTATTACAAGACAAACTATTCTTCTATGCTGCCTACGACAAGTTAGAAGGTGCACAAATCTTCCAATATGATGCATTAACTAACGGTATTTATTCTCAAGCTGAAATTGATCGTGTAGTACAAATTTCAAAAGATGTATATAACTACGATCCAGGTGGAATGCCTGCTTCGATGCCTGTAGAAGATGAAAAGGTCTTATTGAAACTTGATTGGAATATTAATGAAGATCACCGTGCATCATTTGTATATAACTACAATGACGGCTTTAGATTAGACCAATCTGATGAACGTAATAATTCAGTAACATTCTCTAATCATTTCTATGAAGTTGGCGCAAAGTTAAACTCTTTTGTTGCTTCATTATATTCAGATTGGAATGACGACTTTTCGACTGAACTTCGTATCGGCAACTCTAAGTTATTAAATCGCCAGAATTCAATTGACGCAGACAGCGGTTTTGGTGAAGTTCAAATTTCACATAATGGTGCAACGATTTTCTTAGGCCCTGATGATTCTCGTCAAACAAACAAGATGAACTGGGAAAGCCAAACGTTAAAGTTCTCGGGTACGTATTTTTTTGGTAACCATAAAATTTCAGGTGGTTACGAATATGAAAACTTAGAAATCTTTAATGTATTTATGCAACATACCATTGGTGAATATCGTTTTGGTGGTGATTATGGTAGAAACATTTTAGGTGATGCTACCGGTATCGACGACTTTGAAGCGGGTTTAGCCGATGATGTTTATTACAATAATTCTGCGGGTACTAATAACCCAGATGATGCGGCTGCAAATTTTGAATATCAAACACATACAGCATATATTCAAGATGAATACATCTTTGATGACATAGATTTAACCTTAGTATTCGGTGTGCGTTACGATTGGTACACAAGTGATGATAAGCCACGTTACAATGCTGTTTTTCACGACAGATATGGTTATAGAAATGATCATACCTTTGATGGTGAGAGTATTTTCCAACCGCGCTTTGGTTTTAACTACGCAATTGATGAAAACCTAGAATTACGTGGTGGTATAGGTCTATATTCAGGTGGTAATCCCAACGTTTGGTTATCTAACTCTTACTCAAATGACGGTGTGACCAACATAGATACCTATCGTGGTGACGTTAACTTACTTAACCCTGATGGAACGCCAATAGCAGGTATTAGTGGTTCAGGCGAGCCTATCTATAACCCGTTACAAGATATGGTTGATGAAGTTGCTGAAAATGATCCGTCATTAGGTAATGAACCTTCAGTGAATGCGGTAGATCCTAACTTCAAAATTCCTACAGAATGGAAATATAACGTAGGCTTAACATACATCACAGATAATGAATATGTTTTCCAAGCAGACTTATTGTTAACAAAACAGCAAGATGGCGCATTAATTCATGCGGCAAGCTGGGATAATGAAAATCGCGAAGAGTTATTCGATGGGCGTGCGGTTTATGATTACTTTGTTGTTGGTCAACGCGATAATGGCAGTGATATTACTCGTAACTTCCGTAAAAGTGACTTAGTGTTAACCAATGCTGATCAAGATGGTAAAACAACTACGGTTTCATTTGGTGTTAAGAAAGAATACGATTTTGGCTTAGATATGCAATTTGGTTATGCATTTAACAAAGCAGAAGATGTATCACCGATGACAAGTGCAGTGTCTTATTCTAACTTCACTAATTTTGCAACATCGGATGCACAAAATCCTGCTTTAGCGACGTCTAATTATGAAACACCACATAGATTTACCTTGAATTTACGTTATTCAACTGAAATCTTTGATGGATACAAAACAGCGTTTACATTATTCGGTTCTCGTACGCAAGGTCGTGCTATGTCATATAGCTTTGATGAACTATCTGTTGGTGCGACTGAATATGAGAGCAGACGTCATTTATTATATGTTCCACTTGAAAATGATCCAAACGTTACTTATGGCGATGACTTTGACATAGATGCATTTAATGCATTTATTGACGATAAAGGGTTTGAACGAGGCGAAATTGTTTCTCGTAATTCGCACAATGCTTCATGGCACACACGTTTAGATTTCAGAATTGACCAACAATTACCAGGTTTTTCGAAAGATCATAAAGCAAGAGTTTTCATGGTTGTTAAAAACTTAGGTAATATGCTAAATGATGATTGGGGTGTGAAAAAGGTAGGTAACTTTACAGCGCAAAATGTTGTTCAAGCTGAAATTAATGATGACGGAACATACTCGTTTAACGAGTTCTTCCCGACTAATGCAGAACAGACAACATTCCTAACGCAGTCTTTATGGGAAATTCGCTTAGGGGTTAAATACGACTTCTAAAATGAGTTAACTCTTTCTAAAAAGCCAACAGATAATCTGTTGGCTTTTTTTATGGAATTCGTTAAGATAAAAACCTGACCAAATGGTTAATTTATTTTTAAGGTTGCACATGCAAGAGAACAACAAAATTGAAAACATTGATGCGTTAGTGAGTGCGGCAAAAGTTGCCTACAAGAATGCATACGCGCCCTATAGTCAATTTCAGGTAGGAGCAAGCTTAATGACCAAAGATCAGCAAATATTCAATGGCTGTAATGTTGAGAACGCTTCATATGGTTTAGGTGTGTGTGCTGAACGCAATTGCATCGCGAATGCGGTAGTAATGGGTAATCAAACGTTTGAGCATCTTGTTGTTTATACCGAGCAAGAGAAGCTCACGCCTCCTTGTGGTGCGTGTAGACAAGTGATAGCAGAGTTCATGCCTGAGGATGGAAAAGTTACCTCAGTGAACCACTTGAATCAACAAAAACACTGGTCGGTGGCGGATCTGTTACCCGATGCCTTTTTATCGAAAGACTTAATCTAAGGACTTTAAACATGCTACCACAGGAAATAATACGTCTTAAACGCGATGGAAAATCGCTTAATAATGCTCAAATAAACGCTTTTGCGACAGGTTTAGTCGACAATACTTTTAATGATGCCCAGGTTGGTGCGATGGCGATGGCGATCTTTCAACAAGGTATGGTCACAGAAGAGGTGATTGCATTAACAGATAATATGATGCGTTCAGGTGATGTTTTGTCATGGCCAGAACTAGATGGTCCAATAGTTGATAAACACTCAACAGGTGGCGTCGGAGATAAAGTGAGCTTTATGTTGGCAGCCATTGTAGCTTCATGTGGTGTTTATGTACCTATGATTGCAGGGAGAGGCTTGGGCCATACCGGCGGTACTTCTGATAAGCTTGAAAGTATTTCAGGTGTTGATGTACAGCCTAGTGTTGAACATTTTAAGCAGTTCGTAAAACAGAATAATATGGCGATTATTACTCAAACAGATCGTTTAGCGCCAGCTGATAAAAGACTCTATGCTATTCGTGATGTTACCTCTACTGTCGAGTCCATTCCATTGATCACTGCTTCTATTTTATCCAAAAAATTGGCTGCCGGTTTAGATTCATTAGTGATGGATATTAAAGTGGGTAATGGTGCCATGATGACAGATTTAGCTGGAGCACAAGCGCTCGCCAAGTCTATTGTTAGTGTTGCCAATGGTGCAGGTGTGCGCACACAAGCTATTATCACTGACATGAACCAAGTGTTAGGTTTTTCGGCAGGTAATGCGTTAGAGATGATTGAGACTGTGGATTATTTAACCGGTAAAAGTCGTTGTCCCAGATTACATGGCGTAACTGTCGAACTTGCGTGTTCAATGTTGATAAGCGCTGGTGTTACACAGGATAAAGGTACAGCTGAAGTCTTAGTCAATAAAGCGCTGTCTTCAGGACAAGCTGCAGAACGATTTGATCGTATGATTTCACAGTTGGGTGGTCCCACTGACTTTATCGAAAACCCATGGAAAACAATGCAAAAGGCCGAACAGGTCGGTGATATTGTGGCAGATAAAAGTGGCTACATTAGTGAAATGAATACCCGTAAAATAGGTATGCAAGTGGTAGGAATGAAAGGTGGGCGCACTGCAAATGGTCAGAAAATTGATCATAGTGTAGGTTTTAATGCTATCAAACCTTTAGGTGCTAAAGTTTGCGCAGGCGATGTGATTGCTCGTTGTCATGCTAATAACAAACAAGAGCTTGCGATAGCTAGTCAAGGTTACCTTGATGCTGTATCTATTTCAGAAAGCACACCAGAACAAACGCTAATCTATCAGCATATCGTTTAGTGCTGCTTTTAATGCAAGCATGTGTTTTTTAGCGCATGCTTTTTTATTATTAAATATCTGAAATATCGCTAAAGTAACTCATCTTTTTGCCGATAGTAAGTTGTCAGCATTATTGTAGTGAACTTACTTTGGCTATTACTGAAACCACAACTAAACCGTTATTAGAAGAAGCACAACTAGGTCAACGACTGAATGAATCAGTACGCAAACCTATGCACAGTGACTTCTCATTAATGTTAGCGATGCTGGTTGATGATGTTCGAATGCATAGTCAATTTCATCTACCCCATGATGAAATTACCGAGCCAGAAGTAAGTGATGATAGCTTAAGGCGTCATTTTTCATTGCCCGATAAAGCACCTCTTGCGCTATCGCAGATTACGCAAATTGGCCAATATGGCCAAGCAGAATTAGCTGAGAAAGGCTTATTTTCTAGTATACATTTGACTAATATGTTGAAGGAAAAACCAATCGCTTTTAGAAATGATAAATGTCATATTCCTAGTAATGTATTAGAAAATACAAGCTTATATTGTCAGCTAAAGCATCAAAAATCAGACGTATTACCGACAAAACGTAAAGAATTTGACGCTAAATCATGGCTACAGACTTTGCAAAATACTGTCGTTAATTCACCTTTGCAGCCTCAAGTCATTTAAATTAGCCAAACTTTCAAGTACGACTGTATTAATCATTAGCCGTCTTTTGCCAGCTTATCAACCGTAGCAGAACATGCGGGTAAAAAGGTTGCCAAGAAATACTCAACCTCGGGCAAGTCTTTTTTCAAATCATCTAGCTTACGACCAAGACGTTCTTCTACATGATCAAATTCATGGTTGTTATGATTAAGCTCATCAACCGCTTTAATGTAAGCGACAAGTATGTCAGCAGCTTTTACAAGTGCCTTGTAAGCAGGTTCAACATGATCTTGAACAATAATGTCGTAAAATACCGATTGAAATTCTTCGGGCAATGATTGCAAACATTCTCGTTCAGCATGCGATTCAATCTTTTTAAACTCTCGGGCAATTTCAGGGTTTGCATACTTAGTAGGGGACACTATATCCCCATAACGGGTTTCACTTGCCTCGTGATAAAGCGCAATCGTTGCGGCTCTGTCAGGATTGATATTACCACCGAATTTTTTATTTTTTATCACCGCTAGCAAGTGTGCCACTATGGCTACTTGGTGTGAATGTTCAGCAACGTTTTCAGGTTTCACACAAAACATTAATGCCCATCGTTTGATCAACGGCATGCGGAACATCCATGCTAAAAACGTACTTTGTTTTTTCGGTTTTAGCGTCGCCATATTGACTCCAATTTATGCTTGTTTATAGGTAGAAAAAAAGTCTTTTATTCGCTCTAAAGCCGGGATTAATTCATCTTTATGCGGTAAGAAAACTAAACGAAAATAATTTTTTTGCGGGATATTGAAAGCACTGCCATGGACCACCAATATTTTTTCTTGTTTTAGTAGATCAAGTACCATTTTCTCATCATTGGTAATGTTGAACTTTTCAGCATCAACTTTAACAAACAAGTACAGTGCGCCCATGGCGCTATTGCATGAAAGTCCATCAATATCGTTTATCATCTTATGGGCAATATTACGCTGCTTAATTAAGCGGCCATTATCGCTGATTAATTCATTGATGCTTTGATAACCACCCAATGCCGTTTGAATAGCGTGCTGACAAGGAACATTTGCACATAGTCGCATAGAGGCAAGTATATTCAACCCTTCTAAAAAGTCTTCTGCATGTAATTTAGGACCAGTTATCACCATCCATCCAGCTCTAAACCCTGCGATACGATAGTTTTTTGATAAGCCACCCATAGTAATAATTAATACGTCATTGGCTAAACTGGCTGTTGGAATATGCTTAGCACCGTTATATAAAATTTTATCGTAGATTTCATCACTAAAAACAATTAATTGATGTTTCCTTGCGAGCGCTAAAAGGCCTTGTAAAACTTCTTCTGAATACACTGAACCTGTAGGATTATTTGGGTTAATTAACACCAAAGCTTTCGTGTTTTCAGTTATCTTATTTTCAATGTCATCCAAGTTTGGAAACCAGTTGTTTTCTTCGTCACATTGGTAATGTACAGGTGTGCCGCCTGATAATGATACTGCCGCTGTCCATAATGGATAGTCAGGTGCAGGAATTAAGACTTCATCACCATCATTCAGTAAACCTTGCATTGACATGACAATCAATTCGCTAACGCCGTTGCCAATAAAGATATCATCGACATTAAGGCCTAATATGCCATTTTGTTGAAAATACTGCATGACAGCCACACGCGCAGAGTATATGCCTTTTGAGTCGCAGTAGCCTTGTGCGGTAGGTAAGTTATGTATAACGTCTTTTAAAATATCATCAGGCGCTTCAAAACCAAACGGTGCAGGGTTACCAATATTGAGTTTTAAAATTTTATGGCCTTCATCTTCCAAACGACGAGCTTCAGCCGCTATTTGCCCTCTAATTTCATAACAGACATTATTAAGTTTGGAAGATTTTTTGACGCTCTGCATTATTTACTACTTTTATTAAATGATTTAGTGTGAATTTACACTCTATTGTGCCAACTATTTCCAGCAATGAAACAGTTACTTGCATTTTTTTTATAGCCTTTTCATTAAAAGGTCGTCATCTTGTTATTAAACACTGCGTATTTTGGAGGGAGTATGCCATTACCCTTAGTTTGGTTAGGTGCGGCAGCAATTTCTGCGTTAACATTAAATGAGCTGTCAACTGATCGAAAAAAGCAACAACAGCGCCGGCTAAAATATTTATTGCCACAACGTATTAGGGATTTAAATCGGCATGAATCGCCTGTGGCTATATATCCATCTGAGTTGATGGCAACAGAGCAGCGAGTGAAACCCGTTGTTGGTGCGCTAATATGTTGTGGAATTGGTGGGGTACTTGATCATACCGGTATTTGGGTAGACGACGATACCATTATTGAACTTGGCGGAGAAGGGCTGATAAAGCCTGTTTCATTGGCTCGATTTACTAAAGAGCGTTCGGGAAAAAATGTATTTATAGCATGCGACTCTACTGCTAAACCTATAGCAAGTGAACAAGCCGCGCTAAGAGCAATTGAGCAAATCTATCAGTATCGAAATTATCATTTGATTGAAAATAATTGTCATCAATTTATTTGGCAATGTTTCGCACCAAACGCAGGTAAAGTTTCAACGTTTAAATCATTAAACCGGCAACTTGCCTTTAAATTTGATCGCGTTATTTATTGGGATTTACTGGATGTTTAACCTTTAATGTTGCTGTGTTTTTAGTACACTAGCACTTAACTTTTAACAAGCTGTTATCGTATTTTGAAAACTCTCTTTCGTTGTTTTGTTATTTTTACGTTTATTTTTATTTTTGCCTTTTGTGCACTTGTATTGTTGTCTTTGCAAACCCAGCCTAAAACTGTTCAGCTTCATCAAATTTCCGCGCAAAAAGCTAAGCAAAGTCAACAATTAGTTAAAAAATTAATTACTAGCGCTAAACAGCAGGGACAACAACAAGTTCGAATAACTAAAGATGAACTAGACGGTTTAGCAGCACTGTTACATCGTGCTGTGCCACAATCTGCAGCCAATGTAACGCTAACCCCCAAAGCATTAAATGCTTCATTGTCAGTGACCTTGCCATTACCTGAATTAATTAAATACCTTAATGTATCTATAAAGGTGTTGCCTTCTGAACGTGGGCTAATGATTGAACAAGTTAATATAGGTCATCTTTCATTAGCCGGGCATCATTTTATTACCTTGGTGCGTTTGATGTCTGATTTTTTCATTCAGCCGAATCTAGTTGATGATATGTTGGCGATTATTAAACGTGTGTCTATCAGTGAATCATTTGTTGAGTTTGATATGTACTTTGATACGCGTTTACTGGCACGAAATAATGATAAATCATTGTTAATGCGCTTAAGAGATGACTTATCGCTATTTGGTAACGCCAAGGAAATTGCTATTTATTATCAATCGATTGCTCAATATGCAGCAAAACAACAATCAAATGCTTCATTGGCTGGGTATGTTAGAGAAGTATTTTCGCTTGCCAGTCAGCGATCTAACTCAATAGCTAATACCAATACCACTGTACAAAACCAGTCTGCAGCGATGGCACTTATTATTTATTTTGGTGCTGATCGTTTTGAATTACTCGTGGGAAATATCATCGATGATGATTTTGATCAGCTTGTTGTTCGTAATAAATTGAGAAGTAACGCAACATTGCGGGGACGAAATGATTTACAAAAACATTTCGTCTATTCTATGGCTATTCAAATGTTCAGTACTTTGGGAGCTAGTGATGCTATTGGTGAATACAAAGAATTTTTAGACAGTAATCGAGGTGGTTCAGGCTTTAGTTTTGCCGATTTAATGGCGGATAGGGCTGGTACTCGTTTTGCCCAGATAGTAGTTGCAAGTGAAAATAAAGCTAAGCGCGCGCAATCTTTATTATTAAATATAACCGATGAAACGCTACTCCCTAGTATAGAAGGTTTAGACGAAGGGATATCCCACGCTGAATTTGAACAAACGTATCGTGATATCAATAATCAAGATTATCAGCAGATGTTAAAAGAGATAGATGCACGATTAGAAACGTTACCTTTGTATCAGTTAGGTTGGTAACATGTTTTTAAAGTAGCACAGTCCACCGCTCTAGCGGTAGTTGATAACCTTTACACTAAAAATAGGCATAAAAAAAGCCGCAATAAATTGCAGCTTTTCTTTGTGTGGCTCCCCTGGTCTGATTGAAACAGAGGGCACATGCGAGCTTAACAAGAGCACAGTCCACCGCTCTAGCGGTAGTTGATAATCTTAAACTCTAAAAATAGACATAAAAAAAGCCGCAATAAATTGCAGCTTTTCTTTGTGTGGCTCCCCTGGTCTGATTGAAACAGAGGGCACATGCGAGCTTAACAAGAGCACAGTCCACCGCTCTAGCGGTAGTTGATAACCTTAAACTCTAAAAATAGACATAAAAAAAGCCGCAATAAATTGCAGCTTTTCTTTGTGTGGCTCCCCTGGTCTGATTTGAACAGACGACACATGGATTAACAGTCCACCGCTCTAACCAGCTGAGCTACAGGGGAATAATTCTTTTGGCTTTCGCCAGTAACCGCATTTATAAATAAGTGCCATTACATATAAATAAGTGGCTCCCCTGGTCTGATTTGAACAGACGACACATGGATTAACAGTCCACCGCTCTAACCAGCTGAGCTACAGGGGAATCATGTTTAAGAGATTGTATCTCGTCAACGGGGCGGAATATTAATGGCAGCTAGTCGGTGTGTCAACCCAAAATGAAGAAAAATTTGATTTCATGGATCGTTTGCTCGTTTTCCGCTCAGTCTGGCTGATTTGACATCAACGATCGGTGAAGCTTTCTGCAATCAATTGTAAGTGTTTATTAAATTGAAGTTATCCACCAAAACTGTGGATAACTACGTGGATGAAAGTGTAATAAAACGTTTTCATTGACGTATACTTAGTTTTTTGTCGGTGGTAAATAATTGTTATTTTTTTAATAATCATTATTAAACAATATGTTATATGTTTTTCTTGTTGTTCGTTAGCCTTGTTGTGCTATTTTTGTTCAACCAGTGTTTTAAGTCAAAATGTGTGTGTTAAGTTGGGTTATACACAGTCCTGTTTATTTTTAAATTTTTTAAATGTTCATCCAGTTTGATTAAATATAACTAAAACAATGAAAGTTAATATTTACATAGCGACTCTTCTTAGTATCTTTTACAATACACGCTCACATTTTGTGGTGGTAACAAAGTAATAAGTCATGGTAGCGGAAAAAAATAGTCGACAAATAAATCTTTTGGCAGATCCTGTTGGGCCAACCTTAAAACAAATGACCATTCCAATGATTTACGGCATGATTTTGCTGATGACATTTAACTTGGTTGATACGTTTTTTGTTAGCTTATTGGGAACTCAGCCGCTCGCTGCGATAAGTTTTACTTTTCCTATTACATTTACCGTTATTAGCTTAACCATTGGGCTTGGTATTGGTACATCAGCGGTTATCGCTAAATCATTAGGAACAGGGGATGATAGCTTTGCTAAGTGCTCAGCTACTTCAGCGTTGATATTAGCGGCAATAGTGGTTGGTATACTTTCGTATACGGGCTATGTGTTTACTGATGAAATTTTCACATTATTAGGTGCCAATGAAGATCTATTACCAGAAATTCATCAATACATGGATTTATGGTTTTTAGGTAGTGTGTTTTTAATTGGCCCTATGATTGGTAACGCTATTTTACGTGCCAGTGGCGATACCAAAACGCCCAGTATTATTATGGGGCTTGGCGGTATTATTAATGCGATTTTAGATCCTATTTTTATTTTTGGCTTTGGGCCTATTGAGGCGATGGGCATACAAGGTGCTGCTTTAGCAACGTTAATTTCATGGGTATTTGGGCTTGCATATGTCTTGTATATTGTTGGTTATCAACGCAAGTTAATACACACGACGCTTGATTTATTCAGTACTTTTTTTAAAGCGTCTAAAACTATTTTACATATTGGCTTGCCAGCAGCAGGGGCGAATATGTTAACGCCAATTGCCGCTGCTATTTTAACGGCAATTGCTGCAACCTACGGAGAGCCTGTAGTCGCGGCATTCGGTGTAGGAACACGCATTGAGTCAATTGCCTGTTTAGTGATCTTAGCATTATCTATGACATTACCACCGTTTATTAGCCAAAATTTCGGTGCTGGGCACATGCATCGTGTACAGCAAGGATATAAAACGTCGATAAAATTTGTCATGATTTGGCAAATAGTTATTTATGTTACTTTAGTGTTGTCAGCACCACTTATTGCGACCACTTTTACCGATGAAGAACACGTTGCTAAGATTATCAAATTGTTTATTTGGGTGTTACCACTTGGATATGGATTTCAAGGGATTGTCATTCTAACGAACTCCTCATTTAATGCCTTACATAAGCCCATGGTCGCGTTATTTTTGAGCATATTACGATTGTTTGTTTGCTATGTGCCATTATCTTATTTAGGCAGTTTATGGTACGGCATTGAAGGTTTTTTTATTGGGGGATTACTTGGAAACGTGATAATGGCAGCAATTTCTTATAAAGCCTTTTCTAAACAATTCGACGACACTTCTTTAGCACCAAAGGCTGTTTCATCATGAAGTCATTGCAAATTAATTCCGAATATACGCCAAATGGTGATCAACCTACTGCGATCGCCAAGTTAGTTGAAGGCCTTGAAGATGGCTTGGCACACCAAACTTTATTAGGGGTAACAGGTTCAGGTAAAACATTTACCGTTGCAAACGTGATACAAACGGTCAATCGTCCAACCATGATGTTAGCACCTAATAAAACGTTAGCAGCACAGCTTTACGGTGAAATGAAAGAGTTCTTTCCTAATAATGCTGTTGAATACTTTGTGTCTTATTACGATTATTATCAACCTGAAGCCTATGTACCAACGACCGATACTTTCATTGAAAAAGATGCTTCAATTAATGATCACATTGAGCAAATGCGTTTGTCGGCAACAAAGGCTTTATTAGAGCGACGAGATGTTATAATCGTTGCTTCAGTCTCGGCGATTTACGGGTTAGGTGATCCTGATTCATACCTGACGATGATGTTACATTTACGTCAGGGCGATATTATTAATCAGCGTGATATTTTACGTCGACTCGCTGAATTACAATATACGCGTAATGACGTTGCCTTTCAGCGTGCAACCTATCGCGTACGCGGTGATGTGATTGATATTTTTCCTGCTGAATCAGATCGATTAGCTTTGCGTGTTGAATTATTTGATGAAGAAATAGAGCGAATTAGTCAGTTTGATCCATTAACGGGTCAAGTTGAACGCACGCTAGCACGTGTAACGGTTTACCCGAAAACACATTACGCGACACCAAGAGAAAAAATTCTAGCTGCTGTTGAAAATATTAAAATAGAATTAGGCGAACGCGCGAAACAGCTTAAAGACAATAATAAGTTAATTGAAGAGCAGAGAATTGTTCAACGAACACAATTTGATATTGAAATGATGACAGAGCTTGGTTATTGCTCTGGCATAGAAAACTATTCACGTTACTTGTCTGGACGCTCGCCAGGCGAAGCGCCTCCAACGCTGTTCGACTATTTGCCTGATGATGGTCTACTAATTATTGATGAGTCACACGTTACCGTACCGCAAATTGGCGCGATGTATAAAGGTGATCGTTCAAGAAAAGAAAACCTTGTTGAATATGGTTTTCGTTTACCATCAGCGCTTGATAATCGACCGATGAAATTTGACGAGTTTGAAAGTCTAGCACCACAAACGATTTATGTTTCAGCGACGCCGAGCAATTATGAGCTGGAGAAATCTTCTGGTGAAGTAGCAGAACAAGTCGTTAGACCTACAGGCTTGTTAGATCCTCAAATTGAAGTTCGACCTGTAGAAACACAAGTAGATGACCTACTATCAGAAATCCGTATTCGTGTTGAAATAGGCGAGCGGGTATTAGCAACCACGTTAACCAAACGTATGGCAGAAGATTTAACTGAATATTTAGATGAACACGGGGTTAAAACACGCTATTTACATTCTGATATTGATACCGTAGAACGTGTTGAAATTATTCGTGATTTTCGCCTTGGCCACTTTGATGTATTAGTTGGTATTAACTTGCTTAGGGAAGGGTTAGACATGCCAGAGGTATCACTAGTTGCGATTTTAGATGCTGATAAAGAAGGTTTTTTACGCTCAGAGCGATCGCTTATTCAAACAATAGGTCGGGCAGCGCGTAACGTGAACGGTCGAGCAATATTATATGCTGATCGCATTACTGGCTCTATGCGAAGAGCCATTGATGAAACAGATAGACGAAGAGAGAAGCAACAAGCTTACAATGTTGAACACGGTATAACTCCGCAAGGGGTAAAACGCAGAATTACCGATGTAATGGATGTTGGTGATAGACCAGAACAAGCAATTATTAACCAAAAAGCTAAAGCTGCTGAATCAGACGCACAATACCATGTTATGTCAGTTAGCGAGATTGATGACAAAGTGAAACAACTTGAAAAACAAATGATTGATCACGCACAAAATTTAGAATTTGAACAAGCAGCAAGTGTGCGCGATGAAATTGCTAAGCTACGCCAACAACAGTTAAAAGTATAATAAACAAGCTGTTTAAGTGGTTGCTGGCGTATTACTTTTACTTGAGTTCAAACATCGTATAGTTTGAAATGACATTGGAAATTGCTTCACTATTACAATTGCTGAGGTGACTAATGTCTTCGATGATTTTATCTTGGATATCAACCGGAAAAAGCATTAACTGCTCTAAATATAAATGTGCTTGCGTTTCATTATTATCTGCAATTAACGTTGCTAATCGACTGGCATGACTTCTCCATAATGCGCTCATAAACTTTACCTCATGAAAAAACAAGGTGTACGTTTTCCTTGCTTATAAACTCTACACGGTCTGTTGAACCATTCTATTAAGTTTAGCCAACTATTGGTTGTTTTTTATACAAGTTTGTTATTAAAAAAAACGCATTATAGATGCTCTACTATAATAACAATCTAATCGCTTGTTATTTGGTACTTTTCGAGACGATACAAAAACGCTTTATATGACATTTGCAGGTATTTAGCTGCTTTGGTTCGATTTCCTTGATGCATTTTTAACGTTTCAGCTAAGCAATGACATTCAAATTGTTCCCAGTTAAACCCATCAGGCGGTAATGAAAAAGTGGGTATATCGTTTGCTAAATTGCTTTTGATGTCGCTTGAACCTGTTAACTCGGTATCATCATTGAGCAAGACAAATCGTTCAATGCGGTTTGATAGCTCTCTAACATTTCCTGGCCAGTGATATTCTAAAAGTTTACGGTACATTGCATCAGTTAAGGCTGTTGCTTGGCAGTGGTGTTGTTTGGCATGTACTTGGATAAAATGATCTGCTAATAATGGAATATCTTGTTGTCGCTCGCGTAATGGCGGCATGTTAATTGGCACGACATTTAACCGATAAAACAGATCTTCTCTAAAGTTACCTATTTTTACCTCATGCTCTAAGTTGCGGTGTGTTGCGGCAATAACCCTAACATTAAGATTTATCTCGTCGTTACTCCCGAGCTTAGTTATGGTTCCTTCTTGTAGAAAACGAAGTAGGTGAGCTTGCAAATTTGGTGATAGTTCACCAATTTCGTCGAGAAAAATTGTGCCGTTATTAGCTGCTTCAAAGCGACCTATTTTTGTGGTGTTTGCGCCTGTGTATGCACCTTTTTCTGCGCCAAATAATTCAGCTTCTGCTATAGATTCTGCAATGGCTCCGCAATTAATGGCGACAAACTTTTCGTTTTTACGCGAACTTTTGTCATGTAATGCTCTTGCAGCAAGCTCTTTACCGGTACCACTTTCTCCTAAAATCAATACCGTGGCATTAGTACCAGAAATTTTCTCTATTCGTTGATAAACAGCTTGCATTGCGGGGGTTTTTCCCACTAAACCGACTAGTTGTTTTTGTTCACTGAGTTGTGCATTTAATGACTTGTTTTCACCACGCAAAAGTTTGGCTTTTAATGCTTTGTCAATGGTCAACAAAAGTTCTTGTCGTTTAAAAGGTTTAGGAAGGTAGTCATCAGCTCCTTTTTGCAGTGCTTCTACAGCATGATTTATTGTGCCGTAAGCGGTGGCTATCACGAACCCTACGTCGTTTTCTTGATGTCTTATATAATTGAGCAAATCAATGCCTGTTAATTCACCTAATTTCCAGTCAGAAAAAATAACATCAAATGGCTGTTTTTTAGTGAGTAAAATTGCCGATTCTACACAGTCGGCGCTTGTGACTTTAAAGTTACTGGCGACCAAAATATCGCAGATAAGCTGTCGCTGGTCGGGCTCATCTTCGACTACTAAAATATGAAATTGAAAAGGTAATTCATTCATGCTTAAACTCCAAAGACTGCGCATGCAGTACAACCTATTTTTTGATTGTTAGTTAACGTAAGATTACCTTGATAGTGTAATGTTATTAAGCGATTGGCAATATATAACCCCATACCTGCACCTTCTGGTTTTGTTGAGATATGCGGTTGAAATAATTGCTGTTTGATATGCGAAGCTAAGCCTACACCACAATCTTTAACGGTAATTTCGATTCCTTGCTCACCATTCTGAGCGTTTATTGTGACGTTATCACCACTCTTGGATGCTTCACATGCGTTATTTATCAACGTATGTAAGATACTTCTAATTTCCGACTCAGCGCCTTTAATGGTAAGGTTTTCTTGCACATTCAAGGTAAAATTAATTGTTTTTTGTATGGTCGATTTATATTCCAGAATAATATCTTGTATGACGGCTAATATCGGCACATGTTCATCACGTGAAATGCCATTGGCAGTGAGCGTTAGCAGTGCCTTAATGCTTTTGTCTAAATGCTGTATCTTGTGTTGAATTGTGGCGAGTAGTTTATGTTTATGATCAACATCAAGCGAATCCTCTTCAAGTTGCTCAATCGATAAGCCAATTGTGTGTATTGGGTTACGTAACGCATGTGCTAAACCTCGACTCACTTCTCCAAGTTCAGCGAGGTGAGTAAGTTCTTTGTTCTGTTGTTCTGCTTTTGAAAGTTGTTCTAAACGTTGCACAAGTTTATTAAAATGAGCAATGGTGGTGCGTATTTCCTTAATACCTACTTGTGGAACATGATGTTTATAGTCACCTTGTGATAAGTGCTTAAACCCTTTGGTCAGTAACCTCAATGGCTTATTAAATTGTGAGCTTAACCAAAACGCGAATAACAGGCCAATTATGGCAACAACAATCAACATAAGTTGAATTTTTTCAAATAATGCTTTACTGCTGTCACTAATTCGACTTGTAGACACCCACGTTTGTTGATGAACATTAGGCGACTTTACAATAAACGTTTTTAAGTTATCGGGAGACTTACTTTGCCTGTCGATATTCTGTTGATGAATATTATCAATGATTGTTTTGAACTCTTTCTTGAGGATTTTTTTGTTGATGTGTACTTGCGTCTCGTTTTCTTGATGAGTTTTCTTTGAATTATTTGGGCTTTTTGGCTTAGAAGTAGGCTCCGTTGTTATATCGATAACTTTTTTATCTTCAAAACGATACACTTTTACATTAGTATTTTCAGCGTCGGTAGTTATTACTTTTTGTTCAACTTGCCATGTATGAGTGCTGTCTTTGGGCGTTTCAACAATAAAGTTTGTTGGTTGGTCATTAATTTGCTCTACCGCGAGCTCTATGACTTGTTCGGAGTATTGGCGTGCTTTTAAGTCAACTTCTTTCGCGATATTCTTTTCGATCCAATACACCAACACTAATTGAATCAAGGTTAATAATGTGATCAACCCACCAATAAGTAAAAATAGATAGCCACGCAATGACATAAGATACCAACGTATTAAAAATGTAAATTCCACTATGTTGTAACAGTAACAAGTATAATGCCAAGATAGTCGTAAAAATTATTATAATAAAAACAACGTATTAATAAAGCATGCTTTTTATTTGGCCTTGCTTACCTGCTGGGTTGACTGATATCAGGAATAACGGTTCCCGATATCAGGAAATTTTCAATGATTAATTAGTAACTTATTTTCATTAATCCCATGTAAAATAAAGAAAATTATTCATTGGCATAGTATTCGCTATTATCCTTTCGTAAACGATTATCGCATTTAATATTGAAAGGAAAATTAACATGAAAACTATAAATAAAACGACATTAGCCATTGCGTTTTCTGTATTAGGGGCTCTGAGTAGCATGTCTGCAATAGCCATGTCTACATCGGATAGTAAAGAACATCAAATTGAAGTTATCGCTGATGGTGATAAAGACGTTCAAGTTTTCGTAAAATCAAATGGTGAGGTTGCTGATTTAGTGTTATCAGAAGCGACACTTAATGATCTAACTGCATTGAAAGGTGCGTTAAGTGTTTTGCCAGAAGATTTGCGCGACAAGGTAGCAGAACAATTAGGTAACATTCATGTCGATGCAGATATGATAAAAATACATTCTAATTCAGAATCAATCTCTACTTGGACAGATGGTAACGCAGAACAAGTTTTTGTTTTCGAAATCGAAGAAGAGAGTTCTGGTAGCAATATCGCTAAGAAAATCGTCAAGGAAATTAAGCATGATGGAGAACATAAGGTCATTCAGATTAAAAAAGCTGGTCACGTTGGACCTGATCTTATCATGAAGTTGCTTGAAAAAGGCGAGTTTACCGTTGATGACTTAGATAACATTCAACAGGCACTAGATGCAAAGCGTTAATTTTTAATTCATATTCAAACGCTTTTTGCCACCTTAAAATTTAGGTGGCTTTTTTGTGACTATCTATGGAGTACTATACGGCTAATAAACGTTCAATATCATGACTAAGTTCTTCTGGTTTGGTTGTAGGGGAGTAGCGCTTAACAACGTTTCCGTTACCGTCGACAAGAAACTTGGTAAAGTTCCATTTAATTGATTTAGAGCCGAGAATACCTGGCGCTTCTTTTTTTAGAAAGGTAAATAATGGTGCTGCATTGTCACCGTTTACTTCCACTTTATCCATTAACGGAAAGTTTATCTTAAAATTTAGATCACAAAATTGTTGAATGGCTTCATTATCACCTTTTTCTTGTTTACCAAACTGGTTACACGGAAAGGCTAGGATTTCGAATCCCTTATCCTTATACTTTTGATAAAGTTCTTCTAATCCAGCATATTGAGGTGTAAAGCCACATGCACTTGCTGTGTTGATAATCAGTACAACTTTATTCTTTAAACTGTTTAACTCAAACGCTTGTTTTCTATTGGTGACAACTTGGTATTGGTAGAAGTTGTTGCTCATCTTTGGTTCCTGTGGTCGGATGTCTTGGTAACGATAATAGATAAAAGTTAATTTAACAACTATCTGATGTGCTGAATCATGTTATAAACTATGTTTTCAGTATGTTGTATAGAGATCATTATGAAAGTTGCATTTATCGGATTGGGCGTAATGGGTTACCCAATGGCAGGGCATTTAGTCAAAGCAGGGCATGAGGTTACGGTTTATAATCGCACGACAGCAAAAGCAGTTAGCTGGAGTGAAGCGTTTAATGGACAATATGCCGATACGCCAAAACAAGCGGCGCAAGGCTGCGAAATAGTGTTTGTTTGTGTAGGTAACGACGATGACGTTAGGCAAGTATTAACGGGCGAAAATGGTGTTTTCTCAGGCTTAACTAAAAGAAGTACGGTTGTTGATCATACTACCGCCTCTGCGTCTCTTGCTAAAGAAATGCATGATGTTGCAAATGAATATGGTATTGGCTTTATTGATGCCCCGGTTTCAGGGGGTCAAGCAGGTGCTGAAAATGGTGTACTAACCATTATGTGTGGAGGCGAGCAAGTAACTTTTGACAAAGTACAACCCGTGATGGACGCATACGCACGATTTAGCCAGCTAATGGGCGACATCGGTTCAGGGCAACTCGCGAAAATGGTGAATCAAATTTGCTTTGTCAATGCCGTACAGGGGTTAGCAGAAGGTCTAAACTTTGCCCAACACGCAGGGCTTGATACCGATAAATTATTGGCAACAATTTCTAAAGGTGCAGCTGGCTCTTGGCAAATGGATAATCGTGGTAAAACCATGTGTGACCGTGAATTTGATTTTGGTTTTGCTGTTGACTGGGTACGCAAAGATCTTGGTATGGCGTTTGATGAAGCTGAAAATCTCGGTGTAGATCTTACTATCACCAAACAACTTGATAATTATTATGAAGAGGTACAGGCATTAGGCGGCAATCGTTGGGATACTTCAAGCTTAATTGCTCGCTATAAAAAACCTGAGTAATAGTTTATAAACAACATACAATAACAAATAAAAGGATTACCGCATGCCAACAATACATTATATAACATTATTACTGTTGATCAGTGTCTTTACTCACTTTCAGGCTCAAGCAAATACTGAGGTAGAAAAAGAGTTAGCTGCCTTTTGGCAAGAAGCAGAAAAAACGGTTGCAACAGGTGATTTTGACGGTTATTCAGCAACTTTTCATTCAGACGCTATTTTAGTATCGGATATTGCAAAAACAAGCTACCCGATTGCTAATGCGCTAACACGCTGGAAACAAGGCTTTGATGACACCAAAGCAGGTAATATGAAAGCAGGGGTAACGTTTAAGTTTACATCATCGTTATTGAGTAACACAACGGCACATCAAACCGGTTATTTCTATTATTACAGTATAGGTAGCCAAGGTAAAAAATCACCGTTTATCGCTCATTTTGAAGCGTTATTGGTGAAACAAAATGGCAAGTGGCAGATTATGATGGAACGTCATATTAAACAAGTAGAACAGCAGGTTTGGGATAGTATTAATTAGCTTTATACGTTAATAGAGCTTTATATTTTAGGAAGATTGCGAGTTATAGCTCATATGTGTGGATGAGTACCTTGCTCGTGTTCCTGAACCTTCGACAATCGTTCTTTTGGGTTAAGCTACACTTGGTTTGATAATGTAAGAAGAAAAGCATCGTAAAACGAAGAGGCACGTAAAGTGCCTTTTTTATTATCTACAGCTATAGATTGGAAAGTTATTGTAACATTAAAGACAATATCTTCTTGTCTCGTAGTTAACATTTATGTAACAATTGTACAAATAGCAATGGACTGCTAACTGGTTGTGGCCGTCCAAATTTTATCTAAAGGATGGTACTTGACTGTGATTAAAAATAAAAATGTAGTGTTATTATCGATGTTAACACTCTTATCTATAGGTTGTGGTGGTGGAGGCTCTAGCTCTGCCTCAGCAAACATCCCGAAGCAACAAGCTAATCAATCTCCCGTGATTTCGGATTTTGGTGAAGTTACGGCTTACGAACGTGACGCCATTATTATTACAGGGAATGCTTCAGATAGTGATGGTACTATTACAAGTTATGTGTGGCAACAAACAGCGGGTACCACGGTTTCTTCACTAGTTGACGATCAAAAGGAATTGTCTTTTATTGCTCCCTCGGTGTCAGCAGATGAAACACTATCGTTTACGTTGCAAGCAACAGATAATAACGGCGCATCTGTGAGTAAATCTGTCGATATTAGCATCAGTGCTTATGACGCAATTGATAATGCAGTTTTTGAAGATAATGGCTTTAAACAGTGTTTACCAAGTTCAGCGGAAAATGATCTTGGGCTTGCTGAAATTCACTGTGATGGCATAGAATTTACGTCGTTAGCTGATTTAGCGTTATTCCCCAACCTTACCAAAGTATCTATCTCCAACGCTAAGCTTAATGATATATCAACGCTACCAGAATTAGAGCTGCTGACATATTTAGATTTATCGGATAATGGTATTCAAAACATAGATACGGTATTTGGTTTAGCTAACCTTATACATTTAGATTTGAGCAATAATAGTGTTTACTCAAATAATTTAGCGTTTGAACGTCTAGCAAAGTTACAAACCTTTTTGTTTAGTAGCGGCACATACCATTATTCTTTAGATGCTAATAGCTTTTCTGAGTTAACACAATTAACTGTGCTTGATTTAAGTAATGTTTACCTTGTAAACCCACAAGGGATAGAAAACTTGGTGAACTTAACTGATTTGAAGTTATCAAATGTTGGTTCTCGTTTTAACGCATTGAGCTTTTTAGCAAAGCTAGAAAGCCTTACGCATTTAGACATTAGTCATAATAATTATGTTACCGATTTAAGCGCCTTAGCTTTAAAAGATTCGATAACACATCTTAAGTTAAATGGCATTGGCACAACTGACTTCACACCTATCAGTGATATGACCTCATTAGTATCGCTCGATATTTCTGATAATTACGCAGAAATAGACTTGAGCGAACTTCAAGGATTGATAGACCTAGAAGCGCTAAATATGAATAATGTTAGCGCTATTAGTAATTTAGATAGTTTAAAGCAACTCACTAAATTAAAAGAACTTTCATTGCAGCGTGCAGACTTGACCAGTGTTTCTTTCGTTGAATCATTACCCAATTTAGAAAAACTAAATATCCAAGAAAATAGTCGTTTATCTGACATTAGTGGACTGTCTACTGCAACTCAACTGACTTATTTGGATATTTCAAATAACCGTAATTTAGATGATATAAGCTCACTAGAAAACCTTACCAACCTTGAATACCTAAACATTGGGCGACTTTATTATAACGCTGCAATTGATGTTTCTCCTCTTGCTGGCTTAACAAAGCTTTCAGCATTAATACTTGCTCAAAATAGCTATGAAAATCTTGAAGAGCTAGTTAATTTAACTGCGCTTGAAGAACTTTCTATTAGCTCGGCTAATATAACGACATTGTTTGATATGACAAATCTACTGTCGTTGAAATCAGTTGTGTTAGAGGACCTAACGAGCTTAACCTCTTTAGATGGCCTTGAGGGGGCTGTTAATGTGGAATCACTTTCATTAACCAGAATGTATTCTTTAAATGATATGACACCTGTTAGTGCTTTGACAAAATTAGAGACGTTAACAGTGATGAATATTAACAACGTTGAATCGATGGATTTTCTATCATCGTTAGTCAACCTAAAACAATTGGAAGTTTACGTTAATAATCATGTAACTTCATTAGATATGCTAGCTAACCTTTCTTCATTACAGTCGCTTAAAATGACAAGCATGAGTCAGTTAGTTGATATTAGTACATTAACTGATTTAATAAAACTAACGACTATTGATTTAACGAATAATTCTTCATTATTGTGTGAAGACATTAATAGCTATTTGCAAGCGAGACCTGAATCTACTTTAAAATATTCTTCTAATTGTGTTGAACGTCCAATAAACTTTGAACTGTTTGATGATGAAACACTTGCAGCATGCATACGAAACAGAGGTAATGATATCGCTGATATTACGTATATTAGCTGCTATTCGAGTGGTATTAAGTCACTTAATGGTATAGAGCAGATGAATAATATTAGTCAATTAAGCTTGTATTATCTGGGGGATGATATTGACTACGCACCTTTAAATGAACTGAAAAATCTAACTACGCTTGAGGTTATATATGGGCAATTAACTTTTATACCTGACTTTTCAGAGCTCCCTAAACTCTCTAATTTAAATTTGCGTGGCAATCGAATTGCTTCTGTTAATATTGAAAATACCTTACCAGCACTTAAGTACCTAACTCTAGAGTCTAACATTATTGATGAAATAACTTACATTGATAATATGCCGTCATTGGTTTACTTAAACCTAAAAAACAATAAGGTTTTAAATATCAGTAAGTTACAGTCGTTAGGTGAACTAACAGAACTATATTTATCATATAATGATATAAATGATGTAACGCTACTAAGTAATTTGTTGAAGTTAAATTACTTAAACCTCTATGGAAATGAAAATATAGATTGTGCTCAAATTGAAGATTTAGAACAAAGCATCAGTAATTTGAGTGTCAATGTACCAAGGCATTGCCAATAATTCGTTACGATATGTTTAGCTTTAAAAAGGCGTCACTTACTCTAAGTGACGCCTTTTTTTGAATTGATTTAACTAAACACTTCCTTGTAAATACTCATACAAGGCTTTTAACACTGCCACTTTGCTCTGATCACTCTCATGTTCATGCACAAGATTTTCAATTTTTAGCATAAATTCATCAGCAGAAAGGATACCTTTACCACCATACTGCAATTTACTTTGGCAATAGCTCTGCCATTTTAATTGTTCTTCGTTATTAAGCGTTTGAGGATAGTTTCTAGCTCTAAACCTGAATAACAAGGTTGATAAACGCTCATCTTGAAACTGAAACGGGTGTGTTGCCAATTGTTCTATTGGCAATTGGTGCAATATGTCCATTTGCGCTTTATCGCTTGAGCTGAAAAAAGCACCGCCATATAATGCTTCTTCAGCATCAGGCTGTTCGTCATCATCAAAAGATTCTGGTGCAAATACATCACTTAACTTGTCCCGTATTTCAACGTGCATTTTTAGTTTTGCTAGGTTCTCTAAACAAGTCTCGCGCGGGATCGCTAATCGTTCTGCATTTTCGGGTAATAACGTTTTAGCAGGCGCAACAACAGGGCATTTATTAACATGAATAAGTTTAACGGGAATGGGTAACTCGTCTTCCGCCAACTCATCATGTCTTGTATATAATCGTGCTTTGATTTCCTCGCTACTCAATTCAAACAAGGGAGTGGGATCTTGTGCTAAATCAATGGCGATTACGGCGTTTTTATTTTGTGGATGATACGCAACCGGCGCAAACCAACTAGTGCAGCCATGGATAGATGAAATTTTACTCGATGTATGAACAACAGGGGTCATGTTGTAAACATCTAATAATTCACTCACGTGCTTTTTACTACGTAAATCAAATAAAAACTCGTAAAGTTTGGGTTGTTTTTCTTTAATGAGCTTTGCCATAGCAATCGTTGCATAAACATCACTCATTGCATCATGCGCGGCTTCATGGTTTATGCCATTCGCTTGAGTCAGCAATTCCAGCCGAAAGCTAACGCGCTCTTCACCTGTTAGTTTATCTACAACCTTTGGCCACTCAATACCTTCTGGTCTTAAAGCGTAACAAGCCCTAACCATATCGATAATATCCCAGCGGCTATTACCATTTTGCCATTCACGCGCGTAGGGGTCATAAAAGTTTCGATAAAACAAATAACGGGTTACTTCATCATCAAAGCGAATGTTGTTATAGCCTGCTACACAAGTATTCGCTTGAGAAAAAAGCTGATGAATGCGATGAGCAAAATCGGCTTCTGACATGCCATCTCGTAATGCTTTTTGAGGGGTAATGCCTGTTACTAATGCTGCTTCAGGGTGCGGGAGGTAATCACTAGGCGGCTGACAATAGAACATTTCAGGCTCACCAATAATGTTCAAATCAAGATCTGTTCGAATACCTGCAAATTGTGATGGTTTGTCATATTTAGGGTTGATGCCCCATGTTTCGTAATCGTGCCACAAAATGGTGGGTTGTTGCTGACTAACCATAGAAAGAATATTACCTTAGACATTATTGGAAACTGGTTATCACATTCATGTAGATTGATGATAAGTACTGTATTGAATACAGCAATTATAGGAATGACATCATTCACTTATCAACCCATTTCGTGATTAATATTTGCTGGCATACTTCAAAGCCTTTTAATGCACCTTATTCCATGGTTCTGTTAACGCGAGGTTTCTTTCGTTGCTTGTTGTGAATATATAGCTTTGTTTTTTATAAATCTATACTAGTATTTAAGAAAGTTAACTAATTATTGAAGAATAACAATGAGCTGGACAATATTAAGAAAACTGCAAGCCTTATCATTGGCAATAGTCGTTGTGTTTACGTTAGCGCTGTTGGTGATTAAATTTTATAGCAATGAAATTGGAGATAAATTTAATCAGTTTTATCAAAATAACTTTACCACATCCATGCAGTTTGAACGTATCAAAGAAGTCCAAGTTGATACTATGTTAAATATAAGAGGTCTACAGATAAGTTACTTACTAACGTTAGAAGAACAAACCGAAGGGTACTTATCAACAATTGCTGAAAATCATCAACAAACCCCGAATTTAGTGAATAAAATTGTCGCGTCATATCAAGGTGATAAAAGTAAAATAACCCAGCTAAAAAGCTTAATTGAGGATTATCAGACAAAAGCAGATGACTTTGTAAAAGCGATGGAAAGTGCACCTGATAATAAAGCACCATATCCAATATTTAAATCGTTTGTTGATAGTTATTATGTCTTAGTGGATTTCTTCGATGATTTTAAACAGCATGTAGACCGTTCAGCATTAGACACTAAGCAAGAGATTGAACAAGCCATTTCCATTGCTTCCTATGTTTTCTATATTGGTTTACTACTTTCCCTTGTTGTATCTATCATACTAAGTCAACTGATTGCACGTGGTATTAGTAATGCAGTCACCCAAGTTAAAGACGTTGCGTTTAAACTGTCGAAAGGTTTACTGAATGTTTCTTGCGCAGTATCAACGCGTGATGAAATGTCAGAGTTAGCAAAGTCGATAAATACAACGGTAGAGAGATTGCGTAACACAATGGCAGATATTAAATCTTCTGGCGATATTGTGGCGAGTAATAGCGATGAAGTGCTGAGTTATAATAATCAGTTGCAAGATGGCGCACATGCTATTACTGATAACATTGATCTCGTGGTTACTGCGATAGAAGAAATGGCGCAAACCAGTCAGAACATTGCGCAAAATATTACGCAAACAGCTGCAGCAGCCGGTGAAATTAATGACTTGGCGGGTGTCAGTTTATCTGCCTCACAAGAATCTGTTAAGGAAATCGAAATACTGGTAAATGCTTTGAAAGAAACGGGTAATACGGTTGATAATTTAAAGTCTGAAACCGTTAATATTGAAAAAATCCTTGATGTCATTAAAGCGATCTCTGAACAAACAAACTTACTGGCGTTAAATGCTGCGATAGAAGCTGCAAGAGCGGGAGAACAAGGCCGCGGGTTTGCGGTTGTAGCAGATGAAGTAAGAGGCTTAGCTCAGCGATCGCAAACTTCAGTAAACGAGATCGAAACCTTACTCGGTAGTTTAACGACTGCCGGCGATCAAGCACAGGTACAAATGAATCAAAGTAGTGATTTAGCGCACTCACTCAATGAACGCGTATCTCATAGTAACGAGTTAATGGAAGATATTCGCCATAAAGTAAATGATGTGAATAGCCAGGCGCATGAAATTGCAACCTCAGCTGAAGAACAAAGTACAGTTGTTGTTGAAATAAGTAAAAATATGCATGATATAAAAGCATTAGTTGATCAAAATGCAGTATTCGTGAATACCTCAAATGAGAAAAGTAACGAAATGAAAAATGCTAGCAGTCATGTATTATCGCAGCTCGACTATTTTACGATTTAATGATTACTCCAAATTATTGCTCCTTATTTATTGTATTTAAAATGTGAGGAGCACGTAGCGCTTGGATTGTTTGAGCTCAACTTTAACCAGTAAAGTCAAAAACTTGTCAGTTACATTGGCATTAATCTTGAAAAGCAGTATGACAACTTTTATTAGGGATTAATGTATGAAAAAGATCGCACTGCTATCACTCTTTTGTTTACCACTATTCACACAAGCGGATGTTGTGGAGTACAAAGGCAAGGTAACTGATATTTTAATCGGTAAGTCGCAACTGATTAAGGTGGGTGTAGAAGAATCTGATGAACAATCAATTACTTGTTGGAAGCAAGAGTCAGATCAGCCGTGGTTATTTACTTTTGAACGTGGTTATGATTATTCAAATGATTGGTTTGATGTTTTGAACTTAGTGCGTAGAACACAAGAAACGATACGAATTGGCTACGCAGAAAATGAAGATAGTGAATGCGCGATTGAATATATTGCGCTATTAAAAGGTGACGGAATAGTTGATGATGGCCAAGTGGGTGATTCGCTAGAGCGTACTGGACAATACGGTAATATTGCACAAATCTACACTAACGGATTGACTGAGTCGAGCTATCATGCAAGTGATAATTACGGCGCAGACGTGCCAGCTGCAGCATTTGATGGTCATATTTTTAATGAGCAAATTGTTGACGGTGAAGGTAGCCTGATTAATCGGGGAATTTGGTTAGTCAAAAAAGATACCGAAAATAAAGAAACTACATATTGGCTGCAAGTTGAGTATGAAGAACCTGTCACCATATCCGGTTTTAGAGTGATGCTTAATACAAAAGCAACAGAGCTTGGTCGTGGGCCACGACATGTAACAATATTAACCTCGCTTGAGGGCGATCAATTTGAAGAACAAGGCCAATACAATTTAGGCAAGTCGATTGACCAAAGAGCAAATTTGCCGACAAAGGTCGAAGCTAAAATATTTAGAATTCAGGTGAATTCTAATCAAGGCGACGCTTTTATTGAAATAGATGAACTTGAAGTTTATTCAAATTAAATATTTCTATTTTTGTTAGCTTGATGAAAAGGGGCGTTAGTCCCTTTTCATCAAGCTAACGTTGTCTTATAGATGAATTTATTTCACTTTTCAGTGATGAATTTTTTGTTAACATGTTCAATAGTTTCCGCCTAATATAAACAAAATATCTTGAAAAAATCTGATATATTGATTGAAGAAGATGATTTAACTGACGGTCAAATCGTTAGCATACTCGAAGAACACCTCAAAGATATGTTTGCGAATTCTCCCGCAGAAAGTGTACATGCACTTGATACCCAAGCACTTAAACAACCTAATATTACTTTTTACTCCTTTAAGTATTCAGGTAAAACCCTAGGTTGTGTCGCCATTAAAACGCATAGTGAAACGGTCGCAGAAATAAAGTCTATGCGCACAATAAACGAAGCGAGAGGTCAAGGGGTGGCAACTCGTTTACTAAACTACGTGATGAATCAAGCCACAATAAAGGGTTATACATCCCTTCACTTAGAAACAGGATCAATGGTTTTTTTTAAACCTGCCCGTGATTTATATCTACGTCACGGCTTTACCGAATGCGGGCCATTTGCTGGTTATCAGAGTGATCCAAACAGCATTTTCATGACACATAAACGCTCACATTAGCAAAATTAGCTATTTGACATGTTGACGATATAAAACAAGCAGTCATTTTTTGCAACGTCAACATTATTTGTTGCCATAAACACTTTTAGGCACGTTAGGCTAATTAATTGATTGTCTCTAACAGCAAAATATTTATCAATAACATTGTCTCCAACATCATTGATTAACATTAAGTTATTTAGACCATGTTCATCAAGCCAACCAAGCATTTGTCCTTCTTTTACCCCGCCATAATTAAGTTGTTCTATTTTATTGATAAATGTAACACCTGAATAACCTTCGTCGTGTTGTGAAAAATGTAAATCAACATCAGCATTAACCATTAAACATAAAGGTTTATAGATGATCTTGACATTATTTTTTTGATGATAATTTGATAAGTTAGGGCAGTGGGCAAGCTCTGTTATACCCTGCAAAGCAACTGCATGGGCTTGTTCATCTTTTGAACCACCACATTCAATGGTGATCACCGGACAGCCAAAGTTTTGCTCCATTAACGCACCTCGGGATAGACCAGATAAAACCAAAGTGTCACAAAAAAATGAGCTAGCAGTTAAACCATCGTTTGAAACTAAAGGAGTAACCCCAAATGAAGGGCCATCACTCGGCGTGTTATGAATATCAATAACAACTTCAGGTGATACTTCCTTGATCGCCTGAGCGATAAGATTTGCGCGTTGGTAATATCCATGATTTAAATTACTGCCAAAACAACGATTAATATCAATACCATTTGCTAAATAACAGGTTGTTAATAAGGGAGTGCTTGTTGCTGCTTCAACTGACACAATAATAAAACGTAAGTTGGTTTCAGGTTTATTGTCATGTGAATCACCCGTAAGCCAACGGTGCATGGCAATAAATCCTGACGGTCCATTACCATGTAATAATGTCGTGATAACGCGTGTTCTATCAACATTTTTTCCCGAAATATCAATGATGGTCGGCACATCTAGGGATAATAAAAACTGCTGAAAGTCACCTTTTAGTAGCATTTGATCTGGGTTTTTTAAGTACTCAATGGCTTGAAAATCTAGTTCCATGCTGTGTTAACCTTCGTTGATTACGTCACGGTTTAAAAGTCGAAAGGTATAAGTCGTTTATTATCAGTAACCAGTACTAGCAGTTTAATGCCAAAGAGACAGACACCTATTCAGAAGTAAGCATATTAAAGGCCTTTTAAGTCTTAAATGTTGATGAAAATCAAATTTTGAACTATTTGTCTTGGTTTATTACATGGAGAAGTCACGATAATTTTGTATTCATAAAGATTTATTCCGCTAGGTTTGTTTGCAAGTTGAAATATATGTTTTAATGGCTGTTCGTCTGTAAATGAGTGAGTTGATATGTCAGATTATATTGAAAACATCATTGCGCAAATTGAACGTGTTGTGATTGGAAAGCCTGAACAAGTAAAACTCTCGTTAGCGTGTTTGTTAGCAAAAGGGCATTTACTGATTGAAGATCTACCTGGAATGGGTAAAACTACATTGGCGCACGTATTAGCAAGTACCTCAGGATTAAGCTATCAACGTGTGCAATTTACCAGTGATTTGTTACCGGCAGATATCATTGGTGTTTCAATATTCGATCAACAACAACTTGCGTTTACGTTTCACAAAGGGCCTTTATTTAATCAAGTAGTACTTGCTGATGAAATAAACCGCGCCAGCCCAAAAGCGCAGAGTGCATTGTTAGAAGCGATGGAAGAAAATCGCGTTAGTGTTGATGGTGTCACCTATGAGTTACCTGAACCATTCTTTGTTATTGCTACTCAAAACCCACTTTTTCATGCGGGTACATACCCCCTACCAGAATCTCAACTTGATCGCTTTATGATGAAAATATCGTTAGGCTTTCCAGATCGTGCATCAGAAAAGGCGATATTAAAAGGAGATAATGCGCGCTTGTTTGAACAACTGCCTGCATGTATTAATTTAACCCAGTTAGCGGCCATTCAAGAAGAGGTAAACATAGTCTATGTCGCTGATGAGTTAATTGATTATGTGGTCGCATTATGTGAACGTTCTCGACATACCAACTTATCAGTGAATCCATTATCGCCTCGCGCAGGTAAATCGCTTATAGCTGCAGCTAAAGCGTGGGCATATATTCATCAACGTGATCATGTTTTACCGGACGATATAAAAGCAGTGTTTAATTCCGTTTGTGAGCATCGTTTAGTGGGCAGTCGACAACAGCCTCAGGGTGATAGTCAATACCAAGGCAATTCATCATTAGCTGAGCAGCTATTGTCATCGGTTAATAGTCATCAACCTTTTGAATACTCATAGCTAGAAGAACAATGTTTAGTTCGATAAAAATATCAATAATGAAACGTTTCACTGCGTTTGTTGATAAAAGGCTACCTGAACATGCTCGACATGTACTAACACATAGAACAATTTATATTTTACCAACCGGTTTTGGTTGCTGTTTTTTAGGCTTTATTTTATTACTGTTTGTTTTAGGTACAAACTATCAGAATAACCTTATTTTGTTTGTTAGCTATTTGTTATCAAGTGCATTTATTGTTGCCATGCTTTACAGTTTTCATAACCTGTTAGGCATCGAAGTATCATGTCAGGGGGAATACTTTGTTCAGACTGAACAAGAACTTAAACTTGAAATTGATATAAAAAGTTCTCGTGAAATTTATCATGTTTTTTATGGATTTGAACAACAAAATCGACAGTTTACTCACGTTGCTGGAAGCAAAAATTCATTAAAAGCAATATTGTTATTTAATCATCGAGGTGTGAAAAAAGTCGGTCGTTTTACCCTATTAAGTGAATTTCCGTTAGGCCTATTTAAAACATGGACATACGTGAGGTTTCCTCTATCTGTTGTGGTGTATCCGCACCCTATAGCTTGTCAACTTGTTGAATTAACTAATGTTACGGTTCAAGATGATCTAGGCCTTACCGCCCAACCATTATTCGAAGGTGATGACTTTTATGCGCTTGCGCCGTATCAACAAGGTTGGCCATTAACGCGAGTGGCATGGAAAAACGTAGCGAAAGGGCAAGCATGGCAAATTAAGCAAACAGCTCACTATGTACGTTATGATCGTCATGTATTGCGTTTGGCCGACATGCCAGGTCGTGATCTTGAAACACAATTAAAGCAACTATGCTATTTGGTGCTTGATTTAAGCTATGGGCAGCAACCCTTCTCATTGGCGTTAGACCATCAAATGATCGCTGAATCGCAAGGCGAGAAACATAGCCAACAATGTTTACGTTTAATTGCTCAATATGGCACTGATCAAGATAGTAAAACGCATTCCTCTATTGACGATAAAGAGTTACATCGTCACACGATAGGTTGCTAAACATGTTTTCGAAAGATAACAAAAAACAGATGCCGGTGTTTGCATCGAATTGGTTACTTTTGTTACCTGTATTGAATTTATCGTTGTTACTGACTGAATTATCACAATGGTTCATTGCGATGGCGTTAATAACGTTGTTGTGGCAGTGGGCCATTCATCGCAACATTATGGCTATTGGCAAAGGTTGGATCAAAGTTATTATTGCTATTGCTGGTTGTGTATTATTAGTAATGACAGGTAAAGCCATTGGCTTACTTTCTGCTATGTTGCATCTATTGTGCCTTTCCTACTTATTAAAACCTTTAGAATTAAAGAAACGCTATGACATATACCAATGGTTTTTAATTGGCTTGTTATTGATGTGTTGCTCATTAATTTTTCAGCAATCCATTTACTTTTCCTTACTGGTGCTGGTTGTTTTTATAGCCAACCTTATGTTTTTAAATAGTTTATTTAGCCCGTTATCGCCGGTTAATAAGCAGTTGAAGTTTTCACTAAAGTTAGTGGCGCAAAGCTTGCCATTAGCGGTGTTGTTATTTGTAATATTTCCTAAAATTCCTCCTTTTTGGCAAGTACCACAATCAAAAGGCGTTGAAACTGGCTTGAATGATTCATTGAAAATAGGGGATATCGCGAAGCTAGCATTATCTAATGATTTAGCGTTCAGGGTTGAGTTTTCAACTGATGTGCCAGATTATCAACAGCTGTATTGGCGCGCTATAGTGTTAGATACCTTCGATGATCAACAATGGAATAGAAAATACCAACAAGTAGCGAATATTAAGCAATATCAACAAGTGCCTAGAAAGCGTTTGAAATACTCAGGTGAAGATCAACTAGTCACGTATCAAGTGATATTAACGCCAAGTTTTCAGCCCTGGTTATTTTTATTAGATGTGGGACAGTTGAATCGCAACCGCGACACAGAACACCTTGCTACCTTACGTGATTATTCCGTGTATTCACCGCGCAAAATAACGCGGCCAATATCATACCAAGTAACGAGTAACTTAACTCAACCTTTAACACTGTACCAAAATGCATCGGTGCTTCAGGGTAATTTACGCATTGATAGCAATAGTAACCCTAAGCTCTTTAAGTTCGGGCAAACGTTAAAAGAAAATGCATTAAATGCGCAAAACATTATTGATTCGACACTTAAACACTATCGAAATAACCCTTTTAGATACACATTAGAGCCGCCTTTATTAACCAATAATTCATTAGATGAATTCTTTTTTAACACCCAAGCGGGCTTTTGTGAGCATTATGCGAGTAGCTTTACCTATTTGATGCGTGCGGCAGGTATACCGGCTAGGGTGGTTTTAGGGTATTTAGGAGGGGAGTTAAATAAACAAGGCGGATATTTTAGTGTGTATCAACGTGATGCCCATGCATGGAGTGAGGTTTGGTTAGACGGTAAAGGTTGGGTTAGAGTTGACCCAACCGCGGCAGTAGATCCTAGCAGAGTAGAGCAAGGTTTTTCGTCACAGTTATTAAAAGAACGTGACCAATTAGCTGGTTTTGATATGTCGACATGGTTACAAGCAGGTCTCTTGCAAACGGTACAGTTATATTTAGACACCATTGACTATCAATGGACAAAGTTTGTCATTAATTATTCAACTGAGCAGCAATTTAAGCTTTTAAAATCATGGTTTGGTCAACACGTCACCCTCAAAGTAGTTGTTGTGTTGTTGGCAGCCTTATCATTGATTGTCGCCTTGTTTTTTCTTACGCGTTGGTTAAGAAGGTTAACCGGGAATGTGAATTCACCAGCTTTAAGAGTTTATAAAGCTGCCTGTCAACATATTGAAAAAATGGGGGTAACGCGCAACCTTCAAGAAACTGATCAGCAATATATTTCACGTGTTAAAAAGGTAAGCGTCGTTGCTTCAGTTGAACTAGCTGCTATTCTCACTTTATATAACCAATATGTTTACGCTAATAAAAGACACAGTAGTATCATCAATGCGTTAAAGAAACGTTTAACAAAATTGAAAAAGTGTAAGAAAGCGAGAGTTTGATAGATAAAAATAAAGCCCCATGAAGGAGCTTTATAAACATTCTTTTGTGGTAAATTTATCGAGCACGGAAAATAATACGGCCTTTCGATAAGTCGTACGGTGTTAATTCCACGGTAACTTTATCGCCAGTTAAAATACGGATGTAGTTCTTACGCATTTTGCCTGAAATGTGAGCTGTAACTACGTGTCCATTTTCTAATTCAACACGGAACATAGTGTTTGGTAAGGTATCTAAAACCGTACCTTGCATTTCAATATTTTCTTCTTTCGCCATTGGGCGTTAAACCTCTAATTTGTGCATTGATAAAAAAGCTGCGCAGATCATGCACAAATGTTCCGCTAAAGTAAAGCTATACTATGATTTATTTATCGTTTGCCAACGATTATTTCGTAATATCTGGTGTGGAAAGTAGCGATTTTTGTAATTCATTTTTTGACAGTCATCAATTTGATAGCCGAGATACAAATAAGGCTTCTTATATGTCTTTGCAACTTGCACTTGGTTTAATATGGAAAAATTACCAATGCCCGATGCGCGGTATTTTGGGTGATAGAATGTATAAACTGCTGATAACCCATCAACTAATACATCAGTAACGGCAACGCTTACCAGCGTATCGTCATGCCAAAGCTCAATGAATAATTGCTGACATAACTGTGATGATAGAAACGATTCAAACTGTGATTTACTTGGCGGGAACATCGCACCGTCATAATGAATTTCGTTAATGTATTTTTCATAGAGTGGGTAGTAAAAGTCTTGTAACTTATGATTAATAACCACTTCGAGATGTTTATTTTTTTTCAGCAGTCGCTTTTGGCTTTTTGTTGGTGTGAATTCTGCGGTAACCACACGTAGCGATTGACAGGCATTGCAATGTTCACAATAGGGTCGGTAAATTTGATCGCCACTACGGCGAAAACCTTGATGCATAAGCCAAGTGTATTTATCACTGGTTTGCAATCGTTCGTCAACAGCAATCAGCAATCGTTCTTCTTGTTCAGGTAAGTAATTACAAGGAAATGCTTGGCTTACCCCAAGTTGGTAACTAGTATTCATAAATTACAGTATAGACAAGGAAATTGTTCTTGGTTGCCAAAAATCTTTCGTTACTTTGCGTTGTTTTTCAATTGATTGTTGTTGTAAAAAAGCAGCGCGTGATACTTCTATACAGCCCATGTCGGCTAAAAAGGGATTCAATAATTGGCAGTCGATAAAAGCAACGTTTTGAGCATTTAGCAGTTGAGCTAACGCCACAAGTGCGACCTTAGATGCATTGCTCTTGGTATAAAACATCGATTCACCAGAAAAGTATCCACCTATGGCAACACCATATAAACCGCCTACCAGTTCATCTTCTTGCCAAACTTCTATTGAATGAGAGTCACCTTGTTGATGTAAGTTGATATATCCTTGCTTCATTTCCTCGACAATCCAGGTTTCATCATCACGAAATGGCGCATCGGCACAAAAATTAATGACTTCTTCAAACGCGCGGTTAACGGTCACGGTGTAAGGACATTTTTTGATAAACTTTCTTAATGTGCGATTAATATTTAGGTGAGCAATTGGAATGATGGCTCTCGGGTTAGGTGACCACCATAAAATAGGATCAGCTTCACTGAACCAAGGAAATATACCAGCACTGTATGCACTTAACAGCCTTTGTGGGCTTAAATCTCCCCCTATTGCTAGCAAACCGTTAGGATCATGCAAAGCGTTTTCTGGGGGAGGGAATGAGAGGCTTCCTAACTCAAGCCATGGAATAGCCTCTGACATAAAATCAAATAACCGTTGGTTATTTCGCGTCTAAATAACGTTCAGCGTCAAGTGCAGCCATACAACCCGCACCCGCTGATGTAATCGCCTGACGGTAGATGTGATCTGCTACATCACCAGCGGCAAACACACCTTCGATACTGGTTTGTGTTGCATTTCCAGCCGTTCCACTATTAATGGTTAAGTAACCATCTTTCATGTCTAACTGGCCTTTAAAAATATCGGTGTTTGGTTTGTGGCCAATCGCGATAAAAACACCTGAAAGATCGAACACTTCGGTGGCATCTGAGGCAGTATCTTTAATACGCACGCCTGTCACACCCATTTGGTCACCTAATACTTCATCTAATGTACGGTTTACATGTAGAGTAATGTTACCGTTTTTCACTTTTTCCATTAAACGATCCGTTAATATTTTTTCTGAACGGAAAATATCACGACGGTGAATTAAATGTACTTCTGATGCGATGTTTGACAAGTATAGCGCTTCTTCAACCGCTGTATTACCACCGCCAACAACTGCAACTTTCTGGTTTTTATAGAAAAACCCGTCACAGGTTGCACAGGCAGAAACACCTTTACCCATGAAAGCTTCTTCAGAAGGTAAACCAAGATATTGTGCAGAAGCACCGGTACAAATGATTAATGCATCACAGGTATATTCGCTGCTGCCCGATAATTTAAATGGGCGAGAGTTAAGGTCGACTGATTCAATATGATCAAAGATAATTTCAGTATCAAATTTTTCAGCATGCTTTTGCATACGTTCCATTAATGCTGGGCCTGTTAAATCATCAGCGTCACCAGGCCAGTTTTCAACATCAGTTGTTGTGGTTAATTGACCGCCTTGTTGCATGCCTGTGATCATCACAGGGTTTAAATTTGCACGCGCAGCATATACAGCAGCAGTGTAACCAGCAGGGCCTGAACCCAAAATGAGTAATGGGCAATGTCTTGCTTCGCTCATGAAAAACTCCAAATTAATTTAATGCGAATTGCTTTATAGTTGGGATTCTAAGGAAATATCTCAAGATGGTAAAATAACTTTTTAATAATTTATTTTTAACTTTTGTCTAATTTGCACGAAATTCTGTACATCATTTTCATTAAGATCATCTGTTAACTTAATAATGCTTATACTGGCCGATTACATTTTCAATGGTCATAATGCCGAACATCACTTTTCGAATAAACGATTCGGAGCTACCCACTAAGTTAAAGTTAGGATGCTGTGACCAAATAGCTTGTAATTTGCTGTCAAGATCGATAGCAGCTTGTTCAGATTCATTTCTTACTGGGTTATTGCTTCGAATACTTTCCCCTGACTTTGCTGCTGTTTCAAAAAATATTACCGCATCATAACGAGAAAACTCTTGGTCTAATGTAGTGTTCATTTGGGCGAAAAAATCTTGTTCGCCATCTGGCCAATATGCGAGTCCGTCAAGGCTGCCCCTATCACATAAAATAACACATTCTGGGAAAGTTGCTCTTTGTATATCTTCCAGCTGTTTTTGTAAGGTAAAAATCGCCGTTTGTTGATTGCGTAAAACGTTGTCATTTAAAGCGCGTTCAATACCGCCGCTAAACATCATGGTTGCGGCTTCAGGTACTGCAGCAATTTTACCGTTGAATTCTCTACGAATAAGGTCGAGAGCCGTGGTTTTTCCTCCGCCAGGCCCCCCTGTTAAGACTATCCGTTTTTTCATTGGCTTGGTTCCTTAATGATTGCTTTAAATCTATTGTTAATATTTGCAAGGTTGTCCGCTTCTAACAATCTGATAAACAATATGTTATTAAAGTGGTTACTTCAAATAGTTTTGCCTTGTATCGAAGCTTGGGTTGACTGAAAGTTCATAGTAATAATCGGCTGTTTTCCCCCTTCGAGCCTAAAGTTAAACGAAAACAATAGGCTATTTAACGTTTGTATATATCTTGTGTTTTTCAAATTGATTCTAAAACACAAATAAGCAACCATTTGGTTGCTTATTTGTGTTTGATCTGTTTTACTTAAGACGAATCATTGTACAAGTGCTAAGGAAAAAATAATGAAAAATACAATTAAACGTGAAATTATTGTTAATGCGACTCAAGAGAAAATTTATCACGCCATTGCAGAGCCAGAACAAGTAATAGCCTGGTTTCCGGATAAATTAACCGGTAATTACCGCGCTGGAGAACAAGCTATTTTTGATTTCTCTGAATGCGGTCAAAGTGCTCTCTATATTACGCAGGCTGATCCTTGTTCTTATTTTGCTTTTCGGTGGGTACCAGGAGAGAGTAATTTTGTCGGTGATGTATTAAGTGTACCTAATACCTTGGTGGAATTTCATATTCAAGAGCAAGAAGATGGTGTATGCAAAGTGATACTCACTGAATCTGGCTTTGACGAGTTACCTGTGGAACTTATTGAAAAATTTGTTAAACAAAACACAAAAGGATGGGAGCATATGATTGACAGATTAGTAAGCTACGTAGAAACTGCTTAAATGAATGAAGCAAATATTTATAAAGCGTTGGGTGACTCAACACGGCTAGAGATGATCAAGCGTCTTGCCAATGGTGAAAACTACACAATAGGTGAACTTTCAACAGATCTTGGTATTACACGGCAAGGGGCTAGAAAACAACTTCAAGTGCTGGTATCAGCCCACCTTGTTAGGCTTACACCGCAAGGACGTGAAACACAAGTGAACTTAGAATTGTCAACTTTAACAACCGCTAAGCAGTTTATTGCAACAATAGAGCAGCAGTGGGATCAACGCTTAGCTGCATTAAAAAACTTTGCAGAGAGTAAATCTTAACATTAGCTGTGTTTGGCAATACAATTTATGTTTTAAACTTGAGTTTGGTCGTAACGCTATAATGAAACAGAGTCGTAAAAAGGTTGTACTGCTTAGTGGTGCCGGTATGAGTGCAGAAAGTGGCATTAATACCTTTCGTGATGCGGATGGTTTATGGGAAGGCCACGATGTTATGTCTGTTGCCAGTATTGAAGGCTGGAATCAAAACCAATCATTAGTGCTTGATTTCTATAACCAAAGGCGTAAGCAACTAAAAGAAGTATTGCCTAATGATGGGCATATAGCACTTGCTAAAGCACAGCAGGCGGCTGATATTTCCATTATTACGCAAAATGTAGATGACCTTCACGAGAGAGCTGGCAGTGAGCATGTTATACATTTGCATGGTGAGTTAAAAAAAGCCCAAAGTACTTTGTATCCTGAGTATATATGCTCATGGGTGGACGATATTAAACTTGGCGATGCTTGTCCTCAAGGTGCTCAATTACGGCCTTTTATTGTATGGTTTGGCGAAGATGTTCCGATGTTGAATCAAGCGATTTCTCAGGTTGCTGCTGCTGATATCGTGATTGTTGTGGGTACTTCGATGCAAGTATACCCAGCAGCAAATTTAGTGAGCTTTGCCCCCGAGAAAGCTGAGATTTTCTACCTTGATCCTAAACCACAATTTAATAATGCTTTAAAAGCGCGAGAAAATCTTACCGTTATTGAGCAAACAGCGGCCGTAGGTTTACCAACATTATTAGCGACCATATTGCAATAACAAAAAGGGAGCTAATCGGCTCAAGTTTGTTGTTTATGGGCGTAGCTGATAGAATGCGCGCCTTTAAAATCAAACCAAAGGTTTTGCTATAGATGTTTATTTTACGATGGGTTATTGGCCGTATTATTTTATTTTTTGACTTTGTTTTTTCTCCGCGTTCGCCAAAGCTTACTTCGGCACAAAAGGCTGATATTGCACAGGCAACTGAAAATATGAGCCTTTATCAATTACCTGCTTGCCCATTTTGCGTTAAAGTTCGCCGTGCGATGAAACGTAACGGCATTGCCTTACCGCTACAGAATATAAATAAATCAGACGAAGCAAATCAAGCATTAATTGAACAAGGCGGTAAGCGTAAAGTACCTTGTTTACGGATTGAGCATGACAATAATTCGGTTGAATGGTTGTATGAATCAAATGATATCATTAATTACTTAACTAACCGTGTAAATAGCTCAGTTGTTAACGCTGAATAAACACCTGTAATAATGGTTGTTTTTGTTGGTAAATACGAAAGCGTGTTATCAACAGTTGATTAAGATGTTGCTCGATTTGTTGATTTAGCAGCATCGAAAACCCGGCCCTTCGATATAGATCCTTTAAGGACCTACTTGCAAAACACACGACAGTGTCGTGATTATGTACACAATGTTTAATAAGGTTCTTTGCTAGACCTTTGTTTCTGTGCTCAGTTGAAACAACCAATCCATGCAGCAAAGCTTGCTGATTCTGTTGAACGAGTTGAGAAACAATAACCGCAGCAATAATCTCACTGTGCTTATTATTAATGGTATAACACGTATCATATCCCATTAAACTCGCCGAATAACCTTGGGCTTTATAAAACCTATATAGCATTTTTTTATCGGTTTTATCTAGTTTGTGGATCATGCTGTTAGTTGCTAAATTAGCAGTTGTTTTCATATAGGGTTAAATTGTTTACTTGTAAACGATATTAACGAAAAAGGCGCTCGATGAGCGCCTAGTGTTTCTTCATGTATGTTAGCTCAACGAAGGTAAGCTTACTTAACACGCATGCCAGGTTGAGCACCATCTTCTGGGTTTAATATCCACAGGTCTTTACCCCCTGGGCCAGCAGCTAAGACCATGCCTTCTGACATGCCAAAACGCATTTTACGCGGCGCTAAATTAGCGACCATAACGGTAAGCTTACCCTCTAAATCTTCAGGTTGATATGCTGATTTTATACCAGCAAAAACTTGGCGGGTTTCGTTGCCATCATTATCGAGCGCTAATTCTAAACGTAAGAGTTTATCGGCTTTTTCAACGTGCTCAGCTTTCACTATTCTTGCAATACGTAAGTCAATTTTTGCAAAGTCATCAAACTGTATCTCGGGTGAAATAGGATCATCAGCTATTGGGCCAGTAACAACAGGTTTTGTTTCAGTTAGGTTTTCTTTTGATGCGGCTACCATTGCTTCTACTTTATCCATATCAACCCTTTGTAATAAGGCTTTAAATTTATTGATCTTATGGTTGGTTAACAATGTCTGATGACCATGCCATAAGAGTTCATCATTTAAAAATGCTTCAGTGCTTTCTGCAAGCTTTGGTAACACTGGTTTTAAATAAATCATCAGTGTTCGGAATAGGTTGATGCCTAGAGAACAAACATCGTGTACTGCTTGTTGTTTGCTTTCATCTTTTATCAACACCCACGGTTCTTTTACCGCGATATATTCGTTAACTTTATCAGCCAATGCCATGATTTCACGCATTGCTTTAGCAAACTCTCTGTTTTCGTAAAGCTCTGCCAGTCTATCACCTGCTGAGGTTACTTCATCTGCTAACGCTTGATCGTCAACATTTGCTGATAACATACCATCAAAACGTTTGGTGATAAAACTTGCACAGCGTGATGCAATGTTGACAACTTTACCAACAAGATCTGAATTTACCCGTTGTGCAAAGTCTTCTAAATTAAGATCTAAATCGTCAATACGGTTGGTTAATTTAGCGGCATAGTAATAGCGTAAATACTCTGGATTTAAATGTTCTAAAAACGTACGGCCTTTAATAAACGTACCCTTTGATTTAGACATTTTTGCGCCATTAACCGTGACAAAACCATGAGCAAAAACAGAAGTGGGTTTACGGTAGCCAGAACCTTCAAGCATTGCTGGCCAAAATAAACTGTGGAAATAGATAATGTCTTTACCAATAAAGTGATAAAGCTCAGCTTCAGAATCTTCTCGCCAGTATGCGTTAAAATCGATGTTTTCTTTATCACATAAATTCTTAAAGCTACCCATATAACCGATAGGTGCGTCTAACCAAACATAAAAGAACTTTCCTGGGGCATTTGGAATTTCAAAACCAAAATAGGGCGAATCACGGCTTATATCCCATTGCTGTAATCCTTGCTCAAACCATTCGTTAAGTTTGTTCGCCATTTCTTCTTGTAAAGAGCCACCAGTGGTCCAATCTTTTAGCATTTTCTCAAAGGCTGGTAAATCAAAGAAAAAGTGTTCTGAGTCTTTTAAAATGGGTGTTGCACCCGACACAACAGAACGAGGGTTAATTACCTCAGTAGGTGAGTAAGTAGCGCCGCAACTATCACAACTATCGCCATTTTCATCTTCACTTTTACAGGTAGGGCAGGTGCCTTTAACGAAACGATCAGGTAAAAACATGCCTTTTTCAGGATCATACAACTGTGAAATCGTGCGTGATTTAATATAACCGCTTTCATTTAGCTTATTATAAATCTCACTGGCAAACGCTCGATTTTCGTCGCTATGCGTTGAGTGGTAGTTATCAAAACTGATCATGAAATCACTAAAATCAGCCATATGCTCTTCACGCACACCCGCGATCATTTCTTCAGGGCTAACGCCAAGTTCCTGTGATTTTAACATTATTGGCGTACCGTGAGCATCATCAGCACATACGAAATATGTTTCGTGACCACGCATTCGTTGGAAACGAACCCAGATATCGGTTTGAATATGTTCTAATAAGTGTCCTAAATGGATTGAACCATTCGCGTACGGTAAAGCACAAGTAACAAGAATTTTGCGTTTATTTGGTGATTGCATATAGATTTCTAACTGAATTTAATTGTGACTAAAATTAGGTGGTAATTAAGGAAGGAATGGTACAGAATTTAATTGAATTTATCATTAACTAATATCGACAAATCTTGTATTTGTGAGATTTTCTTTCTTAAAACATAACAAAACGATAGTCTGATCATGTTTTCATCTTTATTTGGTTCGTCTGTACCTACTGAAACACGCGATAAAATCACTGAGTTTTTCAATCAATACCAAGAAGGTATATTCCCCGACGGCATTGCTAAATGTTGTAAAATCACAGAAATAGTCAAGGTTAAAAAAGATGTAGTTGTTGCCATAGAAGTGCCTTTCGCTTGTGATAGTGCGTTAGATCGATTCGCATCAAGTTTATTGGCGTATACTGATATTTCCATTTTGGTGAATAGCCAATTACAGGTGCAAATGATAAAGCGACACAATATTCAAGGGATAAAAAATATTATCGCTATTGCGTCTGGTAAAGGAGGCGTAGGTAAGTCAACCACAACGGTAAATCTAGCCTACGCATTGGCTGCAGAAGGTGCTTCGGTTGGCATACTCGATGCGGACATATATGGCCCGTCGATACCGAAAATGTTGGGTTTAGAAGGACAACCTGTCACTTCTCCAGATGGTAAAAAAATGTTACCACTAGAAACAAATGATATTGCCGCAATGTCGATAGGTTTTCTGGTTGAAGAAAAAGATGCCACCGTATGGCGAGGCCCAATGGCAAGCAGGGCGTTTAATCAGTTGTTGAATGAAACTGCTTGGCAAGATATTGACTATTTATTGATTGATATGCCACCGGGTACGGGGGATATTCAATTAACCCTTGCCCAACAAGTACCTGTAGCCGCATCAATTATTATTACAACACCACAAGATATTGCCTTAGCAGACGCTGTGAAGGGGATTGAAATGTTCAAAAAAGTGGATGTACCTGTGCTTGGTATTATTGAGAATATGAGTTACCACATTTGCCAACACTGCGGTGAAAAATCACAACTATTTGGCCATGGTGGCGGTACAATACTTAGCGATGAATTTTCCACACCCTTATTGGGACAGTTACCGTTAAATATCGATATTTGCCAATATGCAGATAATGGCAAATCACCATTAATTGAAAATAGCACTAGTGATATTGCGCAACAATACCGTAGAATAGCGGGCAACATTGCTGCTGAGCTTTATAAACAAAAATCAGAACAAAGTCCTGACAGCACCGAGTTATTTGTTAAACAAGTAGAATAGTTTTTACCTCGTTTTGTTTAATACGTCATGGTTCAGACTGTTTGCCTTTTTAACGGTAAATCATCAAAAAGTCGTTAGAAATAACATCATTGCAATTATTGAAAAAATAAGAAAGATAGCCCTATGAGATTGTGCGATAAAGATATTCAAGAATTACTAAAACAAGAAAGCATTATAATTTCTCCAATGCCAGATGAAAGTATGATATCAGGGGTAAGTGTCGATATTCGTTTAGGTAATGAATTTCGTGTTTTTCAAGATCACACTGCACCTTATATAGATTTGAGTGGGCAGAAAGAATCGGTACAAAAAGCCATGAATTCGGTAATGAGTGATGAAATTGTCATTCCTGACGGCGAAGCTTTCTTTTTACATCCAGGTGAGTTGGCGCTTGCGGTTACCCACGAGTCGGTAACATTACCTGATAATATAGTCGGCTGGCTTGATGGGCGTTCTTCGTTAGCGCGCTTAGGTTTAATGGTGCATGTTACGGCACATCGCATTGATCCAGGTTGGTCAGGGCAAATTGTTTTAGAATTTTACAACAGTGGTAAGTTACCGCTTGCGTTGCGGCCTAAAATGAAAATAGCCGCGCTTAATTTTGAAACTATGTCTGGTGCTGCGCTTCGCCCATACAATAAACGCAATGATGCCAAATATAAGGGGCAAATGGGAGCGGTAGCCAGTAGGATCAGTGAAGACGATAACTCAGCTAAATAATCGCTGAGTTAAGAGTTTACCACTTGTGTCAGCGTTGTTTCGGCTGATATATCAATACATTGTTGTAATGCGTTAAGTAGCTTTTCTTTATCATGATAATGAGCAACAGTTGTTGAAGCTAATTGACAGTTAATAGTAGGTAGAATTGATGAAGTAACACCTTCTGGCGCAATTACGCTATCAATCGGCATGCAACCGATATTATCTGTTAACCACGTTAATTTTTCATCAAGTGTTGCCTTTCCCGCTGGGCTAGCTTCTGCAACAATATTTTCAACAAATACACAATGTGCTTTGCTTTTGTTAATAGCATTCACAATATCACGCACTAAAAGTGGTGGCACTACACTGGTTAAAAAGCTGCCAGGACCAAGAATAATTAAATCAGCTTCTTCAAGCGCTTTTCTACCGCTGCTTAATGTTTTAACCAGAGGAGCCAACATTAGGCTTTTTGGCATCACTGGCATGTCATCAACTGAAAGTTCGCCGACACGACATCGACCTTCAGGATAAAAGGCCATTAAATCGGTAGGGGTTTCAGACATGGGTAAAACAGGTGTTTTTACCCTTAATAAGCGTCTTACTAGTTTGATTGAGTCTAAGGGTCTAGATTGAATTTGACCCAGACCAAATAAGATTAAGTTACCTAAGTTATGACCGCCAAGTTCGTCTTGCCCATCGAAGCGAAAATTAAACAGTTGACTGCCAATAGAATCCTCATCGACTAACTGAGTTAAGCAATTGCGTAAATCTCCCCATGCTATCGAACTACTGCGTTTACGTAATCTACCAGTAGAACCGCCATTATCTGTTGTTGTTACAATACCTGTAAGATTTTTTTCTAGAAAAGATAAACAAGAAAGCACACGACCAAGACCGTGCCCACCTCCAATCGCAACAACTTTAGCATTTTTTAGTAGCATGAAAGATTCTAATATTTTACCTGAGCCCCTACCATAGCTATTTTTCAGAGAAAAATAAAGTCACCAGTTAAGTACCTCGACATTTATTTTAGCTTCGAAGCTCATTCAATAGGGTATTAACGGAAATATCATCATTAACCTGTTGAATATATAAAAAATAGTCAAGTTGATGCTTATCTAGCCACTTAAACATAAATCAGCAAAAAAATAGCGTAAACACTAAATTAAAGGTTGACAGTTAATAGGGGGGTGCCTAAAATGCGCCTCGCTTTCAACGAGTAGAACTCTACACGTTGATGTCTATAATATAAGCACTAGGCCGTTTATATTCTAGCTAGCGGGGCTATAGCTCAGCTGGGAGAGCGCTTCGCTGGCAGCGAAGAGGTCTGCGGTTCGATCCCGCATAGCTCCACCAAAATTTAAGTGTTAGGTAACTTGTTACCTGGCGCTGAAAAAGAAAAGTATAGCTTTTCGAAAATCAGCGTCCCTATCGTCTAGAGGCCTAGGACACCGCCCTTTCACGGCGGTAACAGGGGTTCGAATCCCCTTAGGGATGCCACATTTAACTATGACTGTAACAGGGCATAGTGAAGGGTAAAGTAATCTAGGTCTTACTTTATACCTTGGTCGAAAGACTGAAACTGATTGACACTGGTTGTTGTAAGATAATCAGTTGAGGGTAACCTCAAAAAGATTTGTTTGTGCATTGTATTAAACGAAACACTGTTTAATGTAAACACAAGGTTATTGAAAGTAATTTCAATAAACAAATTTTGTGTCCCTATCGTCTAGAGGCCTAGGACACCGCCCTTTCACGGCGGTAACAGGGGTTCGAATCCCCTTAGGGATGCCACATTTAACTATGACTGTAACAGGGCATAGTGAAGGATAAAGTAATCTAGGTCTTACTTTATACCTTAATCGAAAGATTGAACGAATACCGTTAAATCATGCTGATGAAAATCATCATTGTATTTAACAAGCGATAAAGGCTGTCAACCTTTGCGCTGAAACGCATTAGCAGTTTTAGTGTCCCTATCGTCTAGAGGCCTAGGACACCGCCCTTTCACGGCGGTAACAGGGGTTCGAATCCCCTTAGGGATGCCACATTTAACTATGACTGTAACAGGGCATAGTGAAGGGTAAAGTAATCTAGGTCTTACTTTATACCTTGGTCGAAAGACTGAAACTGATTGACACAAGGTTATTGAAAGTAATTTCAATAAACAAATTTTGTGTCCCTATCGTCTAGAGGCCTAGGACACCGCCCTTTCACGGCGGTAACAGGGGTTCGAATCCCCTTAGGGATGCCACTTCTTAGAAGTACAAAAAAACCAGCTTATGCTGGTTTTTTTGTACTTGGAAGTTAATTAATATTAACTTCCTTAACCACTTATTGTCTATGTTGAAAGCTCGTTAGAGGTATTAAACAGGCTGATACTTTCTTCAGCAAAACCAACGCCAGCTTCACTGTAAAAGTTAAAGACTTTATCTACACCGAATTCTTCTAATGCGCTACGTTCATCATCATACCGTGCAATAGCGGCAATTTTTCCCTGATAGTTTGCATGCTTTAACTGTACAGTTATATTCATGATGTCTTGTACAGAAGGTAGTGCAAGCAATACAAGTTTGATCTTAGCTAAGTCCATATTTTCCCAAAAGTCTGCATCTTCCGCATCTCCCTGGAAGACCTGAACGCCATTTTCAGCCAGTAAGTCAATTTTAGTTTTATCGGTGTCCAATCCCCATGCTTGATTAGGGTGCTGAGTATTTAAGGCTCGGTAAGCACCCATGCCAACACGGCCCATACCAATGATAACAATAGGCGCATCACATGGTTGAATAAAGCTATCTTCAGGTAACTTTTCTGGTTGTTGGTAGCGACAAATACTTGTTTTATGATTTGCATAAAACTCATGGGCAAAATTGTAAAGTACATTGGTAATAACAAATGAAATCGACACCGCTAATGCAAGGATCACTAGCCATTCTTTTGGTAGCCAGCCAGCGCTGGTACTTAACGAAGCAACGATTAACCCGAACTCACTAAAGTTACCTAATGCTAATGAAGATAAGAATGCAGTGCGCGCGCGTAGTTTAAGTTTGATAAATAAGAAAAAGAATAACGCAAACTTTAAAGGCAGCATTAAAGTCAGCACGCCTGCAATAGCTAACATTTCCCAGGTGGGTAATGCAGTAAAGCCAATCGACAAAAAGAAACCAATTAAGAAGATATCTTTAAAACTCATTAATGACTTTGTGATCTCTGTCGCTTTTACATGGCTCGCTAAATACATACCAGCAAGAAGAGCACCTAAATCACCTTTAATTTTTACAAGTTCAAAGAGCTCATAGGCACCAAAAGCTAAGAAAAAACCGGTAAGGGGAAGTAATTCACCATGCCCAACCTTAGAAATTACACGGTTTATTAATGGCTTCATCGGAATTAAAAGTAATAGTAATAGGGCCCAAACTGTGGGTATTTTACCGGTAGCAGCAACAAGAAAGCCAACGGCGACAATATCTTGCATTACTAATATACCAACGGCTAACTTGCCGTGACGAGTTTTCATTTCACCGTGATCTTCAAGTAGTTTAACCACACAAACAGTGCTACTAAAAGAAAGCGCGAAAACAACCAAGGCTGCTATTTGGTAATCTGCATCAGCGAAGAAGGTAACAGAAAGTAAGGCAAGTAGTTTAAAGCTGGCAATACCAACGACCATCCACACTAACGTATGCGATAAACTGCCCGCCCAAACTTCTGCTTTGATTAAGTCTTTTATGTTTAATTTTAAACCAATGGTAAAAAGCATTAATGTAATGCCGATATTCGCGAGTGTTAACACTAAGTCATCCGCTTGATAACCGAGGAAATGTAAAATAAACCCCGCTAATAAATAACCAATTGACGGTGGTAAGGTAATAACTTTTGCAGCAAAACCGCAAAGAAAGGCAAATAAAATCCAGATAAATTCCATTCAATATTACTCGTTTATTTCATAAGGTTTTTAAGTTGTTCAGCAACATAATCAGCAATGATCGGTTGTGCTTTTACATTAGGGTGTATACCGTCTTGCATCATCAACTCTGGATTTAGCGCGACTTGTTCCATAAAAAAAGGTAATAATGTTGCGTTGGTTTCTGCTGCCACTTCTTTAAATACGGCTTCAAACATTTTGTTATAACGTGGTCCATAGTTAGGCGTGATCTTAATTTGCATCAAAGTAACGGGAATGTTTTTCTCTTGTGCTATTTTAACCATTTGTAACAAATTATTTTTTATCGCTTCAGGTTTGTAACCCCGTAAGCCATCATTGCCACCTAATTCAATAATTAGGTGATCAATGCTATTTTCCGCTAAAATGCCCGGAAGGCGAGATAAACCGCCACTCGTTGTTTCACCGCTTATGCTAGCATTAAGAATTGTGTACGGTGCGTTTTGTGTTGCTAGCTTTTGATTCAGTAAATGCACCCAACCTTGATGTTGTTGCATCCTGTAACTTGCACTGACACTATCACCTAAGAGTAAAATAGTGTTAAATGCTTGAGCTTTTGATCCAATGATTAAAGAAAATAGTATTAAGTAAATAAAAAGTAGGTAGTTTTTCATGCAGGTAAATTCCGAAACAATTCTCAAAGTTAATGCGCTGACCAAATCGGTTCAGTTAGAAGATAAATCATTATCACTTTTACAGCCAACCGAATTAACGGTTAATGCAGGTGAAACACTCGCAATTGTTGGTTCATCTGGTTCAGGTAAAACAACGTTGTTATCAATTTTAGCGGGGTTAGATTTACCAAGCTCAGGAGAAGTGTATCTTAAAAACCACCCGTTACACCAGCTTAATGAAGAACAACGTAGCCAGGTAAGGGCACAGCATGTTGGTTTTATTTTCCAGCAATTTCTACTCGTTAATAGCTTAACCGCTCTTGAAAATGTGATGTTACCTGCTGAACTTGCTAATACAGAAAATGCTGTTGAAAGAGGTAAAGCGTTATTAGCACAAGTAGGATTAGGCGATAGAATGGAACATTATCCTAGCCAACTCTCAGGTGGCGAACAGCAACGCGTTGCGATTGCTCGTGCTTTTATCACTGAGCCTGATATTTTATTTGCTGATGAACCTACTGGTAACCTTGATACAAAAACAGGGCTTACAGTTACTGATTTACTTTTTGCATTAAATGAAAAAACCGGTACTACGCTGGTGCTTGTTACGCATGATCCTAAGCTAGCTGCACGTTGCCAACGGCAAGTAGAAATGGATAGTGGTGTTTTAACAGATGCGCAAACGGATAGTGATTTTGTAGATAGATCGGCAGTTAACGTAGCGAACATGGGTTAATAATGACAAAAAATAATACTATTTGGATCAAACAATCACTGCGTTTATTAGATCATGAATTAAGACGTGGTGAGCTAACGATAATCTTTTTAGCTATCGTGTTAGCTGTTGCTACGGTGTTTTCACTAACCGGTTTTTCTGGGCAAATAAAACACGCGATTGTCGCAAACAGCACCAATACCATTGCTGCTGATCGCGTGTTTAGCGGAAATAGGCCTTTAGATGATAAATTTATTGAAAAGGCTAAATCATTGAATTTAGCTGTTGCCAAAAAAGTGTATACCGATTCCATGGTTTTTCATGGCGATAATATGATACTCAGTGAGCTTGATGCGGTGAGCGAAAATTACCCTTTAAGAGGTGAGTTATCCATTAAACGTTCCATTAACGGCGAGGAAGAAATTGTAGGTGGCCCGAAGCGTGGCGAACTTTGGGTAGAAAGAAGCTTATTAAGTCGGCTAGGGGTTAAAATTGGTGATACGGTAGAAATAGGTGTTGCGCCACTTACCATTGCTGGCGTTTTAGTGAATGTGCCCGATCGTTCATATCGCTTTTTAGTGGCAGGCCCTAGTATTATCATGCATGTTGATGACTTACCAGCAACAGAGCTTATACAACCCGGTAGTCGTATCTATCATGGTTATTTATTTGCAGGTGAACAAGACAATATTGAAGATTATGAAGAGTGGGTAAAGCCGCAGGTAAATGATACACAGCGCTGGTATGACGCTAAACGGGCGCAAAATCGCTTGTCAACAACCTTAGATAGTGCCGAGCGCTTTCTATCTTTAGCAAGTATGTTGGGTATCGTACTTGCGGCGGTAGCTGTTGCGGTAGCGAGTCGCCGCTATGGTCAACGTCATCAATCAGTAGTCGCTGTATTTCGGGCGCTTGGCGCAACCATGTCACATGTGAGAAACCTATATTGTTTACACTGGACATTATTAAGTGTGATCAGCATTGTTGTTGGTTTGTTACTTGGTTATATTTTGCTACTGTTAGGGGCTAATGCAATAGAAAGCTACTTATCTTTAGATAATACCCCTTTAACGTTTGTGCCATTTTTAACAGCGATTGTAACCGGCTTAATTTGTGCAGTTGCTTTTGCTATTCACCCGATAAAAGATCTTATTCAAACCTCGCCTTTATCGGTTATTCGTGGTTTTTCAGCGACAAAATTACCAAAATTTGGTAGTCATCAGCTTATTCCGTTAATCGCCTTGTTTGCGTTGCTGCTCATGTTTAGTGGCGATATTGTCATGAGTATATCGTTATTAGCGGGGGGCTTATTGGTATCAGCACTTTTATTAACGATTGGTCGATTAGTGATGAATGCTGGCCGAAGTGTGGGTACAAAAGCGGGTAAGTCATGGCATTTAGCGTTAGCGAATTTAAAACGTCGTGCCAATGAAAATAGTGTGCAACTTGTTAGTTTTACCATAGCGATTAAATTATTGTTATTAATCACGGTGATGAAAACATCGATTATCGATGAATGGCAATCACAATTTCCAGCAGATACGCCGAATCAGTATTTAGTCAATATTACTGAAGAACAAATAGCACCACTTCAAGCATTTACTGAAGAATACGATATTCCTCATCGAGGCTTTTATCCTGTTTATCGCGGGCGATTAACGGCTATCAATGGTGAACAAACGATTAGAGTTAAACGAGAAGATGAAGAGCAAGAGGTTAAACAAAGCGAAGAGAGCACCGAAGGTGAACAGGAAAGCGAAGGTCGCCGTGGTATGGGTCGTGAACTCGGGCTAACCTGGCGAGATGATGTGCCTTATCAAAATAAGATCATCGAAGGTAGCTGGTGGCAAGCTGAAGATATAACTCCACAAGTGTCAATTGAATCTGGCGTTGCAGAACGGTTAGCAATTAAATTGGGTGACGAGTTGTCGTTTGATCTTGGCGGCCGCACTTTTACAGTGTCTGTGACCAGCATTCGAGAAGTCGACTGGAAAACACGCCAATTGAATTTCATCATGGTATTTAACCAAGCTGTTTTTGCTGACTTTCCTTCAACATCAATTTCCGCCTGGAAAGTAGCGCCAGAGAAAAAGGATGCCTTTTATAATTTAATTGCTCAATACCCAACTATTTCAATGATCGATTTTGACGCAATTATGAAACAACTCAATGAGATGATTGAGCAAGTAACCATTGCGATAGAGTTGATTTTAGTGCTTGTGGTGCTCGCGGGTAGCTTGGTACTGGTTGCACAAGTGCAAGCAAGTATGGAAGAGCGAGAGCGTGAATTAGCCATATTAAGAACCTTAGGTGCAAAAGGTTCATTATTGCGTAATAGTATCTTATTTGAATTTGTTGCGTTGGGTGCTATTGCTGGTTTCATGGCAAGTGTCGGTATGGAGATCGGTGTGTTTATTTTACAAACACAAACTTTTGAGATGACACCCACGTTCCACTTTAGCTATTGGCTGGTGGGTATTTTATCTGGTGCTGCTTTTGTTGGTACTATTGGCATGTTAAGTTGTTGGCGACTGCTAAATCTTACCAGTGTTACGTTGATCAGACGAACAATGTAGCTCTGCTTTAATGCTATAAAAAGTATCGCTTTTTTTAATTCATTAGCGATACTTTTTCACCTTAATCAGTTATATTGCAAACACAAAAGTATAAGAAAAAGTGACTATGGGAATATCTCAACCAACCTCTGGCGTGCTAAAGGGCTTATTAATTACCGCGGCTTTATTTGTTGTGTTAGCAGGTTTGAAGTCTGCTTCTGTTATTTTAGTGCCGTTTTTATTATCGACCTTTATCGCCATTATTTGTAATCCATTGGTCTGTCGAATGGAGCGTTACAAAATACCCAAACCGCTAGCGGTGCTTTTGGTTGTAATAATCTTCGTTAGTATTGTTTTATCGTTAGCTGGACTAGTGGGGAATTCACTATCCCAACTTTCTGAAGAGATGCCTACATATCGAGAGCAACTTAATGAGCAGCTGGTATGGGTAGTAGAATACATCGCGCAATTTAACGTCATTCTGTCGAAAGAATTAGTCATGGAGCATGTTGATCCTTCAGCTGCTATGAGCCTTGCAGCTGATATGCTCAGCGGTTTAGGTAATGTGATGGCAAATTTATTTTTGATCATTATCACCGTCGTTTTTATGTTATTTGAAGCGCCATCAATGCCACATAAACTGCACGTAGCCCTTGATGATCCGCAAATGCGTTTAAAGCAAATTGGTAAATTTTTAACTTCCGTTAATGATTATTTAGCCATTAAAACCTTAGTGAGTCTCGCTACAGGCGTATGTGTTTCACTGATGCTTTGGACGTTTGGTTTAGATTTCCCTGTGCTTTGGGGAGTGTTAGCGTTTTTACTTAACTATATTCCTAATATTGGCTCTATCATTGCTGCTGTACCTACCATGTCATTAGCCGTGTTACAATTAGGCCCTGCGTACGCTGGTTTCATTGGTTTAGGCTATTTGCTGATTAATACGGTGATGGGAAATATCGTTGAGCCGCGTTATTTAGGAAGAGGCGTAGGTTTGTCTACGCTAGTGGTATTTCTTTCTTTAATATTTTGGGGCTGGTTATTGGGTACCGTTGGCATGTTATTGTCGGTACCATTAACGATGATCATCAAAATTGCCCTTGAAAGTACTAAAGAAGGAAAGTGGCTTGCGGTATTATTGTCAGGTGATGAAGTACAAGAGTCTGATGCTAAAACGGCTTAGTTTTTGGGCTTATCGCCATAGCGACATGTACCATTAGAATTAAACTGTACAGCTTGTTGACGTTTTTTCCCGATCAGCAAGCTGCCATCATCTAAGAATAAAAAATTTTTCCAGCACTGTTTAAACAATCCCCAAGTAGTTTCCAAGATACATTGACGATGTAAACAGTAATAGACCGTGGTATTTTCTTCCCAGTTTATATGTAGCAATAGTTCATCTGGCAAGCTTGGGTTATCACTTTCCCAACGAGACTCCCACGGTATATGTTGTGTTAAATGTTTTTCTTGCGTTGGCCAATCATGCTTAGTGAAAAGTTCAGGGTGAACAGCATTTTTACTGATAAAAGTATCCCAAAGTGTTGCTGACCTTTCTTCTGACATCGGCTTTATTTGAGCGAGTTGCTCTGCTGAAAGTGGCATGCTTTGATGACGAAAAATCCAAGCATGTTTAAATTGTTCAAGCGGTAAATGAGTCATGTAATCACAGGTAGACTAAAAAGTCGTAGTATAACAATGAAGTGGCAGTAAGGCATACTGTTTGGTTAAATAAAGCAAGTAATCATCGAACAATGGCTGTAGCATGACTACTTGCTTTGAATACCTAAACCGTCATGATTAAAGTGTTAGGTATGCTTGGTTATCAACCAATATTTTTTTACCAATGCCTTTCACATTGAGCAAATCATCTATAGATGAGAATTGACCAATTTGTTCACGATATAAAATAATCGCTTGCGCTTTTTTTGTACCTATACCTTTTAATGTTGATAGTTGCTGCACATCAGCATTATTTAAGGCGACTTTAGTCTCGATAGCTTGGTTTGTTGATGTAGGCTCTTTGCTAACAATATCGTCAGCAATGGTGTTGAACGACAATAATGCCGTCAGTATTACGAGTGTTTTGATTTTCATCATCATATCCTTGATGGTAATGTTAAGTCCAAATAAGTGCCAACCAATTCGGCACTTGGCATTATTTCTAGAAGTGAAAATCAACTTTGTCAAATTTTTCAGCTTCATCAACGTAACTATTTAGTTGATGCGAGGAATTAACTTCTTGATGCAATATATTTTTCGTAATCAGGAATAGACTTGTCATAAGCGTGATCAAATAGCGATGACTCAATGAGAAAGTCAGCGGTAGAACGGTTACAAGCTACGGGGATATTCCATACAGCAGCCAAACGAAGTAGCGCTTTAACATCTGGATCATGAGGCTGTGCCTCTAGTGGGTCCCAGAAAAAAATCATAATATCGATTTTCTGTTCTGTAATTAACGCGCCAATTTGCTGATCGCCGCCTAATGGACCGCTGATCAGCCTTTGTATTGGCAATGCCGTTTGTTTTTCAATATGTAAGCCTGTGGTGCCGGTAGCGTATAAAGTGTGTTCAGCAAGTTTAGCTTTATACTTATTACACCATAGGATCAATTCAGGTTTCATATTATCGTGTGCAACTAGGGCAATAGACTTTTTGGCTGGTGCGGTAATTTGCATATAATTCATAGCGGTTCTCATCGTCAATTATCTACTTGAGCGTAGCATGAACACAAAATAAAATGCTAGCGCTTGCTTAGAGTGAATTGTTTTAGCCTTATATGCGAATTATCACGGTCTTCTTTGTTCACAATGGTTGTTGATTTCTACACAGGCAACGCATTGTTTCGGTTTCTACAAGAAATAGAGAATAATTCTCGCTTTCATCAAAGCGTGTTGCATCTTATTGATTAATCGGTTATTTAAGTTATTATGAAATTGAGGGAACGACATTGCGTTATTAAAGTGCTAATGAATTCCCAAGGGCGAGTTTAAAAGGCTTATAGGCTGTGTTATTGATGTTATTAACAAGGATGCTGCACGGATTAGCTTATTAGAGAACACAGGAGCACGTTCTCTTGAGCGACCATTCTTTGTAATCAATGCCTTGGCTCTAACTCTTTTAACTCTCGTTAAGTGACCAAATGTTTAATTAAGTTGGTATCAGGAGTTTCAATTGAGTTTGTCAAATACTTTCAGGATGATGTCGCTTTATAATGAGCGAATGAATAAGCAATTAATGGATCTTTGTTTGGCTTTACCCGTTGATACTCTTGAGCGCGAAACCAATTCTTTCTTCCCTAATATTATAAGTTATTGGAATCATATTCTTTTCGGGGATCTAATTTTATTAGGGCGCATAGCGTCAAATGAAATAGGGCAGTTAACATTTAAAGACTTTGATAAATTCCCATCACCGAAATTTCCGCAAGATATTTATCACAATCAATTAACTGAACTTGCGCCTTTAAGGCAGCAAGTCGATGAGTTAATCAATACCTATTGCGTTAATTTAACAGAAGAGGATTGTGATAAATTCATTACTTACTCTACGACAGAAGGTGACTTGATATCTAAATCAGTTGCAGACGTAACTCAACATTTATTTAATCATCAAACTCATCATAGAGGCCAATTAACTTGTGTGTTGAGTCAGTTTGGTGTGGATTACGGCTGTATGGATTTACCTGTCATAGTTTCAGAGGGTAGTCGTAGATAACAGGGTGTTAGAGTAATCGAACATAAAATAGCTAGCTGTGTTCGCTTCACTGAAAATTTTAGCTAGCTATTTTGTGTCACTAAACGTGGCGTTAGCAGTACAAGGACATGTAATGAAATTAAGTATTATCCACAAGCTAGGTCTCTTAATAACAATCACGTTAACAGGTTGCTCTACTCAAGTTACACCTCTGTTTGCTCAACTCGATAAAGAAACATCAGATTATTGCATTAAATTTAATGGTGTAAATGAATCTGGCAAGAAAGTAATTATCAATAGGTATCGTATTAAATCTGTTGAAACAGATAGCAGCGGTAAACAAGTAGAAATAAGAAAAATAGTTGATTGCCAAGCATAGTACAGCTAACGAGCCATAACAGAAGAGGAATTATTAATAACTTCTTCGGTGTCAGTTCGTTTTGCATTTTTGTAAGCTAATACCTGCCTTTGAGTGAGGCATTTGATAGTGTTTTATTGTTAACCACTTTGGAGAAACGAAGCCATGTTGAAAAAACACCTTAAATATATATATCGTGCACTATTTACCACTTTAACCTGTATTTCAATGCAAACCTTCGCATCGGATATTTTTATAAGAGATAATATCGAGTCTTTTGAGATAAGTGGGCTGACACTTAATTCTTCTGTTGAGGAACTAGAAGCGCTGGTAAAAGGGAGCTTTAATTGCAGTACTAAAGAATATTTAGGTGCGAGTTTTTGGATATGTCGTTCTTCTTCTAATAAAAAAGCCAAGACAACGTTAAAAGTTAGTGTTGAAAACTATAAAGTCGTTTCAATTCACCTTCACAGTCAAATGACCAAAAATTCAGCTGACCAATTGAATAGCCAACTCTCAGAGTTAAACCAGAAATTACTTAAAGAAGGCGTTATTCAAACCGGTAGAAATGTGCACGATGAAGACATATTTTTTTATCACAAAGATGAGTCGCCTGTTATGCCTAAGACAGAAATGATTGTTAAAACTACGCTTGAATGCTCAATAAATGAACCAGTTATCTTCGGATTACAAGCGATGTTAATGCCGCTTGGCAAGGTTTTCGATGTGAATATTTCGGCCTACAAAATGCAAGTAAAGCAATGTTAAACTGTACGAGGGCATAATAACTAATGTGCACGAATGAAACGGGATTTATTTGAGAGAAGCGAATGAAGTATCGTTTATCTATATAAAAGAGCCAGAGCAAATCTCAACAATATTTAATTTATGGTAGTTTGTCGATAGAGATAAAACATGGAAGATATACATTACAAATTGAAAATGTTCGGTGTCTTTATGTTGCCGTGTTTTCAAGGAGCAACACTTTTAGGGGGATTTGAGTTTCCCATATTCAAATATATTGCACCCTTTTACGCTATTTTGTTGCCATTTGTTATGATTCTTTCCGTATTGTTTTATTTGCTTGGTAATTATAAAGCGTCAATTAGATTCAACGATGAAAAGTCATTATTAACTAGCGACAAAATAATAAATTTAATTGGTGGGTTTTATCTCGGAATAAATATTGTCATGTATTATTTGTAGTTGTTATCAATGATTCATGATAAGCCATGAAAGAAATGGAACTTTTTAACGGCTTGCTTTGACTCTTGATAATGCTGAACAACGACTTCATTTTTTGATAAAGCGTAAAATAATAGCTAGAGCGTGTTGATCTTTGCTGTTTAGTTGAACCCTTTGGGCTGTATCTGTTTGGCATTTCTACTGTGTTAACGCTTGACTGGAGTAGAATAACTACACAGCGCAAGTGTTGCCTTGTATAAATACCAAACAAATTGCGGCAAAAGTAAACATGAAAGATCAACACGCTCTAGTAAGCTTAATTTAGTTGTAGGGGTACAGTACCGTGAATCGGCATTAACACGCCGTTGCAAACATCTAACCACGTCAAATAATGCGACTACGCCGCTATATCATCAAATTTAGCGGCGAGTATTTGTTCAAACGTTGCTGTACACGTTTCAATTTCTAGCCCGCGTTTCCCACCACTGACATATATCGTATCAAATCTCTTTGCGCTGTTATCAATGACTGTTTTTAATCGTTTTTTTTGGCCGAAAGGGCTGACACCACCGAGTATGTAGCCTGTTGATGCTTGTACTTTGGCAGGATCTGCCATTATCGCTTTTTTACCGCCGATGGCTTTTGCTATGGCTTTTAAACTCAGTTTTTTTGATACAGGTATAATTGCTACCACAAGTTGAGTATTATCTATTTCAGTCACTAAGGTTTTAAACACTTTGTTGCTGTCTATACCGAGCTTTTCTGATGCTTCAAGTCCGTAATTTTGTGCTGAAGCGTCGTGCTCATAATTGTGTAATTGGTAGTTAATTTTTGCTTTATCGAGCAATTTTACTGCCGGAGTCATTGTTTCGCCTTATATACTTAACTAACGGTGCTATGTAAAGCAATACGATTGCCCTCTGTATCTCTAATTACAGCTCTGATACCATGCTCACCCATTTGAAATTTTTCTTCAATGATTTCAACATCGAACGTTTTTGCCTGTGAAACTGCATCATCTAATCGGCCTTCAACATTAAAATAAAGCAAAGGTCCAAAAGGGGCTATATGCTCAGCAGGTGACTCAATCAGGCACCCAGAAACACTGGTGTGACTGTGAGGTAATAAACCAAAACGAAAATTTTCAAATACTTCTTTTTTCACTTCGGCAGCTAACACGGTAGAGTAAAATGAAATAGCGCGATCTAGATCGATCACTGGAACATCTACCCATACAATTTGATTGTCCATAATGCTTCCTTAAATTTATGATAGTTTTGTGTTGTTCGTACCACAACAATCTAACCATTGTTAATATGGCTAGCTTTAAGAGATTTTGCAAATATGATTCTTATTGCTTGCGATCTACGATAGAATTTTACGCATTATAATAATCACTTATTTTCTAACATGGCATTTCGGATATTACATACTTCTGATTGGCACTTAGGCCAACATTTTTACGGAAAAAGTAGAGCTAGGGAACATCAACAGTTTATTGATTGGTTGTTAGCTCAAGTAGAAAAAGAGCAAATAGATGCAGTCATTGTTGCGGGCGATATTTTTGATACGGGTACGCCGCCAAGTTATGCTCGAGAGTTATATTTTAAGTTTATTGTCGCTTTACATAAACGTAATTGCGCAGCAGTCATTTTGGCAGGAAACCATGATTCAGTCGCGATGCTAAATGAATCATCGAGTTTGTTGAATACGTTAAATTGCCATGTTGTGGTTAAGGCACAAGAGATAACACAGGCACCTGAACAGCTGATTTATTTAGAAAATGCTCAACAAGAGCAAGCTGTTGTTTGTGCAGTTCCTTTTATTCGTCCTCGTGATGTATTAACCAGTACAGCAGGCCAAACGGCCAAAGAAAAACAGCAGCAGTTGCAATATGCAATTGCTCAGCATTATCAGCAATTAGTGAATGAAGCGAGAGCAACAGTACCACCAAATACTGCAGTTATTGCTACAGGCCATTTAACCACTGTCGGGGCAAGCTGTAGTGACTCAGTTCGGGATATTTATATTGGTTCATTAGACGCCTTTCCTGCTAGCGAATTTCCTACTGTAGATTATCTAGCGCTTGGTCATATACATCGACCGCAGATTATCGGTAAACAACCCCATATTCGCTATTGTGGATCACCGATACCTTTAAGTTTCGACGAAACAGCTCAGCCGAAAAATGTCAATGTAGTTAGTTTTGAACAAGGCAAAATGTCTGAATGTAAACCTGTTGAAATACCTACTTTTCAAGCAATGGCAACGATAAAAACATCTTTAGAGCAATTAGAAAACAAGGTAGCTGATACATTAGCGCAATTATCACTAGAAGGTGACGAAAAACTTTGGCTTGATATAGAGCTTAGCCAAGGAGATTATTTATTAGATTTAACCGCTAGAGTTCAAGAGTTACTTGCTGATTACCCTGTAGATATATTACTGGTACGAAAAACGAAAAAGTCCCGCTTCAACATTTCACAACAAGACAACGTAACCCTAGAAGAGTTGAAGGTTGATGATGTGTTTCAAGCACGTTTAGCGCTCGAAGATTGGTCAAATGAAGACGATTTAAAACAACGATTAACCACTTTATTTAACCAAGCTGTTGAGCAATGTGAACAGCAAAGCACAGATGAAAGTGAACAATCTGAGGTGACATCATGAGAATATTGTCGCTACGCTTTGAAAATATTAACTCGCTTAAGGGCCAATGGTTTATCGATTTTACTCAAGCACCGTTTGATGAAAGCGCGTTATTTGCGATAACAGGTGATACAGGGGCAGGTAAAACAACGATATTAGACGCGATTTGTTTAGCGCTTTATCATCAAACACCACGAATCGCGATTTCAGAAAGCCAAAATCAACTGATGACACGTCACACAGCAAACTGTATGGCTGAAGTAGAGTTTGAGGTAAACAATAAAGGGTATCGTGCTTTTTGGAGTCAACGACGTGCAAAAAATCAGCTTGATGGCAAATTACAAAAACAGGTCACTGAACTTGCTCAGCAAGACGGTACTATCATTGCTAATAAAATTTCTGAAGTAAAGCAACAGGTTGAGTTGATAACTGGGTTGAATTTTTCCCGATTTACAAAATCGATGATGCTATCACAAGGGCAATTTGCTGCTTTTTTAAACGCGAGTGACAGAGACCGCGCTGAGTTATTAGAACAACTTACAGGTACTGAAATTTATAGTGTTATTTCTCAACAGGTTTATGAGAACTTTCGCGATGCGAAAGAACAGTTAACGTTATCGAAAAGCCAGTTAGACCAATTAGAGTTACTTGATGACGACGCTAAAAAAGCGTATGAACAAGAGAAAAAAACGCTAGCAACAGATGAACAAACGCTTATTGCTGAAAAACAACGTTGGACGCAATTAGCCGATAAACTTAGACAGCAACATGAGTTAGCACAACAAGAACTAAAGGCCGCTGAGTTAGAAAAATCTGCCTCTGAATTAGCACAGAAAAATGCACAGCAATTAACGCAATTAACCCTTGCTGAGCCAGCAGAGCAACTTCGAACCGTTTTTGGGCAATTTAGCCATCACCAAGCTCAAATAACTGAATTAACAAAGACGATTGAGCAAAGAAACAAAAACGTATTAGAAACCCGACAAGTTGTTAATACTCATCAACAAACATTAGAGAAACAGAAAAAGTTGCATGATGCCGAGCTACAAGTCATTACAGAGAAGGAAACATTATTAAACGCTAAGGTGATACCACTTGATAGCCAAATAGCCTTATTAACAGACCAACAAAAAACGCTAGAGCAAACGGTATTGCAAGCCGCAACAGAGCATGACAGTGCTCAACAGCAGTTGCTAAAGTTAACGCAACAGCAACAACAACAGCAAACTCAGGTTAATGATACTCAACAAAGTTTGCGCAAGCTAACTTATGCAGAAGCTTTAAGCGATAAATTGCCGCTGTGGCATCATCAAGAACAATCACTGACGCAACAAGTGCAACACTATTCACAACTGAAACAACAGTACCTTCAAGATGAACAACAACATCAATCAACGATTAGCCAAGAAAAAGCCTTACTAGCTGATATTGAATCTGCGCAAACACCTTTTAAGCAGCAGCAAAATCAATTACAAGAAATTTTAGAGCGTCATCAAGAGCTTTTAACGGCGTTTGAATGTCAATCGGAAAGTGAATTACATCAGCAGCTTTCAGCACAGCAACAGTATGGGCAGCAACTCAATGACTGTGTCAATATCACGACAAATATCACCACTATTGAACAACAATTAAGTGATATAAATCAGCAAATATCTGAAAAAACCTCGCAAAGTCAAACGACGGAACAGGCACTTTTAGAATGTAGGACACGCTTTAAACAGGTCAAACAACAAGTAAAAGACGTAGAACTGATTGTAAACCAACAACAGGCAATTATGTCGTTGAGCCATCATCGAGAAAATTTATCACCACATCAAGCTTGCCCGTTATGTGGAGCAACCGAACACCCGTTAATTGACGAGTATAAGCATGTTCAGCCAGATGAACATCAACAACGCTTAGCTGCGCTGACGAATGAGCTACAGCAAATTGAAAAGCAAGGAAAAAGCATTAATTCAGACTTTGACCGTCTGGCAAGTGCGATAGAAACCCTTAATAATCAACAGCAGCAATTACAACAGCAACTCATAAACAGCTCAAATCAATTATCAGATAAAGCACAGGGTTTATCTGAACAGATGTTATCAGGAAATAATAATCAACGCATTGCTAACCTCAATCAATTAATTGCCGATAATAATAGTTCAATTAATACCTTGCAGGATGCATTGAATAAGTTATCTGTACTTAGCCAAGAAAAAGAACAGTTACAACAAGTAACACAAAATGAACAAAAGCAATTAGATCAAAAAATCAGTCAACAAGCGATAATCAGTAACCAACTTGTAAGCCAACAACAATCATTACAAAAACTTTCGAAGCAATTACAAGATCTTGAACAGCAACAGCACAGAAATGCTCAGCAATTAATTACAGAAATTAAGACATTAACAGGGGATGAAACATTACCCTTTTTATCAGAGGATGAAAATGATGTCTTATTTGAGCAATTTAAACATTGGCTAGTTGAAAAATCGGCATTATTGGATAACTGGCGACGAGATAAGAGTTCATTAGAATCACTAGAAAAATCGCTGCTTGACCTTAACTACAAAATAGAACAGTTAAATCAACAAATCACCACAATTTCGCAAGCATATGATAAACATCAACAACAGCTAAATAGTGTGACTAATGAAGTAACCACTTTGCAAAAACACCGGGTTGAACTAGTGGGTGAACAAACCATTGAAGAAATTCGTGCGCAATTGAACCGTCAAAAAAACGATGCTGATAATACGTTGAAATTAAAACAAGATGAATTAAACACCGCACAAGCTTTGTTCACTAATACCCAAGCGATCATTGAAAACTTGAATGAACAACATCATCAGCAAAGTAAAAAAGCAGAACAAGCTAATGCCGCTTGGCAACATGCTTTAGCGCAAAGTCAATTTTCTGATCAGCAAGCATTTGAACAAGCGTTGATGGATAGCGAACAAAAAAAAGCAATTACTGTTATTGCAAAAAACATAGAACAACAGCAGCAACAAGCGGAACATTTGCAAAATGAGGTTAAAAAGCGAAATGCTACGTTGTTACCAGAGATCGAGCAATTAAGACAACAAGAAGTTTCTGCAGAAAATAGGTCACAATGCGAAGAAAAGCTGGCTGAAATTGAGTTGTCATTAAAGCAATTGCAACTTAATTTAGGGCAACTTCAAGCCACACTATTACAAGATAATAAACAACGTGAGAAACAATCAACCCTACTTGAGCATATTGAAACGTTGCAACAGCACTTTGATGATTTATCACATTTAAATGGCTTAATTGGCTCAGCAAATGGTGACAAATTTAGGCGTTTTGCTCAAGGTTTGACGCTAAGCCATTTAGTGTATTTGGCGAACCATAGATTAGAAAAGCTGCACGGTCGTTATCAACTACAATGTAACAACGAAGAAAAACTTGCCTTATCCGTGGTTGATACATGGCAAGCTGATACTGTGCGTGATACCAAAACGTTATCAGGCGGAGAGTCATTTTTAGTCAGTTTAGCACTGGCGCTAGCACTTTCTGATCTTGCTAGTGCTAAAACACAAATAGACTCGCTATTTCTTGATGAAGGTTTTGGTACTTTAGATAATGAAACTCTGGAAATAGCATTAGATGCGTTAGATAGTCTTAATGCAAGCGGTAAAATGATTGGTATTATTAGTCATGTTGATGCGTTAAAAGAACGGGTTGATGTTCAGGTTAAAGTGCATAAAAAATCAGGCTTAGGTTACAGTGAATTATCGCCTATTTTTCGTATTGTTCCGTGATGATAAGTCTTTATTAATAAGCGCATTTACCGTTAATTTCACTGAATAACAGTAGTAACATGTGGTAAAATAAGACAACTGTAAATTAAAGTGTGCAACTAACCACTGTGGAAATTTGGATTTATTTTACCTTGCTGGCTGCTTTTATGCAGGCCGTGCGTACTGCTGGGCAAAAGCAACTTGGTCAGCATCTTAATGCTATGGCAACAACGAGTGTAAGGTATGTGTATGCGTTGCCTTTTGCTTATCTTTATTTGTTTGTGCTTCTTGATATTCGCGAGCAAACAATCCCAAGTTTGAATGATACTTTCCTTGTATATGCGCTTATCGCTAGCGTCATGCAAATAATTGGTACAGCCTGCTTAGTTGCTGCATTCAATTACCGCAATTTTGCTGTAGCTACCAGTTTAGCGAAAACCGAAGCGATTCAGGTGGCTATTTTAGGAGTATTATTGTTTTCTGCAACGTTAAGTGTGCTTGGTTGGTTGTCGGTAATTATTGGCGTAGTAGGTGTGCTGATTGTATCAAAAGTACAATTTACCTTTAATGATGTGTTTAAAAATCCAGGGGCTGGTTTTGGTTTGGCTTCTGGTCTAGCGCTGGCGATCACAACATTGCTCATTAGAGAATCTAGCTTAGCATTAAACAGTGATCTAATGATCAGTGCAGCAGTGACCTTAGTGTTTATGATAACGGTACAATCCATTCTTTCATTGTTGTATGTCACTATTCAAAACAAACAACAAATCTTGGTGATGTTTAGCCAATGGCGACTTTGCTTATTTGTTGGCATTACCAGTGTTTTAGGGTCAATTGGTTGGTTTACTGCTGCTAGTTTTCAAAACGCTGCTTATGTGAAAGCGCTGGGACAAATAGAGTTTTTCATTACCTTACTATTAACCTATCGCATTTTTAAGGAACGTATCAGTCTCAAAGAATATGTAGGCATGTTTTTGATCATGCTCAGCGTAGTGATTCTTTTATTGTGGGCGTAGTGTTAGCGTTATAACTCTGATAAACTCGCCGCCATTAAAATCCCGTATGTAAGGTAATTTATGAATATTTCAGACAACAACGTTGTACAGTTTCATTACACATTAAAAGATGATCAAGGCCAAGAGATTGAATCTTCAATTGGTAATGAGCCTCTTGCATATCTTCATGGTCATAAAAACATGATCGTAGGCGTTGAAAAAGCGTTAACCGGTAAACAAGCAGGTGATAAGTTTTCAGTGACTGTTGCGCCAGTTGATGGTTACGGAGAGCGCGATGAAAATGCGGTACAACGAGTACCGGCAAAACATTTACAAGGCGCTAAAAAATGGCGTGCAGGTATGCAAGCTGTTGTTGAAACAGAGCAGGGTGCACGTCAAGTTACTGTAATTAAAGCTGGTCGTTTTATGGTTGATGTTGATGTAAACCACCCACTAGCGGGTAAAACCATTACCTTTGATATAGAAGTGATTGATGTGCGTGAAGCTACCGAAGATGAAATATCGCATGGTCATGCGCATGGCGTTGGTGGTCACCAACATTAATCATTGATACTAATTGAACAAGCCAGCGGAAGCTGGCTTTTTTTTGCACGAATTTAAACACTGCTTTGTACTATAGGTGAAACTTGCTATGGTTGTAGTCAGTGAATTTTAATCGTCGTATATTCATTATCCACCGTAAAGTAAAACAATAAAAATAGGAAAGCATAGGATGAAAACCGCCATCAAATTGATAGGTTTAGCTATCGTTACCAGTAGTATCGTTTCTGGTAATAGTGTTGCTAAAACTACCGTTATTCACGCCGGTAAGCTCTTAGCTACGCCTGGTAAAGCCCCGTTAGCTAATTATTCAGTTGTTATTGATAATGGGATAATTTCCGAAGTTAAACAAGGTTTTATTACCCCTGATAACGCGCAGGTGGTTGATTTGCGACAAAGCTTTGTACTACCCGGATTAATGGATATGCATGTTCACTTACAGGGAGAACTTGGGCCACGTAATGATAGCGATAGCCTACGTTCGTCGGATGCTGACTATCTAGTGAAAAGCATTCATTTCGCTGAAAAAACCTTATTAGCTGGCTTTACGACAGTACGAGATCTTGGCAGTAAGCCTGAACAAATTTACGCGTTAAGAGATGGTATAGCAAAAGGCTTAATTGCAGGGCCACGCATTGTTGCTGCGGGTAGCAGTGTGGCTGTTACCGGTGGCCATGGCGATGTTGATGGAATGAATCCTGATATTTTAAAATTGCGCACACCTGAAACGATTTGTGACGGTGCTACTGATTGTCGCAGGGCAACACGACATGCGATTAAATACGGTGCTGATGTGATCAAAATTACCTCTACAGGCGGTGTATTATCAGATACTAATACTGGTACTGGACAGCAAATGGCAGATGACGAACTTAAAGAAGTGGTAGAAACTGCACATTCATTAGGAAGAAAAGTGGCAAGTCATGCACATGCCGCGGCTGGTATTAATGCTGCACTACGCGCTGGTGTTGACAGTATTGAACATGGTAGCTATGCAGATCAAGACAGCATTAAACTGTTCAAACAATCGGGCGCTTATCTAGTACCTACATTAATGGCGGGTAATACGGTGGTTGAGCTTGCTAAAAACACTACGTTTATGTCTGAAGCCATCCGCGCTAAAGCTATTCGCGTGGGGGGCGACATGACTAAAAACTTTACGCGTGCACATAAAGCCGGCGTTAAAATTGCCTATGGTACAGATAGCGGCGTATCACCGCACGGCAATAATGCTAAAGAAGCATTATTAATGTATGAAACAGGGATGAACGTTCAAGATATTATTGTGTCAGCAACAATTAATAGCGCGGATTTAATTGGTAAGTCGCAGCAACTAGGTACGATTGAAGTGGGGAAATATGCCGATATTATCGCGACTCATGGCAACCCGTTACAAGATATTAAAGAATTAATGGATGTTGATTTTGTGATGAAATCAGGCGTAATTCATAAACAAAAATAACCACGCTCTAGTACTTCCGTTAAAATAACAAGAAACAGAGCACTTTATTATAGTGCTCTTTTTTTATTGTTAAACAGTGCGTTCAATTTAAATGCTCCAGTCGAAAAGGCCACACCGATTAGGATTAATGCACTGCCATAAAAGGTAAATTCAGTAATCGTTTCATTTAGGATCATCACTCCCCAGAAAATACCAAAAACAGGAATTAAATAAGTCACTGAAATAGCATTAGTTGGTCCAATGTCACTAATTAAGCGGAACAAAAGGATATACGCAAAGCCTGTACATAAAATGCCGATTGCTAATGCAGCATTAATCGCAGTGATACTTGGTATCGTTTGTGGCAAGTAAAATAGGCTAATTGGTACAAGTATTAAACTACCTGCTATTTGACTTCCTGCAGCAGAGGCCAGAGGTTTAACGTTTGTTAAATATTGTTTGCTAACACTTGCGCCAATACCATAACAAGCTGCCGCTAATAGTACCGCTAAGGTCGGCAATAAGGTATCGGCTGGCGCAATTGTTAATTGCGGATACATTAAAACGTAAACACCAGCAAAACCAAGTAATAACCCAAACACTTGCAATTTTGTTAAGCGATTTTTTAACCATATGTAAGCAACCAAAGCGCCAAATAGCGGAGTCGTGGCATTTAGCACTGAAATGTTACTTGCAGTTAAGCTAAGTGTCGCCCAGCCAAATAATACAAAAGGAATAGCCGTATTAAAGAGCCCAACGATAAAAAGCTGCCACGGGGCATGAACTAAAGTACGCGTTTGTTGTTTTATGATTAACACCAACAACAGCACAAGCGCACCTATTAGCGTTCGAATTGCCATAAAGGTGATAGGGCCAAATTCAGGCACGCCTAATTTCATAAACAAAAAAGAAGCGCCCCAAATAGCAGCGAGTAAAATAAATTCAATGGCAGGGTGAGTTTTCATGTTTACCAGTTAGCTATTTGTTTTTATTGTCATAGCATATGTCAAATACTTCAATATTTCTGGCGGAAATCAGTCGCCACTTTATATTAAATTCATAAAGACGAATGCCGTAAATTTTATCGTCAACCTGCTGTTGTTTATAGGCAGGCCGAGGATCTTGTTCAAGTACTTGTGTGATCAATGACGTTAACTGTGGGTATCGTGTATTAACGTGCAATAGAAATTCATTGACGGATTTGGTGATACTGACGGTAATAGGTTCACTGGGGGCTTGATTGGCATAGCTTGCATTAGCTTCGGGTACTGAATCGGAGTATGGCACGTAGGGTTTAATATCTAAAACCGGAGTACCTTCTAGTAAATCAAGACCAGACACATGCAACAAACATTGTTGTTTAGTAAAGGATATATCATCTAACGATAAGACTGACATGCCAATAGGGTTTGGTCTAAACGTAGATCGAGAAGCGAGTACACCAATTTTTTTGTTTCCACCAAGGCGCGGTGGTCGAATTAAGGGTTTCCAGCCCTGTTTGGCGGTTTGATGAAAAACGAACAATACCCAAATATGACTAAAATCAGCTAAACCCCGAGTAAACTCTTGCTGGTTAAAGTCGTTAATTAATTCAATAGTGCCGTGTGCTGCGCTAACTAGACCTGGTTGCCGTGGTATCGCAAACTTTTCTTTATAGGGAGAATGTACATAACCAATAGGTGAGAACTGAAAACTACTCATTGCTTTGTATTATTCGTCTTATCGATAAAAAATGCTCTGCCATAACACACCCGCGTGCGAATACATTGTTTATTTGCCTGGTTATCTTCTATCAAAGTACAACCTGAGAAAATTATGGCATTAGCACCTAGTTGATAAGCCGCGCTGCGTGCATGCGTTCTTGCATCAATTTCATTTGGAAGTTCGTGGTGTGCTTTACGCTGGCAAGACTCACCCTCAACACCACCAAGTGATTTATATTTCGCTGTAAACTCTTGTTCATTTTGATAAATGGTAACCGCAGCAGGTGAAAAATATTGAGAAAAATTCTCTTTATCTAGATTGGTGTTAACAGCGTACTGGTTGGTGCATGCACTGATCAGTAACGAGCAAAATCCTAATACTAAAATTGAAAAAGTGAAGTGCTTCATAGCGTGAATCATTTGAGAATTTATCGAATAGAGTATTTATAACACGCTAAGCATTAAGCCGGAAATAATTCCAACCTAATGCTTAGTTAATTCAACATGTTAACTTCTTGCGTTTTTAACGGCTGTGGCAAGTATATCGAGCATATCTTCGCTAGTGGTTAAATCAACACAGGCATCGGTAATACTTTGTCCGTATACTAACGATTCGTTACTAACAACTTTTTGCTTACCTTCCGCTAAGAAACTTTCCACCATTACACCTGAAATTCCTTTGGTGCCGTTAGTAACTTGATCGGCAATAGAGCGTGCAACATTAATTTGTTTTCGATGATCTTTGTCACTATTACCGTGGCTACAATCAACCATAATACCGGTATTAATATCATTAGCGGTTAACTTTTCTAATGTGTCGCTAACATTACTTGCATGATAGTTTGGTGTTTTGCCACCGCGTAAAATAACGTGAGCAAAAGGGTTACCATGAGTTTGATATATACACATTTGGCCACTTTTATCAGGTGAGTACAACACATGTGGAACGCTTGACGCTTTTATCGCATCAACGGCAATTTGAATATTACCATCGGTACCATTTTTAAACCCAACGGGACAAGACAACGCTGAAGCTAGCTCTCTGTGTACTTGGCTTTCAGTCGTTCTAGCACCAATAGCACCCCAAGAGATTAGATCTGAGATGTATTGGCCTGTTACCATGTCTAAAAATTCAGTACCTGCGGGTAAACCTAGCTCGTTAATTTCCATCAATAAGCTGCGCGCAAGATTTAAGCCTTTCGCTACTTTAAATGATTTATCTAAATCAGGATCACTAATGAGTCCTTTCCAACCGACGGTGGTTCGAGGTTTTTCAAAGTACACGCGCATAACGATATAAAGACTATCTTTATATTTATCGTGCAATGTTTTTAACTTCTTCGCGTAATCAATCGCTGCTTTAGTATCATGAATAGAGCACGGGCCGATGATGATAAGTAACCGATCGTCCTCGCCATTAATAATGGCTTCAATTTGCTTGCGACTTTCAATGATAAAGTTAGCGGTATTGTCAGACAAAGGTATTTGATCTGCTAATTCTTGCGGCGACACTAAACTGTCTATCAGTGTCGTTCTAAATTCGTCTGTTTTGATGGTCATACTAAACCTAGATATGCAAGGCATTGCGGGTAACGCAATACACTTGGTTAAATTATCGCGCTAACATACCTAAATTCAGCAACTTTGTGAACATTAAACAAAGAATAAATTATTATTAATTAGGGTCTGTTGACCTTTTGCGTTTATTTTTGCAGTAGTTTATGGGTATTTAGACAAGGCATTGCGATTAATGTGTGGTTATTCCACATAAAAAAGCAATAACGACGTATAAATGACAAAAAAACGCTGCCCTTAGGGCTGACGGATCCCCATTTTTCTATAACTGAACATATTTGATAATAAGCTAAAAAGTTTTCTCGACTTTTCTGTAGATAGTGATTTTTAATTTTGTGGAGTCTATGCCGAATTACTTGCTTCGCCAATGTAAGAAACGATAGAACTCTGCGGTGTTTTATCGTATTAGCCTGAAACATTATTTGCCAATTGCGCTGCTCCGCTTCAAAGCCAACAAACCAAAGTAATAGACTGGCTAAACATGCAATTAAGCACAAGGCACTCATTCGCCTTACGCCTTGTGTTTTACTAAACCGCCACGAAAAGCCATATTGTTGGCTTTTGTCATCGCGAAAGTTTTGCTCAATTTGCATCCTTTTACTGTACAACTTAATTACTTGATCACTAGTGAGTGTATTATCTGATGTTGCGAGTAACCATGGCTCATGAGCATGCCGTCGATACATGCGAGTATCTTTAGTAAAACGGCTATTCCCTTTTCGTCCTTTGTATTTTCCTTTGTACAAATGGAGAAATGCATCACATGCTGTTGGACTGTGTTGAGTAACCCTCGCTTTGCCAAGTCGAGTTGGTTGACAGCTCGCTCCCTGATGAAAGGCAGGGAGTTTTTCCCAAGTATTTTTACCTTCTAACTTACATGTCATCGTGCCTCTGAGACGGCCAATAAAGTGCCATCCTAATGAACGGACTTTAGTATACCAAGGAGTAAGAAAACCACCATCTGACAAAATATAAACGGACCGGTGTTCACCAATAACTTGAAGGAGGTTGTCTAAAAATCTGGCATTGGTTTCTGGCGTATCAAAATCTTTTAATTCAACAACCATGTTGTAAAGCACTAAAGAACGGCCGTCAACGAGTAAACTCGCTCTAAGCAGGTGGTAATCTGAACGACAACAACCACTCCAGTCCACTGCAATGGCTAAATAAGGCAAGTTGCTAATGATTGGTTTGGCCAACGAAGCGTATATTTCAACTTGTTGGTTAAACAAATGCTCGTTATTAAGAAAACGATCAACCCTTTTTATTTTATGCTTAATGTTCGCACGTCCAGCTAAGTAACGCCCCAAACTTGTTAAGGTTAATCTATCAGACGCTATAAGTGCTTCAGAGCATGCTTTAAGTGTCTTCATTCTCGCTTGATTGAAATTCGATAAGGACTTATCAAAGAAGTTATGGCAAAGTAAGGATTCAGGCATAGCATTTTACTCTTATTTTTGTTTTGGCGAACTAATAAGATCATAAAATGTTGTGCCTGTCATTTTTTGGGGATTCGTCAGCCCTTAGGGTTCAACTAAACGTTATTTTTTCATCGTTGAACGCAATTTACATGGAATAACCATGAGGCATTGCTCACGCCTCGAACAAAATTCAATCTAAAAAGGTCAACAGATCCTAATATTTATAACGCTGTAAACCTGTTTGTGCGAGTATTTTTGCGGTGATTTCTTCTACTGACAGTTTGGTGGTGTTGATAAAAGGAATTTTTTCTTTTTTATAAAGGTTTTCAACCGCACGTATTTCCATTCTACATTGTCTTGCTGATGAATATTTGCTGTTTGCCATTCTACCGTCACGAATATCCATTAATCGTTGTGCGTCGATTGTTAATCCAAAAAGCTTTTTCTTATGCGGTTTTAAAAAGTCAGGAATTTTTAATGCGTCCATATCTTCGTCAATAAAAGGATAGTTGGCTGTTTTTATCCCATATTGAAGGGCTAAGTATAACGAGGTTGGCGTTTTACCCGATCGTGAAACGCCCACTAAAATTAAGTCTGCTTGCTCATAATTGGTAATGTTTGAACCATCGTCATTCGCAAGAGAATAATTAACTGCATCAATACGATTGTCATAGCTATTTTCATGAATGCTATGTGTTCTATGTGCTTTAGGCTTTGCTGATACACCTAACTCTTGTTCAATTGGAGAAATAAAATGCTCAAGGAAGTTGTAAATAATGGCATCGCAACTGTCAATAATCTCTCGTATTTTTGGATTAACAAACGTATGAAAGACTAAAGGCTTTTCACCGGTAATTTTTGCAGCGCGATTAATTTTATCTTTTGCGGCAAGCGCTTGTTGTTCAGTTTCAACAAAAGCTATGGTGTCGTGATTAAACTCTAAAGGAAATAACGACAATAATGCATGACCAAAAACTTCTGAGGTAATGGCAGTACCGTCTGATATGTAAAATGCTGTTCTCATGAATATTCCTGATAATTATTATATAGGTGAAATTAACACTGAAAGGTTACATTAAAGCTTTCAGAATTAAATTGCTATGTGTAAAATGCACGAACACGTTAGATATAACTATACTTAAATTTATTTGTCCATTGTGGAGAATTAGCTGTGCAAGAAAACGTTCTTTGGTATCAAGAGTTAGGGATGGGTGATGTAGACCGTGTTGGCGGTAAGAATGCATCACTTGGTGAAATGATTTCAAATTTAGCAAATGTTGGTGTTCAAGTGCCAGGAGGGTTTGCTACTACAGCGTTTGCCTTTAATGAGTTTCTTGAGCAAAGTGGCTTAAACGATAAAATTTATCAGCTACTAGACACATTAGATGTCAGTGATGTTAATGCGCTAGCACAATGTGGCAGCACGATTCGACAGTGGATTATCGACACACCGTTTTTGCCTGCTATGCAGCAAGACATCGAAAATGCGTATGCACAACTTGCCGGAGAATTTTCACAAGATGCTTCGTTTGCTGTTCGTTCATCTGCTACCGCTGAAGATATGCCAGATGCGTCTTTTGCAGGGCAACAAGAAACTTTTCTCAATGTCCGCGGTTTAGATGCGGTAATGATCGCTATAAAACATGTATTTGCATCATTATTTAATGATCGGGCTATTTCTTATCGAGTTCATCAAGGATACGACCATCGTGGCGTTGCATTATCCGCTGGTATTCAACGTATGGTGCGCAGCGATATTTCTTCAAGTGGCGTTATGTTCTCTATTGATACTGAATCTGGCTTTGAAGATGTTGTTTTTATTACCTCTAGCTACGGATTAGGTGAAATGGTGGTGCAAGGTGCTGTAAATCCAGATGAATTCTATGTGCATAAACCAACACTTACTAACGGAAAACCTGCCGTCGTACGCCGTAACATTGGTAGCAAAGCAATAAAAATGGTTTACACCGATACGCAAGAGCATGGCAAGCAAGTTGAAATTGTTGATGTAGATGAAAGTTTATCAAATCAGTTTTCATTAACTGACGAAGAAGTGCAGTCGCTGGCAAAACAAGCAGTTATCATTGAGAAGCATTATCAACGTCCGATGGATATTGAGTGGGCAAAAGATGGTTTAGACGGCAAATTATATATCGTACAAGCACGCCCTGAAACGGTACGTAGTCGTGAACAAGCAAATGTAATGGAGCAATTTCAATTACAAAGTTCAGGTAACATAATTTGTGAAGGTCGTTCAATCGGCCATAAAATAGGTAGCGGAGCGGCGAAAGTATTAGCATCACTTGATGAAATGGATAAAATACAGCCAGGAGATGTACTCGTTACCGATATGACAGATCCTGATTGGGAACCCATCATGAAGAAAGCGTCCGCTATTGTGACTAACCGTGGTGGAAGAACATGCCATGCTGCCATTATTGCACGTGAAATGGGCATTCCTGCTGTTGTTGGCTGTGGCGATGCAACCAGTAAAATTAATGCTGGGGATGAAGTTACGGTTTCTTGTGCAGAAGGCGATACTGGTTTTATCTATCAAGGTAAATTAGATTTTACCGTCACCACATCACAAGTTGATGAAATGCCTGAGCTGCCATTAAAAATAATGATGAATGTTGGTAACCCAGATCGCGCCTTTGCGTTTGCAAAATTACCACATGCAGGTATTGGTTTAGCGCGACTTGAGTTCATTATTAATAAAATGATTGGTGTTCACCCTAAAGCCTTACTAAATTTTGATCAACAATCAGCTGATTTACAAGAAGAAATTGGCGATTACATGGCAGGGTATAGTGATCCCGTTGAGTTTTACATTGCCAAGTTAACCGAAGGTATTTCTACACTTGCTTGTGCTTATGCGCCAGAAAAAGTGATAGTACGCATGTCAGATTTTAAATCGAATGAATATGCTAACCTTGTAGGCGGTGAAGAATTTGAGCCAGACGAAGAAAACCCAATGATTGGTTACCGTGGCGCTTCACGTTATATTTCTGAAGATTTCCGTGATTGTTTTGCACTGGAGTGTGAAGCAATTAAACGGGTAAGAAATGACATGGTTTTCACGAATGTTGAAGTGATGATCCCCTTTGTTCGTACATTAGAAGAAGGCCAAGCGGTTATTGATATTCTTGCTGAGAATGGTTTAAGGCGCGGCGAAAACGGATTACGTGTGATCATGATGTGTGAACTACCTTCTAATGCATTACTTGCTGATGAATTTTTAGATATTTTTGATGGGTTCTCGATTGGTTCAAATGATCTAACGCAATTGACCCTTGGTTTAGACCGTGATTCAGGCTTAATTGCCCATTTGTTTGATGAACGTAACCCTGCGATCAAAAAGCTGTTAGAAATGGCGATTAAAGCGTGTAAAACGCGCGGCAAATACGTTGGTATCTGTGGACAAGGTCCATCTGATCATGAAGATTTCGCTGCATGGCTAGTAGAGCAGGGTATTGATAGTGTATCGCTTAATCCTGATACCGTTTTACCTACTTGGTTATACTTAGCTGAGCAACACGGCTAAATAAAAAGGGTCAGGTACAATTATTAGCAACCTATAATAAAATGGGTCATGTACTGAGGAAACCTCAGGAATAATTCTTATATTTCGAAAAAGTAGTTTAGATCCTTAGGGAGCATTCATGGTATTTGGTGAACAGTTTTATCGCAAAACAAAAATAACCAATCGTAAACACCATGAATGTTCCCTATATTGAAGAAGACGCTTGCTCTTGTTACTCCATATATGCAAGCAAGACGTATGCTTCTTTAATGTGCTTACTTGAAACCCTTTTAATAGAGACAAACGCAACGCTCTTTCGATGTACCCGTTTTTGGTCAAGCCAATTGCTGATAATGCAACATACTATATTATTTTACCGAAGGGTTTTCATGTCACGTTGGTCTTTATACCAATTGAATTAAAGGTTTGATCAACATAGAACTTCGTTGTTTAGGGGCGATTGAACTTTCGAAATTAAATTAAGATGAACCCAAAGGGCAACTTTTATTGTCATTTATACTTTGTTATTGCTTTTTCAAGTGGAATAACCACACATTAATCACAATGCCTTGTCTACCTACCCATAAACGGCTGAAAGATAAACACGAAAGAGTAACAGACGCTAATATAACTCTATTAAGACCACTTCTTTTGATTGTTAATTTCCTAACGTTAACTTGATTTTTTTGTGAGACTTTTGTGATAATTTCGTGAAAAAATCGAGATATTTTCTTTGCATACTGTTGATGAATTGAACATTTCACCATAATGACAAGGAAATAACATGAAATTAAAACACTCGATTTTAGGCGCTGCTATTGCCATAGCATCCATTCAAGCCCAAGCACAACAGTTAGACATCAACATTACTAACCTTACGCAAGGCATTTATTTTACGCCCTTTTTAGTCGCAGCTCACAACGCAGATGGTAAGTTGTTTACTGTCGGGGCTGAGGCGTCGGCAAACTTACAAATGATGGCAGAAGGTGGAGACATTTCTGGTTTGTCTTCCGATCTTGGTGCGATCAGTGCAGATATAAACGAAAACCCGGCTGAAGGTTTGCTTGCACCCGCAATGAGCACAAGCTTGATGTTAGATACAACAGAGGGCAACAATTATTTATCTATCGTGTCTATGTTACTACCAACTAATGATGGATTTGTTGGCTTAAACAGTTGGATGATCCCTGAAGAACCCGGCACTTATACTATCGACCTAAGTGCCTATGATGCAGGTACTGAAGCTAATGATGAGGTGGTAAATGGCGGCGGTGCTCCTGGTATGCTGGGTATTCCAGTTGACCCTAGTGGTCATGGCGGAACGGGTGCTTCGGGTGTGACAGACATGGAGTCAAATACGATGATCCACATTCATCGTGGTAGCCTGGGTGATGATGATGTGGCAGGAGGAAATAGTGATCTAAATAATACCGTTCACCGCTGGTTAAACCCTGTCGTTCGTATCACTGTCACCGTAAACTAGGAGGGGCCATGAATATATCATCTTTAAAACTAGGTGCATTAATGCTTACGCCGCTGTTATTGCTTGCTGCTTGTGGAGACAGTAACTCATCAAAAGCGCCTATGGTCGTTGAACCTCCCGCGCCAACCCCAGTTGATTACAGTTACCAAATTACCGTGACTAATTTAACCCATGCACAGCCTATGTCGCCTATTGCTGTGATACTGCACAATGAGGGCATGTTGTGGCAAATCGGCGAACCTGCAGCGGCAGCATTAGAACTGTTAGCAGAAGCGGGTGACAATACTGAAGTATTGACCGCTGACATGGTTCTTGCCAGTCAGTCAGGCGAAGGTTTGCTCATGCCCGGTATGCAAGAGTCTATCAATATTACCTTGACTGATACTATGCCAATGATGGTTTCTATCGCTACGATGTTGGTGAATACCAATGATGCATTTACTGGCGTTAATGCCTATGACATCTCAAATTTAATGGTCGGCGAAAGTATTTCTTTTACCGCCCGTTCTTATGATGCAGGAACGGAATTTAACACTGAAACTGCAGCTTCTATTCCTGGTCCCGCATCTGGTGGTGAGGGAGAAGGTTATAATGAAGCCAGAGATGACATTGCTGATCACGTTGCTATGCATCCTGGTGTCGTCAGCAGTGATGATGGCCTTGCGACATCTGTGCTTGATGCCGGACATAAGTTTGATAATCCAACATTGAGCATCACCATTGCTAGAACGGAATAAGCATAGTTCAGGCAGTTAAAGGGAAGGCAAGAGCTTTCTCTTTTTATCCGTTTCTCTTTATTAAACCACTGGGGAAACAGTATGGATAGAGTGCTTTTAGTTGAAGATGATTTAGATATCGCAGAACTGATCAAGGTAAACCTACAAGACATGTCACTTGAAATTGTTCATCAATCATCAGGCGAAGCCGCGTTAGCATTAATAGAAAGTCGTCATTTTGATTTAGTGATACTTGATGTGATGTTGCCCGGTATATCTGGTTTAGACGTATGTCGCCAAATCAGAGAGAAATATCCTGAGCAGTCTATTTTAATGTTAACTTCCCGAGACAGTGAAATTGACCGGGTGTTAGGGTTAGAGCTAGGTGCTGACGACTATATGACCAAGCCATTTAGTATTCGTGAGCTTCAAGCCAGAATAAGGGCACAATTACGCAAAGCACATGTAATTGCAGAGCGAACAAAAACGTGTCAGCAACAAGTAAAGGCAGCGCAACTCACCTTAGGAGCACTTCAAATTGATATTATCAGTCATAAAACTTACCTTAAAGGAAAAGACATTCCATTGACGTCAACAGAGTTTGATTTACTGTATTTTTTAGCATCGCACCCTGAGCAAGTGTTTTCAAGAGAGCAATTGTTAAGCTCTGTTTGGGGTTATCATCACTTGGGTTATGAACACACTGTTAATTCGCATATAAATCGCCTGCGTACTAAAGTAGAACAAAATGCCGCTAAGCCAGAAATTGTGCAAACTGTTTGGGGGGTCGGTTATAAGCTATCTAAACAAGGGGTAGCGGCGTGAAGTTGAGTTTATATCAGCGGTTGTCATTATCTCTGCTGTCAGTGTTCGTCGCCATATTGATCGTGTTCTACTGCTGGGCTAATTCATTAGAAAAGCAAGTTAGGTATGAAGCACAGCAAGGTTTACATTTATCTTTAGCTGAAAATTTAGTCAACGATAACCCGATATTAACAAAGGGCGTATATGATTATGAGGCACTTAAAAATTTATTTCATACCTTGATGGTACTTGGACCAGCTTTTGAGTTTTATTTGTTAGATCCTACAGGAAAGGTATTGACTCACTCCATTGATAAGCACTTGATTAAGCGTGATCAAGTGAGTTTAGCACCGCTGTTAAATCTTATTGAAAGTAACATTGCTTTACCTATTTATGGTGACGATCCAAAAAATGAAGCACGGCAAAAAGTATTCTCAGTTGCACCTGTCTATAATGGTGAGGCATTGCAAGGCTATTTATATGTTATTGTCGCAGGGGAGCAATATGAGTCGGCTTTTGCTAATCCTCAATTCAATCAACAAGCAAAATTATCATTAATGGCATTTGCCGGCGCCATGTTATTTTTGTTCGTTGTGATGTTAGGCTTGTTTCGTTACTTTACTAAACCGCTTAGGAAATTAATTGGCGATATTCATACGCTGAAGGCGGCTGGATTTGATCAAAGCAAGGTGAAGCTTGCTCTTTGGAAAAGAAATACTTCGAATGAAGTGCATCAATTGGGCATCGTTTTCGAAGAAATGGCGCAACAAATTAGTGAGCAATTAAATCAACTAAAGCAGGCTGATCTTCAACGAAGAGAGTTATTGGCAGATATTTCTCATGATTTACGTACACCATTGGCATCGTTGCAGGGGTATGTTGAAACGGTAGCACTAGGGCTTGATAGTTTAACGGCTGAGCAAAAAAATAAATATCTACAAACAGCGCTGAAAAATGCTCAAGATCTTAAATTATTAATTGATCAAATTTTTGAATTAGCACATTTAGAGGGAGGTCAAGTATCTATTCAATTGGAAAGCTTTAACATTATTGAACTTTTGTATGATGTTTTAGCAAAGTTCTCCTTAAAATGCCAAGCCAAGGAGATCAAAATGTCGATTAAGCCTAGCCATTCAAATACGCTGATTTTAGCGGACATAGCTAAACTAGAGCGCGTACTGAGTAATTTAATTGAAAATGCGATAAGACATACACCGCAAGGCGGGCAGATATATTTGCAGGTAGATGAGATTAAAAGTCATCAATGTCAGGTGACGGTGAAAGACACCGGAACCGGAATTAAAAAAGCAGAGTTGTCGTATATTTTTGATACTCGCTATCGCGCTAGTAATGCTATCAATGCTGGTGAAAAACATGCTGGCTTAGGATTAGCGATTACCAAGAAACTGCTTGAACTCATGCACAGCGAAATATCAGTCTCTAGTGAAATAGGACAAGGTGCAGCGTTTAGCTTTGCGTTGAAGAAAGTGTCAGTAAATTAGCTATGGAAACTATACTCGTTACTTTAGCAGTTACTTTATGTACCCAAATCAGCACATAAGGACAGTTAGGAGGTTAGGTTATTTGACTCAGAACAGGGTAACGCATTCGCCTTACTCTGTGGAAAATAAGGGGTTATACTGACATATTAAATGCTGCCGAACACTAGGCTAATTAGCCGCGATTATTAGGGCGCGAAACAGCATAAATGATCAACAGCATGCTAAAGAAGATTTAGCATTTAATCAACATGCACTAATGACCGCTGTCGACGGAAATACGTTTTTGAACCAACATGATATTGAGCATGAAGAGTTGAAGATGGCATTGTATATCGAGAAAATGCACTATACCGTTTAGCCATTCTCATCAAAGCGAAATTGATATTTTCGGCCAGTAGTTAATGACAAAAATATGGTGTTAATCCTGCTGTATAATACATTTAACACACAATATAACGCGTTTAAAAGCAATGAAAATATCCAAGAAAAGAGTGATATTACTCCTTTTCGTTCTGAGTTAACGAATCTAGAAAGACATTTGAAAGTAAGAAATTTAAATGCCGTAGATTATGATAGCCATTACTCTAATCGCTTTTCAGAAGAAAAAACGTTATTAAGCAATGCGCTTATCGATAGTTTTGATCGCCAAACGCCATGAATGTTCACTTCTTTTCGAATTATTTGTGGCCAAGGTCCACCTGATTACGAAGATTTCGCCGCATGGTTAGTAGAGCAGGGCATTGATAGTGTATTGCTTAATCCTGATACCGTTTTACCTACTTGGTTATACTTAGTTGAACAACACGACTAAATAATAAAAGGGGTCAGGTACATTAATTTTTAGATAATTGTACCTGACCCCTTTTTTTACTTTTTTTATTGTCTAAAAAGTTTATCGAAGGCGTTGTATACCGCTAAGTGCAAGGTATCGCCATGGCTTAACTGTTCAAAGAATTTAAAATATGTTGAATAATGCTTAGGTTTTTGTTTATTAACTTTGACAAATAACTCCTTGGCGGTTCGCTCCATAATGTCTCCTTCCTTACCAACGCCTATATAGATTAATTTTTCAGTGGCTGAAGTTTTTAGGGGTTGCGCTAGTAACGATTCATCATCCCACCATAAACTTGGGCTAATGATAATGTAATTATCAAATAATTCTGGCGCTTTAAATAATATTTCAGTAGCAAGTAAACCGCCCAATGATTGCCCTATAATTGTTTTATTGGCATTGGTTCGATAGTTTTCTTCTATTATTGGTTGAAGCTCTGAGCTAATAAATTCAATAAACTTGGCAGAACCGCCACTTGTTGGGAAGTCTTTTTGATCTTGTGGATGATTAGTAGGGTAGGTGAAGTCACGCTTTCTATCGACGTTTTCAATACCTACCACAATACTTTCTGGTATTTGTTGTATCCAAGAAAATGAACCAAATTGCACTAAGCCTGCTAAGTGTAAAAAGTCTTCCTCAGCTGAACCGTCTAAGAGATAAATAACAGGGTATGTTTTATCTGGAGACCCCTTATAACTACTTGGCAGGTAGACATTTAGTATTCTATTTTCATTTAACACTGTAGAGTTAAATGTCATGCGGTCACCAATGGTAAATTTACTTTTGTCTATAATTTCTAATTGGTTACGAGCATCAGCAGATATACTGCTTAGCAGTAAGGCCGCTAGTATAATATTTTTAAACATTTAATTTTCCTTACTGAAATGTTTCAACACGATGACTGTTTACTTTTTAAGAACTCCACCGCTTTACTATCAAAAAATAATTGATAGCAGAAAAAGTGAAAAATAAATAATACCTTAACTATTGTTAGAATATATTGCTATTTAATCAGTGATAAACAATATAGCGTGGTATTTTCTTTTTAAAAAAATACCGTGATATACTAACCACCTATTATCTTTCGAAAAATATATACTAGGCCTTATGTTACCTCGGTTAGATCCTCAGGAACTTGTTGAACCACTTTATCAACAATTCGCACAAGCACTTAAATCTCAAGCCTACAATGGCGATATTAGTACTCAATATGGTGCGAGGCTTGCAGTAGCTACTGATAACAGTATTTATCAACAGTTACCGCAATTGGTGTTACATCCGAGAAGTAAACAAGACGTACAAGAAATCACAACATTAGCAAATCAATCACAGTTTGCAGAAATAAAATTTAGCGCACGAGGCGGCGGTACAGGTACTAATGGCCAAAGTTTAACGCCAGGCATTGTGGTTGATTTATCTAAGTATATGAATCGTATTCTTGAAATTAATGTTGAAGAAAACTGGGTGCGTGTTGAAGCAGGCGTTATAAAAGATCAACTTAATGATTATTTACGTCCTCATGGTTTCTTTTTCTCACCTGATTTGTCTACGAGTAACCGGGCAACGGTTGGCGGGATGATCAATACGGATGCCTCTGGCCAAGGCTCGTTAATCTATGGAAAAACCTCTGATCATGTTTTAGCACTAGAAAGTGTGTTAGCAAATGGTGAACTACTATCGACTTCACCAATGCTAATTAAACAAGCACACGAGCTTGCGCAGCAAGATTCCACCATTGGTAACATTGTTAAACAAGTGATTGCAACCAGCATTGGTAAGCGAGAACAAATCTTATCTAAATTTCCAAGATTAAACCGTTTTCTAACCGGTTATGATTTAGAACATGCTGTATCTGACGACTTATCTCAGATAGATTTATCGCGTTTGATCACCGGCTCTGAGGGGTCACTCGCCTTTGTATGTGAAGCTAAATTAAATTTAACGCCAATAGCACCTGCAAAAACACTTATTAACATTAAGTATGATAGCTTCGATTCAGCGCTAAGGCACTCGCCAACGCTTGTTGAAGCTAAAGCAACATCAGTAGAAACCATCGATAGCAAAGTATTGAATCTTGCGAAACAAGATATTATTTGGCATTCAGTGAGTGATTTGATCACTGATGTTGAAGGCCAAGTCATGGATGGTATTAATATCGTTGAATATAATGGTCAATCAATTGAAGGTTTAGCTGAACAAGTAGCCATGTTAACTGAGCAGCTAGATAACGATATTGCCAATAAAACGGGTGTAATTGGTTATCAAGTTACGACTGATTTAGCCAGTATTGGTAAAATTTACGCAATGCGTAAAAAAGCCGTAGGGTTGCTTGGAAACACGAAAGGAGCGCAAAAACCATTAGCCTTTGCAGAAGATACTGCAGTACCTCCTGCAAAACTGGCTGATTTTATCGCTGAGTTTCGTGAACTCCTTGATAGTTATCAATTACATTATGGCATGTTTGGCCATGTTGATGCGGGTGTTTTACATGTTCGGCCAGCCCTTGATATGTGTGACCCTGAACAAGAAAAAACCATGCGATCAATATCAGATAAAGTCGTTGCCTTAACTGCAAAATACGGCGGTTTAATGTGGGGTGAGCATGGTAAAGGGTATCGAAGCGAATACGGCCCTGAGTTTTTTGGCGAAGCGTTATTTTTAGAATTAAGAAAAATAAAAACAGCGTTTGATCCGAATAATAAAATGAATCCTGGTAAAATTTGTACGCCAATCGATTCATCGGAACCTTTAGTGTCAGTGGATGGCGTTAAACGTGGAACTTACGATCGACAAATCCCCATTGCCGTTAAAGAGTCGTTTAAATCTGCAATGGAATGTAACGGAAACGGTTTATGTTTTAACTATGATACAGCCAGCCCAATGTGCCCGTCGAGCAAAGTAACACGCGATAGAAGGCATTCACCCAAGGGTAGAGCAGGTTTGATGCGTGAATGGCTGCGTTTATTGCAGAATAAAGGCGTTGATATTTTACAATTAGAACAAAATATCAATGGCTGGTCAGTAAAGCGTTTGTTAGACAAAGTGAAAAATGCGCTTTCCACACAACGTGATGAAGATTTTTCCCATGAGGTAATGGAAGCAATGTCAGGTTGTTTAGCCTGTAAAGCGTGTGCTAGCCAATGCCCTATAAAAGTAGACGTGCCTGATTTTAGAGCACGCTTTTTAAATCTTTACCACAGTAGTTATTTTAGACCGCTAAAAGATCATCTTGTTGCAAACGTCGAGCACATGGCACCGTTGATGGCGAAATCACCGAAACTCGTGAATAGTGTGTTAAGTTCTAAGCTGTATGACAAAGCGAGTCGAGCAACTATAGGCTACATTGATACACCACTGCTATCAGTGCCTACATTATCTGAGCGTGTTAATACATTGCAATTTGAATCGTTTCAATTAGCTAAGTTTCAACAAATGACGAGTGAAGAAAAGGCAAACTATGTATTTGTTGTGCAAGATCCATTTACTTCTTTTTATGATGCTCAAGTTGTTGAAAACCTGATGTTATTGGTACAAAAACTTGGTTATAGTCCAGTGTTATTACCGTTTAAACCAAACGGCAAACCACAACATGTCAAAGGGTTTTTAACCAAATTTGCTAAAACAGCGAAAAATACAGCAGATTTTCTTAATCAATTACAGCAATTAGCCATACCTATGATCGGTACTGATGCGTCTACAGTGTTGTGTTTTCGTGATGAATACCAACAAGTATTAAAAGAAGAGCGAGGCAATTTTCATGTGCAGTTAGCACACGAGTGGCTGTTAACGGTGATCGATCATCTGAAATCAAAAAATAATCCGTTTACGTTTAGAAAAAATACAACCACATTTAAGTTGTTCGCGCATTGCACTGAAAAAACGGCTTTAGCAGGTAGCGAGAAACAATGGTCAGATATTTTTAATTACTTTGGTTTATCGTTAGAAAAGCAATCTGTTGGATGTTGCGGAATGGCTGGTACTTACGGTCATGAAGCGGTTAATTTTGAGAACTCTAAAACATTATACGAGATGAGTTGGCAACAAAAGGTTGATAATGCAAGAGCAGAACAACTTGTTGTGACAGGCTATTCATGTCGTTCGCAAATAAAACGTTTATCGAACAAGAAAACCAAACATCCGGTTGAAGTGTTAGTGGCACAGTTAGGCGAATAAAGGTTGTAACGATATACAAGCTTTTCACAACATTAAAACAAGCTTTTAATCTCGCCATTTTTGTGTGATTAACTTAGGCTATTGTTTAGCAGGACAGGGTTGTCTTGCGCTCACATTTCATCCCAAATTGAAGTATTTAAAAAGGTGGCCTTGGCCACCTTCTTTTTTTAGAACACAACTCTTACTTGGTGTTAATCACCGCATCAAACTTACTGATTGGCTTTTGCGATGATTTCTTGTGCCATTTGATCTGCAACAATACCCGTTGGTTTATCTTGTTCTGCTGCAGTCGTAAAAACTGTCGTTAAAGTGTTATAGATATTTTCAACTAATCGTGTTGCTTCATCTGCACAATAAGGTTCTGGATAGATTTCTAATGACACATTAATAATACCACCGGCGTTAATCACATAATCTGGTGTATATAAAATACCTTTATCTTTTAAGATTTGATCATGTTTCTCAGCAGCTAATTGATTATTTGCACAACCGGCAATAATAGAAGCTTTTAATTGCGGTATGGTATCGTCATTAATAGAGGCACCTAATGCACAAGGTGAAAATACATCAACCTCTTGGCTGTATATTTCATCAAGTTCTACGATAGTTGCACCAAACTCTGCCGCTGCATTCTCTAATGCTTCATGGTTTATGTCAGAGACAATTAATTGCGCGCCTGCAGTGTGTAACTTGGCACATAAATCATAACCAACACTACCTAAACCCTGTACTGCGACTTTTATTCCATGCAAGTCATCTTTACCGAGCTTAAATTTAACAGCGGCTTTAATGCCTAAAAATGTACCTAATGCTGTGAACGGTGCAGGGTTACCACTTTTACCATCTAGGCCAGCAACATAGTCAGTTACTTGATTTACGGTCGCCATATCGCCTGTGGTAATATTAACGTCTTCAGCCGTATAGTAGCGGCCACCAACGTTATTAACTGCACGGCCAAAGGCTTCAAATAATGCTGTCGATTTAAGCGCTTTTGGATTGCCAATAATAACGGCCTTACCGCCACCAAGTTTAAGGCCTGCCATGGCATTTTTATAGGTCATTCCTTTTGATAATCGCAGTACATCAGTTAATGCTTGTTCATCATTGGCGTAATCCCAAAAACGACAACCACCCGCAGCAGGACCTAACGCTGTACTATGAACAGCGATTATTGCCTTCAAACCTGTTGCTTTATCACTACAAAAAACGACTTGCTCGTGATTATCAAAATCAACTAAATCGAAAAAAGCCACTTCTACTTCTCCGTGCATTAAAGGGTTTCACAATGAAAATAAATATAAAATGAAACCAGGGGTGTAATATTTCTTGGCGCGCACAATACCATTAGTTATTGGCTTTATCCAGTCGAACCAGTGAGATTTGTCATTAGTTTTTGCTAGGTAAATCTGCACCATTGTTAACAAAAATGAACATCATCTTAGTCGTGAAAAATAATGCGCTTGTACATCCGTTTTTCTTTGGCTAGTCTAACTACCTTTAGTAGTAAAAATTAAATATATACCATGACAGAACAACGAACCATGACTGAACAAGAGCAACAGCAGTGGGTAAGAGAGCAATATCAAGCCGCAACTAAATTTCTTGCTGATCGCGGCTTGATCACTAAAAGTGTTGCCGACAAAGAAAGTCGCTATTTAATCCCCTTAATGTCGGTATGGAAAATTAATTTAACTGATAACACCACTGTGTGGGCAATTTCAGGTGATTTACCTACTGATTATTCTCCCGTCTCTGTTGCTGGTGACGCCCGAGAAGCTGTAAGGCATTTTTCGTTGAAGTGGCAGTTACAAGCTGAAAATTTACGTAAAGATAAAAAAGAAGAAAGTAAAAGGCTGGCTGAGCATTTAATTTCTCGTGCTGAAGATTTATATCAATTATTTGATGATAATAACGTTTGGCAATCAAGCTAATTAACGAAATTAAAAGCAGGCTGTTAATGGTAAGTGTTAATGGGTATAACAATAGTTAGCATGTTGTATATCGTCTAATTGGCAGCCCAGTCGCTGTCGAGGCATGCCTGCCTCCATAAATACAGCACCAGCGCTATTAAAATTAAATCGTCGGTAATATTCAACAGTATCGAGCGGGCTATAGATGAATACTTCATCTAAGCGTAACTCTTGAGCGATACTAAGTAGACCTTGCATTACAATGCCATCAACTTGTTTTTTTCTATATGGCAGTAATACGGCGATTCGAGAAATTTCGCCTGTAGCGAGTATTCTACCTGTTGCAATAGGCTCTTGTGTTTTATCGTCGCACACTAACACATGAAAGGCGAACCTATCTTTTCGATCAAACTCGATATGTTTAGGTATTCGCCACTCACAAATAAATACCTTTTCTCTGACATCTTTTAATAAGGGAGCAGCTTGCTCCCACCTAACTCGACTAATACTATATGACATGCTTACTCTTCGATGAACCAATACCCCTTATTTAAAACACTAGTTAACAATTGTGTGTTTTTCAAACAAACGGTGAAACTTTTTAGCTCTTTTGTAGTCAAAGGTTCGCTTTTTGTTAATTTAATTGCGAGTTGTTTTGTTTCCTCACTTAATTGAAATACCTCTCCATTGATAAAAAGTTGTGGTGTTGGGGTATTAATTATCAATGCTTTAACGCCAGAAACAGGCGCTAAATGTATGTCATCGTTATCTAAAAGTTCCGTAACATATGACGGTTCAAATGGCTCCATTGGGATTAATAATTCAAGAGCGTGATGACTTTGGGTTAAAAACTTACCTGTAAATTCATTGAATACTTCTGGTTGTTTGACTTGCGTAAGCATAAATTGCTGTAAACCATTAATGTCATTTTCATCAAGTAAACTAGGATCGTTACACATGTTACGATCTTGATCAGCAAAACGTGCTTCACCGAGGTTTTTGTCAATTAACATATCGGCAAAACCAGACCAAAGATCTTGGCTACTTGGTGCTTGAAAACCGATTGAGAAATTTAATGAGTTTTCAATCGCAACGCCATTGTGCGGATGATTAGGTGGAATATACAATAAATCACCGGGCTCAGTAATTTCATCAATGATAGGCGTAAAGGCTGAAACTTGTTTTAAATCAGGGTGTGGTAATAACGTAGTTAAGCTTTCATCAGGTGCGCCTACTTGCCAACGACGACGTCCTTCACCTTGTAAAATAAATACATCGTATTGGTCTAAATGCGCACCAACACCGCCGTCAGGCGTTGAAAAACTCACCATAACATCATCGACGCGCCACCGAGGAATAAAATTAACTAAAGATAACAGTTGGTTAGTCTCACGTGACCAGTTATTAACGGCTTGAACGAGTAAAGTCCAGTTGTTGTCACCAAACTGATTAAAATCAGTAAAGGGGCCATGTTTAACCTGCCACTGACTATTACCATCATGACTGATAATACGGGACTCTATTTCTTGTTCCATAGCCAAGCCGGCAAGCTCATCTGCTTCGATAGTGCCTTGAAAGTTAGCTACCGCTTGTTTGATTAACAATGGCTTTTTTTGCCAATATTCGTGTAAAAATTTTTCGGGTGTTATGTCACCCCAAGAAATTTCCATCATCACTGTGTTCCTTGGTTCATTCTAGATCAAATAGCTATTGGCATTTCTGCAAAGAAAAAGGAACCCTGAGGTTCCTTTTTTCAACATTTTATAAAGCTTAGTCAAGCTCAGCGATAAAAGAAACCGCACGGCCAATATAGCTTGCTGGTGTCATTTCACGTAAGCTAGCTTTTGCTTCTTCTGGTAACGCTAAGTTATCGATAAATACACGCATAGCATCGCCATCAACACGCTTACCACGGGTAAGTTCTTTTAATTTTTCATAGGGTTTTTCAATACCGTAACGGCGCATAACTGTTTGTACTGGCTCAGCAAGTACTTCCCAGTTTTTATCAAGTTCAGCGCGTAAGCTTTCTTCGTTTACTTGAAGTTTGCTCATGCCCTTAAGGGTTGCAGCGTAGGCAATAAGCGAGTTACCAAAACCAACACCTAAATTACGTAATACGGTTGAATCAGTTAAATCACGTTGCCAGCGCGAAATAGGTAATTTTTGCGCAAGGTGTGAAAATAAGGCATTAGCGATGCCTAAGTTGCCTTCTGAGTTTTCAAAGTCAATTGGGTTAACTTTATGCGGCATAGTTGAAGAGCCAATTTCACCCGCAACAGTTTTTTGTTTAAAGTGACCTAAAGCAATATATCCCCATACGTCACGATCAAAATCAATTAAGATGGTATTAAAACGTGCAACAGCATCAAACAGCTCAGCAATGTAGTCATGCGGCTCAATTTGTGTAGTGAATGCATTCCAGCTTAAACCTAATGAGGTAACAAATTGCTCTGAAAATTGGTGCCAGTTAACTTCAGGGTATGCAGAAAGGTGAGCATTGTAGTTACCGACAGCCCCGTTAATTTTACCAAGTAATTCAACGTTGGCAATTTGATCACGCTGACGCTTTAAACGAATATAAACGTTAGCAAATTCTTTACCCATAGTGCTTGGAGAAGCCGGCTGTCCATGTGTACGACACATCATAGGAATGGCTTGATATTCAATCGCCAAGGCTTTAATTTCAGCTAATATTTCATCAATAACAGGTAACAAAACTTGTTCACGACATTCTTTTAGCATTAAACCGTGTGACAGGTTATTAATATCTTCAGAAGTACAAGCAAAGTGAATAAATTCAGATACGGCATTTAATGCGTCATTTGCGGCTACTTTTTCTTTTAAGAAATATTCAACTGCTTTAACGTCGTGGTTTGTGGTTGCTTCAATGGTTTTAACACGTTGTGCATCTTCTTCATTGAAGTTAGCAACAATTGCGTCGAGTAGGGCGTTTTCAGTATCACCAAATGCAGGTACTTCTGAGATTTCAGCCGTAGCAGCGAGTTTCTGTAACCAGCGCACTTCTACCGTTACACGGTATTTAATCAGACCAAACTCACTAAAAATAGGACGCAAGGCTTTGGTTTTACTGCCGTATCGACCATCAACGGGTGAAATAGCACTTAATGCTGAAAGTTCCATAGTAGATTCCTGAATAATATTTACATTTGTTTAAGTAACTGTTGAGCACATGCAACAATCTTTGCACGTGAAAATAAAATACTGCGGCGTTTACCGCCAAGCTGTCGCCATAACACAGCAGAACGCATTCCTGCTAGGAGTAACGCTCTGATTTTATGCTGGTTTGCTGTGTTTTTTAAAATTTCTGGGTTTCCTGCCACTTGAATAGGCGTACCCAATGGACTGATTATATCGCTATAAATACTCGCTAAACTTGCAATGATCGTGTCGCTCTCAATAGAGAAATGATCTAATTGACGTTGGCATTGCTCAATTCGATTACCAAGCGCTGCTAGTTGTTTATTATTTTTTGTTAATCGGCGTTCTAAACTTAATAGGCTGACTACATAACGAGTCACTTCAGGGTCTTTTTGCTGTTCACCATTACCTAAATGGCTTACCAGTGTTGATAACCCTTTACGAATATTTTGTAGTTCTCCGCCATACACTTCCATCGTGTTTTTAGGAGACGTTACCAAGATGCTATTGAGCATGATAGACAAAGCTTCATTGTCAGATTGCCCATGACGTGCAAGCTTTTGCACGAGGTAACTAATTTGGCAAATTGCGGCTAAAGTAATTGTTTGTTCTTGTATATTTTGCATAGTGTTCGTCAACGTTATTGGCGAATTAAGGTGTTGATAATACCGCCACCTAAACAAACATCACCTTGATAAAAAACCACTGATTGTCCAGGTGTTACTGAACTTTGTGGTGTTTCAAAGGTAACGATATATTCATCGGTATATTCATCATCTTGTTTAATAGGGGATAAGGTACACGGCACATCTTGCTGTCGATAGCGCGTTTTCACTGTACAGGAGATAGAATCGGTAAGTGGTTCCCGGTTGATCAAATGTAACTGATTACCAATTAAGCCTGTTGAAAACAAACGCGGGTGATCATGACCTTGACCAACAATTAAGACGTTACGTGTTAAATCTTTATCAACAACATACCACGGAGCTTCACCAGCATTTGACAAGCCGCCAATGCGTAAACCTTTTCTTTGGCCAAGCGTATGGTACATTAAACCATCATGCTCACCAATGACATCACCTTCAGCAGATTCTATTTTGCCAGGCTGTGCAGGTAAATATTGCTGTAAAAAATCTTTGAACTTGCGCTCACCGATAAAACAAATACCCGTACTGTCTTTTTTGTTATGTGTGATCAAATCAGCTTGTTCAGCAATCGAACGTACTTGCGGCTTTTCAATATTTCCAACAGGAAAAAGTGTTTGCCCCACCTGTTTTTCATCTAAGGTATATAAAAAGTAACTTTGATCTTTATTTTGATCAAGGCCACGTAACATATGCCATTGGCCATCGCGATATTCGCGTTGAACATAGTGTCCTGTTGCAATGTAATCTGCACCTAAATCTTCGCAAGCGAATTCGAGAAACGCTTTAAATTTGATTTCTTTGTTACACATAATATCAGGGTTTGGTGTTCTTCCTGCTTTGTATTCAGCAAGAAAGTATTCAAACACATTGTCCCAATATTCAGTGGCAAAATTGATGGTGTGTAATTTTATGCCTAGTTTTTCGCATACTTTCTGGGCATCTTCTAAGTCTTCTGTTGCAGCACAGTATTCGTCTGTGTCGTCTTCTTCCCAGTTTTTCATGAACAAGCCTTCTACTTGATAACCTTGTTCTTGTAATAAGTACGCAGAAACGGAAGAATCAACACCACCTGACATACCAACAATTACGCGAATGTCTTTTGGTGCGCGTGTGTCGGGTGAGTTTGCAGTTAAACAGCTATTGGTCATTTTGAAAATTTAATCAAACTTGCTAAAAAATGGCGCGAGATTGTAGCATTTATCCTAAAGAAATTCACTAGCGAGGTGCGAACTTTCGAGATTAAATTTTCTTAATGAATGGACGATTACATTATATTGAATTAATCATGCATTTGTTGATTAATAAATTGATTTAATAACGGGAATTCTTTTGCGGTGTCTAATGGAAATAAAAGCTGCCAAATCTGATGAAATTGCGCATTATGATACCAATGGAAGGCAGTGCGATCAAAATGTTGTAAAAACGTTTTGTGTTTAGGGGAATCATTACAGACAAAATACAATGCTTGAGGTGTTTGTACTTCAAAGGGAATAATAGTGAAATCGTTTAGACTGATACCTGAAATTGTCGGCATAATTTGTGGTAAGCCAATAAAATAATCAAGCTGGCCATCGTTTGTGTGCTGGTGCAGTTGATGTATGGTGAAATGCCCGCCAAATAAAGATGAGTTTCTATCGCTTATTTTATCATCGATTAACTGTTGTAAATAGGTAGGGTAGCGACGGCCTGCATTATAACCACCAACAAACTTCTCTTGCTGTAAAATAGCCTCAGCAGAGGCGTTGTTTTGCGAAGATAGTTTTTTCAGTGAACGATTATGCATGACTACCGCTGGCATAGGTGTTAATAGCGTTGCGCGTTTACTTTTAATTGTGTTTAAATCACTAATATGGGGATTGGCAAATACGTGACAAATAGATTCTTGATGCTGAACTGAATGCCAAAATTCGGTAAACCTTGTATCAACATAGGCTAGTTGATATTGCGGTAAATAGGTCTTTACATGTTCAGTTAATAACTGCCTTATAGGTCCTTGTTCCCTGAATAAATGGTTTTTATCGAATGCCGCGATATTGATTTGAATCGGTTGTTTAGCTGCATGGCTAATAGGCAATAATAAGGTGCTAGTAATAATAAAAATAGCGACTAATCGACTGAATCCCATATCATCTCCTTTTATTCGCTGTTCATTTTATTATCAAGTACGTAAGTGATTTATAAATCAACAGCATATGTTCTTAATTTATACAATTTTTTTGATTTAGCAATGTTTTTATTGAAGGTTAGAACTTAGTAACGACAACGGAATTTTTTGTTCAGACAAGAAGTCATCGATACATTGCAGTACCATAGGGCTGCGCAGTTGTTGCTTTCTTTCAATTATTTGTTCGTAAGTGAACCAATGACAAGCAATGATTTCATTGTCGTGTGGTGTGCATGTTTGAATTTTATTTAATGTTTTCACAAAACAAAACCTTAAAAAATACAGGTTTAATTCGGGTCGATGGAAGTAGTAAATGCCTGAGCAGTAGTCAGGGGTTAATGCTAAACCTGTTTCTTCATATAATTCTCTGCTGCAAGCTGATATTAAATTTTCATCAGCTTCTAAATGTCCAGCAGGTTGATTATAAACGGTTTTACCCTTTTCTTTTTCTTCAACCAATAAGAATTTATCTTCAGCATAAATGACTGCTGCAACCGTTGTATTAGGTTTAAATTGTTGGCTACCGTGGTCCAGTTGCATAAGTAGTGTTGTATTATCCATGAGGGTTTATTTCCTTATATTCACCGTTTTTAATGCCTTCAATGGTGTAGTTACCAATGGCGTATCTGATCAATCTCAGCGTAGGAAAGCCAATATGTGCTGTCATTCGGCGAACTTGTCGATTACGTCCTTCTGTAATTTTTATTTCTAACCAGGTCGTTGGAATGTTTGCACGCTCACGTATGGGTGGAGTTCTTGGCCAAATTGTAGGCTCTTTAATAATGCTAACTTTCGCAGGTAAGGTATCTCCGTCTTTAAGCGTAATACCGTCTCTTAATTGTTGAATATCTTGCTCTGTTGGAGCACCTTCTACTTGTGCCCAGTAGGTTTTTTCTGTTTTTTGTCTTGGGTTAGCCAGCTTATGCTGTAATTTTCCATCATTGGTTAATAGTAATAAACCTTCGCTGTCACGATCTAAACGTCCTGCAGGATAAACATCTTTAATGGGCACAAAGGCTTTTAATGATTGTCGGCTTTCGTGATGTAATTCGTTATTATCACTAAACTGGCTGAGCACATTAAACGGTTTGTTTAACAGCACAATTATACGATCTTTTTCTGCAAGGGGTGGTTTACTAACTTTTTTGCTCTGACGTAAACGTGGATTGGGTAGCCGCTTTTTGGTTGTGGCGGTTTTACGTGAAGTTCTTGAGTATTCTTGTTTCATCCCTCTATTTTAGAGGTTGAGAAATTTTTCGCTAGCGTTAATTGTTGATGCTGCCCAATTCATTGCAATTAAAGTAATGATCATACTGTCGTTGGTAATGAAATAGTGGCAACTGCACCCGTTTGCAGTTGTCTATTCGTCAAGGTTAAATCACCACCGTGATTAAACATAATTTGACGGCATAACACTAAACCTATACCGCTACCATGCTTTTTAGTCGTGTAAAATGGCACAAAAATATTGTCAGGGTTTTTTATACCATCACCGTTATCGCAAATAATTATGTGTACAGTGTCGTTGTTAACTTGCCAACTGAGTTCGATATGACAATGTTCATGTGAAGCGCAGGCTTGAATTGCGTTTGTTAATAAATTGACCACTACTTGTGATAGTTGACTTTTGTCTGCAAAAACTTCTATATCATTGTTTGTGTTTATTTCAATGGCGGCTTCTGGAAATAATTCACGATGATCATGAACAAAGCGCATTATTGAAAAAGTGGCTTTTTCAGGCGTAGGTAGGTGCGTTAATGATTGATATTGCTTAATAAAGCCGTTTAAGGTTAACGCTCTTTCTGTCATGATCCGTAAACCATCGTTAAGATCATGAGATAATTCAGCTTCCATTTTCGCCGTGGTAACCATTTGTGTTAGTGATTCACCAATTGAAGCGATGGGGGCGAGTGAATTATTAATTTCATGACTGAGTACTCTTAGTAAACGTTGCCATGCAACGCGTTCTTCATTTTGCAATAATTTTTGTACATCATTTAGAAACAGTAAGGTATACGTTTTACCATACAGTCGGTAGCTATCTGTTTGGAGGTATACTCGTTTTTCTATTTTATCTGTGGTTATTGTAACCACTTGCTGAACATGTTGTGCTAATAATGATTTATCAATACCGAAACTTCGTGCCGGCATGCCTATCATTTCATCTTGCAGCGCAAACAGTTGCTTGGCTTTTGGGTTTAGTAACGTGACAACAGCATGTTCATCTAAACAAATTACAGCAACGTTAATGTGCTCTAATACCTTTGCCATCGCAATGTGGTGTTCCTTAGAAACTAAACGTTGTTCCGCTAACTGAATAGCAGCTGTGTTGATCACCAAATTAAGTTCAGATAGCGCTCCGCTATTAATGGCAGAGCTTGGTCGCATGGTGGTATCACCGGTGATTAATGCTTCTACAAGGTTCGTTGTGGTACGCAATTGGTTTCGAATGCGTCGCCAAATTAATAAATTACCGATCGCAACAAACGCTATGGTGAAGATAGCGATGATGATTTTTAGATAAAACGATAATGATGTTTGCCAAAGTAATATCAGTAACAATAAAGTTGGTACTAAAGAAATATATAAACTTTGTTGAGTCAGTTTATTTTCGAATGAAGTTGATGCAGCTTTATGGGTCATTGAACGTTAGTTAATTGGTATTTTTCAAGCCTACGGTAATAAGAACTTCGAGATAGCCCTAGTGATTTTGCAGTATTGTGTGGATCATGCCCAAAGCGTTGTAAACGTTCAATAATAATTTGCTTTTCTATGTCTTCAAGGGTTTTCTCTTGTAAAGATTGGCTAATGGTCGCCTTATTTGTAGGTAAATTTAAATCGGTTAACTGAATGACCTGTTCAGGCGACAAAAATAACGCTCGTTCAATGGTATGGCTTAACTCACGTATATTTCCTGGCCACTGATAATACATCATCGCCTGTGCTGCTTCCGTGCTTAACGTTTTTGTCGGCATACGATATTTTTGGCAAAATTGTTCTATAAAGTACGTTGCGAGAGGAATAATGTCATCAACGCGTTCTTTTAGTGACGGGATACGAATTTCTACCGTGTTTAATCGATACAATAAGTCTTGCCTAAACAGCTTTTCAATAACTAATTGCTCAAGGTTGGCATTGGTTGCAGAAATAACTCTTACGTCAGCCTCTAAAGTGATATGAGAACCAACACGTTCAAACTTACATTCTTCTAAAATGTGAAGTAATTTTGCTTGTTGGTTAAGATTAATATTGGCGATTTCATCCAAAAATAAAGTGCCTTGTGATGCGAGTTCAAATCGACCTATACGATCTTCCTTTGCGTCAGTGAATGCACCTTTTACGTGACCAAACATTTCGCTTTCAAATAAAGATTCAGTGATCGCTCCCATATTGACAGCAATAAAGCTGTTGTTATTTCGCGTTGAATGTTGGTGTAAATAATGTGCTAGCATAGATTTACCGGTACCATTTTCGCCGGTAAATAATACATTCATATCGCTGACTGCTATGCGCTCTATTTGTGTTAGTACTTGGCGCATCTCAGCAGAGTGTGCAATAACACCTTGTTGTTTATTGGTCAGCAGGGCGTTAGTTTGCGATAGCTTTTCATTTCTTCGAACAATGTTTACTCGTTCAATTTGTTGCTTTATTTTATTGCTTAGTTGCGCATTTCTCCATGGCTTTTCGATAAAATCATTTGCGCCAAGTTTCATCATTTCAACGGCAATATCTACACTACTG